>DATGZN010000001.1:0-111731 GCA_035297145.1 Bryobacteraceae bacterium
GTTTGTGGACGCGCCAGGCACAGGAAACGGCTGGGTGGAAGCGCTTCAGGAGAACGTTCCGCTGAAAAGCGGAGACAACATCGACAAGATCACGGGAAAATGGACCGTACCGAATTATCCCACGGCAAACGGCGCCCTGGTGTATATGTTCAACGGGCTGGAGCCATCCACCCAGAATCTGATCATACAGCCGGTGTTGCAATACGGAGCGACTTCGGCCGGCGGCACGATCGGCGGCAACTATTGGGTAATCGCGAGCTGGAAGGTGGGCAAAACCACGGTACATAGCACCGGTGAGACCGTCTACCCAGGAGATACGATTTTAGGCACCACCGCCATTACCAGTGTTTCGAGCGGGAAAAACTATTGGAATATTCAGGCGGTGGACACAACCACCCATAGTTCGTCGGGTTTGATCGTTTCTGAATCCGGGCACACGTGGAACTGGGCCTATGCCGGCGTTCTCGAGGCCTATAACGTAACCAGTTGTACTGAGTTCCCAGCGAGTCCGGATACGGCGTTCGTGGATACCGCGGTCTACCACGGGTATCCTTCCTTCAAATCCGTATTAACCATATGGAACGGCGCACTGTATCCTTGGGGCGGGCCTTCGTGCGGCTTTGTAGCGGTGCCCGGCGTCAATATGCTCTTTTACTAGGTGTGCAGTACAAGGCATGACCCTGACCGGGACACATCTGTACCTGTCGAAGAAGGGCAGAAACAGAGAAATCCCGGTCAGTTTTAGTCAGCAACCGCGCGAACTTCCCCCCAGAATCATCATGCCCTGCTCGTAGGAAGCTGCGGGGCTATCGAACTTTCCGATATCCCGGTATAAAAAAGGGCGGTGACCCGACTTAATCAAACAACTGGAGACGGCGATCAAGCTTGATCCAGGCCGTGTGCGCAGCCTCGATGGGTCGCTCGCGCGTGAGCCAGCATCGGGACCGCGAGAGCCTGCCGTTTTTACAGAAAGCTCAGCAGCTTGAGCGGGTCTGCGAACACGGTCTGACCAGCTCCGGAGGGCCACCGTTCTTTGCTCAAGCTCCGAAATCGCAGATCCTGTGCGCTCGATTCTTTCTCCGACATTCTGGTACGCTCGCATCGCGCCGTCGAGCCGCCGCAGAAATTCAAGGTAGTCAGGATGGTTTTGCCGCTATGCCTCGAAATCCGCCATCACTTTTCGAAGAAACGAAACAACGTGTGATGCGCGGATGAGCTGACGACGGCTATCCGGGGGTCTCTAGCAGACGGTTAATGATGGTGGACATACGCTGCCAGTCTTCGGTTTCCTCGCGGAGCTGCTTGCGACCGCTTTTGGTCAGCGAATAGTACTTGGCTTTGCGATTGTTTTCGGACACGCCCCATTCGGATTGGATCCAGCCGCGCTGCTCCAGGCGCAGCAAGGCCGGGTAGAGCGTGCCCTGATTGAGGTAGAGAACATCCTGTGAGATCTGCTGAATGCGCTGGGCGATTCCGTAACCGTGCATCGCGCCCAGGGCGTCGAGGGTTTTGAGCACCATCAGATCGAGAGTGCCCTGCAAGACTTCGGGATGGGTCTTCATGGCGATTCGCTTGGGCGGTCAACACGAGGATAGCTCAACTCGTGTTGAACATCAACAAGAGATGGCCAGCTGCGGTGCAGAACGACCGCTCCCTCTGGTCGCGGCTCGGAATCTATTGCTGTTGGGGGGCTTCGGAACTCGCCTTCGACGCGGTGGCGAGGTGCTCAAGCTCCGCGAGTTGCCCTTTCACCTGGGCCAAATCGGGCGCGTTCGGCGCGACCAGCAAGTAATTGCGTAACTGCTCAGCCGCGCCGGCATAGTCGTTCTTATGGTAAAGAATGACGCCGAGGATGTGGGCGGCTTGTGGGAAGCGGTGCGCGGTATCGAGCTTCAAAGCCTCGCGGGCGCTCGATTCCGCATCACTGAACTTTTTCAGGCGGAAGTTGGCGGCAGCGTTGTAGTAGTAAGCCTCGGGGAAATCGATGGCATCCAACCTGAGCAGGAGGCCAGTCGTATCGGCCACGTCCTCCCAGTTCTTGTCATGCAAGGCGAGACGCGCCAGGGGCAGGTACGGGCTGATCAGTTTGGGATCGGCCGCAATTGCCTGGGAGTAGGACTTGCGGGCCTCGGCGGCCTGGTTGTTCTTTTCTTGCAGACCGCCTAACTGGTACCACGCCTCGGCAAACTGCGGATAAAGCTCCACTGCCTTCGCAAATTGCTTTTGGGCTTCTTCCGTTTTGTCCTTATGCAATGCTTCGCGCGCTTTATCGTAGGCCTTGCGGGCGTCCTTCGGCGCTTGGAGAGTAGTAACGCTGATGGTGGAGCCCTCCACGTTGGACAGCCGATGGAGGATAAGAGTGCCCACGTCGGGATTATCGAGCCGGCGACGTTGGTCGAGGTTGACCGAATCGGACCGAAAACCCGCAAGGGAAGCCGTGAGGTCACAGCCAATGAGACGACGGCTGGATGTGGTGGTTGCGGAGTTGGCGCCTGAACTGTTGATCGTGTTCGGCGGGGTGCCCGATGATCCGTTTGAGCCGCCCGGCCCGCCGGTTACGGTCTCGAAGGTCGCATCCGCCGTAACCCCCTGTTCCTGCCCCAACTGGAAACTGAACCGCCCCTTGGAATCCGTGTATCCTTCGGCTTTCCGGTAGCCTGAACCGCATCTGCGTTCGATGAGGACGGGCTCCGGCGGCGCGGCGCCATCCTCCATCTGCACCTTGCCGGAAAGGTAAAGTCCTCGGCCGCCCACGTCAGGGGTTGTGTTTGTACTCGAGGTCGTGTTGCCATTGGGGTAACTGGGGCTGGTTCGGGAGCCGGCGCCTGTACCAGTGCTCATTCCTCCACCAGCGCTGTGCTGGGAGTTGGCGGGTAATGAGAACAAGAACAGCGCGGAAACCGTCAAGAGAGCAACGCACAATCCATGCCGGTGAAGCATAGGAAACCTCCCGCTTGAGTTCCTCAATTATGTCACAGGAATTCCGAAATGGAGCCGCCCATCTGCTTGAAACTCGCTACCCGCGCGGGTGTAGCGCGTCAGCGGCGCGTTCGGTAGAATGAGATCGCACAATATGAAACTGATGTTAACTGCCTTCGCGGCCGTGCCGCTCCTGTTGGTGTGTGGGTGCTCCGAATCGCCGCAGCCCGCGGAGAAAAAAGCGGTGGCGCCGCCGGAGCCTGTCAAAGGCCGGTCCGCGCTCTATTCAATGTTCAATATGGCGCGCGGATGGGCGCCTGACGTTCAGGTCTTGCAATTGCACAGCATCGATCTTCCGGATGTGAAGCGCGAGCGTGGCAAGGCGGCCGCCTGGGAGGCGACTTTCGTCTCGCAACAAACGGGGCGAAAGCGCAGCTATACGTATTCCGTTGTGGAGGCGGAAGGGAACCTGCACAAGGGAGTTTTCGCGGGGTTGGAAGAGGGCTGGTCTGGAGCACGGACCGCGACACCGTTTCTGATTGCGGCCGTGAAAACGGATTCGGATGAGGTGTACCAGACGGCGCTGGCGAAGGCGGCGGACTACGAAAAGAAGAATCCAGACAAGCCCATTGCCTTTCTGTTGGAGAAGACGGAGCAGTTTCCGGACGCGGCCTGGCGCGTGATTTGGGGCGAGAGCGTGGGCACGAGCAATTTTTCCGTTTTTGTCGACGCGTCAACCGGCAAGTATCTGCAGACAATGCGGTAGGACGCAAGTTAAGCAATGTGCGTTCTTATGATGGAGGCTGCATATGAGTAACCTGGCACTTCTGGGCGGCGCGGCGACGCGTAACCGCCCTTTCCCCGCATGGCCGCAACCGGCGCCCGGCGATCTGGCACGCCTCGAAACTGTTCTGGAAAGCCGCAATTGGGGCGGGTATCCATTTCCAAACCATCTTGCCAGTGAGTTTGCGCGGGAGTTTGCCGAATACCACGGAGCGAAGTATGGGGTCTGCTTGGTCAATGGAACGATTGCGCTGGTAGTAGCGCTTCAGGCCGCGGGACTCCAGTTCGGCGATGAGGTGATTGTGCCCGCTTACACGTGGGACGGAACTGCAGCCGCAGTTCTGTTTGCCGGGGGCGTGCCGGTATTCGCCGATGTCGATCCGGACACATACTGCTTGGACGTCGAATGCACACGGCAAGCGATCACGCCGCGGACACGGGCCATCATTCCGGTGCACCTTGCCATGAGATTCACCGAGATGGACGGGCTGCTCAAGCTGGCGGCGGAGCACAAGCTAGTGATCATCGAAGATTGCGCTCACGCCCATGGCGGCCAATACAAGGGCCGGGGCGCGGGGTCCATGGGAGACCTTGGGTGTTTCAGTTTTCAATCCAGCAAGATCATGACCGCGGGCGAGGGAGGGATCGTCATTACCTCGCGCCTGGATTGCCATGAGGTAGTGCAGTCTGTTGTCAATTGCGGGCGCGCCAGCGTGACCGATCAATACAAGAAGCGCGTGCTGGGCTCGAATTATCGCATCACGGAGTTTCAAGCGGCGATTCTACAGGGCCAGCTCGAGCAACTGCCCGAACTGGCGGCACGCAGAGTCCGCAATGCCGCTTTGCTGACCAAGCGGCTTTCGCAAATTGACGGAATCAGCCCTTTGCCGTCGCAACCAGGGCTCACGCGCGAGGCGATTTACAATTACGTATTTCGCTATCGCCGCACCGAGGTTTCGCGAGATCTCTTCGTGGCTGCTCTGGACAAAGAAGGCATTCCTTCTGACGGAAGATTCTACGAGCCGGTTTATCGCAGCGATCTGTTCCATGTGGACGCGGAAGCGTTTCCGCAACTTAAGTTAGGGCGCGACGAGGTAGTGAATTATCACAAGTGCTCTTGCCCGGTTTCGGAACGCGCGGCATACGATGAAGCCGTGTGGCTGCCTCAATTTTTGCTTCTCGGAGATGAAGCCGACGTCGAAGATATTGCGCGAGCCGTGCACAAGGTAGTGGCGAACGTCGGAGAGCTGGCAGGTGCGGACACCCAACTCGCGGGAGTGAAATCGCTCAGCCGGGCGGAGCGGCCGCGGATCGAGAAAACGCGGAATTACTGACGCGTATCTGATCCGGGCATCGAGAAGCCATGTATCTTTCGCTGAACAGTACGCTGGTGGCGGATCGCGTGCCGTGGCCCGAGTTTGCGCGGCTGGCGGTAAAAGTTGGATTCAACGGGGTGGATGTCTCGACTTCCGGTGCTATGAAGGAAGGCCTGGAGGCGACGCGATTGTTGCTCGCGCAAACCAAGTTGACGCCGGCCGTCGGCGGCTTTCCGGTAGAGTTTCGCAAAGATGACGCGACATACAAACGCGATTTGGCGAATCTAGAGAGTGCCGCACAGTTCTTGGCCGCCGTCGGATGCCCGCGGATGAATACATATCTGTTGTCGTCGTCTGAGAGACCCAAGGCGGAGCAGCGCAAAATATACAAAGACCGCCTGCGCCCGGCCGCGGACATCATGGCACGCTCCCATGTGCGACTGGGACTCGAATTTCTGGGCCCGCTGCACTTGCGCAAGATGTTCCCTTACGAATTCATCTGGCGCATGGACGAGATGCTGGAGTTTGCGAAAGAGATCGGGCCGAATGTGGGGCTGGAATTGGACTCCTGGCACTGGCATCACGCGGGTGCGACAGTAAAGGACATCATGGCGGCTGGGAAAGAGAACATCATCAATGTGCAGGTGAATGACTCGCCAGCATTACCGCCGGACAAAATTCGCGATGACGAGCGGCTGATGCCGGGCGAAGGAATCATCGATCTGGTGAGCTTTTTCCGCGCGCTCAAGGAGATCGGCTACGACGAAGGTATCAGCCCCGAAGTCTTCGGACGTGGGCTGAAAAACCTGCCGCCTGAAGAGGGCGCCCGCCTGGGCCTGGAGACCACACGCGCCATCATGCGCAAGGCAGGCGTGGCCTAGCGGGGCGCCATGCTGGAACACCTGCTCACGGAGCATCCGAATCCCGCTTCCGAGGGAATCGATGCCCTGCCCACTGGCGAGATTCTCCGCATCATCAACCATGAAGACGGCAAAGTGGCGGGGGCGGTTGCGCGTGAACTGCCAGGGATCACACAAGCTGTAGATGCAATCGTGGATGCGTTCGAGCGCGGAGGGCGCCTAGTCTACATTGGTGCGGGAACCAGTGGCCGGCTGGGCGTGCTGGATGCCGCGGAATGTCCGCCAACATTCGATGTGGCGCCGGAGATGGTACGGGGGATCATCGCCGGTGGCGAGGCCGCGCTGGCTCGCGCGACGGAGACGACAGAGGATGATCCGGCGATCGGAATACGCGATCTTAGGCAGAGCGGATTCTCGGCAAACGACGTGCTGGTTGGAATTGCGGCGAGCGGGCGCACACCTTATGTATTGGGAGCCATCGCCGAGGCGAACCAAATGGGGGCATTGACGATCGGCATCAGTTGCACGCCAGATTCAGAGCTGGCGCGGACGGTGAAAATTCCGATCGTGTTGCTGGTGGGACCCGAAGTTGTGGCAGGATCTACACGCATGAAGGCGGGGACGGCGACGAAGATGGTTCTGAACATGCTGACCACCGCCAGTTTCATCCGGCTCGGATACGTGTTTGGCAATTTGATGGTGAACGTGCAACCCAAGAACGCAAAGCTGGCAGATCGTGCGCGCAGGATCATTGCAAGCACGGCGAAGGTGTCGCACGAGCGCGCGGTGGAACTGCTGGCGGAAGCAGGCGGGAATGTCCGCGTGGCTATTGTGATGGGCCGCTTGAACGTTGACCGGGTTTGGGCGGAGCAGCGGCTGGCTGCGGCGCGGGGTCGGGTTTCGGAGGCGGTACGGGAATCAGATCATGGATAAGTTCGTAGTAAGAGGCGGATCACCCCTGCGCGGAGAGATCGCCACGAGCGGCGCCAAGAACTCAGCGCTACCGGCACTGGCGGCGACGCTGTTGACCGACGAGCCGGTGCTATTGCGCCGGATTCCGCGCGTGCGGGATGTTCGCACGATGCAGCGGCTGCTGGTGGACATCGGGGCGAAGGCCGATGTTGACGGCGAATGCGTACAAATTCAGGTGGCTGACGTACGCTCGCCGGAAGCTCCGTACGAGTTGGTGAAGACCATGCGCGCTTCGAGCCTGGTGCTGGGCCCCTTGGTGGCCCGGGCAAGCCGGGCCCGGGTGTCGCTGCCTGGAGGCTGCGCTATCGGTGCGAGGCCGATCAACTTGCATCTGGCGGGTCTGGAGCAGCTCGGCGCCAAGATTGAACAAACCCATGGATACATTGAGGCGACTGCTCCGCAAGGCCTGCGCGGGGCGGCCATACGATTCGAGCGCATTACTGTGACGGGCACCGAAGATCTGATGATGGCGGCCGTGCTGGCCCGTGGCGAAACCATCATCGAAAACGCGGCGCGCGAGCCCGAGGTAGTTGACCTGGCGGCGCTGCTGACGAAGATGGGAGCCGAAATCGCAGGAGCGGGGACTTCCACGATCCGCATTCAGGGAGTGGGACACCTGCGGGGCGCCGATCACACAATCATTCCGGACCGCATCGAAACCGGGACGTTCCTGGTTGCGGGGGCGATTACGGGCGGCGATCTTCATGTGACGGGCTGCGTGCCCGAGCACGTTGCCGCTCTGGTGATGAAGCTGCAAGCCGCCGGCGCGGACGTTGCCGAGGTGGACTCGTCAACGCTGCGTGTGCGCACCGAGGGCGGGCTCCGCTCGGCTGATGTTTCCACAGCGGAATACCCCGGATTTGCCACCGACCTGCAGGCGCAATACATGGCGCTCATGACGCAAGCGGAGGGGATTGCCATCATCACGGAAACGATTTTCGAGAACCGGTTCATGCATGCGCAGGAGTTGGCACGCATGGGAGCCAATATCCGGTTGGAAGGGAATCAGGCCATCGTAGCCGGGCGGAAGGAACTGACCGGGGCTGGAGTCATTGCCTCCGACCTTCGCGCGAGCGCATCGCTGGTGCTGGCGGCGCTCGTGGCGCATGGCGAAACGGTGATAGATCGCGTGTACCACATGGATCGCGGCTATGAGAAAATCGAGAAGAAATTGGCGGCTGTGGGCGCGCAGATCAAGCGCGTCGAATAGACTTGGAGAAAACCCTCATGGCGCACAATCCAGGATTCCTTAAACTGGTCAATGAAGCGAAATCGCGCATCCGTGAGACGGATATTGACGGCTATAAGAAGATGCGAGCCGACGGTCAGGCGCTGTTACTCATTGACACGCGGGAAGACAACGAATGGGCAGCGGGCCATGCGGCGGGCGCGGCACATCTCGCCAAGGGGATTATCGAGAGAGACATCGAGACCCAGGCTCCAGACAAGAGCAGCAGGATCGTGCTTTATTGCGGTGGTGGCTTCCGTTCGGCACTGGCGGCGGACGCACTTCAGAAGATGGGTTACAACAACGTCATTTCACTCGATGGTGGTTGGCGGGCATGGCAGCAGGCCGGGCTCCCGGTCGAGCGGTAGCATCACCACTGCAGGATAAGTTTTACGCAGCGTATCGCTACATAAACAAACACCAACTGCTCGAGCCCGCGAATCAGCTTCTCTACGGCGCCGCCCAGGAACTCGAAGCGCAGGAGCAAACCGCACAGCAGACCGCCGAGCACCCAGTAGTTGTCCAGCGTGTACGCGTTACCGCGCCAGTATGCGAGCAGAAGTCCGTAGTAGGTGAGAGGCAAATTGCTGTCGACGCGCGCCGAGAATCGCTTCACCGCGACGAGTAACGTCGCCATCATCAAGAACAACGTGACAATGTTGAACAGCGTGATCTGAAAGTACATTGAAGTCTACGGCCACGCAGCCTCAGAATACGAAACTGAGGCCAGCCATGGCTACCAAATCGTTCAGCCATCCGGATAGGTGTGCGTCCGGTGCCGGGGCGATCACCTGTGTGGGGAAACGGCTGAAATAATCCCGCACTTCGAAACGCAGCAGAACTCGTGGACTGATGGCGTACTTTATGCCACCACCGAACGTCACGACGGGCACCCACTGGCTGGTCTTGGTCAGAAGAGCAAAACTGCTAAGAGGCTGGTAGGGCGCTTCCGTGCCTACGCCACGAAAGTCTCGCATTCCACCACCGGCCAGGACGAACGGTCGAACGCGCGCCTCGCGCGAACGGGCACTCAGCAGAATATCGTAGTGAATCGAGTGGGTCTGGCCTTTAAACGTAGCCGACGTGGCGGAATCGGAAATGCGCAGATCGCTGAAGTCGACCGAGTAGCGGAGTTCTCCGCTGACCCTGGAATAGAGGGTCTGTCCCAGTAACACGCCGGTGGTAAGGCCATGAGCGAAACCCGCGGTGGCATTGCCCTGGGCGGTCGAAACCGTCACTCCGTTAGTGAATCCCCCGCCGGCCATGCCTCCAACCTCCCAGTTTTGGGCCAGGCAGGCGGGCGTCGCGATTAACAGCGCGGCAAAAAGCAAACTTGATATGATCTTCATATTTTTCTGGTAGTTGCCTCAACGAATAACTCGCACCATCACGGTGGTCGAAGCCGACCCTTGGCTAATAGTCAGCGGCACTTGCATGCCGGTCGGCGCCCATCCGGGAACGAAGGCCTTGATCTGATACACCCCCACTTGGCCGGGTGCGAGTTCGGCATAGTAGAGGGGCAGTGTGAGGCCGCTTAGTGTGACAGCGGGTTGCGCAACCGCCGCTGCAGAAAGAGAAGGTGAAGCGGCGAACCCGGTTGCGACGGGCGGCAGTGTGGTGCCAAGGCCGGTAGCGTAGATCATGATGGCTTCGCCCAGGTGAATGGGGTTGGCGGTCGTGACCAGTTGATTGGTCTTGGCCCGGAAAACGGCCGGAATTCCCGTTTGGGGGCCCGCCACGCCACTGTGGAACACACTCGGGGCGACCGGCAGGACTGTGAAATTCAAGAGATTGCTGGTTCCGCCGGGAGTGTGCAGGACCATGCTGGCGGTGCCTTCCACTTCAAACGGAAGCTGCGCGTTGATCTGTTTAGGGGACACGAAAAGCATGGGCGCGGGTGTCCCGTTGATTGCGAGGCATGATTCACCCAAGGCGGTGGGAACAGGAATCTCGTTGGTCGCGATATTAACGGGGCTCAAATGGTTACCCCAAACCGTGACTAACCCTCCCGTTGCCACCGATGCAGAGCCATCCGCGGCATTGACAACTCGCGTGAGCGTGGGAGGCGCCACCGAAGCATCGTAGTTCCATGCGATAGCCGTGAAACCGGATACGGTCAATGACACCAGGGCGCTGGCATTCGGGAGTGCTGCCAGGGTTCGTGTGAATGCAAAGCCTGGCTGGCCCGTGAGCGCCGCCTCAGCGGTAGCAGTAGGCCGCATCGCTTGCACTAGATTGGGATCTACGCGTTCGATAACACCGGACGACTGGACGCTTGGTACCACAGTGCGGATGCCGGCCTGTCCCCCGAAAACAAAGCCCGAGGAGGCTCCGCTCGACGCATCGAGATCGCCGACGGGCGCAAGGGACGAGTCGAGCAGGTGGTAGTCCACGACGTAGAGATCGTAGTCGGAGGCCGCGAAAGCCCCGGCCAATGCCAGGAAATCCTTCCTGGATGCGACGAAAGAATCCGCCGTCGAGTCGTAGAGCATCACCGTGCCGTCCGGCATGGCAGCCAGGATAGAACTGCCATTTTGCGAGGCAGCTAACACGGTATTCACGTTGATGTTGTTTTCCCACGGACCCAGCGTGGTGGGAGTGAAAGCTAGACGGCCGAGCAAGTCAACCCGATCGATGGTGTGGACCGGCCCCGCCACCCGCGAGGCCGCAAGTGTCGCGTTACCGGAGGAAGCGATGGAACGCGGATAGTGACCCGGCGGAAAAGCAATCGGCGGGAGCGGCTGGAGCGTGTTCAGATCGTAGGCGGACGCGAGTTGTGAGTTATCGTGGCCGACCAGCAGTGAGCTCTGATCAAACGTGATCGCCATCTGCGTGGGGGTGTTGTAAGTGCGCAAGGCGGCAATCTGCTGCAAGCTCGCGCCGTCGAAGACCAGCACCTGGTTCTTATCCTGCCGGAGCAGGTAGAAACGATTGCGCACAGGGTCCGTCAGAATGTCTACCAGCTTTCCTGGCACGTCCACGATGCTGCCGCGCTGTTCCGGCGCCCGATTGTTGATGAGCACCCGGATATCGGCGGGGAGATTCACAGCCGAGCGGGATGCGAGGTGCAAAGCAGCCACTACGGTGCCGCTCTGATTCGCGAAGAACTGTGGGTTGACCGTGATGTGTACGGTAGCGGGCGTCGCACCCGAAGTCGGGGCAACCGAAATACCCGGGATGCTGGCGGAGATGGTGAAATCCGTCGCGCCACCGCCCGGATCCGAGATCACAACGTCCTGGGCGGCGGCTTGACGAGTGCAGTAGTTACCAAGGAACAGCACATCCTCGCGCGAAGCAGCCAGACGGTGCGCCAGATTCAGCGAGCCAACGGGCAAGATCATGATGCCGCTGTCTGACACCGAATACATGGTGTCGCGCGCCCGATTGAGCAGCGACTTGCCGGCGAGATTTTCGGGCAGTTGCAGCTGATCGCGAATGGTGAGGTTGCCGGCGTCGGTTACCATGAGGACCGGCGGGGCTGTCGTGGCGGACGAACCGCCGCTTTGCGATTGCGCCTGCGGAATCTGGGCATAGATCAGCCCGGCCACCGAGTCAATGGCATGGCTGCCCACGTTCAGTACTCCGGAGGGATTCGAAAACTCCGAGATCAGCAGGCCCGAGGCACTGAACAGCCCCCAGCCGGCGGTGAAGTAGGAGCCATCCTGGCTGACGCTAACGACGCGCGGCCCCTGCGGAGGAGTGGCCGTATAACTGACCGAACTGATCAGGTGGTTCAGGACGTCATACCGGAAGTAAATGGTGTCGGTGAGGCCGAAGATCCAATTTCCGTCCCCTGACACGGCAACCGACGCCGTTGTGATCTGTGGTGGAAAAGTGGCCGGAGGCACGGGCAGCGTCTTTGCCGTGACACCGGCGATCGTATCGAGAACCTGGATGCTGCCGGAAAGAGGATCCAGCAGCAGGAACTCAGTACTGGTTACAACCAACGCGAGGCCATCGGCCCCAAAGGCCACACCCATCGGTGGATCGCCGAGCGTGAACATCTGTTGCCCGCCGGATGTCAGGTCGATCAGAGTCAAGGCGTTGGCCGTAGTACTGGGCGCTTGGAAATTTCCGAAGTGCGCCACCAGCAGGAAGCGCGCATCCGGTGAAAGGGCCAGAGAACCGGGATAGGGTGCTACAGACAGGGCGGTGCTGGCATGGCGCGTGGCGAGCGACACAACGTCCACGCGGCTACCGGCGAAATTCGCGGCGTAGATCACACCGCGGACCTCATCGAGGGCCAAGTCGGCGGCCTGTCCTTTCAAAGGCACGACTGTGCCGAATGTGGCGCCAAAGGCCGGCGAACCAGCTAAGAATGACGCCGCCAGAACGGCAATCGCCACGGAACTGGTGCATTGTGTACTCAAGCCGAATATCGGTTTCATGATCTCTGCAACTCCAGGCGCACAGGGCGCGGCGTATTGCGGTCCGCGCCCGTGCCTCCACGCTAGTCTTCTCTTTATTCGGCGCTTTTGCGACGCCGCAACACGATCACGCCCAAAAAAACCAGCGCAAAAATGGCACATAGCAAGCGAATCATCGAGTTATCCATTTTTCGGTTCTCCTTTCCCAGCAGATTCCTACTCCAGCCCTACATGTTGACCATCATGGGGATCAGTTCGCGCACAATGCGCACAATGACAGGCCCAACCGTAACCACAAAGAGCGACGGCAGAATACAGAAAAAGATCGGAAAGACCAGCTTGACGCCCAGCTTGGCGGCCTTTTCCTCGGCTTGCTGGCGCGTCTGCACGCGCATGAATTCGGAGTGGCCGCGCAGGCTTTGCGCTATGCTGGTGCCGAAGCGGTCGGCTTGCACCAGCACCGCCACCAGTTTTTTCACCTCGTCCACGCCGGTGCGGTCTGCCAGATTTCGCAATGCGTCCGCACGGCGCTTGCCTGCCTTCATTTCCAGGTTCATCAGACTGAACTCTTCGCTGATCTCCGGATAGGCGGACTGCAACTCCTTCGCCACCTGGATCACGGCCTGATCCAACCCGAGGCCGCTCTCGACGCACACCACCATCAGATCGAGCGCGTTGGGCAGTCCCCGCAGGATGCGTTTCTGCCGTTTGCGCGCCCGATGGCGCACGTATTCGTTGGGCCCGAAGAAGCCCACTGCCAACGACGCCGCAACGAACAGGATCTTCTTGCTCGGCTCGGCGTCCGATTTGGCCGTAACCATCAGGGCCGCCACCGGCAGCGCCACGGCTAGGATGACCTTCGACCCGTACAACATCTTGAGAGCATTGGGGCCGCGGAAGCCGGCGCGCATGAGCCGCCGTAACATCACGGTAGAGTCCTTGGGTGCGGAGGGCACAAGCGCGCCTAGCTTTTTCACCAAGTCCCGCCACGCCAGGCTGGGATGGGCCGCAGCCGCGGCAGGTTCCACGGTCGCGGCAGTTACGCGATCGATAGCCGCTTTCGGGTGGGCCCACAGTTGCAAGCCCAGCATGATCCCGACAGCCATGATCATGACGAAAATTAGGAGTGTGGCCAGCAGCATGGGTTATACCTCGATGCAAACTATCTTCTTGATCACCGCGTACCCGGCAATCTGCAAGGCGATGGCGCCGCCCATCATCAAATGTCCCGTAGGATCATGGACGAAGAACATCACGTACTGCGGGTTCACGTAAAACATCATCACCGCCACGGCGCCCGGGATGAGGGAAAGCGCCGTCCCGGTCATGCGGCCGTGCGCACTGATGGCGCGAATCCGGCCGCGCAGCTTGAATCGCTCCCGGATCAGATACGCCAGCTTGTCCAAAACCTCCGCCAGGTTGCCGCCCGTTCGTTTCTGCAGCAAGACCGCCGAAACGAAGAACTGGACGTCGAGCAGCGGCATGCGCGCCGCCAGCTTTTCAAGCGCCACATCGAGGGGCAACCCGAGGTTCTGCTCATCAAAGGTGCGCCGGAACTCGCCCGCCAGGGGTTCGTCGAACTCTTGATGCAACATCTCAAGCGAAACGGAAAAAGCATGGCCGGCGCGCATCGCCCGAGCCACGAACTCGAGACCCTCGGGAAACTGTCCTTCAAACTTTAGCAGCCGCCGGTGGCTCTTGCGCCAGACATACAGAAAGGGCACCGCGCCAGTGAGCGGGCCGGTCAGGAAACCGACACGATTGAGCGGCGCCGGCAGTAGGTACCAGGCTGCGGCAAAACCACAGAGGCAGCCGGTCAGAATGAGCCGGGCTAATCGCGTCACCGGCCAGCGCAGCCCGGCGCGTTCCAGAAGTTCTTGCAATCGAGGCCCCAACTGGAAACGCCTCAGGAGCTCCAGGACCATGCGGTCCTTTTTTCCATCTTCCGCTTGGAACAGAACCGGCGCCGCGCTCTTGCGTTTGGGCGACTTGCCCGCAGTGCCCAGCAGGCGGCTCTTGATGCTGTCCAGGTCGGCGCGTCGCATCCGGCTCTCGAACAGGAAATAACCGCCTGCGGTTGCCAGTACGACGGCGACGAAAATGAAAAGGGCCAGGATCATAGGGTTCAGATTTCGAGCGTTTGGTCGAACATCTCGGCAGAGAACCGGATCCCGGCCGCCAGCAGCTTTTCCGAGAATTTGGGGCGAATGCCAGTGGCGGCGAACCGGCCGAGCACCTTGCCATCCGGAGAGACACCGCGTTTTTCGAAAACGAAGATATCCTGTAACGTCACCATGTCGCCCTCCATGCCGGTGACCTCCGTGATATTCACCACCCGGCGAGAGCCGTCGCTTAACCGGGCCGCCTGCACCAGAACGTGAACCGCAGAAGCAACCTGCTGCCGAATGGAGACCATTTGCATGTTGGCATTGGCGAGAGAGATCATGACCTCGAGCCGGGAAACGGCGTCGCGAGGGCTGTTGGCGTGCACGGTGGTCAGCGAACCGTCATGGCCTGTATTCATGGCCTGTAGCATGTCGAGTGCTTCTTCTCCGCGCACCTCGCCTACTACGATGCGATCAGGCCGCATGCGGAGAGCGTTCACCAAAAGCTGGCGCTGACGCACGGCACCCTGGCCTTCGATGTTCGCGGGGCGGGTTTCGAGACGTGCCAGGTGAGGCTGCTTGAGCTGGAGCTCAGCCGCGTCCTCGATGGTGACGATGCGCTCCTTAGGGTTGATGAAAGCCGACAACGCGTTGAGCAGCGTGGTCTTCCCGGCGCCCGTACCGCCGGCGATGACGATGTTGAGCCGGGCCTTGACCGCCGCCTCGAGCAGTTCCATCATGCCCGCCGTAAGCGCCTGCTTCTCCACCAGATCCTTCGGCATGAGCTTGTCGGTGCCAAAGCGCCGGATGGACAGCAGCGGGCCATCCACCGCCAGCGGAGGCACAATGGCGTTGACGCGTGAGCCGTCGCTCAAACGCGCGTCCACCATGGGGTTGGACTCGTCCACACGCCGTCCAACCTGGGAAACGATCTTGTCGATGATGCGCAACAGATGCCCGTCGTCACGGAAGCAGACGGTGGTCTGTTCCAACAGGCCCCTGCGTTCCACGTACACCTGCTTGTAGCCGTTGACCAGAATGTCGGAAATCGTCGGATCCTGCAGCAACGGCTCGAGCGGACCCAGTCCGAACACTTCGTCCAACACCTCTTCGGAGATCTGCTGGCGCTCGAGTGAGCTGAGCAAGGTCGGCTCTCCGTCAATCAGAGAGATCACGGCCTGGCGCACCTCGCCGCGGACTCGCTGGTTATCGATGGTAGCCAGCGCCTCCAGATTGATCCGGTCCAGCAGCTTGCGGTGCAGCGTGAACTTCAGCTCTTGGTACTCGGGACGAAGCGCATTCTTGTTGCGCCCGGAATTGCGCAGCAGGCGCTGGTCCCAGGTCAGCTCCTGGGCCGGTTTCCCCTCAGAATGGGTAGTTAACATGGATGACTCCGTTTAGACATTGGATTTCAACGCTTTCTCCAAGGCTGGCCCGGCCGCTAGGGCAACCGATGCGCGCGGTTGGGAGCAGATGGCGCGCGCAAACTCCCATAGGGCCCGCTCCAGCGCGCAGGATCCGATCGGCTGCCCGGCACTGAGAGCTTTGTGCAACGAGAGGTAGTCATTGGGGAACGTGGCGTATACGGGCGCCCGAAAGATCTTGGCCATGGCTTCCAGCGTCACCTCATCCGCCCTGCCAGCGCGGTTTACGATGACGTGAAAATTCTCCAGGCTCAGCCCCATCTGCCCCAGCAGTGAAACCGCCTTGCGGGTGAGATGCAGGCTGGGAAGCTCGGGAGTAGTCACGAGAAACCCATGGTCAGCTTCGGGCAACATGAGCAGACTGAGGCGCTCGAATACCGAGGGCAGATCAACGATGACCCAGTCGTAGACCGGCCGCGCGCACTCCAGGATTCTCCGTAGCTTAGAGGGGTCCGGCACGCCGGTCGACAAAGTGTCGGGCGCGGGCAGCACGTCTACGCCTCCCTTGCGCTGCACCAGCGGCGCCCAGGTTTCCGCTGTAGGTTGCAGTCCGTTTTCCTCCAGTGCCCGCAGTGCTTCGGTGAGGGAAGGGACGCCTGGCAGCTTAAACAGCAACCGCATGGTGCCGCTGGCGAGGGCAAAATCAATGAGCAGAATTCGCTGCCCGGTGACTTCGTGCAGCGCGAAGGCACTGTGGGCGGCAAGCGTCGATGAACCCGACCCAGGCTTAGCACTGGCGAACACGACGAGGCGCCCGCGCCGCGTTTCCGCGCCTTGTCTGCCCGGAAGCAGGCTGGCAATTCGCGCCACGGCCTGGAGCTGCAGCTCACACGTAAATGGCACGTAAAGAAACTCCACGGCGCCTGCACGCAAGCACTCCAGCAGAGCCTCTGCTTCATTGGCGACATGCAGGGCGATGACGGGAAGTGGCGTCGCCAGGGTGGCTGCAGCCGCGATGATCGCCGTAGCCTGAGCCAGATCCGCCGTCACGTCCACCAGCAGCACGTCGGGCCGCGCCTGGCGCAGCTGCGACTCGAGCTTTGCGAGAGCCGGATACCCCGTCCACTCGGCGGCAATCTGAAATGCCCTGCTTTCCGGCAGCGCGCGCAAGAACTGTTGCGCCAGACTTCGGTTGGGCAAGATGGCAACTGCCGTCAGTGGCCTGGATGGGTGGCTCAAATTGGAGTGGTTTACATCCATCGCCGGACTCAGTGTGTGACGGCCGAGGACTTGCCAACCGGGAGTGACGGTGAAGCATGCGCCGCGTCGGACGGCTGGGATGCGGCCGGCTCGCCGGGCAGAAATTCCCGGGGCATATGCGGCAGTGGTTTAGGGTCTCCAGGGGACAACGGATTTGCACTTTCCGGCGTCACTATGACCACCAGCTCGGTCTTCGCTCTGCTGACGGAGTGGCTCTTGAACATCGCTCCAAGAATTGGGAGATGTGACAGACCTGGGATTTGCGACAGATTCTCGGTCACTCGATCATCCAGCAGTCCGGCAATGACAAAGCTTTGCCCCTCGCCGAGCTCAATGTCGGTCTCCATGCGGCGCGTGGAAAGAGCCGGCACCGTAAAGCCGTTAAATACGACGGCGTTGGCCATGTCGATGCTCGATACCTCGGGCTTGACATGCAATTTGATGGTTTTGTTGTTGGTGATCTGCGGCGTGAAGGTCAGCCGGATACCGAACTCGCGAAACTGGATGGTGATGGCGCCCGGGGCGGCGCCCGCTTGCGGAACCGGCACGGGAAACTCGCCGCCTACAAGAAAGCTGGCTTCCTTGCCATTGGTGGCGACCAGGTTTGGCTCGGCTAGAATCTGCAGTACGCCCTTGGATTCGAGGTCCTGGATGACCGCACCGAGATTCAGATCGGGACGAAAGGCGAAGATGTTCAGCGCGTCCGCCAGTGAGAAGCTGGTGCTCGAACCCGTGAGGTGGTTACCTATGGTGCCGTTGACCGCGGACGGAGTTCCGCCCGCGAACTGGTTTGTGCCGATGCTGCCCGGCGTATTGAATGCGCCAGTGGAGAGAAGGTTGATGCCGAATGAATTGGCTGCCGTGCGGTCGACTTCCGCAAATTTCACGCGCAACAGGATCTGCTTTTCGGGGTGGGCCGGAACGATCTGCAGATTGTTGACAACGGCTTTCACCTGCGGGGCGATGAGGGCCATCGCGCGTTCGGCGATGGCCGGGTTGCTCGCGTGCCCGACCAGCGCGAGAGAGTCGCGGTCGGCGCGAACGTCAATGGCTTCGTCCGGAAAGGTCTCCTTCAACAGCCGCCGGATGGGTTCCAGGTCCCGGTCCACGGTCACCGCATACATGGTGCGCTCACCGTTTTTGGACCAGATCACGAGAGAGGAAAGTCCCACCGCTTTGGCGTTGACCAGGATTTCGCGAGTGGTCACAGCGACGGCATCCACCACGTCCGGGTTGCTGATGGAAATGCGCGTGACATCGGCAGAGCGATCGAGCACCACGCTGCGGCCGATGTTCAGCGTCATCGGCACAGGCGCCAAGGAAACGGGACGGTCCTGGGCTGCCAGCGAGACGGCAATCGCCAATGCCGGCAGGCAACGGCTCCATGCCGTATGCGGGGGTTTTGCTCCAAACGTACGCTTCATAAGAGTGCTCAATTGGCTCCTTCCGGAGATTTGGTTGCGCCCACCAATTCCACTGTCCGCTGGTTTCCGCGAAATACGACCACTTCGTCGGCGACCGCGGCTGGACGCGCGGGCTGGGCGGCAGCGTGCGCCGGGGCAGCCCTGGGTCGCGCTGGCTTAGCGGCCGTTTCGGAGGGCTCGATTTTGTTCTTGCGGAAGCCGTACAGCTCCGCGGTCTCGCGACCCGTCGTTTTTTCGGTAACCTGATCGGCCCCGTTCCTCAGAACGAGCTGAATGTGGCCTTCATTGCCGGCCAGGGTTAGCGTTTCGGCTTGCTCAGGCGTGACCAGCAGGGTGACCACGGGAGTGTTAATGGCCTGTCCTCGGGACTCCGGCTGCAACGTCTGCCCGGCGGATAGCACGACGATGTTTTGTAGTGCCGTGGTAGTGATGGTGCCGTTGAAGTTCGGCGGCCTGCCGGTGACCAGCACATCGACGCGCATGCCTGGCAGCACGAAACCCGCTACTCCCACCACATCGTTGACGCGCACCGAGACGGCGCGCATCCCCAGAGGGATGATGGGCGCGAGGCCCGATCCGCTGCCGCGGGCGGCTAGACGGCCTTCGAGCACCGGCTCATCCAACAGGATGTTGCTCACCACTGGGCGGTCAATCACCTCTTCGACTTTCGAGAAACCACCGTGCGGAAACAGGTCCCCGGGTACCTTGGCGAGCTTGAGTTCCTCGCGTCTGACAGTGGCTCCTACCGGCAAAGGCTGAGCAGCCGTTACCAAATCGCGGAATTCGACCACTTTCGGCCTGTTGTGCGCCGCGCGGGCGGAGACTTGATAGAACACCGCGGAGACGACCAGCGCCAGCACGATGCTCATGGCTAAAACGGTTAAGAATCTTCGATCCATAGTTCACTCGTTGTGTTCGATTTCTATCCCCGGGCAATTTCCGCCAGCCACACACCCGCCACAATGGCCGGCGCGAAAGGTATGGCATCGGCACGCGCCATCACTCGCTTACCGGATGAGGTTTGGCGCAGCGTTAGAACCACGGCACTCGCCGTAGCCATCACTCCGCCGGCTACGGCGGCAATCCAGGCGGCGCAAAGGATCGTCCCCGGTCCGAGCAAGCTGCCAAACCCGGCCATCAACTTGACATCGCCGCCCCCCATGCCGTTCACGAAGTAAAAAACCGCGAAAACCGCGAATCCCACCGCCGCTCCCGTGGCAGCGGTTACAACACCATGCCAGCCACGTTGCACGCCGTGAACGGCAAATCCCGAGAGCAAAGCGGCTCCCGAGGTCCAGTTCGATACCCGTCGGCGTGCGAGATCCTCAACCACCGCGGCAGCCCCAACCGTAAGTGCGACAAAGCCGATCGCCGTCATAGGACCTGCTTCTCTCTTCGGCCGCTGGGCCGGCTGCTTTCCATCAACGGAGGTGCAAGGAATCCCGAAGCCAGTGCGAATTCGGCCAGCCGTTTGCCCGACGGCGACAGCCACGCGTCATGAGCGAGGTTTCGCGGCCTTCTCGTTTTGCGCCGGGCGCCGCCAGGAACTGCCGGCGGGCGCGTGGACCGTTTCGAAGTCACTCGCTTTACTCCTCGTGTATTCTTTCGGTCGAATCGGGCTTTTGGTTTAGCCCTACATGACCCCTTCGCTCCAGCAAAATAGCCTGGCGGTCGAGGTAGCGAACGCGCCAATTGGGATGTCGCATCAGCACTTGCGCCACCGGCCATTCAAGGGGAAGGAGGGCCACGTCGAAGCCAAACGCGTCGACAGTGCTTTCCCAGTTGGGGGCGGCATTCAGCAAATCGAGGTATTGGCGGCCGATCGCGGGTCCGTAAAAGTCGCTGCGGCCGTCCACGAACACACGCCCCTTGGGATAGAAGTGGTAGATGAGATAGTCGCCCCATTGATCCGACGTCAGAATCCGCGGTTGTGAGCCGACCGCGGGCGCAATCAAATCGGCGTTCCGCTGGACCGCTGTGACGGGGAATTTGTTATCCGGGAAATCCCGCGGACCGCTCCATGGGTACAGCGACAGGCTCAGCAGTATGACCGGCGGCCACAGGCTCGATCGCTGTGGCTCCGCCGAGAAATCCCGAAGACAATCGCGCAGCGTCCCGCCGATAGAACGGCCCTTGAAGCTGGCGCTCCACTCAGCCCACCATCTGCTGGCCGCCTCGGCACAGATGGGTGCGGCGACGATGGCGTACAACGGCACGTGGCGCGCCGAAACCAGCGCTGCATGTGCCCAGAACAGGATCGCAAGCAGATCGCCGGTCTGCCGTTGCCGGAGCAGAACCGGCACCAGCAGGACGCCGCCAAACAGCAGGATCTCGAACTGCAGCATGCTCTCCGAGCGAAAACGGGGCGACTGGAACTCCTCCACCGCGTCCCGGATCCAGCCCGAGGTCAGATAACTCGCCAGGTGCTGGTGCAGGCGCCAGCCGTAAGGATTGGCCAGGGTCGCGAGTGCACATGCGCCGGTGAGCAGACCGTAGCGGCGCACGGCCTCAAACCGGCGCGCTTCCGGCGGATCGAGCATCACTTTCCACGCCGCGCCTGCCGTCACCAGCGCGAGACACGCGATGGCTGCCAGAAAGCCCCCGTGCAGATTGGTCCAAACGGCCGTCCCTGGTACCAGCCACCAGACGGCACGTGTTGGCCTGCGGCGGTCGCGCTCCAGTATCCAGAGAGCCACCGTCAGTCCCAGAATGGTGAAAATGTGAGGCCGCGCCAGATAATGTACGGTCGAGGCGCCGGTCGCGAGCAGCGTAGCCACGAGAGCCACAAGTACGTTGGCACCGCGCCAAACGGCGTACCGGAACAGTAAGGTCGCTGCCAGGGATAACACCAGACCCGTGAACACCACCACGCCCTTGAGCCCCCAGAAATGGTGCAGCACGGCAAAGGTCACGTCGGAGAGCCACTCCCAGGCAAACCAGGGCTGGCTAGCTTTGCTGAAGGAGAACAGATCGCGCGTCGGCACTGAATGCGTGCGCAGAATGTATTCGCCCGTGCGGATGTGCCAACCCGTATCGCCATCCGCCAACAGCACGCTCCAACCGCTTCCGGCGGCAAAGCCCCACAGTAGGATGGCCAGGAACAGGCAATCCGAGAGCGATGGCACAAGCAGTCGCGGTGCGCGACGTATAGCGCTGGCGCTGGGATAGACGGCTGGTACAAGCATGATGGCAATGGAACGACACGCGTCCCTGACTGAGGTTGTTATCGGAGGAATTGAGGCAGCGCTTTACGACCGTGCGAACGCGGCATTGAACGCGTCCTGTAGTGTCTTGTTGGGCCGCGATTCGACCAGAGCGGACAGGCGGGTGCGGATACGATCATCGTGCCGGTACACGGCGAGCGCGGAGACGATTTCGAAACCGACCTTCTCATTGGCCGTCTCGATCCGGGAAAACAGAAACTCAAAGGCGATGTCGGTGCGCGCTAAAGCCAATCCCGCTACAAGAGCGGACCGCAATGTTCCCGCCGCGTATACGCCCCACTTATTTATGAGTGCCTCCACCGCGGCGGGCAGGTGCGATTCCCCCAGCGCGAGGGCGGCCGCCTCTACAACAGCGGCATCCGGAGAATTGAGATTCCGGGCGACGAAATCGACGGAACTCCCGGGCGCGATGGCGAGCAACGCGGTAAAGCACTCGCCCATCACGTCGACGCTCGGCTCCGGTTCGAGCGCTTTCAGACGCAACAGAGGCACGGATTCGGGCCGCCCCGACCAGCCGAGCGCGCGCACCGCGCCGACGCGAGCATCAGCCTCGCGATCCACGAGCAGGCTGACGATTTCCAGAATGGCATCCGGGTGATTCATATGCACCAGACCCATGGCACTCGCCGCGCGTAAGCCGGCCGCCGTATCGATCGGCGGGCCGAAGGAGCCTTCCATCTGCACGTGGCGGATGCCGGTGAGAAACAACGCCCCTTCGGGTGCTCCCAAAGACTCGAGTGCGCGCACGACTTCTGTCTTCGCGGAGCTACCGCGATCCGTCTTTGCGGGATCTTGCATGAAGCGGTCGAAAGCTCGAACCAGATCGGTGCGCAGGTCGTGCAGCTCGAACTCACGCGTCAGCTGAGCGGCCTTGGCAACCACCAGGTTCGACTGATGACCCAGAAAAGCTCGCAGTTCCTCTGCAGCCTCGGGTGACGGGAGCCCCCCGCGCAATCGGTGTAGTTGTTCCAAGCAGTCTTCCGTCTTCCGGGCACGCGCCAAGGTGGGGTTGCCTCCGCCAGAAATAATACCGGACAATAGAACTTCGTCAAAAAGCCATGGCCAGAGATTACAGTTTGATACCTGCCCGCGTCCCGCGCGTTGAGACGCCTTTTCGCCGGATCGTCACGCAATTTCCCGTTCCGGAGTCCATTCCCATTATCGAGACTTTATACCGCTACGAGCCGGTGGCCATGCGCGGCCAGCCACCGGTGGTTTGGGATCATGCCGAAGGCTTTCAGGTCTACGACCGCTGGGGCAACCAGTGGATCGACTGGTCCTCGGGCGTGCTCATCACCAACGCGGGCCACGCGCGCGCCGAGATGGTGCGGGCCATCGTGGAGCAGGCGGAGTCGAAGCTGCTCACGAACTACTGCTTTCCTAGCGAGATACGGGCGCGGCTGGTGGAAAAGCTTGCCTCGATACTGCCGGAGCCGTTAAAGAAGGTGTTTTTGCTAACCACCGGGTCAGAAACCGTCGAATGCGCCGTCAAATTGTGCCGCACCCATGGGATGAAGGTGGGCGGGCGATCGAAGAAAGTCATCATCTCTTATGACAAGGCGTTTCACGGACGGACGCTCGGCTCGCAGCAAGCGGGCGGAATTCCGTCGCTAAAGGAGTGGATCGGAAATCTCGATCCCGGCTTCGTGCAGGTTCCCTTCCCCGATGGTTTTCGGACGCCGGACAGCTCCTTCGACGGATTCAAGCGCGCACTGAATGAACATGGCGTGGAGCCCTCCGATGTCGCGGGCGTCATTCTTGAAACGTATCAGGGTGGCAGCGCAGCTTTTGCGCCTACGCCCTATATGCGCGAGCTTCGCGATTGGTGTACGGGCCACAAAGCGTTGCTGGTATGCGATGAGGTGCAGGCGGGCTTTGGCCGAACCGGCACCATGTGGGGCTTCGAGCACTACGGCATCGTGCCCGATCTGGCGTGCTTCGGCAAAGGAATCTCGAGCTCGCTGCCGCTGGCAGCCGTGGCCGGCCGGCCCGATGTGATGGATCTGCACCCCGCCGGCAGCATGACCTCCACTCACACCGGGAATCCCATCTGCTGCGCCGCGGCGCTCGCCTCCATCGATCTCGTGGTCAAAGAGAATCTCGGGGAGAACTCCCGCAAGGTTGGAGCGCTTCTGCATCAGAAGCTTCACGCGCTGCAGACCCGCACACCGCAAATCGGCCGGGTAGATGGAAAGGGCCTGGTTGCTGGCGTAGCCTGCGTGATTCCGGGCACCAAGGAACCGGACGCCGATCTCGCCTGGGAAGTGGTGCGCCGGTCCATCGAAAAGGGCGTGTTGATGTTCGCCCCGGTTGGATTCGGCGGAGGAACCGTGAAGATCAGCCCACCGCTTGTGATCACCGAGGCTGCCATCGAAGATAGCATGGGGGCGCTCGAGGAAGCGTTCGCCGAGGCACTCGTCGCCCACACCGCCGTCGCATAGTCCAAGAACATGAGCTACCAACCCGAAGTCACCATCGTCGGCGCCGGCATGATTGTGCACGATCAGCTTCTGCCGTCGCTCTATCAGTTGCAGCGGCTGGGCCGCATCGGCCCAATCACGGTTTGCGATGCCCGCCGGCGCGCGGTTGAGGCGCTGGCCAAGGCGGAAGATATCGTGAAGGCCTTCCCCGAGCGCTCATTTCGCGCGCTTCCCGATTCCGGCGATCCCGACAGCTTACAGCCGGACATCTCGCGCCAAGTCATTGAAGCCATGCCGCCGCGTCAAATTGTCGTGGCAGCAGTGCCGGACCAGTTGCACTATAGCGTCATCATGACGGCGCTGCGCAATAACCAGAACGTATGCACGGTCAAGCCGCTGGTCTTGCGACACGAGCAGGCGCTCGAAATTGAGCGCGAGGCGTTGGCGCGCGGCCTGGTCGTCGGGATCGAATATCACAAGCGTTTCGATGACCGCTCGCTCATGGCGCGCCGCAAATATCGAGAGGGATGGTTCGGCGAGTTCCGGCTGGGTACCGCGCGGCTGTTTGAAAAGTGGTACTACCGGCATTCGAATTTTCAGAACTGGATGACGACTGAAAACTCCGATGCCTTCACGTACATCGGCTGTCACTACGTGGACATCGTGCACTTCATCACCGGGCTGCTGCCGACGGCCATCAGCCTGTTCGGCATTCGCGATCGCTATCCCAACGGCAAAGAAGGCTTCCTCTGGACCGATGCGCGCGTGATCTGGTCGAACGGCGCGTGCCTGAATGTGCAGAACGGCCTCGGCTTTCCCGATGCCGCGCCGGGAACGAACACACAGGGCATGATGCTGTATTGCAGCGGAGCGGACATCGGCGCGTTGATCGAGCACCACGATCAGTTTCGCGGATTGAAATACAGCTATCTGCAACAGCCATCGGGCGACGGCGGCACCATCTACGCCGAGCCCAGCCCGGATTATTTTCAGTATCTGGATATGGGCGGGCCGGGCCTCGTACCGGTCGGATACGGCTATCGATCGGTCGAGCACATTATCGGGAATTGCATTCGCGTCGGCGCGGTGGGCTCGCTTGAAGCGCGCCAGAAACTGCTGCGCGAGATCGATGCCGCAGGCATCATGGCCACGCCCGCCAACAGCGCTTACAACGAATTGGTCCTCGAAGCCGGCCGCGAATCCATCCTGAACGGAGGGCGCGAAGTGCGGATCGAGCACAGGGAGAGTCCGGCGCCGGTGTAGTCGCCGATTTCCGCAACATATCGACTCAATGCGCGTTTAGTCTATCGGCTCAATCATCCCGTCAAAGGAGACAAGCTTTGAGACGTAGAACTTTTCTGAAGAATACAACTACGGCGGCACTGGCATCTCCATTAGTGTTGTC
Organism: Bryobacteraceae bacterium; assembly: GCA_035297145.1. Classification (GTDB taxonomy): domain Bacteria; phylum Acidobacteriota; class Terriglobia; order Bryobacterales; family Bryobacteraceae; genus QHXW01. The sequence continues at coordinate 25,648 of DATGZN010000001.1, forward strand.
TGGCCAGGCGGCGGAGTCAAAGCGGATCGCTTTCGGCGGCATCAGAATTGAGTGCAGCACTTATGGCCATATTCTCTCCAGGATGGAAGACTTTACCGTACGCAGAGACCAGGCGCTGGCTGACGATCCGGCTTATCGCGTGCTGAAGAGTTATCCGTATCCATTTCAGCCGACTCTTCTCGCTGGTGCGGTGCCCGGAGGGCCGGTCGAACGCAAGACATACGAAGCACTCAAGGCTGAGTTTCTGCATCGAGTCAGTGCCCTGCTTCCGCTCGACGGTCTCTATCTAGCTATGCATGGAGCCATGTATGTGGAAGGCATGCAGGACGGCGACGGTGACTGGATTGCGGCCGCTCGCGAGGTGGTGGGAAAGGATTGCCTGATCACCGCGAGCTTTGATTTACATGGAAGTCTGAGTAAGCGAACCATCGACAGCCTGGATATGCTCTCCGCGTATCGAACCGCTCCGCATATTGACTATATAGAAACCACGCAACGCGCGTGCGACATGCTGGTTCATTGTCTGGATCAGCACATCCGTCCCACGATGGTTTGGGCTCCCATTCCGGTACTGATGCCGGGTGAACGCAGCAGTACTTTGTATGAGCCGGCGAAGCGGCTCTGGGCGCAGTTGCCCGCTATGAATGCGGAGCCGGGAGTGCTGGATGCGTCATTGCTGGTTGGCTATGTTTGGGCGGACGAGCCACGCGCTACCGCCAGCGCGGTCATGACCGGCACGAGACCGGATGTACTGAAGAAAGACGCGCTGTCATTGGCGCAGCAATACTGGGATGCTCGCAAGGAGTTCCAATTTGGAGTGCCGACGGGCACGCTTGCGGACTGTATTCAACAAGCACAGCGACTCAATACCAAGCCGGTGGTCTTGTCGGATTCCGGAGACAATCCAACAGCTGGAGGATCCGGCGACCGGGCGGATGCACTGGCAGAACTCGTGCGGCGGAAGGTCCAAGATGTCCTCATCGCCGGGATTGCAGACCGGCCCGCAACGGAAGCCTGCTACAAAGCTGGCGTGGGCGCAACCCTTCCACTCAAGATCGGAGGCACACTGGACCCGCAAGGAAGTCAACCCGTGGAAGTCAAAGCGAAGGTCGTCTTTGTGCTCAAGACAGACGAACTGCCGGAACGCCAGGCCGTCGTTGACGTTGGCGGCATCCAGGTGGTGCTCACTGCGAGACGCCGTCCGTTCCACGAAATCCGCGATTTCACCTCATTGGGCTTGGAGCCGACCAGCTTCAAGATTGTAGTCGTCAAGGCCGGCTACCTGGTGCCGCCGATCGCCAGGATCGCGAATCCTAATCTGATGGCGCTCACGGATGGGGCGGTGAATCAGGACATCGTGCACCTGCCGAAGAACAAGTTTCGCGTGCCGAGCTATCCATTTGAGCCGGACTTGCAGTGGAACCCGTTCGTGGTGGTATCGGCGCGATCGCCGAAACAGGTATAGGGCGAGCGTTAGATCGAGCAAAGTCCGCATAAAAAAATTATGCCCGGTTGGCGTGTGTGCGAGAATACCGGGGAGGCTTTTTCATGAAACTGCTGCGCGTGATCCTGATTTTGATTGCCGGGATGGCCCTTGTTCCTGGCAGCGTTTGTGCTCAAACGCCTAAGGCGGGCGCGAAGAAAGCGGATGCCAAGCAGGCCGATGCCACGGCGCCGGCAGCAAACCTGCTCGACATCAACAGCGCCTCGGAAGCCGATCTGAAGGCGCTCCCTGGAATCGGTGACGCCTATGCCGCCAAGATCGTCGCCGGGCGGCCGTACCGCGCCAAGAACCAGCTCGTGCAGAAAAAAGTCATCCCGCAAGCCACTTACGACAAGATCAAGGACAAGATTATCGCCAAGCAGAGCGCGGCGAAAAAATGATAGGCGGCGGTCAGTCTTTCTCTTTCCCGGAGTGGATCTGCTGCGCGAGATAGTTGTCCAGGCCTACTTCGCCGACCGCGTGCAACTGGCCCTCGAGATAATCGACGTGCTCTTCCTCGTCGATCAGGATCTGCTCGAATAGCTCACGCGATGCGTTGTCGCCCAGTTCCGTAGCTCGTTTGATCCCAGCATTCAGGCGCGGCAGCGCGTCCAGTTCGAGTTCCAGGTCGCTTTCGAGCTGCGCCTTTACGTTCGCGCCGATCTTGATGGGCCCGATGTCAGTCATGTTGGGCGTGCCTTCAAGAAACAGGATGCGCTGCATCAGTTTCTCGGCATGCACCATCTCCTCAATGGATTCCGCGCGGTCATGTTCCGCCAGCCGCTGGTAGCCCCAGTTATCACACATCTTCGAGTGCAGGAAATACTGGTTGATGGCGGTCAGCTCCGCCTTCAGCACTTCGTTCAGGAACTTCAGAATCTCGTCGTGACCTCGCATTCCAGCGATTGTAGCAGGCAAACCCAGATGTGTTACAGTGCAGGGTATTATGGCATCCCGAAGCGTCAACAAAGTGATTCTGGTGGGGCATCTCGGCAAGGACGCTGAGACAAAATTCACCCCCGGCGGCGCCGCCGTCACCAAATTCTCCATCGCCACGGGCCGGCGTTGGAAAGACCAGCAATCGGGAGAATGGAAAGAGGAGACCGACTGGCATAACGTCGTTCTTTGGCGCGCCGAAAACCTCGCCAACTACCTGCTCAAGGGGAAGCAGGTGTACGTGGAGGGCCGCCTGCACACGCGCAGCTACGACGACAAGGACGGCAAGAAGCAATACTTCACCGAAGTAGTGGCCGAAGACGTCCTCCTGCTGGGCGGACGGGGCGGAGAAGCCGGATCGGGTGGCGGCGGAGGCGAGTTTGCATCCGGACCGGTCTCCATGCCCCGCAGCGCACAACGCCCAGCCCCGGCAGCCAGCGCACCGGCAGAATCGCTCAGCCAGGAGATTACGGACGACGACGTACCGTTCTGAGGTTTCAGGTTTCAGGTATCAGCAAGTGGGTTAGCTGGCACCTTGGCCGCAATCCGGCACGTGCGGTGCTTTTCAGCCGGTTGAATGCGCCAGCAACACAGGATTTACGCCTATTAAATCAGCATGTTAGCGTTTGGTGCGAACCTTGCTTTTCCTTAGGTGAGGCGTATCTATGAGACGCACCAACGAGCCCGGCAAAAGGACAACCGTCCGAAGCTGGCATGCGTCTCCTTATGTAGGTAGCTACGCCGAGGAGGTGGCAAGATGACCACAAAGAGGTTCAATTCTCGATCGGTGCTTAGTATCGTTTGCGCGCTGCTTCTGCTCCCCGCCGGCATGCCCGTGTTCGCGCAGGATGCCGCACCGCCACCTGAGCAGCCAGCCGCGCAACTGCTCTCCCCCCAGCAACTGAATAATCTGGTCGCGCCCGTTGCGCTCTACCCCGATTCCTTGCTGAGCCAGATACTGGTGGCCGCCACTTATCCGCTCGAGGTCGCGGAAGCCGCGCAGTGGCTCCAGCAAAATCGCAATCTGCAGGGCCCGCAACTGGTGGACGCCGCGCGTCAGCAGAATTGGGATGCTAGCATCCAGGCGCTGGTGGTTTTTCCGGATGTGCTCAACCGGATGAATTCGGCGATTCGCTGGACCACCGACCTTGGGAATGCTTTTCTCTCGCAACAGGCAGATGTTATGAACGCCGTGCAGCATATGCGCGCCCAAGCCAGAGCTGCTGGCAGATTGAATTCAAACGCTCAGCAAACGGTTACGACGGAGACCCAGGGGGACAATACCGCCATTGAAATTCAACCGGTCAATCCTCAAGTCGTCTACGTGCCGGTCTACAATCCCGAGTATATTTGGGGACCGCCGTTGTGGGGTTACTATCCGCCACTTTGGTACCCTGCCTTCGGTTTTGGATTTGGCTTTGGCCCGGGCATTTACATCGGCAGCTTCTTCGGCGGCCTGGGTTGGGGCGGCTGGGGCTGGGGGCCGAATTGGTTCGGCTGCTCGATTTTCGAGCGCGGCTTCTTCTTCGGCCATTACGGCTATCACGGCTTTGCCGGCGGCGGCCGATTCGGCGGCGTTGGCGTCTGGGCGCATAACCCCGAACACCGCCTAGGGGTGGCGTACCCCAATCGCGCGGTCGCGAGCCGCTTCGGCGGTTTCTCCGGTCGAGGCGCGGCAGCTGCGGGCGGACGCTTCGGCGGCCAACGAGCCACGACGCCCGGAAGCAGCTTTGGTTACCGCGGCAACGCGGGCGCGAATGCCCGAGTCGGCGGACCAGCATCCCGTGGTGCGCAAACCGGCAATTGGAGCCACTTTAGCCAAACGCGACCCAACACGTCGCAAAGCTTCCAGCACAGCGCGCCGTCGTATCAGCGGGCAACCCCGTCTTATGGCGGTAACCACAGCTTCACTGGCGCGACGCCGAGCTATCGATCGAATCCCTCGTATGGAGGAAACTACGCGCGCTCGATGCCTAGCTATCGTTCCACGCCGAACAATGGTGGTGGCGGGTACAATTCGAGTCATTCATATAGCAGCAGAAGCTACTCGGGCGGCAATCACGGCGGTAGCGGTGGTGGCGGCGTCCACGCCAGTGGCGGTGGTGGAGGCTTTCACAGTGGTGGCGGCGGAGGCGGCTCCCACGGTGGCGGCGGCGGTGGTGGACACCATCGTTAAGTTACGCGAGGTCTGATGGCCCGGGGCGCGACGAGAGCGCACGCCGCTCGCGCCTCCAAGCTCCGGGCCAAGGGTTGTATCTCCACTGATCCTACTCCCCCTTCCCAAAGAAACTAGCTCATTAGCGGTATGGCCGAGAATCCATTCGCCGCAGTACTCTAAGCGTAAGGATGTTCTGCCGCGCGGTTTGCCTCATTTGCTCGATGGGAGTAATGACTGCGCAGAACGTGCCCTTTCGCGTGCAAACCAAGGTCGTACAGGTGCCCGTCAGCGTCGCGGACAAGAATGGCAGGAAGGTCGACGGTCTAATGGCGAGCGATTTCATCGTGCTCGACAATGGCATGCGTCAAGTGGTAACGGTCGATGACTTCTTCTCGGGTTTGGCGCCGATTTCACTGGCGATCGCAATTCAGACATCGGGAATCTCAACTCCGGCCCTGGCTAAGATCCGCCGCATCGGCAGCATGATTCAGCCCCTAGTGATCGGCCAACGAGGCGAAGCGGCTGTAGTGACTTTCGATAGCGAGATCAAATGGTTGCAGGACTTCACGTCGGATGACGATAAGATCCGCGACGCGGTGAAGAAGCTCCAACCCTCCTGGGCGGACGAAGCGAGGATGATCGATGCCATCGCCGCAGTGGCGGACCACATGAAAGAGAGGCAAGGACGCAAAGTGCTGCTGCTGATCTCCGAAAGCCGCGACCGGGGTAGCAACACCAAGTTCCAACGAGCCATGGAAGCGGTGGAGCGCCAGGGTATCGAGGTCTTCGGAGCGCACTACTCGGCGTATGCGACGGGCTTGATTGCGAAAACTAAAGACCAGCCCGACGTGCCCCCTCAACCAACTTCCGGTGACCCGGAGGATTGGGCCGACGACTCGCCTCCCGGCGTCAACCTTTTGGCTATGGGCATGGAACTCGCCCGCCTCGGCAAAGTCAAACCCATTCAGGTGCTGACGCGTGCCACTGGCGGTTCGGATTATCCATTTCTAAAGGGAAGTGGAATCGAGAACGCGATCGAGAAGCTTGGCACGGAAGTCCACAGCCAGTATATTCTTAGCTTTCCGCAACGCAGCGACACGCCCGGGATCCACGGGATTGAAGTCTCTGTGCCCGACCATGCCGATCTTCGCATCCGTTCGCGACGCACCTATTGGGTGGGCGACGCACAAGAGCCCGGCGAGTCAGCCGGCACAGCGGCAAAATAGCACCTAATCGCTACGCGCCATTGCCCACGGACCTCCCCACAGAGCCACGGCAATAAACAAGCTCGACCACTCGTCGGGATTTGTTGGCGCTCCCGGAATTCCGTAGAGCCCCAGAACTCTGGGCACATGAAGTGTCACCACCCAGATTCCGAACATCAGGCCAATGCCGATAGCGCCGGCACGCGGCAGCCAGTTGAGGCCGATGCTTAAACCGGCAGCACTGAATGCGACGCCAAAAAAAGCCGACCAGAACGTGGGCCAGGGAATCCACGCCGGGATCAGCGTGGCGATAAACGCCAACACAATGAAATGGTCCACTCCAAAGATGATTAAAGACGCGGCGAGCAGATAGCGGCTTCCGCGCGCCAGCCAATCCGGTATTGCGCCACGGCTCGGCGCGAGCCAGGCCAGACATGCAATCGATAGAGGCTCAAACAGGGTAGTGCGCAGTGAAACGTCGCCGATGTCCACGGCACTCTTCGGCGCATCGAGGATCAGCGCGCACAGAAACAGCAGCGTGCCCAACACCAGCGCTGCCATACGAACCGTGCGCTCGAACAGAAGGCCGACACCGCAGCATATCCAAATGGCGCCGAAGACATACGCCACCCAGGGGATGGCCGGCAGCCAGGGAAGCACGGAGATGAGGCCGTACTGCGGGCCAAGTGGGTGGGCGACCTGCCGGGCAATCACCCACGTCTCGACGCCAACAGCGACAATCGCGAAAGTGAACACGTATCGGCCAATGGTTACGATCATCTTCGCGTAACTCCCAGATTGCGCGATAATACGCCAGTGAGAATCATCAGCGCAACCGCGCTTCTCCCATTCCTTCTGGCCTCCGCGGACGCTCAACGCCATGCCCCCGCCTCCGGCTATCGCAACTGGCAGGTCTACGGCGGCGGTTCCGAGAACCTGCGCTATTCAAATCTTGACCAGATCAATCGCGACAATGTGGACAAACTGCAGCTCGCCTGGACTTACGACACCGGCGACGCGTTCGATGGCTCCGAGATGCAGTGCAATCCGATCATCGTTGATGGCGTGCTGTTCGCCACTACGCCCAGACTCCGCGTCATCGCGCTCGACGCAGCGGCGGGCAAGCTGCGTTGGAGCTTCGATCCTCACGAGGGTGTGAAAATCACGCATTCCATCCGCAACCGCGGCGTTACCTATTGGAGTGACAGCCACGACGCCCGCATCCTGTTTGTCTCCGGCCACTGGCTTTACGAGCTTGACGCGCGCACGGGAGCGCCGGTCACGAGTTTCGGCCAGAAGGGCCGCGTCGATCTTCGCGAGGGCCTGGGCCGCAATCCGCTTGAAGTTTCCATCTCCGCCACCACACCCGGCATCATTTATAAGGACCTGTTCATCATCAGCGGCCTGATGAGCGAAGACCTGCCCGCGCCGCCCGGCGACGTCCGCGCCTTCGACGTCCGCACTGGCAAGATCCGCTGGAGCTTTCACACCATCCCGCACCCGGGCGAATTCGGCTACGACACCTGGCCGAAAGACGCTTGGAAAACGAGCGGCGCCGCTAATAACTGGTCGGGCATGAGCATCGACGAGAAGCGCGGGCTGGTGTTCGTGCCCACTGGATCCGCTGCCTTCGATTTCTACGGCTCGAACCGCATCGGTGACGACCTGTTCGCCAACACTCTTATCGCGCTCAAAGCCGACACTGGCGAGCGCGTCTGGCATTTCCAGTCCGTTAAGCACGATCTGTGGGATCGCGACTTCCCCGCCCCGCCGAATCTTGTGACCGTGATGCGCGACGGCAAGTTGATCGATGCGGTGGCGCAGTGCACGAAATCGGCCTATGTATTCGTTTTCGAGCGCGAAACCGGCAAGCCGCTGTTTCCTATTGAGTATCGCGAGGTACCTCGTACCGAAGTGGATGGCGAAGTGACGGCTACCACTCAGCCATTTCCCGTGAAGCCGCCGCCGTTCTCGCGCCAGATCCTCACCGAAGACATGCTGACGCACCGCACTCCCGAAGCGCACCAAGCGGTGCTCAACGTTTTCCGAAAAGTGCGCAGCGCCGGCCAGTTCGTGCCGCCGAGTTTGGAAGGCACGGTGGTTTTTCCCGGATTCGATGGCGGCGCTGAATGGGGCGGACAGGCGTTCGATCCGGCTACCGGCCTGCTTTACGTGAACGCCAATGAGATGGCCTGGATTCTGCGGCTCGTTGACCGGCCGAAGATGCAAACTCACACCAGCGGCCGCCAGATCTATCTCGCCAAGTGCGCTAGTTGCCATCACAACGATCTGCGCGGCAGCCCGCCCGATTTCCCATCCCTGGTGAATATCGGGAGCCGCCTGTCGGAGCCGGAGATTCGTACCGTGGTTGTAGAAGGACGCGGCCGCATGCCCGAGTTTGACCAGTTGTCGCGCGATGAGATGGGCGCGCTCGTGCTCTTCCTGCGCGCTGGCGAAGATAAACCCGTCGAGGCGCGTGCCACTGAGAGCCCATGGCCGTTCGGCCTGAAGTACACCATCGACGGCTACAATCGATTCTTCGATCCCGACGGCTACCCTGCGATCGAGCCTCCTTGGGGTACGCTCAACGCCATCAGCCTGGATACCGGCGAAATCGTTTGGAAGATTCCGTTCGGCGAAATGCCGGAGCTGGCCGCGAAGGGCATTCGTAACACCGGCAGCGAGAACTATGGCGGCCCCGTAGTCACGGCCGGAGGCCTGCTGTTCATCGGCGCGACGGATTTTGACCGCAAGTTTCACGCCTACGACAAAGCCACGGGAAAGCTTCTCTGGGAAAGCACGCTCCCCGCGGGAGGCAACGCCACCCCGGCCACTTACGAAGTTGGCGGCCGCCAGTTCGTCGTGATCGCGGCGGGCGGCGGCAAGTCGCGCCAGCGTTCAGGTGGAAGCTACGTGGCATTTGCATTGCCCGAGCACGGGGACGCCAGGAAGTGATTTTCCTCGCCCGCGCCATCGCGGTAGCGCTCACACTCGCCTGCATGAATGCTGCGGAACCCGTCCACCGTCAGGTGGCGATAACCATTGACGATCTCCCTCTCGGCGGCGGCGACACCAGCGCATGCACTCTCGACAACGTACGGCGCATTACCGCCAAGCTGCTGCGGCCATTCGCGGAACAGAAAATTCCTGTCATCGGTTTTGTAAATGCCGGACGCTGTGAAGACCTCACACCCCTGGCGCTCCGCGAAATTCTCAATATGTGGCTCGATGCTGGCGCGGACCTCGGCAACCACACTTATTCGCATCCGGACCTCAATAACACGCCACTCGAAGAATATGAAGCGGACATCCTGCGCGGCGAGCCCGCCGTTCGCGAGGTTCTCGCCCAGCGAGGTAAGACCCTGCGTTACTTTCGCCACCCTTTTTTGCGTACGGGCATGGACCTGGCCACCAAACACGCGCTCGAAAACTTTCTGGCCGCGCACGGCTACACCATTGCCCCGGTAACATTGGACAATTCCGACTACATGTTCGCCGCGGTTTACGGTGACGCCCTCAGGCGCCACGATCTGGAGCTGGCCGGGAAAGTCAGGTCCGCCTACATCCCGTACATGGACTCAATCTTCGCTTTCTTCGAAGCGCGCTCGCGCGAGGTCGTGGGTCACGACATTCCGCAAACGCTCCTGATCCATGCGCACCAGCTCAATGCCGAATCCATGCCGGCACTTCTCCAAATGATGCGCTCCCGCGGCTACGAATTCGTGACACTCGACCGTGCGCTCGCGGACGACGGTTATCGCCTCCCCAACGAATACGCCGGCCCCGGCGGCTTTTCCTGGATTCACCGCTGGTCCATGACAAAACACATGCAGCCCAAGGGCGAGCCCGACGAGCCGACCTTCATCACCGAGGCCTATCAGAAACTGCGCTCGCGCTAGAATCGGACTTCTACTCGCACCGCAACGCCCGCATCGGGTCCACTCGAGCCGCACGCCGCGCCGGTATCCACGCCGCCGTAGCCGCGACAGCAATCATCAGCACTCCCGCCGCCATGAAACTCATCGGGTCGTTCGGCTTGATGCCATACAGCGAAGCCTGCACGTATCTCGTCAGTGCCAGCGCCGCCGGAATCCCGACAACCAGCCCTGCCGCAACCATCCACAGGCTCTCGCGGAGCACCATCCACTGCACATCCCCGCGCCCCGCTCCCAGCGCCAGCCGGATGCCGATCTCGTTCGTCCGCCGCGTCACTGCATACGCCATGACGCCGTACAATCCGATCGCTGCCAGAAGCGCCGCGATCGCTCCGAACAAGCTCACCACGCCCGCAAACATCCGCTCCGTCCCAAGCGTCGCCCTAATCTGCTCTTCCTGCGTGCGCATCTCCGCCACCGGCACGTTCCGATCGATCGCCGCCACTACCCGCTGCACTGCACCCGCAATAGCCAGCGGCGGCATCGCCGTTCGCACTTCGAACGTCATGCTCCTTACGTGGTTTGGTTCCTGTAAGTACGGCAGATACACCGTAGGCGGCGTCTTGTCTTTCAAATCGGAATACTTCGCATCCTTGCAAACACCCACGATTTCGAATACTGGTTCCATCTCCGGGTGCTTTCCGTCACCGAATTGAAAAACTCGGCCCACTGCACCTTGGCCCGCGAAATAGTTGCTGACAAATGTTTCATTGGCGACCGCAACCCGCGGTGCTTTCCACACATCCCGATCGTCCAGGTCCCGTCCCTGTACAAGGGAAATTCCCATGGACGTCAGAAAATGGCTGCCTACTCGCAGCACATTAGCCATCGGCTGCTGGCCGTTGGCCGCGTGGTATCCCGGAATCGAAACACCGTCGTTACTGTCATTGCCGGAGATCAAAGCGTTGTGCGATAGCGTCACTGCGTGAACACCCGGGATCGCTGCGACCTTCTCCCGAATTCCTTCGTACAACCCAAGAAGTTTCTCTCCCTCGTACCCGCTGCGCGTTCCATCCACTTCGAATAGCAGCAGCCGCTGCGCCTGAAAACCCGGATCAATTCTAGTTATATTCACCAGCGTTCGCACAAAGAGACCCGCGCCTGCCAATAACAGGGTTGAAAGCGCCACCTGCCCGGCGATCAACATCCGGCTCACACGCAGCCGTGAGTCGGAACCCAGGGCGCCGCCCGAACCTTCTTTCAAAGCCGGAGTAAGATCCACACGCGTCGCGCGAATTGCCGGCAGCAGGCCGAAGAATAATGCGGTAATCAGCGCCGCAGCGCCTGTGAATAGCAGCGCCCGCCAGTCGATGGGTGCATCGATTGTGTCACCCCGAGCCGCAACGCTAACGACGAACTTTGCAAGTGGCGCCGCCAGCACCAAACCCAGCCCCGCTCCCAAGCCCGCCAGGAGTAGGCTCTCGGTCAGGAGTTGCCGCATGAGTCGCGATCGACCAGCGCCGATTGAGAGCCGCACGGCTATCTCCCGCCTTCGCGCCACAGCTCGTGAAAGCAGCAGATTCGCCAAATTCGCACACGCGATCAGCAACACCAACGCGACTACGCTGCTCAATACCACCAGCCCTGGCTCTGCATGATCACGCAGTAGCTGTATTCCTCGTGAACCATCTTGCAGTACCGGCCGCCAGGGTTCTCCGTCTTTTCGGCGCTCCTCAGCCGTCACACTCGCACGCTGCATCACCGCGCCGAGTCCCGCCAACGCCTCTTGATCGCTCGCGCCCGGCCGCAATCGCCCGACGATTTGCACCCAAGCTCCATCGTTATTGTCCAGCCGATACCACTTGTCACCGGCGGCTCCGACGAGCGTCATTGGGAGATATAAATCCGGCGCATCCCCAGGACTAACTCCAACAAACGCTCTTGGAAGGATTCCAACGATCGTCATAGGCTTGCCGTTCATGAAGATCGTTCGACCCACCGCCTCGGGCTCGAGACCAAGATGCCGTTCCCAATAGCGATAGCTGATTACCACGACCGGAGCCGCCCCCGCGCGGTCGTCCTCCGGAGTCAGCATTCTTCCGCCTAGCGCTGCAACACCCAGGCCCGAGAAGAAGTTCCCAGTGACCAACTCGGCGCCGGCGTAGTGGCTCTGTGCTCCCGCGATGACGGTCACCTCGGTGCCTTCGAAACCCATGACATCCGAGAACGCGGGGACGTCGCGGACGAACTGCTCGTACACCGGGTACGGAAATGAACTCCAGCCCTTGTCGGTGCCATAGCCGTCGAAACTGCCAACCGGAGGCCTGCTGTTGGATAGCACCACCCGCAACTGCTCCGGATCTCTTACTGGCAGCGATCGCAATAGAATCGCGTCCACCACGCTGAATATCGCCGTATTCCCGCCGATCCCTATCGCGAGCGACAAAATCGCCACCAGCGTGAACCCGGGACTGCGCCGCAGCATCCGTCCCGCATACCGCAGGTCCCTCCAGAGATTCTCGACCGCGCGAAACGTCCACTGGTCCCGCAAATCTTCTTTCACCAGCGCCACATTCCCAAACTTCCGCTGCGCCCCCTCGCCTCGCATCGCCAAATGAAACGCCAGCTCATCCTCCAAATCGCGATCCAGTTGCCGCCTCTTCCACAGCGCCCGCCATCGCAACCGCAGCTTGGTCAGCACTTCGCGCATCTCACGCCTCCATCACCCGCGCCACCGCGCTGCTCAGCCGCGCCCACTCCGAAGCCTCCGCGGCCAACTGCTTCCGGCCTGTCGCCGTCAATCGGTAAAACTTCGCGCGCCGGTTATTCGTCGAGACGCCCCATTCGCTGGCCAGCATCCCGCGCAACTCCAACCTGTGCAGCGCCGGATATAGCGCGCCTTCCTCCACCCGCAGCACATCACCCGACCACGCCAGAATGTGCTCGGCCACGTCATACCCATGCAGCGGCCCGCGCGCCAATGCCTTCAGCACCAGCATGTCGAGCGTGCCTTGTAACACGCCAGTAGAGCGTTCTTTGTCTTCTCCCATAAATGCCTTATGGGAAGTATCCACCAATTCGCCCCGGACTGCAACAGGATGTTTCGGCCGGTGTAGGCGGGCCTGATACACTCTTTCACCAGGGGAAATGATGAGGGTCTCCCGTGATCAAGACTTGGGAATGGATCGTTCGATCGGGCGGCGTGACTTCCTGAACGGTATTGCCCTTGCCGTGGGCGCTGCTTTAGGGCCGCAACTGGGAGCCGGATTCGAAGCCGAACGTATCGCGGAAACGTCGCCGGACTATTACCCCCCGGCGCTTACCGGCATGCGCGGCAGTCACGAGGGCTCGTTCGAAGTGGCGCACCAGGTACGTGATGACACTTTCTGGGAGCACGCCGGCGAGCCGGAAGACACTGGGGAAACGTACGACCTGGTAGTGGTGGGCGGTGGCATCAGCGGGCTCTCGGCGGCGCACTTTTTCCGGAAAGCCGTCGGGACGCGGGCTCGCATTCTGATTCTCGACAACCACGATGACTTCGGCGGGCACGCCAAACGCAACGAGTTCCGGCAGGCCGGGCGCATGCTGCTGGGATATGGAGGCACGTACGCCATCGAAAGTCCGGCGCCGTACAGCGCGGTCGCCAAGGGGCTGATCCGCGAATTGGGCATCGACGTGGAAGGTATGCAGCACACGTATGATCGCAAGTTCTACGGGTCGCTCGGGCTGCGTCACGCGGTGTTTTTCGATAAGGAGACATTTGGCGCCGACCGCCTGGTGATGGATCCCGTGCACTCGCTCGAGTCCGAAATCGGCGAGATGCCCGACCGAGCAGACCCGTGGAAGGACTTCATGGAGTCGGCTCCGCTTTCGGAATTCGCCCGGCGCGACGTGCGCGCGATCTACGAAACCAAGGCCGACTATCTTCCCGGCCTTTCGTCCGCGGAAAAGAAGGCAAAACTTGCGCGCATCAGCTACGCGCGGTTTTTGACCGAGATTGCGCATCTCGATCCCGAAGTCGTGAAGTACCTTCAGGCGCGTACGCACGCGTACTTTGGGGCAGGCATCGATGCGGTAGCGGCGCAGGATGCGTGGGGCTTCGGCCTGCCAGGATTCGACGGCATGAAGCTGGAGCCGGGTCCCGGTCCCGGCATGAGTCGCGATTGCATTCCGAATGAGGAAGCGGAGAAGTTTTTTCTGCATTTGCCGGACGGGGGTGCTTCAATTACGCGGCGGCTCGTGCAGCGACTGATTCCAGATTTGATTCTTGGGCGCTCGGTCAAGGACGTATTGACGGCCCGCGCCAATTATGCGCGGCTCGACGAATCGCGCAATGCCGTGCGCATCCGGTTGAACAGCACCGCGGTCCGCGTGAAGCATGAAGGCGACCCGGCCAGCGCGAAGCAGGTCGAGGTTCTGTACGTCAAGCATGGCAAGCTGTTTCGCGTGCGCGCGGCGCAATGCGTGATGGCCTGCTGGAACATGGTGATTTCTTATATCTGCCCGGAACTCCCCGAAAAGCAGCGCAAGGCGCTGGAATGGGAAACCAAAGTTCCCATCGTGTACACCAACGTGCTGCTGCACAATTGGAACGCCTGGAAGAATGCAGGAGTGAGCGCGATTTACGCGCCCGGCAGTTATCACACGCATCTGAACCTCGATTTGCCGGTCAGCCTGGGCCACTATCACTGCCCCCGAAAGCCGGCGGAGCCGATCGTGGTGCACATGATGCGAACTCCCTGTAAACCGGGCCTCCCCATTCGCGACCAGCACCGTGCCGGCCGCATCGAGCTGTTCCAAACGACGTTTGAAACCTTCGAGCGGAATATCCGCGATCAACTGACGCGGGCTTTGGGAGGCGGTGGGTTCGATGCGGCGCGCGATATCGCCGCCATCACGGTGAATCGCTGGCCGCACGGCTATGCCTACGAATACAACTCGCTATTCGACAAGTTTTGGCTGGAAGGCGGCGAGATCCCCTGCGAAGTGGCGCGCAAGCCGTTCGGCCGCCTGGCCATCGCTAATGCCGATGCAGATGCCTACTCATACACGGACTGCGCGATTGATCAGGCATGGCGCGCGGTCCAGGAACTGACGGGCCCGGCGAAAGGGTAGCGGTTTCCAAATGACCATCTCCCGCCGCGAGCTGATGATTCTTTCCGGCGCCCTAGTCGGCCGCGGAATGCTCGCGGCACAGACGGCCGGCGAGCCGATTCCGTGGTACCAGAAGATGCGCCGTTGCGGCCAAGTCAACTTCAATGAGCGTGATCCCATCGAGCTGAATATCGGCGACTGGCTGGATTACTGGACGAGTCTGAAGATTGATGCACTGCTGTTGAATGCCGGAGGAATTCTCGCGTTCTATCCGACTCGCCTCCCCTATCACCATAAGAGTCAGTTCCTGGGAGATCGCGATCTCTTCGGCGATTTCGCGAAAGCTGCCAAGGCGCGCGGCATTCGCGTTGTGGCCCGCCTGGACTGCAATTACGCCTGGGAAGAGGCATGGAAAGCGCATCCGGACTGGTTCGAGCGCAGCGCGAATGGCGAACCAGTGCGCCACGATCAGTCCACGTGGCTGTATAAGACATGCATGTATTCGGCGTATTTCACCCAGCAGATGCCCGCCATCATCCGCGAGATCAACGCGCTTTATGACGTCGACGGGTTTTTCACGAACGGCTGGCCGGGAGCTGAAGGACCTTCGCCGTGCCGCTGTGAGGAGTGCCAGACGTTCGGAGAGCCCGGTACTCCCGCGTTTCGCGAACGTCATCTGGCGCGCGCGATCGAGATCTGGAAATTGTGGGATTCCACGGCCAAACAGAAAAAGTGGGACAGTGTCTACGTCGGAAACCTCGGCGGCGGCATCCGCGCATCCACTGACTTGATGCAGATCGCGAGCGTCGCCGGTTGGTTTAATGCCGACCATCAGGGCCGCACGGGCAATACGCCGATCTGGGACTGCGCACAACAGGGCCGCGTCGCGCAATCGGTCATGAAAGGCCGAACCATCACCAACGTGACCGGCGCTTACGCCAACAATCATCCGCTCTGGCGGCACACCTCGAAAGCCCCGGAAGAGGCGACCATGTGGATGGCGCAAACTACCGCGAGCGGCATGGTGCCCTGGTATCACTGGCTGGGTGGCGCGCCAAAAGATCTGCGCTGGCGCGAGACCGGCCGGCAGTTCTTCGACTGGATCGCGCAGCACGAGCGTCACTTCGTCAACCGGCGATCGATTGCCAATATTGGTGTCGTATTTTCCGAGCGCGGCAATGCATTCTACAAACCGCCCGGGGGAAGCGACCCAACCGAGTTCCTGCAAGGTCTCTACTACGCGATGCTCGAAACCAGGTATCCGTTCGACTTCGTTCACGAAGACGACCTGAGTGCCGAAACGCTCCAAAAATACTCCGCTCTCTTGCTTCCAAATGTCGCGCTGCTGAGCGATCACCAGTGCCGACAGCTCGAAGCATATGCGGCAAGCGGCGGCTCGCTGCTCGCGACTTTCGAAACCGGACTCTACGATGACCAGGGAAAACCTCGCGCCGATTTCGGCCTGGCTCGTTTGTTTGAGATGAACAAGACTGCCGGTGTTCAAGGCCCGAAGGGCAACTCGTACTACGCCCGAATTTTGCATCAGCACGAGATCCTACGAGGCTTCGAGAACACCTCCGTCCTTCCCGGCGCCGAGTTTCGCGTGCCCACCCAGGCAACTGGCGCAGACACGGTTCTAGTTGTCCTGCCGCCATACCCCGCGTTTCCGCCCGAGATGGTCTATCCTCGCTCCGAACCCGCAATGGAACCGGCGATCGTTCTGCGCGAGCATGGCCGCAGCCGGCTTGCCTACATTCCCGGCGACATCGATCGCAGCTTCTGGCGCTCCGGCGACCCCGATCTCAGCCGCTTGATCAAGAATGTTATCCGATGGCTGATCCGCGACCGCGCGCCAGTGAGCGTCGCCGGCGACGGCATAATCGAAACATTCGCCTGGGAAAACGAACCCGGATTCGCCTTGCACCTGCTCAACTACACCAATCCCAATATGCTGCGTGGCTGGTTTACTGGCACCTATCCGGTTGGTCCGCAGCTTGTGCGCGCGGAACTTCCCGAAGGAATCAACGGTGCCCGGGTGGATCTGCTGCGAGCTGGAACCTCGGTTCCGCTGAAGCGCAACGGCCGGACAGTCGAATTCACCGTCCCTGGCGTGCGCGATTACGAGGTGGCCGTCATTACCCGCTGACGCGCGGAAATCTCTGTGATATCGTTGGCTACAATGAAACCAGAACACGCGTTTTCCCGCCGCTCGTTTCTCGCCTTAACCGCTGCCGCCCCTGTGTTGTCGGCCGCCGGTAAGAACATTCCCGTTGGCTTGGAGATGTACTCGGTCCGCGATGAACTGAAGAAGGATCTGATGGGGACGGTGCGTGCGGTAGCCAAGATGGGCTACCAGGATATGGAATTCTTCGCGCCATACTACGAGTGGACCGACGAGCAGGCCAAGGACGTCCGGAAGTTGATGGACGATCTCGGCGTTACCTGCCGCTCCACGCACAATGGGCCCAAATCGTTCGAAGACGCCGGAATTCAGCGCGCCATCGACCTGAACCAGATCATCGGCAGCAAATATATCGTGCTGGCCAGCGCGGGGCGCGTCAATGGACTGGATGGCTGGAAAGAGGTCGCCGAGCGCCTCAACAAGGCCTCGGAGAAGTTACAGCCCCACGGCATGCGCACCGGCTATCACAACCATCAGGCCGAGTTTAAAGTGGCCGACGGGCAGCGTCCCATTGAAGTGCTTGCCGCCAACACCAACAAAGATGTCATGCTGCAGCTCGACGTCGGCACCTGCGTCGAGGTAGGTTCGGACCCGGTTGCGTGGATCGACAAGAATCCCGGCCGTATTCATTCCATCCACTGCAAGGAGTGGTCGCCCGAGGCCGGCTACAAGGCTTTGTTCGGCGAGGGCGTGGCGCCCTGGAAAAAGATCTTCGAAGCGGCGGAATCGACCGGCGGCGTCGAGTTCTATCTGATCGAGCAGGAAGGCAGCAGGTACCCGTCGCTCGAAACGGTAGAAAAGTGTCTGGCGACGTTTAAAAAGGTGCACGGCTAAGCTCCGCTCCCTTTGGTCGCGGCTCGGAACATCATCCGCGGCGGCGCAGACACTTTGCTGAGCCGCGCGCGCAGCAAGCGGTTTGGAGGAGATTCACTAGTGACTCGGCTCGCTTCGTTTCTACTATTGCTCACCCCGGCGGTCTGGGGCTTCGCTATCGAAGAAAACCCGCCCACGCTTGCCATCGGTGCTGCCGCGCCCGATTACGCTCTGCCTGCTGTCGACGGTAAAACTTATCACCTGGCCGATTTCGCCGGCAGCAAGGTCCTCGCCATCGTCTTCACGTGCGATCATTGCCCCACCGCCCAACTCTACGAGGACCGCATCAAGAAGCTGGCCACCGATTATCGCGATCGTGGCGTCGCCGTTGTGGCCATCCAGCCCAACGATCCGAAATCCGTTCGGCTCGACGAAATGGGCTACACCGACCTTTCCGATTCGTTCGACGAGATGAAGATTCGCGCAAAGGACAGCCACTTCGATTTTCCCTATCTTTACGACGGTGAGACGCAGGCGACGGCGCGCAAGTACGGCCCCACAGCCACCCCGCACATTTTTGTCTTCGATCAAGAGCGCAAGCTGCGCTATCAAGGCCGCGTGGACGACAGCTCGCGCGTGGCCCTGGTCAAGCGGCAGGACGCCCGGAACGCGATCGAAGCCCTTCTGGCAGGCAAGCCCGTTGCCGTCCAGAAAACTCCGACCTTCGGCTGTTCCATCAAGTGGGCGTCGAAAGAAGAGGGCCGCGCGGCCGAAATGGCCGACATCGAAAAAGAGCCCGTGAAGCTTGACCTCATCGACGCCGCCGGATTGAAAGCGCTGCGCAAGAGCGCTCCAGGAAAAGTACTGCTGGTGGATTTTTGGGCCACCTGGTGCGGCCCGTGCGTCAAGCAGTTTTCAGAATTCGAAACCATGTTTCGTATGTACCGGCACCGGCCATTCCAACTGGTGACCGTTGCCACGAATTATCCAGACGAGAAAAAGGGCGTGATGGCCGAGTTGGAACGTCAGCACGCCTCTAGCAAGAACCTGCTGTTCGGTACCACGGATAACTATGGCCTCATGGCCGCGTTCGATCCCAGTTGGAATGCGGGCGTACCGTACACCATGCTCATTCGCACAGACGGAACGGCCGTCTTCCAGCATCAAGGACCGATCGATCCTATCGAGCTGCGCCGCCTGATTCTGGCCAATATTCCCGATGATGATTACATCGGCATCAAGGCGCACTGGACCAAGCACTAGCCGCCAGCGATTCCTGTGCCAGACAAGCCGCACTTGTTCACCCCGCTCACGATTCGCGGTGTTACATTTCGTAACCGCATCACTGTCTCGCCGATGTGCCAGTACTCGAGCCATGACGGGTTCGCCAATGACTGGCACCTGGTGCACCTGGGAAGCCGCGCCGCCGGTGGTGCCGCGCTGGTCTTCACCGAAGCCACCGCGGTCGAAGCGCGCGGCCGCATCAGCCCCAGTGATCTCGGCATCTGGAAAGGCGACCACATCGGAAATCTTTCGCGCATCGTTGCGTTCGTGAAGCAACAGGGCGCGGTTCCCGGGATGCAGATCGCACACGCTGGCCGCAAAGCGAGCGTCCGCGTGCCGTGGGAAGGCGGTGCGCCCATCCCGCCAGATCAAGGCGGCTGGCAAACCGTTGCTCCGAGTGCGATTCCTTTCCGTCCCGGCGATCCCGCGCCCGCTGAGCTGAGCCGCGCCGAGATCGCCAATATCGTGGATGCTTTCGCCGCCGCCACCCGCCGGGCCCGTACAGCCGGCTTCGAGGTACTTGAAATCCACGGCGCGCACGGATATCTCATCAACGAATTCCTCTCACCGCTTTCGAATCATCGCACCGACGATTACGGCGGTTCATTCGAAAACCGCATCCGCTTTGCCCTCGAAATTGCGGAAGCCGTGCGGCGTAACTGGCCTGACGATCTGCCGCTGTTCATGCGCATCTCCGCGACTGATTGGACCGAGGGCGGATGGACCCTCGATGACTCCGTGGCGCTCGCCTCGCGTGTCCGCGATCACGGAGTCGACCTGATCGACTGCTCCTCAGGCGGAAATGTTGTCGATGCGAAGATCCAGCTCGGCCCGGGCTACCAGGTGCCGTTTGCCGAACGAATCCGGCGGGAAGCCCGGATTCTCACCGGCGCCGTGGG
The DNA here is from genome assembly GCA_035297145.1 of Bryobacteraceae bacterium. Taxonomy (GTDB): domain Bacteria; phylum Acidobacteriota; class Terriglobia; order Bryobacterales; family Bryobacteraceae; genus QHXW01. Next base: position 45,577 of record DATGZN010000001.1, read on the forward strand.
AATGATTACCGACGCGCGCCAGGCGGAGGAAATTCTCCAAACCGGCGGCGCGGATCTCGTCCTGATGGCTCGCGAATTCTTGCGCAACCCCTACTGGCCGCTCCACGCCGCCGCGATTCTCGGTGCCGAGGCGGCCGTACCCGTCCAGTACACCCGCGCTTTTCCGCAACCGAAGCCGCGCTGACGACGGTCCAGGAGTTATCCAGATACAATTGGTGGGGCTACCGTCATGAACACAAGACGCAGTTTTCTATTTGCTACCGCCGGCGTTCTTACCACCATGGCGAAAGCCGCGCGCCTATCTTCCAAAGAACGCGTCGACCGCGCACTCAATGGCAACCGAGCGCCCGACCGGCCGCCGTTCAGCTTCTGGCATCACTTCGGTCTCGAGAAAGAAGGGCCAGAGAGCCACGCCCGCGCCACTATCGCGTTCCACCGCCAGTTTCACACCGACCTCGTCAAGGTGATGAGTGACTTCCCGTATCCCAAGCCCACAGGCAAATGGTTCGCGCTTACGGTGCAAGAGAATCCGTTCGCTCCTCAAATTCGCGCGCTCGAATTGATTCGCGACGGCGTCGGCGGCGAGGCTTACTTTGTCGAGACGATTTTCAATCCCTGGAATGTGGCGGAGAAGCTGTCCTCACCCGAAGAAGTCCAGCGCCTGAAGCAGGAAAACCCCAAAGCGCTGGCAGATACGCTTGAAGTGATTGCGCGCTCCGAGGCGAGTCACGCGCGCAAAGCTATCTCCGCTGGCGCCTCGGGCATCTTCCTCGCCATCGCCAATGCGCAGCCGGAGTTTCTGAGTGAAGACGACTACACCAAGTGGAGTGAACCCTACGACCGCATAGTCCTGGACGCCGTGAAAGACGCGCCGCTGAACATCCTGCATCTCCACGGCGATCACGTTTATCTGAATCACTTCACCAGGCCGTGGCCGGCTCGAGCAGTCAACTACTCAGTGCACGGCACCGGCGTGCCCTTTCTCGAATTGCGCAAGAGCTACAAAGGAACGCTAGCGGGCGGCCTGGATGAGAAGAACTTTCGCACACTCGACGACAACGAGCTCAAAGCCGAATGGCGCCGCGCGCAACAGCAGGCGGGCACGCGATTCATTCTGACACCGGGATGTTCGGTGCCCAACGATTCCACCGACGCCGAACTCAACCGCCTGGTGACGGTGCTCGGCGCCTGATTATTCCGTGCGCAACGCTTGCATGGGCTCAATGGCGGCAGCGCGGCGGGCGGGCAGCAGTCCTGCGACCAAAGCGCACCCCGCTAACAAGACCACAGCGCCGCCAAGCGCCAGCGGATCGTAGCTTTTCACGCCATATAGCTGGCTCGCCAGCAACCGGCCCACCGCCAGTTCAGCCGGGATGCCTATTGCCAGCCCGATAGCAATCAGCACGAGAGCATCGCGCAGCACCATCGATAGCACTCGCCCGCGGGCCGCGCCCAGCGCCATGCGGATGCCGATCTCGCCAGTCCGCCGAGCCACCGAATACGCCGTCAGCCCGTACAACCCCACGCAAGCCAGCAGCAGCGCCAACAGTCCGAATGCCGATGTCAGCCGCGCCATGGTCCGCTCCTGGTTGAAATTCAGGCTGACCAGATCCTCGAAGGTCAAGATGTCGACTACCGTGAGATTAGCTTCGGTCTCCGCGATGGTACGACGGATGAGAGGCGCGAGGGTCGCCGGCTTTCCGGGTGCGTACACCTCGATGAAGTTGATGTAGTTCGCGCGCGCCACCTCGGGCCACTCCTTTGCTGACGCTTGCATCAAGGGCAGATAAAAGAATGGCCAGGCCGGTTCATACGCGTTCATGTGCTTGGCATCTTGGACTACACCGACGATTTCATAAGCAAATTTGTTCTTTTCTTCGCCTTGGCCGAAGTGCCTGCCGATCGGATCTTCGTTCTTGAAGTACTTGCGGACAAACGTCTCGTTCACCACTGCCACAGCACGCGACGCTGGCGTATCGCGCTCGTCGAGCAGACGTCCACGCACCAGGTGAACTCCGAGGGTCTGGAAATAGTGGGGACTCACCGTGACCCAGGACGAATAATCCCGGTCCTCTTCGCGGGCAGCAAACGGGCGGCCCTCAACAGCAATCGAGTTCTCCCAGTTGTTCCCGGTCATGGGAGCATAAAGTGACAAGGCAGCGCTCCGCACGCCGGGGATCTGTTCCAGACGTTCGCGCAGCTGCTGGTAAATCGTTGTGATCCTCGACTGTGCGTAACCGGTGAAGGCCGGGCTGACCGCTACAATTAATCGGCCGTCCGTTTCAAAGCCAAACTTCTGATGCTCGACATTGCGCAGGCTCTGGGTGAGCACGCCCGCGCCACTGAGCAGCACCAGAGACAACGCAGCTTGCAGCACCACCAGACATTTCTGCGGAAGCGTGGCGTGTGCTCCAGTAGAGCGATTACCGCCGCGTAGATCATTCAGCGGATCGGCGTGGGAAGAGATCCAGGCGGGTAGAGAGCCGAACACGATGCCGGTCACAAGCGACAGCAAAAATGCGAAACCGAGCACAGGCCAGGACGGGGCGGAGTCGATAGGCACGTATTTGGCACCGTGAAACGCCAGCAGCAGAATCGCGCGGGTTCCGGCGAACGCCACGGCAAGGCCGGCCACGCCTCCAACTAGCGCCAGCAGCACACTCTCCGTCAAGCTCTGCAGGATGAGCCGCCTGCGCGGAGCGCCGAGAGCTACACGGATGGCGTTTTGCACGCGGCTCGCGGCTCTACGCGCAAGCAGCATCGTGGCGAGGTTGGCCGCGGCGATCAGCAATACCAGGCCGGAAGCCATCATCAGCATCTTCAGTGTGTTCGACCCTTCTCGCTGCATGCTAGCAATCCCTCTGCCGCCGGCCGTTAGACGTATGCGCTGCTTCGCGATGGTTTCTTTCTGCACCTGGGTGAGCTGAGAGCCGGCTTGCGTCGTCAACCACTGCTTCAACTCCACTTCCAGCTCCGATTGCACCGCCGCCGGCTTGGCGCCGGGCCTCAGACGGCCGATGAGGTACAGCCAGTGGCTGTCCGATTTGAGCAGAGAATTTTGGCCGCGCATCAGCGGCTCGACGGCAAGGGGAATCCAGAAATCCGGAGGATCCTGGCGCAGCGTGTCGCCAAAGAACCCCGGAGGCGCGATGCCCACCACCGTCACGGGCGTGCCGTCGATGACAAACGTAGAACCGATGACCGCGGGGTCCAAGGCGTGGTGCTGTTGCCAGGTGCTGTAGCTCATCACGGCGACCGGAGGCGCCCCTGGCTTATCGTCCGCACGTCGAAGCGCGCGGCCCGCATAAGCTGCGACTCCGAACATCGTGAAATAGTCCCCAGAGACGCACTGGCCGGCAAACGGCTGCGACATCGCCTGCCCCCCGCTGCGGCGCACACTAACCACGTCGAGACCCGCCGAAAACGCCGCTATCTCGGCGAACTCCGGAGTGTGATCGCGAAGCTGCCGATAGAGCGCGTAAGAAAAGATGCTGTGACTGCCCTGATATCCCCCGATCACGCAGCAGTTGCCGCCATCCCCGATCCTGTAAAGCGACTTTGGATCGGCCACTGGCAGCGATTTCAGCATCACGGCGTGCACCAGTGTGAAGACTGCGGTGTTCGCGCCAATGCCGAGTGCCAGGGTGAGAGCGCAGACCAGCGTGAAGCCTTTGTTTTTGCGCAACTGGCGCATGGCGTAACGGACGTCTTGCCGTAGGTGGTCCAGCCACATCCAGCCGTTGGCTTCGTAAAATCGCTCCTCAATGTTCATGATGTTCCCCACAATACGGTGCGCCGCGGCATGCGCATCTTCTTCACTGAGGCCTTCGCCGCGCAGCCGGTCGGCCTCCAGCTCCAGGTGGGCTTGCAATTCCTCGGAAAACTCGCCCTGCGTCCGCTTGCGCCGCCAGAACATAGTCAACCCTCCATGGTTTCCGGTCCGAGCACACGCGCGATGGCCCCAGCCATCTTGCGCCACTGGCTGGTTTCTTGCGCCAATTGTTTGCGGCCGCTCTTAGTGAGGCTGTAAAAGCGCGCCTTGCGATTATTTGTGGAAATCCCCCACTTGGCCGAGATCCAGCCCTTGGTTTCAAGACGCTGCAATGCCGGATACAGCGCGCCGTGATCCACCAGCAGGACGTCCTCGGATTGGTCCTGGATGGCCCGCGCGATGCCTTGGCCGTGCTGGGGACCATATAACAAAGTGCGCAGAATCAGCAGGTCCAGAGTGCCCTGAAGTAGGGCAACACGGTCTTTTTCCTCTCGGGTTAGCATTTAACCCGAGTATGCGCCCGGCCCGCGCGGGATTGCAATAATTGATTTGCTTTACTTCGCTAGAAACCGACGAGCCTGATTACTCCGTCCGCAACGCCTGCATCGGCTCAATGGCGGCAGCGCGTCGCGCCGGCAGCAGTCCCGCGATCACGGCGCACCCCGATAGCAAGACCACGGCGCCACCCAGCACCAGGGGATCGTGTCCCTTAATTCCATAGAGCTGGCTCGCCAGCAACCGGCCCACCGCCAGTTCAGCCGGGATGCCGATCGCCAATCCGATAGCAATCAGCACCAGCGCATCCCGCAGCACCATGGCCAACACCTGGCTCCGTGCGGCTCCCAACGCGATTCGGATGCCGATTTCGCCCGTCCGTCGAGTCACCGAGTAAGTAGTCACGCCGTACAGCCCAATACAAGCCAGCAGCAGCGCCAGACCGCCGAAGGTGGAGGTAAGCCGCGCAATTGCCCGCTCGCCGTTAAAGCTCAGGCTGACCAGATCATCGTACGCCAGCATGTCGACCACCGTAAGATTGGGCTCAACCTGCCCGATGGTGTTCCGCACCAGAGTCCCCAGGCCTGCCGCATTCCCGGCGGCGTGCACTTCGATATCACCGATGTAATTCTCGCCAGACCGGTCCGGCCATTCCTTGGCCGAAACCTGCATCAGCGGCAAGTAGAACATGGGCTCGGCCGGCTCGGATGGATCGCGCCACTTCGCGTCCTCGACGACGCCCTCAATCTCATAGTCGAGACTGTGTTTGGGATCTCCCTGACCGAAATGCCGGCCTAACGGATTCTCATTGTTGAAGTACTTCTTGGCAAACGTCTCACTGATCACCGCCACGTGACGGGACGCCGGCGTATCGCGTTCGTCAATCCAGCGCCCGCGCATCAGGCGTATGCCGAGCGTCTCGAAGTAGTGCGGACCCACGCGGTCCCACGAGGAACTATCCCGGTCATCAAAGCGGGCAGCAAACGGGCGGCCTTCGAAAGCGATCGCATTCCCCCAGTTGTTCCCTGTCAGTGGAGCATACCCGGAAAGACTGGCGCTCTGGACGCCGGGGATCTGCTCCAGGCGTTCCTGAAGATCACGATATACTGCCGCGATTTTCTCTTGCGAGTAGCTCGTGAAAGCAGGGGATACCCTCACGATCCAGCGGTCTTTCGCCGCGAACCCGAAGCGCTGATGCTCCAGGTTGCGCAGACTTGCGGACAACAGGCCTGCGCCGCCCAACAAGACCAAAGACAGCATGGCCTGCACTACAACCAGAGACCTTTGCGGAAACGTGGCGTGCGCGCCCGTTGTGCGGTTGCCGCCGCGCAGGGCATCCACCGGATCTGCATGGGATAAGATCCAAGCGGGTAGAAGCCCGAACAGCGTGCCGGTCACCAAAGACAGCAGAAACGCGAACCCGAGCACGGGCCAGGAAGGAGCGGCATCGATCGGCACGTACTTCGCGCCGTGAAACACCAGCAACAGGATGGCGCGCGTTCCCGCGAACGCAACTGCCAGCCCGGCCACACCACCAACGAGCGCCAGTAGTACGCTTTCCGTCAGGCTTTGAGCGATGAGCCGCCGTCGTGGGGCGCCAAGCGCGACCCGCACCGCGTTCTGGACGCGGCTGGTCGCTCTCCGGCCGAGCAGCATCGTCGCCAGATTCGCGCAAGCGATCAGCAGCACGAGGCCAGAGGCCACTAGAAGCAAACGGAGGTTGTCCCCCGCATCCTGCTGCATGTGCGCAATACCTCCGCCGCCGGGCGTTAAACGAATGTGCTCCCTGGCGATGGACTTCATGTCTTCCGCGCTGAGTTTCGACCCACCCTGAGCCAGCAGCCACTGCTTCAGCTCCACGTTGAGCTCCGATTCCAGCGCCGCAGGCTGCGCGCCAGGCTTGATCCGGCCGATGATGTACAGCCAGTGGGCGCCCGCATTCTTCAATATCGAGTTCTGGCCGCGCATCGCAGGCTCAACCACGAGCGGAATCCAAAAATCAGGAGGATCCTCCCGCAGCGTATCTCCGAAGAACCCGGGAGGCGCAACGCCCACAACCGTAATCGGTGTGCCGTCGATCACAAAAACGGAACCGATCACCGCCGGATCCAAAGCATGGTGCTGCTGCCACGCACGGTAGCTCATAACGGCGACCGGCGGCGCGCCGGCCACATCGTCCGTAGGCTGAATCGCGCGGCCAGCATAAGCGGGAACTCCGAACATCGTGAAGTAGTTGCCCGAAACCAACTGGCCCACAAACGGCTCTGCAACGGCGGAGGCGCCGCCCCGGCGTACACTGATTTCGCCAGGGCGCGCCTGGAACGCCGCCATCTCAGCAAATGCGGGTGTGTGATCGCGAAGCTGCTGGTAGAGCGAGTAAGAGAAGATGCTGTGATTATGTTGATACCCGCCTATCACGCAGCAATTCTCACCATCGCCCACGCTAAAAAGCGTCTTGGGGTCGCTCACCGGCAGCGACTTCAACATCACTGCGTGAACCAGCGTGAACACCGCCGTGTTCGCTCCGATGCCCAGCGCCAGGGTGAGAACGCATACCAGCGTGAATGCCTTGCTCTTGCGCAACTGGCGCACGGCGTAACGGATGTCCTGCCACAGGTGGTCCAGCCACATCCAGCCATTGGCTTCGTAAAATCGCTCTTCAATGTTCATGATGTTCCCCAGATTACGGCGCGCAGCGCGGCGCGCGTCCTCTTCACTTAAGCCCTCGCTGCGCAGACGGTCAACCTCCAGTTCCACGTGCACGCGCAATTCTTCGGAAAAGTCGGAGTCAGTCCGTCGTCGTTTCCGAAACATTTCTACCCCTCTGTGGAAGTCGGTATGAAGCGGGGCCGTGCCGCAATTCTTCTACTCGGGTTAGCATTTAACCCGAGTATCCACATCTTTGGGTTACTTGTCAACCCATGGACCGAAACGCTAACGGCGCCTGTCCAAAATAAGATTTCCAGGGTGCACACGACGCAATTCGGGGACTGGCTTCGAAATTCCAGCGGACGCGATCATGGAGACGGTTGCCTTCCCGAGTCGGAATTTCGTTGCCTGTCCCCGAATTGCCTACACCGGCTCCTCGAGATCCTCCGCGCCGCGATTTTCATGCTAGCGATCGGCGAATCGGTCTGACGCCTACTTCATCTGAAACCGCACAATCGCCTGCCCCAGTTGGATCTCATCCCCCGGTTGCAGCCTCACGCCGCGCGCATCCCGATGCACTTCCTGGCTCAGACCATCGCGAATGATCCACAGCCCGCAATCGCCCGCGTCCTTCTTGCCGTGCTGGGACCAGCGGTCGTTGTACAGCCGGTACTCACCCGTCTTCTTGGAGTGCAGAATGTGCGCATGCTCGCGCGAGACCGTGTGGTTGTCTTCGGTGAAAACCAGGTCGTTGCGCCGCGACGGCCCGTCGGCGCGATAGACTTCGGCACTGCGGCCGATATTAGTCCTTTCCTTACTTAATAGGACTTCCGCAGCCGAGGCCGTTCCTCTCACCACTACCAGCCGGGCAGTCCGCCGCGGCGCTGCCGCAACCTCTTTTGACGGTCGCGATTCCACCGCCACCGACAGCCACGGCTCTTTTTCGCCCGGCAGATCGCCGGCGGTCTCGAACTCCACTTCCAGATCATCGGGAAATTTGTAGCTCGATCGCGCGAGACTCTTCCGGATCTCCTGCTCGAAATAGCCTTTCAGAAACTCGCTCTTCAGAAACGCCGATTCTTCCTCGCTCACGCCGCGAATGCCAACCCGAACGAAGTTGAACGGAAACATGATCCTGCCGCCTACGCGCTGGCCCTTCTTCAGAATTTCCTCGAGCACCAACAGGCGGATCTCGGCGAGTTCCGGCGCGTCCTTCGGTGCCAGCGCGGCATCAAATGGCGCCTCGAAAATCGTCTTGCCCAGTCTTTCAATCAGGTCGGAAAGGCTCATGGTTTCTGCTCAGCGGGCGCCGGCGTGGGAATGATCCCCAGATCGGCGGCAGCTTCGGCGATCTCCCGGGCGATCGGCGCCGCTAGCGTTCCGCCGTATCCTCCGTGCTCCACGATCACCGCAAATGCGATGCGCCGCGCGGGATTTCCATCGTACGGAGCGAATCCTGCGAACCAGGAATGCGGCTGCCCTTCGCCAAGCTGCGCAGTCCCCGTTTTGCCGGCGATGCTGACCCGCGCCGCTTTCATCGCGCGCCGCCCCGTTCCATCGGTCACCACGCTTCGCATAGCATCCGCCAGGAAAGTGGCAGTATCCGGCGGCACAACGGCCACAGGCGCCAGGTTCGGCGTTCCGCTCTGATCGGCGATCCAGCGTGCCGTGGGCGCCACGCCGCCACTCGCAATTGCTGCACTGACCCGTGCCATTTTGAGCGGCGTCGCCAGGATCGGCCCTTGCCCATACGCCGCGAATGGGAGCATGGCTTGCAGTTCGGCCGGATCGGCATCCGGGAATCCCAGCAGGTGCAGCGTGTCCCGCAGCGGACCTGCGCCAACACAGAAGACGCCCAGTTGCGCGAAGTAAGCGTTGCAGGAAACCGTGATGGCCCGCCGCATGTCGAGCGTGCCGTGCGCCGCATCTCCGACGTCATCTTTTATAATGCGACGCCAACCCGGGATCTGCGTTCCTCCACGGCGGCCTGCCACAGGACGGCACTGAAATGTCTTGCTCGTAAGCTGTGGATCGAGGCGTAGCGCCGCGATCGCCGTGACCAGCTTGAATGTCGACCCGGGCGGATATTCGCCGTACCGCGCGCGATCCAGCAGCTCATCCGGATTCGACGGCGTACCCGCAGCCGGTGCCGGCAAGCTCACCAGGGCGAGCACATCTCCCGATTGCGCATCCATCACCACCACCGCGCCCTTTTCGTGTTTCGCGATGCGCAGACGCCGCGCCAGAATCTCAGTGGCGCGCACTTGCAACCGAATATCAATGGACGTGCGCACAGTCCTGTCCCGGCTCCGAAGTTGGGCCATGCCGGCATTCCACGGGTGGTGCCGATAGCGAACCAGCGGCACCAGCTCCCGATAATCGCGGTAGCCTTGCAGCTTCGCGTTGGAATCATGCTCGACCAGCGACGCATTAGTCGCATGAAAATTCTCGCCCGTGCGCCAGTCTCCAAGAAAATGCGTGGTCAGCTCGGGGAACGGATAATGCCTGCTCTCCAGACGGGAACAAACGGCATCCAGCGACACGCCGAGTTTGTCGTATTGATCCCGACAGCGCTCCAGTTCTTTCCAATCGCTCGTAGCCAGCAGCACGCCGTTGCGATCATAGATGCTGCCGCGCTGGATCTCGCGGGCCATCGATGTAAGCCGCGGATTGTGCTGCGCCCGCTTCACCCCGTCACTTTCAAAAATCTGTACATCGCGAGCCAGGAAATCCTGATCGCGCACCACCTGGAAATAGGCTGCTCGCGCCAGCAGAACGAAAGCACACACACCGAAAATCGCGCCCACGTAGCGGATGGGCCTCGCGAACGGCTCACCGATCTCGGGCCGCTGCGTCTGATTCGATATCGACAGGATCACCGCGAAGAGCAAGAAGTTCGCCAGCATCGCAGTGTTGCCCGAGCTGAGAAACGGAGAGACCACGCCCGAGAGCGGAATCGCACCCAGCACGCCGCCCGAAATCAGCAGCATTTCCAGGGCAAACAAGCTGGCCATCCCGACCGTTAGAAAAACGGCGTACTCACTCGCCGCCGCGCGCGCGATCCGCAAACTCCGTCTCACCAGGAATGCGAACAGCAGCCCGATGGTCGCCACTCCCGCGAAGCCCCACTCTTCTCCAATGGCTGGAAGCACCAAGTCCGTGTGGCCCGCGGGAATCAGCGCCGGATCTCCCCAGCCCGGCCCGGATCCCCAAAGACCGCCGGTAGCCAGGGCCCATATGGAATGCACCAGTTGATCGCCGCCGGAGACATCGTTATCCCATGGCGAAAGCCACATCGAGACGCGCTCCACAACGGTCTGCGGCTGGCCGAAGTGGTAGCCGATGGTCACACCCACAACCAGAATAGTCACGCCCAACAAGGCCAGCCCGGCTTTGCCTCTCGCCACGGCGAACATCACCATGAACAGAAAACCCGTGACTAGCGCCGGGCCGAGATCTTTCAAAACGAAGAAAAGAGCCAGCGCGCAGCCCGCGCCGCACATCACTGGCAGTGCTTCGGAAAAGCGTGGGAGGTTCAGCCGTCCCAGCAGGCCCGGCGTCAGGCGTTTCTCGCGCAGCTCGCGCAGGTGTTCCCATTTGCTCGCAAAATACCCGGCCATGAACAATACCAGCAGCAGTTTGATGACTTCCACCGGTTGGAACGGACCGAGATTCACCTTCGCATCGCTGCCCGTCGGACCGGAGCCCAGCGTGATCAGCAGAACAAACAGCAGAAAGCTCGCCAGCAGCGGTGTATAGATCCACTTCGAGAATCGCTTGTAATCAAAGAACCGGAAGAGCGGCAGCAGCAGGATAGCGCAACCCAGCGCCACGCCCCATGCGAACTTGCTGAATTCCAGGGTGTCGCGCAACGGATCGCGCAGACTCACCGCCAGTATAAGCCCCATCCCGCTCAGCAGGTGCAGCGCCGGAAGAATCGCGGGGTCGCCATGAAATCCCTGGCGGCGCCAGGCCAAATGCACAACGTAGAAACCTGCCAGGTAAAGGGCTATCCAGCCGGCGAACGCCAGCCGGAATTCGCGCGGCGTGCGAACCACCAGCATGGGCTTCAGCTTCGCCACCGGGATGAGCGCCAGCCGGATTGCTCCTTTCCGCGCCTTGGCTCGCTGTTGCGTCAGTTGCTGCTGAAGCTGGTCGCGCAGCGCGTGCCATCCCGGTTCGCTTTCGATTTCCTGCCGGCTGATTCGCAACCGCGCCAATGCTCCCACATTTGGCAGCGGCCGGTGCTTCTGGATGTAGCCGGCAATCCGCTCCGCAACCATCTGCCGCTCAGCCGGATCTGAAAAAATCTGGAGAGCCGGCAAAAGTTGATCCGCCTTCGTGACCGCGTTCAGATTGAGCAATTCGCCCTGGTCCAAGCGCGCCGACAAATCTGAAAAATTCAAAGTCTTAGCGAACAGAACCAGGCCCAGCCCTGCCGAGACCATCACCGACGCGCCGATCAGCCAGGGCAATTCGCGCCGGCGCTCAACCGGCGCAACCTTTTCCCACGACCCGATTTGGATGACGGTACGCTGCTCCCAACTTTTTGTTACCGCCACGGGTGCCCTTTCCCGTAACGCTTCCGCGGGGCGCTGGCTAACTCATTCCTCGCCTGCAGCGATTGCAGCTTCGCCCGATCGAGGTCGACGCGCTCCAGGTTGGAGCCGACGTTCGAGAAGCCTTCAATAGGCTCGTAAAGATTGAAGGCGCGTTGTAGGTCGCTCTGCGCCCGTGCCGCGACCTTGGCGGACTCCGGTGACCCCGGTTTCGCCTTGTCGGCTTGCTGTAGCTCCTGCTCGGCGCGGAACAGATATCCGTCCGCCTGCTGCTCTGTCTCGCGTGGACCCGCTTTGAAGCCCAGGCGCTCGGCCACGGACAGCTCGGCTACCGCGCGGCCCACGTTTCGCAGGTTGTAGACGTAGAGTCGCGCCAAGGCGAGGTGCGGGTCCGGCGATCGCGGCAGGTCGTATGCCGCCTCATCAAAGCCCGCCTTCGCTTGCGTCACTGTCTGGCTCGTTTGCGGCTTCGCCAGTAGTGTGATGTAGCCGTTCGCAAGCGCTAGCTTGCCCCTGGCTGCCGCGTCCGAACCATCCAATTCCAACGCGTGCTGCAGGCAGACTCGCGCTTTCTGCCAATCGAAATCGTTCAGCGAAGGATCGGAACTGTCGCGATATCGCTCGATCACGTCATCCGCCGCCGCAACCGTTGCTTCGCGCAGCGGAGCCGTCAACCAACTAACTGGTGAGTAGCGGCCCAACGGAAGGTTCCGCTCGCGGAGCTGTTTGTACAGGTTCCAATCGGCGTCAATTTCCGAAACTGAGCTGTGGGTATAGTCGTGATGTCCCCTGAGTGGCCGGCTATCTGCCCAGAAGCGATAAGCGAAAGCGATCTCAATATAGAGAAGCGCGCCGATCAAAAGCCCCACGGCAACCGCTGAGATCGGAACCCATGTCTTCTTCAGATACGGCAGCGTTGCTCGCAGCCGGACTACGATCTCCGGCACGTTTTTCAATAGCGCGCGCGGCGACGTCCGGTCCTTCTCCACCGTCGGGTTCACAGCCCACGCCCGCTGCTTCTCGCTTCCCGCCTGCGTGGGGCGATCGGTGAGAAACGCTCGCAGATCCTGCTCCATCGCCGCCGCTGTTGGGTACCGATTTTCAATTTCTCCGGCCAGCGTCTTGCGGATCACGGCCTTCAGCGGCGCCGGGCAGTCGTCCGGCAGCGCGCGCGGCGGCCGCTTCGACCGGATCAGCTCTTCCAACTTTTGCGTGCTCTGCGCTTGATACGGCGGAAAGCCCGCCACCATCTCGTAGAGCGTCGCGCCCAGCGCCCAGAGATCGGAATGCGGATCCACTTGCGCGCGCCGCAGCCGCTCTGGCGAACAATAGCCCGGACTGCCCAGGTTGTGATAGGTCAGGTGGTGGGTGAACGTGATGGCCTTGGAAATGCCGAAATCCAGCAGGCGTACCTCACCCGACGGGCAGATCTGAATGTTCGCCGGCTTGATGTCTCCATGCACTACCGCGCGCTTGCGCCCGTCGATCTCGATCTGAAACGAGTGCAGCTTGTCGAGCTGATTCGCCACCTCGGCTGCGTACTCGGCGGCCCGCGCCGGCGCGATCCGTTTCTCCGCCTGCAAAATCTCCGCCAGGCTCCTGCCTTCTACGTACTGCATGGCGATGAAGTAGCAGCCGCTTCGATCGCCGGTGTCGTAAACCTCGAGGAAACGCGGATCCACTTCGTGAAGCTGCTTCTGGATTTCCGATCCTCGCCGCTCGGCTTCGAGCACGATCTGCGTCCACGGGTCAGCCGATTGCTCGACAATCTTCAGCACCGTGCGGCGGTTTTGCGCGGAATCCATCGCCAGGTAGACATCCGTCATCCCCCTGCCCAGTTTGGATAGGATCTCGTACCTGCCGAACTGCTTGGCATGCAGCATTTCGAGCCGTTGAGAAATAATACGTTACTAGTCTACGGGGGTTTCAAATCGATCGTTGGATTGAGCGGATTTAATGGCGCTCGATGAATTGGCCCAGCCGGTTGAGCAACCGCCTCCACCAACTCCTGACCTCCCGGACCTGGGTGATCGAGTTCCGCGCCCTCGATTCGCCCAGGAATTCCGGCCCAGCGACGAAGATTACGCTGATGTTGTCCTTTCCTCCCGCGAAGTTGGCAGCATCCACCAATTCCCGAGCGACCGCCACGGGATCGCCTGGATATCGCTGGACGATAGTGTTGATTTCCACTGCAGTCAGCATGTCGCTCAAGCCGTCGGTGCACAACAGCAACGCGGCGCCCGGGCGAAACGGAAAGGTCTTGATTTCAATGAACTCAGCATCCTGGGCATCGCGCGGCCGCGATCCAACGTCCCGAAATACTTCATTTCGTTTGGGATGCGCCATCGCCTCTGCCTCGGAGAGTGTACCTCGGTCCTCCAATTCGCCGACCAGCGAATGGTCCGAAGTGATCTTCCGCAGGGTCCCATTCCAAATAAGATATAGCCGGGAATCCCCCACATGTCCGACGGTGATACGATCCTCGTGTGCCACCGCCAACGTCAGAACGCAGGCCATTCCGCGCCATTCTTCGCGCTCCTCGGCCAGGCGGTAGATTTCGTTATTGGCGGCGGTGATCGCCCCGGAGACATCTCCCTCGGAATCTTGCAGATAGCGTGCAATGACATCCACGGCCGTTTGCGCCGCCATCTCGCCGGCGGCTCGCCCGCCTATCCCGTCTACCACCAGGAATATGCCAGCAGATTCGTCGGCATATACGCGATCTTCGTTCTTTTCGCGCAGTTGACCGGGGTCGCTGGCTACGCCGGTGCGGCAGCAGACGGTTGCATTCATCGGCGTGTCTCGAACGAAAGCGTTAGCACTTGAGCGACACTGATGGCCGCCCGATCTGGCACCGTTTCTTCGGTTCCTTTCTTTAACCGCTTTCCTTCCAACCACGTACCGTTGACGCTCTTATCCAGGATGTAGAACCGGCGAGTGGCGGGGTCGCGGCGCAGAACGAAATGCTCGCGAGAGACCTCGTCGTTGGTGTATAAGGCGAGATCCATGGGCTGTTCGTCGCCGCCGCGGCCCACGCGGACCTCATTCTGCGAAATCAGATAGAGTTGCGGCCCGGAGTCATCTTCGTAGCGAATCTCGGCGTACACCACCTCGGAGGTCCGCCGCGTCACAGCCGGCGAGCGAGGAGTGGTGACCGACGGTTCGCGGCCCATAAGGGTTGTCTTGGTGCCCCGGAAACCCGGCTGGGCGGTTTCATTCAGCTCGGAATGGATCTCGACATCACCGAGCGGAACCGTGCCCTCAGTGTCCGGGAGAAATTCCAGCGTCCAGTCTCTGCCGGCGATTTTGTATTCCTTTGGCTGGCGGCCAGGGCGCTTCACTCCGAGAATCTTGGGTTTAGTGTTCAGTTGCGTGACGCGGACGCCGAGGGCGCGCTTGGCATCCTCCGCGATCAGATCGAATACGCCTTCCAGCCGCGCGTAGTCGTCGGGATGGAGATACAGGCTGAAGACGCAAGGCAACAGGACGCTGTAGCCCATCTCAAACTCGCCGAACTCCATGTTGCGGATGAGTTCGTTGATGACGGCCTGGCCGCTGAGCTTGCCTTGCAGGGGCATGGTGTCTCTCTGGGCCATTGGTCCTCCCAGAGCTTCGACGTATTGTAACAGGCCAGGTTTCGATTACTTAGACAACTCCGGACCCCCGGTCGAGAACAGCCTTGACATGGAGGCAGGGCTAGACATATAAGAATTCTATGCCTAGGTTTCCAATGCCTCAAGGCGCTTTGGCGATGCTGGTTCTTCGGATACTCAGAACCGGACCGCTGCATGGGTACGCAATCGCGCGGCGCATCCGGCAGCTTTCGAATTCCGTTTTGGAGGCGGAGGAGGGTTCTCTCTATCCAACCTTGCAGCGGTTGTTAATGGAAGGCTGGGTCCGGGCGGAGTGGGGGGTCTCCGAGACCAATCGCCGCGTACGTGTGTACCAGCTCACCAAAGAGGGCCAAAAACAACTGAAGCGCGAGCTTTCGGAATACAAACACGTAACCGCCGCGATTCAAACGATTCTGCGGACAGCCTGAAGGAGAAAGAGATGGGCAGATTCTGGCGGCGCCTTCATCATTGGCTCAACCGCGACAGGCTGGAACAGGAACTTGACGACGAGATGTCTACGCATCGGGCGATGATGCCACCAGATCGCTCGGGCGCATTTGGAACCCAGTTGCGATTGCACGACGAGAGCAGGGATGTCTGGGGTGGACTCTGGGTCGACCATGTACGCCAGGACCTTGTCTATGCTCTCCGGGGATTCAGCCGCGACAGGCGCTTCGCGATGTCGGCAATCGGCGCGATCGTTCTTGCCGTGGGAGCCGCCACGGCAGTGTTCAGCGTGGTGGACCGAAGCCTCTTCCGCCCTTTGCCGTACCGGCGAGGTGATCGCCTGGTCTCAGTGGCGATGATCCTGCCGCACTTGGGGCTGAGTGGAATCATGTTCTCCGGCGCGTACCGCGATTGGCGGGCATCGCAAAGCGCCGTAGATCTCACGTCGTGGAGCGGAGTGGCGGAATGCGATCTGGGAGGGGATCGCCGCAACGGCTGAACTGCGCCCGGGCGGAAGCGACATTCTTGCCAACGCTCGGTGTCAAGCCATACATCGGCCGCAACTTTACTGCGGATGAGGATCGGGAAGGCGCGGAACCGGTGGCTCTGGTTTCTTACGGCACGTGGCGATCGAGGTTCGGAGGGGACCGAACTGTCCTTGGAAGAAGTATCGTCGTAGATGGCGAGACGACGCGGATCATTGGCGTGTTGCCGTCGAATTTTGAGACGCCTGACCTCGCTCCAGCAAGTTGCAGCCGACCGGATGGTCAGTGCGCCAGTTCAACTTTTTTGATGAGCTCACCGCCCGCCTGAGGGAAATGCCGGGAGCGGTGGCGACCGCCATCACCGATTCCATGCCTCCTGGCCCGGGTCCACGGACAGCTCCGTACGTGGCGTTGGCCAATCCGGGAGGCAACGCGACCGATCGCGGCATGGCTGGAAGCGTGAGATGGCGCTACGTGAGCGCCGATTATTTCCAGGCACTCGGTATTCCGATCCGACGTGGCCGTAGCTTTTCTGAGGCCGATCGCGCGCCGGGCCTCAGCAATATCGTGGTGAACGAGACCCTTTCGCGGCGCCTTGCGGGTAGTAGCGACCCGATTGGCAAACGCTTAGGGCGAAACACCATCATCGGGGTAGCTACGGATGCCCGAAACGCCGGCTTGGACCGGCCGGCTGAGCCCGAGTTCTACCAGGTTCGCAAGCATACCGGTGACGGCATTCCCGGCAGCGGCGATGACGCCTTGTGGCGGCGCGCGACCGCCATCGTCCGATCGAACCTCAGCGAGCGGGACACGGCGGAGTTGCTCCGGGCGGCGATCCGGCAAGTCGATCCGGCCGTTCCGGTCGAGATTGCAACCGTGGACGCTCGAGTGGACCGTTTCCTCGTCAGGCCACGCTTCCAGACCGCATTGCTATTATTGTTCGCGCTAACAGGCCTTGCCCTGGCGGGGATTGGACTATACGGTTTGATCTCCTTCCTGGTGGTGCAGCGAACACGGGAAATCGGCGTTCGGATGGCGCTGGGAGCTACGCCGGCGGAGGCCGCGAGGTTGGTGGTATCGGGTGCTGCGCGCTGGACAGTCGTGGGCGTCGCGATCGGAATCGCAGGTGCCGGGATCCTATTGCGGCTGCTCGAAGGACTGCTCTATCAAGTAGAGGTTCTGGACTTGCGAGTATTTGCCGGTGCGGTTGGAGTGCTGGTTGCGGCCGCCTTTTCAGCCGCCTGGCTACCGGCGTATCGTGCCTCGAAAATTGATACGGCCCTTGCGCTGCGGCACGAATAGGCTACTTCCGCTGGAGCAAGGGGACGCCTTCTCTGTTGGCTTTGCGGGCCAGTGGTGTTCCCGAGAACTTGGCGATGGTCACCTCCGCGCGGTACAGAACCCGGCAGCCCTTCTCCAGGTGCCCGCCGAACGCTCCCTGTGCGCCGGACATGGTCAGGTGAAGATGCGGCTCGCCATCGGCGATCACTCCGTTAATATTGAGAATTTCCAGCGGCTCCTTGACGGTCAGAAACTCGTCCTCTGGTTTCTCTCCAGTGGATTTGATGCGGTGGAATGTGCATTCGCCCAACGACCCGACAGCTGTGAGCACGGCGCCGTCGGCGATATGGTTTTCCCGAATGACTTGTTGGATTGTCTCCAGCAGCAGATCGCCGCGATCGAGACGAATACGGTAGAGTTCGGCGACCTGAGCGCCGCCGAAAATCTCGGCGCCCCCGCAAGGCAAGACGAGCAAGAGCGAAACGAGCGCTCGGATCATGACCAATCCTCCCGTCCTATATGGTCCAACACTTGTCGAGGCGGGAGTTGTCGCGGCTCACTTAGGGTTGGGGTTGTCGACTAAGGCGGCCGGTTTCAGCGGGTCGCTCACCCGGTAAATTTCTGCTCGGAAGTAGCGGGAGCCGACCTCCTCAAAATAACGCATGCAGAATTTCTTGGCGCCCTCCAGCGTTCCGTAGTAAGGAAGGGGGTCGCGGACCTCTCTTTGCCCCGCCCGATCAACGAAATAGATGTCGTGCCGTTCAAACTCTTCCATTCCAGCTCCAGGAGAAATGAACAGGCATTGCGGCCGGTAACAGGGCCGTGAGAACTCGGCGACGGCTTGCTCTGTTCTGTATTCAGAACAATACTAACGGAATCGTAAATTTCGTCAATAGTCTTTTGCTATTGTTTTTAAGGTTCTGTTCTGAATTCAGAACAGATCTGCCCTGATGAGAAATTCAAGAGTTTCCGCGACACTTTTTCGGCCGGCCGGTGTTTGGTGTAAGGTGCAACGGATTGGATACATCGTAGCCACGGCAATCTTGGCCGCTTTGCCGGGGTTCGGCCAGACCAGTGCGGCGTTATTGAACGACCATGCAGCCGCCCGATTCCTGGACCAGGCGACGTGGGGGCCTACGCCTGCATCCATCGCTGAGCTTCAGCAGATGGGCATTACAAACTGGCTAAGCGTCCAGTTCGCACTGAACACCTCCGACCTGCCAGACCAACCCATTCTCGCCGCTGATGGAAAGCCGAACGCGAATCTTGCGCCCGTGCAGGCAGCGTTCTTTCAGAATGCGGTCACGGGGCAGGACCAGCTTCGCCAGCGTGTGGCCTTCGCGCTCAGCGAGATCTGGGTGGTTTCGGCGCAGTCGGGAGTGCGCCAGGCGTATGCGTATCCACCGTACTGGCGAGTTCTTCGCGACAACGCCTTCGGCAATTACCGGGACATCATCAAAGCGGTGACGCTGAATCCCGCCATGGGCCGGTATCTGAACATGGTGAACAACAACAAAGCGAATCCGGCGAAGGGGACAGCCGCAAACGAAAACTACGCGCGCGAGTTGATGCAGTTGTTCACCCTGGGCCTCTACCAACTCAACACCGACGGCAGCCCGATGCTCGGCCAGAACCAGGTTCCGGCTCCGACTTACGATCAGAGCGTGGTGACGAACATGGCCAAGGTGCTGACTGGTTGGACCTATCCCACCGTGTCCGGCGCCACGGCACAACACGACAACACGGCGTACTTCATCGGCCAGATGTATGCCGTGGAGCACAATCACGACACCAGCGGGAAAACGATTTTCGGCAACGTGGCGATTCCAGCCGGGCAAACCGCCGAGCAGGATCTCGAATCGCTGCTGGACGCGCTGATGCAGCAAAATACTGTGGCGCCGTTTGTGAGCAAGCAACTGATTCAGCATCTGGTAACGAGCAATCCCAGCCCTGGGTACATCCAGCGGGTCTCGAACGTGTTTCTCAACGACGGTAACGGGGTTCGCGGCAACATGCAGGCGGTGATCACGGCCATCCTGACGGATGCGGAAGCCCGCGCGAATGACGACCCAACTGCCGCCGTCAATCAGAGCTTCGGGCATATGCGCGAGCCGGTTCTGTTTCTGGCAAACGTTCTACGCGGCCTGAACGCCAGCATCGGCGCAAGTAACACCATCAACCAGTACGCGAGCGAAATGGCACAGAATCTGTTCAATGCCCCGAGCGTGTTCAGCTACTTCTCGCCGCAATACCGCACGGAAAAGGGGCTGCTTGGGCCGGAGTTCCAAATCTACTCGACTGCCACAGCGGCGAATCGCGCGGATGTCGTGAACCACGCGTTGTATGGCAGTACCTTGGACGGCACTACTTCCGTCAGCCTGGCGCCGTTCACGCAAAACGCCACCAGCACGGACGCCATGCTCGATTACATCAGCTATGTCTTTTTGCATCACTCGATGTCGCCGGTGCTGACGCAGCAAGCCATGGATGCGGCCAACGCGGCTAGCGGTACGGAGGCAAAGCTCAAGGCGGCGCTCTACGTGGCGCTGACGTCAGGCGAGTATCAGATCGTTCAATAAGGAAACCAACAATGTTCACACGTCGCGGATTCATTCGCATCGGCGCAGCAACGGTCGGCTCGCTGGCCCTCCGGCCGTTCGGCGTGCTGCCTGCCATGGCGCAGAGCGGCCCCGATTACCGCGCGCTGGTCTGTGTTTTCCTGTTCGGCGGCAACGACTCCAACAACTCCGTCATTCCCATGGATGACACGAGTTACCAGGCGTACCAGTCTCTGCGCGCCGGCCTGACGCTCACGGGCGCCGATTTGACACCGACGGTCACGAGCGTCTCGGGATCGCCGTATGCGTTTCACGCCAAGCTCGCCGAAGTGTCGAGCCTGTTTGCGAATAAGGAACTCGCGGTGGTCGCAAACGTGGGATCGCTGGTACAGCCCCTGACGCGCGATCAATACCAACAGGCGCAGGCGCCCATTCCGTCGAACCTGTTTTCCCACTCCGATCAGCAACTCCAATGGCAGACATCTCTGGCGCAAGGGAACGGTTCCACGGGCTGGGCAGGCCGCGCGGCGGATTACATCGCGTCACTGAACATCAACTCAAGCGGATTTCCCACGTTTGTTTCCATGAACGGGAACAGTTTGTTGGGAACCGGCGTGAACACTCAGCCGGCTGCATTGACACCAGGGCAATCGCTGGAACTCAAGGGCTTCAACCGCACGCCGGCGTCGCAGGCCCGATTGGACGCGCTGAACAGTTTACTGACGCTCGATAGCGGCATGTCGCTCGTGCAGGCCGCCAACAACACCATGGCGAACAGCATCAGTGACGCCAAAGCGCTGGCTGGTGCGCTGGCAAAGGCCACAACGCTCAAAACTCAGTTTCCGAAAACCAACATAGGAGCCCAGTTGGAACAGGTGGCGCAGATCATTCAAGTACAGGCCGATCTGGGGATGCGCCGGCAGATATTTTTCTGCTCGCTCGGTGGCTTTGATACCCATACCAATGAGTTGGTGACGCACAACAACTTGTATCCCCAGCTAAGCCCGGCACTCGCGTCGTTCTACGAGGCGACGCAGGAACTTGGGATGGCACAGAACGTGACCACATTTACCGAATCCGATTTCAGCCGCACGTTTCAGCCAACGTCCGGCGGCGGCAGCGATCACGCGTGGGGCAGCCATCATTTTGTGCTGGGTGGCGCGGTGCAGGGCGGTCAGATTTTCGGCAAGTTTCCCACGTTTGAGTTGGGCGGGCCAGACGACGCCGACGTGCGCGGGCGCTGGATTCCGACGACGTCGATCGATCAATACGGCGCCACGCTGTGCTCCTGGTTCGGCATTCCCGATAACGCGCTGGCTAGCGTTTTTCCCAATTTCCCGAACTTTGGGTCGGTGAAGCTGGGGTTCTTGGGATAGCGGGCCGCGAATGAACGCGAATGCACGCGAATGAAAAGGGCTGACGGGTACCCCGATCCCCTCAAAGTCTGCTCGCCAAGTCTGAGTAAGCTGCCCAACCCGGCGCTGGCAAGACGCCCCCAGATTTTGGGTTCGGTTTTCTTGCGGTTACCACGAAGAATATTCTCTTCGCGCCGTGCTCCGCCGAAATCAGAGTGAAACCCTCTTTCTCAGCCGCCTTACAAACTCCGTGTGGAGTGTTCACGGTTTCAAACCTGCTGCGGTTCCACCAGACGGGCATCTGAGGCAGAGCGAAGTGGTTCAGCAAGCCGTTGGTCGTTAGGTATGCGCACACGATGACGCCTTTCCAATCCAGTCCCCGGAGGCTTGTCCATAGACGCTTCCTCAAATAGTCGAACGAATGGAAGGTGAGAAGAAAGCTTCCCCCGGGGGCAAGAACGCGATGGATTTCCCTCAGGCTGTCTCGGGTATCCATATATGGAAGCGAGACGTGACCAATCACGACATCGAATGCCTCATCGGCAAACGGCAAACGTGTTCCATCCCCAACCACGAGCTCAATACGCGGATTCTCTCGATCTGCTCGCAGTTGGGTGCCGCATTTTCCCCGCAAGGCGTCAAGTGAAAGGTCAACGCCAAAACGCAGCGGCTCTCCCTCTGTTTGCGCCTCTGCGAGCACCCAGCCTACACCGCAGCCAAAGTCCAGGATTCTGCGGGCGAGTGGTACCCGCACATTTATAGATCTCACTTTCAGACCGCCATGGAGAAAACGCCGAGTCTGCGCGTTACTTTGGAGCTAACGAAGCCAACTACCGCCGACGTACAAAACGTCCACACAATCCAAAGTAAACCGATCAGCCTGTGCCAGCAACTCCTGGTGCGGGCGCCTGTAAGCGCCGGACAATTGGGATTTCTCGACGACGCACTATACTGGGGCAATGCG
The DNA here is from genome assembly GCA_035297145.1 of Bryobacteraceae bacterium. GTDB lineage: Bacteria > Acidobacteriota > Terriglobia > Bryobacterales > Bryobacteraceae > QHXW01. The sequence goes on from DATGZN010000001.1 coordinate 67,756, forward strand.
CCCCGGACTTATATGTGCCAGCCTCGTCATATCACACGCTCTGATTGCCGCCCCGTCCGCTCCAACCGCAAGCGCTTATGTGCGCGTTAATCAGCTTGGTTATGAGATCGGCACGGAGGCGCGTGCTTACGTGATGGCGCCGGGTGCGGAGGATGGAGCGACGTTCACGGTCCGGAATGCCGCGGGAGAGGCTGTGGTTTCGGAACCCCTCGGCGCGAAGCTTGGTGCTTGGGGCAAGTTCACAGTTTTCGCGCTCGACTTCAAAGTGACGGCGCCGGGCAAATACACGATCTCGGTAGGTGGGCCGTTGCCAGCTTCTTCTCCGCTGTTCCGTGTGGACACGCCGGCGAAATTGTACTCACAAGCTCTGACTAATTCACTGCGCTTCTACCAGGCACAGCGCGACGGTCCCGACTTTATTGCTTCGGCCCTGCGAACGGCGCCGGCGCACCTCAATGACAAGCGGGCAACCGTCTATCTGACGCCGAATATCAGCAGCAGCGAGAGGCTGGAGGGCGACCTGAAATCAACCGGAGCCGTGATCGACGCCTCGGGCGGCTGGTTTGACGCGGGAGATTACTTGAAGTTCGTGGAGACCACCAGCTACGTAGACGCGCTAATGCTGATCGGTGTGCGCGATTTCCCGAATCAGATGGGCGCGGGCGCCTCGGATTTCACGGCCGAGGCCAGGTTCGGCCTCGACTGGCTGCGGAAAATGTGGGACGACCAAAGCAAAACGCTGTACTATCAGGTCGGCATCGGAACGGGAAATGGCACTACGATGAGCGATCACGATCCGTGGCGGCTGCCGCAGGTGGACGACGCCTTCGGCGGAAATGATCTAAAGAGCCGTTTCATCCGCCACAGGCCGGTTTTCATCGCCGGTCCGGCGGGGTCGCCCGTCAGCCCAAATCTGGCGGGACGGCTGGCGGCGGACTTCGCTCTGTGCTATCGCATCTTCCGCGCGAACGATCCGACTTACGCGAACCAGTGCCTGGCAGCGGCCGAGCACATTTTTGATCTGGCGAATACGACGCCCAAAGGCCAGTTACTCACGGCCGCGCCATTTAGCTTTTATGGAGAAAGCGAATGGCGTGACGATCTGGAGCTGGGTGCAACCGAGCTGTATTTCGCTGTTGCTGCTGCGAACAATGGTGCTCCCGCCGGACTGCCGCACACCGATGCTTCTTTTTACTTGCGTGCCGCGGCGCATTGGGCGAATGCATACTTGAACACGGCGAAGGATACCGACACGCTGAATCTCTACGACGTTGGCAGCCTGGCTCACTTCGAGCTGTATCGAGCGGTTTCGGCTGCGGGCCAGCCCAATGGCCTGGAGGTTTCGCAAGCGCGGCTTTTGGCCGCTCTCAAGTCCCAATTGGATAAGGCGGCTGCGCAGGCGGCGCAGGATCCCTTCGGTTTTGGCGCTCCGTGGAATGGCGGCGATTCGGCATCCCACGCTGGCGGACTGGCGGTGGTGGCACAAGCGTATGCGTACCTGAGCCATTCGAGTACGCATGAGCAATACTCGCGGCGCTGGGCGGCCAACATGCTGGGCGCGAACGCGTGGGGAGCGTCGTTGATCGTGGGCGACGGCTCGACTTTCCCGAATTGCATTCACCATCAGATAGCGAATCTGATCGGATCGCAGGACGGCCAGCCGCCGATTTTGCTGGGCGCCGTTGTGGAGGGTCCGGAAACGCATGGGGTCACCGGCGGTCCTGCAGGAATGCGGGCGTGCCCGGCGGACGGCAGCGACAGGTTCGGCGAGTTGAATGGAAACGGCGCTGTGTTTCTGGACCGTGCGCAATCATACGCCACCGTCGAGCCCGCCATCGACCTCACGGCGACTTCATTCCTGATGTTCGCTTGGCGAATCACCGGTGGTTCATCCGGCAATCCGTAATAAATCAAATATCGTGACCCCGCGGGCTTCTCGAACGTCCTATCAGAATGCGGGTGACGCCGGACGCAACGCTGATCTATCCCTTGGATGAGTTTTACGAGAAGGCAGGGCTGCCCCTGCCGCCGATGACTACGGTCAGTGCGTCCGAAGTTCCGGAACCCTACCGTGGTTTGTTGGTGCATCCGCGCGACATGACGCCGACGCTCGAAAACGCCTACGGGCGGAACATCCACCTGCGCGTGCTGGAACGGACGCTAGCGGGCAACGTGCTTTCACGGGAGGTGGTGCTGGTGCCAGAGGGCGGCTCCGCGCCGGTTGCGTTCGGGGTGATCAAGATCAACCTGGAACATTTTTCTGAACCCGCGCGAGCCTTGGTGCTCGAAGGACAAGAGCCGCTCGGCGCGATTCTGCGAGGCCAGGCCATCGCGCACACGAGCCACCCGAACCCGTATTTTCGGGTGACCGCCGACCCCCTGATGCGCAAAGCTCTGCACCTGGTGGAAACGTGCGTTCTCTACGGCCGCCGCAACGTGATTCTGGACGGCGCCGGGCGCACGCTGGCGCAGGTGGTGGAGATTCTGCCGCCGGCCAACGGTCTCGGGCACATTTAAAGAAACCGCTTGCTTTGCGCGCGGCTCAGCGTGGGGAGTCACCGCCATTTCTCATCGGTTCGCCTCGCGGCGCCGAGGACAAGCGTCCGAGAAACATCTCGATGAAGCGATGTGCATCCACCTGGCGGGCGACGCTTGTGGTCGCGTGGGCGTCGGGTGCCAAGCGTTCCGCGGGAGTGAATATGGTCATACCGTGAGTGAGGGGGCTGGCCGTTTCCACGTGCACGCTTCCGAGTTGCGTTTCCACCAAGTGAGGATTCAGCGTCACGGCCACAGCCAGCGGATCGTGAAGGATCGGAAATTGATCCGGATGTCCGTTCTGCCAAAGCTCGATCAACCGCACCAGGAACCGTGAAGCGGGATTATCGGCGTCGCGCAGGCGCTTCATATCCGGGGCTCCCAGCTTGCATTGCAAGGTCACGTCCAGGCCCACCGCGGTGATGGGAACGCCGGAGCTGAAGACGATTTCCGCCGCGATGCGGTCCCGCTGGATGTTGTATTCCGCGGTCAGGAGGTTGAACGCACCGCCCATGAGGACGATGCGCTCGATTTTGTCCTTGATGCGCGGCTCGCCTTTCAAGGCCAGCGCGATATTGGTCAACGGGCCGACCGGCACAAGCGTGATTTTCCGCGGCGATTGCATGAGCGTCTCGATGATCAGCTCAGATGCGCGGCGGTGGGCAGCGGACGGGAGCGTATCGGCATCGGTCAGCACCGTGAACTGAGGGGCGCGGCCGGTGTGCATTGGGTCGAGAAGCGGCTCAGGTGCGCCAGTGCCCAGAGCGACGTCGTGCCGCCCGTAAAGCCCGAGTTCCTTCCATGCCAGGCGCGACCGGCCCTCGGTATCGTCGCTGACGGTCGTGACCGCGCGGACGTCCAGCTCCGGTGATTGCAACGCGAGCGCGAGCGCCAGAGCGTCGTCGATGTCGTCGCCGATATCGGTATCGAAGATGATCGGAATGGGCTGCTGCGCCCAAGAATGCGCACCGCATAGCAACAACGCAGCAGACAGGAAAAGATTCAATAAAACTCGCATGTCGTTAGCATTCTACTCCGCAGCTTGGTGTAAAGATTTGTAAGCCATGGGTCTGGCGGGCAACGCTATTTCAGGCACGCGCATCCCTATAGATGGAAGTGGAAAAGAGGCAGGGTATGAGGACCTTATGGACAGCTAGCAAATTGGCAGCGATGGTTCTGCTCGCGGGAGCATCGCTGGCCATGGCGGACACCAAGTCCATGGCGGTGCCTGGAACCGTGAACTACGTTGAGGGCCAGGTGGCCCTGGATGGACAGAATTTGCCCGCGAAGCAGAATGGTTCGACGTTGCTCGAGACGAATCAAGTGTTGGATACGGGCCAGGGCAAGGCAGAACTGCTGCTGACGCCGGGCGTGTATTTCCGTTTGGGCGACAACAGCGAAGTGCGCATGGTGTCGCCGGGTTTGGCGGACACACGAGTCGAGCTGGTGAAAGGCTCGGCGATGCTGGAAGTCGACCAGCTTTACAAAGAGAACGATCTCTCCGTGATGATCGGTGCAACAACGACCAGGATCGACAAAGAAGGGTTGTACGATTTTCAAGCGCAGCCGGGCGATATTCGTGTGCTCGACGGGAAAGCGACGGTATACGAGGGAGACGCGCACACCAATCTGAAGAAGGGGCATGAAGTTCTGTTGGCGAACGCGGCGCTCAAATCGCAAAGCCTGAATAAGGAAGCGGTCGAGACGGACCCACTCTATCGCTGGAGCAAGTTGCGCGGCCAGTACTTAGCAGACGCAAACGTGAGCATGGCCTACTCAGTAGCAGCGTACGGCGGATGGTATGGACCAGGTTGGTATTGGGATCCATACTGGAGCTTCTACGCGTTCCTGCCGGGCAATGGATTCTTCTATAACCCGTTTGGTTGGGGCTTCTACTCGCCGGGTTTCGTGTGGGGACATCCGGGTCTGTTCGGCGGGGGACATTACCGCTACCCAGCAGTCGCCGCCCACGCTGGTGTTTTCAGAAGCACGTCAGGATTCGAACGGCACTCGGCAGCTCCAGCGGCTAGTGGATTCCGGTCCGGGGGAGCCGTCGGAATGGGCGGGTTCCACGGTGGCAGCACGGTCGGTGGCTTCCACGGTGGTGGCGGATTTGGCGGACGCCGTTAAGTCTTAGCCAATCGTTCTGCAGTGAGGGTCGTGCGACACAAGCGCGACCCTTTATTTTTGTTGCGTGCCAGTCTCCGAGGGATAGTTCTTCTCGTACCAATCCGTGTGCATGTTGGTGGGAATGTTCAGAACGCGAATGTGGGTGAAGCCCATCTCCTTCAGCGTGCTGTATGCCGGCCGGATGTTGGGGCACTTTACCATCGGGCAGCAGCCGCAGTAAATCACGACATCCGCGTTCTTCGGCAATTTTGCGACAGCCTGCCTCAGCTCTTCGAGACCTTCAGGTTTGTTTCCGGGTCCAGCTCCCACTGCGTGCAGAATGTGTTTGCTGCGATAGAGCACCGGGAACGCCACGCACACGATGGCTGGAGGCTGGGCAGACTGGATTTCTTTCGCGAGACTGGCCGGATCGAGCAAATCCGCTTTCGGCCACGGATCGGCGGCATCCTGACTAAGACAGAGAGCGGCCAGCAAAATGAGCAAGGCTGTGGGCTTGAGGAATCGCACGCATTCCAGCATATCCCATCGCCGCAAAATGTTCTTTTTAGTACGATTTGTCAAATCATAGAACGCATTTGTTTTCAATAGATTAAAAGAAAATGTTGTCACTCTCGGCAGGAGTGTGCTAATACTATGCTTCGGGGTCGAGTGGCCTCGATCCCCAAATCTGACCAATAACTTACTTACTACCTGGAGGTGGAAGCATGAAGATTCGTCCGCTCTATGACCGCATTGTGGTCAAGCGAATTGAACAGAAAGAAACGATGCAGGGTGGGCTGTACATTCCCGACTCTGCAAAAGAGAAGCCGCAGGAAGGCGAAGTCGTGGCTGTCGGCAAGGGCAAACGTCTGGAAGACGGCAAAGTAGTTCCGCTGGATGTAGCCGTGGGTGACCGCATCCTGTTTGGCAAGTACTCCGGCAGCGACATCAAGCTGGATGGCGACGAGTACATGATCATGCGCGAGGACGAAGTTCTCGGCATTTTGGAAGATCAGCCCAAGGTTGCGAAGAAGGCTAGCTAAGGAAGAAAGGAATCCATACATGGCAAAACAGATTGTCTACGCAGAAAATTCCCGGCAGGCCATTCTCCGCGGGGTGAACCAACTGGCCGATGCTGTAAAAGTCACGCTGGGCCCCAAGGGCCGCAATGTGGTTCTGGAGAAAAAGTTCGGCGGACCGAACATCACGAAAGACGGTGTGACGGTAGCCAAGGAAATCGAGCTGAAGGATCCGCTCGAGAACATGGGCGCGCAGATGGTGCGCGAAGTGGCGTCGAAGACGTCGGATGTGGCCGGTGATGGCACCACCACGGCGACGATTCTGGCGCAATCGATCTATCGCGAGGGCGTGAAAGCCGTCGCTGCTGGCGCGAACCCGATGGCTCTGAAGCGCGGCATCGAGAGGGCCGTGGAAGTGGCCGTCGAGGAAGTGAAGAAGCTGTCGAAGCCCGTTTCCGGGGAAATGATTGCGCAGGTCGGGACGATTTCAGCCAACAGCGATCACACCATCGGCAACATCATCGCCGACGCGATGAAGAAGGTTGGCAAGGACGGCGTCATTACGGTCGAGGAATCCAAGACCATGGTGACCGAGCTACAGACCGTGGACGGCATGCAGTTCGACCGCGGCTATCTCTCACCCTATTTCGTGACCGACGCCGAGCGGATGGAGTCGGTTCTCGAGGATCCGTACATCCTGATCCACGAGAAGAAGATCAGCAACATGAAAGATCTGCTGCCACTGCTCGAGCAGATCGCGCGTAGCGGCAAGCCGCTGCTGGTAATCGCCGAGGAAGTGGAGGGCGAGGCCCTGGCCACGCTGGTGGTCAACAAGCTGCGCGGCACGCTGAACGCCGTCGCTGTGAAGGCGCCGGGCTTCGGCGATCGCCGCAAAGCGATGCTCGAGGATATCGGCATCCTGACCGGCGGCAAGGCCATCATGGAAGAGACCGGTATCAAGCTCGAGGGCGTGCGCCTCGATGACCTCGGCCGCGCCAAGCGCGTGACCGTGGACAAGGACAACACGACTATCGTGGACGGCGCCGGCACCCAGAAGAGCATCGAGGGCCGCATCAAGCAGCTCCGCGCGCAGATCGACGAGACCACATCGGACTACGATCGCGAGAAGTTGCAGGAGCGGCTGGCGAAACTGGCCGGCGGCGTAGCGGTGATCAAGGTCGGCGCGGCCACCGAGACCGAGATGAAGGAGAAGAAGGCTCGCGTGGAAGACGCTCTGCATGCAACCCGCGCCGCAGTTGAGGAAGGCATCGTGCCGGGAGGCGGCGTGGCTCTGCTGCGTGCGTCGAAGGTGCTGGCTGACCTGAAGATCGCGGGCGACGAGCAGATCGGCGTGAACATCGTGCGGCGCGCCTGCGAAGAACCGTTGCGGCAGATCGTGGCCAACTCGGGCAGCGAAGGCGCCATCGTGGTGGACACGATTCGCAACAACAGCAATCCAAACTATGGATACAACGCCGCGACCGACAAGTACGAGGACCTGGTGCAGTCGGGCGTCATCGATCCGACCAAGGTGACTCGCACGGCGCTGCAGAACGCGTCGTCTATCGCGTCGCTGATGCTGACCACCGAAGCCATGATCGCGGAAATTCCCGAGAAGAAGACGGCTCCGATGCCCGGCGGACACGGCGGACCCGAGGGGATGGATTACTAAAAGCATCTTCGCCAATTCTGAAGTACGGCCGCGCTTCCGAGAGGGGGCGCGGCTTTTTTATTGGCTGGGCGTGGCGTGGTCGCGGATCTGCCGTCAAGTTACAATGGTCGCGGCCATGCCGAAAGCCCCGCTAAACAAAGGTTCCGCCGCGGTCCTTTTTGCGTTACTCACTCCTGTTTCCGCAGCCACCAATCCCGAGCTTCTCACGCACGTCTGGACGGCCCAGTGGATCTCGGTTCCCCACACCTCTGGATTCGACTACGGCGTGTATCATTTCCGGCGCACGTTCGAGCTCGCCTCTAAACCGTCATCATTTGTTGTTCACGTGACGGCCGACAACCGGTATCAGCTCTACGTCAACGGAGACCGCGTCAGCGTGGGTCCGGCCCGGGGCGACTTATATCATTGGCGCTACGAGACCGTAGACCTGGCGCCACATTTGAAGTCCGGCAGGAACGTGCTTGCGGCGGTGGTGTGGAATTACTCTTCGTCCGCGCCTGAGGCGCAGATCACGAACGAAACCGGCTTCCTGTTGCAGGGCGATGGCGCCGCCGAGCGCGTCGTTAACACCGGCAAATTGTGGAAGGGCATCGCCGACGAGGCATTTAGCGCCGCGCCGATTCCTCGCGAGGAATTGGAGGAGTATTTTGCCGTGGGTCCTGGTGACAAAATCGATGGCGCGAAATATCCGTGGGCCTGGGAGCAGCCGAACTTCGATGATTCTCACTGGCTTTCCGTGATGGTCGGCCCGCCAGGCGCGCCGCGCGACGCTCAGGATGCGCCGAGCCGCTGGATGCTTGAGCCCCGGAAGATTCCCGCCATGGAAGAAACGCCTCTGCGGCTGGCGAAAGTGCGCCAGGCGGTGGGCATCCATCCACCGGAGGAGTTTCCCGCAAAGTCCGGGCATTTGGAAATACCGGCGCACACCAAAGCGCGGCTTCTGCTGGATCAAACCTATCTGACGACCGCCTATCCTGAGCTGCGCGTCAGCCAGGGCAAAGGCTCGACGGTCTCCTTGCGTTATGCCGAGGCGCTGTTTCTGCCAAACAAGCGCGACAAGGGGAACCGCAACGAAATCGAGGGGAAACAGTTCCGGGGCTACGGCGATGTTTTCCTGCCCGATGGCGGCGCGCACCGGCTATTCCGGCCGCTCTACTGGCGAACTTATCGTTATGTCGAATTAAATATCGAGACCGCAGCCGAACCGCTCATCATTGAGGATCTGCGCGGTGTCTACACCGGCTATCCGTTCGAGCGAAAGTCACGCTTTGAGGGTGGCCCGGAAGAATTGCAGAAGATTCTTGACGTGGGCTGGCATACGGCGCGGCTGTGCGCTCACGAAACCTACATGGATTGCCCCTACTACGAGCAGTTGCAATATGTGGGTGACACCCGCGTCCAGTCGCTCGTTTCGCTCTACACCGCGGGTGACGCGCGCCTGATGCGCAATGCCATCGAGCTGATTGACTCCTCCCGCACCGCTGAAGGCGCGACGTACAGCCGCGCGCCATCGCGCCTCCAACAGTACATCCCGCCGTTTTCGCTTTGGTGGATCGGCATGGTGCACGACTACTGGATGTATCAGGACGATCCTGCCTTCGTGCGCCGCATGTTACCCGGTGTGCGCGCCGTACTCGACTTCTTCGCCGCGCGGCAGAAGGAAAACGGTTCGCTGCGCAGGGTGCCGTGGTGGAATTTCATCGACTGGACCAAGGAATGGACCGACGGCGTGCCGCCCACGCCCGCCGAAGGCAGCTCTGCGCCGCTCGATTTGCAACTTCTGCTGGCTTACCGCTGGGCCGCGGAGATGGAGGAAGCGCTGGGATCGGAAGCGGTAGCGGAAGACGATCGCGATGCCGAGGACCAGCTCCGCGATGCTGTGCGCACGCTTTATTGGTCGAACGAGCGGAAGCTGTTCGCGGATACTCCCGCCGGAAACCGATTCTCGCAACACTCAAACGTGCTGGCGATTCTGGCGGACGTGAGCACGGGCGCGGAAGCCAAGGATCTGGTCGAGCGGATTATCGCAGACAAGTCTTTGGTTCAATGCTCGATCTACTTCCGCCATTACCTGCATTCCGCGCTGAACAAGGCGGGCGCCGGCGACAGCTACCTGGACCTCCTGGGACCCTGGCGCATCATGCTGGAGCACGGCCTGACGACTTGGGCGGAAACCGAAGACCCCGCACGCTCCGATTGTCACGCATGGGGCGCCAGCCCGAACTATGAACTTTTCCGCACTGTGCTCGGCATCGACTCGTCGGCGCCGGGTTTCCGCCGTGTGCTGATCCGCCCGTTCCTGGGCAAGCTGACGCACGCCGCCGGCGTGATCCCCCATCCGAAAGGCGAGATCCGCGTAAGACTGGCACTCAATGGGAGTCAATTGAACGCTGAGGTCACATTGCCCGCAGGCACAACGGGAGAGTTTGACTGGCACGGAGTCAAGAAAGACTTGATCGCCGGCAGCAATCATCTGGTATTCTGACTCGGCCGGCTGCGCCGGGTGTACATCTCTCCGCCAACAGTCTTCGCCGCTTGAATCATCTCCGGATACAAGCCATCCACCACGGTGGTGAAGCCGATGCTGTAGTTCTCACCGTCGCCCGGGCGCCCGGTCAGGGGTTCGTCGGCGTACTTGAAGTAATGGCATCCGACGAATGTGGGATTGTCCATCACGCTGCGCACATAGTCGGTCAACATCTCCGCTCTCTTCTCTTGGTCGTGAGTCTTGACCAGACCGGTGTGGAACATGCCGCGATCGAGCGCTCCCATGTGGAATTCACCAACCATCGCGGGCTTGCCGAGTTCGCTGAGAAAGCTCCATTGCGCCGCCTCCACGCGAGGACGATAGATGTTGAAGCTCAGCACATCGCAGAACTCCGCGCACGCTTCAACGCCTTCGCGCGTATAGCCCGCGAACCGCGTGCCGAGATACAGATGGTTGGGATCGTATTTCTTAAGTGCGTCTCGCACCGTGCGAAAGTACTGCCCGGCGAAGGCTTTGACGAATGCACCCAGATCTTCGCGCATAGCGGCGCTCAAGCCACCGGCCGGCTGGAATGGTTTTTCCAGGAGCCCGGACCAATCGGCGAACTGCGCTCCCCAGGCGGCATTCAACTGCTGAACGCTGGCGTACTGTTTCCGGAGCTGCTCGATGAACGCGCGTTTGGCCGGCGACGCGGCGTCCAGCGACAATGCGCCGAGCGCAAGCCCATAACGGGTTTTGTCGTCCCGCATGCTTCCCCACGACAGTTCGTTGTCCACGAAGTAACCGATGCACCAGGGGTCGCGGTCCCACTTCTCAGCCGCTTTGCGCGCGCTGCTGTCGGCCGCTTCAGCAAAGGCGGCGTCGAAAGGATCGGACATACGCTTCCAGTAATCGGTGCCGCTGGCAACTGTGGCGAACTTGCCTTCGACATCCAGCGTCGCCGTGTAGGGCACGCGCTTGGCTTCATACAGACGCGGGTCCGACCAATTCCCAATGGTATTGAACCCCCAAGCCGGCAGCCTCTGGAGCGTGATCGCCTTCCATTTCTCGAACCAATCGGCGCCATACTTGCGTTCGAGATCGGCCGTGTAGAACTGGAATGTCCGGCCTTGCGCGAACTTGATCGCGAGCCCAACCGGTGATCCCCAACCCGAAGCGCCGTAGTGTTTCGCCAGCGGATCGCCCGCCGCCGGAAGCCACTCGAACATCTGTTCTCTGCCCAGGACCACCGTGCCGCCCTCGCCGGTGTTGACGGAATTGAAGCCGAGCGAAAAAAAAAGATGGCCGCTCGGAGTGACCAGCCACCATTTGCCATCCTGCCGCACCGTTCGGAAGTAACCTGTGGCTTCGAGTTGCGGTCCTGACGCCCAGCCACCGTATTCATCGCGTTCCGGCAGCGTGGGGTGGGCTCTCAATTCGGCCTCTTCTTTGGTCCGTTCGGCTGCAAACGCGGCCTCGTTTTTCAGTTTTCCTTTCCAATCCGCACGCGCATATTGGCCAAATGGATCGACGATCTTGTCGTAAGAGACTCCCGGCGCGAGGCGAATGTTGTCGAAAACCAAAGTCCGCGGCCTCACCGGCTTCGTCAGGAAGATGCGCACTTTCGATACCCGGCTGAGCTCAACCGGATGATGGTCCTCCGCCAACAGAGTGAAATGAGGCACCGGCGGCTCACCGCGCATTCCCATCTCGGTCGGAAGAGGCAAATTGAGCGCCAGCGCGTAGCTGCCGGATTCGTGAGCCTGCAAATCCATCGCGGTGTGAGCCAAAGTCTTGGCGCCGCCGGCGTCCTCGACCTCGACCGAGAATCCCAGCGGCTCTTCCGATGGATTCGTCACATCCAATCCAAGTGCGCCGTACGCATGCCAATCCGGTTTGACTGCCGAAGCATCCAGCTCGATCTGCGGACGCTCCACCGCTTCGAAATCCACCTGCAGCGCGTAATGGCCCTCGGTGGCGAAGTTGTGCAGCTGCATGATACGCGCATGGGAGGTCGCGATGCTCCGCAGTTCGTCGGCACGCTCGAACGACCAGACGAGCCCTGGATCTTTTTCACGTGCTGCGGCCACGTACCCGAGGCTCACGAGACAAACAATGATGGCGATACGCATGAAGGACTATCCGTGAGCGGAGTATAACACCGGCTATCATGGGAACGACATGGGTCTCGATTTCTCCCTTTTGGAAGGCGGCTATCTCCGCGATCTGCTGGATGAGCCGCGCGTTTTGGATCGCACGCTGGCCGGTCTAAAGGAATCCGCGGCGCTTGCGGAATTGGCGCGCGATCTGGAGCGCGGCAGGTTCCGCCGAGTGGTATTGACCGGGATGGGCGGATCGTACCATGCCTTGTATCCGCTGTTCTTCGCGTTGAATCGAATGGGCGTCACGACCTTGATGGTCGAAACCTCCGAGCTGATTCATTCCATGCCCGAGGTGCTCGACGCCGCCACACTGCTGGTCGTGCTCTCGCAATCCGGCCGAAGCGTGGAGGTGCTCCGGCTGCTCGAATTGCGCGGCGCCGCGCCGGTCATCGCGGTGACCAATCATGCCGACTCAGATCTGGCCACGCGTGCCGACGCCGTGGTGCTGACCCAGGCAGGCGATGAATTTTCGGTGTCCTGCAAAACCTATGTCGCATCACTTCTGGCCTTGCAGTGGCTGCGCGGTGTGCTTTGTGCGGGAGATCGAGGGCGCGTCTCAGACGAGTTACACGAAACCGCGTCTGCCGCGGAACTATATCTGAACGACTGGCGGGATCACGTCCGCGAGCTCTGGTCCGAGATGCAGGATGTGCAGCATTTGTTTCTCGCCGGACGTGGCGACTCGCTGGCCACCGCCGGAACCGGCGGGCTCATCCTGAAGGAGTCCACGAAATTTCACGCCGAGGGAATGAGCAGTGCCGCTTTCCGTCATGGACCGTTTGAAATGACCGGCCCCGGAGTCTTCGTGCTGGTCTTCGAAGGAGAACGCGCCGGCGCGTTGCTGAACAAGGGCTTGGTCGACGATGTTCGCAAAGCCGGCGGCCGGGCCACTCTGGTCGGATCGGCAGCAGAGCTTGCCGCCTGCCGTCTGCCCGCCCCCTGGACTTTGGCCACTCCCATTCTCGAAATCTTGCCGGTGCAGATGCTATCGCTGGCGCTAGCCGCCCGCGCGAACCGCGAGCCGGGCAAGTTTCACTTGATCACCAAGGTGACAACGGTGGAATAGCTTTCAGAACGAGCCCGGCCATCGCCGCGCAGAGTGAATGATGGCAATCAGCTCCGCCACGTCGTTTCTTACCCGGTACGCAACCACGTACGGAGTAATGATCAATTCCCGCGTGCCCACGACTCGGCCTTTACGGCCCATCTCCGGATGGCGCGACAGTGCGTCAATACCCGATAGTATCCGCTCGACCATGTCCACAGCCGCCGAGGGACGATCTTCGGAGACGAAGTCGTGCAGAGAATCCAGATCATGCAGCGCCGTCTGGGACCAGCGGACGGTCATTTCCGCCGTAACCGGGCGATCACCTTCTTCACGTCCTTTTCGCTCGCGAATCTGCCAGCATCCGCCTCACGTAGCCCTTGCCGTATGTGCTGAATCTGCCACCGGTGCGTTTCGACATACGTCGCCAGAGCCTCGTTCACCACGTGGCTTCGGTCACGATCCAGAGCCGTGGCAATGGCGTCAAGCGCCTCGCGCGTCTCCGGCTCGATGCGGACAGTCATGGTTTCCTTGGGCATGTATTACAGCGTAGCACGACGCAAGACATCGAATTCGCCTCGTCTGACAGTCGTTCTTCGGCGTTCAAGGTGGGGACCGAAACGGCCGGTCCGCAACCAGCATCGCACCCAATTTCCCACCCCGATCGCGCATGATCGGTGCGATACTGGCGGAGTTATGCTTCCCACCTTGAAGGTCATATCAGCTGACGAAACAGTCAAGAAACAGCGTGAGGATGCAGCGCAGCGTGTGATAGCGTGCTTCGGGAATCGGCTTCCTGATGTTCGGTTGCTGTGTTTTCTCGACGACGAAGACTGGCAAGATATCATGGTCGATACAGGGCCTACGAATCGCGGTTTCTACAAGAACCCGAGACAAGGTGGCTTGCACTACCCGCCGCACGAACTCATGGAGACCTTATTTATTGACGGCCATTTTGCATTTGATCGGCTCATCTATCTTCACGGGACCACTTGTTCGGATACGATTGGTTTGACAATGACTTTCGCGCACGAATTGCAGCACTTCGTACAGGAGTACTGCAACACGCCCGAGGTGTGGGCTCAGAATCAAGCCGCTGTAGACAGCCTCAGATCCGTACTTTCAGACTGCGAGGTCGAAACATTAGGGATCAAATGTTGGTCCGATGTACCGGTCGAACACGAAGCCAATCTTGTCTCGAAGCGGATCACTGAGGAACTGTTTGGATCGGATGCTGTGAGACGGTTCATCGACATGAAAATCGCTCAGTCGACCACCAGCCAGGACACGGCCAATTTGAACTGCATAAAGGAACTCGTTGTCACTTCCATTGCGTATGATCTGGCAAGTGAGACGAAGCTGTTATTCCGTCGCCTTAACGACATGCTTCAACACAAAGGCTTCAAAGTCGAATTGGATGGTGGTGTTGCCATTATTTCATTAGAGTACCCCTACAACGAGTAAGCAGCAGGCCGCCAGTTTTCGGCGTCGCGTACGCGATCGAAACAGATTGGAAGTCTTCACTTCGCATCCCTCCAATTCTCCCCGCCCCGATATCCGCCACCAGCGGCACGGCGAGCGGATAGACTTGCTCCATTTCCTGCTTGACCATGGCAGCCAGCTTCTGTGTCTCCTCTGGCGGTGCTTGGAAGACCAACTCGCGATGCACTTGCAGCAACAACGCCGCCTGATACTTCTCCCCGGCGACTGGCCCCGCACCGGCGCCCGAGCATCGCCGCTAACCTACTCGATCCCCGCGGCGCCACTCCCCCACCCGCATTCGCCCAACCTTCCGGCGTACCCTGAAAGCAAACACCGTGGCCGATGTGATCATCATTGGGGGTGGTCCGGCGGGCTCCTGCGCCGCGATCCGTTGCGCACAGCGGGGCCTGCACACCATCCTGCTCGAGCGCGAACTGTTCCCGCGCGACCGTCCGGGTGAATCGCTCCATCCAGGCTTCGAGATCCTGCTGGAACAGTTGGGCGTGCTGGATGCGGTCCTTGCCGCAGGCTTCCTGCGGTTCGACGGGAACTGGGTGGAATGCCAAGGCACAACTGTTTTCGAGGCGTTCAAGCCCACTAGCACCGGCGCCACTCGCGGACTCCAGGCCTGGCGGCAGGAGTTTGACGCCGTCCTGCTCCAGCGAGCCAGACAAATGGGGGTAGAGATCGTGCAGCCGGGCAGGGCGTTACGGCCGATTGTTACGGGGCCGCGTGTCGCTGGCGTCGAAACCGACTTGGGCAAATTGGAATCCACCTTTGTGATCGACGCGGCAGGCCGCGGCAATTGGCTCGCTCGCCATCTGAATCTTGAAATTCAGACCCGGTCTCCCCGCTTGATCGCGCACTTCGCTTACATGGAAGGCGAATGCCCGGCACGCGACGATAATCCCGGCTTCTTTGTCGACGCGACCGGTTGGACTTGGACGGCCCGCGTCCGTCCCGGCCTTTACAACTGGACGCGGCTCAACGTGGAAGACAATTCCATCGACCAGAATTTCTCACCCGCCGAATTCGCATCTCTGCGGCAGGTCGGCCGCGTGCAGACCGCGGATGTTACCTGGCGCCTGGTACCAGAGTGCGCCGGAGACGGCTACTTTCTGTGTGGGGACGCTGCCGCGGTCCTCGATCCCACAGCGTCCCACGGCGTCGTCAAAGCCATCATGTCCGGTGTACATGCCGCGGACCTGATCGTGCAAATCGCCCGCCGGGAAATAGCCGCGCCGGAAGCCGCGGCAGCCTTTCGGCAGTTATTCTTGACGTGGTTCGAGCATGACGTCGCGCGCCTGAAACGACAACACGCCCGCTGGTACGGCAAGCCGCGTTGAGGGCGAGGGTGCACTCCGCCGCGCTACGCGGAAGCGACCGGCAGGAATGCAAGTGCTTATTCATCGTCTCAGTCAGATTTGAGAGAAGCCGGACCGAAGCCGACTTCCAGGATTTGAAATCCCGAAGAGTCGAATCCTTCGCCACAGCCCGAGACAATGCGTAGTGGCGCGCCACTCAATGGATGATGAATGTATTCAGAAGCAACTTGATGCTACCCGGTGTACTGCTTGCGCTAATAATCGTTGCGCCCGTGCCGGGACAGACAGTTCCAAATGACGATACAGTGCTTAAGCAGATCATCATCTTTGGCCGTCATGGCGTCCGAGCACCCACACTATCTCAAGCCGATTACGCTCAGTATTCACCTAGGCCGTACCCCGACTTCGGGGTTCTCCAGCCGGGCTATTTGACAGTCCACGGGGAGCAGGCGGAAGTCCTGCTTGGCGCGTACTACCGCAGCTATCTGCTCTTCGAGGGGCTCTTGACAGGCGACTCAAGCGCGGATCTAGCGCGCTCGTATTTCCGCGCCAATTCCATTCAGCGTTCCAACCTCACCGCCACGAAGTTGGGGGCTGGGTTGTTGAATGGCATAACCGTGCCCGTACACTCCTACCCGCTTGGCACAGCCGACCCGGTTTTCGATCCCATCTTGGCCAATATGGCAGCCGTCGACCCGGTTCGCGCGGCGCACGAGGCTCAAGAGATATACAACAGTGGAACAGCGTTGGCGTCCGCCTATAGCGGCGAGTTCTCTCTCATTCGCAGCGTCCTGTTCAACTATCAAAACGGGGTGCAGCCACCGCCCCCCACGCCGCTAGGAATCACCGATCCAACCACTCAACCTATTCCTCTGGGTGCTATTACAACCCTGTTGTACACGGGCAACGTTATTGACGAGGGTGGACTTGCAGCAACCAACAGAGCGGCCGACCCGTTTGTGATGGAATACGCGAATGGCTTCCCGCTCGCCGATGTGGGTTGGGGGCAACTTTCGTTGGATACTCTTTCCCAAACAACCCGGCTCACAAACCTTACTCTGGGTATTGCACTTAGAACGCCGTACGTGGCCCAAGTGCAGAGCTCGAACGCTGCCGCGCACATACTACGTTCCATGAAGCAAGCGGTACTGGACGAAACGATTCCTGGTGCATTTGGAGACGCCACATCACGGGTGATTGCAGTGATTAGTTCTGATGCCTACGTAACCGGATTGGCCGGACTTCTTAACCTGCACTGGCAACTACCCGGCTATCAACCGGACTATTGCACTATGGGCGGCGCGCTGGTTTTCGAACTACGACAGTCGACAGTATCTGGCGAGTACCTAGTTCGCGCGTTCTACACCGCGCAAAGCTTCGACCAATTGCGCAATCTGACGCCGCTGACGCTCAGTGCACCACCGGAAACCATCCAGCTTTGGATTCCGGGCGGCAGTAAACCCGGCACGACTTTTGACGTCAGGTTTGAAATCTTTCAAAAGCTTGTGATGAATGCAATTGGGCCGCAATATGTGCAGGACCCTTCGCTGGAAGTTCCGCCTGGCGTGTTAGCCGGCGTGCCCGGGCAATAGCGCCCGGCTCACGTACGTACGCGTCGGGTAAAGCCGAGGCGGTTAACTGCCGGGAAGCGGACGTCAGAATCGGGAAAGTGCTCGTTCACAGATTTACGCACCAATGCCGCATGGGTGAGTATGTGGTGATTGCGGCGCAGAGAAGCGGCGCTGCTCCGGCAAGATTGAGGTTCGAAGGGACTCGGAGGACAAAGCGCTCATCGACGACTATGCTGTCGGAATAGCCACCGTGGGTGACGCCTCCGAGGTGCTTGTCCGGGGAGTTGTAGGTAAGGGTCAGGTTCGGGCAGAACTGCTCCAGACCAGCCTGGCACTCGGGGCAGGTGCGATCGGAATCGACCAGGCAGCCGACCCTTCCTGTCCTTCGTCAGCTTGTGTATTGTTCGTCGCTGACCTGTTCCATCCAGTCAACTGCTTTGCCGTCGAGCTGTTCCTGAATGGCGATATGGGTCATCGCCATGGTTGGAGTAGCGCCGTGCCAATGCTTTTCACCAGGCGGAATCCAGACCACGTCACCCGGCCGAATTTCCTCGATCGGGCCTCCCCAGCGCTGTGCCCGGCCACAACCAGCCATCACAATCAGAGTCTGGCCCAGCGGGTGGGTGTGCCATGCCGTCCGAGCGCCGGGCTCGAAGGTGACACTGGCGCCGAAAGCCCGCGCCGGAGCGGGCGGGTTGAATAGCGGATCAATACGAACTGTGCCCGTAAACCAATCTGCCGGTCCCTTACCGGAAGGCTGTGAACCACTTCGTTTGATTTCCATTGTCTTCAACCTTTACTGTTCGTGAATTGAATATTAGCGGCCGGTCATCGCCTCCAGCTTTTCGGGATAGCGAGCCCCTTGCACCGTGATCTTTGACGCGGCGGCATCGATCTCTCGCAGATCGTCGGGTGTGAGTTCCACTGAGAGTGCCCCGATGTTCTCTTCCAGGCGCGCCAGCTTCGTGGTTCCGGGGATGGGAGCAATCCACGGCTTTTGCGCCAGCAGCCAGGCGAGCGCGATCTGAGCAGGTGTCGCCTTCTTTCGTTTCGCGATGCTCGCAAGCAGATCGATCAGGGCCTGATTCACTTTGAGAGCCTCCGGCGTGAAGCGAGGCAGGGTGCTGCGGAAATCGGAACTGTCGAACTTCGCGTTTTCGTCGATTTTCCCCGTGAGATAGCCCTTGCCCAACGGGCTGTACGGGACCAGCCCAATTCCGAGTTCCTCGAGGGTCGGTATGACTTCCGCTTCTGGGCGCCGCCACCACAGCGAGTATTCGTTTTGGAGCGCAGTGACCGGCTGGACTGCGTGTGCGCGCCGGATCGTCTGCACTCCAGCTTCAGACATGCCAAAATGCTTCACCTTGCCCTCCTGAATCAGGTCCTTCACCGCCCCCGCTACGTCTTCGATTGGCACGTTCGGGTCAACGCGATGCTGATAGTACAAGTCGATGACATCCACCTTGAGCCGCTTGAGCGAGCCCTCGGCGGCCTGCTTGATGTGCTCCGGCCGGCTATTCAGGCCTGCCGCTCCGGGCCGGTTATCGCTGCCACTCAGATCGAACCCGAATTTCGTGGCGATCGCCACTTGCCTGCGGAAGGGAGCGAGGGCTTCGCCCACTAGTTCTTCGTTTGTGAACGGGCCGTAGACCTCGGCGGTGTCGAAGAACGTGATGCCGCGTTCGACGGCCGCCCGGAGAAGAGCAGTCATCTCCTGCTTGTCTTTGGGCGGGCCGTAGGAAAAGCTCATTCCCATGCAGCCGAGCCCGAGGGCTGAAACTTCCAGGCCGGTCTTTCCAAGTTTGCGCTTTTGCATTGTTTCTCCTTCGGAACTGTTTCTCTCATCTCCAGGTTAAAGTCGAGCGCCCCGGAAGCGGTATCCTGATCCTTCCGATTTATTGCCTATTCCTCTTGCAGTGTTGATCTACGGACAGAGCCAGCGGTTATCCTAGAGTAGAGGAGAGCGTATGAAAAAGCCCAATGGAGCGGCGTCTCTGTTACGTGATCAAACACACGAATTGCGGGCGGAGCTGGCTCACAAGATTGCCTTGTTCATTGGCTCCGCAGAGAACCGGGCAACGGAGATTCCCGGGCTGTCGCTCCGCCGGCGCACCGCCCCCACCGCTCCATGCTCAACCACCTACGAGCCGGGCGTGACCGTGATCGCCCAAGGGCGAAAGCGAGTAGAACTCGGCCGAAACATTTTCATCTACGATGCGTCGCGATTCCTGCTGACATCGGTCGATTTGCCGGTCGTCAGCCGGGTGATCGAGGCAAGTGAAAAGATGCCCTGCCTGGCGTTATCGCTCAAACTCGAAATGCCCGTGGTCCGAGAGCTTCTCAGCCGGGAAGAGATTCAAGTGGCTGAAGCGCCGCCTGACAGTCCAGGCATGGCGACCGGCGAAACTACGGTGGAATTCCTTGGTGCATGCTGCCGGCTCGTGGACCTGCTGGACACGCCGCAGGACATTCCTTTTCTCAGCGGCCTGATTCAACGCGAAATCATCTACCGAATCCTTCGCAGCGCGGAGGGAGCACGCCTTCAAGCCATTGCGACGGTAGGAGAGCAGAGCAACCGGACGGCAAAAGCGATCGCCTGGATCAAGGCGAACTATGCCAAGCCGCTACAGGTGGAAGATCTCGCAGAAATCGCGGGCATGGGCGTGTCCACGCTGCACCATCATTTCCGGGTGCTCACGGCCATGAGCCCTCTTCAGTATCAGAAACAGCTACGGTTGCAGGCAGCGCGCGGCCGCATGCTCATGGATGGTCTCGACGCCGCAAGTGCGGCCTTCGAGGTCGGATACGAAAGCGCCAGCCAATTCAACCGCGAATACAGCCGTTTCTTTGGCCAACCTCCGATGCGGGATATTCGGACCCTTCGCTCGCCAAGCGCTCCACCGTTGGAGTCGGTCAGCAATCAGTAAAACGCTGTCTGATCGTCAGTTCCGGGTGAGTCGTCGATCCGGAAGTAATCCACACGGCCGTTTTAGTCGCCAAACCGCGGATTGAGTGAAGAAGACGTTGGTTGCTGGTCGAACGTTCCTCAGCCTACGTCGTTCGTCCAGACCGCTTCCGTCTGGCCGCCTGCCTGTCCCGCTTCAGGCCCTCCCGTGCGAGACGCTTCGCAGTCCGAACCTCAGCCGCAACCAGGGACGCCTTCTTCGCGCGCGCCGAGCGTTCCTCTGGCGTCATGTCCTTGCGGACGCCTTGCCGCCTTGCCGGCCGAACATGCGCGCGATCTCCGTAATGGCCGCTCGAACGTCTGGCGGTATCTTCATCCATTCGATGGTACACCTGACGGGGTATGGTGAATGGCGAAGGTCGTGGATGCTTCGATTCCAAACCTGCAACGTCACACTCTCCGCATAAGTGAACCAAGCGGCGGGATTGGTACCAGAACGCCGTTTCAAGATCGCCCTGGCACAAGTCACCATAGACGACGTTCCGTCAACTTGGATTGCTTCCGAGTGCGGACGATTAGGGGGGCATTGCCACCAACAGGTCCGCGGCACCGCGAAACGCAGTCACGAATTGAGTTTTGATGACCAACACCGGTCAGCCCGAAGTCGACCTTTAATAGATGCTTCCAGCCGGAGGGACGTACGGCAGGCGACCCTAACTTGTGCCCGCTATCGATCTGGAAACGGCGATCGAGGAGATCATGCGATGACGCATCAATGAATAGGGCGTTATCCGTCAGGTGACCGCGTCTTGGCCAACCAATCCGATGGCTCGTGATCCTGGAGCCATTCGGGAACTTCATTCGGCAAGTCGGAAAATCACAGCATGGTTGATCTACTCGGCGCGCAGCGCTTCCGAGCGGACCCCGAATAACATTGAACGTAGCAGCGTTGCCGCACCGAGCGAACCCAGCAGACCCAGCACAACGCCGGTCGCCACCAGCCGCCAGGCCTCGCCCACGATCAACCGGTATACCGTTCCAGGCCGCGCACCCAACGCCATGCGAAGGCCGATTTCGCGAGTCCTCCCGCCAACCGAGTACGCCACAACGCCATAGAGCCCCACGATGCCGAGCAGCAGCGCGGCGCCCGCAAACACCCCGACCAGCCACGCGGCGGAACGGTGAAGATATGCCGACGGCGATTGATTCATCCTCTCCGTCATCGTCTCGCCGGCAGAAACCGTGATGAATGGGTCGATTCGATGGATCGCCTCGGACACCTGGGACCCTCCAACACTGATCGTCGTGGCCGTGGTGCTCACGGTATTCGCGCTGCTGGCCAGCTGCAATCGCCGATGGAGATTGTCGGAGTTGTGGAGGACATCAAGGAGGGCCCTCTCGAAGGCGCAAACTGGGCGGCGGTTTACGTTCCCAAATGCGTGCCTTCTTTGTGGCCGGTGTCCGGAAGCCAGCGCCATGGGCAAAAATCGACCTGCTGAATCCCACGCTCGCCTTTCGTCCATCCATCTTCGCCGGTGCTTAGCACCCGCAGATGGCCCTGCGCATCGAGAAGGCCTTCGGCCCCGACATGGACTATCTGCTCCAAATGCAGCTCGCGTACGACGTAGCCAAGACCCGCGAGCATGCCAGGGACATCGTTGTGAAGCGATACGCTCCGGCGTAGAGACGCGCACCTATGGGCATGAAGATGCGAGATCTGAGCCAGTGTGCACAAGCAGTGGATCTGTCGCAAACGAGTTGAGTAGGGTTTGGTACGGTGAACGAGTGAAGAATAAACGGCCAGCACTGTTTCGTGGTCGACACTTTCAAGACGCAATCATCGCTCGCTGGGTTCTACGCTGTGCGCCAATTCTGAGTCAACGGATTCGCCGTGAGATGCGCAGGCCGAACCGCTCCTGGCGGGTAGATGAGACGTATGTTCGAGTGGCAGGCAGGTGGACGTATTTGTATCGGGCCGTCGATTCGCAGGGAAACACGATTGATTTTATGCTGTCACCCCATCAGTGATCTGACGGCGGAGAAGCAGTTTCAGCAGCTTGCGCTGTGGCGAACCTGGGGAGGTCCGGCACGAGTGATTAACGTGGATGGCCATCCAGCCTATGCCCGCGCGATCGCGGAACTGAGGAGCCTAGACGAGTTCGGGCGGCGCTGTCGATGCCGACCCTCTCCTTATTGGAACCACGTTATCGAGCAGGACCATCGTTTTATCAAGAAGCGCATCTCTGCGAGCCTTGGATTCCGTTCGGTGGAGGGCGCGCCATAGACGATTGCTGGCTACGAGGCGATGCACGCGATACGAAAGGGACAAGTCCGATGGCTTGCCAAGGGGAATGTTGTCGGTCAGGTCCAATTCATCCAACGGATCCTCGGCATAGCTGCCTGATCACAGGTCTCTCCGATTTCACCCCTAACTCTCCACGCCGTTTGCGACAGATCCTTCCTCCCGTCCTTTCCGTAGAAGACCCGGTGAGAATGCTGAGATCATCGCCCGTCGGCGGATTCACGGTAGTCCGGCGTGTGGTTCCAGCCGCGGCGCCAACTGCACTCCCCAGGCGAGAGGACAATACTGCCTCGCGAGCACGAGAACAGAGGCTCTGCGACAAAATGAACAACCGAAAGGGCCATGAGCAAATGTGAGCAGATTTATAAAGATGTGTCTGTTATGGTTACGGCGTCGCCGCGACCATATGAAGGCGCCCGGGAGTCCGAGCGCCACGCCAATAGAGGGATAGCGTTGAGGACTGCTATTTCAATGCGCAAAGATTCGGCCATGCTATGAGCGTGTCGCGCCGGAGCCCTACGAAGTCCAATATCGGGGCTGTTGTCCTGGTGTTTGCGGTCGTCGCGGCGCTGTATTTCGCACGCGACATTCTGATTCCGCTGGCATTCGCCTTGGTTCTGACATTCCTGTTGACGCCGGCGGTTGCGTTATTGGAAAAGTTACACATGGGGCGGGTTCTGCCCGTTATCCTGGCAGTCTTAGTATCGATGGCGGCGGCAGGCTGGATTACCTGGATCATAGCGAATCAGCTTGTTGATGTCGCGAGCCAGTTGCCTACGTATCGGCAAACCATCCATGTAAAGATTGAGGCACTTCGCAACCGTGGAAAGGGACCATTAGGCCGGGCCGCCGACAGCGCGGAAGACATTGGAAAGGAACTTTCCAGTCCCGACGCTCCAGCGATTGCCTCCACGCCTCCGATGCGGAATCAAAAAGACCGAAACGTACCCAAGATCCCACCGCCTCCCGTGCCCGTGCAGATCGTCCAGACTCGGACAAACGGATTGTCCGAGATTCCCGATCTGCTGAAGCCGTTTCTTGCGCCCCTTGGGCGCGCAGGTATGGTCCTCATTTTTGCAATTTTCATGCTGCTCAAGAGAGAGGACCTGAGGAATCGTCTTCTCCGGCTTGTCGGGCTCGGCCAGATGAATATGATGACGCAAGCGCTGGACGACGCCGCGCATCGTGTCAGCCGATATTTATTGATGCAGTTTTTGGTCGACGCCGGTTTTGGGACCTTGTTTGGGATCGGACTTTATTTCATTGGCGTGCCTAATCCCGTGTTGTGGGGAGTTTTGGCAGGCATCTTGCGCATTGTGCCCTACGTCGGAACGCTTGTCGCAGCCGCCATGCCGATCATACTTTCACTCGCGGTTTTCAATGGGTGGCTGCCACCATTGCTCGTCTTTTCGCTGTTCGCCGGCCTCGAACTGATCATTAGCAACTTCGTCGAGCCCTTGCTATACGGCGTGCATACGGGGATTTCTTCGCTAGCACTATTGGTAACGGCTGTTTTCTGGACTGTCCTTTGGGGCCCCGCAGGCCTCATCTTGTCTACACCACTCACAGTCTGCGTTGTTGTCCTCGGCCGCTATTTTCCTCAACTCTCGTTCTTGCACATATTGCTGGGGGATGACGAGGCTCTCGACGCTGAAGCTCAACTCTACCAGCGGTTGCTAGCCATGGATCAATCAGAAGCGCGGACCATTGTCGAGTCTTTTCTGAAGGGAAGGCCTTTGATCGAGTTATACGATTCGGTCCTGATACCTGCCTTAAGCCTGGCTGAGCAGGACCGGCATAACGGGACACTTGACGCCACACATGAGGACTTTCTCTTTCTGAGCATCAACGAAATGATGGCCGAGTTTGCCGAGTACCAGCCGGTGCTCGGTTCGCCGGAGAAAGAAGGCGACGATCGAGGACCAGGCCCGACTGGGGATTTCAATACCCGGATACTCTGTCTGCCGGCACTGGATCAGGCTGATGAGATAACGGCCGCGATGTTGGCGCAACTCTTGGAGCAGAAAGGCTACGTGGCCCTATCCTTTCCCCACGGCACCTCGCCCCTAGAGATGGTCGCATTGCTCAATCCAAGACCGCATGATCTGATCTGTATCTCCGCGTTACCTCCTTACGCATTTTCGCCCGCGCGCACGATCTGCAAGCAAGTCCGGGGACGCTTTCCTGGAATCATGGTTGTTGTCTGTGTCTGGGGATTCACAGGCGATACAGAGAAGGCCAAGGCCCGCTTTGAACGAAATCAACCGGATCGACTGTTAACGAGCTTGGCGCAGGCCCTGGAACAAATTGAGGAGCTGGTTAGTCTGAAAAATAGTGTTTCCGCCGAACTACAATCGGAAACCGGTGCGTAGTCGTGCGCGGCCGGTCTAAGGTGTACGAGTTGCCCGTTAAGAGGATGCCGGGCCGACAAGCCCGGCATCTTTCTAGCAAAGCGCTTCCTGCCTCACCTCGCCAACAGCATGTTAGACCTTTTATTGGCCTCTGGCTACGCAGGTCGTCAAAGTGCCCTAACTTAGCAGACACACCGTTGATCGTCTGTTCAAGAGTGATCACAGTTATTGGCGAACTATTCAGTTAAGGCGAGGGCCCGATATCGCCGTGGAGTAGCGACAGCAGATCCCGCACTTCCCATGTGGAGATTCTGCACCGTTGCGCTCCAACATTGGTGGGATGGCGTACGCACTCGAAAACACGGAGGTGCCGTGGCGATCACAGCCAACTAGCGATCTTGTGTGCCGACCGGTTCTCGAAGAAACGTGTCACGAATAAGCCGTCCGTGAGCAGTTTTGCACAGACTGGGGCCGCCAGGCCCGCTAGTATACAGGCTGGAGCAGAACGACACCACACAAAGTAACGGACAATGAGAACACTATTGGTCGGGCTTGTTTTAGGTGTCGCCGCCGTATTCGTTGGAGTTTACTTCTACTTCAGCCTGGGCTATGCGCCGGTAGCCACAGCAGCGCCACCGATGCCGTTTGAAGAGAAAATGGCGAACATGGCTTTGCATGCCCGGATTGCGAAAGAAGCGCCATCCAACGTGCCTCTTCCAGCCGATGAAGCGATTCTGGTTGCCGGCGCTCTACTCTATCGGGAGCATTGTGCGGTATGCCACGGCTTGAAGGGGCAAGCCGAGACCGCGATCGCAAGAGGCATGTTTCCAAAACCCCCGCAGCTCTTTCAGGGACACGGCGTGACAGATGATCCTGTTGGCGAGACTTACTGGAAGGCAAAGAACGGCATCCGGCTCACCGGCATGCCCGGGTACGGTTCATCATTGAGTGACCAACAGCTTTGGCAGGTGAGCTTGCTGCTGGCTCATGCCGGCAAATTGCCGCCGGGCGCTGAAAAGGAGCTCAACGCTTCACCGACCATAAGCCAGTCTGCGCAGAACTGATGTTTCCTGACCCACAAAAGCCGCGTGCTATTTAGAATGCGCGCTGGAGGCGGAAAAGTGACAGATACGAGAGTTCAAATGGTACTTCGTCAGGCTGTCGGCATTGTTTGGATACTGCTCCTGCTCCCTGTTAGTGCACTTGTGGTTGCGCAAGACCAGCCGCCACCGCCCGAGCAAGCGACGCCCGAGCAGGCTGGCCCTCCCGCGCAAGCGCTGTCTCCAGATCAGTTAGCCAATCTGGTAGCGCCCATCGCGCTTTATCCCGATTCCTTACTCAGCCAGGTCTTGGTCGCCGCCACTTATCCGCTTGAAATCGTAGAGGCGGCGCAGTGGCTGCAGCAGAATCGCAACCTCCGAGGGCCACAACTGGTGGAGGCTGCGCGCCAGCAAAATTGGGATGCCAGTATCCAGGCGTTGGTGGTCTTCCCGGATGTGCTTACGCGGTTGAACTCAGACATTCGCTGGACTACCGATCTGGGGAACGCATTTCTCGCTCAACAAGCCGACGTCATGAATGCTGTGCAGCGGCTGCGAGCCCAGGCTAGCCAGGCGGGCAGATTGCAGTCGAACTCTCAGGTGAACGTCACGACCCAGACGCAAGATGGGCAGCCGGCGATTGAAATTCAACCTGCCGACCCGCAGGTAGTCTACGTGCCGATCTACAATCCTGCATACATGTGGGGACCGCCCGCCTATGGTTTTTATCCGCCGCTTTTTTATCCGGGAATCGGTTTTGGATTCGGGTTCGGCCCGGGTATTTACATCGGAAGCTTCTTCGGTGGCCTTGGATGGGGCGGTTGGGGCTGGGGGCCGAATTGGTTCGGCGGCTCGATCTATATGAACAACAATTTTTTCCACCGCTACGGTTTCAACGACTTCCACGGTGGCGGCTCGTTCCAAGGCAGGAGTGCTTGGGCGCACGATCCTGGTCACCGGTTGGGCGTTCCTTACTCCAATAGTGCGGTGTCCAATCGTTTCCGCGGAGGTGGCAGTGCGCGCGGGGGAGCCAGCGTTGGACAGAGATATACCACATCGCGGGGACCGTCAGTCAATAGGGCGAATCCTGGCGGCAACCTCGCGAACCGTGGAAATTTAGGTGCAAATGTTCAGCAGTCGAGGGCGGCTCCCCAACAACACGGCGCTCCGGCCGAACGGTTTGGCAGCCGGAGCTTCCAGCCGCGAGGTTCTGGCGGGAGCCACAGCGCGTTCGGTGGAGTCCAGCCGCGCGCCCAAGCCCGGCAACAGAGCGATCATGGCTACTCCAGCCTGGGAGCGCAGCGAACGCAATCTTCTCGTGGTGGAGGAGCGTCGGCCCCACGAATGTCCGCGCCATCTCGCGGTGGCGGCGGGAGGCGATAGGAGATGACCATGAAAACGCTCACCGTCATTCTCGGAGCCTTGATAGTCTGGCTTCCGGCAATTTCATTCGGGCAGACACCAAAGACTTTCGATTCGGCTGACGCTGCCGCCCGGGCCCTAATACAGGCGGCGGAAAAGGACGACGCGGCTGGCCTTTCCGGCTTATTCGGACCGGCTGGTAAAGACGTCCTCACTTCAGGCGATGCGGAACAGGACAAGAAAGAACGCGCCGAATTTGCGCGCCTCGCGCATGACAAAAATCAACTGGAACCCGACGAGATGAACGCGGCCGTGATGATTCTGTCTATCGGTTCGGAGGACTGGCCGTTTCCCGTTCCCATCGTCCGGAGCAAAGACAAATGGAGCTTCGATGCCTCGCAGGGCGCCGTCGAGATCCGCGCGCGGCGTATCGGCGTAAACGAACTGGATGCCATCGAAATCTGCGCCGGTTATGTCGAAGCGCAGACGGAATACGCAGCCCAGGATCGCGACAACCACAAAATGCTGGCGTACGCGCAGCGCATCGTGAGCGCCAAGGGACTGCACGACGGCCTCTACTGGGAAGGGAATTCCGAATCCCTTGTCCCCAAAGGATTCGCCGAAGCGGCGGTGGAAACTGGGCACACAACCGCGGCAATGCTCAAGCCTTACCACGGCTATTACTTCCGGGTGCTCAAGGCCCAAGGACCGAATGCGGAGGGAGGCCAGCACAACTACCTGGTGAAAGACTCGATGATCGGCGGCTTTGGGCTGGTTGCGTTTCCCGCTCACTACGGGACCTCCGGGATTCACACCTTCATCGTCAACCACGATGGCGTCATCTACGAGAAGGATCTAGGAAGTCCCGCAACCAGCACCGCCACGACTGTGACACGCTACGATCCTGATAAATCCTGGACGCGAGTGGAATAGACTTGCCGCAGGAGAGTGGTCAACCGCGCCGTGACTGAGTCAAAACGCTGCTTTAAGTCGACTGACGTTTTGTACGTGTCTGTTGGGCTACGCCCACACCAGATCGTTCCAGGCTGATTCGGCGGCGGCGATGTTGATGGACACCCGGAATGGCATCAGGTAACGCTGCCGAGACAGCAGTCTCGATCCTCGCGGGGCCACCAGCACGAACGGACGGGCCGGCGATTCCCGCGAAGTCGAAGAACCATAACATTCGTATTTCCCCAGCTGTCCTCGACGCCGCCGGGAAGGACGGCGAAGAGCTGCTCCAATCTTTGCGGACGACCACTGGGGGCCTGACGCAAACGGAGGCCGAGGAGCGCGCGCGCACGGCGGGTCCGAATGAAGTGGCGCAGGAACGCCGGCAAGGCTGGCCAGTGCGCCTGCTGAAAATTATCCGCAACCCGCTAGTCATCCTGCTGGCGACCTTATCGGCAGTCTCGTACGCTACGGGCGACGCGCGCGCTGGAACTGTGATGGCGGGCATGGTAGTGCTCAGCGTCGCACTGCGCTTCATCCAGGAGGCCCGGGCGGACGCGGCTGCGGCGAAGCTCAAGGCCATGATCCACGTGACCGCCACCGTCATTCGGGATGGAGCCGCGAGGGAGATGCCACTCCGTGACCTGGTGCCCGGGGACATCATCAAGCTGTCCGCGGGCGACATGATCCCGGGCGACGTGCGGGTGCTCTCTTGCAAAGACCTCTTCGTTAGCGAGGGGAGCCTCACCGGGGAGTCGCTCCCTGTCGAGAAGTTCCCCGACCCTGAAACCAAGGTTGTCAGCTCACCGACTGAGCTTAAGAACACCTGCTTCATGGGCACAAGTGTCCAAAGCGGCACGGCGACAGCAGTCGTGGCTGCGACGGGGATCCACACCTATCTTGGCAGCATGGCCGGCTCGATCACCGAAGCCCAGGCGCCGACAAGTTTTGATAAGGGTCTCAGCCGCTTCACATGGCTCATGATCCAGCTCATGGCGGTTATGGTGCCGCTGGTCTTCCTCATCAACGGGTTCACAAAGCACGATTGGAAGGGCGCCTTCTTCTTCGCGATGGCCGTGGCCGTGGGCCTCACGCCCGAGATGCTGCCCATGATTGTCTCCGTCTGCCTTGCCAAGGGCGCGCTCGCCATGAGCCGTAAGAAGGTGATCGTCAAGCGCCTCAATGCCATCCAGAACTTCGGGGGAATGGATGTCTTGTGCACTGACAAGACGGGCACTCTCACCGAGGACCGCGTCGTCCTCATGCGGCATTGCAACGTTGCTGGCAGGGAAACTGAGGAAGTGCTCCTGGACGGCTACCTGATTAGCTACTTCCAGACGGGCCTCAAGAACCTCCTCGACCTGGCCATCCTGGATAGCTCCGACTTCCACGGGAAAACTTTGGTTGAAAAGTACAAGAAGCTGGACGAAATCCCTTTCGACTTCACGCGGCGCATGATGTCCGTGCTGGTGGAGGGTCCCGATGGCAAGGCAATCCTACTCACCAAGGGGGCTCCGGAAGAGGTCTTCCAACAGTGCTCTCAGTTCGAGCTGGACGGGAAAGTGTCGCCGATGGACCCCAGCCTGATGGTCGGGCTCAAGGAACAGTACGAGAGCCTCAGCAACGACGGCTTCCGGGTGCTGGCGGTGGCAAAGAAGGAACTGCCGGGGAAGCAGGCCTGTTCAAAGGACGATGAGCGCGACCTCGTCCTCAAAGGGTATGTCGCGTTTCTGGATCCGCCCAAGAACACCGCGGGACGTGCCATCGAAGCTCTTCACAAGAATGGGGTGGCAGTAAAAATCCTCACTGGGGACAACCAGCTCATCAGCCGGAAGGTTTGCAAGGACGTGGGCCTCTCGGCTGATCCGATGCTCCTCGGCGGCGATGTGGAGAAAATGTCCGACGCCGAACTGGCCGATGCGGCAGAGAAGACCACGCTCTTCGCCCGTCTCTCTCCCTCACACAAGCAGCGGGTCATCCGCGCTCTCAGGAGCAAGGGACATGTCGTCGGATTCATGGGTGACGGAATCAACGATGCCCCCGCCCTGCGAGCCGCGGACATCGGCATCTCGGTGGACACGGCCACCGACATCGCCAAGGAATCAGCGGATCTGATCCTGCTTGAGAAGGACCTCATGGTGCTGGAAGGGGGTGTGATCGAGGGCCGGAAGGTCTTCGCGAACATCCTCAAGTACATCCGGATGGGGGCGAGTTCCAACTTCGGCAATATGTTCAGCGTGCTGGGCGCCAGTGCCTTTCTCCCTTTCATTCCGATGGCTCCGATCCAGGTATTGACCAACAACTTGCTCTACGATTTCTCGCAAGTACCGATCCCAATAGACGCCGTGGACGAAGAGCAAGTGGCGGCGGCCGTGGAACATCGGTGAGATCACGCGGTTCATCCTTTACATCGGCCCCATCAGCTCCATCTTCGACTACACCACTTTCTTCGTGATGCTCTGGGTCTTCAAGTGCTGGGACCCATCCCGCGCGCCCATATTTCAGACGGGCTGGTTCGTCGAGTCGCTGATGACGCAAACGCTGATCATCCACGTCATTCGCACAAATAAGATTCCCTTCATACAAAGCCGTGCGAGTTGGCCACTGACGGTCACCACGCTATCCATCATGGCCCTGGGGATGTGGTTGCCGTATTCCCCGTTGGCGCCTTCGCTGGGCCTCACAAGCCTGCCACGGACATACTGGCCGATCCTGATGCTGACGCTCCTTAGCTATATGGGCCTTACCCAGATGATCAAAGTCTGGTTGCTACGGAATAAATGGATCTAGCGACTGCCGAAGCAAAGTCGTCGAGTAGCAGATGAGGCTTATTTCGCTCAAGGAGATCGCGACTCTATTCACAATTACGATTCATAATTGGCAGGAGGATAGAGCGCCACGGCTAGGGGCCGCCCTGGCCTACTATATGGCCCTGTCGTTGGCGCCGGCTTTGCTGATTCTCCTCTCTATTTCTGGGTTTGCATTCGGCACTAACGCCGCTGAGGGCCACCTGGTCTCGCAGATCCAAAGCTTAGTGGGAGTCGAAGGTGCCAAGGTAATTCACGCCTTGCTCAAAGGGACGCACCAGCCTTCGAGTGGGATCACAGCTACCGTGCTTGCATTAGTTACCTTATTCTTCAGCGCCACCGCCGTAGTCAGCGAGCTGAAGGATGCGCTGAACACGATCTGGAAAGTTCCTGAAGACACGACTTGCAGCCGCGTCCGGAGCATGTTGAATGTGGTGACAGAGCGGCTTCTTTCATTCGTGCTCGTACTTGGCGCCGGCTTGTTCTTACTAGCCTCGCTGATTGTCAATGTATGGATTTCTGCCGCGGACCAGTTCCTGACCTCAGTCGCAGCTCCGCCACGTGCCCTAATTCAGACCGCCGATTGGGTGGTCTCCTTGACGGTCATCACGGTTTTGTTCGCTTTCATTTTTAAAGTTCTGCCTAAGGTGCCTATGAAATGGGAGGATGTGACCGTCGGCGCGGTCTTCACGTCGCTGCTGTTCACTGCTGGAAAGTCGTTGTTAGGAGTGTATCTCGGCAAGGCGAGTTTCACGGATACCTACGGAGCAGCGAGTTCGCTGGTAATCGTGCTTGTGTGGGTCTACTATTCCGCGCAAGTTTTTTATCTAGGTGCTGAATTCACCCGGGCGTATGCTTGTCATCGCGAACAAATGTCCACCGGTTTGTCTGGCGGGGCCTGAGATGAAGTTCGCGTTTTGTCGAGATCGTGGCCGAGGACACTGAGGCACGGCAATGGAGTTACACTTCTCTGTTGATATCGGCGGAGGCGAGAATGGGCTTCAGCAAATACTCAGATAACTCCTGGCCCGATAGTTGTGCGTTTTCTTTTGTAAGTTTGCCGAGGATCCACGAACCGTGCTGGCCTTCTTTATCGAGTTCGATGGTGATAGTCGACTGCTGCTTTGGAAAATCCGGGTGTACCGAGACTTTGAGGCCGCTGTTGGCTAAGGTGAGGACGAGCCGCTTACTATGCATTCCAGGGAGGTAAACCTGGCATTGGAAAGGCCCTTGGCACATGCATACCGCGGTCTGTCCGGCGCGCTTCTTGTGCTGATTGAACTCATTCACATCGCTCGAAATCGAGGAAACTAGGGCGCTCCAAGCGCTAAGCGCGCCCGGGC
Organism: Bryobacteraceae bacterium; assembly: GCA_035297145.1. Taxonomy (GTDB): domain Bacteria; phylum Acidobacteriota; class Terriglobia; order Bryobacterales; family Bryobacteraceae; genus QHXW01. The sequence continues at coordinate 100,204 of DATGZN010000001.1, forward strand.
TTTGCTTGTTCAAACGCTCTGTCCGGCCGACTTTGGTCCCCCCCACGCTGCTCTTGACTGGAACCGGGCCTCTGTCTTTCTCCATACCCGCGAACATTTCATCAATCCATTTCATATGGTTCCGCTCCCTAGCAAGTTGCTGGTGATTGTACATGACCTTAAGGAAAGAGCCCTCAAAGCGAAGGCCCATTGTTACGAACATTGGATCCGCGATTCGCTGTTGTTTCGGCTTCATCGGTCCCCGTTCATGCCCAGACTGGCAACCTCTAAAGGCGGCTAGCTTTGTAACTGTCGCGCTCAGACGCGCTCATTGCGCGCGACCATTCGTCGGCCTGCTTTTCGGCCTCCGCTTTCGCCACTCCATACCGCTCCTGAATTCGCCCGACCAACTGATCCTTCTTGCCGGCGATGGCGTCCCAGTCATTGTCGGTCAGTTTACCCCAGCGCTCGCGAGCAGAGCCGGTGAAGCGCTTCCACTTACCTTCGATTTGGTCCCAATTCACGTTATCTCCTTCTTCCGGCCGTCCGGTATGACTTACCTGTGGCACGTTTACCGCCGTTTGAATGAGAGAAATTTCCAGGGCTAGACCGCCGCGAGTCGCATCATCCGGTCTCTTCTATCAGCTAAATATGCATTCCAAGAGACAATGTTTGCACCCACGCGTGCTATCGCACTAGTAACTCCGCAAGACAGTGGCCGAGACGGAGGCCGGGGAGGGCGGCGGAACACTGTCTAACGGCGGACTGGCCACCTGCGTGCACACTGCATAAGCGACCTTGAAGGAGAAGATTACTATGCAGTTTGTTCGAACTACCAGTACCGCTGCCCTGCTTCTGTTTTTCGGGATGATTGTCCCCTGCGTACGCGCAGCACGAAAAGGAAAACGAAAAAGAGGCCAAGCCTGAAAAGCAGGCCGCACAAGAGCAGCGCCCGCAACAGCCGCAGGCCCAACGTTCCGAGCAGGGCCAGCAACAACAACCGCAACGTACGCGGCAGCAGGCAGTCGCGTGGCAGCAGCATGGCGGCTGGCAGGGGCATAGTACATGGCAGCCGGATCGTGCTCAACACTGGGATCGCGATCATCGCACCTGGGCGCAGCGTGGAGGCTATGGCGGTTACTACATTCCTGAAGCCCAATTCGATCTCGATTTCGGGATGGGATTGGGTTCCGGATGCACGGCCTCCCCGCGATCTACATGGGGTATCCACGCTTCTCGTATGGCGGCTTTTCGTTTCTGCTCGTGGATCCCTACCCGGAGTCCTGGGCAGAAAACTGGTACGACACCGATGACCTTTACATTGGTTATGACAACGGGTACTACCTTTACGATCGCAGGTATCCGAGCATGGCACTCGCGATCACCGTCGCGCTGTAGCTGAGCAGCGAGCGTTTGCGTAGTCTTGTTAATCCGGGCCTCCGGTAGCGCGCCAGGCGATGCAGGGATGTTTCCGAGTCCGCTGCGACTCGGAAAGCCGGTGGGCCACGTGTGGAAGTTTGTCCGGTCGGTTCAAGGTTCAAGGACGCCAAGCATGCCCGTACACCAAAGGGAAAGACACCGCGCCGGACGCGTCGGCTGGCTTCGCGCGGCGGTGTTGGGCGCGAACGACGGAATCCTTTCGACGGCCAGTCTGGTGCTCGGTGTAGCAGCCGCGCACGCAACTCACAGCAACGTTCTGGTCGCTGGCGTCGCCGGCCTGGTCGCCGGGGCGATGTCGATGGCAGCAGGTGAATATGTTTCGGTGCACTCACAGGCAGACACCGAACAGGCCGATCTCAAGCTGGAACGCAGGGAACTGAAGACGGACGACGAGGGCGAGCACAAGGAACTGGCGGCCATTTACGTCGCTCGCGGGCTCGACGCCACGCTCGCCAAACAGGTTGCCAAACAACTGATGGCTCATGATGCCCTAGGCGCGCACGCCCGCGACGAACTCGGCATCTCCCCCGCCCTCAGGGCGCGTCCGATTCAGGCTGCGTTGGCATCGGCGGGCAGCTTCGCCGCGGGAGCGGTCATGCCTCTGATGGTCACAGCCATCGCCCCGGCAGGGGGGCTGATTCCCGTTGTCTCTGGAACTTCCCTCTTGTTCCTCGCACTTCTGGGAGGATTGGCAGCACGCGCTGGGGGAGCAGGTGTGACGCTGGGCGCTGTGCGCGTCACGTTTTGGGGTGCTCTAGCTATGGCACTGACCGCAGGCGTCGGGGCACTGTTCGGAACCGCCGCAACAGGAACTTGAGAATCTCGGACTGCTCGATGACTCCACCAATTTCCGCTAAGGATGCCCCGCACTCGACCGGCCTCACGACCGATGAAGCCCGCCGGCGGCTCGAGAAATTCGGTCCAAACGCAATTCCCAACACGGCTCAGCATCCACTGCGCAGAGCACTGACCAAGTTCTGGGCGCCAGTTCCATGGATGCTCGAGGCCGCGATCGTGCTCGAAATTGTCCTCGGCAAGTACGTCGAGGCTGCGATTATCGCGGTTCTGCTCGCCTTCAACGCCGCTCTCGGGTTCTTCCAGGAAGGGCGCACTCAGGCAACTCTGGCCGCGCTGAAATCGCGGCTCGCGCTGAAGGCGGCGGTCCTTCGTGATAATGTTTGGGCGACCGTGCCCGCTGCCGGACTCGTGCCTGGCGATATTGTGAAACTATCGCTCGGCGGCGTGGTCGCCGCCGACGTGCGGCTGACCGAGGGATCCGTATTGCTCGACCAGTCCATGCTGACCGGCGAATCCGTTCCGATCGAAGCTGGCGCCGGATTTGAAACTTATGCGGGAGCGCTGGTGCGGCGCGGTGAAGCGGTTGCAGAGGTCACGGCGACCGGAGCGCACACAAAGTTTGGACGCACTGCGGAACTGGTTCGCACCGCGCACGTCGAAAGTTCCCAGCAGAAGGCCGTTCTACGCGTGGTGCGCAATCTCGCCATGTGCAATGGCGTCATCATCGTGCTGTTGGTGGCGTACGCCTACGCTCTCAAGCTCGCGATTGATGAGATCATTCCCCTGGTGCTCACCGCGGTTCTGGCGTCGATCCCAGTAGCGCTTCCACTTACTTTCACGCTTGCGGCGGCACTCGGCGCGCGGGCTCTGGCACACCTGGGCGTTCTTCCGACGCGGCTCTCAGCCGTGGATGAAGCGGCGAGCATCGACGTGCTGTGCGCGGATAAGACCGGCACGCTGACACAAAACGAACTGACGGTTACCGCTGTCCATGCCATGGCTGGCTTTGACGAGTCGCACGTGTTGGGATGGGCGGCCCTGGCGAGTTCGGACGGCGGGCAAGATCCGGTAGACGCGGCCATCCGGGCTGCCGCTGGAAAAAAAGTAGCCGCCGATCTGCCGAAACTGATCAAGTTCGTTCCGTTCGATCCTGGGACGAAGATGTCGGAGGCGACTGCCGCCGATCTGGGCGGCACTTCGGTTCGGATAGTCAAAGGGGCCTTTGCCGCAGTTGCCGGCCTTACGCAATCAGCTCCTGATGCATCCAAGACGGCGAGCAAACTTGAAGCGCAGGGCTTTCGCGTTCTGGCCGTTGCGGTGGGTCCACCAGCCGCGCTGAAACTTGCCGGAATCATCGCTCTCAGCGATCCGCCTCGAACGGATTCAGCGGCTCTTATTGCGGAACTGCACACGTTGGGCGTTCGCACGGTGATGGTGACGGGCGATGCCCCGGCGACGGCCGCGATCGTGGCTCACGCGGTAGGTCTCGATGGAGCGGTGTGTCCGCCCGGGCCCATCCCCGATGGCGTACGCTCCGAGGATTTCGCTGTCTTCGCAGGCGTTCTTCCGGAGGGAAAATACAACCTCGTCAAGGCGTTTCAGAATAGCGGCCACACCGTTGGGATGTGCGGGGATGGCGCCAACGACGCGCCGGCGCTGCGACAGGCACAGATGGGAATCGCGGTATCAACGGCGACTGATGTTGCCAAGTCAGCGGCCGGTATCGTCCTGACCAAGCCAGGGCTCGGCGGCATCGTCTCGTCGGTAAAGGAAGGCCGCGTGACGTTCCAGCGGATCCTGACTTATACGCTAAATTCGGTCACCAAGAAAATTGTCCAGGTGCTCTTCCTGGCGGTAGGTCTGGTAATAACCGGGCACGCGATCCTTACGCCAATCTTGATGGTCATCATAATGCTCACCGGCGACCTCCTCGGCATGTCCTTGACGACAGACAACGTGCGACCATCCCCGATGCCCAATGTCTGGAGAATCGGCAAATTGACGATCGCGGGTGTTTTCATGGGAATCTCCGAGCTGGTCTTTTGCACCGCCGTCCTGGCCGTTGCCAAATTTCGCCTGGGTCTTGGAATCGAAATGCTTCGAACTCTCGCTTTCGTAGCCATCGTGTTCGGCAATCAAGCAACCACCTATACGAATCGAGAACGGCAGCACATGGGGTCCTCTCGTCCGAGCCGATGGCTCGTCGGATCGTCTGTTGTTGATCTGCTGATCGCTTCAACGCTGGCGATCTGCGGAATCGCCATGAATCCTCTGCCCATATTCGTGGTGGGAGGAATACTCGTGGCGGCAGCAGTCTTTGCGTTCATCGTAGACGTTGCCAAAGTCCCGGTGTTTAAGCGGCTCAGGATCGTATAGGTATTGATTCATCCGAGCGTTGAGGAGGTTACTCACACTTTGGGCCGATGTTTGGTTCAAAAAGTGCTCTCAGAATATATCATGCGAACGAATTGGCTATCGCTTCTCGTCTTGCTCCCGTGCTTGCCTGCGCAGGCGGCCGACGCCTGTAATCCGGCGGATCTGGTTGGGCCGTATGCGTTTCAATTGACGGGCTTGACGGACATTTCCGGGACGCCAAAACCGACTGCCAGCCTGGGCCGGATCGCCTTTGACGGGCACGGGAGCCTGAGCGGGACAGCGTCTGCCACCTTCGCCGGACTACTTCTGGGAAACCCGGTGACCGGGAGCTACGTGGCGAAATCGGATTGTTCGGTGATCTGGAAGCTGCAGGACGATTCCGGCGCGTTCCAGAATTTCAGCGGGACGTCTTCGACCGATGGAACCAGGATGCAATTCAAACAGACCGACCCCGGTGGAGCCCAGCACGGAATCATGCAGAAAACATCCGACAACTGCTCGGCGGCGGATCTCCGGACGAAGTATTACTTCACGGTCTCCGGCAGCACCACACCGATGCTACCCGGCGAACTCTCGGTCACGGTGTCCGCCAAGGGATCGCTCGATACGATCGAGAACGGCAGCTTCGAGGTCGAGAGCGACTGTTCGGTACGGTTCGACTGGACGCTTCCTGCTCAGGATGGGCAGGTCGCCGAGCCTTTGCCAATGACCATGCGTGGATTTCTGGTCAACGGCGGCAAGGAGATCCTCGCCTTCCAGACTGATCCGGGCGCGATGGTGGCCGCGCGCTTCAGTGCCGATACAAAGTAACATCCGTAGACGACGTGCGAAAATAAAACCCATGAAGAAGCATGACGATGAAGGAATCCGAACGTACAGCACCGTTTCGAACGAAGAGAAGGGCGTGGGTACGGGTTCAGCTGGTCAGTCTGGGGACACTCAGGGATTGTCCCACCTCGCGGAGGCCGCCTCAGAGAGCGTCGGGGAACTGGCCGAGGAGGGGCAATCCTTCGAGGCCGAAGTGATCAGCGGCGTGGAAGACGCACCGGACGCAGACGTGGCTGAAGTCCACACGAAACAAGTCCCAGAGGACGATGTGCCTTCGGAGTACTTGGAGAGAGATTAATCCGCGAGCATTCCACCGCCAGTCATCGAAAACTTCCATTTCGATTTTGTATTCGCGGCGGCGTTCGCGAGATGAGTGTCCTTTATCGCAGCTACAGCAACTGACACTAAGACAACCAGAAGCGGAAGCGTTCGAGTCCTCTCCGCCGTCACGTGGACTGGACCGAGATCCCCGCCTTTTTCTCTGGTCGTGTAGGTGAAGCCTTGATACGCAAAGGCCATGATCCCGAACGGCAATGAGAATGATGGCGAACACTGTACTTACTTTCATCTTGCTTGGCCTTTCGATTCATCAGGGCCGGCGGCACATCCAAATCCGGCCCTGAGTTGAGCGGCATTCAGGGTTTACTTAGCAGCGATTGGCGATCCGATCTCACTGCCAATGATTTCACCGGAGACAACCAGATGCAGCCGTGCTACCGGAGCCCCGCAAAAGCCGCCGAGTGGGTTGAGGTAGTTGTAGGTCTTACATACCTTAATTCATCGCGCAGATTTGTGACCAAAGCAGAATGCCTTGTGAAACACAAGCTAGAAATACGGAGCTTCCGGTACGGCGGCTATTGGTTCGGACTTGCTGAGCCGTGGCCGGAAGGTTGGTACTACACTGACAACGTTTACCTTGACTACGCCGATGGCGGGTATTACCTGTACAACCCGTACTATCCGGGCGTTCGCCTTGAGATCATCGTCGTGCTCTAACCAGTTTTCCAATCCAGCTTATAGGGGTCCGGCTCCTTCACGCGTCAGACTTCTGTATGCGGCGATCCGGACGTAGATAAAGCAGGATCGCTATATTTAGCAGGAACACGGTTAAATGCAACCGGTTGGGCAGTTGCATGAGTTTGAACATTTCCCACGGCAGATATAACGCACCGGAAAGCAATGCGAACCATTCTGCCCACACACGCCTGTTCCATAGCCCCCACGCCTCTGTAAACGGCACGCCGGCGTATACGACCGAGGCGGAAAAAATCACCCAAAGGCCCGCATCTGTCATACGTGTAGCCGCGTTGATAAATGCGTGCGACGGCCGGTGAATCGGGATTGATATGCAAGTGCAGGAGAAGACTCTCCGCCGCCGCTTCCACATCTTTGTGTAGGAGACCCAAAATCCCCAATCCTAGGAGCAGAACAATCACGCCCTTCACCGCTTCGAACGTGGCCAACGCGCGCAGACCCCCGACACTGGCCCGTTCGTCAACCGCTTGCGGATGCGGCCGGCGTCGCCCAACTCGTGAAATCGGCATGCTTGATTGTTGGGATAAATCCCGGCGGGGGTCGCGCGCTTCTTGGAAGTGCCCGCTCAAGATGCGGTTCGGGCGGAAGCCATCTCGCGTCGCAAACGAAAGCTGCTGAACAATTCAGGACCCCCCTTCAACCGTGAGGCGCCGACGGTTGCTGTGATAGGCTTGCGTTTTCATGGCTCACAGCGGATTTGATCTTCTTGCAGCCGCCCGTCAGGAGATGATCGACGAGGGCTTCCAACCTGAATTCCCTCCGGAGGTTGCCAACCAGTTGGATGCGCTCAAGTCCCGTGCGGCATCCGGCACGGACGCCGGCGTGCGCGACCTGCGCTCTCTGTTGTGGTCTTCCATCGATAACGACACCTCCCGGGACTTGGACCAGGGCGAAGCCGCCGAGCGCGTCAGCGCCGGAATTCGCATTCTCATCGCGATCGCCGATGTCGATTCCGACGTACCGATTGGGTCGCCGATCGACAAACATGCCGCTGCACAGACGACCAGTGTATACACGGGCATTCAAACTTTTTCGATGTTGCCGGAGCAACTATCGACGGATCTGACTTCGCTGAACCAGGACGCCGACCGGTTAGCGGTAGTGGTGGACATGGTCGTTGCCCCCGACGGCTCGATTACTTCCGGCGGCATTTACCGCGCGCTGGTGCGAAATCAGGCGCAGCTGACATACAACGGAGTCGGACCGTGGCTGGAAGGAACTTCGGCCGCTCCTCCGAAAGTTGCTGCCTCCGCTGATCTGGCAGCGCAATTGAAGCTGCAGGATGAGGCGGCGCGGATCCTGTTCGAAGAACGACAGCGGTTGGGGGCATTGAACATCGACCGCGTGGAGGCAGAGGCGATCATTGCTGACGGTCAGGTCCAGGGGGTCAATACTCGCAAGAAAAATCGCGCCAGCGAACTCATTGAGAATTTCATGGTCGCCGCGAATGGCGTGATGGCGCGAACCCTCATGAACGCCGGCGTCTCGTCCATCCGGCGCGTGGTCAGAACACCCGAGCGCTGGCAGCGCATTGTCGAGCTCGCGGCGCGCTATGGCGACAAACTGCCGCCGGAACCCGATTCGGGAGCGCTCAATCTCTTCCTTCAGAAAAGAAAAACCGCCGACGCAGTGCACTACGCGGATGTCTCCCTGGCGGTGATCAAGCTGATGGGGCCGGGCGAGTATGTACTGTCACGCCCGGGCGATAAGGATCAGGCGCACTTCGCATTGGCCGCCCATGACTACACCCATTCCACCGCTCCCAACCGCCGCTTCGCCGATACGGTAACGCAGCGGCTGATCAAGTCCGTCCTTTCCAAGCAGCCGCCGCCGTATTCGGACCCGCAACTGGATTCCATTGCGCGGAACTGCACGCTCAAGGAGGATGCGGCGCGCAAAGTGGAACGGGTGATGAATAAGCGCATTGCGGCCGTGGCGCTCCAGCCTCGGATCGGCGAGAACTTCGCCGCGGTTGTGACGGGCGTCACGCCGAAAGGTGTTTTCGTGCGTGTATCAGGCCCGCCCGCGGAAGGACTTCTGGTGCGTGGTCAGCAGGGAGTGGATGTGGGTGATCAACTTCAGGTAAAACTGTTGAGCACAGACCCACAGCGCGGGTATCTGGATTTTGCGAGGTAGCAGCTACCGTTGGCCGGATGCCACTCGAACAGGCTCCGGATTCAGCAAGCCACCCGGATCTTCGATCACCCCCATTACAGAATGTTAACGGAGCGCGATTTCGATATCGCACCGCACTTTTTTTGGGTACAGGTAAAACAGTTGTGAGCGATATTGAACAGACACGACACCGCCGGGAATGCTTGAATCGTTGCGTGGCCGAAACTGACGCAGCAGATTGCCTTGGCCCGGAAGTTGATTGACAGCAAGGGAATTCATGCACCGTGATACAAATGAGCGAATGGAAGGAATCCGATCCAGGGTTCTAGCGGGACTGGCGTCAATATCTGAGCTGAAAGGTCAACTCGCGGGTAAGGCGGACAAGTATGTGAACCGTTACTTCAACAGACGTTGACCGCGTTCGACGACCTAGAGGCATCGTTTGTTGGAATCCTTAAAACCGACCGAACGCCGCCGCGAACCGTTGCCGAGGAATCAAGAGTGCTTGACCATGCCGAGTTTGTGTTGGAGCGGATCGCGGTACCTCAATTGAAAGCCATTCAGGACATGGTCGCAAAGTTCGGTCCGAAGATTCTATCAACGGGATAGCCGGGCAATCGCTTCAGCCACACCGACCCTGCCATCCATTCATGAGTTAGGTGCCCTTGGCCGCTTCGGCGGCGCCGCGAGGACCACTCCTCCGGCAGGATTGTTGTCCTCGGGGCGTTGCCAGTTCGGTGGTCATGAGGAAAAGGCCGCCGGAAAGGAGATGCCTGATGACCGCCTCCCGTTCGGACGCACTCGTGATTTTCGGTGTGACGGGCGATCTCGCCCACAAGATGATCTTCCCGGCACTCTATGCGATGGTGAAGCGAGGTACTCTCAAGGTCTCGGTAATCGGCGTCGCGCTCCCGAATTGGAGTTTGGCGCGTCTGCGCAAACGCGTGACGGATAGCATAAAGCGATCGGGCCGAATCGATAACCAGCGTGCCCTCCACCATCTGCTGTCCCTGCTCAGTTACGTCAGCGGGGATTATAAAGACCCCAACACTTTCACAGCGATAAAGAAGGCGCTGCATAAGGCTCGGCGCCCGGCGTACTACCTGGCTATCCCGCCCTCGCTCTTCGAGACGGTGATCAAAGGACTCGGTGCCGCGAACTTGGCCGAGAATGCGCGCGTCATTGTCGAAAAGCCGTTCGGACGTGACCTGGCCTCCGCGCAGGAGCTCAACCAGGTCGCGCGGACGGTGTTCCCGGAAGACTCGATTTTCCGCATTGACCATTTCCTCGGGAAGGAGGCGATCATGAATATCCTCTATTTCCGTTTCGCCAATTCGTTCCTGGAGCCGATCTGGAACCGCAACTACGTGGCCAGCATCCAGGTCACCCTATCCGAGGATTTCGGTGTGGAGGGGCGCGGTGCATTTTACGAAAGCGCCGGCTGTCTTCGCGACGTGATCGAGAACCACCTCTTTCAGATCGTCGCCCTACTTGCCATGGAGCCGCCGTCTGGCAGGGACTTTGGGGCCGTGCACAGCGAGAAAGCTAAGGTCTTTCAAGCCATGCGCCCCCTAACGCGCGATGACCTGGTGCGCGGCCAGTACGGTGGCTACCGGAAGGAGCCAGGCGTGGCGAAGAACTCCGACGTCGAGACCTTCTGCGCCCTGCGGCTTTTCATCGACTCATGGCGCTGGGAGGGAGTGCCGTGGTACCTGCGCTCCGGCAAATACCTGGCGGATACCGCGACTGAGGTGCTGGTAGAACTGAAGCCGCCGCCCCAGAGGCTTTTCGCCGACTCAGCGCCAACGGCCGGCCGGGCCAACTACCTGCGCTTCCGGCTCTCCCCCAACTCGGCCGTCGCCCTCGCCGCTCGCGTCAAGGTCGCAGGGAAGGAGTTCGTCGGGGACCAGCGAGAGCTCTACCTGTTCGAAGAACGGCCTGGAGAGGAAGCGCCCTACGAGCGGCTTCTGAGCGACGCCATGGCTGGCGATGGAGCGCTCTTCACTCGTGAGGACGCGGTGGAGGCCGCCTGGGTTGTGGTCGATCCGGTCCTGAAGACGCACAACCGAGTGCGCCCTTACAGGCGCCACAGCTGGGGGCCGAAAAAGGCGGACGCGATTATCGCTTCAAACGGCTGTTGGCACAATCCAAAATCCAAGGAGGCATCCGAATGACGAGCATGCCTCAGACCTGCCCCTGGAGCCGCCGGCGCGCTTGGCGCCAATCATCTCCGCTAGTCTCCTGTCCCAATGGTTCGTGACAACCTGCGCTAACGGCTCGTGCATTCGGCGGCGCGGTTCCTGCTTCAACTGCTGCAGTTTCGCGCGCATCCGTTTGCCCGCCGTCTTGCGCCATACGATGAAGCGCCCCTTCTTGCATCCACAGTAGTGAGTGAACCCCAAGAAGTCGAAGGTCTCCGGTTTTCCCTCTCCACGCTTTCGCCGGTTCGATTCAGCCAGACGCCCGCACTCGATCAGTCGCGTTTTGTCTGGATGCACTTCCAGTCCGAATTTCGCCAGCCGCTCCCGGAACTCGCCCAGAAACCGCTCCGCGTCTTCGCGGTACTTGAAACCTGCAACCAGATCGTCGGCGTAGCGAGCGACAACCACTTCGCCCTTCGCCCATTGCTTCCGCCAGACCTCTACCCATTGATCAAAGACGTAATGCAGGTAGATGTTCGCCAGCAACGGTGAAATCACCGCTCCCTGCGGAGTTCCTACCTTTGACTCTGACCATGCGCCTTCCTCGCTCACCCCCGCCTTCAGCCATTTATGGATGAGACGGTGGATCCGCGGGTCGGCCACGCGATGCTGAACAAACTTCTCCGTCCACTCGTGGCTCATGTTATCGAAGAACCCTCGAATGTCGGCGTCCAGAATCCAGCTCACACGCTTCCGGCAGATGCCCACATTCAGCGCATCCAGCGCTTGGTGCGGACTGCGTCCAGGCCGGAACCC
>DATGZN010000002.1:0-52970 GCA_035297145.1 Bryobacteraceae bacterium
AGGGTCGGCGCTCTGAATGAATGGACGGTCGGCCACTCGGAAGTTGCAGGCGCAGCGGTCGGCAATCGATGGGGGTTACGCCGGTTTAGAAGTTGGTGGTCAAAAGACCTCGGCGAATGCCCAAAACCGGCCCGGCCTTGATCACCGAGGAAAGAAGATCACCGAGGAAAGAACGAAACCGCCGCGCACCACCGCGCGCCCGTTCAAAACGAAGCCCCGTCAGGCTGCCGCTTGCGGCTTAGTTCAACGTGTTTTATCGTGCTTAAAAGCAAGCCCGTCAGTTCCTTCCGCTTCGCTTTGGTGGCATTATCTAATAACAAATGGAAGATGTGAAAGCAAAGTCGAAGATCTCCGGCCTAGCGGGTTGGGCGGGAGATGTCTGCGCCCGAGTGATGAAGTCTCCCCAATTCGCCTCGACCCTACTTGTAGCCGTCCTCGTATGGGAGTTCGGCGTCCTGTTTTTCGAGGCGAGTAGAAAGCTTTTTTCGTATGATGAGCTGCTTACCTTTCATGTTTCAAGTCTTCAGCCATTTTCCCTTTTTTGGAGTGCACTCAAGGCGGGTGTGGACGGAATGCCTCTCGGCTACTATTTACTCGTTCGGGTAGCGAGGATACTCCCTGGTGATCCACACGTAACGCTCCGGTTGCCTTCCATTCTTGGGTACCTGATGACTTTGTTGGGAGTCTACTGGTTTGTGCGGAAAAGACTGCCAGCGTTTGCCGGTCTGGCGGCTGTTTTTTTGATAACGCTTTCTCCGTTCCGCGGGTATGCCCTGGAGGCGCGATCTTACTCTTTGCTGGTCGGTTTCCTCGCAATATCCGCGGTCTTATGGCAGAGGATCGGCGAGAAGCGGTTTATGACGCCACTGTTTGCTTTGTTCCTAACTTTGGCTGTTTCCTTTCACCATCTTGCCGTGGTAGTAATTTCAGCCTTCGGCGCCGCTGAACTCACCTGGACCCTCCTGTCGCGCCGAATCCGGTGGGGGGTGTGGGCTGCCTGCGTGTTGGCGACGTTTCCGTTTTTCATGAGTCTTCCAATCCTTCTGCATTACCGGGACATTTTCGGTAAGAACTTCTGGTCGCGACCGAGTTGGGCCGCGGTCATTTGGACTTATGGATCCTACCTGGACCTGGGGCTTGACTCCACACTTGCTCTTGTCCTAATCGCTTTCTTCGGGATAGTGGTCGGCGAATCGCTCCTACGGATGTGCCGGACACCCGGCGGGGAAGGATCACTTGACGAGCGCGATTTCGGCTCACCCGAGATCATTCTTGTCGGCGGCTTTCTGTATTTTCCCGCCATACTGGTTGTGCTGACAAAGTTTCTGCACTCCGGCTACACCCCCAGATACGGATGGCCGGCAATCCTCGGCCTAGTTTTGGGATCAGTGTATTTAGTCCGAAGTATTTGGCTCAAGTCCTCTTCCACCTACCTCCTGGTGGCCTTACTGATTGCCTTCGCCTATCAAGGCGGTAGAGATGTCCGGAGCCTACACGAGGCGGGTTCAAGCAGAGTGGATAAACGTTGGACTAGTCTGGCGGAACTCAGCCACAGTGAACCAAATATCCCTGTCGTGATTGGCAGTCCATTCGCATACTTAGAGGCGGCCGAGTACTCGCCTCCGGAACTGCGGGGTCGGCTCGTTGAGGTTGTCGATGCGGATAACGCTACGCGCTTGGTCGGAGCGGATACGCCCGATAAGACGAATCGCCTCCTAGCCCAGTTCATTCCTTTGCAGGTCGAAGATCTTGCAGCGTTTCAAGTTGCACACCAGAAGTTCATATTGCGCTCGGCGAACGGCGCTTACGATTGGTTCACTCAGTATCTTGTCGAGAGGAGATATCACCTGAGTCTACTCTCGAAGGATGCTGGCAGTTCACTTTACATCGCAGAACGATGAACGCGGAAAGGGTGCAGCGATGAGAAGAGGACGAACCGTTCTTGTGACTGGCTCCTGCGGTTTAATCGGCTCGGAGGTGACGCGCTGGTTCGCCCGGTCGAGCTCCGCCACCTTCTCCGATTCGCCCTTCCGGATCTGGGATTGATCGATCCAACGGTCGGCTCGGTGGCCTTGCCATGGGCCGCGCCCTCTCCAGTCTGGTCTTCGGCCTCGCTGTCCGGGACCTGGCGGCCTTCGCCAGCGTGGCCGCGATATTGACAGGCGTCGGACTCGCGGCGTGTGCAATACCGGCGCGGCGCGCTACGAACGTCGACCCCATGGTGGCTCTGCGCGACGAATAAGCTCGCACTTCGGGCCGAGCCGTGCTCGCCCCCTATAACAATTTACGAAAGCGCATGCAGGGGTCGGGCACGCCCGACCCGATTTCTTCATACCTTCTTCTCGTTCAGAAAACGTACCCCGGAGGTTTAATACCCTTGATGCGGAGATAAATTTCGGCCTGCCCCCGATGATGAGCCATGTGCACGCAGAGAGCCAGTAAAAGCTCCCGGCCGTTGAGATTGCCGTCCGGCGTGCTGTGAATCGAGTTCATCCGCGCGTCAGTGACGCTGTTGATTTGTTTCGTGCAGTGATCGAACGAATCCCCGAGAAATTTTGACCACCTCCGGTTTTTTGGGTTGGGTTGGGAAGCTCCGGCGCCTCCATATCTCTGAGCGCTTTTCCAGTCGGCTTTTCGCGGGCGAACGCCGTGTGGAACTCAGTTCGATGCCGTCTTGGTCTGCGCCAGCAGCGTCATTGCCTGCTTGGCTTCTGGCAGATTCGGATTGAGTTTCAGCGCCGCGTTCAACTCGTCGTTGCCGCGTTTTTGATCGCCCTTCTTTAGGTAAGCCATGGCTAAGTGGTAACGGTGCAGCGCCGACGGCGCGTTGGCCGCTCTATCCTGCGACACCGCGTCTTCGAGTTGCTGGATGGCCGACGGATATATTCCTTTTTTGTAATAAACCCAGCCCATCGTGTCGTCGATGTTGCCGCTCTTCGGAACGAGCGCCCGCACTTGCTGGGCCAGTTTAAGGGCTTCATCGAGCTGCTGCGCCTGTCCGTGCTCGGCCAGCAGAAACGCCAGATTGTTGAGTGCCATCACGTTGTTTGAGTCGATGCTGAGCACCTTGCGGTAATCGGAGATAGCGGCGTCAAAGCTTCCAGCCCGCTCTTCCAGCGTTCCCATCCACATGTATGCTTCCGCATTGTTGCTGTCTGCTTGGATGATACGCGTAAGAATCTGGCGCGCCGTGTCATTCTTGCTATCGGCTAGGTCTAACCGCGCCATGGCCATGTCGATGCTGGTGGCCTGCGGGTCCAGCTGCTTGGCGGCCGCATAAGCCTGCAGCGCGCCCGCGTGATCGCCTGTGGCAGCCAGCCAATCTCCGAGGAACTTCTGAAGCCGCGCGGACTTGGGTTGGCTGGCCGTCAGTTCCCGGATCTTCGCCGTTCCCACCGCCACCTGATTCTGCACAAGGTAGATCCTCCCCAGTAGCTCGAGCGCGCGGAGATCTTCCGGATTCGTCTTCAATACCGCTTCGAGCGACGTTCGCGCCCCTGTGTAATCTTTCTTGTTGGCCTTCAGCATGGCGTCCTGCAAGAGCAGGTCGGGCGTCTTCACCCGAGCCAACGCGCCGTCCACATACTTTCTGGCCGTATCGAAGTCGCCTGTCTCCAACAGCGCATAATTATGCAGCACAAATACGGGGAGCGTCCCTTTTTGGGCGTCGTTGATATCTTTGCTTTCGAGCACGGCTAATGCCGCTTTTCCGTCGTGTTGTTGCAGCAGCGACTGGGCCAGTTCGAGGCGGGCCGCCAGCAGGTTCTTATCGAGACGCAAGGCCTCGCCCAGTTCGTGCCGCTCGAGCCCACCCTCGCCCCGCATCGCGTAGACTCGGGCCTTCACGAAGTGCGCCGGCGCAGACTGCGGACGATAACGCAAAACCTGGTCCGCGTCCGTTTGTGCTTCCGCGGGTCGGCTCGTAACAATCTCCATTTGGGCGCGTTGCATCAAGGCATCCACGTCCTTGGGGTTGTGCTGCAACGCTTCCGTCAGTACCTTTTCCGCTTCCGCCTTGCGGTTCGCCGCCCAATAGGCAAGCACCAGGCGCGCCCGCGCCGTGCGGTCTTCGGGGCTGTCTTTGGCAAGCTTGGCAAACTCCACGATGGCGGCGTCGCGCTTGCCTTCCTGAAATAGAAACTGCGCATGCATCGGCTTATACCGGGCTACGGGCAGCGCCGATAACTTCGCGTAGGTCTGTTCCGCCTTGTCCTTCTGTCCCGTTCGCACTTGTACAGCCGCCAGGCCGAACAGCGCCGCATCGTTCTTTGGATCCATCTGCAGCGCCTGCTGGAGGGTGTGTTCCGCGTCCGGCCATTTTTGCGTGCGGGCATAAAAGCTGGCTAACGCGACCAATGGATCGGCCGACTTGGGTGCCTTCTGCACCGCCGTTTTGAGCACTTGCTCCGCGCCCTTCAGGTCGCCTTTGCGAGCCTTGACATTAGCCATGGTTACTGAAGCTCTCAAGTTCTCGGGAGACTTTTCCAGGGCGGTCTCCAGGTTCTTCACCGCATCCTGTTCGTTGCCCAGCCGGATCTCCGCCCACGCCAGCGCACTCAGCGCTTCCGCGTCGTTGGGCGCTGCGCCGACCATGGTCTGCAGCTTACTCTCAGCGTCCTTCCAATACGCCGGCCGGTTGGTCATGGTCTCTAGTTCCGCAATCTTCAACTTCGCTGCCGTGTACTTCGGGTTCAGTTTGAGGCACTGCTGCAACGCGTCCACGCCGTTCTGCAATTGGCCGTCGGCCAGAAACGCCAGGGCCATTTGGTAGTACGGCTCCGGATCCTTCCCCGCGAATTGTGCCGCGTTCCGAAACTGCAGGATGGCTCGCGGGTAATCCTTGGCTTGCATGTAGGCCTTGCCGCTCTCCATGAACTTCGCCTTCTTGGCCTCCGGCGAGCGCCGGCAGCCGCCGCATACCATCAAAGCCAGGATCAGGCACACCAACAGAGGCAGCCGTTTGCCTCGCATCGCTTCGAGTCGCAACATAATGTCTATCCCCATCAACTTGGTGAGTTTCCGCCCAGTCAACAACTTATTGTGCACCTGAGTTGAAGCACGCCTGCTGCCACATATGGATATCAGCTTACCCCAACCGTTACATGCGCTTAGCGGCGTTTCCGCCGGTTTGGCGCGGCCTCTTGCCAAAATTTCGCACTAGTTCTCGATTTTTGGAAGCGTTCACAGCCGGCCTGCAGCCTATGGAACCACGATGGTATCGTCCGGACGCAATGCGATGTTCTGGTCCAGGTGTTCGCCCTTCAGAACGGCGCTGTAGTTGAACGGAAGCTTGACCTTCTTTCCGTTCTCAATACGCAGTATATAAATTTTCGACTTTTTCGCGAAGGGAGTCGGACCGCCGGCCTCGGTCATCGCCTGTAACACTGTCGTATTGTCGGAGGTCAGCAGCATGGGGCCAGGTTTGCCTATCTGGCCGACAAGATATATCTTCTTGCTGCGAATTTCCTTAACCACCACCGTAATATCGGCCCCGTGAATCAGCTTATCCAGCTTGCCCGTAAGCACCTGCTGCAACTCCATCGGAGTCAGGCCCACTACGCTGATGTCTTTGAGCAACGGCAGGGAAATCTTGCCGTCAGGCCGCACCACAACGCCCGCGACGGATGCTTGCGGCTCGTTCCACACGTTGATCTCCAACACGTCGCTCGCGCCGATGCGGTACGCCGTATCCTGCTGGGGCGGGTGCGCCGGGCTGGCCGCCGGGGCTGCCTGGTTCGCTTCCGCCTGGGCGGCGGTGGCGGCCCAGACGGGACAGGCCAATAGCGCCAGCCACAACGCTGCCAAACGCGCGGCGAATCCACCTTGGATGCATCCCCTCAAGCTCATTCCATTCATCGCTTCAGAATCTCTTTCTCGGCCCACCGGCAGGCTACTAGGCCGCAGTCTTCAAATATATAGCACCCGGAGGCCCGACGTTGCGCGCTCAGTCCCGCGTTGCGCACAATGGCTGGTCCGAGCGTTGGGGTCCGATTTTTCATATTGACTAAGAATTCGTTAAATTTCCGAATTCTTGGCAAAAATCTTGGACCTGGGACCCAGGTCCAGCGGACTTAGGTTAACGATTCGTGAAGATCCGGGCAGGAGGGGTTGAGACCCGGAAGTTCTTTTCATCTGAGTCGACTAGGTGGCTAAGATTGCATGGGTTTACTACCTAAAACGAAAAGAACTGCTCGCAAAATCAACAAACGCAACGCCGGTGGCCTTCCATATGCTGTCACCGCTATAATTCGAGCGACACATGGCGCCGCCTCCTTATGCCTCCACGGCCATAGCAATAGTGGGGATGGGTGCGCGGTTTCCCGGCGCGAAGAACCTGGCCGAGTTCTGGGAGAATCTGCGGGGTGGCGTCGAATCGATCCGTAGCCTGAGTGACCAGGAACTTCTGGCCGCGGGTGTGGACCCAGAGGTTTTGCGCGCAGCCAATTACGTAAAGTCGGCGTCAGTACTGGACGGCATTGAGCTATTCGACGCGCCGTTTTTCGGATTCAGTCCGAAAGACGCGGCCATCATGGATCCGCAGCACCGCGTGTTTCTGGAATGCGCCTGGGAAGCGCTGGAGAACGCGGGCTGGAGCGCGGACGAGTTTCCCGGTTCGATCGGCGTCTTTGCCGGCTCAGGCATGAACGCGTATCTGATGTTTCACCTGGTGCCGAATCAAAAGCTCATGTCCAGCGCGGGACTGTTTCTCCTCAAGCAGACCGGCAACGATAAGGATGTGCTGGCCACGCGGGTGTCGTATCAGTTGAACCTGACGGGGCCGAGCATGACCGTGCAGACGGCGTGCTCGACGTCGCTTGTCGCCGTGCACGTGGCCTGTCAAAGCCTGTTGAATCGCGAGTGCGACATGGCGCTGGCCGGTGGAGTGACTATCGAGATCCCGCACAAGCAGGGGTACGTGTATCGCGAAGGCGAGATCCTGTCGCGCGACGGGCACTGCCGCGCATTCGATGCGGAGTCGAGCGGCACGGTATTCGGCAGCGGCGCGGGTGTGGTGGTGCTGCGCCGGCTCGTGGATGCGCTGGCCGATGGCGACCGCATCCATGCGGTGATCCGCGGCAGCGCCATCAATAACGACGGCGCGCGCAAGGTCGGATATCTGGCGCCGAGCGTCAACGGGCAGGCCGAGGTGGTGGCGGAAGCGCTGGCGGTGGCGGATGTGCCGGCGGAATCGATTTCCTACGTTGAAACGCACGGTACCGGCACGCCGGTGGGCGATCCCATCGAGATCGCGGCGCTGACACAGGCATTTCGCGAGAGCACCCAAGCGCGCGGCTTCTGTGGCATCGGGTCTCTCAAAACCAACATCGGGCATCTGGACGCGGCCGCGGGCGTGGCCGGGCTGATCAAGACCGTGCTGGCCCTCGAGCACCAGCAACTGCCGCCCAGCCTCCATTTCGCCAAGCCGAATCCGCGCATCGATTTTGCCAACAGCCCGTTTTATGTGAACAGCCGGCTGGCGGAGTGGAAAAGCGTGGCGGCGCCACGGCGCGCCGGGGTGACCTCGCTGGGCATCGGCGGCACCAACGCGCACGTGATTTTGCAGGAAGCGCCGGAGACTGAGCCCACGGGCCCGTCGCGGCCTTGGCAGGTGCTGACGCTGTCGGCGAAGACCGCATCAGCGCTCGATTCCGCTGCCGGCAATCTGGCGGAGCACCTGGCCGAGCACCCAGAGCTGAACCTGGCGGACGCCGCGTTCACCTGCCATTTGGGCCGGAAGGCATTCGCCCACCGGCGCGCGGTGGTGTGCCGCACACGCGAGGAAGCTATCGAGGCGCTGCGCACTGCCGGTGCCAAGCAGGTTTTTGGCGGCCAGGAAACGGCGCGCACGGGCGTCGCGTTTCTGTTTCCCGGCCAGGGCGCGCAATACGCCGGCATGGCGCTTGGGATTTACGAGAGTGAACCGGTTTTCCGCGCGGAAGTGGACCGCTGCGCCGAACTGCTCGAGGCGCACCTGGGACTCGATCTGCGCACGCTGCTGTTTCCCGCCGAGGGCGCGAACCTGGCCCAGGCCACGGCGCTGTTAACCGAAACCCGCATCGCGCAGCCGGCGCTGTTCACCATCGAGTACGCACTGGCGAAGTTGTGGATGTCGTGGGGCATCCGGCCGGCGGCCATGATCGGGCACAGCCTGGGCGAGTTCGTGGCGGCCCATCTTGCGGGCGTGCTGTCGCTCGAAGATGCGCTCATGGCGGTAGCGGCGCGCGGGCGCTTGATGCAGTCCGCGGCTCCGGGTGCCATGCTCGCGGTACAGCTCGCCGAACCGGAAGCGCGCGCGCTCGCGTCGGGTGAGATCTCGCTTGCGGCGGTCAATGGAGCCAAGCAGTGTGTGCTGTCGGGGCCGGCTGCAGCCATCGATTCGCTGGAAAGGAAGCTGGCCGCCGATGGCGTGATGGCGCAGCGCTTGCAGACGTCCCATGCGTTTCACTCGGCATCGATGGACGCCATTCTCCCGGAGTTCATCGCGGTTATGCGCGGCTGTAGATTACAGGCCCCGCGGATTCCATATGTCTCGAACGTCACGGGAACCTGGATCGAGGCCGGCGAAGCCACAGATCCGGCGTACTGGGCGCGCCACGTGCGCCAGCCGGTGCGTTTCGCCGATGGAGTGGCCACGCTGTTTCGCGAACAGCCCGCCGCGATGCTCGAGGTAGGGCCGGGACGTGTGCTCGCCGGTCTGGCCGCGCGCCATCCGGCAAAAACAGAAAGCGTCAGGATTGTTTCATCACTGCGGAGTGCGCAGGGTCCTGCCGAAGACGCGCAGTTTCTGATTGCGGCACTGGCGCAGTTCTGGGTGGTTGGCGCGAAAGTGGAATGGACCACTTTCCACGCTGGAGAGCGGCGGCAACGCGTGGAACTACCCACGTATCCGTTCGAGCGCCAGCGCTACTGGATCGATGCGCCTAAGCCGCAGGCGCCGGAAACCAGCGCGGTGATCGACGACCCGCTTGCGATTTCCTATTACCAGCCGGTGTGGACGCGCGCGGATCTCCCTGCCGCGACGGGCGACCGTGCCACATGGCTGATCTTTCTGGATTCGATGGGCGTAGGCCTGAAGATCGCGAAAGATCTGGAGCTTGCCGGCCATACTGTAGTCACACTCACGCCGGGCGAGCGGTTCGCGAAAACCGGCAAGCACAGTTACACTCTCGAACCCGCCAGCCGCGCCGATTACGACCGCCTGCTCGACGCACTGCTGGGCTCCGGGACCATGCCCGAGCGCATCCTGCATTTGTGGCCGCTCGTGGCGCCCGGCAATGTGCCTGCGGCCGGGGAAAATCTCGACACCGCGAAGGCCCTGAACTTCTATAGCCTGCTGTATCTGGTGCAGGCCATCGGCGCGCGGGATATTGCGCAACCGATGTCGCTGGCGATTGTATCGAACGGTCTGCAATCGGTCGCGGGCGAGGCGGTGCATCATCCCGAGCGGGCGGTGCTGCTGGGCCCATGCAAACTCATTCCAAAAGAATTTACGAGCACCCGCACGCGGTCGATCGACGTGGCTCTCACGGAAACTGGGGAGCCGGATCGCGTGGCACGACAGATCCTGGCCGAGGCCAGTCAGGATTTCCACGAGACGCAGTTGGTTGCCTATCGCGGCGAGGATCGCTGGGTCGAGAGCATCGAGCCGTCGCGTGTCGAACGCGCGGCGCCGCGCCTGCGCCAGCACGGTGTGTACCTGATCACCGGGGGCACGGGCGGCATCGGCATCGAGATCGCAGAACATCTGGCGCGCACCCTCCAAGCGAAACTTGTGCTGGTGAGCCGCACCGGCCGGCCGCGGCGAGCGGATACCATCGCGCGGCTGCGCGAACTCGGTGCGGAAGTTGAGATCGCGACAGCCGACGTGACCGATCTGGCGGCGATGCGTGGCGTCGTCTCCCACGCGATCGAGAAGTTCGGCCGCATCGATGGCGTCATCCATGCGGCCGGTGTGCTCGACGACGGCCTGATCCAGCTCAAGCAACAAGACGCCGCCGATCGCGTGCTCGCGCCGAAGGTCACGGGCACGTTGGTGCTGGAGGAAGCGCTGGCCGGGGTGGCGTTCGACTTTCTGGTTCTGTTCTCTTCGGTCAGTTGCTACACGGCTCCAGTGGGGCAAGTGGATTACGTGGCCGCGAACGCTTTTCTGGATGCCTATGCGGCCTCGCGCAACGCCCCGGGCCGGCCCTGGACCGTGGCCATCAACTGGGGCCGTTGGGGCGAAACTGGCATGGCCGCCGCGCCGAGCGTGGCCGCGGGCGGTCATCCGTTGCTCGGCGTTCGCTCCACCAATACGCCCGACACGTTGGTGTACCACACCGAGCTGAATTTCCAGGATCACTGGCTGCTCAACGAGCATTGCCTGCGCGGCGGGGATGCGCTGTTCCCCGGAACCGGCTACATCGAGCTGGCGCGCGCGGCTCTGGTCGAGCGTTTGGGAACAGGCGCGATGGAGTTCGAACGGTTGTCGTTCACCGCGCCGCTGCGCGTGGGCCGGGGCAGGACCCGCGCTATCGAAATCCGCATGACGCGCGAGGGCGAGGCTTATCACTACACGGTCGCGGCTGCGGGCACGTCGGCGGCGCCCTACGGCGCGGGATCGGTGCGCTCTCTCGGTGCGGTCGCGCCCCGGACCATCGACTTGGCCGCTCTGATGGAACGCGCCACCGAGCGCCAGCTCACCTTCGGCCCCAATGAGCAGAACGAAAAACAGGCGCGGCATATCGAGTTCGGCCGGCGGTGGCGCTGCCTGCGCCAGATGCACCTCGGCGCCAACGAAGCCCTCAGCTCGCTGGAGCTAGCCGAGGAGTACGCGGCGGACCTCGAAACCTACCGCCTGCATCCGGCCCTGCTCGATGCCGCCACCGGATCGGCGATGTTCACCATCCCCGGTTACGACCAGAGCGACGATTTGTACGTGCCGGTTTCCTACCGGAGCATCCGGGTGTTCGGGGATCTGCCGCGCCGCTTGTGGTGTCATATCCGCTGGCCCCAGAGCAACCACGCCGAAAAGGAAGTCGCCACGTTCGATTTCACAATCGCCGATGAACGCGGTCTGGTGGTCGCCGAAATCCAGGAATTTGCGCTGCGGCGCCTGGCTGGCACGGCGATGCTGTCGGGCGATGCAACCGCGCGCGCACTGCCGCCCGCCGATGCCACCATCGCCTCGGCCGCGGGAGTCGCGGCGTTCGCCGCGATTTTGGCGGGCCCACTGGTCTCGCGCATACTGGCGGTTCCCTCCGGCCTGCGTTTGAATGCGCCATCACCCGCCGCGCCGTCCGCAAGGCCGTCTTCGCCCCCGGTATCCTCCAACGGCGCACCGCGCGACGAGGTGGAGCAAACCCTGGCTCAGTGGTGGCAGGAGCTGCTGGGCGTCGATCACGTCTCCATCCACCAGGACTTCTTCGAGCTCGGCGGCCATTCGCTTATCGCCGTGCGGCTGCTCACTCGAATCGAGAAGGAATTCCAGCAAAGCGTCCCGCTGCATGCATTTTTCGAGAACGGAACCATTGCCGCTCTTGCGGAATATGTGCGGCGCGCCACGCCCAATCAGGTCCCCACCGTCACCCCGCTAAATGACAAGGGAAGCGGCCCTGCTATTTACTGCCTGCACACCATCGGTGGCGACCTCGCTGGCTTCCGGCATCTGGTCCGAGCTTTGGGGCCGGAGATCAACTTCTACGGCATTCAGGCGCCGCTCGAGAAAGTTCCGGCGGAGTTAGCTCGGTCGATCGAGCGGATCGCCGCCTACTATGTGGGCGAGCTTCTGGCCTTCCAGCCCGAAGGGCCGTATATTCTCGCCGGTGCGTCGCTCGGTGCCGCCGTCGCTCTGGAAATGGCCCAGCAACTCGAGGCGGCGGGGCACAAAGTGGATCTGCTCATCTCCATCGATGGCTCGCCGCAAAATACCGGCTACGAGACGTCGCGCTGGAACCCCCGTTACTACTGGAAGCAGCTTCGCAACGTGCCGCTGTGGGTGACCGACGATCTGCTGGATCACTTCTCTTGGAAGGCTTTTGGCCCCCGCCTGTGGCGGAGAGCGACTGCGACCGCCAAGAGGGCTCTGTCCGCGCTGCTGGGCCGCGACAACGGCGCCGTCTATGAGTTGGAAGGCTTCATGGACCTGGTCACGTTTTCTGATAAGCGGGCCGAATTCATGCGGACGCTCTACACGACTTTCAAAACCTATGTGGCCAAGCCGTATCACGGCCGGGTGCTGTTGTACCAATCGCGAACCGAACCCTTGACCCACCTATTCGAAGTGGACCGCGCTTGGCATGGCATCGCGCCCAACGTGGAAGTGGTGCGCGTCCCCGGCACTCACACAAGTCTCATTCAGCCGCCCAACGTTCAAGTAATTGCAGCGGATCTCAAGCGCCGCCTCGCCGCGCTGCACGAGACCCGTAAAAGCCAAGAACTGACCCGGCAACACGTGTAGCCGGATCCGTCCGTAACAGCATCCCGCCAAGGTCCGGCCTTCCCATCTCAATCCCGGCGGTGAAATTACAATTGAGGTCATGCGCATCGGTCTGATCTCGGACACGCATGGCCTGCTGCGAGAGTCGGCCGTACGCGCGCTCCAAGGTTCGGATCTCATCATCCACGCCGGTGATGTCGGCAAGCCCGAAATCATTGATGCGCTGAAAGCGTTAGCCCCGATCGTGTTTGTCCGAGGCAACGTGGATAAGGGATCGTGGGCGTCGGCGTGGCCGGAAACCGCCGTCGCCGAGGCCGGTTCGGCCATGATCTACGTGCTCCATGACGTCCACGCGCTCGATCTCGATCCCGCCGCGGTAGGCTTCCACGTCGTCGTGAGCGGCCATTCGCACAAACCGGCGCGCTCGGAACGGAATGGCGTTCTTTACATCAACCCCGGCAGCGCCGGACCGCGGCGTTTTCAATTGCCCATAACGGTTGCGCGGCTGGATGTGGAACTCACACCGTGGCAGGTGGAGTTTATCGACCTTGGCGCCGCGTGAGCCCTACGCCGCGCCCCCGGCACACGCAGTCCGAACGGCCCCTCGGCTCAGCACGTGCGGTTGGCAGGAATCCCCCAAAACCTCTCTTACACTGCGCATCAGCCGCTCCGGCGCAAATGGCTTAGCCAGGAACGCATCCTCAGGCAGCAACCATCCGCTCTCCACCAGATGATCCTTCGGGTACCCCGAAATGAACAGCACGCGAAGGCGAGGGCAAAGGTTGGTGAGCCGGTCGGCAGCGGCTCGGCCCGGCTGGTCGTCTATGCAAACATCGGCGATCAGCATGTCGATCTCGTCTAGATGCCGCTCCATTTGAGAAACAGCTTCTTCATGCGTTGACGCTTCCAGGGCACGGTAGCCGCCCTTGCCGCGCAATACAAATCCCAGCATCTGCCGTACTATGGGATTGTCTTCGAGAATTAGAATTGTCGTCACGGGTGGCGCTCCGTGCCTCCATTTCTCGTTCACCAGCCTATCGCCGGGAACCAGGTTTTCATTAGCTATATCACAGCCAACTCCTAATTACTAGGAAAATCCCTAGTAATTCACGATTAATATTGCGTAATTATTAGAATTCCACTAGACGAAAATCGCGCAACGGGCTAATTTGTGATCTTTCGCACTCTGCGCACGCTACCGAATTATCGTCACCAGATCTTGAGCCGCGCCCACGGTTTTCGGCTGCGCTTCGCGGGAATCACGCGGACTTCTGATGAGAAATGTACGTACTGAATCCGGGGAGCATCGCTCTGGCGCGCCATCATCGCGCGCGCGAGGTCGTCCGGGACGCCGGCCCTTTTCCATGCAATGACGTGATCTGCCTGGAGTCCAAATAGAACCGGTGATTGCCCGATCAATTTCAATATGATGTCCTGAGCCACACCGGCCTGCACCATCTTTACGACGTCGGTGTCGGTAAGAATCTGTTGAGCCATGAGCCCCTCGGCGCCCCCCATCACCGCAATAAGAACGAAGAGCTTCATACCCATCAGTGTTATCGGCAGGCGTGGGCCGTTTTTTAGACAAGAATGAGATCTGGTGGGATCGCTCCCGCTCCTACTTCCCCGGCCCCAGAGCCTGATATTCCCGAACGGCTGCGATCGGCTTGGCCCCGTAACCCATGTAGGCGCCGGGAGCGTAGACCTGGTGTTTGAACCAATGGGCGCTCCGTGGAATAATCCCCAGGATTACCAGGTACGAGCTTAGTGAAGTCAAAAAAATCTCCTTCAATAATCGCGGGAACCATCACGGATTTCGGGCCATTCCGAAACCCCCCAGCAAAGCACAGCGGGCATGACTGTGTGCGTGGCCGTCCGTCATTAATCGAGTTCCGGTTGCCTCCATCCCCGCCGCACGCTAGTATCACTCAAGATACCCAATAGCTTTCGCGGGACCGGCCCTCTTTTTTTGTGGAGAGAAGCACGCTGACGCCGGGACCACGATATTGGGCCCGATCTGGAGGCCGTACTCCATGAAACGTGGATGCATTTTCGCTTTGCTGGGCCTGGTTGCCGCCCCCTTTATTTTGGGGCAAGCACCCAAGAAGAAGATCACCCGCGCCGCTGACGTTCCGCAGTTCAACTATCCCATCAGCGGGAAGGTCGAGGATCTCTTGCACTCAGATGAGGCCCTCGGCAAGTTGATCGCCCAGATCCGCAAGGACATCGAAAGTGTCCTGGCGAACTACGATATCGAAGAAGGAGCTACCAAGCGCCGGCTCATCGGTACCCTCGCCCGCTTGGACATGCTTGAAGGCAAGGATCAGGACGCGCTGCACCGCCTCGGTGAAGTCCGCGAGCTCGAAGACAAGCCCGCACAGAAACTGACCAGCGGTTTGGTGCTGCGCGCCATGCTCCAGGCACGCGCCGAATATAAGGATCGCAACTCGCCCGAGTATCGCCGCGAAGTCTACAAGCTCGTGCATCAAAGCCTGGACGCCATGCCCTTCGAGGTCGTCCAGAACGAAATCAAGAGCGCCAAGGCTGGATACGAGCTGCTGAACGAAGGCGTGATCATTGGCCAGATTCAGTCGGTATTTGATCCCGTGGTCGAAAAGACGGGAGCCTTGAGCGATGTGCTGGCCGACCAGGTGCCTGCTATCAAGCTGACGCTGGTCGAAGTCGTCCCGCTCAAAGATTCACTGGTGGAGGCCTTCGGCTCGTACCTTTCCGCCAATCAGAAAGAGAAGCCCGATATCTGGGCGGCGCGCGCGGTGCGGCTCGAGCCCGGCAGGAACTACACGCCCGTCAATATTGCCGTGTGGGACAGCGGCGTCGATACCACCGTTTTCAAAAGCCAACTGATCCTCGATAAAGACGGCAAGCCCGCGGTCATCGCCTACGACATCAACGCCCAAAAAACCACCGGCGACCTTTATCCTTTTCCGGCGGAGCGCGCGGCCAAGATCCCGGAAGTCACCGGGCGGGTTAAGGGCCTGCTCGATTTGCAGGCGAATGTCGACAGCCCCGAGGCCAGCGTCATCAAGAAGCAAATGGCTGCGCTCAAGCCCGACCAGGTCCGCCCCTTCATCGAGCAGATCAGTGAAGTCGCCAGCTACATGCACGGCACCCACGTCGCCGGCATCGCGATGGACGGCAATCCCTATGCGCGTCTGGGGGTGGCTCGCATTACGTTCGACTACAAGCTGATCCCCGATCCCTGTCCCTCCCGCGAACTTTCCGAACGAGATGCGGCCGCGGCCATGGATTACGTGAGCTTTTTCAAAGCCAACCACGTTCGCATCGTCAATATGAGCTGGGGCGGTTCGATGAAGGACAACGAACAAGGCCTCGAACGTTGCGGCATGGGTAAATCCGTTGATGAGCGCAGGCAGATGGCGCGCGAGATGTTCGATATCGAAAAGCACGGCCTGGAAAAAGCGTTCGCGTCCGCACCCGAGATTCTGTTTGTCGCGGCTGGCGGCAACGCCAACAATGACGCTACGTTCAACGAATTCATCCCCTCCAGCATCCAGTTGCCGAACCTGATCACCGCGGGCGCCGTCGATAAGTCTGGCGATGAGGCCCCGTTCACCAGTTATGGACCGACCGTCGTGGTTCACTCCAACGGCTACGAAGTTGACAGCTACGTGCCCGGCGGCAAGCGCATGAAGTTTTCCGGCACCTCCATGGCATCGCCCAACGTGGTGAATCTGGCGGCGAAGATCCTGGCCGTGAATCCCAACCTCCATCCACCCGAGGTGATCCGCATCATCCGGGACACATCGGATGCCACCGCGGACGGGCGCCGGCACTTAATCAATCCGAAAAATGCCGTTGCCGCTGCCCAAAACCATTCTGCGGCCGCTGCCTCACAGTAACAGGAGCTGACACATACTAGGACCACAGATGCGGAAATTCCTGGCCATTGCCGGTTGTTTGGCTCTCTCCTCATGCGGAGAGAAGCGAACGGTGCGGGCAGCCGTGCCGCCTCCGGTTATGGGAGCGGAAATCGGAATTGCGAGCTGGTATGGGCATCCATACCACGGACGCCCCGCCGCGAATGGCGAAATCTACGACATGGAGCAGTTCACCGCCGCCCACCGCACCCTGCCCTTCGGCACTCTGGTTCGCGTGGTGAATCTCGACAACGACAAATCCGTGGACGTCCGCATCAACGACCGCGGTCCGTTCGTTGGTGACCGCATTATCGACCTTTCCCACGCGGCGGCGCGCGCGATCGACATGATCGGTCCTGGAACCGCTCGCGTGCGTGTCGAGATCGCGCAGATGCCGGCCGCGCCTGCTCCGGGCTATTTCGCCGTGCAAGTGGGCGCTTTCCAGGTGCGCGCTAATGCCGAGCGCCTGCGCGCTGAAATGGAATCACGCTACGGCGCCGCGCACATCGTGCTTCGCCCCGGCGACCCGCCGCTCTGGCGCGTCCTGGTCGGTCGTGCCACGACTGTCGATGACGCCGGCTCGCTCGCCGCCCGCATTCAAACCGAGCACGACGGCAAACTCGGCCAACCCTTTGTGATCCGTGACGATGCGGATAATGCCCCGATCTGATGTGGCAAATGCCCATATCGTAGAAAGCAACACCC
Source organism: Bryobacteraceae bacterium (assembly GCA_035297145.1). Classification (GTDB taxonomy): domain Bacteria; phylum Acidobacteriota; class Terriglobia; order Bryobacterales; family Bryobacteraceae; genus QHXW01. Next base: position 17,023 of record DATGZN010000002.1, read on the forward strand.
CCTGTTGCGATTCTCTGCATCCGTAGGTACTTGATACCATTCGGCTTCCCTGATTCTCTGTTGACAATCTCTACAGCAGGGCTCTACAGAAATTCCGCAAACAATTGAAAATAATCGGCTTATTTGTGGGCCTTGGCGTGTCTCTTCTCCAGTGGAGGCTTTGCCATGACTGTCCTACTGGTTCTCGCGATGTTTCTGGTTTTCGCATTATTCGACTGGGCTCTAAACCGCCACAAAGTGCCAGTGGTCAAGCTCGCCACTCAGCCCACACCCGCCCCGAATTTCGTTGACGGCTTTGTAGTACCCGACGGGCTTCGGTACCATCCCGGCCACACCTGGCTGGTTCGCGAACGGCCGCACTTGGCGCGCGTCGGCGTCGACGAGTTCGCGGCTAGATTGGCTGGACATATCGAGAAGCTCGATCTGCCCAAACCCGGCCAATGGATTCGCCAGGGGCAAACGGCCTGGAATCTGTTCCGTAAGGGCGAGAAAGCAGCCATGACTTCACCCATCGAAGGCGAAGTGGTTGAAGTCAATCAGGAACTGCTGCTTGACCCATCGCTCCTCCGCCACGATCCCTACGGCAAAGGCTGGCTCATGACGGTCAACGTACCCGACGAGGAAAGCACTTGGCGCAACTTGCTTCCCACGCGTTTAGTGAAGGGTTGGATGCGGGATTCGGTGGCGCGGCTCTATGCCCAGCAGCCACCTCTCGCCGGTGCTGTTGCTGCCGATGGGGGCCGTCCCGTAGACGACTTGCTGGAGGCTATCCCCACGGCTAATTGGGCGAAAACCACAGCCGAGTTCTTCCTGTCCTGAGTGGCGGGGGGATTGCACCACAAGTAGGGGGAAAATCGGACATGGGCCTCGGAATTCTATATGACTCCACGCTCTGCATAGGCTGCCGCGAATGCGAAAAAGCCTGTGCAGCGCGTTGGAAACTTCCTTATAACGACAACATCGCGGCGGAAGAACAGATCTCCGCCCATAAGCTTACCGCCATACAGACGCACGGCGACCATTTCAGCCGCCGTTTATGCATGCATTGTAATGAGCCGACCTGTGTATCGGTCTGCCTGGTTGGGGCATTTCAAAAGACCGCCCTCGGACCGGTGACGTACGACGAGAACAAATGCATCGGCTGCCGTTACTGCATGCTGGCGTGCCCTTTCCGTGTGCCGACCTATGAGTGGTCGAGCCGGCTGCCGCGCGTGCGCAAGTGCGACATGTGCTACGACCGCCTGCGCGCGGGGAAGCCCACGGCCTGCGCAGAAGCATGCCCCACGGGAGCCACGATCAGCGGAGAGCGGAATCAGTTGATCGCGGAAGCCAAACGGCGCATTGCCGAAAAGCCGGGCCAATATTTCGGGCGGGTTTACGGGATCGAAGAAGCTGGTGGAACTTCGACGTTGTTCCTTTCCGCGGTGCCGTTCGGGGAACTTGGACTGCCCACCAATCTTCCCAATGCCGCCCTGCCGAAATTGACTTGGCAGGTGCTCTCGCGAACTCCGGATATAGCGTCGTTGGCGGGCGTGCTGCTGGGAGGCGTTTACTGGATCACGCATCGCCGCGAAGCGGTGGCAGCGGCCGAAGGCAAGCCGCGCCGGGAGGGAAAGCCATGAGAAAGCTGCTGGAACTTCCGAATTCGCGGATCTGGCGGGTGGTTTTCTTTCTGATTCTTCTGGGTGGCGCCTGCGGACTGTATGTACGGTTTATGTACGGCTTAGGGGGCGCGACCAATCTCTCCGATGCCTTCCCCTGGGGTCTGTGGAAAGGGCTCAACGTGCTGGCTGGTATCGGCCTGGGCGCGGGCGGATTCACGGTCGCTGCAACGGTCCATGTTTTCAATCTGAAGCGCTATAAACCTATCCTGCGCATTGCGCTGATGACAGCCTTTCTGGGCTATTCGCTCATGGCGGTGGCACTCACGATCGATATCGGGCGCCCCTACCGCATCTGGCACCCCATCTTCATGTGGAACGAGCACTCGGTGCTGTTCGAGGTGGCTTGGTGCGTGATGCTCTACCTGATGGTGTTGAGCCTGGAGCTCGCCCCGGCAGTATGCGAGCGGTTCGGCTGGGAAAAAGTCCTAAGCTGGGTACGGGTGATCTCGCCGCCGGTGGTGATCTTCGGCGTGATTCTTTCCACGCTCCACCAGTCTTCGCTCGGAAGCCTGTTCCTGATCGTGCCTGAGAAACTCTACCCGCTCTGGTACACGCCCCTGCTGCCGGTTCTGTTTTTCATCTCCGCTGTGTGCGCCGGGCTCGCCATGGTGATTTTCGCTTCGTGGCAGAGCTATCGGGCGCTCGGCAAGCAGTTGGCGTTGCCGCTGCTGGATGGGCTGGCGCGCGTTTTGGCGGTGATCCTGCTGTTCTATCTTTCACTGCGATTTGTCGATCTGTCGCGCCGCGCCGTGCTCCCTGTACTGATGAAGAACCGCAGAGAGACATGGCTATTCCTGCTGGAGAACGCACTGCTGGTATTTCCGATGCTGCTGCTGTTTCGTTCACGCATTCGCGCCAGCGCGCACGCGCTTTACATTTGCGCCCTGATGGTGCTGTTCGGCTTCGTGGCGAACCGTCTGAACGTAGCGATCACCGGTTTGGAGTCGAGTTTGGGCACGCACTACCTTCCGAAATGGCCGGAAGTGATGATCACGCTGAGCCTGGTCAGCGTGGGGTTCGCGGCCTTCCGGGCGGCGGCGCTCCACCTGCCGTTATTCGCGGAACCGGAACCGGCCGCCATCGAAGAGGACCTGGAGCCGGTTTCCGTGTGAGGAACCGATGCAGTCGCTGAATGTTGTCCTGCGCAAGCACACGGGGCTGGCTTACAAGCTGGCCCTCTGTTTGATTTTGAGCGCGGCGGCGATCTTCAGCGTGCTGGGTTTTCTGACGTTGCGGGCGCACCGGCGGAACTCGGAAGATCTCGTACTGCAAAGCGCGGAGCGGATCAGCGACATCATCCAGCGCAGCACACGGTACCAGATGCTGGACAACGACCGGGCGGCACTCTATCAATCCATTCGCGATATGGGCAGTCAGCCGGGGATTCGCCGCATCCGCATTTTCAACAAAGAAGGCCGCATCATGTTCTCCACCGATCCGGCGGAGGCCCACGCCATGGTGGATAAGCACGCGGAGGCCTGCTACGGTTGCCATGCGCAGGCGGCGCCGCTCGTGAAACTGGCGCGGCCGGATCGCGCCCGCATTTTTACCGAGGAAGCTACGGGGGCGCGCGTCTTGGGAGTGATCCGGCCCATCGAAAATCAGCCGGCCTGTTCGAATGCAGCCTGTCACGCGCACCCGCCGGAGCGCAACATCCTGGGGGTAATCGATTCGCAATTGTCGTTGGCCGCGGTGGACGCGAATCTGGCGGTACAGCAGAAACAGCTTCTTGGATTTACCGGTACAGCCCTCGTGCTGCTGCTGGTGGTGAGCACGGTATTCGTGTGGCGGGTGGTGCACAAGCCCGTGCAGGAGCTGATCGCGGGGACGCATCGCGTGGCGGGGGGCGATCTGGATTACAGGCTGCCGGTGCGCTCGCGCGACGAAATTGCGGATCTGGCGGAATCGTTCAACAAAATGACGGCGGAGCTGGCCGAAGCTCGGGCGCGCCTGTTGGAGCAGACGCAAAATGCGCTGGCGGGCAGCGAGAAGATGGCGTCACTCGGCAAGCTGGCGGCCACAGTGGCGCACGAGGTGAACAATCCTCTGTTCGGCATCCTCACGTACGCCAAGCTGTGCCACAAGGCGGTGGATGGATCGGGACTGCCGGAAGAAGTGCGCGGGCCGCTGGTGGAGCAACTGACCGTGATCGAGCGGGAAAGCCGGCGCTGCGGCGAGATCATGCGCAATCTGCTGACGTTTGCGCGACAAGCGCCGCGCAGGCGGGAGCCGAACAACGTGAACGAGCTCGTAGGGCGAGCGGTGCGCCTGATGCATCATCAGTTCGAGCTGCAGCGAGTCGAGATCGAGACGAAGTTGGCGGCCGAGCCAGCCGAGGTGGATTGTGACGCCGGCCAGATCCAGCAGGTGGTGCTGGTGCTGCTGGGGAACGCCGCGGAGGCTATGCCGCAGGGCGGAAGGCTGCGCATCGCAACTGAGCTTGCGGAAAACAGTGTGCGCTTGTCTGTGCGCGATTGGGGTCCGGGGATCCGCGCGGATGTGCTGCCGCACATCTTCGAACCGTTCTTCACGACCAAGGATGAACAGCAGCGCACGGGTCTGGGTCTGGCGGTGGCCAAGAGCATTATCGATCAGCACGGCGGCACGATCGACGTGCATTCCAAAGAAGGACAAGGTGCGGAGTTCGTAGTTACGCTAGCGCTTGCTGGAGCGGAGCGCGCGTCCGAACCCGCCGGAGCAGGGTATGAGCGTTCCTAACAAAGGCAGAATTCTGATCGTGGATGATGAGTTAGTGGTTCGGGATTCGCTGGCCCGCTGGTTCACATCAGAAGGATACGAGACCAAGGCGCTGGGGAGCGCGCGCGAGGCGCTCGAGGTGGCCACGCAGGAGTGGGACCTCGCGCTATTGGACATCAAGATGCCGGGCATGGATGGCATGGAGCTTGAGGCCAGGCTCAAGGAGGCAGACCCGGATCTCATCCTCATCATGATGACGGGTTACGCTACGGTGGACACGGCCGTGAAGGCGCTGAAGAACGGCGCGTACGACTATCTGACCAAGCCCGTGGATCCGGACGAGCTTACGCACCTGGTGAGCAAGGCGCTGGAGCACCGGCGGACGAAGCAGGAAGTGGCTCGACTGCAGGAGAACCTGAGGGAGATCTTTCCCAGGACGGAGCTGATCGGCAAGAGCCCGGTGATCCGGCGGGTGGCGGAGATGATCGAGACCGTGGCGCCAACCGATTCCACGGTGCTGATTACCGGCGAAAGTGGAACCGGCAAGGAAGTGGTGGCGCGTGCTATTCACGCCGCCAGCCCACGGCGGCTGATGCCCATGGTGACGATTCATTGCGGCGCCCTGACGGAAACGCTGCTCGAAAGCGAGCTATTTGGGCACGAGCGCGGAGCGTTCACGGGAGCGCAATTTCGCAGAAAGGGAAAGTTCGAGATCGCCGAGGGAGGCACGGTGTTTCTCGACGAGATCAGCGACATCAGCCTGAAGACACAAACCGATCTGCTGCGCGTGCTCCAGGAGAAAGAGATTGTGCGCGTGGGCAGCACGCAGCCGATTCATGTGGATTTTCGCGCCATCGCGGCTACCAATAAAGATCTGCAAACGCTGGTGCAGGCGGGCAGCTTCCGGCCGGATCTGTACTACCGGCTGCACGTGGTGATGATCGACATGCCGCCGTTGCGCGATCGCCGCGAGGACATTCCGCTGCTGGTGGATCATTTCATCGCCAAGCTATGCGCGTCCATGAACCGGCAGGAGCCGCCGCAAGTGGCGCCGGAGGCGATGGACTTGCTGATCCGCAATAACTGGCCCGGTAACGTGAGAGAGCTGGAGAACGCTGTGGAACGGGCGCTCGTGATCGGGCGGGGTAAGGAACTGCGGCCGGCGGACTTCTCTTTTCAGTTGCAGGCGGCGGGTGCACCGGCCAACGGGCGCTCGCTCGAGGATGTGGAGCGGGCGCACATCGAGTACGTCTGGAGCCAATCCGGTGGCAATCACTCGGCGGCAGCGCGGACGCTGGGGATTGACCGCACGACGCTTTATAAGAAGCTGAAGCGCTACGGGATGGAGTGATGATCGAGCTGGTCGCGGTCGGCGATGGCGTCGGGCGGGAGCGGCTGGATGCACTTACGCGGGATCTGGCACGGATCTTCCGGACCTCTTGCCGTGTGCTGGACGGCGTGGTGGATGCGAAATTCGCACACAATGCCGCGCGCGGGCAGTATCACTCGACGGCCATTCTTGAGCGGATGCAATCGGTTCATTCCAACGGAAATTCCAGATTGTTGGGCGTAACCGCGGTAGATCTGTTTGTTCCCATCTTCACATTCATCTTTGGCGAAGGGCAGATCGAGGGAAACTGCGCGCTCGCGTCAATGTACCGGCTGAGTGAGGAGCACTATGGCCTGCCGGCGGATGAAGGCAAGCTGCGGGAGCGGCTCACCAAGGAAGGAGTGCACGAGCTTGGGCACACTTTCGGGCTGCGGCATTGCGAGGATTGGCAATGCGTGATGGCATCGAGCCACTCGGTGGAGCTGGTGGACGTGAAATCGGCGGAGTTCTGCGGGGATTGTGCGCGGCTAGTGCGGGGTGCGTAGGCCGTGGTTCTTCAGCGTGGGGTAGCCGGACCTTGACCCGACGGGGCACGGTTGACAGGTCTAAAGCGGTCAAGGGGTCGGACACCGGGCGTTTGCTCAGGTGCATTCGTGTTCAACGTGCTCCACTTGGATGCATAGTCGACGCGTGGAATCTGCAAGTAGGCCCCTGGCGCCGTTGGCGCATCCGCGGCTAGAGCCTTACACGGCCAAGTGAGCCGCGAAAGTCTCGGCGCGTCTCTAGAAAGCGTTGAACTTGAGACAAGCAGAATTGCCTAGCGGCAATCTGTGCGCGTGGCCATGTGCGCCACTGATGGCGCGGTCCACCCGCGCAACAGCGCAGGGATGCCAGCAAAGCAAAGTGTCTCAGCGTCGCGCCACCAATCCAAAAAGCAACAATCTTGCTAACATGGTTCTTGACATGCGCCACGTGGCGGGTTACGTTTCGGGATGGTACGGACAATTCGCCACCGGGGACTGAAACGGTTGTTCGAACAGGACGACCCTAGCGGCGTAAACCCGGAACACGTCGGCAAGCTGCGGAATATTCTGGCGACGCTTAACGCCGCTCGAACCGTTGACCATATGAACTTGCCGGGGTTCCGTTTGCATCCGCTCAGAGGCGAGATGAAAGGTTTCTGGGCCGTGACCGTTCGGGCCAACTGGCGGGTGATTTTCCGCTTTGACGACGGCGCGGAGGACGTCGATTATGTCGATTACCACTAGACAGGGAGAACCACCCATGACCATGAAAAATCCGCCGCACCCCGGCCTCGTTGTGTTAGAGGAGTGTATTGAACCTTCTGGCTTGACGATAACCGATGCGGCCCAAGCTCTCGGCGTGACGCGCAACACGCTTTCGGAACTGGTCAACGGGAAGCGCGGCATATCTCCTGAAATGGCCGTGAGGCTGTCCAAGGTCTTCGGCGGTGACGAGGAAAGCTGGCTGCTGCAACAGGCCCAATACGACCTCGCCCAAGTCCACCGCGACCGCATAAAGCTGAAACGGCTGCAACTCGCTTAACAAATGCGCAAATGGTGGTGGTGGGTGCCCGGTTTCCGTAAGAAGCGGAAGCTTGAGAAGCTCCTTAGGCGTTACCATGCTTTTAGGATTTAGCGAACGCACCCTAACCTCGTTTGAGCAGCGCGTGTTCGGAAACGCGAACAAATTACAAAAGGGATGACGCTCCGCGCCCCCTGCCCAACCGATCACGTTTGGGAGTGCGCTATTTGAGTGCCAGCTACGGGATATACCAGAGCCAGCGGGCGAAGCGAACCTCTGCCGGTGGCGGTAACTCTCCTCCTAGTGTCATTCGGAAATCTATTTCACCGCGCTGTCTCAACTCCTGAAGGATGCGAACGGCTTCTTCGAATGAGCAGTTTAATGCGCCCCGAATTCTCGTGGCGCTTTCAAGCAAGAGAGCCTCTTCCGTGCCCGTATTCTCCGAGTTCCACCACTTCTGAATTCATGGCAGAAAGTGTATCTAGGCCTTGGCTCCTCAGGTAGGACTCGGACCTACGACCCTTCGGTTAACAGCCGAATCACGGCGCGCAAACGGCGTGGACAGTGTATCAGCGGTCCTCCTGATGGCCTGCTGCTACCACAAGGGCCGACAAGCGGACCAAAAAATTTCCCCGGTCCTCACCGCTTCTTCTGTAGCAGCAACCCCCAGTCCAGCCAGCCCGGTGTATGCGGGGACGTCCACTCCCCGCCCTGGACCGGCGGCAGCGGAACTCTTTCTCCTGTGAACGCGCTGAACCAAGTGGCTTCATAAGTTCCCGGCTCGAGCTTGATCGTCACCTTGCCTTCCTTCGGCAAATACACCGCGTAGATCTCCGCCGGTTTCGCGAGGCACATAGCGCCGCTATTAACCAGTTCGTCGTGCGGCTCGGTCTTCCACCATTCAAAGCTGGTGAAGAAATCCACCATGTGCTCGTAGCCCTTGAGCATGCTCTGCGTGTCGTCGCCGCGTCCGTTGATCCAGCCGCCGCCTGTGTCCGGCCAGATGTTGGTGCCGCGCCGCGAGCTTTCGCCGGCGGTCCCATAAGCGCCCGCCATCGCGATCTCCCAGGCCATTTGCCGCAAGGTCTCGGCTGAATCCGTTCCCGGTCCCGGTGCCCAGTGTGGATAGTGGTCCTCGTATCCATACTCTTCGTTGGTCTGCGGGATAATGCGTCCGGTCTTCTTCTGGATCTCCCGTTCCTCCAGCATCAAGGGATGCTGCGGGCGCCGCCAGTCCTGAATGGAGGTAAACCCGAACCAGCCGGAGGCGCGATCCTGGTTTTCGCGGTGCACCGGGTGGCTGGTGGCCAGATGCTTGTACGGATCCCAGCTCTCGATCAGCTCTCCCGTCGCATGCACCCACTTCTCATCGCGGAAGCTGTCCATATCGTCGCCGAGGTCGTAGGTGATGTTCGAGAACGCGCTCAGCCGCGCCACCATGTAGCGCAGGTAACGCCGCTCGTCGTCGCTATATTCCTTAGGCTGCGCTTTGTGAGTCGAAATGTCCTGCACCACCGAAATAATCATCTCGCGGTCCCGAGCGAATCGCAGCATGCGCTCCCACTTTTGCCAGTAAGGTGTGTTGAACCGTGAATAGTCGATCCCCGGTGTGGTGAAACTTTCGGGATCCGTGGCCAGCCAAGGCCGCAGGGCCATACTGAAGTTTTCGCCGGTCATGACCGGCTCGCCCCAGAATATGTCGGCCGCTCCCGCCACTAGCACGCGCATCCGGTTGATCTTCATCTTGACCAGACGTTCGATCGAATAATTGATGTGGCGTTCTTCTTTGAAGCCCATCAGCCAGAACGCCGTGGTGCCGTTGAAGAAATAGTGCTCGCCAGTGCCTTCCCAGATGAAGTGCCAGGGATATTTAGGATCCACGCGCAAAGGCCCGCGCCGGTGGCCGCCGGTCGCGCGGAATGTGCCGGACGTAGTCTTCGCGAAGTCACCTTGCTGGTAGCTGATCAAGTATGTGTAGTCGCCTGGCGACGACGGCATGAAGCGGATGCGAAATACGCGGCCATCGGTGGAATCGCAGAATCCTTCCACCGCGGTCTTTGCGCTGCCGCCGGTTTTGCCGAAGGTGCCGTGGAGTGTCGCATCGATAAACGGATTCGGCGCGTCGGGTCCCGTGACATTCACCGTGACTTCGACAAAATCGTAGGCTTCGACGCTGCCCGCCGGCTGTGAAAATGAGACTTCGCGAGGCGCGCCGGCCAATACCGGGGCCAGGATAGCCGTCAACCACAAGATGTTTCGAACCATGCTCCCCCTCAAAATGTCGTTTTAGGGTACGGAACGGCCAGACCTCGTGTCTATCGAAAGCCTACGATTGGTTATCGAAATCCTACGATTTCGCCGGCCGCAAGCGCCATTCGCCCAGTATGCGTTATACAATTCGCTACTATGCTTACACGGCGCATGGCGCTTGTCCTCTGCCTGTTGCTCGGCGTGCGGGTTACCTCACCCGCCGAAATCGTGGGGCCGCTCACGGTCTCCGGTAATCCGAACTATTTCAAGGACGCTAGCGGCGCCATACTCATTCTGAATGGATCACAGACCTGGAATACTTTTCAAGACTGGGGTACCAACGGGTCGATCGAGCCATTGGACTTCAAGGCCTTCGTCGATTTTCTCACTGCGCACGGACACAATTTCACTTTGCTCTGGGCCACGGAGATACCCAAATTCTGTAATCTGCCAATCACTGTGGGTTCGCCACCGGATTTCGTGGCTAGCCCGCTTCCGTGGCTGAGGACCGGCCCGGGGAGTGCCAGCGACGGAGGCCTGAAATTCGATCTCACCAAGTTCGACCAGAGCTTTTTCGATCGTTTACGGACGCGCGTTCAGGCTTTGCGAAGCGCGGGTATCTATGTCGGGGTGTACTTATTCACTGGTGAGTGGCAGAACGTTTTCCGGTGCCCCAGTGACGGTTATCCGCTTACTGAAGTAAATAATATCAATGGTGTGGGTGACGGCTACACCGGTGGCAAGAAGGGTATTGGCGCTACGACGATGACCGCACCCAATGCCATTACCCGGTTCCAGGACGCTTACGTGGAGAAGGTAATCGATACCTTGAACGACTCGCCCAACGTGCTCTGGATCGTCTCCGAGGAAGCCCCGAGCAATTCCACATGGTGGAATGCTCATCAGATTTCACACATCCGAGCGTACGAAGCGACGAAGCCGCACCAGCACCCCATCGGCTATGCGGCGCTTATCGGCGCCCCGGATAGTATCATTTACAACTCTGATGCCGACTGGGTCGCGCCGCAAGCTAAAATCTCCCCTGTAACCTCCTGTGGAAGCGGGCATCCCACCTGCAAAGTGAACGTGAATGATAGTGACCACTCCAATTTCGGTATGTGGAACGATACTCCACAACAGAATCGCAATTACGCATGGGAAAATTTCATGACCGGCAATCAAGTGCTGTTCATGGACCCCTACGTGGTGTACTACCCGCGCGAGAACCGGAATCTGTGCGTCTCTCCAACTCACGGTATCTGCAACGCCCCTGATGCCCGGTGGGACAGCTTCCGGGACAATCTCGGCTACATTTTGCGCTATTCGCGCAAGTTGCATCTCGATAAGGTCACTCCACAAAGCTCACTGAGTTCGACTAAGTTTTGTCTCGCGCATACGGCGTCTTCAGGCGCAGAGTATTTGGTCTATGCGCCTACCGGTGGTTCGTTCACAGTGGACGTTTCCGCGATGCCCGCTACGAGGACCCTAGCCGTAGAGTGGTTCCGTCCTGAGAACGGGGCCGCGTTCGCCGGAAGGCCGGTTCCGTCCGGATCATCCGCCCAGTCGTTCAGACCGCCGTTTATCGGAGATGCCGTGCTTTACCTGGTGGATACGACAGATCACATAACGATCGCCAGCCGGTAGGAGCACCGCCGTGAACCAACGCCAAATCGACACGCCGGCGCTTCTGCTCGATCTCGATGCCATGGAGCGCAATTTGACGAAAATGGCGCGCTTCTTCGGCGCGGGTCCGACCCGGCTGCGTCCTCATTACAAGAACCATAAATGCCCCGCACTGGCCCGCCGTCAGATCGACGCGGGAGCCATCGGGATGACGTGCGCGACGCTCACGGAAGCTGAAGCTCTGGTGTCGAACGGAATTACCGACATCCTTATCTCCAGCGAACTCGCCGGCGACCGCAAGATCGCGCGCTATGTTGATCTGGCGTGCCAGGCGGACGTGAAGGCAGTCGTGGATAATCCGAGGGCTGCAGCGGCACTCGCGGCAGCGGGACGGGCGAAAGGGCGGCGTCTCCCTGTTCTGGTGAATGTCAATGTGGGCCAAAATCGCACTGGCGCGAAGCCCGGCGCCCCTGTTCTAGAGCTGGCTCGTCAGATCCAATCGGAAGGATTGTTCTTGCGCGGTCTTATGGGCTACGAAGGTCACGTGGCACATCTAGTGGAAGGACCGGACAAGGAGGCTGCGTACGATCTGGCCATGGGCACTTTGATGAACTGCCGGTGCCTTCTGGCCGAAAACGGAATTCCGGTTGAGATTGTCAGCACGGGAGGAACAGGCACGCACCATCTGACGCCCCGATTCCCGGGCATCACCGAGTTTCAAGCCGGTTCCTACCTGGTGATGGACACGGAATACGCCAACACCTGCAAAGATTTCGAGCGCGCGCTCACTGTGCTGGGTACGGTCATCAGCAAGACCGAGGAAGAGAGGGTGGTCGTGGATGCGGGCCTGAAGTCCATCAGCGGCGAGCACGGCATGCCCGTTGTTAAAGCCCACGAAGGCCTGAGATTGAGAAAGCTGAACGCGGAACACGGCATCATCGATGTGCTGGATTCTTCCGACCCGGTCCAGGTTGGCGACACCATAGAGATTTGGGCCCACTACAGCGACGCGACCGTCAATCTGCATGAACGAATGTATGGTATCCGCAACGGGACCGTCGAAGAAATACTAAGGCTAGAAGGTTGACCGAATGCTGTTGCCAAAAAAATGGCAGATCTGCATCATCCTGTTCCTGGCGACGACGCTGAACTACCTGGATCGCCAGACCCTGAGCATTCTGGCTCCGTCTCTGCAAAAGGAATTGCATCTGGACAATGCGTCCCTCGGGTGGCTGTTTGCGGTGTTCTACTACGCATACACGTTTGCGCACATGGCGGTTGGCCCGATACTCGACCGTTCGAATTTGAGATGGGCGTTTGTATTGGCGGTGTCGCTGTGGTCCATCGTGTCGGTGCTCACGGGATTAGCCAATGGCTTTGTGGCTTTGCTGATCTTCCGGCTGTCGCTGGGGGTGGTGGAGGCGGCCAACTGGCCCGCCGGCATGCGCGTGGTATCGCGACTTCTCGTGCCGCGCGAGCGCGCGCTCGGCAACGGTATCTTTACCAGCGGAACGAGTGTGGGAGCGTTGGTGGCCCCTGGCCTGATCCTCGGCATTTCCGCGATGCTCGGATGGCGCTGGGCTTTTGTACTGATCGGCTCGCTGGGAGCGATCTGGATTTGCGGTTGGATTCTCGGAACGCGGGATGTGAGCCTCAAGGACGTCTGGCGGGAGCCGGCCATCCCGAAAACGGCCGGCCTCGCGGGTCAATGGCAAATTTTCGCAGGAATCGGCAGGAGCCCCCGCTTTCTACCCGTGCTCGTGGTTGCCGTGCTGGTAAATCCCTGTGTCTACTTCAGCGTGAACTGGCTTCCGACCTACTTCGCGCAGCAACGCGGTCTGGCCCCGGGCCGGCAGTTGGGCTGGATACTCACCGCCATCTACCTCGGCCTGGACATCGGCAATGTCGCATGTGGCAGTGCGATTCTGGCGTTGACGCGGTGGGGAATCGACGTGCAGAAAGCCCGGAGAATCGTGTTCCTCCTGGCGACACTGGGGGTTCTTTGTTGCGCGGCCGTTCCGTTACTGCCGATGGCCGAAGCGGTGACTGCTCTGATCCTGGTCAATGTCGGCCTCGGCATCTGGGTGGTGGTGTACTTGACGATGGCGCAGGAGGTCTCCGCCACGCACGTTTCGACGGCGATCGGGATTCTCAGTGGCTGCGGTTCCCTGGCGGGGGCTCTGGCGATGTGGGCGGTTGGGCAGGTCACCCATCGGACCGGCAGCTTCGCCATTCCCATGAGCTCGGTGGCAGTAGCAGCGGCGCTGGCGGCGATGGGAGGATGGATGGCCAGTAAGGACTCCACGAAGGAGGCAACTATCTGAGCAGCTTGCCCACCCTGAAAGGGGCCATCATCGGCTGCGGCTTCTTCGCGCAACGCCATATAGAAGCCTGGCGGCGGATTCCCGAAGTCGAGATCGTCGCCGCCGCGGACCTGCAACTGGAGCGCGCGGAAAAATTCGCACGCCGTGCCTACAGGTCGGCCGAGGAAATGCTCGATCACGAGCAGCCGGACTTCGTGGACATCGTCACCCGCGTGGAGACCCATCTTCCGCTTGTGCGGCTGGCTCTGGAAAGGAAGATTCCAATCATCTGCCAGAAGCCCATTGCGCCCGACTGGACTTCGGCGGTGGAAGTCGTCACGGCGGTCGAATCGGTTGGCGTGCCCTTCATGATCCACGAGAATTGGCGCTGGCAACCATGGTATCGAGCGGCCCACGAAATGATTTCCCGCGGGGACATCGGCCTTCCCATTGGCTACGGATTTCGAACGCGAACGCAAGATGGAACGGGAGCAGAGCCTTACGCTAGGCAACCCTATTTCCGTCAATTGCGGCGCTTGCTGATCGACGAAGCTCTGGTGCATCACATGGACACGGCCCGATTTCTGTTTGGCGAGATCGATTCAGTTTACGCCCAGGCTAGCCGCCGGAACCCGCACGTCACCGCCGAAGACCAGGCCATCCTCGTGCTGTCGCACGGCGGATCAGTTCACGGCTGGATCGACGGGCATCGCTTCCTCGATCCCGATCCCGATGGCCCGGCCATGGGCGATGCATTCTTCGAAGGTGAACTCGGCACGATTTCGATCCAGGGCACCGGCGATGTCTATCGAGATCATGCGCTGGCCTGGAAGAACGATATCACCGCCGGCTACCGCGGGGACAGCGTACGAGCTACACAGGCCCACTTCATCTCCAGCCTGAAACGCGGGACCCGGTTCGAATCCGGCGGCTCCGAGTACCTGCGCACCTTTGCGGCAGTCGAAGCCGCGTACCGAAGCGCGGCCGAGCGGCGTTGCGTCCCGCTTTCCGAGATTCTTCCGCCCAGAACACTCGAATAGCTACCGCCGTCAATACGCGGCGCCACGATCCGCACTACCGTTTTACGAGAAACAATTGTGGGAATCCTCTAGACGGTTGCCGAGACTAGGTTTACATTTGCTTAATCAATTCGGTTAGTGGATTTCTGCCGAAGGGAGTCCTCTGTCATCATGCGCAATTGGTTACTGGGTGGGGTTGTGGCGGCTCTTTGTGGTTTGCAAATGGCATCCGCGCAAGGATCCAAGCAATTCATACAGGCGGAATTACTCAAAACGATCAAAGCTAAGAAGGCCAAGGCAGGAGATGTCGTCAAGGCTCGTGCCGTCCAGGACGTTACTCTGCCCAGTGGCTTCATCATCCCGCAGGATTCGACGCTCCTGGGGGAGGTGCGCGCGGCAGATGAGAAATCGCTTGCGATTTCGTTTGACCAAGTGGAGATCAAGGGCAAGACAACCCCAGTGAAGCTCTCCATCCGCTCGGCCATGATGCCAAATCAGGAAGGGGCAGCGAGGCGGCCCGGTGACGCCACTACATCCTTGGACGCTGCCACGCCGGGCGACCGGCCCATGCGGGGCGGTGTTCCACGGGCTGGCAAGGTGACCGAGACGGAGCGGCCAGATGCCACCCAACCGGGAGCCCCCGTGGCGGCGCATACCGGCTCGGTAATCGGCATGCCCGGGGTCACATTGGATGTGGACGAAGGGCCGCAGCGCGCCTCGAAATTTGCCTCGGCTGACAAGGAGTTGCAACTCAAGTCCGGGCTGAACATGATGCTGGCCGTCGTGGAATAGGGCGTCTCGCCGTCAGGCCCACATCATAGTTTTACGAGAAACAATCATGGAAATCCTCTAGACGGTTGCCGAGGCTGGGATTACATTTGCTTAAACAATTCTGGTAGTGGATCTCTGCCGGGAGGGAGTTCGCCGTTGATGCGGGGCATCCGACGTCCGAGTTTATGCTCAACGCGAATCATCAGGCTTTTAGGGAGACAAACGTGACTCAGAAATCAGGTTTTTTCAATGCGCGTTTTGAGAATCGTCCGGGCATGGATTTTCTGCCCATGGCGGTGTTCTCTGCCGTCCTGCTCTTTGTGGGCGTTTTGCTGAACGGCCAGGCAGTTACCGGTATCAACGGGACTATCACCGATCGGACTGGAGCGTTGATTCCCAACGCGCGTGTTACTGCCACCAACGCGGCTACCAACGTTGCGGCTTCGGCCGTGACTTCATCAGAAGGCACCTTCACCATTATCGGATTGATTCCCGGCCGATACTCGCTTGCCGTGGACGCACCAAGTTTCAAGAGGGCTCAGTTGGATGCAGTCGTCGAAGTGGCCAGGATGACAACCATTAACATTCAGATGGAGGTGGGCGCCACTACCGAGACCGTCGAGGTGCAAGCATCTGCCGTCTCGTTGGATACAGCGTCACCCGTCATCGGTACAACCCTGGAACCTGAGTTGGTGAAAAATGCTCCTATTGAAATCAACAGTTTGGCACGCCAAATTGACCAGTTCATGTATCTTGCGCCTGGCGTAGGGGGAAATGCCGGCGGCCACTGGATCAATGGCGGGGTCACGTATGAAAACGAAGTCCAATTCAACGGCGTTCCAGTGTCGTTCGTCCAATTCCAGGGCAACCAAACTTACATCAATCCCCCCTACGAAGCGGTAAGCGAGTTTCGCGTCAACACCGCCACCTTCGATGCACAATACGGGATCGGGCAAGGCGCCGTCGCCTTCCAAATGGCATCTGGCACCAATCAGTTCCACGGCGACGGCTTTGACATCCTTCGCAACCAGTACTTTGACTCCCCTTATTTCGCCCCGTTTGCCACGACGTTCAATAGCGCGGGAAAACCCATTCCCCCGGTTGACCAGCAAAATAACTATGGGTTTACCCTGAGCGGTCCTATCCTCATCCCGAAGGTTTACAACGGGAAGAATCGGACGTTCTTCTATCTGTCACAGGATTGGTTCAAACAGAACCAAGCGCAGAACTCTATCGGCACGGTGCCGACCGCGGCGATGAAAAACGGCGACTTCAGCCAGTTCGTAAATGCCAGTGGGACCCAGATCCCGGTCTATGACCCCATGACTGGGGCGCCTTTCCCCGGAAACAAGATTCCGCAATCGCGCTTCAGCCCGCTCGCGCAATCCCTTCTGCCGCTCATTCCTGACCCAAACACCGCGGGTATCGTTTCCGGGCTCCAAAGTAATGAACTGCCAGCCATTCATTCGGTGGCGATTAACCAGCACCTCTGGAGTTACACGATCGACCACAATATCAGCTCGACGCAAAGCATCCACTTCAGCCAATGGCGGGACTCGGTAACGCAGCCCTCCTTTACGTCAGCTCCGATCGTGCCCTTCAACAACCCGCTGCAAAGTGGAATCGACAATACGAACCTGGGAACCGGCTTTCTACTCAATTACGTAAAGACCATAAATCCGCATCTCGTGATGACAGCGGGTGCGGATTGGATTGGGTACATCGCAAACCAGAACAATGCCAACCACAACGTCACCTTTGCGGGGACGCCCGGCGGTAACACGTTCCCTTTGATCGGCTTCGATGGACAGAATGGCCCGACGCCCTGGGGAGTGAATGGTGGCGCCTATCTTGCCTGTTGCAGCGGCGGACTGACCGACATCAACAACCGAATGCTGGGTGTCGTGGCGGTCAACAACTGGCTATGGACGACTGGACGTCACACCTTTAACTTTGGCTTCCAGTTCCGGCACGAGTGGGAGGATGTCATATCCTGCCAATTTTGCAGCGGTACTTACAATTTCAGCCAGCGGACAACGTCCATTCCAAATTCGAACGATCCAAATTTCGGAAGTGACGGCAGCTCCTTTGCAAGCTTTCTCCTGGGTCTGGCTGATTCCGACATTCGCCAACTTTCACCTCTCGACCACTTGCGAAATAAAGAATTCGCCTCCTATGCCGAGGACGAGATCAAGGTCAATAGCCGGCTTACGGTAAATATCGGCCTCCGATGGGATGTGATGGTTCCGTTTAACGAGAGTAATAACCAGATCATCTACGTGGATGCTAAACTACCCGACCCGGGAGCCGGCGGAATACCCGGCGGCGCCACGAAATTCGGCAATTGCACGGGATGCTCTGGAATTACCCGCGCCGACATTCACTGGAAGTACTTCCAGCCCCGAGGCGGTGTTGCTTACAGACTAAATTCCAAGACGGTGGTTCGGGCGGGTGGTTACGTAACTACGCTGGATGGTGGCGCCTATGAATTTGGAACCTCTTTCGCCGCCTCTTTTATGTCGTCTCTTCTGGCGGGCACCTACCTGCGCAACTCCAGCGGCGGCAGTGTTCCAGGTGTGGGAAGTTGGGATACAAACGCATTGCCTTTGCCCCAGCCAACTCCCTTCAATGCATCGATCGGAAATGGAGGCGTCATATTCGCCTTCGATCCTCAGAAAGTCGGCAGGGCACCATACCTTACCGCCTGGAACATCGGCATACAGAGAGAGCTTCCTTGGAAGATGTTCCTGACCGCCAACTATGTCGGCAACCGCGCCATTCACCTTCCCACTACTCTGTCTTTGAATAATCAGCCAAACCCATCAGTTCTTCAATGGGGAGCGCTATTGGGTGAACCGATCAATGCTCCGGCGGTCGTCGCCGCAGGCTTTAAGCCCCCTTATCCGCAATTCATGCAGCAGTTGGGAGCCTCGGCGACACTCATACAGTCCTTGACGCCATTTCCTCAATACCAAGGTTTCTTCCCTGTCTACGAGAATGCCGGGACTACTTTTTACAATGCTGCGCAGCTCCAGGTAGAGAAACGCTTCACTGGCGGACTGAGTTTTCTATCGAATCTGACGTTGGGAAGGCTCATGGGCAACACGGCCATCGGATCTGCGCCGTACTCCCCCAATGGGTTGAATGCGTTTGACAATCGATCCGAATATGTACCCTCTTTCCTCGATCAAGTATATTCGCAAAAGACGGTCTTAACCTATGAGTTGCCCATCGGTTACGGGAAAAAATATCTGAATTCACGGGGTATCGTAGCGCAAGTGCTAGGTGGTTGGCAGGTCAGCGGAATTCTGACTTACGCAGGAGGTTTTCCTTTTGGAGCCCAAAATTCCTACAATCCACTGCTGGTGAATAGCTTTGACCGGCCAGATATTAATTCCAGCGTGCCGCTCACCACGTATAGCTACAGTCTGTCGAAGAACTGGTTTTCGAATCACAACGGTGCGCAGCCGGTACAGTTTCCGACAAATGCGTTCGTCAACACCGGCCCGTGGCAACTTGGTAATTCCCTGCGCGCTTATTCCGCCTTGCGTTCGCCGCCGCTGCGGGACGAGAATATCGCTGCCATGAAGTACTTCAACATTGGCGAGCACGTGAAAGCGACCTTGCGTATCGACTATTTCAATCTCTTTAATCGAACGCAACTGCAACAGCCTGATAACAATTCCCTTGATTCGACATTCGGGCAGATTACCAACCTGAGTTCGCAACTCAATAACCGTCAAGGGCAAGCGACGTTCCGGCTGGAATTCTGACCCGGCAGGGAGGTAGAAACGATGCACGCGCCCCAGGGCGGACAGACCGGTCATCGCGTGCAGGCTATGGCTCACCGGGCGCTTTCTGAGATCGATTCCGTGTTCACCGGTCTGGCGGCCGATGCAGCCGACCGCATGTGCGACGAAATCCTGAAAGCACGCCGCATCGCCTGTTACGGAGTCGGACGCGAGGGTCTCATGATGAAGGCTCTTTGCATGCGTTTGATGCACTTGGGTCTCGATGCGCATGTCGTGGGCGATATGGCGACTCCGCCGGTCGGCACGGGTGATCTGGTAATCGCCAGCGCGGGCCCGGGAGTGTTCTCCACCGTGATGGCGTTGCTCAAAGTGGCGCGCGATGCCGGCGCTCGTACGATGGTCGTTACCGCGCAATCGGCAGGACCCGCTCCTGCGGCGGCAGACGTGGTCATCGAACTTCCCGCCCAGACGATGGCGAACGATCGGAGTGGGACCGCCAGCCTCCTGCCAATGGGGAGCCTGTACGAAGCGGCGCAGCTTGTGTTCTTCGATTTAATCTCCATCCTGTTACGCGAAAAGACCGGACAGTCGCCCGACCAGATGCGTGCCCGCCACACCAACCTGGAATGATCCGGCCAAAAGGAGGGTTGTCATGAACTTTGGCGTCAATCTGAGTTTTGCCATCAAGCGTTGGGTCGAACCGCAGGTGTGGGCTCGAATGGTGCGCGAGACCCTCGGGCTGAACCTGGTACAGTTCACCTACGATCTGCTGGACCCATGGTGGCCTGATCCCGTACGACATGCGATGGCTGCCGACGTCCACAAAGCCGCCCAAGACTGGGGAATTGAAATCGAGAGCGCCTTCAGTGGGCTGGCCAATTATTGCTTTGACGGCCTATTGCACCCGGATCCGAACGGACGCCGCGCGTCGCTCGAATGGTGGAAGCGCGCCTTCGAGGTGGCGGCGGAAGTCGGCGCGAAAGTCTCGGGCGGCCCGCTCGGAGGTATGAGCGTGGCTGATGCTTCCGATCCCAAACGTCGCGACGAGCGATACCGCAGTCTGCTGGACGCCGTCGAGGAGTTATCGCACGCTGCGGCTGCTAGCGGTCTGGAGCGGCTCCAGGTAGAATGCACACCGCTCGCGCGCGAGATCCCCTACACCGTCGAACAGGGGCGCAAGTTGATGCACGACTTGGAAGGGCGCTGTAAGATTCCCGTGAAACTTCTGGTCGATATCGGCCACGCGTTGTATCAGCCCCTGTACGGTCCGAAAGCCAATATGCCGGACTGGCTGAACGGCCTGGGCCGGTCGATCGGCGCCTTCCATCTCCAGAACACGGATTTTCAAAGCGATTCTCACTGGGGCTGGCCCGATAAGAGAGGGCTTTTCGACGTCGCAGGTTTCGCACAGGAAGTGCGCGAGGCTGGTCTTGGCGACATTCCGGCGTTCCTCGAAATCATCTACCCGTTCGAACTCGCCGACGAAGCAGTCCTGGCCAATATCACTAGCTCCGTCATGTACTGCCGGCAGCATTACGCGGGAGAGCAACTGGAGAAAAGACAAATCGCATGAAGCGCACGATATTGTTGCTTCTCTTTGCGGTAACGTTATCTGCCCAGCCCATCAAGCTCCATCCCGAAAATCCGCACTACTATGTGTTCCACGGCCAACCCACCATCCTCATTACGTCCGCCGAACACTATGGCGGCGTGGTGAACAAAGATTTCGATTACGTGGCGTACTTCGATGCCTTGAAAGAGTACGGGCTCAACTACACACGCATCTATCCGGGCTATCTGTTCGAGCCCATGGGCAAGTTCATGAAGGGGAACACGCTGGGCGCGAAGCCCATCAGCCTCACCCTGCCGTGGGCGCGAAGTCAGAAGCCGGGATATGCGCTCGGCGGGAATCTGTTTGATCTGGACAGATGGAATCCCGAATATTTTGCGCGCCTGAAAGATTTCATTGCTAAAGCCGCCGAGCGCGGCATCGTCGTCGAGATTTGCTTCTACAATGCGCAATATGGCGACACCTGGCCGATGTCACCCCTCTACTACGAGAACAACGTCCAAGGCGAAGGCCGCTGCGATTACGAGGACGCCCAGACGCTGAAGCATGCCGATCTGGTCCGGCGCGAAGACGACTACGTCCGCAAGATTACTCAGGAAGTCAACGAATTCGACAATGTCATTCTCGAGATCTGTGACGAGCCCTACCTGACTGGCACACCCATCGAATTGGCGGGTCCATGGGTGGGGCACAACGTTGAAGTCATCAAGAAGGCCGAGAGCACGCTGCCGCAAAAGCATCTCATCGCACAGCAAATGGAAGGCCCCATCGGCGGGCCGATCGATTTCACCTCAGACCCCGACGTTTCCGTCATCGTCACCCAGTACGCCTGGGAAGGCAGCCACGAGCAAATGGGTGGATTGATGGCCCTCGATTACGAATACGGCAAAAACAAACCCATCGATTTCAACGAGACTGATTATTATCCGACCTGGTATCAGGGCGACCGCATCGCCGATTCGCGCGTGGAAGCCTGGGAGTTCATCGTGGGCGGCGGCGGCAGTTTCAATCAGTTGAACGGTCTGTACACGGTCCGCGATCCCGGCGGTAGGACGGAGGAGAACGCGCAACTGGGCCGATCATTGAAGAGCCTGCACGATTTCATGTACAGCTTTGACTTCCTCAAAATGCGCCCTGATAGAACCTTCATCCGCGGTGGCGTGCCCCTGGGTGTTTACGCGCGCGGGATGAGCGAGCCAGGGAAGCAGTACGCCTACTATCACCATCACAGTTCGTTCGGCAGAAACACCGCGTCCTATAAAGTAACGCCGGGAAACTACCAGGAGAACCTGCTGCTCTACTTGCCCGCTGGGTCGTATCAGGCAGACTGGGTGGATGCGGCAACCGGAGCGGTGATCTCCTCGGAAAAGTTCAACCACGAAGGCGGCAATCGCACCCTTACAACTCCGGTACACTCCGTAGACGTGGCCCTGCGAGTGAAACGCACTTGACGATTTAGCGGACCGAGCCTGTACCGGTCTCGTGTTCGACGTCTCTCGAAAGCGCCTCCATCTGCCCTCTCAAGACCTCCACCTGCAACCCGCGGGCTTTTGTCATTTCGGCATGGCCCTCACTCCGGCGCCCGGCTTGCTCGTAGGCGCGGCCAAGCTGGTAATGATAGTTGCCATTATTCGGCTCTAACGCGAGCGCCCGCTGAAGGTACGAAATGGCGCGGTCCGGCTCTGATTTCTGCAAGTAGGCCTTGGCGAGTGCCGAGAACAAGCTGGCCGAGTCACGGATCCGCGCGCCCGCCGTCTCGAGAAGAGAGATTGCTCCATCCGTATCGCCCTGTGCGAGCTTAATCCTCCCCAGGTCTTCGTACGCCCAGTGGTCGTTTGGACTGATTTCCGTTTCCCGTGCGTACTCGGCCGCTGCAGCGTCTAGTTGCCCCAGCTTTTCGTAAAGCACGCCCAGGTAGTAATGCGCATACGGCAGCCGCGAGCCGTTCGTGGCAGCTTTCTCGAGTTCCGCCTGCGCCTTCTGGTATTCATCCAGCGCGAGGTAAGCCTTGCCTAGCAGAAAGTGCAGGTGAGGAGTCTCGCCGCCGGCTTCCACCAGGCGCGCAAACGTGCGCTGCGCGTCCGCCGGGCGCTTCACCTTGCCGTAGGAAATCCCCAGCATGAAGAGGTATTCGAGGTCATTCTGCTCGCGGTCTGAAATGGGGTCGAATGCATCGATCGCGGGCTCGAACTGGTCCATCATGAAGTGGCAGACGCCTTTCAGGTAGCGCGCCTGGACATTTGCCGGATCGGCCGAAAGAACGGTCGCAAAGTATGGCGCAGCTTGTTGGAACTCACGCTGCCGATAGTATGCGAGTCCCAGATTCAAATCGATCCCCGTCATTCCCGGCGCCAGATCCTTCGCTTTCTTTAGTACGCGGACAGCGCTCTCGATCTTTCCCGTGCGCAGGTATGTGACGCCCAGGTTGGTATAGACCGGCGCCGTGTTGACACCTATCTCGAGCAGCCGGTTGAAGTCACGCTCTGCCTCGCCATAATCGGCTTCCGCAAGCGCGCGTCGTCCACGCTCGAACAGCTGCTTGGGGTCGGACGTTTCGGTATGCTGGCCCGCGAATCCAAGGCAAAATTGAAAGGCTGGAAACAGAGAACCGGCCCATATTCCAGCAGCACTCCGCAGCATGGAGAACCTATGCTAACACTCGCCGCCGCCATTCCGCCCCTCAGAGCTCACCGGCCAGCGTGGTTTTGTAACAAAGAAAAAACAGATTTCGATATACCCAGGGAAGCCTTCAGGTTACTCTCGCGCAAAGGTCCGCGTTGACTTCGGCGATCTTGTGTTCGCCCTCGTCAGTCGATGGAAAGGGGCACCGCAATGAAAACTCTGATGACCGCAATCGTCGGGATGCTGTTCCTGGCGCCTTTTGGAATCCAGGCCCAGGACCTCGCCACAATCGTCGGCTCCGTGACCGATGCTTCCGGGGCCGTCATTCCTGACGCCCAAGTCCTGGTTTCGAATCCCGAAAGGGGATTGACGCGAAGAGTGGTTTCCGACGCCGCCGGTGAATATACCGCCGCTCGGGTACCCATCGGGAACTACGTTATCACCGTCGAAAAGACCGGTTTCCAGAAGCTGATCCGGAGTGGAATCACCCTTCAAGTCGGCCAGACGCTGCGCGTAGACCTTCAGCTTCAGGTAGGGTCGGCCACCCAGGAAGTGGTGGTCAATGCGAACGCCGCCCACGTGGAAACCGAGACCGGCGCGATCTCTGATGTCGTTACCGGAACCCAGGTCAGTCAACTCAACCTGAACGCGAGAAACTTCGCCAACCTGGCCACTCTTGTTCCTGGAGCGGCTACGCTAGGCTCCGGCTTCGATCCTTCTGCGGTAGGGGTCTCCGCTCCCTCAGCCATCTCCTTCAACGGGCTCCCGGTCAACATCCAGAACTGGGAAGTCGATAGCACAAACAACATCGATCAAGGCTCCGGTAGCGGCTCCATCATGACCTATCCGAGCATCGATTCCATCGCCGAGTTCCGCGTCTCGACCTCCAACTACAGCGCGGAATACGGCAAATCGGGAGGCGCCAACATCGAGGTCGTGACCAAGTCCGGCACCAAAGACTTTCATGGAAGCATGTATGAGTTCGTGCGCAATGACGCGTTCGATGCCAATGACTGGTTCATCAATCGCACCATCACCGGAAACGGTAGTTCGGCGCCTGTGACTCCCCTCAAGAGGAATGATTGGGGATTTTCATTGGGCGGCCCGGTCTTCATCCCCGGGCACTACAACCGCGACAGGAACAAGACATTTTTCTTCGTTTCCGAAGAATGGCGTGAGAATCGCGAAGGCACCGTTATCAACGCCAACGTTCCAACCCTGCGGATGCGCCAGGGCGATTTCAGCGAGTGTGATTCCAACTCCGCCAACTATAACGCCATCGTGGCCTCCGGTTGCGTGGTCCCCGTCAACCCGGCAACAAATCTGCCGTACCAGAACGATATCGTCCCGATCGACCCCACCGGCAAGGCGCTTCTGAACGCTCTCGTACCTTTGCCCAACAACGGTGTCAATTTCTACACTGCTGCACCCAGCCTGCCGACGTCGTTCCGGGAGGATATGTTCAAGATCGATCACAATATCACCGACAACATACGTGCCTTTTTCCGGTACACACAGGACGCATTCGAACAAACTTACGTCCCCACGCTCTGGTCTTCAGCGAACTTCGGAACAGTCAAATCGAAATGGACCAGCCCGGCAAAATCGGCCGTATTCCACCTGACCCAGACCATCCGCCCTGACCTGCTGAATGAGTTCATCGCCAGCTTCTCGGCGGATGTGAATACAGTCAACAACTACACCGGCTTCGACTCGCCCGCTAACTCCATCGACAAGCCCAGTGATTTTTCGATGAAAACGCTGTTTCCCGCTAACCAGAATCAGCCGAAGCTACCTGGCATCTCTTTGAGCGGCGGCATACCGTCCAACTTCGCCGAGTCGACCGGTTTCGAGTTTTTCTTCTGGGATCCTCAGCCGGCCATCAAGGACAACCTGGTGTGGACCCACGGCGCGCATACGATCAAAACCGGTATCTTTCTCCTCTATAACACCATCAACACGACCACCAATATCGGTTTCAACACCCAAGGGTTCCTTTCCTTCGGCCCCGGGAATGGGTCGGGCATCAGCACCGGAAACGCGCTTGCGGATATGTATTTGGCCCGCATCGCCAACTACCAGGAGTACGGCCGCGTGGTAAACGGCAACTTGTTGGGAGGAGCGGCACTGGGCCACTGGCGCCAATGGGATTTCGAACCTTACTTCCAGGACGACTGGCACGTGACCTCCCATCTCACCCTGAACCTCGGCGTACGCTATTCCTGGCTGACTGCTTTTCACGACGTCAGGACACCCACCAACGATTCTCTCTTCGTGCCATCCCTCTACGACCCTGCCAAGCAGGCGCAACTGGATAGCAGTGGCAACTTGATTCCGGGGAGCGGCGCCAACTATCTGAACTATGGCAACGGACTGGTGCAGTGCGGCGCTGGAGGCATTCCGGAAGGCTGCTACAATCCGCCTCGCGGTACGGTTTCACCGCGTTTCGGATTCTCCTGGGACCCGTTCGGACACGGCACCACGGCCATCCGGGGTGGATACGCTTTGACTTGGGATGGCGGTAACCCGCTCCACAACGGAGCAGGCTTCAATGGGAATCCGCCGACGGCCACGAATCTGTTCGGCTACAACATTCTCGGATACCAGAACGTAGTTCCCGGTCCGCTCGGACCCGCGAATTTTTCCAACGTGAACGTCACTAGCTGGCAGGAGATCCAGCAGTTCAATCTAGGCGTGCAGCATCAGTTTCCGGGGAACAACATCATCACCGTGAGTTACGTCGGGACCCTCGGCCATCACCTCCAGCAGAATGTCAACATCAATCAGGTTCCCGTGGGAGTTGGCACGGAGAATGTTCCTGCGCTCGCCGGCACAACCGGATGCGATGCCAAGGGGAACTGCGATGTTCAGTCCATCCTGATGAATAACCTCGAGCCCAATATCTATTTCGTGCCGTTTCGCGGATACACCGGGATCGCCCAGCGCCAGATGACGGGCAACTCCAATTACAATTCGCTCCAGGTCAACTTCCGGCACACGTTTGGTCATGGCCTCACGTTCCAAACGGCTTATACCTGGTCGCACGAGCTCGATGACATGTTCCAGTCTGGCGGATCCAACTCCGGGGGCACAAATGGAATCAATGATGAGAACCTCCACCGTTGGTACGGAACCGGCGGCCTGAACCAAGGGCAGATCCTCATCCTCAACTACGTCTACGAACTGCCATTCTTCAAAAGCGTATCCAATTCCCTTGCCCGCCACGCTCTGGGCGGATGGGAGATTAGCGGGATCTCGAGCTTCATGAGCGGAACGCCAATTGGCGTAACCTGCGGAATCAACGGCATGTCCACGGGGATCGGTGGCCCGACCGGCTGCAACTCGCTCGGGCCCCTTGGCATTAAGAAAGGTGTCGTGGACGATCCCCAATTCGGTCCGACGCCGACCTGGTTCGATCCCAGCCTGCTCGGCCAACCCGCCGTAAGCCAGCTTTATGCGAATAACCAGCCTGGAATGTTTGGCTATATCGGGAAATATGCGCTTACCGGTCCGGGGCGTAACGACTGGGATCTGGCCCTGATGAAAAACATTCAGACGCCGTGGTTTAGGGGCGAACACAGCTCCGTGCAATTCCGCGCGGAGAGTTATAACACATTCAATCACCCGCAGTGGAGCACTGTGAATCTGTCTTGTAACGGGGCCACGGCGCCTGGCGCCCCCTGCAACGGAGACCAGAATATCGGGAACGGCGAGGTCGCCAGCGCCGCCCGGCCGCGCATTTTGCAGCTCGGCCTGAAGTTTATTTTCTGATTGTGCCCATCGCCGGGCCGTGGCGAAACACTTGTAATCGGCGTATCATTGCCTGATACGGACGGCGTCACGCCGATGCGAACGCAAGCTGAACTGACCTGGGAGCGGGTAGATTCACTAGTCGACCGCCAGATTAACGCGGAGCAGTTCCATATCTGGCCGTTCGCCCACTCCTACCCGATCGACGTGCGCTTCCTCATCATGGATCGCCGGCATGAGGTACCTAAGCACCGGCCCGACCACCTGGAAGTCGTCGTTTTCGAGTTCGGAGAAATAGGTTACGAAGTCGAGGATCGCCACTGCCTTGTGCAGAAGAACGACGTCATTGTGGTAGGGGACCGCATCCACCACCGGTGCTTGCCGCTGGCCGCCTCGCAGCAAGCCGCCCGCGCCGTGGTCCTTTCGTTTCTCCCGCAATTGGTCCATTCCGGCCCACTTGGAGATGACATGCAGTACCTGATGCCTTTCATGCTTCAGGATTCTTCTTGCTCCAACGTAATTCCAGCCAGTGCCGGACGTTCGCGTGAAATCTCAGATTTCATCCAGCGAATCCGCGCGGAGTTGCCGGGAACATCGGAACGATCGCGATTGGCCATTAAGACCTATTTGAAGATGATTCTGCTCAACTTGGTCAATCATTACGCGGCGTTTGGCGAAACTCACGATGCCCTCCGTCGCCAGCAGAGAAATGCCGACCGTTTGACGCCCGCCTTGGATTTTCTGGAAAGGCACTACAGTGAGCCGATCCGCGTGGACGAGGCCGCCCGGCTTTGCGCCATGAGCGCCTGCTGTTTCATGCATTTGTTCAAGGAAGTGACGGGACACTCCTTCGTCGCATATCTGAATCGCTTTCGCGTCGCACGGGCCCAGCAACTGTTGGCGGCGACCGACCGGTCTATTGCCGACATCAGCCTGGATACCGGTTTCTGCAACCAGAGCTACTTCGGCGTCATCTTCCGCAGGGTCACGGGGATGAGTCCGCTGGCTTACCGCATCAACCACGGCGGGAGTCTTCAGACGGCACCATCCGCTGTGAAAATTCCCCCCACGCAGTAGTTGGTAAGGTGCGAGGAGATTCTTGTCATGAAGAGACTATGGAAATGGGCGCCAGCAACGGTATCGCTGCTGCTCGGTACATTTTGTGCGCAGGGGCAGTGGACGCTGGCTAAAGAGCAGATGATCGCGTATACCGCGAAAAATCCCTACGATCGTTTTCCGGACGGGCGGCCCAAGGTGCCGGACAATCTCCTGGAGCAGGTAAAAGGGCTGGTGATTGAAGAAGCCTGGGGCGCGGTACGTTCCGGATGCTCCGCGGCGGGTCGTGGCGGAGGCCCCAACGCCGGCCGCGGGGGCGCCGAGCGGGCGAGCGCAGCCACAACCGGAGGGGAAGGTGCCAGTGGACCAGGATGTTTCCCCAATCAGTTTTCGGGAGACTGGAAGATTCTGAATCCCGGCAAGAGATTGGTGGGACGCGCCTTTACCGTTCAATTTATGCCGACGCGGCCGGATGTAGCCGATGCCATGCAGGCAGAGGCTGAGAAAAAGGGACTCGGGCGGCTGCGCAACCAGACCGTTATCGACATGCTCCAGCCCGGCGACGTGATTGTGGTGGATCTGTTTGGCAAAATCGACGGCGGCACATTCGTGGGAGACAAGCTCGCCTACTACATCTGGAAGACCACCGGCACCGGCATGGTGGTAGATGGTGCCATGTTCTGGCTGGGAAAAATCATCCCCACCGGCATGCCGGCTTATTACCGTGGAACCGCGCCGGATTCTCTCAGCAATGTAATGCTGACGGGCATTAATATCCCAATCCGTATTGGGAACGCCACGGTGATGCCGGGTGATGTGGTTCTGGGCGACGAGGAAGGGCTATTATTCATACCGCCTCACTTGGTAAAAGCCGCCCTCGATGCCGCGGCCAGCACCCAGGCTCGCGATGAATGGATAAAGCTAAAGATGGACACGCGCCAGTATAAGTCCAGCGACCTCTACGGGCAGCCACGCGACCCGGCCTTGCGCCAGGAGTTGGAAGACTATATCAAGTCGCATTCGGCGAAGCAGTAACCAAATGAAAGTTCCATCCGTTTTGCGAGCGGCAGCTAGCACTTTGTATTTGCCGTCCGGATCGACTTGAATGATGGCCCCCGTGCGGTCCTGACCTAACCGTCCATCCGGTCAACAGCGCGACAACGCACCTGGCGAACCACGCAGCCTTGAAAATTCTCGTCTTTACACATTGGTCGTCGTCTAGCGCAAACTCAAAGCCAGGATCGTATTCCCCGCGGCCACACTTATGTACTGGTTGCCATCCACCATGTATGTCATCGGCCCCGCCTTCCAGCTCTGGCTGGTATTGAAATGCCACAGCAGCTTGCCGTTGGTTGCATCCGCGGCAATGAAGGCGCCATAGCCGTCCCCGTAGAAGATGAGGCCGCCGCCCGTGGCCATCAGACCGCTCGCCAAAATGCCTCCACCGATATCGGGTATCTCCCAAGCCGTCTTTCCAGTCTGGATATCGATTGCTTTTAAGAATTTTCCCCCGGTGTCGTCGCCGGGAACGCGGCGCGCACCGCCGCCGTAGAACGACTTGCCCGCCTCCCACGACTGGTCGTTCTTCGTATACACGTTGCACGATTCCTCCGCGAACATGTAGAAGAGGCCGGTCGAGGGGCCGTACGCATTCGACGGCCAGTTGGCCGCGCCGGCCACGGAGGGACATATCAACTGGCCTTCCACGGTCGGCTCATTCCCTGGTAGCAGAATTGGCCGCCCGTCGGCCCCGATGCCGCTGGCCCATGTGACTTTCTTGACGAATGGTTCAGCCAGCAGGACCTTTCCTGTTAGCCGGTCCAGCACGTAGAAGAAGCCGTTGCGGTTCCCCTGGAGCATCAGCTTGCGCGGCTGGCCATGGAACTGCGCATCTACCAGCACCGGCGTTTCGGTCGCGTCCCAGTCATGCAGGTCGTGTGGCGTGAACTGGTAATACCATCGCAATTTTCCCGTCGCGGGATCGAGCGCCACCACGGAAGCGGTATAGAGATTGTCGCCCTTGCGCTCGTCGCCGTTGTAGTCGGGACAGGGATTGCCGGTGGGCCAGTAAAGCAGCCGGGCTTCGGGATCGTAGGTACCCGTAAGCCATGTCGCACCACAACCGTGCTCGAGAGCCCGTCCTCCCCATGTCTCCGAGCCCGGCTCGCCGGCCGCCGGGATGGTCCAGAAGCGCCAGACGTGCTCGCCAGTCGAGGCCTTATAAGCATCGAGAAAGCCTCGGACCCCTTCGTCGCCGCCGGAGACTCCGGCGATCACCAGGTCGTCAACCACTAGTGGCGCGCTGGTCGATCCATAGTTCAGGTGGGAATCGGCCATCTTGACGTCCCAGAGAAGCTGGCCCGTAAAACGATGCAGCGCGAACAGGTGCGCGTTGTCGCTGACCATGAAGACGCGATCGCCAAGCACCGCCACGCCGCGATTGATACCGCTGGCGGCGTCGCCTGCCAAGCCCTGCGAGCGAGGGCGACTGTAATGCCAGATTTCGCGGCCGCTGCCCGCATCGAGCGCGTATGCTTCATTCACGGAGGTTACATACATCACGCCGTCCACCACCACCGGTGTGACTTCGAGAGAGCGCGGCGCGCCCGGAATGGAAAACATCCACTTCGGAGCGAGGTGTTCCACGGTGCCCGTATTGATCTGGTTTAGCGGGCTGAAGCGGTTGCCGCTCTCGTTTCCGTCATACGTCGGCCACGAGCCGGGCTTGGGGTGGGCAATGTCGCCGAACGATGCGCCCGCGCCCATTTCACCGGTGGCAAGGATCGCCTCGGCGGTTGGATCGGGAATGAGCCGGCTGAGATAGGCAATCAGATCGCGCATCTCATCGGGAGTCGCCTTGATCTTCGGCATGAGAGATTTCTGGTGAACGATCTCGGTCAGGTGGTCCTTCAACAGGCGGTGCAACTGGCCGTCCGTGCCCAGCAGTACCAACTCGAAGGTGCTTTCGCTCTTGGCGATGCCGCGAATGGTCTGGCCGTCGCTGAGCCGCACGCTGACCGCGCGATAGGAAGGCACACCGCCGCCACGTCTTGCCGGGCTGCGGCCACCACCGGCTGGCGTGGCAGAGGTGGCGCCGGGATCGCGCAACGCCTGTTCGATCTGCGCCGGCCTTTGGTCACGCCCGATCGCCGAAAGATCAGGCCCTAGGATGCCGCCGCGCCCACGCACCATATGGCAACTGATGCAGGCGCCCTCCCCGTTGAAAAAGCGTTCACCCGCAACGGGATCGCCGGGCGTAGGCGCCGCCGCTGTCAGGCCGCCGGAAGGTGGCGTCTTCAGGCTCATGACGAAAGTCGCGATGGCTTCGGCTTCCTCGTTGGAAACTCGGAAGGCCGGCATTCCACCATCGGGGATGCCCTTCAGAATTACATCGCGCACCGCGTCCTTCGTCGTGGCGCGGGACCTGCGTACGTCCACGATGGTCGGCCCGTGCCCGCCCCCGGTCCCATCTTCGCCGTGGCAGCCGGCGCAGCGCTCCAGATACTGCCGTTGGCTGATGTCCGCTATCTGGGCGCCCGCACAGGACATGCAAAGCCCCCCACAAATCGCGAGCGTAAAGATTCCACTGATCGCCATGGGAGTTTTCAAGTGCTAGTGTATACAATACGGTCGGTCAGATTCCGGTCCACTTCCCTCAGACCGCCGTGAGCCCGCCATCCACTGTGAAAATGCCTCCGACACAGTAGTTCGAGTCTTCCGAAGCCGGAAAAACCGCGATACCAGCCAGGTCCTCCGGGGTCCCTAACCTGCGGGCGGGTGCGATTTCGGCGAAATGCTGGCGCATCTTGGGGTCGGCACTCCTTCGTCGCATATCTGAATCGTTTCCGTGTCGCACGGGCCCAGCAACTGTTGGCGGCGACCGACCGGTCTATCGCCGATATCAGCCTGGATACCGGTTTCTGCAACCAGAGCTACTTCGGCGTCATCTTCCGCAGGGTCACGGGGATGAGTCCGCTGGCTTACCGCATCAACCACGGCGGAAGTCTTCAGACGGCCGTGAGCCGGCCATCCACACAGTAATTCGAGTGTTCCGAAGCTAGAAACACTGCGATACCTGCCAGGTCCTCTCGCGTCCCCAGCAGCGCGCCGGTTCCGGCGAGTCTAAGCCCGCCAGCTTCCTACAACGGGACTTCACGGGCGTTTCGGTCGTGGATGCCGTGGGGCAACCGCGAGACGCTGGCGCGCTCGCACACCCGCGTCCAACTAATATCGCCATCTGGAAATGTTTGATATAACGACATTAGACCGTCTTCAGGTACGGTAGGTAAGTGGATCAATGGCGAATTACGACACGTTTGGCAGATTCTATGATGCAATCATGGGAAATCGCGCGAAGCCAACGGAGCGCCTTCTAAAGTTCATTCGCAAAGCGAGTCCAAAAGCAAAGAACGTCTTAGAGCTCGGTTGTGGCACAGGCTCGGTACTGAAACACCTGGCGAAAGAGTATGACGTCTGCGGACTGGATCTGTCCAAGACCATGCTCTCTATTGCCCAAGAGAAGGTCCCGCAGGCGAGGCTGTCACGCCAGGACATGGTGAGATTTAACTTACGCGAACCATTCGATGTGATCTGCTGCGTTTTCGACTCGGTCAACCATCTCTTAAGCTTCGCCGCTTGGAAAAAGCTCTTTGTCAACGCCTATCGCCACTTATCAGACGAGGGTACTTTCATATTTGACGTCAACACGCGCAAAAAATTGGATCGGCATATTGCTGGACCTCCTTGGGTTCACCAGTTTGGGGATAACCTCCTCATCATGAAGGTTACGGCTATAAGCAGAAATGCCGCAAATTGGAACATAAAGGTGTTTGAGCGGACGAAGGGAAATCGATATTTGCTGCATGAAGAAAACATTCGAGAGACATCCTTCCCGATGCGTAGTATCGTCCGCGAGTTAAGAGTCCACTTTCGACACGTGGAGATCATTGACCCTGACCGTAGGCGCCCTTCAGCGGAATCACACAGGCTCTACTTCGTTTGCAAGAAGTGAAGCCAAATCACGTTCCCAGATGGCACGCCCACAACGAGGACGACTACCCACCAACCGTGGTTCGGCTCTCAACTTTGCACAGATTCGCCGAAGGCAATTGCGCAAATAAACCTGCCAGCCTGTCCGTACGCTCCCCGGAAACGCGTTCGAGTAAGTTACTGGCCACCCATCCGGCCGCGAAGATGATCTCCTCGAAGGGACTTTTGGACAACGCGGCTGTCGCAAGTTCCGGGTAACGCGTCATCCGGCCGGAACCAGCGTACTTTCCGGTAACTCTGTAAGTGGCCATCATGCACGTAAATACTGGGATTATCGACGAGACACCTGCTCCCAGCCCCGTGGAATAAATCACCACGTATTGGCCGCGCGTCGCCGACTGTCGCCGCCACTTGCTGGGGGCCGATTTGGACGCCGTCTGCGGCCAGATGTTCCTCGATCCCTGATCCCAAAAAAATCTGGCGGCGAGCTTCGTGCCCGCCGCCAGGAAAATAATGTCACGCGGCCAGGGACCTAGTGGAAATTCTTCCAGAAGAAGTTGATCCAGGCGGCGTGGCCCGTGGCTGAACTGGCCGTGGACAACACATCGTTATCCGGATAGGGCGTATTTTTCTCGCGCATGGTGAGTTGCACGGTCGCAGCCGTGCTATAGGGTATTGCTTTCCCTCCCGGGGGAAAAACGTACGCGTTTACCATCCCGAAACTTCCATAGTTGGCGAAATCGGGAAGCGAGCCGCTAATCGTAGGCCGTTCCACGATCCACTCGGCTGTGCTGCCTTTGAAACCGAAGCCCTTCCCGAGCGGCGTGGGGGAGTGGTATTCCTGCCCCGAAGTACTGTCACCGATTGAGAACCAGGCGTAGCCGCCACTCGGGTTGATCTTTCCGGTTGAATCGCCGACCCACAGATTGACGTACATCAGATCCGAACTGTTGACGCCGAAAAGTTCCACCGAGGTTGGCTCGTTCGGTAGTACCTCGGTCCAAACATAATAGTTAGTGGCCGTCCCAAATGGATATATGTACTGGGCATCTTGTTCCGTTCCCGCCTGCACCAAATCGCTCAAGTTATAACCGTCCAGCCCAACCCAGACGGACGAGTAGCATGGCTGACCGGAAGGGTCGGCACTCACAAAGGGGACCCTCCACGAGCCGTCAATTGACCCATAACTGTCCTTCACGCCCGTGGCAACGAAACCGCTCCAGTGGGAGTTGGAGGACGTGCCCTCCGTGACGCTTAGTGTGGGGTGAGAAATGTCGGCACGGTTCACCGAATGCGGTGGGAGAGTCGTCATGGGCTGGGAAACATGATTGAGCCACGCGGCGTAAGCGTCGGGCGATTCCGAGGAGTCGGGGCGAGGGGGGTAGCCTTGGGCGATGACTTCTTCGTCGGAGAGCTGCCGCGCAGCCTCATCTGTCAGCGCGGGCCGAACCTTCGAGCCCTTTGGCGCGGGTATGACGCTATCGGGCGTTGGCATGTCCGCGGTGGGAGTTTCGGCGATGTGCAAATGCAGCGGGTGGGTCGTGACCGCCGCCGATGTGGTGCAGTCCATTTGCAGGTCCGCATCCTGGATGTCCTGGTCCGGGGTGAAGTGGAACCGTACGTACCCCTCGATATTTCCATACAGCCGCATAGTATGGGACGGGTCCTTGACGCCCGCGGCATGCAAGTCGCAAGCCGCGTCGGGTTCGGCCTGGAGAACCACCGGGGTGGGGACGTCAGGCGGAATGGTGAAGTGCTTCTCCGGAACGATCCGTGGCGTGCCGGGATTCTGGGCTGAGGCGGGTACCGTCAGCCCGCTGATGACGATCGCCGCGCAAGCGGCGAAGCGAACGTTGCGAACTACCTGATGTTTCGACATGGAATTTTCCTCCGTTTCACCGAGTCGGGTGCCGAGTTCGGGTGCCCCGATCTCTCTCACCCTATAGGGCGGAAGAACTGAGGAGAAACTGTAACGGGCGCCAAGAAAAATATCAGAATTTCGGGTCGCGGGGCAGTTGGGCGAGGCGCCTGGATCAGCGCGCCGTCACCGCACGACGTCACGCGCCTTCAGCGAGCCTGGAGCCACTCTCTACAGAATGGCCGGCTGCGTTCAATCGGAGTGGGTGGCGGCGCTGTCGGCTGCTTCATAGCCCGGTAGCCGACGTGGGGCTCCGCCAGCACATTTTCCGATAAGCTCCGATGAAGTGGGGTTATCGGAGAGTGTCCCGCGGCAGTTTTGTCTGGAATCGTCGGCTATCCGGATATGGACCAGAAAACGGCGTTCGAGGAAATTGCCCCGACGCAACAAGAAACCGACTGGCTTTGGCAATCCCCACCGCCGCAGCCACCGGATAGCTTTCAGACGGCCGTGAGCCCGCCATCCACCGTTTTGACTACCGATACCAAATTCGAAGCAAGTTAAGTTACTTCACCGGGCGTCCAGCAACAGCACCCAGTCGCTATCCCCATCGTGATTCTTTGCTGGTGGTGTGAATGAATGGCTGCCGCTTTTCGGGAAGGGACTGCCAGGAACGTCCTGGTAAGAGCCGATTGTCGGATCGAACCATCGCGCGCGGGTTGAGCCTCGTAGGACCCCCATGTTGACCGTGATCGTTCGACCAGTCGGCATGTAGACCACGACCAGGCTTCCATCAGGTGTTTCGGCCGCGGTCGAGTAATCACTTTCACTGACGCGCGTTTGCAGGGTTCCGTAGGTTCCATATCCGGCGGTTAGAATCGCATGGTCCTGGTCCGGAACAAGATCCTGCCACGGCAGGGCGGTAAAGAATTCCTTCCAGATTTTGAGTTGCGCGACTCCGGGCGTATCAATGTGGCTTTGCCAACCGGCTTTAAACGACCACGTGTAGGCATTGCCGTAAAACTGTCCGATGCCGCCGGACAACATCGTCCAATAGTCCTCGCGCCGTAACACCGCGGGAGTTCCGAAATCGGGCGGCTTTCCGACGTTTTCCAGATCGTAATGCGCCTCCACCAGGTAGGTCGGGGC
>DATGZN010000003.1:0-22994 GCA_035297145.1 Bryobacteraceae bacterium
GTGGGCCACAAGTGCGCCACCGAGAAAAACATCGCCATTCTCTTGTAGCAGGGCGCCGTTTGGGACCTCGTGCACGCAGTCCGGGCGGATCAGGGCTCCGGGAATCTGCACCCAGCCCGGGTGCGCCTTCAAAGCAACGGCTACCGGATCAGACGGGTCGGGTTCAGGTGCGGGGTTCTGGGCTGTCGCTCGAATGGCCAGGCCGCTCAACAGGATCAGGCAACTCGCGGCGTATGCAGAGTTGCAGTTTCTCGCGTATTTCGACATTGAAGTTTCCTCCGATTCCTTCGAGCTCGGGTTGATCCCGAACTCTCTCATCTTCTAGGGCGGAAAGCGCGCGGAAAAACTGTAACGCGTGGAGAAAAGTTTTCCGAGGAGGTTTTGCTCGTGCAGAAGTGCGGATTCGCCCGCAGGAAAGCTCGCAGTGAGCCGGGTCACGCTTGGGAAAAGCCAGGTGGGAAAAACCAGGGACTCACCTCCGGCCGTAAAGTCCCCGTCTGGATCACCAACCTCGCCTTTCTCGCCGCCAATCTCGGCGCTCCGGAAGTCATCGGCATGGCCGCCTCCGGCGCCAAGTACGGCATCGGCCACAACTCATCCGGGCCGCAATATTCCGGCACAAAGCACACGAGGAGCCACGGCGGTCACTTTCCGGGTGGTCAGGGAAGCAGCCACAAAGGCGGACGCTATGGGAACCCCCGGACCAGCGACCAATACGGGCGCCACAAGAAGTGAATCGGCAACTGATCCCTTGAGTGCTCGCGCTGACCCGCTTGGCACGGCTTGCAGCACAAGCAGTTTGGTGCGGGAGGGAGAGGTTGACGGTAGAAGGCTGCCTACCCGAATGGACAAGCGCGCGCCAGCAGAGAATGGCCTCCCGAAAGAATCATAAAAGTGATCGACCCAAATGGAATGTTCATCGATTACCTGCGGCAATCACCAGACGGCACTGTACGCGGCATCAGATTCTGGAATGGACGCTGCCAGTTTGTTGCCAACGCCCATGGCGAATCCGTGGCTCAGAGGGAACTTTCCGGCCCTGTGTACCTACCGCCGTTGACACCCAGTGAGGCGGAGCAGGTGATGCAGGATGAATGTGTTCTTCTCACGGGCTGCCACGAAGTGGGAGATTTACTAGCGGGAAAACTGAAGTTGCGCGACATTGTAACTGGATAGTCGCACGCACTGCCGACTCATACAGGACCCAGGCCCTCGGCGATTCGGGTCCGCTTTACTGGCTAGCGGCCTGCCCTGAGGGAAAAGCCGGGGACAGAGACGAGTCCGCCGGATAGAAGGCAAGCACCCGCCGTCACACTGTAATCAGCTGATCTACGCATCGTTTGACACCCCATCCCTCCCCTGTTAGCTTGGTTATTCCATGGCGCAATCCGCTTCGCTCAAGCGCACTCCGCTGCACGATGTACACGTGTCCATGGGGGCGCGCATGGTGGATTTCGGTGGCTGGGAGATGCCCGTCCAGTACTCCGGCATCGTCGATGAACATCTGGCAGTCCGCAATGCCGTTGGTCTGTTCGACGTCAGCCACATGGGAGAAATTGAGATCCGGGGCGCCGATGCTTCCCGTCTGGTCGACTACGTTACCACCAACGTCGTGTCGAAACTCCAAATCGGCCAGGCGCATTACTCGGGTTTGCTCTACGAGCATGGCGGTTTTGTCGACGACATCCTGGTGCACAAAGTCGCCGCCGATCACTTCTTCCTTTGTGTCAACGCAGCCAACCAGGAAAAAGACTTCGAACATATCCGCGCAGCCAACAAGTTCGACGCACGAGTCGAATTCACGAGCGATCGTTATGCGCAGATCGCCGTGCAAGGGCCGCTTGCCTTGCGCACTCTTCAGAAGCTCACGAGTGCCGGCTTGTCGTCGATCGGCTAT
Organism: Bryobacteraceae bacterium; assembly: GCA_035297145.1. Classification (GTDB taxonomy): domain Bacteria; phylum Acidobacteriota; class Terriglobia; order Bryobacterales; family Bryobacteraceae; genus QHXW01. The sequence continues at coordinate 1,898 of DATGZN010000003.1, forward strand.
TACTGGTTCACGGATGGAACCGTTTCCCACACGCATGCGCGCATAGCACGCACCGGCTACACCGGCGAAGACGGCTTCGAAATCTACGTCGCTCCGAATGAAGCTGTGCGCATCTGGAGAGAGTTGCTGGATGCCGGCAGCGAGTTCGGCATCAAGCCCTGCGGACTTGGCGCGCGCAACACTCTGCGTTTGGAAGCCAAAATGGCCCTGTACGGCCACGAAATCCACGCCTCCATCACGCCGTACGAAGCCGAACTCGGCTGGATCGTCAAACTGGACAAGGGCGAGTTCATTGGGCGCGCTGCGCTCGCCAGGCAGAAACAGCAAGGTGTACGCCGCAAGCTGGTAGGTTTTGAAATGCGCGGACGTGGCATCGGCCGTGACGGCTACGAAGTCAGGCTGAATGGTTCGCCGGCCGGCTGGGTCACTAGCGGTTCGCCTGCGCCCAGCCTGAACAAGAACATCGGGCTATGCTACCTGCCGGTTAGTGAAGCCCGTCCCGGTGCGAAAATTGAAGTAATGGTCCGCAACCAGCCCGTGGAAGCCGAAACCGTCCCGACCCCGTTCTATAAACGAGCGAAAACCGCATGAAGTATCCGGAGAATCTCCGTTACACGAAGGAACACGAGTGGGTGCGCGTCGAGGGAGATCTCGGCGTGATTGGCATTACCGATCACGCGCAACACGAGCTCGGCGATATCGTCTATGTCGACCTCCCGAAAGTGGGTGCTTCGGTCGAGCTTGGCAAGTCACTCGGCTCGGTTGAGTCCGTGAAGGCAGTCTCCGACATATACTCTCCCGTTTCTGGCGAGGTCGTCGAAGTAAACGAAACTCTGGGCCAGTCGCCCGAGAAGTTGAATCAGGATCCTCACGGCGCGGCCTGGCTGGTAAAAGTCCGCATGAGCGCGCCCGATCAACTGAAGACGTTGCTCTCCGCTGCCGATTATCAGACCTACGTGGGGGCAGAGAGCTAGTTGCGCTACCTTCCGAAGTCTGACTCCGAACGCCGTGAGATGCTGGCGGTCTGCGGGCTCCAGTCCGCAGAAGAACTGTTCGCGCATCTTCCCGAAGATGTGCGCTTCGAAGCGCCGCTGGCGCTGCCGCCCGGTATCTCTGAATTCGAAATCGTCGACTACTTTCACGCCCGCTCCGCGGAAAATGCGAATGGATATGCTTCGTTTTTGGGCGCCGGCGTTTATGCGCACTACCGTCCCGTCATGGTGGATACGGTTGTTTCGCGCGGCGAGTTCCTCACGTCTTACACTCCTTACCAGGCCGAGATCTCGCAAGGTACTCTGACTACCATCTTCGAATTCCAGACCATGATCTGCCAGTTGACCGGCATGGATGTAGCCAACGCCTCGATGTACGATGGCTCCACTGCCGTCCCAGAAGCAGCCCTAATGGCTGCACGCATTACCGGCAGGCATCGTGTTCTCGCATCGCGAGTTGTCCATCCCGAGTATCGCGAAGTGCTCCGCACCTACGGTCGGCACGGGCAATTGTCCATCGAGGAGTTCGGGTATCTACCCGACTCCGGAACTCTCGATCTGGAAGATCTCGAGCGCAAAATAGACAACGCGACCGGCGCCGTAATCGTTCAGTCGCCCAACTTCTTCGGAATCGTCGAAGATATACGGTCGGTGGCCGAACTGGCCCACAAGCACGGTGCGCTGCTCATCGTGATCTTCACGGAGGCCGTGTCCTTGGGGATTCTGCAGCCGCCGGTTGACGCCGATATTGTCGCAGGGGAACTGCAATCATTCGCCATCGCGCCGTCATACGGCGGGCCATACGCCGGCATCATTGCGACGAAAGAACGCTTTATTCGCCAGATGCCCGGCCGCTTGGTCGGCGAAACTACCGATTCCCGCGGCAATCGCGCCTTCTGCCTAACCCTCGCCACCCGCGAGCAGCATATTCGCCGGGAGAAAGCGACCTCCAACATCTGTACCAACCAGGCGCTGATCGCGCTCATGGCAACCGTCTTCATGAGTGTTTACGGAAAGCAGGGATTACGCGAGCTCGCCGAGCAGAATCTGGCCAAGGCCCACTACCTGAGTAGCCTATTGAAGCCACGCTTCACTGGCCCGTTCTTCAACGAGTTCGTCGCCTCCACCAACGGCCGTGCTCCCGAAGAGATTAACCAGTTATTGCTCAAGAAAAAGATCATCGGAGGCGTGGCGCTGGGCAAGTGGTACCCGGAGTTGGAGCATTGCGTGCTTCTGTGCGCAACGGAAATGACCCGGCGCGAGCATATGGATGAGGTAGGGCGTGCGTTCGAGCCCGTTCCGCAAGCGGCATGATCGCCAAGGTCCGTTCTCACATCACACAAAACGAGCTCTTGTTGTTCGAACAGAGTTCACCCGGCAAGAAGGGTTACCAGTTGCCGCCGCTCGATGTGCCGCCGGTCGACGCCGCAACTGTTCTGGGCGCGGCGAACGTGCGCTCGGAAATCGACGGTTTCCCCGAGGTCAGCGAAGTCGAAACCATTCGCCACTTCACGCGCCTGTCTACGTGGAACTACGCCATCGATCTCGGTCTCTATCCGCTCGGCTCCTGCACCATGAAGTACAATCCGCGCGTCAATGAGTTGGTGGCGCGGCTCGACGGCTTGGCCTGGGCGCATCCATACCAGCCGGAAGCTTTGGCGCAAGGCGCGATGAACATCATGGCGCGCCTGGAAGCGGCGCTCGCTGAGATCACAGGTATGGACGCCGTCACCCTACAGCCGGCCGCGGGGGCGCATGGCGAACTGACAGGCATCCTCCTCATCCGCGCGCTCCTCGAGAAGCGCGGCAATCCTCGCAAGAAAGTGCTCATACCGGATTCGGCCCACGGTACTAACCCCGCGACCGCCGCCATCGCCGGTTACAGTGTCGAGAACATTCGTTCCAACGACTGTGGCTCTGTGGACCTGGCGCAGCTCGAGCGCATCGTCGACCAGGACGTCGCCGCGTTGATGGTGACCAATCCCAACACGCTCGGTGTTTTCGAGGCAAACATCAAGAGTATCGCGGACATTCTGCACAAGAAGGGCGCGCTGCTCTACATGGATGGCGCGAACATGAATGCGCTGGTAGGGATCGCACAGCCCGGTCGCTTCGGCGTGGACGTCATGCACCTCAACTTGCACAAGACGTTCTCTACGCCGCATGGAGGCGGCGGGCCCGGGGGCGGCCCCGTTGCTGTCAAAAAGATCCTGGAGCCGTTCCTTCCGTTACCTCGTCTCAAGCACTTACGCAACAGGTGGACGTTCGACTACAAGCGCCCGCGCTCCATCGGCCGTGTCCGCGCGTTTTACGGAAATTTCGGCGTGATCGTCCGTGCGCTGGCCTACATTCTGGCGCACGGTGGCAACGGATTGCGAAACGCGACCGTGGATGCTGTGCTCAACGCCAACTATATTCGGAAAAAGCTCGAACCGCATTACGATCTGCCTTTCAAGGCGCCCAACATGCACGAGGTCGTGTTTAGTGATGATCGGCAAGCCAAGCATGGTGTGCGCACCGGCGATATCGCCAAGCGATTGATCGACTACGGCTTTCATCCGTACACCGTAAGCTTCCCTCTCATCGTGCGCGGCGCGCTCATGATCGAGCCCACAGAAACGGAAGGCAAGCGCGAACTCGACCTCTTCGCCGATGCCATGGCCTCTATCGCGCAAGAGGTCGAGACCGATCCTGAATTGGTGCGCTCGGCGCCGCATAGCACACGCATCAGCCGCGTCGACGAAGTTACTGCCGCGCGACGTCCTGTGCTGAAATGGAAGCCCGGCACTCCCAGCGCCAAACCAGCGGACTGAACGTAGTATTCTGAGTTGTAGGAGATTTTGAATGGGATGTGGTTGCGGCAGTGGGCCTCCAAGTGCGGTAAAGATCGAGCCGGGCGCGCGCAAAGTGTTTTGCGTGAAGTTCCAGAAGGAGATGGCAGGGCTCGATGAGGTTCCGTTTGAAGGCCATCCTCTCGGCCAGAGAATCTACGAGAACGTTTCCAAGGAAGCCTGGAAAATGTGGGTTGAGCACATGAAAATGCTCATGAACGAGTACCGGCTGAACTTGGGAACGCCCGAGGCGCAGGAATTTCTTCTCAAACAGATGGAGGAGTATTTCTTCGGCCAAGGCGCAGCCCTTCCGCCTGACTACGTTCCGCCCCAACAAAAAGGCTAGCGCCCGACCACGGGCAGCGCGGTGGCAATCTCAAAGTGCAAACAGGCGTGCGCCTTGCGGAGGGCGTGCTCGATTCGATCCGGCGATTCCGCCCGCGCGAAAATGAATCCCAAATAGCTTGACCCTTCGGGCAAAGGCACAATCTTCTGACCCTCTTTCGCAGTGATGACAATGTCCTCTACGTCGCGAATTTTCGCCGCGCTTTTGACACCGTCCACACCTTCATAAATGCCAGCCTTGGGAATCGGGATCATCATGACACCGCTCGCCATGTCGCAGAGTTGCGATCGAGAGACATCCTGGCCCACCGCGTGCCGCAGGATCAGTTCTTCGAGTGATGTGTCGCGATCGAATCGCAACGTGCGAGCGCAGAGACCGCCGATCGGCCGTGCGGCAACCTCTAGGACCCAGACGCCCTCGCCGTTCACGCGCGCTTCGGCATGGATCGGTCCATGCGTGAGCCCAAGAGCACGAACGGCCCTTCTCGTAACCTCGATCATCGCTCTTTGAGAATCTTCGTCCTCCCTCGAAGGCGTCAAATAGATGGTTTCCTCGAAGAATGGGCCATCCAGCGGATCGGGCTTGTCGAAGATCGCGAGTACGCGCAGTTCACCGCGCGTGACCACGCCTTCCAAAGCAAACTCGCGGCCTTCAATGAATCGTTCCACCTGTAGATAACGGTTCTGCTCTTCACGCAGTGCCGCCACGTCCGTGCTTTCCAACAGCGCTCGGACGCGCGCAAATGCGTCCACGAACTCCTCAACGTTGTTCGCACGAATGACACCGCGGCTTCCAGATAACCCAAGCGGCTTCAGTACACATGGAAAATCTGCGTGGCGCGCGATCTCAATTGGATCGCTGTTGATTGGAGTCCGAAAGAACTCCGGAACGAGGAGCCCCGCGGCTTGAAATGCCTGGCGTGCCAGAAACTTGTCTCGGCACGCCGCCACAGCCGATGGTGGATGATGTAGAATGCCCAGCGCTTCGCCAGTAAGCGCCGCGAGAAATGTGGGCCTGTCGGCAACGGCGACAACTCCGTCGAATGGTCCCGCCGCCGCGAGTATGTCGCGCGAGGCGTATGGATCCTCGAAGCGCACCGGGATCGCATCGTCCCCCCAAGGATCTTCCAATACGTGGCAACGGTCCGTGGCCAGCGCGATATCGAATCCGAGCCGCCGCGCCGCATCCGCAAACATGCGCGTTTGATATCCGGTGGTCGCGGCTACCAACAAAACGCGAGGCACGACTTCATGTTACACAAGAGCTACCTGCTCTGTTGTATTCTCTGTGGAATCTGTACGATATTGATTTGACGTACGGCTCGTGCCGCACATTCAGATGGTTCCGCGTTGCGACTGTCCACCAGAACGTCCACACAGTTTGAAGAGAAGGTGGAGGGATGAGGGTCACCTCGTGTTCTGTACGCAGTCCGATTGCCAGTTCTTTGGCGGGCTCCTGCTTGGGATGATCCGCTCAGAGCACGCTCAGGAAGTTGAACAGGTCTAGCTCGTCCTGTGGGCTCAGGACAAGTCCAAAGCGGTTCTCGTAAAATGCACGACATCCAGCAGGGTCTGAGCCGAGCCGTTATGGAAGTATGGGGCGCGGGCGGAGAGGCCGCGGAGGACCGGTCCCTTGATCTTGCCGACATGAGCGAACTTGCCGTCGATCAACGCTTGGCCGAGATCGCTAGTCGTCTTGCAGTTGCCGCTCGGCTGACCGTCCACTAGCTGACAGACCGTGATCTGCGGCAGATAGCTGATATCCAGCCCGCCCATATTGACCGCTGCGCTCGAAGAGCTGGGGTCGCCGGTCCCGATGTTCAAGGGTGTAGGAAAGGAGTGGTTGCCTACGTTCGGTGGGTCGTGGCAGGTGCCGCAGGTTCCGGTAAGCGATGGAATCCCGCCAGAGACCAGTCCGCCGTCGGAAACATCGTCGTTGATGCCGGCTACTCCCGTGATGATGACGGGTCTGCTGTTGAAGATGACCTGCCCCCGGGCCACCGACGCCCGGAAGTCATAGGGAGGCAGTCCTGACCACGCATTGTAGAGGTTGAAGATGTTGGACGTGAACTGGCCGTCGCCCGGCGTCATCAGCCCACCCGGCTGTTCCGGCCCGTTAGGTAGTAACGCGTGGACACTCGAGTTGATGCTAACGAAGAACGGCAGCGTGGCCAGCGGTATCGGCCCCCCATTGCCGCCCGCAGCGTTCAGGGGTCCGGTGAAGAACCCGAAGGATTGCGCTGTGAATAACGCCATCTCGAAATTGACGATTTGCTGCTGTTCCGCGGGGGTCGGCCTCGTGCCGTCGCCCTGCGCGTGGCCAACGGTAGCATCAAGCGACTGATGGGCCAAGTCGCTTTCGAGCGACCCGGGATAGTTCGTATAGAGAATTTTCGGAATCCAGCCATTTACGAAAATTCAATCAGATTCAACCTGGAAGAGCATGACCCATCCCGGTGTGGCGTACGCCGCGCTGCTGGTCGGCCCGGACTTTCGTCCGCCACTCACCGCGGATGTATTGCCGACCGAGGGTGTGATCGCTTCCGCCGTCACGGAAGGTACGCCGCCATTTTGGCGGAGATGGTGGTTCCTGTCGGCTTGTGCGCTCGTGTGTTTAGCCTCTGTATTCGCCCTTCACCGGTTCCGGCTGAATCAGATGGCGGATAGACTGAATGTCCGCTTTGAAGAACGCCTAGCGGAGCGTATGCGAGTTGCTCAGATATTGCACGATACGTTATTACAAGGTGTTATCAGCACGTCCATGCAACTCCACATCGCAGTCGATCAATTGCCGGCTGATTCGCCTGCATTCGTGCCCCTCCGTCGTGTATTGAAATCCATGGGGCTGGTCGTAGAGGAAGGCCGTACTACTTTACGAGGACTGCGCTCGACAGAAAGCGTTCATGATCTGGAACGCGCACTGTCTGAGATTCCGCAAGAACTCGGATTGCAAGGAGACGTGAGCTTTTGTGTCACGGTGAAAGGCCGGCCCCTGCCATTGCAACCGAGCGTCCGCGTAGGTTTTTACAGTATTGGAAGGGATGCATTGCTCAATGCATTTCGCCAACCGCGTGCCAGGGAAGTCAAAGTGGAACTTCGCTATAGGCCCAATGAATTCCGGCTTCTTATTCGACATGACGGCCGCAAGTCCGGCTCTGAGGTGCTGCATTCGATTCCGCGTGATGTGCAACAACTGGCGGAGAGAATAGGGGCGCGCCTGAAGGTTCGGAATCGCATAACTGGTGGTACGCAGATCGACCTTCGAGTGCCAGCTAAGGTTGCTTTTGAATCTCATTCCTCACGTCGCGAAATCGGCTGGCTTGATAGGTTGCATCAACGCGGTGAGCATCCGGCTGAGCCAGATGGAAAGACCTGAACGGGTTAGACCGGGATGGCTCGGTGATCGCACCGAGGTTCGAGGACGCGCTCGCGTGCCACCTCCGGCTCGAGTGCGGCGGCCGCGAACAGAACCAGCGCGATCCAGAGAAGGTCTGCCAGTAGCAGATGAACGAGTTGCATCCACACCGCAGCGAGGAGCCAGACATTGAGAAAACCGGCCGAGAGTTGCGCCACAACTAAATTAACCACCGACGACGCGGCCCGAGCGCTTTGCGGAGCCTCGTGCGAAATCGCAACCGCAAACGACCACGACACATCCTCCGGCCACCGCTGCCATCACGGCGTGCCAGATCCGCATTCGGATGAACGGGTGCGAGGTGGACGAAAAGTCGGCTACCCACCCGCCTCGCAGGGAAACTGAAGGAAACAGCGTGTCTCCCAAAGCTGTAATGGCGCCGCTGACGCCCAGCGCCAAAACAGCCAAAAGCGCAACTCCAAGGAGCGCCGCCCGCCGCCGGTTATCGCTCCACCGGGGCGCCTGATGTCCGGAGCCCCACCACCCCGCCAGAGCAATCGCTCCGAGCATGAGGAGTGTGTTGACCAGGTGTGCCGACAAGTAAACCGCGCGTCCGATGGATGCGTCCTGCCCGACGTACTTGAAGAGCTCCAGACCAGCACCCAACAAGGCCTCGGTGAAGATAAAGACCACGGACTACACGCTCAGCGCTGCGAACAGGTGCTAAGCGGCAGAATGGACAGTCTCATAAAAACGATCGAACACAATATCAGACTGCTTTAACTAGATTCCGTCGCAGAGTGAGCGTCGCAGGTGGCGGGCTTCCAACGGCCCCCTTGCAGATACGAAGCGGCGCTTGCGCTCCGGGTCGGCCAGCCTATCAGCGGAGAGCGTCGTCAGCGCGACGAACCGGTCCAGGTGGGTATCCCGCGCCTTCCGTACCACACCCATGCCGCCCTCGCCCAGCTTTTCGGTGATCTGATACTGCGCCAGAACCTTACCGACCATGGCGATCTCAGGTCATTGAAGAATACCCTTTAGTGCGGCGAGGTTCGGGCCCCGTGCCTGTTCTCGTGAATGCCGAATAACCTAAGCGGTGGCCAAGCTGCCCGACGATTGATGAAGCCTGCGGGCAGCGTTGGAGAGAACAAGAGGAGCATCGGTGTAAGAGCGCCCGGCGGTGGTCGTTCGAACTGTGCGCTCAAAGCGGGTGCTGAAAAGCTGCCTCTCCCCTTCCGCATGCATCAGTTGCAGGTTCATCGTTACTCCGTTTACTCTGTTAAGGTCGGGCAAAATGGAGCGCGGTTGAAAACGCAGTGGTTACAGTAACCAGTATTCAGCGCCAGCGGCGCATATGTTCTTTATTTTCAAACCACGGTTATTCTTCCAAGCTGTTGGTTGCGGGTTCGATTCCCGTCTCCCGCTCCAGTATTCAAGAATAGGCACCTTCCGCACACTATAGGCACTCATGGTACGCAGACTGGCAATCATCGGGTTCGGCGTGAGTTATCTGCTGCTCGCCGACGACGCACCGCGGCAAAAGGTGCAGATCAGCAAAACAGAGCACATCGATTTCCCGGCCGGTGGTGTGCTCAGGATCAAGAACTCGGTGGGCGAGGTTGCGGTGGAGGGCTGGGATCGCCCCGACGTCGAAATCACGACGGTTAAGTCCACCAAGGTGGAGCATGCTCCGCAGGAGCTTCAGAAAGCCCGTAACGAGCTGGATCGAGTGCAAATCGATGTGCACCGCGATGGCGACGAATTGATCATTACTACCGACTTTCCCGGCCGTCATTCCCTCTCGGGCCTTTTGTGCGGCACTGACTTCGATCTCGATTACCGGATCAACGTCCCAGCCAATACCCGGTTGATCGCCGATCACACGTTTGGCGAAGTGCATGTGAACAACCTGACGAGCGACATCCAGGTGGCGGTCCGTCAGGGGGAGATTACACTAGGTCTGCCCGAGGAAGGCCGGTACACGATCAACGCCCAGAGCAATTTCGGCAGCGTGGTCTCCGACTTCCCCGGACATGAGAAGCGCAAATTTTGGTTCATCGGCCATCGGGTCGAGAATGACTCGTCCGCCCCGCACAAGCTGAACCTAAAGATCGGTTACGGGGACATCATTATTCTCAAAACACGAATACCAAAAATGCCTGCGGCGCTGAATGGCACCGCCAAATAGGATGGCGCACGAACAAGCGTAGGCGCTTGCGCATCGGCTATCACTCGTCAGCCCGACGACTTGCCATGGATGCGGTTTCGATCACCAGCCTCAGATGAGCGGTGAGACGCATCATTTTCGCTGGTACATTTGCGGCCTCCTTTTTTACGCCACGAGTGTCAATTACCTCGATCGCCAGGTGCTGGGCCTGCTCAAGCCGGTGCTCGCCCGCGAGCTGGGATGGCACGAGGCGGATTACGGCTGGGTGGTATTTGCCTTTCAGGGCGCGTATGCCTTGATGATGCCGCTGGCGGGGCGCATCATCGACCGCGTGGGCACGCGCTTGAGCTACACGCTGGCGGTGCTGGTCTGGAGCCTGGCGTCGATGTCGCACGCGTTGGCGCGCAGCGCTGTGCAGTTTGCGGCAGCCCGCTTTGTCCTGGGCATCGGCGAAGCGGGGAATTTTCCGGCGGCTATCAAGACTGTCGCCGCGTGGTTCCCGAAACGGGAACGAGCGCTGGCTACCGGCATTTTCAATAGCGGATCTAATCTTGGCGCGCTGATCGGACCGTTACTTGTTCCATTCGTTGCGCAGCACTTTGGATGGCGCCTTTCCTTCGTGGTCACGGGTTTCCTGGATCTGTTGTGGGTCGCGGCCTGGCTTTTAATCTACCGGCAGCCGCGCGAGCACAAGCGCCTCTCGGCGGAGGAACTGGCGCTCATTGAATCCGACGGTTCCGAAGAATCGGTGCGCGCGATTCCATACCGGCGCTTGCTCGGCACGCGGGCTGCGTGGGCCTTCCTGCTCGGAAAGTTCCTCACGGACCCGGTCTGGTGGTTCTACCTTTTCTGGTTGCCGGGGTTTCTCAACCGCAGATATGGCCTCGATCTTGCCAGCCTGGGTCCGCCGCTCATCGCTGTCTACCTGGCGGCGGATGTGGGTTCCATCGGTGGAGGTTGGTTATCCGGCCGCCTCCTTGGGCGCGGCTACTCGCTCACTCGCGCGCGCAAAACGGCTCTTATGACCTGTGCCCTGGCTGTGGTGCCCGTCTCGGCGGTCATGTACGCAGGCGGAAACCTGTGGCTGGCCGCCGGTCTGGTGGCTCTGGCAGCGGCAGCGCATCAGGGCTGGTCGGCCAATCTGTTCACCCTGGCTTCGGATACGTTCCCGTCTTCGGCCGTGGGCTCCGTTGTGGGACTTGGCGGATTGGGAGGTGCGGTCGGCGGGATGCTCGTCTCGCCGGTTGTCGGCTATTGGCTGGATTATTCGCACGGCGCGTACGGCCCGTTGTTTTTCTGCGCCGGCTTCGCCTACCTGTTCGCCTTCCTCGTAATTCATTTGCTGCTTCCCAAATTCGAGCAGCCAAAGGTGTAAGCAGGACACCGCGCGCGCAAAACGGGAAGCGAACGCGTCAAGCCGGATTGCGTTTCAACCTTTGCTCCGTTTAACCTGATAAAGCAGGCTTAGGTGGCCATTCGGCTGGCGTAGCTCAGTTGGTAGAGCATCTGATTTGTAATCGCTGCGCAGCGCTTTTGCAAGTCTTTCCGTTGTAATACTAACCCCTTCAGTATCAACACTTCAGATAGTTATTCCGCCCTAACGGGCACGATGAATTTGCGCCCGTTTTTGTCCCCTTGTCCCCACGATTTCCCCCAAGGTCAGCGCCCGCGTGCTGGGCCCACGACACTCCCCATGGCGCTGTCGGATCCCATCGCCAATGATGGCGAGTTTGCCGGCGCACCGCGCGGTAACGATCTCTTAAAAAACATTTCGCCCATGGAATGTAGCGGAAACGTTTTATGTCTGCTATGTTTTTTTGCTCGCTGATCCATGATCGTGGCATGGAAAAAGTCCTGTTGTCTGAGTTCGAGGTGCAAACGTTCTACGGGGTCGCTGTCCACCAGCTTCGCAGAATGCGTGCGCGTGGTGATGGCCCGCAGTTTGTCAAGGTTTCCGGAACGATGGGTAAGACCGGTGGGCGTGTCCTCTACCGCGTAAAAGATATCGAGGCCTGGTTAGCGACAAAGCCAACGGGGGGCAAGGTGGCCGCTGCGCAATGAGGTTCCGATTCCCCTTCCCGTTTCGCGGGCGCTTCTGGAATGCGGTTTCCCTCGGTGATGACATTCCTGAGGCTCAGGCTTTTTTGTCGATCGTGCATGATCGCCGGCGGAGCTACTGGCGTTGGACGGTGCCCACTTGTCCGCTCTGTCGGCGGCAGCATGTCCATGGCGGTGGCGAGCTAGACGAAGATCCGCAGAGCTATTTGAATGCGCGCGCGGCGCATTGCCAGTGCAAAACGACGCATGGGTCTTACGAATTAGTCGACGGAGATCCGGCGCGGACGGAACGCCTGATGTCAAGCAGGTGGGGATGAAGAAGCCTCCACAGAAGACCGTGGGGGGCGCGCGCAAGGCGCTGTTGGTGCGTGCTGGCGCACGCCTTCGGCAGTTGGGTCATGGTGCGGCCGAAATTTTCGCAACGATCTCGGCGGTTAACGCGGAGCGTTGTGATCCGCCCTTGGAAGAAGCCGTGCTGCGCACGATCGCTGACTCAACGGCGCGCCGCTCTGCGGCCGCAGACGCTAAGGGCCACGCCCCAAGATCCCTCATCGTCGATGGCGCGCCGGCGGCTCCGCGCGGGGCGAGCGTCAGTGGCGGTATCGCCCTCTGAACTGGAACACCGGGGGAACTGGAACACCGACTGGAACACCGGAAACCCGTGATCCATAAGCCAGTTTCACTCCGGTGTTCCAGTGTTCCAGTATCCACGTGTATATAAGGAATCGGTTCGGATACTGGGTGTTGTATAGGTGTAGGAACCCACCTTTCGGGCGGAACACCGGGACGCCGGAGACACCGTGGCATTTTGCGGTGCATGTTAATCTGAAGCCGACCGAAGAGGGCCACGCGGGACCGGGGGGTGGGTAAAATCCTGGGAGATCGGCCCCTGCCGTGACCGTTGCCCAGCCAAATTTTCGCGTTGCGGGGAATCTGGAGATTTGCTTTTTGTGTTAACCGCTATGCCAATGCGCGCCGCGCCCGATGAAGAGGCCCTCGAACCTGCCGGCGACGTGGATGACATCGCCACGCTATCACCCGCCGCGCGGAAAATTTGGGACGAAGGCATCGCCAGCGGTGCGTTTCCCGACCGGCCCAGCCAAGCGATGCTCGTGCGCTTCTGCCGCCTGCAAGATCAGATCCGCGACGCGGACGCTAAGATCCTGGTGACCGGCGGGGCGGTGATTCGCAACCGTTTTGGCGAACCGAAGCCAAACCCCTGGGTCAAGATCCGTCTGGAGCTGATCCGCGAGAGCTGCCGTGTCTTCCGGCTGCTTGGGTGGGATCAGGAGCCGCGTGGTGGCCAGCAAGGGGACCTGTTTTGGCCGCCCGCCCGGTAGCGGAAGAAGCGCCGGCCTCTTCTAGAACAAGTTTGTAGTACAAGCCGCGAGCGCGCACAAACTCGACGCGCTCACGGCGGAGTGCCTGAACCCGTGCCAGGGCACGGGCGGCGGGCGCACCACGCACCACCAAACCAACAATCGAGGATCAACGACGATGGCAATAAACAGAGCTGCGCGCGAGCGAATGGGCAGATTGAGTCACGACATGCACGCAATTTTAGACAAAGCGAAGCGTGCCGGCCGCGCGGCGGAGGAGGAGTGTGGCTGCGAATGTCAGAGCTGCATCGATGGCGATTGCGAGAAATGCTCGAACACCGAATGCGACGACAAGAATTGCGTCGACTGCCCGATGCAGGCAAGCAGCCTTAAGGACTTGCAAGCCAGACTCGATCATCTGGATCTCGCACTGCGCTTCTGATCTCCACCAGATCGGCGGTAACGCGCGTTCACCACCTGGATTGATGATTCTTTTTGTCGCGTAGAGAGGGGATGCCGAGAACGAAGGCATCCCCTAACCTGTCACCTACCGCTGCTGAGAGACCGAATGGCGACAATTAGGCCCAGCAACAGCGACGCCTTCTGGATAAGATCCCAGAACGCCGAGGCGGAATTACGTGCCATGTTAGGCACCTCCTTTCTGCGCCAATGAACCGGACTCCCAACAACTCTGAAGCTCAAAGCCGCCGAATCGTTTCATTTCTTTTCCTGTTTCCGCTGCCGACGACCGTACTGCGGCGGCGGAAGTCGGGGCATGTCGAGCGTAGCCAACATCGCCGGAAGGGGCCCAGGAGTCAACAGACTCTGCGCGTGAAACTTCTTCCCTTCGGCGACCTGTTTTTCACTGATCTCTCCTGTGTCCACCATGCGCTTCAGAGTGGTGTAGATCGTAGAGAGTGCGTTGGAGTAATCGCCCAGATAGAAGCCGCCGGCTTCAAGCTCTGCCCTTATCTCGACAGCGGAAAACTGCTTTGGCGCGTTCGCCTGCAAAATCGCCAAGATCCTGCCTTTGATCCCCACGTCCACAAGCGTTTTGCCGATTGCAGATAAGATTCCCATGAGAGTCGGTTCGGGAGCGGCTTCGGGCACTAAGGAGGCAAGAGCGCTGACGGTTTGCGCCATTGCGTCAATTCTCTTGTCCACGTCTCGTTCGCTGAAGTCGAGAGCTGCTCGCTCGTTGCGGATGCGGTTCTTTTCCCCTTGAAGCCGAAGGAGTTCGCCTTTTGCCGCTTCGAGCCACGAGCTGTAGTCTACCGCCATTACACCGGAATATATCACTAAGGGGATAGGCTGTGCAATACCGTTAGTACACGCTGTGCAATACTTGAGTATATGCCACTCTTTTGGGGAAGGCCAGGAAGACGCGGCGCAAGTTTGCATCCACAATGTGGATGATTGAGTTCTTCGAGTTCTTCAAAGCAAACCGGCGCACAGGGTGGCCGGAAACGCGCCAAGAACATGAGCAATGAACAGCGCAGCGAGAGCGCCCGCCAAGCTGCGCAAGCCCGCTGGTCCAAGCGGAAGAAGAAAGGGAAGACCGATGCCCGATGACGATGAGGAGCTAAATGGGGTAGAGCCCGATCCGGAGGAACTTGCGCGGATCGGAAAAGAATTTGAGACTGCGCTCGCTGGAGGGTATGCGGAATTTGTGTCCTCTGTTCTTCTGGGAGAGACGTATCAAGGGCTAAGAGACCGCGCTTGGAAGGAACTGCGTCTGTTGCGAGCGGAGACGGGCCGCCTTTCTGCCAAGAAGAAGCTCTCGCCGCATGCGCTAGGCGAGCGCATCTACGCGGAAATCGCATATTGGGGTCTGATTCACAATCTCGATGAGAACCTTGCCTGGGTGCGGGAAAATCCTGGATTTCGTGCGCCGGAAGGTCATATTCCGAGTCGTCACGCTGTTGAGGATCAGATCTTCCTTGGAATCGTGAACGAAAAAAACAATCCGCAGAGGACGGGGCGTAAGCCCCGGATGGGAGGGCTGCCCGTGCCGAACGTGGAAATCGAAGTTAAGGACCCTGATGTGAGGCGCGCAGTCGAGGTTGTGTTCGCGGCGATCGGCGGACAGAAACTTCTGCTGGAGGATCGTGGGGATGAACTCGAAGCGGCGCTCGCGGAGTCCGATCCACCGTCTGAACCGGCGGTTAAGGGAGCTTGGCTGCAGATCCATGCCACTATCGACTACGAGCGCTTGCAGCTCGATGAGGGCCAAGAAGCGGAACTCGTCAGAGAATTGCAGCGGTTGCGATTGTATCGGTTGCCCGGAGATTAAACCATGGCCGTCTACCGCCCCACCTACAAAGATCGGAAAACCGGCGCGAGCGTTGTGCAGCGCGTCTGGTGGTACGAGTTCGTGTATGCCGGCCGCCGCGTGCGGGAGTCCAGCGGATCGGTGCGCAAGACGATCGCCGTTGAAGCCGAGAAGAACCGCCGGCTGGAATTCGAGCGCGCGAACGCGGGTCTGCCCTCTGTGGAACCGCAGCATCGAATCCGCGGTGTTGCCGACGTGCTTAAGGATTACGCGCGGGAGTACGGCGTCAATCACCGCGCGAATTCGGTCACGATGGTGAAGAACCGTTCCGCCCACTTGGTGCGCTGTCTGGGTGGGCTGATGCTGTCGGACCTGACGGGAGCCGTCATGCTCGACTACATGGCGAAACGCATGTCCGAAAAAACGCGTGGGCATCGGCCGGCTGGCCGCACGATCAATTTGGAGATCGAGATTCTTGCGGCTGCGCTGGGTCATACGTGGAAGACGCTTTGGCCGCGTGTGAAGAAGCTCGCCGAAAATCGCGATGTCGGCCGCGCGCTCGAGCGGGACGAAGAGAGAGCCATCCTCGAGACGGCCGCGCGGAATCAATCGCGCTTGATCTATCCGTTCCTGTTCACGCTCGCTTGGACGGGCTTACGAAGTGATGAAGCCCGCGTGCTTCGCTGGTCTCAGGTGGACTTCACCGGCGCTGGAGAGATCACCGTAGGCGACTCGAAGACCGATGCCGGCAAGGGCCGGAGAATCCCGATGAGTGCGAACCTCAGGGCTGCTCTGAGTCAGCACGCTGCTTGGTGTGCGCAGAAGCTTGGTCCATTGCAGCCGTGCTGGTACGTGTTCCCTCACTGCAACCGGCTGGCTCCCGATGATGCCTTGCGACCGGTTACGTCGCTAAAGACGGCGTGGAGATCCGTCCGCAAGGCCGCGAAGGTGAATTGCCGGCTCCACGATCTCAGGCATTCGTTCTGCACGAAGATGGCAGAGGCCGGCGTGCCGGAAGGCACCATGCTTGATATCATGGGTCACATGAGTACGGCGATGCTGAGGCGTTACTCTCACATCCGATCGCAAGCCCGGCGTGAGGCGATGGACGCCTTGGAATCGAGGCACGTCCCCACGATTTCCCCCAAGGTCATCGATTTGGAGGGCGCAAAAAAGCCCGTAACTCATTGATAAGCTGGCGTAGCTCAGTTGGTAGAGCATCTGATTTGTAATCAGAGGGTCGGGGGTTCAAATCCCTCCGCCAGCTCCAACAATGCCTAATAAAATCAATGAGTTTCGGCTCTTTCCGATGCAACCTGTTTGGCGGCTTTTTGCCCGGTATGCCCAGAAGTATGCCCACTCTTTGCTTCCTCTGCCATCGTCATCGCGGCAAGAACATCCGCATCGTTCAAGTGCACGTAGCGCATCGTGGTGGTGACGCTCGTGTGGCCTGCAAGCTTCTGAACCACCGGCAAGGGCAAGATTTTTGCCCACCTCGTTATGCAGGTGTGCCGCAGATCATAAATCACAAAAGGCGAAACGTCAGCAGCCGCCAGAGCAGCCGCGTGCTGTTTTTTCAGCGTCGAACTTTCAATGTGTCCGCTTTTCGTTTTGGCAGGAAACGCCCATTCGGTTTTTGCCTCGGCAGAGCGCATCTCAAGGATGCTACAAACACGCTGAGTGCAGGGGACCCTGCGCCGAGATCCTCGACCCTTGCCTTGGTGGATGTTGATACCGCCGTCTCTGATGTTCTCCCACGTCAACCGATAGCACTCCTCCGGCCTAAAACCACAATCAACCAGAATTGTGGCAACGTCCCGTAATAGAAACGCATCGGGTTTGATCGGCTTCTCACCACGGACAACCGCACGAACTCCCTGGAGTGCCTCCTCATAGGCGTACTGAATCCCCTGCGCGTTGTCCGATACCGCCCTCAAATAGGCATGCTCCTCTTCGGCGGTCAGAACCCGCATACGCTGATTCTCGCCGGGGTTCATTCTGACACGGGGCAGCCTCGTGCTCACCTTGCCCCAATCCGACGCCAAATTGAACATTCGCCGCACTGTAGCGAGTTCACGGTTAACCGTCGAAATCTGCATTCCAGTTGCCTGACGAGCTGCCGCGAATTTGCCCAAGTCTTCAGAGGTGATGCGATCCAGCGGGAGATTGGCCAACTGGCCGCACGACTCTAGGTTCTTCACCGTCGTTTCATAAAACGTGATTGTCCTGGGCTTCTCTGCCTTCGTCGCACGCACGAACGGTAGAAAATTCTCATCGGCGAACTGGGCCAAAGTTGGGACGGGCTTCCTCTCCCGGATTCCCACCTCACCCTTTGCCAGCGCAGTTCTGTGGGCTGCCTCCATTTGCTCCGCCACTCGCTTGTTCGCCTGCTTGGTGCTTTCACGAACCACGTCGCCATTCCAAACAAACTTGTACCACCAGTATTTGCTCTTGGGTTGTTTGTAGACTGCCATTTCACTTTCCTCCGTCCTTCTTGCCCTTGGGCTTCCTCGGCCTGCCCTTTGGATAGCCCCCGCCGAATGTTTTCCTCGCTTTACTCGCAGCCGAGAAATGCTCCGCTCCGTGCAGTTCGAGCGTTCGCTTGCCGCCTTTCTTGCCCATCATGCTGGCAGCTTGCGAAATGGCGGTGGGCTTTTTGGGGTTCATCGTAAAACTATTATACTACAATCGCTTGGTGTTTGTCAAGTAGTAGCAGTCAGCATTGCAACTGCTGAATGCCGAGCCTCTGCCAAGATAATGATCTGGCCAACGCTCTGGCAAGGCGGCTGGTAAACCTCATGCAGGAGCAGAACCGGACAGGCGAAGCGTTTGTAGAGCATCAGGCAGAGGCTCACCCCCGAAAGGGTACCCCCGAGACCCACATTGGGTGATTGAGATCCTACCCGGATCGGCGCACTCTTAGCATTGGGCGGCAACTGAAAGCTCCCCGAGCAGCTTCCGCTGACTGGTACGGGTTGCCTACCGGAAGCCGCCCTGGAGGCGTTTCCTACCGTGAAGCTGGTGTTGTGATAGAGAATTGACAGAAAAAAAGAAGCCAGTCCCATTCGCGCCATCCATTCTGGTTGCGGAAGATGATCCCGAAACACGCCGGATGTTTAGCCGCACGCTCGAAGAAGTAGGCTATTTCGTGGCAGGAGCCGCTAACGGGCGAGAGGCTTGGGAATCTATCCTTGATCGCCACTTCGATCTCCTAATCATGGATATCAGCATGCCGGTGATGGATGGCATAGAACTGATTCAATTGGCCAAAGCTGAAGCTCCACATCTACGAGTGCTCGCCGTTTCGGGTTTTGTTAGCGGGGCATTTCTTCACACCGTTCAAAAACTCGGGGCAAGCTCGACACTCAGGAAACCTGTGAGCGAGGATGTCCTCTTGGCAGAGGTTTTTAAGGTGATGGGAACTGTTTTGATCTAGACGGATCAAACCCCGTCAGACGCTGGACCAACAGAATAATCCCGGCTAGGCTTCCCACCGGCATCAGGCTGTGATACATTGCTCCGGCAGTTTCACAAGATCTAGGAGCACAACATGACCGATGCCGATCGTGTCAAGTACTTGCAACCCGCCCTGTTCAGCGTGGGATTGATCTTCATAGTCGGGATCTACCCGCTCACGATAATTTGGCCTTCGGGCTGGTCATGGCACGCGGGTCAGTCGGATTACCTCCAGATGATCCTGGGAATTTACGCGACGCTGGGGGTGTTCCTGTTGATTGCTTCCCGCAACCCGCTCGCACACTTAAGTCTCATCTGGTTCACGGTGTGGTCCAGCGTTGTCCACGGCGGAATCATGGCGGTACAGTCTGTGGCGAACCCAGAGCACATGGGACATCTTTGGGGCGACGTATTGGCCCTGTTTCTTGTGGCGGTGGTCCTGGCGCTTTTTACGCCACGAGGTGCGGCGGCAAAGTCGGCCTGAGTGGGGGATGCCGGGCAAGAATCCTGAACCTCCACTCTACTGGTATGCGCGGTTGCCAGCGATGCAGGGAACTTGAAGATGCGCTGGAGCATCTCGTCGTTAAATACTGGGAAGCCTGCGGACGCAATCAGCGGCTTGCCAGCACTGACCCAGAAAAGCGGGAAGCTGAAATGCTAGCAGTCACGGCCAAGAATGCCCTGGATGAAGGGCGGAAACTCTTCGATGAGCATGAACGATCGGCGCATCCCCATATCGTGGAGTAGGTTCGGCTGCCATCAAATAGAAAAAGGGCGGCGCACCGTCGATTCCATCAGACTCAAAGACCCTCGTCACCGATCATCAGCCGCTTAGCAGCGCTATTGGCGCGGAGGCAATTTCATCCACGCACGCCTAATCTGATCGTTCGTTGGTCTTCTTGCTGCTTGCCCTTCGGAATCAGGTGCAACCGCCCTCGTTCTTGTCAGGTTCTATAATGCCACCTCCTTGCCGCATCCAACTGCAAGCGGCTTTCAACTGGAAAGCACCCTCATTGCTTCCCGACTTGATTCTGCGCCTGAGGTGGTGCGTTGTCAATCAAATACGGAAGAGATCCGCAAACGAAAACGTCAATTCTGGCCCATTCTGTTGTCCCTCTGTCCGGCCCTCGTGATTTCCTTCCGCTAAATGCGCCATGCAAATCACCGGCAGAACGGGGTTTGTATCAAACGCCACAGTCGTCGGCTAGTGTCGAGGACTTGCAAGCTATTGTTCTCTGTCGCTTACCTCAATATCGATAAGTGAGCTAAGGTATCTCCTTGACAGGGTGGTAGAAGAGGACTACCCTTGTTACCGAGCGGGTCTCTCTGCTCGCTCTCCAGATCATCTAAACTAAGTTAGGTCCTCTGAAGCCTTCCTCTTAGTTAGCCACCATAACCGAGGAGGTTATTCATGTTTGCTCGTAGTGTAACTGTACGACTCAAACCTAATTCCGTTGCGGAGTTCAACAGGACGATGGAGAAAGACATCCTGCCGCTGCTCCAACGGCAGAAAGGCTTCCAAAGTGAAATCACCCTGGTAGCTTCAAATGGATCGGAGGCTATTGGGATCAGTTTGTGGGATCAGAAGCAAGATGCGGATGCTTACAACCGCTCATCCTACATCGAGGTGCAGGAACGCTTGGCAAAAGTGATTGAGGGCACTCCCCAGGTTCAAACCTACGAGGTTGGTACCTCCACTGTCCACAAAGCTGCCGCACACGCCGCATAAGGCGGAACCGTAAATCGTTCCTTTTTGCAGGGGGGCGCGCCTGTCAGCCCCCTTCTCTTTGGTAGCAATATGCCAGCGAAAATCAAAGCCATGCTGGTCATGGCTCCGGAACGTCGTCTACCGCTGCTTGACGCGCTTGAATCTTGTGATATTGAAGTACTGCTGGTCGGCAGTTGCCGCGAAGCCCGGCGGATGCTTGAAACTCAGCCACCGGTGCATGTCGTGGTAACTGATACCGCTTTGCCTGACGGAGACTGGCGGCGGGTGCTTGAGATTGTCACACAAGGTAGCCCAAACGTCGAAGTAATCGTTCACTCTCGCTTGGGTGACCCCGCACTCTGGCTCGATGTTCTGGAGCAGGGTGGCTATGATGTATTGGTCGAGCCTTACCAGCGCGTGGAGCTGCGGCGGATTGTCGAAGCTGCCGAAGCCAGAAGGTATTTGCGCTCACACGCCCAAGCAATAGCCCACAAACGCAACGCTGCACGGGGCTGGACAGCAGGCAATAATTCCCTCGGCGATTTTGATACGACCGCCGAACGGTTGCACACCACCCAAGGGGCACCCGATCAA
>DATGZN010000004.1:0-128889 GCA_035297145.1 Bryobacteraceae bacterium
GTGGTCGGGTGGCACCCGCTCCTCCATCGACACGTAGCTGAACATCCCGCCTTGCTGTTTCTCGTCTCCGCGCATAGCGACAAGACGCTTCCAATACTTTCTTGGCTACACACCAACTGGCTTTTTCAACAGTTTCCTAGACATGAAAATCCGGATCTTACTCGTATTGCTGGCCACGAGCGCCGGGCTGGCCGACAACCAGCCCATGTTCCGCGGTGGGCTCGATCATACGGGTGTTTATGCCGGAACGGCCCCCCGCCGTGAACCCAAATTGAAGTGGCGGTTCGCTACCGGCGGTCAGGTGATTTCCTCGCCCGCTATCGCGAACGGCATGGTCTACGTCGGCAGTACCGATCAACAACTCTACGCACTCGACCTGGAAACCGGCCAGCCGAAATGGAAGTTCGCAACAGAAAGTTCCATTTCCTCCTCGCCTGCCGTGGCCGGCGGCATCGTATACTTCGCAAGCTACGACGGAATGTTCTACGCGGTGGATGCGGCGACGGGCAAACTCAAATGGAAATTCGAAACTGACGGCGAGCGCCGGTTTGCGCACAAGAACCTTCACGGGATACACCCGTCCGGAGAAGCCATGCCTGACCCGTGGGATTTCTTTTTGTCTTCACCGGCGGTCTTCAACGGGTCCGTCTATTTTGGCAGCGGCGACAACTACATTTACTCCCTCGATGCCGCTACAGGGACTTTGAAATGGAAGTTCCGGACTGGCGATGTCGTGCACGCCTCGCCGGCGGTTGCGGACGACACGGTCTACGTTGGCTCTTGGGACAGCATGCTCTACGCGATCGAGGCGGCCACGGGCAAGGGAAAGTGGCGCTTTCAGGCGGGCGTAGATCCCCAGACCGGTAATCAGCAAGGCTTTCAATCGTCACCCGCCGTTTCAGCGGGAGTGGTTTACGTCGGCTGCCGCGATTCCAACGTCTACGCTATCGACGCCAAGACGGGCACGCGAAAGTGGGCGGTGTCGAACAACGGATCGTGGGTCTTGCCATCGCCCGCCGTGCATAAGGGCAAGATTTATTTCGGCACATCCGATACCGGGCTGTTGCGCATTGTAGATGCCGCCACAGGCGCGGACGTCGCCACGATCGATGCGAAGTTTCCGATCTATTCGTCTCCGGCCATAGCCAACGGAACCCTTTACGCAGGCACGTTTGGCGGCAAACTGCTGGCGCTGGATTTGAAGACGCACGAAATCCTGTGGCAGTTCCAGACGGAGGCTTCCAAGCGTAACGCACCCGCATTTACAAAGCCCGACGGTAAAATCGATTTCGATAAAATGATGAACCGCAACTTTTACGACGATATGGTGCTCGGCGTGGCTCGGTATTTGACGGCCGGCTCCATCCTATCGTCGCCCGCGATCGACAATGGCGTGATCTACTTCGGCAGTACGGACGGTAATGTCTACGCCTTGATGTAAGTTGCGCCCTCGGCACCCGAGCGCTTGTTAAATTCGTCCGGATCTTTGCCCTCGGCATATTGCCGCCGCTATACTCGCTAAATATTCGAAATCAGAGGTATTAGCATGCGCATTCGCCTTGCCGCCGGATTTTTGCTTCTCTTTTGCCGCTTCGTCTCGGCTCAGGGAATCGATATCGACATTCCCTATCAGAAATTCGTTTTAAAAAATGGCCTCACCGTGATCGTGCACGAGGACCACAAAGCGCCCATTGTGGCGGTGAACGTTTGGTATCACGTGGGCTCGAAAAACGAGCGGCAGGGCAAAACCGGATTCGCCCACCTGTTCGAGCATCTCATGTTCGGTGGTAGCGAGCACTTCAAGCACCGTTACATCGAGGCCATGGAGCCCATTGGAGCCACCGATCTGAATGGCACCACCAGCGAGGATCGCACCAACTATTTCGAAAATGTGCCCACTTCGGCGCTCGACTACACGCTTTGGCTGGAGTCCGATCGCATGGGATACATGGTCGGCGCGATTGACCAGCAAACCCTCGATCTCCAGCGCGGCGTGGTGCAGAACGAAAAGCGTCAGGGAGAAAACCAGCCATACGGCGTTACCGAGCAATTGATCACGCAAAATACGTACCCGGCGGGCCATTCGTACTCCTGGACCGTTATCGGCTCCATGGAGGATCTCAATGCCGCGTCCCTCCAGGACGTGCATGAATGGTTCAAGACGTATTACGGCCCATCCAATGCCGTGATCGCCATCGCCGGCGACATTGACGTCAAGACCGCCCGCGAAAAGGTAGAAAAGTACTTCGGCGAAATTCCCGCCAGTCCACCCATCGCCAAGCAGCAGTTGTGGATTGCGAAGATGACGGGCACGCACCGGCAGATCGTTGAAGATCGCGTGCCGCAAGCGCGTGTTTACAAAGTCTGGAATGTGCCGCAGGTGGGGTCCGAAGACGCCGACTACCTGGACCTGGTGGCCAGCGTCCTATCGCAGGGAAAGAATTCGCGGCTGTACAAGCGGCTGGTCTATGACGATCAGATCGCCACCGATGCGGTCGCATTCGTAAACGATCACGAGATCGGCAGCCAGTTCTTCTTGCAAACTACGGCCAAGCCGGGCGGCGATCTGGCAGCCGTCGAGAAGGCAGCGGATGAGGAAGTGGCGCGCTTTCTGGAATCCGGCCCCACGGCGCACGAACTGGAACGCGTCAAGACCGAGTACATGGCGAACTTTGTGCGCGGCATCGAGCGCATCGGCGGATTCGGCGGCAAGTCGGACCGCCTGGCTAGCAGCCAGGTCTTTGAAGGCAGCCCCGACGCGTATAAGACCAAGCTAAAGCGCATCCAGGCGGCGACGCCCGATGACTTGCGCGCCGCCGCGAGGCGCTGGCTCTCGGATGGCGTCTACATCCTCGAAGTTCATCCCTATCCGCAATACTCCACGGTCGCCACCAACGTCGACCGTTCCAAATTGCCCGAGCCCGGTGCGCCGCCGGAGCTGCGGCTGCCAAAGGTGCAGCACGCCGCGCTCAGCAATGGCCTGAAAATCGTCCTGGCTGAGAGGCATGAGCTTCCTCTGGTGAATTTTTGGCTGGCGGTTGACGCTGGATATGCCGCAGACCAGTTCGGCCTCCCCGGAACGGCCAAGCTGGCTGGCGCGCTGTTGAATGGCGGCACCAAGACCCGCACCGCGCTCGAAATCAGTGACGAGCAGGCCATGCTCGGAGCACGCATAGGCGTGTCCTCCAATCTTGATGAGTCCGTCGTGACCTTGTCGACGCTCAAAGCTAAACTCGATCCCTCGCTTGCCCTCTTCGCCGACGTGATCCTTAACCCTTCGTTCCCGCAGGCGGACTTCGAGCGCCAGAAAAAACTCCAGCTTGCCGGCGTGCAGCGTGAGAAGGTGACCGGAATCCTCATGGCCCTCCGCGTTTTCCCCGCGCTGATTTACGGGAAAACCCACGGCTACGGCAACGCGTTCACGGGATCGGGCACGGAAGCGAGCGTGGCTAAGATAACGCGCGACGAGCTGGTGAAATTCCATTCCACCTGGTTCCGTCCGAATGACGCGACGCTGGTTGTGGCCGGCGACACGACGCTCGCCGAATTGACGCCCAAGCTCGAAAAACTCTTTGCTGGTTGGCAGCGAAACGACGTTCCACAGAAGAACATCAGTCATGTCGAACTCCCTGCGAAGCCCACCGTCTATTTGCTGGACCGCCCCGGCGCCCAGCAGTCCGACATCATTGTGGCTGAGGTCGCTCCGCCCAAGAACAACCCCCAAGAAATCGCCATCGAGACCATGAACTCGGTCCTAGGCGCCGAATTCGGCGCCCGCATCAACATGAACCTCCGCGAGGACAAGCACTGGTCGTATGGGGCGGAGAGTTTGCTCGTGGACGCCCGCGGCCAGCAACCCTTCGTGGTATACGCTCCTGTCCAGACCGACAAAACCAAGGAGTCGCTGGCGGAAATCAACAAGGAGCTGCACGACGTCGTGGGCTCGCGTCCGCCCACAGCCGATGAACTGAAGAAAGCGCAGAACACCATAATTCTGCAACTGCCGGGATCGCGCGAAACTATCAACGAAGTGGGCAATTCCATCCTCGATCTCGTCCGTTTCAATCTGCCCGACGACTACTACCAGACCTACGCCGCCAAAGTGAAGGCACTTCGCACCGGCGACGTCGCCGATGCCGCGCACACCGCTGTGCATCCCGACAACATGGTTTGGGTCGTGGTCGGCGACCGCGCCAAAATCGAAGCACCCATCCGGGAACTGGGCCTGGGCGAGGTCAAACTCATGGACGCCGACGGCAACCCTCTCTAGCGTGTGCGCGGATGACTGTCCGCTAACGAAACGGCCAATTCCGCAAGCGGACAGGGGGCTTTCAAGGCATGCACAATGTTTGCCTAGACTTACAAGCTTTGGGGGTCACGGCTAACCGGTTGCTAAATTGCACGACTAACTGGTTATGAAGCAGTGGACTCTCGCTTGGCGTGCGCTCGTTCGTCGGCCCGGTTTCGTCTCCGCGGTCGTTGTCATCCTTGCGCTGGGTATCGGCGCGAACACGGCGATTTTCTCGCTGGTCGACGCGGTGTTGCTGAAACCTCTTCCCTATCCAAATCCCGATCGCCTGGTTACCGTCATGGAAGCCAGCCCGTCCAAGAACGAGTCCACCAGCCTCATCGCGCCCGCGCGTCTGGAAGATTGGAACGGGAGAAATCGCACTTTCGAGTCGATCGCCGCCGCCTATGGCGAGAATGTCACCGATACCAGTGGCGCCGAGCCTGAGCGGCTGGCGGCCCGCCGTGTTTCGCCGCGCTACTTCAATGTGTTCGGAGTCAAGCCCGCCGCCGGCCGCGCCTTTACATCGGATGAGGAGCTAGATGGAGGGCCGGCATCCGTGGTCATCGCCTACGGTTTGTGGGCGCGCAGATATCACGAGGCTCCCGGCGTGATCGGGCAGAGGCTGGTCCTCGATGGCCACGGTTTCACCATCGTGGGCGTTATGCCGAAAGAGTTTGCCACCCCCGGCATCGACGTCTGGATACCCGCGCAGCTCGGTGCTGGTTTGATACGCAATCGCGATGCCCGTTTTTACATTGGACTGGGCCGCATGAGGCCGAACGTGACCGTCGTCCAGGCTCAGGAAGATCTGGCCCGCGTCCAGCGTGACCTGGCCCAGGAGTTTCCGCAATCGGATAAGGGCTGGTCGGCCGTTGTCGGCGATTTGAAGGAAGCTCGCGTCGCCAGATATCGCCGCGCACTTTTCTTCGTCTTCGGAGCCGTCGCCTTGCTTCTGTTGATCGCCGTGGCGAACGTCGCGGGGCTTATGCTCACCCAGCTCCAGAGGCGCGCCAGAGAACTCGCCATCCGCAGCTCGATCGGCGGCACGCGCAGGCAAGTCGTTAGCGGCGTGATGCGAGAAGTTGTGTTAATCGCGGCCGGCGGAGTAGGCCTGGGATACCTGCTGGCCGCATGGCTGGTGTCTTTCCTGGCGAAAGCCTTCGACACGCTGCCGCACTCCGCGGCAATTCGCCTGGATTGGCGCGCCTTGCTTTTCGCAGCTCTAGGAGGATTTCTGGCCGTGATGCTGTGCGGCTTGTTGCCCGCGCTGCGATCGACTCGCGCGGATATCTCCGCCTTGCTCTCTCATGGCGGCCGCGGGGCCTCTGGCGCACAGCACAAGTGGCAATCGACGTTAGTCGCGTGTCAGATTGCCGTGACCGTTCTCCTCGTGGCGAGCGCTGGGTTGATGCTCCGCAGCTATCACAATCTGTCCCACGTCGATCTTGGCTTCGATCCGGCTCACGCGATTACCTTCCACGTCGGGGCGGGATGGGGCGAAGATCGCACCCGCGTAGGCCAGATGCAAAAGTCGATCCTGGCTCAGCTGGAAAGCACTCCAGGCGTTGAATCCGCCGGTGACACCAACTTTCTTCCCACCACCGGTGCCACGCTGCGTTACCAGGTCACACTCGAAGGCCTCGCGGGCGCCAGCGACAGCGGACACCTCACCATCGGTGAGAGAAGTATCAGCCGTGGTTATCTCTCGGCACTCGGCACGCCACTCTTAGCGGGCCAGGATTGCCCCGACCTGGCACCCGCCTCCAACGATCCTCGGAAACCTGGTGACCCGCCCAAGGCACTGGTCAGCCGCCGGTTCGCGGAGAGTTATGGAAACGGCCAGAATCTTGTGGGCCGTCATCTTCGTTGGGTGGATCAACCGCTCGGCGCTCCCATGGAAATTGTCGGCATCGCCGGCAATGCCAGGGAAGATACCCTGGACGTCACGCCCGCGCCTTATCTCTATGTCTGCATGGTGCCCGGCGGCTGGCCCGATCCCGAATATGTAGTCCGCACGCATGGCGATACCCGCGCTTTAATGCAGCAGATTCGTCCTATCGTCCGCAGTATCGATGCTTCGCGCGCCGTGTTCGGCCTGCGACCGGTGCAGGACATAGTCAACGAATCCCTGGAAACGCCGGGCCTCAACACGCGCATGCTCACTGGATTTGCGATCGCCGCGCTTCTGCTGGCCTCAATTGGTCTCTATGGCCTTGTTTCCCTGGCCGTGGCCGCGCGCACGCGTGAGATCGGCGTCCGCATCGCTCTGGGAGCCGGCGCCGCGCAGATCGCCGGCCATGTTGTGAGCGGCGTCACTCGCCTGCTGGCGATTGGCGTTGCCGCAGGACTCTTGCTGACCTTCCTCGCTGACCGCGTACTCCGCGCTGTATTGTTCGGCGTGAGCCCCCTGGATCTCGCCACGCTCGCCGCCACCGTTGGGACGCTGGCCATCGTATCAGCCCTCGCGACCTTCGCCCCGGCAAGGAGAGCCGCGCGCATCGATCCCCTGGAAGCCATTCGAACCGAGTAAACTCAAGCTATGCGAGTTTTTACCGCCCTCGCGTTGCTTTGCGCCTCCTGCCTGTACGGCGAGACCGAACACAAAGACAAAGCGACCGATTACCCGATCCATGCGATGGCGGGCAAGGTCGCCATCGGCGCCGATTACCTGATTCACAGCATTCCCGCTGGCGATCAGACGTTTTTGGCAAAGGATTTTCTGGTGGTTGAGGTAGCCCTGTTCCCGGCGATGGCGCAACCGGTCAGCATCGACGGCAACACCTTCACCCTCCGGCTGAATGGCGCCAAATTACCTCTGGCTTCGATTCCACCCGGATTCGTCGCCGCATCTCTCAAATACCCTGATTGGGAACAGCATCCCACTGCCGTGGCTTCCGGTGGCGTGGGCAATGCCGGCGTCACCATTGGCCCGCCCACAGTCGCCCGCTTCCCCGGCGATCCAAACGCAAGCCACCCCCTGCCCCGCGGGCCCACCGCAGAAGAGCGGAACGGCGTGGAGCGTTCTCAGCCCGACTCCGCCGACGAAGTCATCGCCCGCACCGCTCTTCTCGAAGGCCAAACCGACCACCCCATAAGCGGATTTCTTTATTTTCCTTACAAGGGCAAGATTAAGTCTCTGAAATCGATAGAGTTGATCTATCAAAGCAAAGACGGATCAGTCACTCTGAAATTGCTCTAACCGTTGGTAGTGCGCTAATTCTGCGTTGATCGACGGATGTAGCGCAGGGACACGCGCCGTTAGCGGGTACCTGCGGCCTTTCGGGTTCGTCACACCGAAAAAGCCGCGGGTATCCCGCCAACCCCGCGGTATCCCCACGCTACAGGAATGGGTGGTTAACGCGGAACAATGTCGCCAGTGACACGACCGCTGCCAGAATCAACGCACTCTTAGCGCACTGCCTAACCGTTCGCCCTGCGTATGTGATACCGTACTCTGATACGGTAGCAGTGCATGGCCTCGAGTGCCTCACTCGCGGAACTAACCCCGAGGGCTCGGGAAGATTGGAAGGCTCTGATCCGCGCGGAGCAGACTCGCCTCCTCTACTCTAACTCCAACACAAGCACCGGAGTCACTCTCACTGCTACCGTTGCCCTGGCTTACCTCCAATGGGGAGTCATCGCGCACCCGGTCGTCGTTACCTGGAGCCTGTACATGGTGGCCGTCTCGCTTGCCAGGTTCGCGCTGGCGCTCCAGTACCATCGCGGTGCGCCGCTCCCCACCGGTACTAACCCCTGGTTCACCGCTTTCGTGATTGGCGTTTGTCTCTCGGGAATAGGTTGGGGTGCAGCGGGCATCTGGCTTTTTCCGGAGGGCGATCTGACGCATCAAGTCCTTCTGGCTTTTGTTCTCGGTGGAATGATGCTGGGAGGAGGATCGATCCTGGCCGCCCGACCCGAGGCGTTTCTCTTGTTTCTCGTGCCGGCGGGCCTTCCCGCCTCACTTCACTTTTTTCTTCCGTTCGATGAAGCCCACCTCGCAATGGGCTCGCTCGCTTCCATCTTCACTCTGGCCACTGTGATCAGCACGTGGCGAATCTACTTGACTATTGATGCGGCCTTGCGTTTGCAGTTTGAAAACAAAGATCTGGTTAGTGCTCTCAAGATCGAGAACGAACGGACTGAAGCACTCAATCAGAAGCTCGAGCTTCGTGTCCAGGAGCGCACATCCGAATTGAACCAGGCCGTTGCGTTTCTGCGCGAGGAGATCGCTGAACGAAAACTGGCCGAAGAGGAGCGCGCCAGAATGGAAGCCGATCTGCGCCACGCCCAGAAGTTGCAAGCCATCGGCGTCCTTGCCGGAGGCGTCGCGCACGATTTCAACAATATCCTGACGGCCATCGCCGGTTATGCCGAACTGGCTCAAGACTTGATCCAAAAGAATTCCGAAGCCTATGGCTATGTGGAGCAGGTCACGAAAGCGAGCGTGCGTGCGGGTGACCTCGTCCGAGGCTTGCTGATGTTTAGCCGGAAGGGCGCGCATTCACCGGATCTGATCTCTGCCGCGCAGGTGGTGAGGGAGGCTCTGGAACTGCTGCGAGCGTCCATTCCTTCCAGCGTGGAATTCCGCCGGAGTATCGATCCGGATTGTGGCTGCATCTTCGCCGACCCGGGTTTGATTCACCAGGTGGTGATGAATCTATGCACGAATGCCTATCAGGCCATGGTGAGCGGTACCGGACAACTCGAGGTGAGTCTCGCACCCTTTGAAATAGGTGCTGCCCCTTCCCAAACTCACAACGGAATTCCCGAAGGCAGCTACGTGAGGCTTGCCGTGAGTGATACCGGCCCCGGTATCCCGCAAACGATCGCCGAACGCATATTTGAACCGTTCTTTACCACCAAGGCCCGCGGCCAAGGTACGGGATTAGGACTCTCAGTGGTTCACGGCATCGTTACTGGCTACGGAGGATTCATTCGCTTTGAAAACCGGCAACCGCATGGCACAACGTTCTTCGTCTATCTGCCGCGCGTCACCGCCGGGACTCCCGCCGAGACTCCGGTGCTCGGGCCATCACCCAAAGGCACCGAGCGAATTCTCTTCGTCGACGATGAAGAACCCATCGCCAGACTCGGGGCGCGGATGCTTCAGGAACTGGGATACGTGGTCACAGCCAAAACCAGCAGTGTCGAAGCGTTGAACCTGTTTACTGGCGCACGGGCCCTATTCGATTTAGTCATTACCGACTTCATGATGCCGCACATGACGGGCGGAGAGTTGATAGGCCGGCTAAAACAGATACGCGCAGATATTCCAATTATCTTGACTTCGGGATTCAATGATGAAGTGATTACGCCCGCGGAAAGCCGGAAGCTCGGAGTCAGTGAGTACATCAGGAAGCCGTTCTCCGCAGCCACCTTGGCCCATGCCATTCGCCGGGTCCTCGATCCCGTAGACCGGCGGAGCGCGTAACCCGCGCTCTACTCCTGCCTCAACATCACCGCGGGATCGATCCGCATGGATTTCCGCGCGGGTAGATAGCACGCCGCCAGGGCCACGCCGGCAAGCAGCACGGGCGCTCCCACCAGTAGCACCGGGTCGGTGCTTTGCACGCTCGCAACCGTGAAGAATAGCCCGGAGAGCGCACGGATTCCCACCCACGCCAACGCCAGCCCCGTGATCGTGCCCACCGTCACCAGAGCCGCGCCCTCCGCCATCACCAGGCCAAGCACGTTGCGCTTCTGCGCTCCCAGGGCCATCCGGATGCCGATCTCGTGGCCGCGCTGTGCCACAGCATACGCAGTCACTCCCGCGAGGCCCACCGATGCCAGGATGAGCCCGAAAACCCCGATCAGCAAATACGTCCACGACGCCGCCTGAAGTATCGACATGAACTGTGCGATCTGCTCGGTCATGCTGCGCGCATTGAACGGTGTCAGCTTGGAATCTATAGCCGCTATCTCGCGCCGCACGGCGTTCAAAACATCCACGCCCGGGACAGCCCGTATCATCAACGTCACACCGCGCAAAGACGGCTGCGCATAGTCCGCCCGGTGCAGCGGAAAATAAACCACCGGACGCTTCCTATTCGCCACGATGTCTTCCGTAACGTCTTTGACCACACCCACCACTTCGAATACCCGCCGCCCGTTCCCGATGACCCCAGCACGAAAATCAATGGTGCCCGGCATACCCCCGAATGTAGGGGCCGCTTCAGCGTTCCTCACTTCGATGCGCCTGCCTAGAACATCTTCTCCAGGCCAGTATTTCCGCACCAACTCCTCGCTCACCACGACGGCCGTAGCGTTTTCCGCTTCGTCCGCCTCGCGGAATCCGCGGCCCGCCAGAATCCGAATACCCGCCGTCTCGAAATAGCCGCGGCCCACCATGTGTCGCCGCGCGTCCTGCACCTCGTGCGCGGCATCGCTGCCGGGAATCCAAAACCGCACACCCGAATTCCCGTCGATCGCCACCGGCACCGTGTCCGTTAAGCACGCCGAGACTACCCCCGGCAGCCCCTTTACTCGATCGAGAACCTTCCGCAAGAAGTCCGCCGCGCGATCCGCCGAATACCCATCGCGTACCGGGTCCAAAGAGATCAAATAGAGATTCCTGGGATTGAAGCCCTCTTGGACTCCCAGCGTGCTCTGTATGCCCAGTCCCAGATATCCGGTGAGCAGTAACAACGTCAGTGACGCCGCCATTTGGCAAACCACCAGCCCGTTGCGCAAGCTCAACTTCCTGTACCTGCGGAGTTGCACGCGGCCGCCTTCCTTGAGCGCCGGCGTGAGATCGGTGCGGGTGGCCTGTAGCGCCGGCGCCAGCCCAAAAGCGATTCCCGCGAGCCCCGTCACCGTGATCGTGAACACTAAAGCGCGCCAGTCCAGCGTCAGGTCGAGACTGACCGGAATCGGCAGCGGCTCCTTAAGCCGCGACATCAGGCGCATCAACCACACCGAGAGCAGAAAAGCCGGCCCAGCTGCGCCCAGGGCCACCAGCGTGGCCTCCGTCAGCAACTGGCGGATGAGCCGGCCACGGCTGGCGCCGAGAGCCAGGCGAACGGCAATCTCCTTGCGCCGGTCCGCCGCCCGCGCCAGCATCATGTTTGCCACGTTGATGCACGCGATCAGCAGCACCAAGCCCCCCAGCACCATCAGGAACTCTTTGAAGAACGGCACATCCTGTTTCCGCAGGGGCAGCACTTTTCCGCCGTTCGCCAGCAGAACCCTGTGGCCCTTGTTGTCTTCGTCCTTCTCGCCATTCGCCTCTGCCAGTTGCTGCGCCACAGCATCCAGCTCCGCCTCGGCTGCGGCCTCTGTAATCCCGGGCCGAAGACGGCCCACCACCTGGAACATCGTCAGATCGCGCCACTCGAGCGCATTGCCCGCCAGTTCCGGCGCCATGCCCGGATCCACGGAAACCGGTAGCCAGATGTCCGACACAAACAGGTATGGCGATGCGCCCAAGAACTTCTTCGGCCCCACCCCGATCACCGTCGCCAGGCGCCCATTGATGCGCAACATTTTTCCAACGATCAATGGGTCCGCCCCCAAATGCTCCTGCCAGAACCGATAGCTCACCACGACCGCCGCGGCACCCGGTTGTTCGTCCTGTCGGTCGAAGACGCGTCCCAACAACGGCCTGACGTCGAGCGTGCTGAAATACGACGGCGTGACCAGATGTCCCCAAATCCTCTCCGTCCGCCCGCTGAGCGACACTCCCAACGGCACCGGAGCCACGTACGCGAATGTTACTGAGAAAAGATCGCTGAGCCCGCGGTAGCGCTTGTAGTCCGGATAAGACACGGGCGCCTGGAATGCCACCAACTGCTCCGGTTTCGAGACACCCGGAAGATCGCGCAGCAGACCGTTCATCTCGCTGTATGCGCAGGTCGCAATGCAGATTCCCAGGCTCAGCGAAACCAGCGCAACCGTGGTGAACCCGGGCGAACCCGCCAGCCTCCGCCAACCGAAACGGATATCCTGGCGCAGTTCAGCCATGTATTCGGCGGGAATCCGCAGCGAAATGTCAACCAGCAGGCGCACCAAGCCGGGCACGCCATAACGCCGCCAGATCGACTCGATCGAATCTTCCGCCGATTGCATCAGTTCCTCCCCGTAGACGTTGCGGAACTCCTGGGGGAACGCGCTGGCCAAGGTGCGATAGAGGCGCAGGGTTGTGGAAACTGGCTGGATCTTCGAGCCCTTCATGACTCCGCCTGCGCCGTGCGCCTCTTGGCGCGGATCACGCGCACCAGATCCTCCAGCCGCTCACTCTCCGCCGCCAGCACGCGCCCCCCGAGCTTGGTCAGCCTGTAATACTTCCGCCGCGCATCGTCCAGCTCAGGCGCCGGCCTGTCATCGGACGCTTCGATCAGCTCCGCATCGATGAGCCGCTTCAGCGTGCCGTAGAGCGTGGCCGGCCACAGCCGCACCTTACCTTCCGTGCGTGCCAGAACCTCCTGCATGATTCCATATCCGTGTTGTTCCTGATCGGCCAACGACAACAGAACATGAAACCAGTGCGGTCTCAGCGGGAGAAAGCTTTCCGGCTTCGGCAGCATCATAACTCAGTATTGATTAGTATATATACTCCGGATTCCTGTAGCGCGGGGGGTACCGCGCCGTTTGCATGACACCCGCGGCTTTTGTCAGACGCGGACCTAACGGCCGCAGGTACCCGCACACGGCGCGTGTCCCTCTCCTGCGCTACACCCGTCGATCAACGCAGACTAAAATAAATCTTGCCCCAACCCATCCGCATCATCGGCGCCGGGCTTGCCGGATCGGAAGCCGCGTGGCAGATCGTGCGCGCGGGCCTGCCGGTCATCCTGTACGAGATGCGCCCCGTCCGGCAGACGGCTGCGCATCGCACTGATCACCTCGCGGAGCTGGTTTGCAGCAACTCGCTGAAGTCGGATCAGGGCCCGTCGGCATCCTGGCTGCTCAAGGAGGAGCTGCGCCGCCTCGACTCCTTGCTGATTCGCATCGCCGACCGCGCCCGCGTTCCCGGCGGCCACGCCCTGACCGTCGATCGCGAGGTATTCGCCGCGGAAGTCACACAGACCATCGAGTCGGAGCCGCTGATCGAGCTCCGGCGCGAAGAGATGACAACGATCTCTGGTGACGCCATCACGATCGTCGCTACCGGGCCTCTTACCAGTGACGCAATGGCCGCCGACGTCGCCCGCCTCACAGGTTCCGATCGTCTTTACTTCTACGACAGCATCAGCCCCATCGTCGACGCCGCCACCATCGACATGTCCATCGCCTTTCGCGCATCGCGTTACGGCAAATCGCTCGACGGCACGGACGACTATCTGAATTGTCCACTGGACCGCGATCAATACGAGCGCTTCGTCGATGCGCTGCTGGCCGCGAACATCGTCGAGTCGCACATCGCGGACGACACGCCGTTCTTTGAGGCTTGTTTGCCGATCGAAGAGATTGCGCGCCGCGGCCGCGATACGCTGCGCTTCGGTCCGATGAAGCCGATGGGACTGGTAGATCCGCGCACCGGACATCGACCCTATGCCGTGGTGCAGTTGCGGCAGGAAAACCTGCGCGCCGAAAGTTACAACCTGGTGGGTTTCCAGAATCACCTGAAGTTCGGCGAGCAAGCCCGCATCCTGCGCATGATTCCGGGACTGGAACACGCCGAATTCTTCCGTTTCGGCCAGATCCATCGCAACACCTACATCAACGCCCCGGCTCTTTTGACTGCGTCTCTGCAATTGCGCGCCCGGCCGAAGATCCTGTTCGCCGGCCAGATTTCGGGCGTCGAAGGTTACGTAGAATCAATCGCTACGGGTTTGATCGCGGGCCGGAACGCGGCGGCCCTGGCTTCGAACGAAGTCCAGCGCCCGCTCCCGAGAGAGACGGCGCTGGGATCGCTCTGCCACTACATTTCGTCCGCCGATCCCACCAACTACCAGCCGGCCAATATCGCCTTCGACCTGTTCCCACCGTTGGATGAATCCACCGCCCGACGCCTCAAGCATGATAAGAAGGCGCGTCACGCCGAAATTTGCCGGCGGGCGCTCCAGGCGATGGATGAGTCTTTGCATGCCCATGTCTGAACTGGAACGGCAGATCGGGCGGTTTATCGAAGAACTGGAGCGCAACAACGCTTCGCCTCACACCATCAAGTCCTACGAATCCGACCTGCGTCAGTTTCTGGACTACTTCTCGCCGCCCGGCGCAGAACCACCCGCGCCTTCCGACTTTGATGTACTGAAAATCCGTGAGTGGCTGGCCGGGCTCTACGACCACAAACTGAGCCCCGTTTCCGTCCGCCGCAAACTGGCGGCTCTGCGCGTATTCTTTCGTTTCCTGGTGCGCGAGGACTTGGCGCCTGTCAACACTCCGCGCCTGCTGCGAACGCCCAAGAGTCCCAAGAAACTGCCGGACGTCATGACCACGGAGCAGACCAACGCCCTACTCGACGGGGTTGCGGCGGGAAAGCTGGAACGTCCGCATCCGGCGCGCGATCTCGCGATTTTAGAATTGCTCTATGGGTGTGGAATTCGCGTTAGTGAATTGGTGGGGTTGGACTTAGACGACCTGGACCGCACCGAGCGCTGGCTGCGCGTGCGCGGCAAAGGCCGCAAAGAGCGCCAAGTGCCATTCGGAGGAAAAGCCGCCAACGCTTTGGAGCGCTATCTGGCGGAACGCTCCGGCCAAGAACAAGCCTTATTCCTGAACCCTCGTGGCGGCCGGCTTAGCGATCGCGGTGTGCGCGGCATCATCAAGCTCTACGCCACGCTGCTCGCGGGCGATTCCTCCATCCACCCGCACAGCTTTCGTCACGCCTTCGCAACCCACTTGCTGAGCGATGGCGCGGATTTGCGGTCCATTCAGGAGTTGCTGGGACACGCTCGCCTATCCACGACGCAAAAGTACACTCAGGTTTCGCTGACAGATCTGATGGCGGTTTACGACAGGGCACACCCGAAGGCGTGAGTTAACTTTAGACAGTAGCCCGAACAGCCTTATGTTGAACTGAGGCGCGAGCACAAGCATTGCCAAGGATACGCTGCACCTCGCCAGATGCGAACGGTTGGGCAATCAGGTCGTAGGCGCCCAGGTTGAGGGCCTCGGCCCAGAATCGAGCATCGGCTTCGCGATCGGTTACGATCACTTCCGCATGCGGGGCTACCCGGCGAGCCACGTCGAGTACGTCGAGCCAAGTTCCGTCAGCCAGATTCGCCGCGCTGAGAATAACCTCATACGTGCGGCTCTGCATTTTGACCCGCGCCTGTTTCACATCCGCAACGTATTCAATCGAAACGGAAAGCGGACCGAGCATCCGCGACACGACGGTCGCGTCTTCGCGATCAGGAGAGACGAAGAGAATTCCGCTTCCCATGGCTCAAATGTCCTTTCCCCTGTAGAGTAGACCTGAGCCGAATATGTTGCAAGATAATTTTGGTTTACTACCTTATTGCGAACGGATTATGTTGTGTCATCCAACACGATCCGGTTTCAGCACTGCAACGTAATTGAGATTCCGGTAAAGCTGATTGTAATCGAGGCCGAAACCGATGACGAAGTGATCGGGGATTTCGAAGCATCGGTACTCCACGGGCACTTGTA
Source organism: Bryobacteraceae bacterium (assembly GCA_035297145.1). Classification (GTDB taxonomy): domain Bacteria; phylum Acidobacteriota; class Terriglobia; order Bryobacterales; family Bryobacteraceae; genus QHXW01. The sequence continues at coordinate 15,845 of DATGZN010000004.1, forward strand.
CTATGCGCCGTGACGTGCGATCGAGGAAAGTGCAAACCGCGAGCGAATTGGGACCGCGGCTTGAAAGCGTTTGCAGCAGATAGCGTAGTGTAAATCCAGTATCGACGATGTCTTCGATCAGAAGAACATCTTCACCCTCAATGCTGTCGTCCAAATCTTTGGCGATGCGCACCAGTCCTGGAGCGCCGGATTTGTTGGAAAAACTGGATATCGCCAGAAAGTCGATTTTCACAGGAATGTGAATCCGCCGGGCCAGTTCCGCCAGAAAGAATACGGAACCCTTGAGCACGCCGATTAGTTTCAGATTCTTATCTTTGTAATGTTCCGAAATCTGGACGGCGAGCTCATGGACGCGCTGCTCGATCTGCTCCTGCGTAAAAAGTACGCGTTCGACACCCGCAGGGAGTTCCGCGCTCATACTTTAGCGGTTCGATCCGCCAGGCCGTACTTGAAGATGAGGTTCTCGAAGTCCTTCTGATAGAACACCTGGATGTTCACGTGTGGGTAGAGTTCCTTCAGAAGCTTCACCTTGCGATTTTTTTTGGTGACCAGTGACTGCTTCATGGTGGTGAGTTCGACATAGAGGTCGAATTCGGTCAAGTAGAAATCTGGCGTAAATGCTTCGGCAACTTTTCCGTCGCGGTCCCATTGGATGGGAAAACTGCGGGGCTCATACTCCCATGGGATGCGGTAGAAATCCAAGAGGTTGGCGAAAATCTCTTCGCTCGGATGGGCGAATAACTTACGCGGCAAGGCCACCTTATCGGGCGGTACGATGCCGTGCTTGGAGAGGCGGAGCCGGCAGCGAAACTGCAACTGCGCTTCAGCGGCCGCGGAGAGAAAACCGCGCTCGACCAATCCAGATGAATGCGCGGTATTCACTATGAGATCGGCGAGACGCTCAGTGTCGAGCTGCTCCGCATTCAGAATGAGATCGAACAGGTGGGCCGGCAAGGCGGATGATGCGAACCTCTGCTTGCGCTCAGCACGCTGACGCTCTTCCAGGTCGCGGATGGATTGGCGGGCCGCCGGGCGATCCAGGCGCTCGTCGAGCATGACATTGCCGACGCGCACTGAATCCGGCGCGACGATGTGCACGCGGAGCATGCCCGGCAATTGTTTGGACAGCAATTCGAGCCCGTTGCTGCCAAGGACCAGGTGATGCGAGGTGGCGAGGCGAGCCACGATGGAAGCCACCAGGTCCAGATAGGCCTTGTCGGGCACCGTTTGGAGCGGCGCGAATTCCTTTTCCACCAGGGCTGTGATCCGCGAGGCGGTCACCAGCTCCCAGTCGAGGCGGTGAGCCGTGATGCGCGCCACTTCCTCGAACCGGCAGCCGGGTTGTCCGGAAATGGCGATCAGACCCATCTCATTCGCTCATGATATCGTACCCGCCGCGGTAGCCCGGCGAAATTCTTTGCGCGGCGGAACAAAATCCTGGGGCGAATGAAGGCTACCGTTGCTCGGAGCGCGCTGGAGTTTCGCTGCGGTTGACCTGCGCGCGGCGGCGCCCTTTGGTGAGATTGGCGGCGGCTTTCTCGCGGGCTGCTTCGCTGGGCTCGACCTTGTTGATGATGTCCGTAGCGCCGGCAGCACGGGCCAACCTGGTGGCCGTGCCCTTATGTTGGAGGACATCCGTGTTGCCAGTGATGGTGGCGTGTCCGCCTTGCACGTGAACTTCGAACTTATCGACGGCAATCTTGGATGCGGCGAAGCGCTCGCGAATGTCCTTTTCGATTTGGGCGTCCGAGGGTCCCACACGGTTCGCCGATCCATGCGTCCTGACGGGAGCCGTTGATTTCTTGGCTGTTGGAGCCGGTTTGGCAGCCGGAGTTGTCTGGCCGAAACATGCGAGCGCAGCCAGAAGGGGCAGAGCGAGAAAAGAGCGATGAAGAGTCAAGTTGAGTTTCCTGTATGACGTAGCAAAACTACGACGAAGATTTGTGATCCAAATGATTCGGTCCCCGGGGCGGGCGATTCCTCTCAGGAATATGCCCGCGAACTCGCCTTTTGGGACATGATGAAGCATGAGCAGAATGTTGCCGCTTCGGCTGGTTTCTCTTTTTTTCGCCCTTGGAGTGGCCGCAGGTTCGGGCGATCAGCGAAAACTCAACATCGAGTCATTCGAATTCATCTGGACCACCATTCGTGATCAATATTGGGATCCCACGTTCGGCGGTCTCAACTGGCAAGCGGTGCACGATGAATTGCGGCCGCGGATGGATAAAGCCTCCACCATGCCGGAGGCGCGCCACGTGATGCGGGAAATGATCGACCGTCTGGGCAAATCGCACTTCGGAATCATTCCATCAGATGTTTACGGCGACTTGGACGAGCGTGAGGAAGGTGGCGGCCCGGCAGTCACGGGGATCGACGTGCGCGTGCTGGAAGGGAAGGCAATCGTAACCGCGGTGGAGGACGGATCTTCAGCCGAGGCGCAGGATGTGCGCAGGGGGTGGGAGGTCGTGAGCGTAGATGGCGTCCCGATTGCTCCGGCCCTTCGCCGAATTGCCGAACTGGATCGCGATTCCACCATGCTCGAATTGCATCTGGCGCGCTCCGTGCAAGCAAAGCTCTCAGGCGCAACGGGAAGTCACGCCCACGTCGAATTCGTGGATGGGGAAGGCCGGCATGTGACGAAGCAGATCGAGCGCAGTGAGCCGCCTGGTGCGCTGGCGCGGTTCGGCTACCTGCCGCCCATGCACGTTTGGTTTCAGTCGCGAAAAATCGCGGGTAACATCGGATATCTCACATTCAACCTGTTCCTCGACCCGGCACATCTCATGCCTGAGTTCGGCGATGCGCTCAAATCGTGCGCTGAATGCGCGGGCGTGATCATCGATCTCCGCGGGAATCCGGGCGGCCTTGGCATCATGGCGACGGGCATGGCCGGCTGGTTCCTCGACAGACCCGATCAGCGGCTGGGCACGATGCACATGCGGCAAGCGCCGATCAAGTTCACGGTGAATCCCCGGTTGCCCACATATCGCGGGGCAGTGGCGATGCTGGTGGACGGGTGCTCGGCATCCACTTCCGAGATCTTCGCGGAGGGAATGAAGGATCTCGGCCGTGCACGGGTATTCGGCACGCGCACGGCGGGAGCGGCACTGCCTTCGGCGATCGATAAGCTTCCGAATGGCGATGGCTTCCAGCACGCAGTGGCGGATTACATGTCCGAGGGCGGAAAACCGCTTGAAGGAGTGGGAGTGATTCCGGATGTAGAGGTGAAGCTGACGCGTGAGGCGCTCCTTGCCGGGCGCGATCCAGTTTTGGAAGCCGCGATAGAATGGATGCACACGCGAAAGTGAAGGTCCCGATGCATCTCCGCCGCAAACTCATACCGCTACTTCTCGCGGCCCTCGCATGTTCCGCCGTTTGGGCAGCGCCTGGCGAGCCGCTTCCTAAAGCCGAAGAAATCCTCGATAAGTTCGTAGAAGTCACCGGCGGGAAGGCGGCTTACGAGAACGTTCGCAACGAAAAGTCGACAGGCACTTTTGAGTTTGTGGGCAAAGGGATCAAAGGAACGGTCACCTCGTATCTCGCGGATCCAAACAAATCCGTGACTAATGTGGACCTTGAAGGCGTCGGTACGATGCAGGACGGTACCGATGGGCAGACGGCATGGCAGAACTCTTCGATGCAAGGGCCACGGATCAAGCAAGGTGAGGAGCGGGCGGCGTCGTTACGGGAGGCGACTCTGCGAGCACCTTTGTACTGGCGAAAACTATACAAGCACGTGGAGACGGTGGGTCAGGAAACGATTGACGACCAGGTGTGCTACAAGGTCGTTTTGACACCTGAAGAGGGCCAGCTGGAGACCCAGTACTACGATAAGAAGAGCGGCCTGATGGTGAAGATAACAATGGTTGTGGCGAGTCCCATGGGTGAGATTCCAACCGAGACGATACTCAGCGACTACAAACAGGAAGGCGGGCTGCGCACGCCACACAAACTGCAACACAAGTTGGCCGGCATGGATTTTCTCGTCACGCTTGATCATGTGGACTACAACGTCGAGATACCCGAGAACAAATTCGACGTGCCCGCCGATGTGAAGGCGCTCGCTCCGAAATAAGACACGCAAGCCCGCTATAATCTCAGTTGGTATTTCCCCTCTCAAGGAGCAGATCTTGCGAAGAAAAGTGACTGTGGTCGGCGCGGGCAATGTGGGCGCGAATTGCGCGCTGCGCATTGCGGATAAGGAGCTCGCCGATGTAGTTCTGGTAGACGTGGTGGAAGGAGTGCCGCAGGGGAAAGCTCTCGACCTGCTGCAATCGGGCCCGGTGCAGGGCTATGACGTGACGGTTACAGGCTCGAACGATTATGAGCCGACGGCCAATTCCGACCTGGTAATCATTACCGCCGGATTTCCGCGCAAGCCAGGCATGAGCCGCGACGATCTGCTGCTCGCGAACTTCGATGTGGTGCGCCAGGCCACCGAGCAGTGCGTGAAGTATTCGCCCAACTGCATATTGATCGTGGTGACGAATCCGCTGGACGCTATGTGCCAGGCGGCTTACATGGTGTCAAAATTTCCGAAGCACCGCGTGGTCGGTATGGCAGGCGTGCTGGACACCGCGCGTTTCCGCACGTTCATCGCTCAGGAATTGCAGGTTGCCGTGGAGAACGTGACGGCCGTGGTGATGGGCGGGCATGGCGATACTATGGTGCCGCTCGTTCGACTGAGCAACGTCGCGGGCATCCCGCTGGCCGATCTGATGGATGCGGCAACCTTGCAGCGCTTGGTGGAGCGCACCCAGAACGGCGGCGCCGAAATCGTGAAATATCTCAAGACAGGCAGCGCATACTACGCGCCATCCGCGGCGGCGGTCGAGATGGCGGAATCCATTCTGAAGGACAAGAAGAAGGTGCTGCCGTGCGCTGCGTATTTGGAGGGCGAGTACGGCATCAAGGGCTTATTCGTAGGCGTTCCGGTGAAACTGGGCGCGAAAGGCATTGAGCAGATCTATCAGATCAAGCTAATGCCCGAGGAACAGGCGATGCTCAACAAAAGCGCGGCGGCAGTTCAGGAACTGGTGGAAGTGATTCGCAAGAAGATAGCGAGTTAGCGCCGTCTGCTAAATTCCAGGCTGGGTGGCCGCGAGTTTTGCCAACAGGTCCTCGAAAACCTCAGTCAGCTCACGTGCCGGCCTTGTCGCCGTCTCGTTTCCAGCCCGTTTGAAATAGGTCTCGGCGGCGAGAGCAACCCGAACATCCCGGTTTGGATCACCGGCCTGCCAACGCTCCCGCCAATGACGGAACCAGTTGGCAACTATAGAGGAGGGATAGTTGTTCACGTTCTCATTCTGTAGAAACGTTAGCGCGAAACGGATCTGGCCGTAGATTTCCAGCCGCTGCTGAATCAAACGGCCCACTGAAAGCGAGTCGCCCTCGGTGGTTCCATCCTCGAAGATTGCGGCGAGCACGTGGGCCTCGGCATCGCCCGGATTCGGGACTCTCACTTCGGTCGTGTCGCCCGCCCTGAGGAGGTGTCCTTCATTGGCGCCCAGCAGCATATCCGTGGTGACGAGCGCCGTCTCCGAAGTGCCTACCATGAATGCCGTCACCGTCGTCTCTGAATCGTTCCGCACCTGGACCACGCGGTCGCGGCCGTCCAGATACTGCGAATTGATCACGAGCTTGGGTGGCGCCGCAAACACTGCACTCAAAGAAAATGCCAGTAGAAACGTAAGCTTGCGCATAGTGTTTAATTTACCAGATATATTCCTTGGCGACGTCGCGTTTGTCGTAGCCATCCAGCACGTGCACGACGCGGATCTTTTTCAGGGTGACCGGCGAAAGTTGACCGATGGGAATGTACACGATGGTGCGGCCGAAGCGCGCCGCGACGTTGCGGAATACCGAGCGTGGCGGTTTGGCGGCCACATAGACGACATACCTCTGCAACGAGTAGTCGAGGCCCGCGAGCAGCAAACGTTCGGGCTTGTTTTCGGCAAAATCGTAATCCGGGTCTTGCCACACGTCGAACATGCGGCGCGCCGGCAGACTCATCAGGAATCCGCCGTATTCACCGCGACCGATACCCGGGCCAACCAGGTGATCGAACGGATATGTCGAGTAAAATGCCATGTCCGATTCGTTTTGGTGCTCGCCGAGCCACGTGGTCATGTAAGGATAACGGTCATCGCGGTCCTCATCGAAGATCACGATTACCGCGCCCACCTCGCCATGAATCTTCTGAAAACTGCGCACGAAGATTTGGCGTTTGTGCCAATTGCGGATGGTTTCGCGAATGTCGATGCCGTCGAGCATGGAGGTGGTGAATGGCTCGCTGCGAGAACGCTCCTCGGAGAGGATGCTCTTGCCCTTCTTTTTGAGGAAGCGGCCGTAGTCCTCGATGACCAGGTCCTCGGGCGGGTAGGAACAGATGCTGGCGCCGTTGAGCTGGCTGGCCCATTCACCGGGCACTTTCTCTTTCTTGCGCGCCTTCAAGCCCACTGGCCGCAGGCGGCGCTTCTTGCTGGGCAGGCGCCGGCGCAACCGCATCATTTTTGTGTTGAGCCAGACTTCTTCGCCGGATATCTTGACGGTCGGCAGATCGGTTTCGACTTTCTGATGCGGATAGCGGTTGGCCGCCTCCCACACTTCCCAGGCGTAGTTATCGTCGACTACCGAGCGTGCCGCCACCGTGATATCGAAGATGCGCGCGGCGAGTTCGCGACTCACGACGGCCAGGTTGCGCGTGTAGCGCGCCAGTAAACGCCGCTGCCAGTGCGCCACGCGCTCGCCGGTATTCGCCTCGTAGGTCTTTTCCGCCTCCCGAAACATTGCCAACTGCACACGGCGGCGATCGACCGTTTCGTTCTCGGTCATTGCAGCCCGGAAGTGTTCGTAACGGTCTTGCAGATACGGATACTCGACGGTGATCTCAGCCAGACATTCGGGATGCGGGTTAAGAACCTGCAAGCCTGGCCGCCGCAGGCGTGCCATAGGCTGTGCCTGTGGTTGCTCCATGGCATCCAGAACGGGATCGAGCAGGTTGAGCGAAACCACCACGAGCACATGAGCCAGCGGATCGCACCCTTGCAGTTTCCAGGCGATGCCCGCGGCGTGGGCTGCGATGCTGTCCGAACGGGGCTGCGGCCACAAGCGGTACGCCTCGACATATTTTTCGAGCGGAATGTGGCGCAGCGCGTAGGTATCGGGATAATCGTCAGGCAGATGCGGACGCTCGCCGGCATCGGGATCGGCAAACACGATCTCTGCGCCGATCTCACGGGCGCTACGGATCGCTTCGGTGAACGGATCGGCCGGCTCTACGGGCACGTAGATCGCGCGATCTTCCTCGTGTTCGTCGCTGTAGAGGATGACGGACATCTCGGGCAGTCGTTCGATGGCGCGGAGGTAGGCGTCGCGCAGAGTCGTCGGCAACTCGACGGCAATGACTTTCGGTTTGGCGCGGAGAATCGCCCGGCGTACCTCGATCGCGAATTCGAGCTTGCCAGGCACGCAGGGAAAGTAGGTAAACCGCCCGCGCTGGAGGCTGCCCGGATCAGGAAACGATAGGCTTGGTTCTTCGGGCATAGCGCAGGGCTTCTTCGCCGAGCGTTTCGATGACAGCGGTTTCGAGCGCCGCCGTCTCATGACTGCGTTCCGTGGCGAGGCTTTTCAGCTTGATGGCGAAGCGCGCGATGTTGATTCCGTCGCGCACCGTGTAACGCTCGTCGGCGGCATGCGCCTGTTGCAGAAACTCCGTCACGTACGTGAGGATGTAGTCTTCGGCAAACGGCAAGTTTTCTTTAAGGATGTGATATTCCTCGTCGCGCTCGGGGAAATCGATGAAAATCTGCGGTTGCAAGCGCGAGTGGATGTACTCGGGCAACTCGAACGTCGAGGCGTCATCGTTCATGGTGGTGACCAGGCGGAACTGCGGATGCGCCTTGATCTTGATACCGGCGACGATGGATTCGACGTAGCGCCGGTTATCGAGCAGCGGAGCGAGCGACGCCCAGCTCTTCTCGCTCATGCGGTTGCCTTCGTCCAAAATGACGATGCCGCCGCGCAGCATCGCCGTAACCAGCGGCGACGCCACATAGCGCAACTGGCCTTCGCCCTCGATCACCGGCGTGATGAGCAGGTCTTCCGGACGGGTATCGAGCGTCGCCTGCAGGATGAACACATCGCGCCCCATGCGTTTGGCGGCGGCGTAGGCGAGCGTGGTCTTGCCCACGCCAGGCTTGCCGAGCAGTCGCGGATTCATGGGCAGGTCCTGGTCGTTGACCACCAGCCAGGCCGCCAGCAACTGACGCATCAGCTCTTCCTGTCCCACCCAGCGCACCGGGAGTTCGTCGGGATGAGCGAGATGCAGGGTTACGCCTTCGATGTCCACCGTCATGATCTAGTCTTCTTTGAATTGTAACGTGGCGGGTTTTACGGTGTCTTGGCGCAGCGGAAGCCGATGTTCCGATTGTGATGGCGTGCGGGAACCGTAGCGAAATCCCAGAGGTAGGCATCGCCGAATGGATCGCTGAACCCGCCGCCGCGAATCACATACCAAGGCTCGCTCGGAAGGGGAGGGGGCTTCATGGTCTTCGCATAGTATGCGAGCTCCTTTACGCTAGGCGTGCGCGACTCATCCACCCATTCCCAAACGTTACCCAGCATATTGAGCGCGCCGCAAGGGCTGGCACCTTCCGGGTTGGTGCCTACCAGCATCACGCCGGTTTTCCTTCCTATGTTGGCCGGTGGCGGAGATCCGGGATCATCACCCCAGGGGTAGAGCCGGCCGTTGGATCCGCGAGCCGCCTTCTCCCACTCCTGCATGGTCGGCAGGCGCTTGCCAGCCCATTTAGCGAATTCCTGCGCGTCAAGAAATGCCACATCAACAATGGGATCCCTCGGCCGCTCGCCGGCCGCTCCAGGCGGCATAGGACGGCCCTTGTCTTTGCAGAACTGCGCGTACGCCTCGTTCGTGACTTCCGTCCTATCGATATAAAAGTCCGGCAGGATCAAGCTCTCCTTGTCCTTACCGAACAGAAATCGTCCCCTCCGGACGAGGACCATTTTGCCGGTAGGCGTGTCAATCACCCGTTTAAGTTCGGGCGGAGCCTCGGTCCTGGGGGCCGTTGCCACGGATACGACCGCCGGTGTGCGCGTCGCACGGATTCCGAAATACACGCCGGCCAGCACCACCACCATCGCTGCGACAGCCGCTGGAATCAGCCACGGCTTGCGCGCGGGGGCCACAGGCTCAGCCTGCAAAACGGACTTCAGAGGACGTGTGGGCGCATCCCAATCGTGGATGATGCCACGGATACGGGCGCACACTTCGCCGAAGCCTTGCGGGCGCTTGGCTGGATCCTTTTCGGTGCAGCGTGTGACCAGATCGATGACCGGGTCGGAAATGCCAGCCTGCCGCATGGGCTCGACATTCAGCGGCTCCTGCAGGATCTGATAGAAGATGCGCTCCACGGTGTCGCCCACAATGGGCCGCGTGCCGGTCATCAGCTCGAAGACCAGCACCCCGAACGCATACACATCCACCAGCGGCGTGATGTTCCGGCCCAGTACCTGCTCGGGCGCCATGTAATAGGGAGTTCCCATCACCACGCCGGTAGTGGTTCGCGTCGAATCCTGCGACTTCGAGATGCCGAAGTCCATCAGCTTGATGGCGCCGGCAGTGGTGACGTGCACGTTGTCCGGTTTGATGTCGCGATGGATGATGTTTTGCGAGTGGATGTGCTCGAGCGCGCGGGCGATGTCGAGCGCGATGCGCAGCTTGTTGCGCGCGTCGCCGGTGGTGCCGTTGGTGATGGCGTGCCGCAGGTCTTCGCCCTTGAGGAACTCCATCACCATGAAGGGACGGCCCTCGGCGTCTTCTCCGAAGTCGTAAATGCTGATGATGTTGTCGTGCGCGATGTTGCCTGCCAGGCGCGCTTCTTGCAGGAAACGGGACTTGATTTCCTCGTTGGCGCAACCTTCTTCGGTAAGGATCTTGACCGCCACTGTCCGGCCGATGACCGTATCGAGCGCGCGATACACACGCGCCATGCCGCCGCCTAGGAATTCCTGCAGCTCGTACTTACCGATGCGCGCCGGGAGCTGCATGAGGGCTCAGCGCGCCACCTCGGCAACGCAGGCCCCGGAAAGGTAGCCGCGCTGGAATATGGGCGGCGCTCCGTTCATATCCAACTCAAACTGGATGGAATTTATAACACGGCCCTCCCTACCACCCCTAAGCTTCCATTCCATGCTGGTTATTGCACCTGTCGCACGCCAGTTTTCAGTGTCATAGAAAAAGGCCAACACTGCCCATGGACCTTGATACGGCGGCGAGGCGAACTCGCCACCATCCTTCATCTTTGCAGAGAGCTTCACCTCATGGACGGCGCCCGGCCACTTGAATTTTCGGGGCGTGGGAGCATTGCCTGGAAATTCGAAGGACGCGCCCTCGATGCTGAGCGTCACCGACTGCAAGTTCGGGGACGTCGGCCGGAGCGAGAATTCCAGGCTCGGGTCTGGCGAGTCGTGGTAGAGCGTAAGGGAAAAGTCTGCGGCATGCTCGAAGAAGGTGACGAAGCGAGAGTTGATAGTGAAGCCCGCGGGCGGCACAAGTCCAAAGCGATTGCCCTGCCGCGGAAGAATGTTCTTCAGATGGGCGTCGTAAAACTTCCACAACTCGCCGTCCTTAGGCTTGAAGATGTTATTCATTTCCACGAGCTCGGCGATGTCGGTCGAAGTGGGGTTGAATGGGTATTTGCGCATCAGGGCCTGATACTGGGTGCAGAAGGTCTTGCCGGCGCCATTGAGCGCGTCTCCGCCGGTCCGCCGCAACGCCTGATCCACATTGGTGATGGGGGCTTCGAGCAACTGGCGCACGGTCGCGAGTTCCGCATCATTGCCGAACACTTGGGCCAGGTCGGTTACCTTACCCTTGGCCGACTGCTCTTGTGTCACGATCTGGGTGACGGCCGCATCGTTCGGGGCCTGATTGGCGTACGGATCAATCGCATTTTGCAGCGCGCCCAGCCCCGACAGGTACGGCTGATTGGTAGGTACCGCCAGTATGTCCGCCGGTGGTGGCACTAACGCCAGCGAGGCGTGGAACGCGTTTTCCACATCAGGCACGCCCACCGCGGTGTTCTTGGAAACCAGCGAGAACAGCTGCAACAGCGGGGATTGTGAGCTCTCGAGCAGTTTGAGCTTGTCATTCGCATCTCTCAAGTGGGCGTAGGGGAGAACCGAGCCCTTCCGGATGAATTCGCGCCAGTGCTGGATATACTCGTTCTGGTATCGCGTGCGCAGTTGGGCGATGGCCGCGGCATCCAACGTGGTAGTGCTCTGGTCACCTATCACCCAGCGCTCCGTATTGTAATAAGGTGTGGGATCTTTAAATGCCTTCTGCATGGAGTCCCAGCCGCTCTTGGTGAACGCACCCGGTACGATTTTCGGATCGACAACGGCCAGGGCAGCCCCTGGGAACGCCTGGCGAAGGCTGACCGGATGCCCAGCTTTCTCCGCCGTATCCAGCATGTTCCGATAGACGAAATCCGAGCTGCCGAAGTGAACCAGATAGTCACGTGCGCGCAATACCGCTGTCATCTCACTGTCCGGGGAAAACGGGTTTTTGGCTTTCAACTCTTCGGAGTAGAAATCGAACTGCTTTTGTGCCACCTGCACGCGGTCCGTATCGATGTTGCGCCCAAGCAACCAACGGTCGCGCAGTGCCGGGGATAGAAACTGCTGCGTGCTCTTGTCGTGATTCGACGTAGTGATCAGGTATGCCTTGAGGGCATCGTATGTCGGCTGGAATGCCGGGCTAGCCGGGCCGGGAGTCCGCGGAAGCTGTTGCAGACTGCTCAGGAGCGAGGTCTGCACCTGTCCAAACAGCAAGTCGTGGTAGCGGTTGAAGTAGATGCGCCACACCTCGTGATAGACCTCGTGCCCGGTGTACAAACCCCAGCGCAGGCTCCACGGCGCGCCATGAGGAGGCTCGTACTCTCTAAGGATGACGAGCTTCTGGCGCAGGGTGTCGAGCTTCTGCAAGGAATCGAGCGGCGCCACACTTGTGCCGGTCACCTCCACCGCGGGAATGTCCCTCGCGGCCTTCAAGGTTTCGGTCTCGAGGTCCTTGTTATTCACGTACGAGACAGTAAAGGCAATCGCCAGGATCAGACATAGCCCGGCTGCGCAGGCCAGTAGTACCCGCCGCAGCGTATTGGCTTGCACCGTGGCGCCGCTGGCGCCCATGGCGATTTTGTCCTCCAGCACCACGCCGCTGAGCAGGTGCGGAATGAAGCACCACTGCGGGACTCTCTTCGATCCGCGCGATGGAGCCGCCATCGGCGCTGCCGCCGGCTGTTGCATCTGGCCCATGCGGAAGAATCCCGTGGCTTCCCGTGAGGCTTCGAATCCCTGCCGCTCCTGCGACGGCGCCGCCACCACCGCGGGAGTGACTTCGTTGACGAAGATGGGGCGGACGCCGGAGAAGTAAAAGCCGCGCAGGAAAGGTCCGGTGGTGAGCTGGCTGGGTCGCGCCATGTCGACCAGAAACTGCACGATCGGACCGCGCAATTTCCGGAACTCGCGCGGAAATTCGTAAATCCCGGCGAGGTTCGCGGCGTCGTGCTCGCGCGCCAGAAACTCCGGACGCTTATCGCAGAGCCAATAGTAAAGGTCGTTGAACGCCACGGTCAGGCGTTGCGCTTCCTGCTCGGCGTAAACCCCGGAGCTGCGTTGCGCCATGGGCAGTGTAGCCCCCACCACCTGCACGGCTTCTTCATTGCTCAAGTTGCGCACGTACTCGTTGAAGAAGGGCAGCCGGTCTGTGCGGGTGAACAGCACGTAGACGGGAAGATTGATGCCGAGCGCCTGCGACATGCCCGAGAGGCGAGCATGCAGGTTCCGCGAGGCCATGGTCAGGGCATCCGTGGAGCCGGCGCGCACGAAGGTCTCGCAATCGAAACAGACGATGGCGGCGCGAGGCGCCTGCTGTCCCTTGCCGAAAGCAGTGGCGAGTTTGCCCGGACGCAGCCGGCTCACCAACCGCTGCCATCCGCTGTTGTCCGCCATCAACCGGCCGCCCGCTTCAGCAAAAATCATGCGCCGCGCAAACCACAGGTTGGCGGACCGCGTCGGCACCACCGCCGTGTCTTGAAACACCTGGCCGGCAATCAACTCGGGTTCCAATCCCGAGTGGATCATGATGCTGGTCTTGGTGCTCCCTGCTTCGCCGATCAGGAAGATCGCGGGCAGATTGCCAAGTTTTGCGCCGCCTTCAATGCGCGCAGCGGCCAGTTTGCTTTCAGCCGCGCGAATAAGCGAGTCGATCTCCTCATGCGCCTGGCCCGCCGTATCGCCGGATGCGTCACCCGCCAAACGCTTCTGCTCTTTGCGCTTGAACCAGAGAAATACACCGGCGCCGGCGATGCCGATGATTGACAGGCCGATGCGCCAGATCCACAGGTTGCTCCCTTGCAGGTGCAGCATGCCTCCGCTGAGCCAGACCAGCACCAAGTACGCCAGAAGAACCGAACCCGTCACCAGGTAGATGTTCATATGTCCCCCTAGTGCCCCTGAATCGCCATTACGCGAAGATCGGAGATACCGGATCCCAACGAACTGTTGAATATGAAAAACAGTACGACCACCAGCACGAAGCATGCGATGGCCGCGATCCCAAGATTGCGGGACCAAGGATCGCCTCCGACCTTGCGCGCCGCCTCTTGTGGCAGGCGCCAGGATGGAGAGAGATCCGGCAGGCGTCCGCGTACACGCCAGATCTTTTCCCCGGTTGCGTCCAAGATGCCGCGGAGATCGCCTTTGTTCCCGACGCTGTACCGGCCGGCAAACCCGAGGAGAATGCAAAGGTAGTAGACTTCGAGCAGGTCGGCGAGCTCCGGCGAATCGGTCTGGCCCAATAGCTTTTGCAGGTTCTGAAAGTAGACCTCTCCCGCCATATGCGTGCCAAATAGCTCCTCCTGCAGGGGCTTGCGTGGCCAGTCGGCAAACAGGGGGTTCCGCGAATTCAGAATGGATTCATCCAGAAACGCCACCACCGCGAATACGGCGAACTTGATGGTATCCGCGTTGTAGCCTCGCTTGCGCCCTTCCTGATCGGCGGCCTTCAGCGCCTCCTTCATATGAGTGCGGAAGGAGTTGGCATCCGAAACCGCTTGGCGGTTCGACCGCAGCCGAACGATAGCGGTGAGGGCCTCCTGTAGAATCAGTGCGAGGTTTTCGGTACTGCGGGCAGCTACGGACGGCGTCATATTGCGATCAAGACCCCGAGTTAAGATTCGAGCACAACCAGCAGCTCTAATTCCGGATCCGGCATTTCTCCGGGAACGTAAATCCCCACGCGGCGCGTCGACACCATGTGATCCCAGCACGGGCCGGATTTGCTGATGCCGAAGTATTGGGTGTCCACGCGCGCCGAAACCGCGGGCGGCGGCACGGGCAAATGCGTCAGAGTACAACCTGGCAAGGCCCGTTTCACCAGTTCGGGTACGAACTGCGACGAGCAGACCTTCACCAGACGCGGCGTCCCGGCGATGACCGCTGCTTCGCCAGCGGGCGAGTGCATGGCAAAGATCCACCGCGACCGGCCCCACACCCGCTGATCGGTGACTTCGCCTTCCCAGAAGTAATCGCGCGTGCGCTTCAGCGGAATCGACAGGCAGTTGGTGGGGACGATGGTCTCCAGATGCGTGCGAATGTGCAGATCCAGCGCTTCGAAGCACTCCGCCAGGTGCTGGTGATCGTAAAGCGGCAGCAAACGCGGGTGAGAATCGAGTGCGAACGTGCACAGTGCCCCTCCAAGCCGCGCCAGTTCCACGTACAGTTCTTCCGGGTGGCCGCGCTTGGAGAAGCAAAGATGCCGTAAGGGCGCCAGGCTCGAGTTGACTGCATGCAGCAGCCAGAAGTTGGCAATTTCGCGCGTGGAAAACTCGGCCAAAGACTTGTCCGCCGCCTTGCGAGTTCCCGTGATGGTCGAGCTCTTTTCGTCCAGGATCTCAATCAACCGGCGCAACACCATCATGAGCCGCTCGCTAGCACTGATCTGGAGGATGGGCGGGATAAAGCGCGGGTCGGGAATGAAGTGCCCCCTGCCGTCGCGCATGATGCGCGCCACCGGCATGGCCAGCAGTTGCTCGGCCGGCTCTGTGTCCAGGAGCAGCTTCACGTTCTTTCGACCGAGGCGGACCGGTTTCTCGTCACGGCCCGTATTCTCGTCGTGAAAAGCGCGGACCTCCGCCACGAACCGCGCGCCGTTCGCTTCCTTGCCCGATAGCGCGCAGTTGAGACCGTCGGCGTGCCGCGGAGCGATGGCCAGCAGCACCGTCAGGGTATCGCGCGTTGGAGGGAATAGTTCCGCGATGTTGCGCGCCTCCGGCAGCGGATCGCTTTCCGGCATGTTGAAGGGAAGGCCGTCAGGGAAAATGCCTCGCGCACTCACGATGGAAACAGTTCCGTTCTGGAGCGCCTCCGTATTCAGCTCCAGGCCCACCAGGCCGAACGGCTCGAACCACAGCGACGAAGTCGCAAAGTGAATGGAATCTTCGAAATACCGGCTCTGCGCTTGAAAGTGGTGAGGCCCCAGGTGCATGCCCTCAGACCACACGACGCGAGACAGAAATTTCACAAGTCGTTACTGTAGCATAGACGCCGTCGAACGACACCTTGAAGATTAGTAACCGCAGTTAGCAGTTAGTAGACAATCCAGCGTTGTTTGCGTAACAGCGCCAGGGTTGGACAAGGCGCGCGTGGGGGTGACATCATAGCCTAGAGGGCGGCGCTATGAATCCCGAGAAAGAGAATCCGGATCCCCAGGAGCGCGAGAGACTCGAACGGGCGGGCCGGTGGAAAGTACCTGCGGCGACCCCGGGCCAGGCGGATCTCCCCACCTTGCCGCTCAACCGGCCAAATCTTCAACCTTCTGGAACAGCGCAGGAACCCGGCGACTTCACGCGGCAATTTCAGGCGCCGATTCCACCGGCGGCAACCCTGCCGCCCTCGATGCCAAGTTCGACCGCCCAGCCGTCCCCGGCGAAGCCTGCGCAGCCAGCGCAACCGCCGGCGGGTGAATTCACGCGCATGTTCCAGTCTCCGTTACCGCCGGGGCCGCCTGCATCGAATGCCCCGCCTTCCCCCGCCGCCATTCGCCAGCCACCCGCGGCACCGCCGCCAGCTTCCGAGCCTGGGGCATTCACGCGCATGTTTCAGTCGCCGGTCGCGCCGGCATCGCGTCCGGCTCCGCCGACTGCGCCTCCATCTACTGCTCCCCCCGGGCCGCAGAAACAGGCGCCGGGAGCATTTACGCAGATGTTTCAGTCGCCGGTGCAGGCGCCGCCGGTACCACAGGGAAAACCAGCACCTCCGCCGGCCGCGGCGCCACCACCGGCTGCCGCGCCACCGCCCGATTCGGAACCAGGCGCCTTCACGAGGATGTTCCCCTCGCCTGTCGCGCCTCCATCATCCCCTGCTCCACCCGCACCGCTTTCGTCTGCTCCTCCGGCATCCGGCGGGGGTGAATTCACGCGTTTTTTCGAATCGCCGATGCCCGAATCGCGCCCCGGCGGTGAACTGTTGAATCAGCCGCCAGCCGCTCCCGCCGCGCCCTCATATCGAGAGCCGGGAGCGTTTACCCAGATGTTCGGCTCGCCGACGGCTCCCGGCCGCGGTACGCCTCTTCCGCCGCAACCGGTGGTCCCGCCTCCCGCAGCACCTGTAGCGCCTCCTCCAACGCCTCCGCCATCCGGTCCGGGAGAATATACGAGGATGTTCAGCTCGCCGTCCCCGGCGCCGCCAGCTCCCGCTGCGCAGCCAGCGGCGCCGGCCGCTCCTCCTCAACAGGGCCCGGGCGAGTACACACGGATGTTTAATTCACCGCAGCAGCCTGTGCAAGCGGCACCGCCGGCCCAACCACCCGTTTACGGTATGCCCGCGCCCCCCGCCACCCCCGTTATTCCACCTGTACAAGGAGTGCCAGCTGCACCAGGGGTCGCCATTCCTCCACCGGCGTACAGCCTTCCGGCACGGCCGGCAGCCCCAACAGCGCCGCCAGTTTACGGGATGCCCGCGCAGGCGCCTCCGGTGATTCCGCGACCACCGGTGATGCCCGCACCTCCTGCGCCACCGGTGTTGAATATGCCCGCGACCCCCGCTCCTGCGCTGGGCCAGCCCCAGTCTAATCTAATCCTTTATATAGGTTTAGGCGCAGTGTTCTTAATCGCGTTGTTCCTGGTGGTCTTCTTTGCGATGAGAGTTTGAGTTAGCGGCTCAGGTCACGGAGCGCCGGACCGAGTTCCGGAAATGCAAACCGATAGCCCGCGGATTCCGCGGCTTTGGGGAGCACTCGCTGGCTTGCCAGAAGCACGTCCGCCATCTCGCCCAACATGAGCCGCAGCGCCATCGCGGGAACCGGGAAGATGGCCGGCCGGTGCAGCGCATGGCCCAATTCCCGCGTGAAGTCATAGTTGCGTACCGGATTGGGTGCGGTCGCATTCAACACGCCGCTCACGGGATGGTCGAGGGCGTACCGGATGAGTCCCACGATGTCAGTAATATGCACCCATGACATCCACTGGCTCCCTGGCCCTAGCTTTCCACCGACGAACGCGCGAAACGGCGGGAGCATCTTCTCAAGCGCCCCACCTTTCCTGCCGAGCGCGATGCCGATGCGCAATTTCACTACTCGCACGCCGAGCGAATCCGCCAAGTCGGCCTCAGCCTCCCATGCCCGGCACACATCGGCGAGAAATCCGGTCGCAACGGGCGAGGTTTCGGTCAACACTTCGTCGCCACGGTCGCCGTAAATTCCAATTGCGGATGCGCAAACCAGCACTTCGGGCCGTTGCGGAAGGGTGGAAAGCGCCGTCACCAGATGGTGTGTCCCTTTCACCCGGCTGGCGCGAATCTGTTCCCGTGCCTGGCGGGTCCATCGCTGCGCTACCGGTGCACCAGCCAGATGAACCACGGCATCAGCTCCCGTCAGGCTTTCGGCCGGCGGCTCACCTGCAAAAATGTTCCACGCGGCGCGACTCAACGCGCGCACCGAATGGCGGTCGGCCGCCAGGGATTGCACCAGATAACGCCCGATGAACCCCGTCGCGCCGGTGACCGTGATGTTCATGCCTGCCCCTCCAATCGCTCGATCTCCCGATGGCAGTCCGCAGCCCTGGCCCTGCGTCGAGCGAGATGTAGCACGTTTTGCCAAGAACGCGGCATTCCGGCCACGGCTTGCAAACGCGTACGAATATTAACGATGGTACTAGACTTCGCGTGGGAGCAATGCAGGTGCGAGCTTGCGCGGATCAGGAAACGGCCACCACCACCAGCGTGGCATCGTCCTGCGCCCTGCCGGCGGTGAAAGTGGAAACGGTCTGTAGGATGCGATTCTTGAGTTCGTGCGCTCCGCGGTCGCGCAGCGCCGAGATTAACTGAGCCAGGCGCTCCTCGCCGAACTCGTCTTCGCGTGAATTAGCGGCCTCGGTAACTCCATCGGTGAAAAGCACCAGGCGATCGCCGGGCTCGAGCGAAACCGTGGCCTGCTCGTACGCCCATTTCGGGAAGACACCCAGCACGGCGCCACCGGCATCCAGCCGCACCACTTCCCCGTTCGCCCGCACCAGGATGGGCGCGCAGTGTCCAGCATCTGTATACGTAACCTGGTGTGCATTGCGATCCACGACGCAATAGCAGAAGGTGACGAATTTTCCCGGTGTGGTGTTGCGGTGAACACTTTGATTCAGCCGGGCAACCAGCTCCGAGGGCGTCAGCGATTCCGTCGCCAATGTGCGAACCGTCGCCTGTACGTTGGACATCAGTAGCGCTGCCGGCACGCCCTTTCCGATTACATCCGCGATGCAGATGCCGAGCTTGCCGTTCCCCAGGTCGAGCACGTCGAAATAGTCGCCGCCTAAGGTGCGCACCGGCTGTGACGTTGTGGCAATTTCCAACCCCGGAACTTCCGGAATAGTTCGGGGCAGCAGGGCCTCGCCCACCGCCCGCGCCTCTTCAACTTCTTCGCGTTCACGGCGCAATTCCGTGCGTTTGATCTGGCCCTTCTCGATTTGGCTCTTAAGCGTGTGCAGCAGCCGGGCGTTCTCCCACGGTTTGAGCACGAAATCGCCCACGCCGCGCTGCATGGCTTCCACGGCCAGTTCCACCGAGCCCCATGCCGTCATCGCCACCACCGGCAACGTCTTGTCGATGGCCTGAATGCGCGCCAGCAAATCGAGGCCTTCCTTGCCGGAAGTCGTGTCACGCGTGTAGTTGAGGTCCATCAGCAGGACATCATACGGTCCCGATTTCAGCTTATCGAGCACCCCTGCCGGCGAATTCACGGCTTCAATTTGATAGCCCTCGCTTTTCAACAACAGCCGCAGAGCTTCCAGCACGTCGGGCTGATCGTCGGCGATAAGCGTTCGCGGCGTGTTGGTCATGCCGTTAATTACGCACGAGGAGGGCCATCGGTTCTAAAATCGTAAGTCGCTGAAAAACCGGGCCCGCAACGTAAGGACACCAGGGCGCCACGTCCACTTCCGAGATGGGAATTCCCAGAAGCGGACAGCGGTCACTGCTCCCGCAACGCCAGCATCGGATCGATCCGCATGGCTCGACGAGCAGGCAGGTATACCGCTGTCATCGCCACTGTCAGCAGGAAAAGAGCCGCGCCGAGATAAGTCAGGGGGTCCGCGGCCGTAACCCCGTAAAGCAGCGACTCCATGATGCGTGTCAGCGCGAAGGCGAGAACACATCCCGCGACCAGCCCCGGCGCGACCAACGCGAGACTCTCTTTGAGCAGCAAACCGACCACTTCACGGTATTGCGCGCCCAGCGCCATGCGCAAGCCCAGTTCCCGGGTTCGTGTGGCGATCGAATACGAGACCACGCCGGAGATTCCGATCGTTGCGAGCACCAGCGCCAGCAGCGCGAAGCCGCTCACGAGCAGGAGTGCGAAGCGACGTTGCGCGAGCGATCTCCCGACGACTTCGTCCATCGAGCGCACCTCGCCGACCACCAGTTCGGGATTTGTGGACATCGCCGTCTGCCTTATTGTCGAGGCCAGGCTATTCGCGTCGCCTTTCGTGCGCGCAACCAGCGTCATGCTCGGCGAAATCGCTACGCCGTAAAATGTCGCTTCAGGCTCGATATCGAGCGCCCAATCGCGCGTATCGCCCACTACGCCTACGATCTCGACCGCCGAAGGCTTCGGCGTCATGACGCTTAGCAGAATCTGCTTGCCGACCGGATCCTGGCCGGCGAAGAATCGCCGCGCGATGGCTTCGTTGATTAGCACCACCGGCTTATTGCTATCGCTCTCGTTCAAGTAGCGCCCGCTCTTCAGCGGAATACCCATTGCTTGCACATATTCAGCGCTTACCCATCGATTGAGCGCCACTGGAAAGTGGCCCGGTTCGAATGTCTGCCCTACAATCCCGAAACGCGTGGCAAACCTGCTGTGTTCGGTGCGATCGAGCGCCATGGGCACGGTGTTCGCCGCCGCGACATCCGTCACGCCAGGCAACGTCCGGAGTTTCGGAAAGAGCGTGGTCCGAAAGAACTGCTCGGCTTTTTGCCAGTCGTACTTGCTACTCGGCAGGTGGACCTGCATGGCGAGCACGTGATCGGCACGAAAGCCCGGAGCGATATTGAGAAGCGCGGCGAAACTCCTCACCAGCAGACCCGCGCCGATCAATACCGCCAGTGACAACGCCACTTCCGCCATGACCAGCACGCCGCCAATACGGCCGCGCCGCAGCGCGAACGAAACGCCACCGCTTTGCTTCAGAGCTTCACCGAGATCGGTGCGTGCGCTGCGAATCGCCAGCGGCAGACCGAAGAGCACTCCACAGAGCGTGGAGACGGCTAGAGCAAACATGAAGACGCCGCCATCGACGGAAACTTGGGCGAAGCGTGGAATCTCGGCCGCCGCAAGCGATGTCAGCGCCGGCGTCAGGTACAACGCCAGCATGAGACCGAGCGCACCGCCGAGGACCGCGATGGAGACACTCTCCACAAGAAACAGCCGGATCAACTGGGATCGCTGCGCGCCGACCGCGGCGCGAATCGCTGCCTCCCGTCTTCTCGACGCCCCGTGTGCCAGCATAAGGTGGGCAACGTTAACGCACGCAATCAGTAGGATCAAACCCACGGCCGCCCACACGACCAGAAGCGCAGGCCGCACGCGTCCCGACACCTCATCGGCCAGCGGAACCACCGCTGCACCAACGGTCTTATTGGTGGCGGGATGAGCTTCAGCCAGCCTATGCGCGAGCGCCTGCATGTCGGCCTCCGCGCTCTCGATGCTGACTCCCGGCCGCAAGTGCGCCACCACTTCGAGCGGATGGAACTGGCGGTTAGTCTGCAACTCCGGCTCGAGCAGCGAGAGGGGCAACCAAATGTCGGCCCATACCGGAAAGCCGTTGCGCTGCGGCACGATGCCCACCAGCGTAAACGATTCCGTGTCAATACGGATGGGCTTGCCCACAATCGAGCGATCCGCCCCGAACTTCCGCCGCCAGAGAGCTTCACTCATGAGCGCCACGTGTTCGCGCCCTCTCTCCTCTGACGGCGAAATGCCGCGACCAACGATAGGCGTAACGCCCATCATCGGCAGCAGATTCGCTGACATCATGGTCCCCTGAATCTGCTCCGGCTCCCCATAACCGATGAGCGAGATCTTGTTCATGGCTTGGAGCGTGTAGGCGGCCATCTGGTCGAAGCTATGGTTCCTCGCGCGCCACACATCAAAATCCGGCGTCGTGAGCTGCAATTGCGGTATGGCGGGATGCGTCTGCCACAGCATCACCAGGCGCTCCGGTTCACGGAAAGGCAACGGCTGCAGCAGCACGCCGCGCACCACGCTGAAGACCGCGGTGTTGGCGCCCACACCGAGCGCAATCGTGAGTAAGGCAGCCAGAGCGAACGCGCGGTTGCGCCGCAAAG
Source organism: Bryobacteraceae bacterium (assembly GCA_035297145.1). GTDB lineage: Bacteria > Acidobacteriota > Terriglobia > Bryobacterales > Bryobacteraceae > QHXW01. The sequence goes on from DATGZN010000004.1 coordinate 37,757, forward strand.
TGCGGAGGGCACATCGGAGATCGTGCATCCTCCGAGTGTACGCGATCGGGCTTCGCAGTATGCGGCGCTGACAAGCCGGTCAGACTGGCCGGGTGGTGCGTCGGGCGGTGTTATGCTCAACCTATGCCGGCTCTATCGAGGATCGTCCAACCTCGGCATTACGAAGCATTCCACTGCACCGGAGCCGATTGCGAAGACACCTGCTGTGACGGCTGGGCCATCACCGTCGACCGCGTTACTTACGATAAGTATCAGCAATGCAGTGATCCTGAGCTTGGATCCTTATCGAACGGGCTGGTTACGATCAAATCCAGCGATGCCAGTGACGATGAATACGCAACCATCAAGCTCACCGAAACTCACTGTCCATTTCTCTCCGAGGGACTTTGCTCTGTTCAAAAGAAGCTCGGAGAAGACTACTTGTCTGACATCTGCGCAATATACCCGCGAATGATGAATCAAGTTGGCGATGTCCTGGAGCGAACCTTAGACCTATCCTGTCCCGAGGCAGCGCGAGTCGTGCTTTCAGATCCACATCCAATGGAATTACTCGAGACTGCGGACCAAATCGGCAGCTTTCGTATGGGCACTTTTCGAGCGCCCGGGGTGCCCAACGCCAGCTACGATGGCAGGGCATACCCACATTTTCTCGACATCAGAAGTCTGATTGTGGCGATCCTGCGAGAGCGCACGTATCCTCTGTGGAAGCGCCTGGTCATCATCGGCCATCTCTGTGACAAGTTGAGTGAAATGGCAGTCATGAATAATGATCAGGATGTTCCTGCTTTGATTCAAGGCTATTTATATGCCATCAAGAACGGCTCATTCGATGACTTACTAAGTAAGTGCAAGGTCCAGCCCAGTGCTCAGCTTGTGACTGTTCTGGAAATGATCGTCAAGCGTATCAGCTCCGACTTCACTGGCCGTCGTTTTCTTGACTGTTATCAGGATTTCATGCACGGGCTGCAATGGACACCTGAGTCTGACCTGAAGGATATTACGCGGCGCTACGCCGATGCCTATGCGAAGTATTATGTTCCGTTTTTTGATCAAAACCAATACGTAATGGAACGGTACTGCGTAGCTTATGTATACAAGAACCTCTTCCCACTTGGCCGCTTGGAGGCGAATCGTAAGTGCGGGCTTCACGGCGCCGACAATTCCATCTCCCTTCATTGCATGTTGATGATGGCGTACTATGCAATTATCCGGACAGTATTAATTGGCATGGCGGGCCTTCATCAGTCGGCATTTGGGATGGATCATGTGATCAAGGCCATCCAATCGAGCACCAAGGCGTTCCAGCACAGCTCCTCTTACCCGGCAAGCGCCATCCAGATTTTGACTCGGAACGGCCTGAAAAATGGCGCCTCCATGGCCGTGCTGATTCAGGATTTGAATGCCGTCTGATACAACACACGCCGATGCCACCGGCTGGCCGCCGCTTTTTACATTCGTGCTCCGCGCAGCGTGATATCATTTGCCTCCATGACAGGAGGCTGGAAACGATGGTGGGCCGGGTGCGCCGCCACAGTGTTCTTTGCCATGAGCGCTAAGGCGCAGGACCGGACGCAGGCGCGGTCGATGGTGATTTCGCGACACGGAATTGTCGCCACCAGCCAGACGCTGGCATCTCAGGCCGGCGCGCAGATTCTGGCTCGCGGTGGATCGGCTATGGACGCGGCGCTTGCCGCCAACGCGGTGCTGGGCGTCGTGGAGCCAAATAGTGACGGCATCGGCGGCGATCTGTTCGCGATGTATTGGGACGCGAAGACCGGCAAGCTGACCGGGATCAACGCCAGCGGTTGGGCACCCAAGGCACTAAACATCGAATATCTGCGCGCCAAGGGCATTAGCACCATGCCGCAGGAGGGCATTCAATCGGTGACGGTGCCGGGCTGCGTGGACGGCTGGGAGAAGTTGCACGCTAAGTTTGGCAAGGTACCGTGGCGCGACCTCCTGCAGCCCGCGATTTACTACGCCGAGAATGGATTTCCAGTGACGGAGATGATCGCGGGCGCCTGGGAGCGCGCCACCACGACGCTCGAGATGGACGACAACGGCCGCCGCATCTTCATGCCTGATGGCCGCGCGCCGGCAGTGGGCCAGGTGTTTCACAACCCGGAACTCGGACAGGCGCTGGAGCTGATTGCCAGCGGAGGAGCCACGGCGTTCTATCGCGGCCCGATCGCCAAGGCCATTCTGCGCACCTCGGACAAACGCGGCGGCGCCATGGCGGCGGCTGACCTGAGCGAGTTCTCATCCGAATGGGTGGAACCGATCTCGACGGACTATCGCGGATGGAAAGTCTACGAGTTGCCGCCCAACGGGCAGGGGATGGCGACGCTCGAAATGCTGAACATGATGGAGCGGTTTCCACTGGGCTCCTATGGACCGCTCAGTGCTGACGCATTTCACCTCAAGATGGAAGCGCAAAAGCTGGCATACGCGGATTTGCAGCGCTATCTTGCCGATCCGCGCTATGCCCAAGTCCCTGTAGCGGGCATCGTGTCTAAGAGGTATGCGGAGGAGCGCGCACGGATGATCGACTCCGCCCGTGCGCAGTGCGCGCCGGCGCCAGGCCAGCCGAAACAATATGCGGGCGACACAATCTATCTGGCCGCGGTGGATCGCGAGGGCAACATCGCGTCGCTGATCCAGAGCGTCTATCTTTCGTTCGGCTCGGGTGTGGTGGTCGAAGGATATGGCTTTCATTTGCAGAACCGCGGCGGGCTTTTCGAGATGGATCCTCAGCACCCCAACGCGCTGGTGGGGCGGAAACGTCCGTTTCACACCATCATTCCAGCGTTTATGGAGAAGGGTCCGGTGCACATCGGGTTCGGCATCATGGGCGGATTGAATCAGGCCCAGGCGCATGCGCAGTTTGTGTCCTACATGGTGGATCACGAAATGAACATTCAGGCGGCGCTCGAAGCTCCCCGGTTCACCAAGCTGAACTTCGGCGGCTGCGACGTCATGATCGAAGCGCGAGTGCCGGCGGAAGTGCGCTCCGAGCTGACAAACCGCGGCCACAAGCTGGATGTGCAAGGAGATTTTTCGAGCTGGATGGGTGGCGGGCAAGTGGTGGTGCATGACTCGGCGACGGCTGTGAATTACGGCGCGTCATCGCCACGAAAGGACGGAGCGGCAGTGCCGGAAGCGCCGGACTACTTCGGGGACCTGAAGGCAAAAGGCAAAGGGCAAAAGGCAAAAGGGAAAACTTGAAGCGCTCCTGCTAACCTAATTGCGTACGATCGCCTGGCGCCGTTTGCAAGGCAGCGGACGATCGTCGCGGAGGTACCGTGGGGGTTGGGATCACCACCAAAGAACTGCGCAAAGTGTACACATCACCGCCTCCGATGGCTGCCGGTGTGGCGGGGTTCGGCATGATGGGGATGCGCGGAACCGGCTCAAAAAACAAGAAAGCGTTTGAGATTGTAGCGCTCGATGGGATCTCGCTCGCCATCCAGCCGGGCGAAATCTTTGGCTTGCTGGGCCCGAACGGGGCGGGGAAGTCCACGACCATCGGAATTCTGACCACGCGCGTGCGGCCCACAAGCGGCGAGGCGCGCATCGGGGAGTATGACGTTTGGCGCCAGCAGGTAGAGGCCAAGTGGCTGATCGGCGTGGTGCAGCAAAGGCCGAACCTGGATTTTTCGCTCACAGCCCGCGAGATTCTGATGTTTCATGGAGCCTATTACGGCATCGGATCCGCTGAGCGTGCGCGCCGGGCCGCCGCATTACTCGAGCGGTTCCAGCTCACCACTCGCGCCGATGAGATGGTGCGCAGCTACTCGGGCGGCATGATGCAGCGGCTTTCCATCGCGCGGGCCATGGTGCACGAACCCGAAGTGTTGTTCCTGGACGAACCCAGCACGGGACTCGATCCGCAAACCAAGCTGCTGCTCTGGGAGATCATCCGCGAGTACAACGCGCGCGGCAAAACGATCCTGTTGACCACGCACAACATGGACGAAGCTGACGAACTCTGCCACCGCATTGCCATCGTGGATCACGGGCGCATCATCGCCGAGGGGACGCCGGCTGAGCTGAAGGCGTCCATTCCCGGAGGCTACCTGGTGCGGTTAAATGTGGGCCGAGGGTCCCCGGAACTGATCGAGCGGCTGCAACGGTTGCCGGGAGTGACGGAAGTTCGCGCGGACGGCAACGCGGTGGATCTCTACGCCGATCAAGGCGGTGCGCTCATCGGCGCGATAGTGAGTGTGGTGGGGGAATCGGGCACGGAACTGTGCGACGTTCACATTTCGGAGCCAAGCCTGGAGAATCTGTTTCTGCACCATACCGGGAGGAGCCTGCGGCAATGAACGCGAAGACTTTTCTGGCGATGCTGGCGCGCGACGCACACGTGGCGCGGCGGAATATCTGGGCGCTGTTGACGCAAACGATGTTGCAGCCGCTGCTGTTCACCTTTGTTTTCGGGCGCGTGATGACGGGCAGCGGCATGATGCCCGCAAGTTACAAAGGGATGCTGGTGCCGGGCATCATGGGAATGAGCATGGTGATGACGGGCATCCAAGCGGTGTCAATGCCACTGATCGCTGAATTCCAATTTACGCGTGAGATCGAAGACCGGCTCCTGGCGCCGATGCGGATTGAATGGCTGGCGGTGGAGAAGATTCTGGCAGGCATGATCCAGGCGCTGGTGTCCGGGTTGGTGGTAATGCTGGCGGCGTGGCTGGTGCTGGGAGCCGGAGTGGGGCTGAGTTTCCAGCGGCCGCTGCTGTTTGGCCTGGTAATGCTGCTGGTGGCGCTGTTCTCGGCTGCCGGGGGTCTGATGCTTGGTTGCAGCGTGGGACAGACGCAAATCGGCCTGATGTTCAGCCTGGTGCTCGCTCCCATGATTTTCTTCGGGTGCGTCTATTATCCGTGGAGCGCACTCAGCGGTTTTCCAATACTGCAGAAGTTAGTGCTGCTGAATCCGCTGGTGTACGCGAGCGAAGGACTGCGAGGAACGCTGGTGCCGCAGTCGCAATACCCGCATATTTCTATCGCCGTGGTGGCCGGCGCGCTGGCCGTGTTCGATGCGGCCTTGATCGTGGGGGGACTGAAGAAGTTTTACGGGAAAGCCGTGAGCTAGAGTCGAGGGGGCGCTGCAAACGGCTTCAGTCCATCGTGTTCGTCTTTTCAGCGGTTTCTACAGATCCCGCTCTCTTGCGTCGTTGGGGCGTCTCTTGAAAACCTCACTCCCATGGTCAGTTATACGATACGATTCCGATACCGCGTGACCAGACACAATCGCTTTGTGGGACACCAGCCGGTTGAAAGCAAGTGCTACCTTGTTGATAAACACCGTTACATTGTGCCCGGCGCGTTTCAACGACAATTGCTCGGGCGTTAGTGGAAATTCGGCTAATATGCGCTGGCGGATCTCTGCGACAGTGTGATCTTCGCCGTCGGCAAGAATCCGCAGGACCGGGGATAGGTATATCGGGAACGCGTATGGGAAGTCTTTTCCCGCTGAGTTTGTTGCCATTGGAACATGATAGCCGACGCTTCTCTAGCCATCATTCGCTGTCTGTGGCGATTAGCCGGAGTTCCGTCGCGGTGATCAGACGGCGCTCGCCGTCCGGAAAAACCGAAAGCCATTGCTCTCGGGTGTAAGGAATTGGATAACGCCAGGCGCCTTCAGGCCGATCGAAAGGTGGTCTCAGTTTCCAAATGAATGTGTCCATGCCAGCGTCGATCGCAAGTTCCGATCGACCAACCTTCTTTCGCCCGCCAGCAGCCTCGGTGATGCTCCATGCTATTCGAACCGCCGCGATACCATCCGAAAGCAAAAAATTCCGCCCCGCCACCTCGCGGAATTCATCGACGCCGTGCAAATATGCGAGAAAACCGCCGTAGGAGATCCCGACAGCCTTTCCACCATTCGCCGCTTCAACGAGGTAGGTGAACAGGCGAACGCCGCGCTCCACGCCTTTTGCGTCCGGGGTCAGACTGTTGCTCGACGCATGCTCGGCTCCCAACACGTGCTCCGGCTTTGCTGTGATCGAGCCAGATTCGCGCCGGGCCGTCGAACTCCGCCGATCGGAAATGGGGTGCTCCTCGAGTGACGGGGGAGACGATGCCAAGTCGCCGGCGTTTGCATCGGTGGCGAACTGTCTGCATGCGGACAACTTCGGGATCCAGATAGCGTCGGGCCCAGCTGGCCCGAGCGGCTCACGTTCGTGCTCCTCCAGTGAGGCTATCCATGCGGAAAGATAAGCGTCGGAACGATCGTGAGGTTCGCCGAAGCACGCAGCACTCAGTTCTGAAACCATCATTTTCCCAGACGATCGTGTGTATCTTGCGGCCGCGTCTAACTGACACTGAACGCCTCCAGGTTTCGATTTGTGTATTCGAGCTGCGCCGATGATATGTGCGGTGGCCTGTGGGAACACTTCAATGCAGTCCCAGGTATCTCGAAGTCGGCCAAAAAGGGCGAACCCCACAAGCATCCTAAGTTGATTTGCGTGAGGGATGCGCGCCTCGGATCCACCGGCCGCAAGGTGTCGCTCGACTTTCCGGCGGATTGCTTCAAACTCATCACCGCTCGGTGTACTGATATACGACACGCCGATCATACGGAGAGCTCTCTCGCATTCGCGTTCGTCGTATCCGGCAGGTTTTGGCGCGCTCGGTGTATCGAGGGCGATTCGGCTTATCGTCACATCAAACGCACCTTCAATCGCTCGCAAATACGCTGCTGTCTTCTCGGCGAAGCGTTGTAGGAAGGCCGGTTGGATCGCTTGCGCATTCCCCTCGCCTTGCGGTGGCTGATGAGCAGACTCTTTCAGTGGGAGCAAGCGCAGCCCATCGGCACCGCGGGTGCAGATCACGATCGGAAGGGGTTTGCGCTTGGCACACGCTACGTCAATTCCAACATACGCGTTCATCACAACTCCAGATACCTCATTACCTCACACTGGTAGCGCCTACGCCGTCGAGATGGACCCAAGGTAATCGCCGTTGGGTCACGCCCGTGAAGTCCCGACCAACTCAACTGGACGCATAACCCATTGCTGACATGTGGCAGGTCACCAGATAGATGGTCCCTGACGCCGCCGTTTCAGGATGGGCCCAGCCTATTTCAGGGCTGCCTACATCTGAAGTTCCATCACCACCGTCGCGTCGCTGGGATCGGTGTAATAGCGAGGGGTGGTTCGGACAATGTCGAAGCCGAATTCCTGATTGAGAATGATCATGGCGGTGTTGCGGCTGCGGGTGTTGGTTACGATGCGCTTGAAACCGTGACGGCGCGCATAGCAGATTTGCCAGGATTTCAGGAGGGTGCCGAGGCCTTGGCCTTGAAATTTCGGCAGAATTCCGGTTGAGGCGATATAGAGTGTGCCCTTGAGCGGAGGGTTCACTCCGTCCTTGCGAACGTCATCCTGAAAATCCACGTGCTCTTCGAAGGCACAACAACCGACCTTCACTTCATCGACAATCAACCAGTGCACGACGCAGGCTTTCCAGTAATCGGCGTCGAACAGATCGGACGGTGGAAAAACCTTGCGATCGAAGGCCATGAGGCTGCGGATTTCGCGCGCGGGGATAACTTTCCGGAACTCGGTTTTCATCGCGCCGCCTACTGCCAGTCCGCCACGAAAATGTTGAACTCGTAACGTTCCTTGGCATTGCGATCGGAGCAGAAGACCAGGCGCTTGCCGTCTGGCGAGATTTCGGGGAAAGAGGTAAAACCGCCGAAGTCGGTCACCTGCTCGAGGCCGGTGCCGTCGAGGTTGACGAGGAACAACTCGAACTTGCGGGTGTCACAGTTGTTCTTGTTGGAGGCGAACAGGATCTTCTTGCCGTCGGGCGTGAACGTCGGGGCGAAACTGGCACAGCCGAAGTTGGTTATGGTGCGGGCGTTCTCTCCGCCGGCGCCGGCAACCACAAGTTCCATTTTCATGGGCGCGGTAGTGTTTTCGGCAAGCAGACTCTTGTAGCGCTCCAGAGCATCGGATGTAGACGGATGGTTGGCGCGCCAGACCAGCTTTTTGCCATCGCGGGAGAAAACGGCGCCGCCATCGTAGCCGATGGCCGTGGTGATCTGCTTCTTTTCAGAGCCATCGGGCCGCATGGTCCAAAGGTCGAGATCGCCGGACGCGAGCGAAGTGTAGACGATGCGCTCGGTCTTCCAATTAACCGTGCCTTCGGCGTCATAGCCGGGCGCATCGGTGAGCTTCTTCAGAATGTCGCCGGCATCGGTGGCGAGATAGATGTCATAACCAGGAAAGACGCCCCAAACGTACCCCTTGCTGCGGTCGGGCGGGGTGGGGCAGGCGTCACCGGCTTCATGCGTGGAAGCGTAGATGATGTGCTTGCCGTCGCGCAGAAAGTAGCCGCAGGTGGTGCGGCCTTTGCCAGTCGAGACCCGGTGCACGTCGGAGCCGTCGCCGTTCATGATAAACATCTGATCGCAGGCGTACGGCGGGCGCGTGGACTGGAAGATCAAGCGGCGGCCATCGGGAGACCAATAAGCTTCGGCGTTCTGGCCGCCGAAGGTGAGCTGACGGATGTTGGCCAGGTGGTTAGTCTGCGCGTGGGCGAGGCAGCAAACCAGCAGAGCGCTAGCGGCGGCCTTCATAGAGGTTTCTGCCCGCTACCAGGGCGCGCATTTTGGCGTCGGCGACAGTGCGATGAAGCATCCAGAAGCCACAATCGGGATGGACGTAATGTACGCGGTCGGGGCCCAGCGACCTCACGGCGCGTTCGATGCGTTGCGCGATAGTGTCCGGCGTTTCGATGGCGTTGTCTTTGATGTCGATAACGCCAATGCCGAGGCCGCTGCGGCGATCGAGGTCGCGGAAGGCTTCCAGCTCGTCATACCCGCGGCGGGCGAACTCCAGCACCAAGTGGCTGGCTTTGAGCTGGTTGAAGAATGGCATGAGATCCCACCACAGGCCTTTCTGCACGCTCTGCCCGGCGTAGTTACCGAAGCAGACGTGGACAGCGCGCTCGCCACGAATGCCTTCCAGAACGTGGTTGATGGCCGGAACAGCCCAATCCTGATCTTCGGGATGGCCACTGATGTTGGCTTCATCGAGCTGAATGACATCGGCGTTGATGCGCTCGAGCTGGCACCGCAAGATGCGTGCGATCGCCATGGCCAGATCGGCCGGGTTGCAGTAGTGGCGGTCGGTGAGTACCTTGGCGAGCATGTGCGGGCCGGTGCAGGTGAATTTGAGCGGGTGCGAGGTCAGCGATCGGGTCAGCTCAAAATCGCGAGGCAGGTTGAGCGTGCCCTCGCCTACCTCGCCGGTCACGATTCCGGCCGGCTCGGCACGATACGCCAGGCCGGAGTCGCCACGGAACTTGTCCAGATCGCTAACGGAGAAGCGGGTGCCAATGCCATCCATGCGGCTGACGAAGTAGTCGATCATGCCGTTAGTTTCCGGATGGCTGGGGTTGAAGCGGTTCAGCTCACCATCGGCGATGACGTCGATGCCGGCCAACTCCTGGGTCTTGAGCACCACCATAATGGCGTCGCGCAATGTGACCCGTGAGTTATCACCCGGCAGCCAATGGGGCACGGGGTAACTGCCAACAACTGTCGTCCGGATGGCCATTAGGTTTCATTCTATACTGAGGCGTGCGTTACGCCGGCTTCTTCTTTTTTTCATGCTGCGCGCTCACCGCGGCGGGGCCTGTGCGGTTCGTGGAGCATACGATCGCCACCGGTTTGAAGGGCGGTTATCAAGTGGTGATTGCGGATTTGAACCACGATGGCAAGCCAGATATTATTGCTCTCGCCAGCGGCATGCCAGATCTCGTTTGGTACGAAAATCCGACCTGGGAGCGGCACGTGATTGCCAGCGGATTCTCGCGCATGATCAACTGCGCTGCCTGGGACGCGGATGGCGACGGCATTCCGGAGATCGTGCTGGCGAGCGGGTTTGAAAATCAAGCCAAGAACAGCGCGGGAATTGTTACGCTGTTGCGGCACGAGGGCGATCCGCGCGGGCCGTGGAAGACCACAGAGATCGATCGATTGACGACCTCTCATAGGCTGCGTTGGGCGGACATCTACGGCGACGGGAAAAAGGTGTTAATCAATGCGCCCTTGACGGGAGCACATGCGGAGGCGCCGGAGTATCGCGATCACACGCCGTTGGTGTTCTACCGGCCGGGAGAATGGAAGCGCGAGCTAATCGGGGATGAGAACGAAGGCGTGGTTCACGGAATCTATGTCATCGATTGGGATGGCGACGGCCGCGATGAGATCCTCACCGCGAGTTTTGTGGGACTCCATCTTTACAAGCTTGGAAAGGACGGCCGCTGGAGCCGCACCGAGATTGCGAAGGGCGATCCTGCGCCGTGGCCCAAAGGTGGATCAAGCGACGTGGCGGTTGGGCGGACCGGCGGAGCGCGCTACATCGCGGCCATCGAGCCGTGGCATGGTAATCAAGTCGCGGTATACCGGCAGAAGAGTGCGACATGGGAGCGTCGCGTGATCGACGATACGCTGGTGGATGGCCACACGATCTGGACCGCGGACCTGAACGGCGATGGCGATGATGAGATCATAGCCGGGTTTCGCGGCGGAAAACGCAGCGTCTTTATCTACTATTTCGACGGTGAGGGGTGGTCCAAGCAGGTACTGGATGACGGCGGCATGGCGGCGGCAGCGTGCGCGGCGGCGGACCTAAATGGCGACGGGCGCATTGATGTGGCCTGCATCGGCTCCGCGACGGCCAACCTGAAATGGTACGAAAATTTAGGAACACGCTGACGCCTGCTAAAATCGGGATTTGCCCGACCCAGCGGTAACTATTGTGATCCCCACACTTTCGGCGGACCGGAGGCTGGTGGAGTGTCTCAATGCTATCGAGAAGCAAACACGCCGTGACTTCGAAGTGGTCATCGTGGACAACAGCGGCGCAGGCCTCGTGCGCTCGGGCGAAGCGGGCCGGCGGGGAGCGAAGATCATCGAACCACCGCGGAACGTCGGATTCGGAGCCGCGATCAACCTGGCGTTTCATCAAAGCCAGGCTCCGTATCTGGCCGCGCTGAACGATGATGCAGCGCCGCGCCCGGGTTGGCTGGCCTCCCTGCTAGCTGCGGCGGACGCGCATCCCGATGCGGGCATGTTTGCGTCGCAAGTGCGGTTCTTCGGCGAGGAGCATCTCGATTCTGCCGGCATGGTGATCGCGCGGGATGGCAGCAGCAAGCAGCGCGGGCACCTGTTTCCAGCCGCGGAATTCGATCGCCAGGAGGAGGTGCTGTTCCCCAGCGCCTCGGCGGCGCTCTACCAGAGGCCGATGCTCGATGCCGTCGGACTGTTCGACGAAGACTTTTTTCTGTATTGCGAGGATACCGACCTCGGTCTGAGAGCGCGTTGGGCCGGATGGAAGTGCCTGTACGTGCCGGAGGCTGTGGTGGATCATCACTATTCGCACTCGGCCGGCCGGGCGTCGCGCCTCAAGGCCTACTATGTTGAGCGCAACCGTCTGTTTGTGGTAGCAAAAAACTTTCCTGCGCGAATGTTGTGGGCGGTTCCCTTTGCCACGCTGGCGCGGTACTGGTGGCATCTGCGGTCGATGGCATTAGGACGCGGGACCGCGGCCCAGTTTCGCCGGGAGGGAAACCCACCGTGGGGACTGCCGCTGATTGCGATTCGCGCGCACTGGGGACTGGTGCGCCATTCCGCTTTGCTTTGGCGGAAACGCCGCGAGGTTCGCAGCCACGCGAAGCTTTCTGCCGGAGCCTTTGTGCAACTGCTGCGGGCTCACTCGATTCGCACTCGAAGAGTGGCGGAATTGTGAGTCAGGCCGTGGCCGAGGCTAAGCTTCTGATTCTGATCCCGGCATTCAATGAGGAGGGCGCAATCGCGGGCGTGGTCCAAGCGGTGAAGGACGTCATGCCAGGAGTTCCGGTCCTGGTGGTGGACGATTGCTCTCAGGACGCCACCGTCACCCTGGCACGGGGCGCCGGCGCTCAAATACTCGCGCTGCCGCATCATCTTGGGCTGGGCGGTTGCGTGCAGGCGGGATACAAACTGGCGTTCGAGCTGGGCTATGACTACGTGATTCGCGTGGATGGCGACGGGCAGCACGACGCGCGCGACATTCCCGGTGTTTTCGAGACCTTGCGAACGTCCGGCTGCGAAATGGTGATCGGGTCGCGCTTCGTAAATGGCAACGGCGGTCAGACCAGCCGCGTGCGGACGGCCGGCATCCAGTTCTTCCGCATGGTGCTGCGGCCGATTCTCGGCAAGACCGTACGCGACCCGACCTCTGGATTTGTGGGTGTGAACCGCAGAGCACTTGGAGTTTTTAGCCGCAGCTTTCCGCTGGAGTATCCGGAGATTGAAGCCTTGGTGGTGTTGCAGCGGCGCCGATTTCAGTTTGTCGAGGTGGCCTGCCACATGCAGCCACGCCGGACGGGGCGTTCCTCGATCACGCCCATGAAATCCATTTACTATATTGTTCATGTGCTGCTTGGAGTTTTCGTCAACGTGCTGAAGTATGAGCGGCGGGCTCCGAAGCAATCGCGGAGGGTATGATTTGGACCGCCTCCTGAACGCAATGACAGGTTTGAGCGTGCTGCTGATCGTTATGGTGCTGGTGTCGGTGCGGCGCGCCAGGATACGAGTGGAATACTCGGTAGCGTGGCTGGCTGGAGCGGCGGCGCTACTGGTGTTTTCGCGAGCGCGAGTACTGCTGCGCACGGTCGCCGATCTTCTAGGTGTGACTTATCCTCCGCTGGCGTTGGTCCTGTTGGTGGGCAGTGTCTTTCTGCTGATCTTCTACCGGTTTTCGCTGATCATTTCTCAGTTGAAGGACGACAACATCGCTCTCGCGCAGCGCGTGGCAATCCTCGAATATCACTTGCAGGCGCTGAAGGACCATGCGGCGGGCTGTTAGGGCAACGGGGAAGTTGCCAGTCGCAGGCCAGTCGAATGACGCCGGCAAGCCAGTTACAGGTGCGCCCGAAATGAAAGGCAAGAAACAGCAAAGCAAACGGATCGATCGAAGCGCTGGGAGGCGCGCCACTGTGGCCGAAGTTCCTCAACGAACTTACTGGCCATACTTCCTAGGTGGCTTCCTCACGCTGTCTGTAGCCTTCTGGGTGTACGGGCCGGCGCTCTATGGCCCCTTCCTTTTCGACGACCGAACCCTGCCGTTTGGAAACGGAACGTTTCCGGTTGATGAGTTCCTCCCGTGGCTGAAGGGCGTCCGCCCTCTGGTCATGCTGAGCTACTGGATGAATTACCGGCTCTCCCAGTTCCAGCCGTATTCGTATCACGCCTTCAATGTGATTTTCCACGCGGCGAACTCTATCCTGATTTTTCTGATCGCGCGAAAAGTGCTGCAATTCGCGAACGTGGTGAGCGCACGGCGCGACGTGCTCGCCGTGTTTGCCGGCGCTTTGTTCCTTTTACACCCGGTGAACTCGGAATCGGTGGCATACATCACCAGCCGTTCGGAAGACTTGAGCGTGCTGCTATTCCTGGGCGCCTGGACGGCATTCCTCTATCGGCCGCAAGCGGAAACCACGTGGGCTCGCGCGGCACTGGTGTTGGCGCTATTCGGCGCGGCGGCTTTTACCAAAGAGCATACGATCGTGCTGCCCGCAGTGTTGCTACTGACGGATTACTTCTGGAATCCGCCGTTTTCCTTCGAAGGGATCCGGCGAAACTGGAGGATGTATTTGCCGGTCGCGGCCGGCTTCGCTTTAGTCGTCGCATACCTAGTCACAACATTGCGCAGTGCGATACTGCAGGGGGCCGGAGGAGCGGGATTTGGCCTGAAAGACTTCACGTGGTACCAGTATTTTTTCACCGAGTGCCGGGCATTTTGGCTCTACATCCGGCTGTTTCTGTTTCCAGCCGGCCTGCGAGTGGATTACGACTTTCCGATCTCACGAACTATTCTGGAGCCCGGAGCCCTCATCGGGTTGATCGCAATTCTCGCGGTTGCCGGGGCTGCATTTTATTACCGGCGCCGCTACCCGCTAGCCGCTTTCGGATTCTTTGCCTTTGTGATTCTGATGGCGCCCACTTCGTCGTTCATGCCGATCAAAGATCCCGTCGTGGAGTACCGCCTGTACCTGTCCATGATTGGGTTGTTGCTTATCGTGCTGGAGTTCTTGCGGCGCGTGGACGTCAGGCAAAGGAACTGGATGGCTTTGCTCGCCGGCGTTCTGGTCGTCTCCGGCATCGCCACGTACGAGCGGAACTTCGTTTGGAGCGACCCGAGGATTCTCTGGGAAGACACAGTTGCCAAGTCGCCGAACCTATCGCGAGCCGAGTTTCACCTCGCGGAAGCATACCGGGAGCAGGGCGATTGTGCCAAGGCGTTGCCGCATTACGCTCGCGCCGCCGAAAATGATCCGCCCGCCAAACATTCTTATTGGTACGCCAGTATCTTCGTCGATTGGGGGTTGGCGTACGACTGCCTGAACCGGGAGGATGAGGCGCTCGCCAAGTTTCGTCAGGCAGCGGAGCTGGAACCGACGGCGCATGTGTACTCGCAGATCGGCATGATTTACGGCAAGCAGAAGAAAAACGCGGAAGCCATGGCGGCCCTCCAGATAGCGCTACAGCTAGATCCCTCGTTTGTGATGACGTATGTCTATCTCGGCGGCGTGTATCAGAACGGGGGAGATCTGGCCGACGCCATCGACGAATTCAAACACGCGCTGGCTCTCGATCCGAAAAACGAAGCAGCTCTAGAGTCGCTTAGGAACGCGGAGGCCGCACTGGCCAATCGGCGCTGACATGCGCCCGCTCCGCATTGGCGTGAACGCGCTGTACCTGATCCCGGGCGCGGTCGGCGGTACTGAGATTTACCTGCGCAACCTCTTGGATTCGCTGGGTGAGATCGACGCCGTAAACCAGTATTTTCTCTTCACCAATCGGGAGACGGGGCAGTTGCTTGGTCCTGGGCAGGCAAATTTCCATCTCGTGGAGCAACCGGTTCGAGCGGCCTTTCGGCCCGCGCGGATCCTCTGGGAGCAAACCGCTCTACCTCTCTCCGTGGCTGCTCACCGGATCGATGTCCTTCTGAATCCCGGTTTCACAGGTCCAATTGTTTGCGGATGTCCGCAGGTCACCGTGTTTCACGACCTGCAGCATAAGCGGCACCCCGAGCACTTTCGCTGGTTCGATCTCCCTTTCTGGCGGTTCTTCCTGTTCTGGTCGGCGCACCTCTCGCGAATCGTAATCGCGGATTCCGCAGCCACAGGCGCGGATCTCGAAAGGTTTTATCGCCTGCCATTGCAGAGGATTCGCGTAGTTCCGCTGGGGGTGGATCCGAAATTCTTCGCGATCGCGAGCGTGCGCCGCCAGGAGCCGATGCTGCTCGCGGTCTCGACCTTGCATCCCCACAAGAACCTCGACCGGCTGCTCGGTGCGTTTCGAGCGTTTCACCAGAAGCGGCCCCACTTCCGGCTGGTGATAACCGGCCTTCGCGGATTTCACTCCGCGAACTTGGAGCGGCTGCGCGACGAACTAGGCTTGGCGGCCTCGGTGCAGTTCACCGGCTGGATTCCCCGCGAGGAGTTGTACGACCTTTACGCGCGGGCCTGGGCGTTCTTGTACCCATCGACGTTTGAAGGCTTCGGGCTGCCGGTACTGGAGGCCTTGGCCGCGGGGGTACCAACAGCGTGCTCCCAGATTGAACCGCTCGCGAGCATTGCAGGGGACGCCGCTCTGCAGTTCGATCCGGACAGCGATGCGGCCATTTTCGACGCAATGGAAATGCTGGCCTCAAACGAGCGCGTGCGAGCCAGGCTTGCGGCGGCCGGTCCGGAACGCGCCTCGCAATTCTCATGGCTCACCACCGCGCGGCAAACCTTGGACGCGTTGCGCGAAGCCGCGCAGTAGTCGCAAATCGGCTGCGTTGGAGCGCGGTGTTACCCTGAGATTATGCCGTTTCATCTGGCGGTGACCTACCGGCCGCGGGGCGATCAGGAGACCGCCATCGCGGAGCTTTCGCGGGGCGTTCACGACGGCGAAAAGCACCAGGTGCTGCTCGGTGTGACAGGATCGGGCAAAACCTTCACCATGGCGAAGGTGATTGAGCAGATAGGCCGGCCCGCGCTGGTGCTCGCGCACAACAAGACGCTGGCCGCGCAGCTCTATCACGAGTTCAAGTCGTTTTTTCCGCAAAACGCGGTCGAGTACTTCGTCAGTTACTACGATTACTACCAGCCGGAAGCTTACATCCCATCGAGCGACGTTTACATCGAAAAGGAAGCGACCATCAACGACGAGCTGGATAAGCTGCGCCTTTCGGCCACACGGTCGCTGTTCGAGCGCCGCGACTGCGTGATCGTAGCCAGCGTGAGCTGCATCTACGGCCTGGGCTCGCCCGAGGCCTACTATGGCATGCTGCTCATGCTGGAAAAAGGCGAGAAGATCTCTCGCAACCAGATTGTGTCGCGGCTCGTGGACATCCTCTACGAACGCAACGACGTAGACTTCCGGCGCGGCACTTTCCGCGTGCGCGGCGACGTGATCGAGGTCTATCCGACCTACGACGACTACGCTTATCGCATCGAGATGTGGGGCGACCAGATCGAGAGCCTTTCGCAGATCGACCCGTTACTCGGCCAGGTGCGCCAAACCTACCTGCGGCTTCCCATCTATCCAAAGACTCACTACGTCATGTCCGACCAGACTAAAGAAACCGCCATGGCCGGCATCATGACAGAGCTCGAGTGGTGGAAGAAGGAGCTCGAAAAGCAGGGGAAGATGATTGAGGCGCAGCGCCTCTACCAGCGCACCATGTTCGACCTGGAAATGATGCGTGAGATCGGATACTGCCACGGGATCGAGAATTACTCGCGGCATTTCTCCGGCCGGCTGCCGGGTGAAGCGCCGCCCACGCTGTTGGACTACCTGCCGCAGGATTCGATCATGTTTATCGACGAGAGCCACCAGACGGTTCCACAGTTGCACGGAATGTATCATGGCGATCGCTCGCGCAAGGAAGTGCTGGTGGCGCACGGATTCCGGTTGCCCAGCGCCCTGGACAATCGGCCGCTCACCTTCGAGGAATTCGAAAATCGCGTGAACCAAGTGGTCTACGTTTCGGCCACCCCGGGTCCATACGAGCTGACCAGATCGGCCGGCGTGGTGGTGGAGCAGATCATTCGGCCCACGGGACTGGTCGATCCCGAAGTGGAAGTGCGTCCCATCAAGGGCCAGGTGGATGACCTTCTCGGTGAAATTCGCAAACGCGTGGCCGTGGATCAACGAGTACTCGTGACGACGTTGACCAAGCGCATGGCCGAAGACCTGGCCGAATATTATTCCGAAGCCGGCGTGCGCTGCCGCTATCTGCACTCCGAAGTGGAAACGCTCGATCGCATTAAGATTCTGCGCGATCTGCGCCGCGGCGAGTTCGATGTGTTGATCGGAATTAATCTCTTGCGCGAAGGGCTCGATCTGCCCGAGGTTTCCCTGGTCGCGATTCTAGATGCCGACAAAGAAGGCTTTCTGCGATCGAGCGGTTCGCTCATCCAGACCATGGGCCGCGCGGCGCGCCATCTGGAAGGGCGGGCGGTGCTGTACGCCGACGTGATGACCGACAGCATGCGGCGGGCGATCGAAGAGACCAATCGCCGGCGCCGCACACAGGTCGAGTACAACGAGCGCAACGGCATCACGCCGCAATCCATCATTAAGCCCATCGACATGAGTCTGGTGGCCATCGCCGAAGGTGACTACGTAACCGTTCCAGTTGAGGCTGACGAAGACGTGGAACAAATGACCCCCGAGGCCCGACAGCACTTTCTCGCGGAGCTCGAGGACCGCATGCGGGAAGCCGCGCGGAAATTCGAGTTCGAAAAAGCGGCGCAATTGCGCGACAGAATCAAGGAGCTGCGGGCACGTGAGGTGGGCGCTTCAGTGCGTTAAGTTCGCTGAAACATTGAAATGCCCGCGATACCCGCGACGCCGGCTTCCAGGCATTGCTCGACGTTTTCCGGGGTGATTCCTCCCAAGGCGAGCACCGGCATGCGCACGGAAGCCGCAGCGTGGTGAAGCAGATTCAATCCGAGCGGTGCTCCGTACGCAGCCTTGGATGCGGTGAAGAACACAGGCCCAAAGACTGCGAAATCGGCGCCTTCGGCTTCGGCGCGTATGATCTCGTCGGTTGCGTGACAGGAAACTCCGATCAGAAATCCCGCCGGCGTTATCTCTCGCAGCCGAGCCGGCGCGATCGAGCCCGCGGGAAGATGGACGCCGTGAGCGCCCGTGACCATCGCGATGTCCACGCGATCGTTGATCAGGATCTTCGTTCCATGCGGATTTGGCTGCTCAAGAACGCGCCGCACGAGCCCTGTCAGCTCCCGCGAGGTCAGGTCCTTTTCGCGGATCTGAATGCGCTCGATTCCCTCAGCCATGACGCGCGCGATGTTCGCGACGAGTGGATCCACACCACCCAGCGGTTTGCGATCGGTAATGTAGTATCGCAGCACTACAGTGGCGTGTAATAGCGTTCGCCGGCACAGGCTTTACACAGCACCCGGCCGTCAAGGACGACCTCACGCTTGAAATTGATGCCTTCGCCGCATTCCGCGCACACGCACCGCTCTCCCTTATAGCCGGGGAACTCTTCCGCGCCGAGTGTGACGCGTACCCACTGCTCCGCGAAAAGCTCTTCATCTGGCAGTTCCCGGTACGCGCGCATCTGTTGCTGATTCTTGTCCGCGATTTCCGGGTAGAGTTCCAGGGCGCGGCGTTTGGAGGTCTCGCGCGCCACTACACGCACCGCGCGATCGTCTCTCAGATCGCAGAAGGTCGCCGCTACTTTTCCGAAATCGCGAAACTTCAGCGCGCGCTTACCCAAGCGGCAGCCGGTTACGATGGGGATCGCGTCCGTCGCGCACCGGTCGATCTCGACGAACGTGACCAGCCGCTTGCGGTCGCGGCCCGTAGGATCCTCGATCCCCAACAGCTTCATGCCGTAGATCGCCATGCGCAGCCCCAGAATCTGTCCCGCGCACATATGGCCGTGCGCCTGTTCGGCGAGCAAAATATATTCCTCGAGAGACTTCACTACAACACTCGTAATGCGGCCGGCGGAAATTCCACCAGCCAATCTTTATTATCCTTCTGCCGTTCGAATTCGTTACGCGCCAGCTCCACGGAGATGTCACCAGAGAATTCGAGGCGCACCGATTGCGGCATCTCCGATACGCACAGCAGCTTCGCCGGGACCTGATTGGCCTCCACGCGCGCGCCGTTGCGCCCGGTCACGCGCAGATCCCCGGCGCGAACGCAGAGCCACACACGATCGCCCAGCAGGTGGCCCGGGAAATACGTCCCCGTGAGTTCGTGCTCCTGAAACCGCAGCCGGCTGGTATTGCGTCCCGGGTCGAGCGCGGTAATCTCCGCCTGGAACAGATTCGAGACACCGAGCAGCCGCGCGACCTCGACGCTCGCCGGTTGCTCCAGGATTTCGCGCGGACTCCCGCTTTGCGCAATCCGGCCATCTCGCAACACCAGCATCTCGTCGGCAAGTTGGAAACATTCTTCCAGATCGTGAGTGGCGAGCAAGATGGGGATCGGGAAATCGCCCTGAACAGCGCGCAACAGCCGGTGGAGTTCCGTTCGCGAAGGCGCATCCAGCCCGTGCGACGGCTCGTCCAACAGCAAAACACGCGGAGCGCTCATGAGTGCCCGCGCCAGTAAGCAGCGCATCCTCTCGCCTCTTGATATTTCTTGCGGCCGGCGGCCGGCGAGCCCTGTAAGCTGAAAACGCTCGACCGTCTCATTGACGCGACGATGGCGCTCGAGTCTCGGCAAACGATCGGCCGCGAAGATAAGGTTCTCGCGCAGAGTCATGTTCGGGAACAACCCGTCGCACTGCAAAACATATCCGCAATTTCGCTGCTGCGGCTTCAGGTGCACGCGTGAATCGGCGTCGAACAGGATTCGGTCATCGAGCATGATCCTGCCGGCGTCAGGGCGCACGAAACCCGCGATCGCATCGAATGTGAGGGTCTTTCCGGACCCTGCCGTGCCAAACAACGCCGTGACGCCCGAGCGCGCTTGGAATTCGATATCGAGAGAAAACCCCGCCGAATCGAGCGACGGCGCAATGCGCTTATTAATGCGCGCTTCGATCATTCCGCCACCGGTCGAGGACCGAGCCGATTGGCGGCATACACGATGGCGAGCGTCGCCACTGAAAGCGCCAGCACCAGCACGCGTGCCGCGCGTGTGTCGCCTCGTTGGATGGCATCATAAATGCCAACCGCCGCGGTTTGCGTTTTGCCCGGCAAGTTGCCGGCAATCATCAGCGTGACCCCGAAATCTCCCAGCGCCCGCGCAAAAGCCGTGAGGCTTGCGGCCGCGACCGCGCGACGTGAGAGTGGCAGCGTCACACGCCAGAATACCCGCCAGTCCGACGCCCCGATGGCGCGCGCCGCCTTCTCGTAATTGCGACCCGTGGTTTCAAATGCAGCTCGCGCCGATTTCGTCAACAGCGGAATGGCGTGCAATGTGGAAGCCACCACCGCCGCCTGCCATGTGAAGACCAACGGTGCACCGAACAGCGATTCGTAAAGATGGCCGAGCGGGCTGGACGTGCCGAGCACAACGAGCAGATAATAGCCGAGCACTGTCGGTGGCAGCACCAGCGGCAGAGTCACCAGCGCGTATACCAACTCTTTGCCGCGAAACTCGCGGTTGGCTAGTACCCACGCCATCCACAGCCCGAACGCAACTGAGACTAGCGTAGCCAGAACCGCAACGCGCAAGCTGAGCCATAGCGGAAACCAATTGGCCGTCATCGCGGAATTCAATTATATCTGCCGGAACCTGGCGCTGAAGTGACGCAAGAATGGCGGCTCGGATTCAATCGCGAGGCCGCGAATGCGCGTGCGCTCCTCATTCACTTCGAGGATCGCTTCGACCACATAGTCGATATGGCTTTGCGTGTAAACACGCCGCGGGATGGCAAGCCGCAGGAGTTCGTGCTGGGCGTTCGCTCCGAACATGACTGAGCCGATTTCCACCGAGCGGATGCCCGCGTGGCGATAGAGTTCGACGGCCAGCGCCTGAGCGGGAAACTGATGCTTCGGAATATGCGGCAACATACGCGCGGCGTCGATGTAGATGGCATGGCCGCCAGGCGGTTCGACGATGGGCACACCATGATCCGCGATGTGGCGCCCCAGGTATCCCGTCGAGGCGATGCGATACCGCCGATAGTCCGGATGCAGAATCTCCTCCAGACCCACCGCGAGGCTTCCAGATCGCGCCCCGCAAGCCCGCCGTACGTGGGAAAGCCTTCGGTGAGGATCAGCAGGTTGGTCTCCAGTACCGCCAGCCGGTCGTCATTGGTACACAGAAGGCCGCCGATGTTGGCAAAAGCATCCTTCTTTGCCGAGAACGTGCATCCATCGGCGTAAGAGAACATCTTTTGCGCGATCCGTTTGGGTGTCCAGTCCGCGTACCCCGGCTCGCGCTGCGCGATGAACCATGCGTTTTCGGCGAACCGGCAGGCATCCAGATATAACGGGATCCCGTGCCGCGTCGCCACCTGCTTCACCGTGGCGATGTTCTCCATCGTCCGCAGCCGGTTCCGCGGTTTCACGCGCAGCGGCGAAGATCTCGGGGTCGAGCGCCGTAAAGAACTGGCGGTGCAAATTTTCCACGGACTGGCGCAGCTCACTTTCCGCCACGGCGAAGCAGACTGTGGAAAGCGAGGATCCTTGAGCGTGCATCCGGACATCGATACCCTTCAATGCATTCAGCGCACGGGACAGGACGCCGGGAGTGGAACCAACGCCTTCACCGACGAGGCTGATTACCGCCCGCTCCTCTTCCACACGAACCTGCACGGATTGATCCACCTTTCGCAGCAGCTCCGGCAAGAGCGCCGAGTTCTCAACGGCAAACGAAACGCCCCCTTGGCGCGCCTGAACGAGTTCGACGGCAATGTTGTGGCGCGCAAATAGATTGCCCAGTCCTTCCGTGATGCTCGGCAGGCCGCCCACGTGACGCACATCGAGATGAACCACGGTCATGCCGGTCTTGCAGGCAATTGATTTCACTGTGCCGTTTGATCCGTTCGCTTTGGCTACGATTTGCGTGCCCTCGATTTCGGGGCGGCGCGTATTGCGAATGGTGATCGGAATCCTCTGCCGGACAGCCGGCGCTACGGTTGAGGGATGCAGCACCTTGGCCCCCAGCCGCGCCATCTCTTCAGCTTCGCGATAAGAGATTGTGCGCACGCGGTGCCCGGCGTCCAGCACACGCGGGTCACAGGTGAGCATGCCATCGACGTCGGTCCAGATCTGAATCTCATTCGCGCAGATGCCGGCGCCGACGATGGACGCAGTCAAGTCGGAGCCGCCGCGGCCCAGAGTTGTGGTCAGGCCGTCTTCAGTCGCGCCGATGAATCCGCCCAAGACGGCTACGGTGTCTTCACTCAGGTAGGGAAGAGTCCGCCGCAGTTTCGCGTAGGTTTCCCAGTACAACGGCGCGGCGTGTGTGAACTGGTTGTCGGTCAGAATAAGCTGGCGCGCGTCGAGGTGAGCGGTTTTGATTCCGGCGCGATTGAATGCCGCGGAAACGATCTCGCTTGAAAGGCGCTCTCCGTAACTCAGGATCTCGTCTTGCAACTGCGGAGTGAGTTGCCTATCGCCCTCAGCCAGGGCTGTGAGCAGCACATGGAGCTCGTGGAATTTTGGCGCGATACTCTGTTCGACGAAGACTTGCGCTTGGCTGCGAAGAAGGCGCCGGGTCTCCTGGAGATGGAAATTACGCAGCTCGCCCAATTGCCGCCAGGCAAGATACGAGTTGCCACGAGCAGCGTGGTCGGCGGCAGCTACCAGTCCGTCCGTAGTCTTCCGCATGGCGGAAACGACAACCACAGGCCGCTGGGCGAGATAGGACTTAACGATAGAGGCTACTCGTTCGATGGCGCTCGCAGACTCCAGCGAAGATCCGCCGAACTTCATGACAATCATTTGAATTGCTCCTTTGAGATGTTGGCCGCAATTGCAAAAGCGGGACATTGGCGTCCCGCTTGCCGATTCAGGCTGACTGAAGTGTTTGGTTAGACGCAGCCCGAAGAAGACTTTCCCGGGCCGCTTGCGTTGGTATGGGGGGTTACCCATCGCTCAAGCGGCTCGCAACGTCACCGTTGAGGCGCCGTTGCGATTACCTCACCCATAACTTACGCGACGGCCCATAAATAAGGCATTAGGGAGTTCTAAAGATTTCATAAACGGCGTAACGCTGTAATAAATCGCGACTTGCGGCCTACCGGCAAGCTCTTCACTGCCGCATTTTGGCGACGTGCACGTTGAATCCCGTGCCTGGCAACAGTGACGTCAGAACAAAGGCATCGAAGTCCCGTCCAAGCATTTCCGTGTTCCGATAGACGCCCGGCTCACTTTCCACGCTTTCGCGGCGCGCGTCGAAGTCATCCAGGAAGCCTTGCGCCGCGCCGACTGAAGCCACCGCCGCTCCCCACTTCGCACGGCCGGGCCGCGCCGACACAGCTTCCGCGGCATACGAGCGAACCAGTTTGGGCCAGTACTTTTCGAGGAGAGACGCACTGGCAAAAATGTCAGCCCATACGATCTCACCGTTGACTGCTACCACGGCGCCTACAGCGTTCTGTTCGCGCAATTCGTGCATGAGCTTGTCATAAGAGCGCTCGATGGGAGCGGCTACCGCATTCATCCGATCCTGCACCTCACGGTTCTCCATGGTCTTGGCGTAAGACGACGTGCCCGCAATAGCTTGAGCGGCGGGCGCCGACACGGAGTCAGCGACTGACTTTTTCGATCGGGCGACTTCGTCCCACACGGCCTGCTGGTCTTTGTCCGCCATGGCCTTGAGACGGACACTCGGCTGCGCCATGGCGAAAGTGGCGCCGCCGAAAAGGGCGGTGCTTCCTACCCAGCGGTGCGGCTCCACGCAGAAGACACTGAGGTCAATGGGCACGCTCTTCGCCGGAATCAGGCGGTCTTTGCCTACGACGCGGTCCTGCTTGCCGCCCATGACGATCTCGCCCGCCAGAAGAATCAGGGGCCGGTCGGAGTTGTTGGTCAGCATCAAGCGATTGACCTCGGCTCCGTGGCGCGGAATTCCGGTTTGGGGGGAGGGATGCTCTTCCCAAATGCCTGGTCGCGGACGCACCAGGCCCGGCGATCCACCTTCCTCGGTGACCACTACGGAGCCGTAACGAATTCCCTCGTCGAGCGTCAGAAAGTTGTGTGTGTCATAGGTTGACTCTGTGACAACTGGAAATATGGTGAGGTTATCCTGGGTCACAGGATTGAGGACCTTGTACGAGGCGCCCGCGGATTTCGGCCCCCCTTCAATACAGACACCGAACAACAGGATAATGGTTGTGGCCAGGCAGGCAGCGCGCGCGACGGTGGTCATTGCTCATCCTCCCGAGAGTTAATGCCTTAGTAACGGGCTTGACTCTCCGCTCGTCATAAGAACGCTGGCTATGAAAGTTCTTGCAAAGAATTTTTGATGGCGCATCGTGGCACGATCGCGGGGATGGAAGCGCACGAGGCGCGGGAGGAACCTGGCTCGTCGGAGTACCCGCCGTATTTCGCTGAGTTGTATGCGCGATCGGGTGGGCAGAAATTTGGCTTGAGCTTGCAGGATTTTGCGCTGATTCTTCAGGATGTGAGTGGCCGGTATCTTCCTCCGCACCCGTCCCCGGCTGAGGCGGCGGAATTGCACCGCAGCTTGCGGCTGGAGGAACTCGTCCTGGCGCGAGCGTGCGCCCGCGGCAATGAATGTGCGTGGGAGTATTTTCTGAATCAGTACCGTTCCAAGTTGTTCGGGGCTGCGGCCGCTATCGCGAAGGAAGAATCGGCTGCGCGGGAGCTAGCGGACGGCCTCTACGCGGAATTATATGGCATGCGTCAGGGCGAAGGCGGACACCGGATATCCAAGCTGGCCTCCTACACCGGACGCGGTTCACTCGAAGGCTGGCTCAGAACGGTTTTGGCGCAGGAGTACGTCAACCGGCAGCGCAGCGGGCGCCGGCTGGTGAGCTTCGAGGAACGAAGCCAGCAGGGAGAGCAATTTGAGGCGAAGCCCGATACAGTGAGTCTGGTGGATGCCCGCCTCGAGCAGTCTATTGACCAGGCGCTCGATGAAGTGGCGCCGGAAGAGCGCTTGCTGCTGGCATCGTGGTATCTGGATGGACACACGCTCGCGGAGATCGGGCGCGTGCTGGGTGTGCATGAATCGACCATCAGCCGGCGAATCGATAAGATCACGGCATCGCTCAGAAAACGCATTTTGCTTGGCCTTCAAGAACGTGGGATGACGGCGCGGGCGGCTCATGAGGCGATGGATGTGGATGTTCGCGATCTTTCGGTAGACGTTCGCGGGCGCCTGGCGCAAGGAAAGGGCGCATGAGCGTTCTATATAGAAGGGCCGTAGGCCGCTGGGATTGCTGATGGAGAAGATGCCTGAGATTGTCAGGTCGAGGCTGGCCAGGAAAACACCGGAGCACTCCGCGCATCCGGATGCAAATCTGCTGGCGGCGTTTGCCGAACGCTCGCTGCCGGAGCGCGAACGCGCAGCGGTGATTGCTCATCTGGTAGGGTGCGCGGATTGCCGTGAATGTCTTACGTTGGCGTGTGCGACGGCCGAGCCCGAGATGCCCGTGGCTGCCAGGCACTCAGCTGGGTTCGGAGAATGGTTTCGCCGGTGGCGGTGGATTTTATCCTCGGCCGCGGCCTGTTGCGTCATAGCAACAGCGTTGCTGCGTTTTGGCGAGCCGCCTGCGCGGGTGATTTCCGTCATCGTTTCCTCGAAGACTGCCGAGCCTCAAATCATGGACGCGCTAAAGAGTGAGCCGGCAGCGCCGGTTCCAATGACCCTGGCGCGGAAGAAGAAGGTTGAGGCGCCCGCGAGCAACAAAACACAGCCGCCGATCTTGATGGCGGCGAAGAAAGACGTCGCTGTGGAAGCCATTTTGACTCAACCGCCAGTGCCGCAGCCGCCGGCGGAAACAGCGCTGACAGCACCTCGTTTAGAAGCTCCCAAGGCGGATGCCATCTCCTCTTTTGTTGATTCGGAGCGAGGGGCGGCCGTGCCGTCCGAGCAGACTTCGTCCACGAGCGCAGCGAAACGATTCGGTGGGCAGGCAGCCCTGGCCGGCCGCGCACAGGGCTTCGCTACGCGACCCCGGGCCCCCGAACCTGCGAAGCTTGCCCTGCGGCCCGTGGCAGCATCCGCGCGGCTATTGTGGAGCATCAACGCGTCACCGGATACGGCAGGAAAATCACGCGGCGTTGTCCAGCGGTCAATGGATGGGGGTCAGAATTGGCAAGTCGTTCCTCTGAGTGAACGCGCCAGTTTCCGGGCGGTAGCAACCTTTGGACCCGATGTATGGGCCGGAGGCTCAGAGGGAACATTGTTCCATTCGTCCGACGGCGGTTCGCATTGGGCGGAGATCAAGGTCGCCGGCGACAACGCCAACATCTCCGGCGACATCGTGAGAATTGATGTGCGCAGTCCGAGTCAGGTGACAATTACAACCGCTCAAGGTGAAGTATGGACCAGCGGCGACGGGGGCCAACATTGGATACGCGAGTAAACTCACCGCCAGTTGGCTACACGGAAACGGGATCTTCCGCGGGCGCAGGATACAGCTGTGAAAACCAAAACGCGTAGGGTGTCGCCCCGTGTTTCCAGTAGTGTTCGAGTCTTTCGCGGCCCTCAGCGATCGTCGGACGATGCCCGGACGGCACCCACCAGAGGCAGTAGTTCGGCAGCTCCATTTTCTCGAACCACTTTCGTCTGTCGCGGAACACACTCAAATGGTGCGAGCGATACGTGAAATCTTGCAGCGTCTCGACGGATTCCCACACTGACATGTTTACGATGACAAACGGGTCATCGTTGTACGCGAGGTCAGTCGCATTTCCCGAATCAGACTGAAGCCGCCAAACGAAGCCGGGGCTCCCGTCGGCCAGAGCATTAATCGGCGCCAATTGGGAAACGAAACCGGCAATTCTGGGGTCATCAAGGGGAGCGATCAGACGGCTGATATTGATCTGAGCCAATTGGTGCGAAGCCATGAACCGTATTTTAGCGGTATTCACCGCGTGCGCGTTGTCTCTAGAATATGTTTCCGCTTCGCTTCCGAGAATCTCTCAATGGCGTAGCGCACGGTGGTGCGCGGGATCGCGGAGCCATGTTTGAGCAGATGTTCCTCCAGGCGTTTCGCGTCCGCCTTGCCGCACTCGCGCAGCAACCAGCCGCAGGCTTTGTGGATGAGGTCGTGGGTATCAGGTTCGAGAACTGTCGCGATGCGATAGGAGCGGTCGAGATGGCGGCCCTCACGGGCGAGGTTCACAAACGCTACAGCGCTCGAGCGGCGCACCCAAAGATTCGGCGAGCGGTCCCAGGATTCGACGGACGCCGCCAGCGGCTCGAATTTGTCGATCAGGCTGCTCAATATCCGCGTTGCCAAGTGATCGGTGGTGGCCCAGTTGTCGCACAGGCCACGCTCCAGCCAACTTTTGGCGCGTGGTAACAGATCCGGTTCGAACCGGCGGCGGTAGCGCATGAGCAGCATTAGCGCGAGACCTTTGGATTCGAGATAACGGTCCGGCATCAACACTTCGCAGAGTGCGATAGCGTCGGCGCAGGTCCACTCTTTACGCACCAACCCGTGCAACTCGCGCTCGATTTGGCGCAGTTCCGGTGTCTTGAGGCCGTAGAAATGTAGTTTTTCCCATTTCTTGAAATAGACGCGCTGTTGGACGGCGACACGAGGATCGGCGGACTTGCGGAATTCGGCGCGCGCGCGCTGCGCCAGTTGCTTCGGAGTCATCGTCTTCGCACTCTATACCAATTGCAGAAACGGTGGAGAACCTCATTGAGCGCAGTCCGAACGGCCTGTATTGCGCGGCGGGTGATTTCTACGTGGATCCATGGGATCCAGTGGACCGCGCCGTAATCACGCACGCACATGCGGACCATCTGGTAGCGGGGTCGAAGGCCTACATTTGCACACGGCCCGGCGAGACGTTACTGCGGGCGCGGTTGGGAGCGGATGCGCCGATTGAGTCGATCGATTACGGGCAGACTATGGAACGCGCTGGCGTGCGCGTCTCGTTTCATCCCGCGGGGCACATTCTCGGCTCCGCGCAGGTGCGCCTGGAATACCGCGGCGAGGTCTGCGTGGTTTCGGGCGATTACAAGTTGGTGGCTGATGGCACCAGCACGGCGTTCGAACCAATCCGCTGTCAAACCTTCGTGACAGAGTCCACGTTCGGGTTGCCGATCTTTCGTTGGCCGGAGCGAGACGAGGTGTTTCGTGAGATCAACGAATGGTGGCGCGGCGATCAGCAGGCAGGCAAGGCCAGCGTGCTGTTCGCATATCCGCTGGGCAAGGCGCAGCGCCTGCTCGCGGGAATCGATTCCTCGATTGGCCCGATTTACACACACGGCGCGGTCGAGCGGTTCAATCGCATCTATCGAGAGTCGGGCGTAGCGCTGCCGCCAACTGCGTACGCACGGTCAGCCTCACCTAAGACGGACTGGACGCGCGCGCTGATTCTCGCTCCGCCAATGGCAAAGACTTCCCCATGGCTGCGGCGCTTCGGCGATTTTTCGACCGCGCTAGCGTCCGGCTGGATGCGAATCCGTGGCACGCGGCGCAGGCAATCCATTGATCGCGGCTTCGTGCTGTCCGATCACGCCGATTGGCCGGCGCTTCTCACCGCCATTCGCGCCTCCCAAGCACAGAGTGTTTGGGTGACACACGGCTACCGGGTGCCGCTGGTGCGCTGGCTTACAGAGAATGGCGTCGATGCCCACGCGATCGACACTCGATATGAGGAATCAGCGAACCAAGAGGCGGCGGAGGCCGAGCCGTGAAGGCTTTCGCGGATCTGTATGCCGCTCTCGACGCCACCACCAAGACAAACGGGAAAATCGCGGCGATGTCGCAGTACTTCCGTTCGGCTCCGCCGGAGGATATCGCATGGGCTGTGCACTTTCTGATTGGCAGAAGACCGAAGCGGCTGATCGCGACCCGCGATTTAGTTAGCTGGGCGGTCGAAGAAGCGGGCATGGCCGATTGGATGTTTGGCGAGTGCTACCAGGCGGTGGGTGACTTAGCGGAGACTATCGCCCTGCTGCTGCCCGCCGCGGAAACGTCCAGTGACAAGCCCCTGCGGTATTGGGTGGAAGAACGCCTGCTCCCCATGCGCGATTGGGATGATGCAGCACGGCGCGCATCGATGATCGAGTCCTGGCGACAGATGAGTGAGCCCCAGCGCTTCGCGTGGAACAAGCTCATCACAGGTGAGTTTCGCGTAGGCGTTTCGCAAAATCTGGTGGTGCGCGCGCTGGCGGAGGCGAGCGGCGTCGAAGCTAATGTGCTGGCACACCGGTTGATGGGCGACTGGCAGCCCACCGCCAATTTCGCCGCGCAGATTCTGGCAATGGAAACCGCCGACGCCGACGTGAGCCGGCCGTACCCTTTCTGCCTGGCGTATCCGCTCGAAGGCGAAATCGAGGAGTTGGGTGACGTGCGGGAATGGCAGGTCGAGTGGAAATGGGATGGCATCCGCTCGCAACTGATCCGTCGCTCGTGGCGCACATTTCTGTGGTCGCGTGGCGAAGAACTGGTAACGGACCGGTTTCCGGAACTGGCCGCCGCAGGCGCTTTGCTCCCGGAGGGGACTGCACTGGATGGTGAGGTGCTGCCGTGGAAGGGCGACGCGCCAATGCCGTTCACGCAGATGCAACGCCGCATTGGACGCAAGGAACTCGGGGCCAAGATTCTGGCCGAAGTGCCGGTAGTACTGGTGGCTTTTGATCTGCTGGAGCACGGCGGCAGGGACGTGCGCGAGCAACCGATCGAGTGGCGGCGCGCGGAACTGGAGAGGATTGTCGGCGCACTGGGAGCAGAAAGCCACTTAATCGCGTCGCCGTTGGTGGAGGGTGCGTCGTGGGAAGATCTGAAGCGTACGCGCGGTGAGGCCCGGGCGCGTGGTGTTGAAGGATTTATGCTTAAGCGGCGCGGTTCGGCTTACCGGGTAGGACGCCGCCGCGGAGACTGGTGGAAGTGGAAGATCAATCCCTACGCGGTTGACGCCGTGTTGATCTATGCGCAGCCGGGCAGTGGCCGGCGCGCCAGCCTGTTCACTGACTACACATTCGGCGTTTGGGATGGCGGTGAGTTGGTGCCTTTCGCGAAAGCGTATTCAGGGCTGACCGACGAGGAGATCCGCCAAGTGGATGCGTTCGTCCGCAACAACACGATCGAAAAATTCGGACCGGTGCGGCGCGTGAAACCGGAGCTGGTGTTTGAGCTGGCCTTCGAAGCCATACAGCCATCGACCCGGCACCGCTCGGGCATTGCGGTCCGGTTCCCGCGCATGGCGCGCTGGCGGACCGACAAGAAAGCGGAAGACGCTGACACTATCGAGACGATCCGCGCATTATTGCCTCGCGAGCCGTAAACGCGCTATGTTCGGGCGGGAATGCCCTCGGTAAACATTGTTGGCGGCGGACTGGCGGGGCTCGCCGCGGCGGCGGCGCTGGGGTCGGCTGGTTTTGCAGTGGATGTTTTCGAGTCGCGCCCGTTTTTGGGAGGGCGGGCGACGTCATTTCCAGTCACGTCCGGCGACGATGACGCCGAGATGATCGATAACTGCCAGCACGTGCTCCTGCGCTGCTGCGTCAATCTTCTGGATTTTTATCACCGGCTGGGCGTCGACGATCGCATTCGGTTCTACCGCGAGTTCACTTTCTTAGAACCGGGCGGGCGGCAATCCACATTGCGCCGAGGTTCGCTGCCCGCCCCGCTGCATCTAACACGATCGTTTCTGCGCATGCCATGTTTGGGCGCCGCGGACAAGGTGGCCATTGGGCGAGCCATGTTGGCTCTCATGCGGGAGCGCGCCCGGCGCAAGGATCTGGACCAGATCACGATGCTCGACTGGCTGCGCGAAAAGAAACAACCGCCGCGGGCGATTGAGCGTTTCTGGCGCCAGGTACTGGTCAGCGCAATCAATGAAGAATTGGACCGAATGGCCGCGCAACACGGATTTCAGGCGTTCTGGCTGGGAATGCTGGCGCGCGCTGACTCCTACGAGATGGGCATTCCGGATGTTCCCCTACGCGAGCTGTACAGTGCGGATGCCTGGGCCAGGATCGGGCAAGTAAAGATTAACACGCGCACACCAGTGGAACGTGTGGTCTTCCGCGAGGGAGTGGCGTGTGGCGTACAAACCGGCGCCGGAGTGAGAACCGCCGATTACCACATCTGCTCGGTGCCCTTCGAACGGTTGGGCGCCCTAGCGCCGGAGTTGGAGATCGATACGACGCCATTCGAGCACTCGCCAATCACGGGAATTCACGTGTGGTTTGACCGGCCGGTGACCGAACTCCCTCACGCCGCGCTGCTCGACCGCACGATACAGTGGATGTTCAATAAGGACAAGGGCCGCTATGTGCAGTTCGTGGTCAGCGCATCGCGCGGTCTGGTGGACATGGGCCGGGCCCAGGTGATCGATCTGGTGCTGGCGGAAGCAACCGAGTTTTTTCCGGCGGTGCGCGAGGCCAAAGTCGAGCGGGCTCAAGTAATCAAGGAAATCCGGGCCACGTATTCGGCGCATCCAGGGATGGAAGCCGTGCGGCCGAATGCCGTAACGCGCGCACCTAACGTTTTTCTGGCAGGTGACTGGACGCACTCCGGATGGCCGGCCACCATGGAAGGAGCGGTGCGAAGCGGTTACCTGGCGGCCGAAGCGGTGGCTGCTGCTAGCGGCCGGCCGGCGAGATTTCTGCTGCCAGACATTGCGTAAGCGGTTTCCGGCGTCTTGCGGAGTTTGCCATAATCGAGAGATGCGGAACCCTGTTTGGCTGATCGCCGGTGTGGTTGTGCTGGCCGCGGGCCTGGCGGCGGAGACGGACCTCACCACGATCACCGTCGCTGTCAAGAGTCCGTATGACAATCCCGTGGACAATGCCAGCGTGGTGGTTAAATTCGTCAAAGGCCGTTCCAAGGCGAAACTCGGAAAGAAGATCATGACCTCATGGGAGCGGCGGACCAACCAGGATGGCTTGGCGAAGATCCCGCCTATCCCCCAGGGATCGATTCTGGTTCAAGTGATTGCCAAGGGATATCAGACCTTCGGACAGACTTTCGACATCGAGGAAGAGCAGAAAACCATCGAGGTGAAGCTGAATCCGCCGCAGTCGCAGTACTCTTCGCATCAATAGGCAGACGATTCACGCACCGTCCGAGTAGTCCTAGGCCAGTTTGCTCAGCCCTGGCTTGGCATGGTATAAGCGCTTCTAACTGTGGAACGGACTGGCGTTATGGCGTACCGGGTGGTTCTCGTCGAGGATCACAAGATCATGCGCGAGGGGATCCGGGCGCTGCTCGATCGGAGCGGCGAGTTCACCGTCGTGGGCGACGCGGAAAGCGCTTCAGAAGCGGTCCAAATGTGCGGAGACACACGGCCAGACGTGGTCCTGATGGACATAGGCCTGCCAGGACTGAATGGTGTGGATACTACCATTGAGCTGCTGCGGCACTCCCCGGCTCTCAAGGTCATCATACTCTCCATGTACGATGACGAGGAGTCGGTGGTCAGTTCCATCCGGGCGGGCGCGCGCGGTTACGTGGTGAAACGCGCCTCCTCGGGCGATCTGCTGGATGCGTTGCGTGCCGTGGCGCGGGGCGGCTCTTATCTGAGTCCGCATGTGTCGGAGCAACTGCTGGCCAGGATCCGGCGAGGCGATGTGGAAGCGCCGGGCCGGCATCCATTGCTTTCGCAGCTGACGCCCCGCGAGTTTCAGGTGCTCGGCATGATCGTCGAAGGCAAAGCCAGTAAAGAGATCGCGGTTCTGCTGAATCTCGGAGTGGAAACCGTGCGGAGCTATCGCAAGACCATGATGAAGAAACTGGGCGTAAACAACGTGGCAGGCCTGATCCGAGTGGCCGTGTCGGCGGGGCTAGCCGGCAAAACGCAGGGCCCAGCGCCCGGCTCGTAACGCGCGTTCTCCCTCAACACACGTTGTATCCCCGGCCAAAGCTTGGTGTGTGATACATTACACATGTTCCGAGTCATCCGAGGTCCGGGTGATCTGCGGTACCATGCAAAAAAAAAGGGAAGCCTATGAATCGACGACATTTTCTGATGAGTTCTGTCGCGGCAGGGACGGCCGCTCTCCGTTCGAGCAGCCTCGCCAGCCCTAATGACACTGTGCGCGTGGCCTGCGTGGGCGTGCGCGGGCAGGGGCGAGCGCATATTTCTCACTACGCCAAAATGGACAAGGTGGAGATTGCCGCCATTTGCGATATCGATGAATCGGTCTTGAATTCGCGCCTTGCCGAAGTGGAGAAGATGGGCAAGAAGCGGCCGGCGGCGTACACGGATTTGCGCAAGCTGCTCGAAGACAAATCCATCGACGCGATTTCGATCGCCACACCCAATCACAATCACACCCTGCAAGTGGTTTGGGCCTGCCAGGCGGGCAAGGATGTTTACGTGGAGAAGCCGTGCTCGCACGATATGTTCGAGGCGCGGCAGATCGTGGCGGCGGCCGAGAAGTATAACCGCCTGGTGCAGCACGGCACCAATTGCCGCTCCGGGATCGCGCGCGAGGCTGTGCAGAAACTCCGCGAAGGCGTGATCGGCGACGTCTATATGGCGCGCGGTTTGTGCTTCAAGTGGCGCGACACCATCGG
This sequence comes from Bryobacteraceae bacterium, assembly GCA_035297145.1. GTDB lineage: Bacteria > Acidobacteriota > Terriglobia > Bryobacterales > Bryobacteraceae > QHXW01. Next base: position 71,428 of record DATGZN010000004.1, read on the forward strand.
CCGGAAGCCGGTTGAGCCGGTGCCTGCCGGCGTGCACTACGATCTGTGGCTCGGCCCCGCTCCCGAGCACGAATTTACCCGGAATCGTTTCCACTACAACTGGCACTGGTTCTGGGATTACGGCAATGGCGATCTGGGCAATCAGGGAATCCATCAAGTGGACGTCGCGCGCTGGGGTTTGGGCGTGAAGTATCCCACAAAAGTCAGCGCCATGGGCGGCCATTTTATGTTCGACGACGACCAGGAGACGCCCAACACTCTGACTGCAACCTTCGAATTCGACAACGCGGGTAAGAAAAAGTTCATGGTATTTGAAGTGCGCCATTGGATCACCAACCACGAGGGCGGCATCAACGAAACCGGGGCCGGCAAAGAGATCAATACGGTGGGCGATATCTTCTACGGGTCGAAAGGCTATATGGTGGTGACCGATGAAGACCACGCGACCTACTACACGTTCCTTGGGAAAGAGCAGCAACCGGGGCCGTCGGGCCACGATCCGGGCAACAACTGGGCCAATTTCATCGATGCTCTCCGCACGCGCAAACATTCGGACCTGAACGCGCCCATCGAAGAAGGCGCCATCTCAACCACACTGGTGCACCTGGCGAATATTTCATACCGACTGGGGCGTACCCTGCGTTTCGATGCCGACTCTTATTCCTGCATCGGTGACGAAGAAGCCAATGCCATGTTCCGCCGCAAGTACCGCGCGCCGTTTGTCGTTCCGGAAAAAGTGTAGCTCCATTGCGACGCCGCAGTAGCGGCGCTGCAATCAGGGTTTCCAATCCCGATCCAGGAAGTCGAGAAGGATTGGGTTCAGCCACTCCGGCCGCTCCAGAAATGTGCCGTGACCGGTGCCCGGCAAGATGCAGATTTGCGCGCCCGGAATCTTGTGAAAAATCTGGGCAGCCTCCTCCAGGCCGGTAAAGTCATGGTCTCCGAAGACCAGGAGTGTTGCCGCTTTGATCGTCGCCAGTTCGTCCAGAGAGATGCCCCAGGGCTTGGACCACATGGTGCGGACCTTCTCGAAGAATACGGGCCAATGTTCGGGCCCGTCTGGAGAAACGCGCGCGTATTCCTCTCGAAACGCTTTCGGGAGCCGGTCGATGGAAAGGTTCTGCATGGCCTTCTGCCCCTCTGGTGTGACGGGGCCGAGCCCGACGCCAGACGCAATGACTCGCCGCACCAACTCCGGATGCGTGCATGCAAGCCGTAGCGCGATCTGGCCGCCGTCGCTGAATCCGATCAGATCCGCATTCCGGATTCCCTGTTGAGCGAGAAATGCTGCCGTATCTTCGGTCATGCCTTCATAAGACATCGCGCGGCCCGAGACATCGCCGGTATGCCCATGGCCCATCTGCTCAATGGCGATCACACGATGAGTGCGCGCCAGCACAGGAATCTGGGCGGCGAATGAGAACTGAATTGTGGTCATGCCACCATGCAGAAGCACAACGGGCCGGCCTTCGCCATGCACCTCGTAGTACATTCTCAGGCCGTGAACCTCCGCGTAATCGCCCGCGGCAGGCCATACCAGCAGGAAACCAAACACGGCAAGCAGTCGCATCACGAGAGTCTATCTCAACTTGCATCCACCGCCGAGCCTGGTGTGAAGAAGATGGAGGGCGCCGCGAGAATTCACACCCGGAAATAATCCGCGCGCCAGTTCACGACTGCCTGCTTAAGCTCGCGCGGGAGCATGGTCCCGTCCAGAGCTTTTTCCACGAGCGCGGGGACCTCGGCGTCGGATGCGAAGCGCAATGCGATCAACTGTGCCTCGGTCAGGTCGCCAATTCTGTCGCGAAGAGGCTCGGCGAGCAATTGCGATAACCGAAGTCGCTCCTCCAGACGGATGACGCGATCCTGAACCTTAAGCGCATAGGTCCTGATCTTCACCACGGCGACGGCCCCCGCCAGCGCCAGGACCACGAGCCAAGCGGATCCCATGCCAGGGCTGCGAACCAGATTCCAGATGGCAGCGAGTATGTTGATGGCTGCCACAGGCAGCACGAACATGTGAAAGGGTGGATCCAAACGAGTGTGATTGGCGTAATTTTGCACGTGTTGCGTGGCCATAGCAGTCTCCTGTTTAGAACTGTGCCCATTTTACCCGCGCCGGGATTCAGCCGAAAATGTTCACCGCCCGCCCTTAGCTTTCAGTGCGGCAGCTACCTGATCGAAACCGTTCGATTCCGCCGCGTGGAGCGGAGTTGCGCCCGATTTGGTGGCGGCGTTGGGATCGGCTCCGCGCGTCAGCAGCAGATCCACCACGTCCAGGCGGCCCATGGATGCCGCGTCGTAGAGCGCTGTGGCGCCAGACTCGCTCTCGCGCGCATCGCGGTCCGCGCCGTGGTCGAGAAGCAGCTCGGCTACATCGCGATGGCCGCCTACAGCGGCATCGTGTAAAGGTGTGGCGCCTTCCGCATTACGGGCATTGATATCGGCTCCGTGATCGATCAGCAACCGCGTGATCTCGAGATTGCCTTTCAGTGCCGCGGCGCCGAGGGCGGTCGCACCCGATTTTCCGCGCGCGCCGGCTTTGCAGCCGCTATCGAGCAGGACGGCTACGATATCCGCTTGCCCGCGCATGATGGCGCTCTCCAAGATGCCCGGATCGGCGGCCGCCCCCTTCTTGAGCAGCAGGCGCACCGTATCGGGATGCTGCCCCCGCGCGGCGTTTTCCACCGGCGTGGCGCCCGATTGATCGCGCGTGTCGAGAGTCGCGCCGTGCGACAGCAATATCTCGACAACGTCCGTATGCCCTTGGGAGGCGGCTGCGTTGAGTGGCGTCGCACCGGAATCCGGGTTCTTCGCATTCACCTCCGCGCCTTTGTCTATCAGGAGCGCCGCCGTCCGCGCGTAGCCCTTCTCCGCCGCTTCATCCAAAGGTGAGGCGCCGGTTTGATCGCGTGCGTTTACATCGGCGCCATGCGCCAGAAGTAAGGAGACGACATCGGGATAGCCGCCGGCCGCGGCCAGGTGCAATGGCGTGGCGCCCGAGCGATAGGTGGCTTTCACGTCGGCGCCGTGATCGAGCAGCAGGGCGACGATGTCGGCGTGATCCTTGATGATGGCGTAGTGCAGCGGCGTCGAGCCGGCTTCGAGGTGCCGCGCATTCACATCGGCGCGATACTCCAGCAGCAGCTCCACGATTTCCCGATAACCGTTCCAGGCGGCGTCATGCAGCGGCGTGGCGCCCAGACGGTCGCGGAAATTGGGATCGCTGCCCGCGTCCAGCAACGCGCGGACACGGACGGCGTCATTAGCCCTGGCCGCTTCGGGCAGCTCGTCGGGGCCGGGCGCGAAGGCCAGCAGCGCGGCAACGAGCAGCGTGATCATGGGCGCGCCGCATCAGGGAAGCCCACATACTGCACTTCCTCTTCGAGCGTGAGCGAGAATCTCTGCTCGACGCGCGTTTTCAGTTCGGCGATGACGGCGCGCAGGTCCGCTGCGGTTCCAGCGCCGCCATTGTAAATCAGGTTGGCGTGATAGTTCGCTACATGGATGTCGCCGCGCGTCATGCCCTTGGCCCCAACTTCTTCGAGAAAATAGGCCGCCGGAACCTTGCCCTCGCGAATTACATGCGCCGGCACGCGCGCGGCCACGCCATCGGGAAGATCGGTTACCAGCAGATTCTTGAAAATGCTGCCGGCGCATTTCATGGTTACAGGAAACTTCTCGTTCCGCACCTTGACGATGTCGCCCGATGTTTTGCGCAACTCGGAGGCGTCGGCCTTTTCCAGCACCAGTTCCGTTGAGAAAATAATCCAGTCCTTGTGGCGTTTGAAAATACTCTCGCGGTAGTGGAACTCGCAGGCTTCGTTGTCAAAGACGCGCACGTCGCGCCCATCGTAGAAACGCACGGTACGGACACGCTCGGCAATCGAATGGCCGTAAGCGCCGGCATTGCCGTAAATGGCGGCGCCCACCGAGCCGGGAATGCCGGCCAGCGTTTCCAGACCCTTCAGGCCACGCTCGACTGTGAAATCCACCAGATCTTGCAGCACGGCTCCACTATCCGCCACGACGCGCTCACCGGCGGCGAGAATACGTCGAGCGGTGAAGCGCAGGACGATACCGCGAAAGCCCTCGTCGGATACAATTAGATTCGTTCCGCCGCCGATCACGACATAAGCTTCGCCGCTCTCCTGAGCCACATGCAAAGCGGCGATGAAAGCCTCCGCGCTGGACGTCTCGGCGTAGACATCGGCGGCGCCGCCGATGGCGAATCGCGTGTAGCGGGAAAGCAGCGCGCCGGGCAGGACGGTTAAATCCGGAATCGCGGCGAGACGCGCGAGCGTCTCTTCCGTGTGCACCATCACTTCGATTATAAAGGAGCGTCTCGAAACCCATGGCCATCTTTCCCGGTTTGCCAGCAGAAGGCGTGAAATTTCTCAGCGCGCTCGCGCGCAACAATCGCCGAGAGTGGTTCCAGCCGCGCAAGCACATCTACGAAGAGCGGGTGAAGGCGCCCATGGCGGAGCTGGTGACGGCGCTCAACTCCGAAATGATGCGCTTTGCCCCAGATTATGTAAACGAGCCGGCCAAAGCCATCTATCGCATTTATCGCGACACGCGCTTCAGCAAAGATAAAACGCCATACAAGACCCATATTGCCGCGATCTTCCCACGGCGCGGACTTGAGAAGCACGGTGGCGGCGGTTTGTACTTCAGCGTGTCGGCTAAAGAGATCGAAGTGGCTGGCGGCGTGTATATGCCGGGGCCGGAGACGCTGCTGGCCATCCGCATGCATCTGGCCGAGCATCACGAGGAGTTCCGGAAAATCATCCGCGCAAAGAAACTCCGCACGCTGATGGGAGAGATGCATGGTGAGCAGCTCTCACGCGTCCCCAAAGGATTTCCCCGCGAGCATCCCGCCGCCGGCCTGCTGCGCCACAAGCAATGGCTGGTCTATGTCATGCTCGACGCGAAGCTCGCCACCACGCCCAAGCTGCTGCCCGAGGTACGGCAGCGTTTCGAGGCCATGATGCCTTTTCTGGATTTTCTGAACCGGCCGTTGGTGCGCGCGCGCCGTTCTACACAGCTCTTTGTGTGACCCTCCCTCTCCCTAACACGCGATAATAGGCATTACCCGCCATGGATTTCGTAGCGCAGCTCAAATCCTCGGTTGATATCGTCCAGGTCATCCAGGAATACGTGCCGCGGCTGCGCCGTGCCAGCGCCACCCGCTACGTTGGCCTATGCCCCTTCCACAACGAAAAGACGCCCTCGTTTTCTGTGCGCACCGACCATCAGTATTACTACTGCTTCGGCTGCTCGGCCAAAGGCGACGTGCTCAAGTTCGTCATGGAAATGGAGCGCATCAGCTTTTATGAAGCGCTGAAGCTGCTCGCCGAGCGCCATGGCATTCCGATGCCTAAGCGCTCCGAGTATTCCGATCCCGAAACCAAGCTGCGGGCGGCGCTTTATCAAATGCACGAGCTCGCGCAAGAAGGCTTTCGCGCGAATTTGCAGGGGCCGGCCGGAACGGAGGCGCGCGCGTATCTGGAGCGGCGTGGCGTGGCGCCGGCGGTCGCTGCGGAATTTGGCCTGGGTTACGCCGAGCGCTCGGGGCGGGGCTTGGTGCGCCTATTCGAGCCACACGGCTTCACCAGTGCGCAGTTAGAGGAATCGGGACTGGTGGGCAAGCGCGATGACGGCAGCGTTTACGACCGCTTCCGGCATCGCCTGATGTTTCCCATCCACAACGAAACCGGCAAGATCATCGGATTCGGCGGGCGTGCGCTCGATCCCAACGAACAAGCCAAGTATCTCAATTCGCCCGAAACCGCGATCTATCACAAGAGCTACGTCCTCTACAATCTCCATCGCGCCAAGAACGCGATCAATAAGTCGGACCGCGCCGTATTGGTGGAAGGCTACATGGACGTAGTCGGCGTCTACGCCGCGGGAGTGCATGAAGTGGTGGCAAGCTGTGGTACGGCGTTGACCAATCATCAGGTGCAGGCCATGAAGCGTCACTCGCACAAGATCGTGGTGAATTTCGATCCCGATCCGGCGGGCGCGAACGCCACCGAACGCTATATCAACATGCTCCTCGACGAAGGCATGCACGTACGCATCCTGGAACTGGATGGCGGCCTTGACCCCGATGAATTCTGTAAAGCGCACGGTGCCCAAGCGTATGCTGCAAAGCTGGCTGCCGCCAAGAACTATTTTTACTGGCTGGCCGATCGCGCGCGCGGCAAGTTCGATATGAAGACGGCCGACGGCCGCGTGGCCGGATTTCAGTTCCTCTTGCCCGGCATCCAGCGCCTCTCCGACAAACTGGAGCGGCTGGCCGTGGTCAACGATGTCGCCGGTTATCTGGGCGTCGACGCCGGACCCGTGCTCGAGAATTTCCGTAAAGCCGCTGCCGCGCGTGAGAAGACCGTGCGGCCTGCGGCGGAACCGGTTCGACCCGTGGAGCGCCTGCTGCTCAATCTGCTGCTGGCGAATGCCGACGCCCGCTCCCACCTGATTCCCCGCCTCAGGCACATGCCGGCCCTCAGCCAATTTGCAACGCGCCGCATCTTCGATGCCATTTTCGCGCTCGATGAAGCCGGCGAGCCGGTCGAGTTCGCCGGTCTGGATGCACGCCTGGAAGATAATGACCGGATGTTGCTCGTTGCGGCAGTTTTGGCCGATGAGACAGATAGCGCGGTGCTCTCTCTCGAGCAGGGAGAGTCATGCTTGAGCCGTCTCGAGACCTCCCAGCGCGATGACCAGCGTGCGGACTTGAAGGCCAAGGTCCGGGCGGCCGAGCGCGGTGGTGACTTGGCAGAGGCCTTGCGCCTCAGTGCCGAGCTCTCCCGCATGGACCGGAGTTAACTTCGGGTAACAGCCGGGCGATTTCGGAACGTTGTGCGTTGTACAATGTGGATGATCAGTTTCAGGGCAGTGCGGAGCATCGGGGGCTCTCCGTGGCAGTTGAAGATAAATTTGATCGTCTCGCTCGCCTTATGACCACGGGCAAGGAAAAGGGCTACGTCCTCTACGACGAAGTCAGCGATCTCTTGCCTACCGATCTGAACGGCGGCGCGGACCTCGATGATTTGTTGGCAGGTCTTGATGTGGCCGGCATCGAGATCCTGGAAGAGCCGAAGCTCGACGCCAAGATCGAGGAGGCCGACGAGCTTCTGGATCTGGATCTGCTGCCGGCCCCTGGCAGCGACAAGACCAATGATCCGGTACGCATGTACCTGCGCGAAATGGGCGCGGTTCCGCTGCTCACGCGCGAAGGCGAAGTCGAAATCGCCAAACGCATCGAGCGAGGCCAGTCCACGGTCCTCAAGGCCCTTTCGCGATCTCCGCTGGTGATTCAGAAGATCATGTCGATGGGGGAAGAGGTGCAGCGAGGCAATATCCCCGCACGCGACCTGATTCAGCTCTCCGATCCACTGGTCACCGATGAAATCCTGGAGGAGAAGAAGCTGGAGTTTCTCGCGGCCGTGGAAGAAGTCTCCCGCCTCTACAAGAAGCTACTGCAAGGCCGGCAGAAGCTGCTGGCTGTGCCGCGCGGAATGAAACCCAAGCAGCACCGGAGGTTGCGCTGGGAACTCGGCCGCCTCACCGTGCGCATCGGGCGGCAGGCGCGGGCCATCAAGTTCCAGTCGCTGGTGTTGCGCCACCTGATCGACTGCATCCGCTGCGCCATGGAAGAGGTCAAGCCCGTAGAGCGCGAGCTGGCCAGGTTGCAGCGGAAAATGGAGGTCGTCCCGGGCGCCGATGCTCACGCGGGCCGCGCCAACGGGTTCAAGGATCTGCGCCGCGAGCAGCGCAGCCACCTGCAGCGCATGCAGCAGCTCGAAGAAGAGTACGGCGCGTCCGCCACCGAGCTGCGCCGCACCTACTCCATCATCAGCAAGGCCGATCAACTGGCCGAAGCCGCCAAGAAAGAATTGATCGAAGCCAACCTCCGCCTGGTGGTCTCCATCGCCAAGCGCTACACCAACCGCGGGTTGCAATTTCTCGATCTCATTCAGGAAGGCAACATCGGCTTGATGAAGGCCGTCGACAAGTTCGAGTACCGGCGCGGCTACAAGTTTTCAACCTACGCCACGTGGTGGGTGCGGCAGGCCATCACGCGCGCCATCGCGGACCAGGCACGCACTATTCGCATTCCGGTCCACATGATCGAGACCATCAACAAGCTGATCCGTACTTCGCGACAACTCATCCAGGAGCTGGGCCGCGAACCTACCAACGAAGAGCTGGCGGAGCGCATGGAGATGCCGGTTTCGAAGGTCCGCAAGGTGCTGCGCATTGCGCAGGAGCCCATCTCGCTCGAAACACCCATCGGAGAGGAGGACGAATCGCACCTCGGCGATTTCATCGTGGATCGCTCCGGCATTTCGCCCTCGGAAGCCGTCATCAATCTCAATCTGCGCGAGCAGACGGCGCAGGTTCTCAAGACCCTCACGCCGCGCGAGGAGAAGATCATCAAGATGCGCTTCGGTCTGGAAGACGGCAGCGAGCATACCCTTGAAGAAGTCGGCCAAAACTTCGCCGTCACGCGCGAGCGCATCCGCCAGATCGAAGCCAAGGCGCTCCGCAAGCTGCGCCATCCCAGCCGGAGCCATCGACTGCGCACTTTCCTGCAGGACGGCGCCAGAGAAGCCTAGCGGCGAACTCGCTGCTATTCCTCCACCACAATCGCCAGATCCCACGGCTTCAGCTTCAGTTGCTGCCCCTTCTCGACACGGACATCGGTGAGCAAGTCCGTCCCGCCGCCATAGGGATACGCCAGGCTCTGCTCGGCTCCCGAAAAATTCAGGTAATAATGCAGCAACTTGTTCTGGCTGTTCCGCCCGTGCCGCACTTTCACCGCCACCTGCAACGACTGGTCCGCTCCGGTAAGTCCGGCAGTCCTCAAAACTTCCCGAATGATTTCACGCTGCAGGACGTCGCTGACCACTGTGCCTTCGTAGGTGAGTACTCCACTTCCGTACCGATTGCGCGTGATCGCGGGAAACCGCCAGTACGGATCGTCGAATGTGGCGACGGCCTCTGCCGTATCCGGAACCAGAAATTCCTCCCACACCGAGCCTGTGTTTTGGTCCCCCGCATGATACGGGTCCGGCGTGAGCCGCACCGGCGCAGTAAGGTTCGTAAACTCCTGGTAGTGAATTCCCGCGGCAGCTCGCAGTCCGCCAGGCTGCATCGTGTCCCGCACCGTCGAGTATTGGTTCGTGAACCCGCTTTTGAACGCCATAATGACCCGGCCGCCACCCTTGACGTATTCGGAAACGCGCTGCAGCACTTCGTCCGACGCACTGTACAACGGCGGAACCAGAATCACCTTGTAACGTGACAAATCCGTAGCGCTCGCCGGAACAAAATCCGGCTCGATATTCAGGTCATAAAGCGCGTCGTACATCTGGTGGAGCACGCTCATGTAGCCCACGGTGTCGCTGAACGGCATGTAACTGATGGCGTTGGCGGAGTCCGTGCTGACCAGAATCGCGACCTTGTTGTCTTTCCTCAAATTGACCAGGCGCGGCCCCACTCTCTTCAACTCGCCCGCAACGCGCGTCACCTCGGCGTACGTCCGGTTCGGTTCCAGGTCATGCGAGAGCACCCCCCTCCAATACGTTTCCTGCCCGTAGTGAAGCGATGACCAGTGCCAATATTCCACCATGTTTGCGCCCGCGGCCAGGTGCGTATACACCACCAGACGCAATTGCCCTGGATACTGCGGATATTGCGTTCGCGAGTCCCAGCCAATGGACTGCGCGTTGGTTTCCGTCACCAGGTAGTTCTGATGTTTCAGCGACCGCCCCACATCGCCCGAGAGCCAGATTCCACGGCCGTCCAATTGCTTTTGCGTTGCGAAGTACGGGTTCTCCGCGACGATGTCCAGGTTTTCCGCAATCGCCCACTGATTCAGGTTCGTATGCACTCCACCGCTAAAATCTTGCGTGATGAACTGGTCCGGCCGCTTGTACTCGTTGACGATCTTCGCCTGCCACGCGAGAAAGTCCGTAACAATGTCGTGTTGGAAGTTCTCCCACTCCAGCTTGTAGCCCGGATTTAGAATTCCATCGCGCGAAGGTAGATCCTCCCAACGATCCACAAGCTGCCCCCAATACGCCAGGCCCCAAATGTGGTTCAGAACATCCGTCGTTTCGTACTTGTGCCGCAAGCGATTCAGGAACGCTCGCTCCGTGTAGGGCGTCACAGCTCCATTTGGGAAGGTCTCGTTGTCGATCTGATATCCAATAACGGCTGGATGATTTTTGAAGTGGCCGGCGATCTGCCGAATAATTCTCTCCGCGTATTTTCGAAAGTCCGGATTGAGAAAATCCATATTCTGCCGCGGACCATAGAAGCCCGGCGGTATCGACGACGGGTACGTGGGCTCGTATGGGTTCCGCAGCGGCGGTGCTGTGCCGTTGTGCGTCACCAGGATTTCCGGGTGCGCCTTGTGCAGCCATGTCGGAATCGTATAGGTCGGTGTTCCCAAGATCACCTTGATTCCTGCCTGCTGCATCCGGTCTAAGACCCGTTCCATCCACGCGAACTGAAAATCCCCGTCCCGCGGCTCCCAACTGCTCCACGTGGATTCGCCCACTCGGACCACCGTGATGCCGGCCTTCTGCATCAGTTCGACATCCTTATCGAGCCGGTCGCGTGGCATGTACTCCGGATAGTACGCGACTCCGTACAGGATCGTCTCCATTCGATTCGGAGCAAAGGTCCCGGTTTGCGCAACGGCGGCAACGGAAATGGCCAGCAGTGTGGAAAGCAACTTCATATCAGATCGACCATATCGCACCTCGGTGCACTGCGTCACGGCAAGTCCCACCGGGTGTACACTGAGCAGGGGTGCTGAATGCGACTGACTGTCGCAGTCTGTTTCGCCACTGTCGCTGTGCTGAGTTCACTCGCTGTAGCCGGCGACTCCGGCCTCCAGCCGCGTCCCAGCAGCACGGAGTACCCGGTCAGTAAGACAGCTCAAGCAGTCGCCATCGGCGCCCAGCTCGCGCCCGGTGACCAGGTAAAGAAAATCCTCCCCGCGGAAATCGGCAAGAAATACATCGTCGTGGAGGTAGCCCTTTACCCGCAAGCCGGTACGGCCGTCGACGTCGCGTCCCTTGACTTCGCGCTGAAGTTCGGCCCTGACGACATCCGTTACCCCTCCACACCGCGAGATGTGGCCACGCTTTGGAAGGAGGATCAGCCTTCGCTCCCTAAACGCGGCGTGGATGTCCACGGCGAGACCGGCGTCACCTACAGCCGCGGTAACGATCCGGTCAACGGTCGCACACGCAGCTTGTCCACGTACGAGGGTGTGGCCGTGACGAACGATCCTCCGCCGGACGCTCCTCCGCCGCCTCCGCCCTACGATCCTTACGTCGTTGAGGCCAGGGCGAGGGAAAAAGCGTTGCCGGAGGGGCAGACGAGCCAAGCCGTGGCGGGCTATCTGTACTTTTCTCGTCCCACCAACAAGCACAAGAACGCCGCTCTCGAATTGCGGTATTCAAAAGACGGCGACGTGGTCACTCTGCCTCTGCCGGTCAAGTGAAACGCGACGGCCCGGCTGTCACTTTACAGGAAACCGTACCGACCCAATCCGGCCGTGTGCCTCGTCTAGAACCAGTACCTGTGCCAGCGCCACATCCTTGGCGGCTTCCATCGTCAGTGTCAATCGCAAGCCTCGCTCCAGCACTGTGTGGATCTGATCCTGCGGCAACGTGATGGTAAACGGGCTTCTGGCGGCATTGGCTACGCTCCCATCGGTTCGGAACTGAGTAACCTGCAGATCCACGTTCGCCGTCCAGTTCTCCTGTTTCCGCACCAGCGGCAGGTCCGGACCATTCAGGCGCACACGCAGCCGGTATGTCTGCGCCTTCGCCGCATCCGGCTCTACGCTCACCTCCATCCCAATCTGTGCCGACGAGATCGGGCTCACCATGGCGCGCTCAACCTGCACCTTCCAGGCTTCCGCCGGAGGGGTGCGTCTGCTGAGTCTAGATAACTCTTCCGGTACCGCACGTCCAGTCCGCTTCGATTGACCTTCACTTTCAATTCGTGATATCGGTCATCCGGCTCGCTATCGGGGTAGAATCCCAGCGTGTAGGTTATGCGCGCATCATCCACTGCTTGCGCAATGGCGCCCGCAAAATCGTTGTTGTTGAAGAACGCGCGTCCGCCTGTCTTGTCCGCGAGTTGGCCCATGGTATCGAAGTTCTGGTCCACGGGCACCGCCGTGTGGTTGAACGCGCCAATCCCCCGCTTGGAAGATCGCGCGTCCGAGGCCGCGGTATCGTTGCGGTCGATCCGTGTGCCTCTGGCGTCCACCGGATAGATAGCCACATTCGCGTTGCTCATGGCTCGCGCCGCCCTCAGCCCCTCCTCGATAAACGTGCGGCGATCCCTCAGAGTCTTACCGAGGGGATCGGCTCCTAGAGTGGACGAAGACTGGAGATTCGGATTGAGTGGATCGGTTCCGAGCGTCAACGGAAACCCGCCCGAGATCCACACCAGATTCTTGCGCCCTGGCAAAGCCGACACGTGGTCGGCAATCGCTTCGAGCGCATAGTAAGTCCGCAACGCGCGATCCGTATTAACAAAATCAGACATCTGCTCCTGCATGCCCTTCAGAAACGTGTCGAAATCGTCGTCGCCGGTAGAATCTGGCGGATTCGCTTCCGATGTCTCGAGTTCGATCGGCACGCGCCCGCGGTATTTCGCTAGCGCGCGGAGCAGCCGTTCCGGCGAGGTCGTGAAATCGTGCAGCACTCGCACTTCCCGGCCCAGCCCGTACAAAGCCACACGGTCTTCGGGACGCATCTTCTCCAGAAACGCGATCACGCCCTCCCTCACCTGCTTTTGATCCTCAAAATGCGTATTGAGCACATCCATTAGAACGATGGTTACGCTCGGCGGGATGTTTACGTCGTCTCCGCTGCGATTCGAAAACAAATTTGCCGGCCGCGAGACAGATGCCGTTCGCGCCGCGTCTTCCGCATACATCGAGAAAAACGCGATCTTCTGAGGCCTGCCCCGGTCCAATAGTGTGAAGTCGTCCTGGCGCAGGTCGGCAACCGGCCGCCCACTGTGATCATGCACGATCACGCTGACCTGAACCAGCCGGGTATTAACCCGGATCACAGGTTCCTGGGCCGGAGAGAAGAGAACGATCGCGAAAAGGAAAACGCTTAGCCGTTGGATCACCAGACTTGCCTCGAAACCATGCTAACAGGCCGTCGTCACGTGCACGCCGGGCCATTTCGTGGGCTTTCTCGGCGCCTCGGCGTCTCGGCGTTGAAAGCATTTTCCGGCCTGCACAAAACATTTTGCAACAGAAATGTTTCGCGGTAAGATTGGCACATATCAGCCCAACTCAAAGTCCTGTCTGGCGGTTCGAAGACGGCTGCGCCCGCCACGAGCGGGCTCCGCACCGATGGCAAGCCATTGCTCGCCCCGGACTTCGATCATCCCTCGCTCTACTTAAATCCCGAGCTGAGCCTGCTCGAGTTTCAGCGCCGCGTCCTCGAAGAAGCTCGCGACCCACGCAATCCGCTGCTCGAACGCGTTAAGTTTCTCGCCATCCTCACCTCCAACCTGGACGAATTCTTCATGGTGCGCGTGGCCGGATTGCTGCAACAGATCGAAAACGGCGTTCAGGATGCCAGCATCGACGGCCGCCAGCCCGCGTCGCAACTTGCCGCCATCCGCACAGAAGTCATGCGCCTGTTCGGCGAGGCGTACGCCGCATACCGGGACGAGCTGCTGCCCGCGCTCGCCAATGCGGGAATCACTATCACCGAATATTCCTCGCTCCATGCCAGCCAGCAGGCCCAGCTCGAGGCATACTTCGTGGACAGCATTTATCCCGTACTGACGCCGCTGGCGTTTGATCCCGGCCGGCCGTTTCCGCATATCTCAAATCTGAGCCTCAATCTTGCCGTGGTGGTGCGGGATTCGCACGGCACTGAGCACTTCGCTCGCGTCAAAGCGCCCGATAGCCTGGCGCAGCTCATGCCTGTCCCCAAAGGTCCCTGGCCATCAGCCGGCGATTGCTTCGTCTGGGTTGAACAGGTGATCCTGGCCAATCTCCATCTTCTGTTTCCTGGCCTGGAGATCGTGGAGGCACATCCATTCCACGTTACCCGCGATGCCGAGGTCGCGATCAAGGAACTCGAGTCCGACGACTTGCTGGCTACCATCGAAGAAGCCGTCTGGCAGCGGCGCTTTCGCGATGCCGTGCGCCTCGTGGTCGATCGCAATATGCCCGAAGCGTTGCTCCGCATCCTCACCAGCAACCTGGAAATTGAGTCCTCCGGCATTTATCGCGTCGATGGACCGCTCGATCTCGGCCGCTTGCGCCAGTTGGCCTCGCTCGACCGTCCCGATCTCAAAGACCGTCCCTTTCTGGCCCAGGCGCCTCCCGCTCTCGTGCGGAAAGATGGAGATTATTTCGCCGCGATCCGCGCCGAAGATATCCTGCTCCACCATCCGTTCCATTCCTTTCAACCCGTGGTCGAATTCCTCCAACAAGCCGCGCGCGACCCCGGTGTGCTGGCCATCAAAATGACGCTCTATCGCCTCGGGCGAAATTCTCCAGTAGTTGACGCCCTACTCGAGGCCGTCAGGAACGGCAAGCAGGTGGCGGTGGTGGTGGAGTTGAAGGCGCGCTTCGACGAGGAAAGTAATATCGAGTGGGCGCGCGCACTCGAGAGCGAGGGCGTCCACGTCGTCTACGGCCTCGTCGGCCTCAAGGTTCACTCCAAAGTTGCGCTCGTCGTCCGCCGCGAAGGCGATATGATTCGCCCCTACCTGCACTTGGCCACCGGAAACTACAACCCGACCACTGCGCGACTCTATACCGACATCGGCCTGTTCACTTGCGATCCCCAAATCGCCGCCGACGCGACGGCCCTGTTCAATTACCTGACTGGCTACTCGGACAAGAATCTGTTCCGAGAGCTCCTTGTCGCCCCCATCAATCTTCGCCAGCGTCTGGAAGAACTCATCCGCCGCGAAATCGAACATCAGAGGCGCGGCGAACCCGGCCATCTGATTTTCAAGATGAACGCTCTCGAGGATCCGGGCCTGATCCAGTTGCTCTATGAAGCGTCCGGCGCCGGCGTTACCGTGGACCTGCTGGTCCGCGGCATTTGTTGCCTGCGGCCAGGACTGCCAGGAGTCAGTGACAATATTCGCGTCACCAGCATCGTGGGCCGGTTCCTCGAGCATAGTCGTGTTTTCTATTTCCGAAATGGCGGCTCGGACGAGGTCTACCTGGGCAGCGCCGATCTGATGCCGCGCAATCTCAATCGCCGCGTCGAAGTCCTGTTCCCCGTAGCCTCGCCGCGCTTGGTGGCTCGCTTGCGCGATGAGATTCTCGAAACCTACCTCGCGGACTGTGCGGCCGCCCGCCACATGCGCACGGACGGCAGTTACACGCGCAAGTCAGGACAGGATGGGCTCGATAGCCAGGCTTGGTTCCTGGGGCAGCGCGGATACCGGCCGGAAGCCATGCCGCCGCCAGCGGTGCCTCGCCCGGTATGCGTCCTCGTCGAGACCGAGCCCACCGCCGTGTCCGCGCTGGCTTCCCGCGTCGCAGCCGATCTTGCCCTCTGCTTTGTAAACGCTGCCGACGAGATTCGCCGCCGCGCCGCGCGCGGCTAGCCCCACACCCGCCGCATCCATCCTTCTACCAGCGGCCCGGCCTTCGACGGAAAGCGGTGGCCGCCTTCCAACATGTGGAACTCCACGTCGTCCGCCCGTATTCGCAGCCGCTCGGCATAGCGCTCGGTGGTGGAGGGCGGGTAAAACTCGTCCTCAGTCCGCGCGATATGGAGCAGCGCCGCCGACACTTTCTTATACGGACCCTCTTCCCAATTCTTAGGGACGCCGCCGCAAAGCCCCAGCACACCGCGCACCGCCTCCGGGTGCGTCGCCGCGAACCGGTAGTTCATGCCCACGGGTTGTGAGAACCCGACCAGCAGTCGCCGCGCCGCCGGGATCGACCACTGCCGCTCCACCTCCTCGAACACGTGCAGCAGTATCTCGTGATGCATCCGCACCGAGGATTCGGAATGCTTGTGCGTGGCCCAGCAATAACCGACCTCGTTCGACTGTTGCGCCAGGTAAAACTGGCTCGGCGCCTGCAAGGCCGCGATCACATGCTGCGGGCCCAACAATGCCTCGGTGAGCCGCAGCATCATCTCCGGATTCTGCCCGAAACCGTGCAGCGTAGCTACCACCAGCGTAGACGGCGTGATCTCTTGTGGCGCATGCACCAGGTAGTGGCAGTCCATACGCACACTGAATGTCCGGTGCTCAATCGCTTCAGAGGCCATTTCCTGAGTTCTACCATGACGCCGGGAACGCCGTGCCCCGGCGAAAGAGGTGCTGGCTACTTCTTGCCGATTTCGTACAGGTAGATCGTGCGCGGCCGGCCTTCCGCTTCCACCTGTTCCACCGCGGTGGGCTTCCATCCGCGGATCTCGAAATCGTGTGAAACCACACGCGCGCCCGGCTTGAGATCACGTTCCAGGTTCGGCTTCAGCAGCTCGTTGGCGGACGTCAGAAGATAGATCGTCACCACGTCGGCCGGCCGGAGATCCACCTTCAGCATGTTGGCGTGAACGATCTTCACCCGGCTTTCGAGCCCCAGCGCCTTGACGCGCCCTGTGGCTATTTTGCACAGTTCTGGCGATAGTTCGATGCCGACTGCCCGTGCTTTGAACGTCCGCGCCGCTGTTATCACGATCCGGCCCTCGCCGCTCCCCAGGTCATAAACCATCTCACCCGCCTGCAAATGCGCCAGTTGCAGCATGTGCTCGATCACTTCCTGTGGGCTTGGAAAATCCGGCGCAATGATATTGGGATCGCCGAACCGCTGAGCGTACGTCGCCGGAACGCATAACAGAAAGGCGGACGAGGCAAGCAGGCGGAGTACGGACGTGGCAGGCATGGGCAACGCGGAAACCCCTCTCACCCATACTATACGTCCTACGCGCACAGTAGATTACAGGAAATTAAGGAAATCTGGCAGGTTACAGTGGGCCGGGATCCGTCGTCAATTTGGTCCCGCGGGCCTTCACGATTCGGCTCATGATCTCAGACCACGCGTACCACAGGTCGCGCGGCCGAGAAATAGTGTACTCATACCCCTTCAAGTGCTTGACAGCGTTACCAATAGCGTCGCGCCAGGGGTTGGCCTGCGGGTTCAGATTGAAATTCATGTAAAAAACCGGGAAGTCCACTGTCGCAAGCTGGTTCAGCGATTCCTGGGGCAGGCTGTCGTCCAGCATTACTTTTGGCCCCGCGAAGATCACGGCATCCGGATGGTCTTTGTTGCTGACCTCCTCGGTGAGCAGGCCGGTCAGAAACTCCGTCTCGCCGTGTTTCTGGCTCAGCCGCTTCAAATCCACAGTACCCAGATTGAGAGAACTGAGGGCGTCCCCCAAGGCCGGAAAGTTGATCTGATCCGTATCTTCCTGCCGGTAAACGATCCTCTGTTCCTGCATGTTGAAGGCGACGATCGAAAACCTCCGGATGCGCGGCTCGCGCGCGATACTCCTGAGGATCGAAATGAGCGCGTTGGTATCGAGCGGCTGGAGCGTAGCGGAATTTGCATTTTGAGGTGCAAAATTTACAATTACCTTCACATTGAGCGGCCCTTCAGTCTCCGGCCGCTCCACCGGTGGCTCGTCCTTGAAAGGCTCTTGTCCAGCCTGCACCGTGCCGGGCGCCATCATGAGCACCAGTTGCTTGTCTTTAAGCGGCAGTTCGGCTTGCGCGTCCCAATAGAACGAGCAGACACGCTCGGCGCGATCCCGCATCAGGAAATCGACGTGGTAATTCCCTTCGCCAAGGTCGAAACCGCCCTGCAAGTAAGCATTTCCCTTAGCATCCTCTTCGATGGCGGGCACGCTGAGACGCTGGGAGAAATAAACCGGTTCATCCTTATGGCCTTGGGGCGTGACACGAAAAAGCATGGTGAGCATGTCTTCCGAGCCTGCCAGGTCGTTCAGCGGAATGGTGACCTCGTATCCCCCGTGGAAACGGAGATCGAACCCCAGAGTCGGTTTGACTGGCGTTACGCTGCACGGAAGGTCTTTTCGCACATCCTGCGCTTCCAACACCGCCGAGTCCGTATTGAAAATCCGCACCACATCCCCGGGCCCCGATCCCCGCATCAAAGTCTGGGCCTCGGAGCCACTGGCGGCCAGGAATGCAATGCTAAGAAGGGCCCATGTGGGTCGGTTTTTCGATAAACCGAATCTGCTCATCGCCACGAGATCTGCACCTGGGGTACCAACGTATATCTTGAAACCAAACTGTGGATGTCCCCGTCCATATACGATCGTATTATCGTCCAAAATTCTAAAACTGCAAGGGAAACTTGGCTCCGGGCGGGACTTTCGGTTCCACCGGTACTCATCACTCTCGTTCACTCTTCAACCGCTTCCTCTCGGAGAAATGCAACACCGGTGTATCCATTCAACTCGCCCCGCCCGCGTCCATCCTATCTGAGAGATTGTGCACTCTCAGCCGTCAACGTTGCACTGGTTAACGAACACTCGCCACCACGCGCTCGTGCTGAATATCGCTGGCTCACACGAAAGGATCAACGGTTGTTGCCCGGTACAACGCGGGGCGGCACAGAGGTAACGTCGTACGCCTAGCCGCGTCCCTCTCGGAGGATCAGAGCGGTTTCGTTTGCTGAAGGCTGGAAATTGTGGCCCAGGCACCACTCGCGCGGTGGAATGGCAACACCATGCGCCGCGCGGGGCGGCGATTGTTGGGATCGTCGCGCCCCGCGGGCCTCGTCGCCAACCAGCGCATCAATGTCCGGCGAAGCGAATTCGATCGCCTCAAAGCGACGCTGACCAACTGTATCCGCGTCGGTCCCGAGAGCCAGAACCGCAATGCTCTTCAGCACTTCCGATCCCACCTCGAAGGCCGCGTCGGCTTCGTCGAAATGATCAACTCCGCTCGCGGTAAACGCCTGCACCTGATTTTCGAACGCATCCAGTGGCAGTAGCACACTAGCCCGCTTGGATGTCCATTTCCGAACAGCACGGTCACGAAACCGGCCAGCCCCGCATCTCACGCGTCCGCCCAGGCGAGCGCAACTGACGGCTTTTCAATCGCTTGCGCAATCAACACCACTGGCATCGCAGTTGCGATTTAAGTTCCGATGGAAACCCTCGTTCAAGACACGCGCTACGGTCTGCGAAACCTCCGGCGCAACCCCGGCTTTACAATCGTTGCAATCCTGACCCTCGCCCTCGGCATCGGCGCCAACACCACCATCTTCAGCGTCATCAATGAAACCCTGCTGAGGCCGTTGCCATTCCCTCATTCCGATCGGCTCGTGCTGGTTTGGGAAACCTTCGGCAAGGGTCCCGACAATCTCAATATCGTCTCCGCGCCCAACTTCTGGGATTTCCAGCGCCAGGCTCAGTCTTTCGAGTCCATGGCCATCTTCGATTCCGCCGGCCGCGGCTACAATCTCTCCGCCAGCGGCGACAAGCAGAACGCGGAACAGGTATCCGGCTTGCGCGTGACCGCCGGCTTTTTCTCCGTGCTCGGAGTCAAACCTCTCCTGGGCCGCACGTTCCTTCCCGAAGAGGAGACGCTGGGAAAAGATCAAGAAGTCGTCCTCAGTTTCGGGTTGTGGAAGCGTCGCTACGGCGGCAGGATATCGCTCATCGGGGAAACGATCCGCATCGACGGTGCGGACTTCACGGTGGTCGGCGTCATGCCACCCGATTTCGCTTGGCAGTTCTGGAGCGGCCAGCGTCAGCTCTGGGTGCCCGTGGGCTATACCAAAACCGATTTCGGCCGTGGCGACAACAGCTTTGTTTCGATCGCCCGCTTAAAACCCGGTATCAGCGTCGAGCGCGCGAGAACTGAGATGGAAGCGATCGGCAGCCGAGTCCAGAAGCAGTATCCCGCGGACGACGCCAACATGGGCGCAACCGTTTCGCCCATGGCAGACTACGATATGGAGCGTCCCCGCACCACCATGCTGGCACTCCTCGCCGCCGTCGCGTTCGTGCTGTTGATCGCATGTGTGAATGTCGCAAACCTGCTGCTGGCGCGAGGAGCCGTCAGGCAGAAAGAGTTCGCCATCCGCCGCGCTCTCGGGGCCGGAGGCGCTCGCATTGCGCGCCAGTTGCTTACCGAAAGTGTCTTGCTCGCGCTCGCTGGTGGTGTGGCTGGGCTGCTGGTCGCAGCCTGGAGCACCAAGCTGTTGTTTAACCTGTTCGAGCTTGGTTCCATAGATCTGCCCATGCGCTCGCTCGACTCGCTCCACATGGATGGCCGCGTATTCGCATTTGCCCTGCTTGTTTCCTGCTTAACTGGCGTGCTGTTCGGTCTTGCACCCGCCTTGAGCGCTCTGCGCGGCGATGTGAACGAGCCTCTCAAGGAAGGCGGACGCAGCGCCAGCACCAGCGGCAGGAATCGCCTGCGTCACGTGCTCGTTGCATCGGAGATCGCACTCGCGATGATCGTGCTTTGTGCCGCCGGCCTGATGATCAAGAGCATGTCGCGTCTGCTTGGCGTCGATCCCGGATTGGACCCGAAAAACGTGCTCACCATGCAAATGTCGGTCCCCCAGGAGGTGATCTACAACGGGCCTCCAGACCTCCCGCGCTTCTGCGAGGATCTCGAGGATCACGTCGGCGCCATTCCTGGCGTTCTGTCCGTGGGCGCGGTGGCTCACTTGCCATTGGAAGGAAACGCCGGACGTGGTTTTCAGGTTGAGGGCCAGCCGCCGGCCGATCCCGGCAAAATGCCCGGCGCCAACTACACCGTCGCCTGCCCGAATTATTTCCGCACCATGGGCATTCCGATTCTCAAGGGGCGCGAGTTCACCCGGCAGGATACCTTGCATTCACCCGGTGTCATCGTCATCAACGAAACTATGGCGCGCGCGTACTGGCCTAAACAGGATCCCATCGGCAGAGCCATCCGGCTCGGCGGCTCCGACGGGCCACGCCTCACCATCGTGGGCGTGTTTAGAGACGTGCGTAACCAAGGTCTGGATGTCCCAGCTCCCCGGCAATTCCTCCGTCCCTATACCCAAGCCGGTTGGCCAGTCATGACCGTGGTTGCCCGCACGCACAGCGCTCCCGCCACTTTCACTGCGTCCATCCAGAAAGCTCTGGCGGATTTCCTCCCTGACCGGCCGGCCTCTGGTGTCGAAACCATGGAGCAGGTGGTCCGCGATTCGACCGGCACGCGGCGATTCCCCATGCTGCTGCTCAGTGCATTCTCGCTCTTGGCGCTGGTGCTGGCGGCGGTCGGCGTCGCCGGTGTGGTGAGTCACTCGGTGGCGCAGCGAACACATGAGATCGGCATTCGAATGGCCCTCGGCGCCGGAACAATGGATGTTCTCCGCCTGATGGTGAGAGGCAACATGGCCTGGGTGCTGGCCGGCCTCTCCGTTGGTATCGCCGGCTCGGCCGCGCTCACGCGCCTGCTGGGCAACATGCTTTATGAAGTCCGGCCCCTCGACCCGCTGGTGCTCGGCGCCGTTGTGCTGCTGCTCGCCGCCGTAGCGCTGTTTGCCAGCTACATACCGGCCCGCCGCGCCGCAAAGATCGACCCCATCGCGGCCCTGCGCTGCGAGTAGCACGGCGGTAAGATTGCGGCGCAACGAGTTGCTAGTATAATGCGCATGTCCAGACTCGTTGCGTTGCTCGTTTCCTTTATGACTTTGATCTCCGCCGCCGATCTCCCAACCAAGAAGTGGTTGAATCTCGTGGCCATCAAGACGATGGTCGCCGCAGCCGAAAATGAAGCCGAGAAGCGCGGCGTGCAGGTGACCATCTGCATCGTCGACGAGAGCGGTAATCTGCTCTTTCTCCAGAAAGCCGATGGTGCGGGTCTGAACACGATTCAAATCGTGCAGAAGAAAGCCCGCTACGCAGCCCTCTATGGACGTCCGTCCAAGGCCGGCGCCGACCAGCTCAAAGGCGGCGATCTTCAGGTGCTCGCTTTTCCGGATGCATTCCCCAACCAGGGCGGGCTTCCCATCAAGGTGGACGGCCAGACGCTCGGCGCGATCGCTGCCAGCGGGGCGCCATCCGAAGTGGATGAAGCCATCGCTCAGGCCGGCATCGACGCGTTGCTTCGACGGCCGTGAACCGAACTGTAGCGCAGGGCCACGCGCATTCTGCGGGGGCCTGCGGGGCCTTTAGGATTCGCGGCTCTCCCGTGGCCTATTCATTCCGCAGCGCGCGCACGGGGTCCACTCTCACGGCCCGGCGCGCGGGAAGATAGCAGGCCGCCAGCGCGATGAACGCCAACAATAGAGAGACGATCGACAACGTCGGCCAGTCAGTCGGCGAGACGCCGTAGAGCAAGTCTCCAATGCCTCGCGTCAAGACGTACGCACCGGCCAGCCCGATCAGAATGCCGGGCACCGCCAGCTTCACTCCCTGTTTGAGCACCAGCCCAAGCACACTGTGGGAGCCGGCGCCCAACGCGATTCGCACGCCGATCTCGTGCGTTCTCCGGCTGACCGTATACGACACCACGCCATAAATTCCCCCCGCCGCGAGCACAATGGCCACGGCGGAAAGAAAACCGAAGATCTGCGTAAAGATTCGCCACTGCGCAAGCCCCTCTGCTGCGGCTTGCTCCATGCTCTGGACGTCCGAAACCACCTGCGTGCGATCGATTCCCGCAAGGACTTTGCGCACCGTCTCGGAAAGGGCCAGCGGTTCGCCACTCGTGCGTACCATCAGAGTATTTGAAAGGTGCGTACGGCTGGCGCCTCCTGGGTAGTCGCGAATGTGCTGGCGTTCAGGCACGTAAATCATGGCGGGCGCCGGCTGGCCAACGCCGAACTCTCTGACATCTCCCACTATGCCAACGATCTCACGCGCGCGGCCTTCGGCTACCCTGCGCCCGCCCGTATCCGTGAAGCTCACGAAAAGCTGCTGGCCGATCGGGCTTTCATGCGAAAAATATCGCTTCGCCATGGCCGCATTGATCACCGCTATCCAGGGCGCGCGCTCGTCGTCCGCTGCCGCCGGAGCACGGCCCGCAATCACTGGAATCCGCATGGTTGAAAAATACCCCGTGCCGACCTCCATGAACACCGCGGACGCGCCCTCAGAACTTTCCTCAGAGTGCCCCGCGATGCGAATGGGGCACTGGCGGGCCCCTCCCTCCAGAGTCGCCGACACCACGCCGGGGATCTTCGCCAGCCGCTCAACCGCCTCATGGAAGAAGGCGTCGACCGCCGGCGTGACACGTTGCATGTCGTCTGCGAGCAACTCCCGGTAGGTCGTTCCGTCCAACTCCAGGTTCGCAGTGAGAAGGTGCGACCGGTCGAATCCGGCATCCACCTGGCTCACGCGGATGAAACTGTTGATCATCAGGCCGGCGCCAGCCAACAGGACCATGGTGAGCGCCACTTCTCCCACCACCAGCAAATTTCCCCCAAGTTGCCGCGAACCGCCCGACCGGTCGCCGCCTTCCTTCAGCGCCCGGTTCAGGTCAAGCCCGGAAACGCGAATGGCTGGGGCCAGCCCGAACAGAACACCCGTCAACATCGAGAGTCCCAACGTAAAACCCAAGACGGTGCCATCGATGGCTACCTGTCCGATCGATACATAATCCGGAATCAGTGACATCATCAGCGCAACGCCCCCGTACGACAATCCCAATCCCAGCGCCCCGCCGATCAGGGACAGCAGAACGCTTTCCGTAAGAAGCTGCCGCGCGATGCGTATCCTCGAGCCGCCGATCGACGCGCGAATCGCCATCTCTGTGGTTCGCGCGCTCGATCGAGCCAGTAATAGGTTGGCGACATTAGCACAGGCGATTAGGAGCACGAAACCCACCGCGCCCATGAGCATGTACAGCAGATATTTGTCGTCTCCAATCCAGGACTCGCGAATAGCAACGGCGGCGGCGCCCCAGTCCTGGTTGGTCTCGGGATGGGCCTCAGCCAAGCGCTGACCGAAGACCCTCATCTCGGCTCGTGCCTGCGCCACAGTTGCCCCTGGTTTCAATCGCCCAATGCAACTCCACCAGCGCGTATCGGGGCGCTGGTCCGGACCCGCAGGATCGAGAGGAATCCAGACGGGATCGCGCGCAAACGGTACGACCCACGTGTCCGGCGGCATGACGCCAACAATTGTGTACGTGCCGCCGGAGGTTGCAAGTCTCTTGCCCAGCACCTTCGGATCGCCGCCCCAAAGCCGCTGCCACAGCGTATGGCTGATGAGGACGTTGGATTGCGCCGGGTCTTGCGTGTTGAAATCGCGGCCCAGCACCGGCTTCAGTCCCAGCATGCGGAGCAGGCCCGGACTCACAAACTGCGCGTCGATGCGCTGGGCTTCGTTCCCCGCCACAATATTTGTTGTCTCGCTGTAGTTCACAGCAAACTCGATCTGCTCAAACGAATGGGCGTGCTTGCGCCAATCCAGCGATGTCCCGAGCGCCGGGTTCCGCCAGTGGCTACGCTTCATATTCTGTTCCCTGAGAATCAGCAACCGGTCGGGATTGTGAAAGTGAAGCGGGCGGAACATCGCGGCGTTGACGACGCTGAAGATCGTAGAATTCGCGCCGATTCCGAGAGCCAGCGTAAGAGCGGCCGTGACTGCCAGGCTCGGGCTGCGGCGCAACATGCGCAGGCCAAAGCGTACATCCTGCAGGACGGAAGTCATCCTCGTTCACCTCCGTAAGCCTGATTATGGTGTAATTAGCCCCGAATAACTAGCACCATCTCGCGTCAGCTCCACGGCAGTTTCGCCAGCTTCTCGTAAGTCACCGGCAGCTCTTCCGGCAGCACGCGTGTTTCGCCGATCGTGCTCATGAAATTGGCGTCGCCCGTCCAGCGCGGCAGCACGTGCATGTGGATGTGGCCCGCCACGCCCGCGCCCGCGCTCTCGCCGATGTTCATCCCGAGATTGAATCCGTGCGGCTGATACGCCGCGCGCAGATTGATTTCGGCTCGCTGCACGAGTTGCATCATTTCCGACAAAGCGTCCGAGGCGGTCCCGGCGAGAGTGGCCACGTGCTGGTAAGGAGCGATCATGAGGTGGCCATTGGTGTACGGAAAGAGATTGAGGAGAACGAAATTCAGCTTGCCGCGATAGACGATATAGTTTTCCGCGTCCCGGTTCTCCGCGGCTTTGATGCAGAAGATGCAGCCGTCGGTTGGCTCCGCGTGGCTGATGTAGCGGTAGCGCCATGGAGTCCAAAGGCGGTCCATGGCTCGTCCGTTTAGTGAGGCTGCGGCTGCTGCTGATCGGCAGGCGCCAGTTCTTTGGCTGCCGAGCTGTTGACAACGTCCTTAAGTTCTTTGCTGGGCTTGAAGTAGGGAATCTTCTTGGCGGGCACTTCCACGCGCGTCCCGGTTTTTGGATTCCGACCGATGCGAGGTTGCCGCTGGCGCGTCCGGAAGCTGCCGAATCCGCGGATCTCGATTTTGTCACCGCCGCGCAGGGCCTTCACGATGCTGTCAAAGATAGACTCGACGATGACCTCGGACTCTTTGCGGGTCATCTCCACTACGCGCGAGACCTCTTCAATCAGATCCGCTTTGGTCATGTTCACGCCTCCTTAAAAGCTCAAAAAACTATGTTCCCTCAACAGATTACAGGCCTGCAACAGTATCGCGTGCCAGGCTGGCCTTTTGCAATCCCCTTTGTTTCCAACATAACATGTCAAATGTGGGGACAAACCCACCGATTCCAGCTAAGTCTTTTTCTCTTTTATACTTACGGCCTCTTCGATGGTGCTGGTAGCGGCGGCCGCCTGGCGCTGATAATCCTCCAGCCTGGCCCGCTCCTCGTCATCGGTAACTGCCTTCAGGCTTAGGCCGATTTTCTTCTCAGCCTCGTTCATCTTGATGATTTTAAAGTCCGACTCCTGGCCCACCGCAATTGGTGGTATATCCGATTTGCGGCCGGAATAGCCAGGCACTTCGGAAAAGTGACATAAACCCTCTACGCTTTCGGCGAGTTCCACAAATGCGCCGAACCCGGCCAGCCGCATCACACGGCCATGCACCATGTCATTCACATTATGCGTCTGGAAGAAGCGCTCCCAGGCGTCGGGCTGCAATTGTTTGATCCCCAGCGAGAGCCGATGTGCTTTGGCATCAATCGCTAGAATCACAGCCTGGACGATTTGGCCTTTTTTTAAAACCTCGGACGGATGCTTAACGCGTTTGGTCCACGAGAGATCGGAGACATGCACCAGTCCGTCGATACCTTCTTCGATTTCCACAAAAGCGCCGAAATCCGTCATGTTGCGGACGCGGCCTTCGACCACCGAGCCAACGCTGTAGCGGTCGGCGATAGTGGTCCACGGATTCGCTTCGAGTTGCTTTAAACCCAATGAGATACGGCGGTCTTTGGGATGAACATCGAGGACTACGGCTTCGACCTGGTCTCCGGGACTGACCACCTTGGCGGGGTGTTTCATGCGCCGCGACCAAGTCATTTCAGTGACATGGATGAGCCCTTCGACGCCGGGTTCCAGTTCGACAAAGGCGCCATAATCGGTGACGTTCACGACGCGTCCGACGACGCGGGTGTTGACGGGATAGCGCTGCGCCACGCCTTCCCAGGGATCGGGAGCGAGTTGCTTGATGCCGAGCGAGACGCGCTCCTTGGCGCGATCGAACTTGAGGATTTTGACGGTCACTTCGTCGCCGGGATGCAGCATTTCGGCAGGGTGCGCCACGCGTCCGTAGGACATATCGGTGACGTGCAACAGTCCATCGATGCCGCCCAGATCGATGAAGGCGCCATATTCGGTAAGATTCTTCACCACTCCGGTGACGACCGCTCCCTCCTGCAGATGCTCGAGGGTGACGTTCTTGCGCTCGCTGGCTTCCTGCTCGACGGCGAGTTTGCGCGAGACCACGACGTTACCGCGGCGGCGATTCAACTTAATGATCTTGACTGGGATATCCTGGCCGATGAAGGAATCGAGATTGCGGACGGGCCGCGGGTCGAGTTGCGAGCCGGGCATGAAGCTCTTGATCCCCACGTCCACGGAAAGCCCGCCCTTCACGCGGCCCAGCACGCGTCCCGAGATGATGAGCTGTTGCTCGAAAGCTTTTTCCAGGTTATCCCAGACACGGATGCGCGCGGCGCGCTCGTGCGAGAGGAGGGTGTAGCCCTCGACTTCCTGGCCGTGGTCGATCATGACGTCGATCACGTCTCCGGGCTGCACCTGGACTGAGCCATCCGGCGCGCGGAATTGCTCGATGGGAACCAGGCCTTCTGATTTGTATCCGAAATCGACGATGACTTCCTGAGGGGTGACTTTCAGGACCCTGCCTTCAAGGACTTCGCCTTCACCTGGGGGAACGAAGTGGCTGTAGTCGTCGAGGAGGTGCTCGTAATCCTCCGAATTGTTCTGCACGGGCTGTTCCAGCTTCCCGCTGTTTTGGTCGACGGCCATTGCCAATCTCCGGAGCCACTGATTCCTTAATGGTTCGCGAGAATGCTGATCGCGCGGTATGTCATAGAAACAAAGAGGTACGACCCAGACTCCGGATGGAAAGTTCTCCCGCCGAAATCACGACGTTTGGCCACCGACAAACCAATAAAAATCAGTATGTTAAGAAAATATAGCGGAGGAATTTAGGGATGTCAACGCCGCCGTCCGTGACGGAAAAACGAGTATGAGAGTGGATTATGGGATTCGACGGGCGGCGCGCTGATGTTGCGGTGCGAAACACTCTTTACATCCTGGTTCGGTAGGCGGCGTTGCCCGGCTAGTGCCGGTGCTCTTCTTCGTGTGCGCCTTGTGCACCCTGGGAGAGTTTCAGAGTCGGCCGCGAATTGCGGATTACGCGCAAATGTTAGTTACTGTTGTCAGGCGGCCGCCGCGGGCGGTGAATTCGCGGATCGTATTTTCGGAGGCTTGGGCGGAGAGAGTCTGGATGGCGTCTGTGACCAGGCTGACGGGCTTGCCGGTGGCCAATAGGGCCAGCGCGGCGAAGCGCACGCAGTACTCGGTAACAACTCCGTAGACGACATAGGCGTCGGCGGCAAGACGATTCAACAGCGGTTGGAAGTTAGGACTGGAGGTGATATCCAGTTGGTTCTTTTCGAACAGGATCTGCTGGGCGCCGTCGATGGCATATTCACCGGGCGCGACGTTGATGACCGCACGCTTTTCCAAAAGAGTCTCCGGGGGTTTGAGGTGGCCGACGGTACCGGCGATGCAATGCGGAGGCCAGTCGCGGAACTCAGGATCGTCTTCAGAGTGCGCGCACGTGCTGGAAACGAGCGGGATGCCGTGCGCCGCGGCGAAATGATTGAGGCGGCTGAGCGCGGGAATCAAGCGCTCGGCACCGGGAACGTAGAGGGCGCCTGCGGGAAAGAGAAAGTCGATTTGGGTATCGATGTCGAAGAAGGCCAGCTTCATGCCAGGTTCTTGCGCGTGCGCTCGATCAGCGCGACCAAATCCTTACTGTATTCGACGGGGTGGGGATCGGCGAGTTCGAGGCCGCGCAGCTCAGCCGGCAACTTAACGATGGAATCGAAGGCGCGGGCCTGTGCGGCGGTCGCATCGGGAAGCGGCTCGATCAGCTTTCCGCCAAGAATGACCGGACGCAGAAGGGCCTCGGCTCCGGCGCAGCACTCCGCGGCACGGCCGAGGACATCGTGATCCGGAAGGCGGAAAATTTGTTTGGCGCCGGGAAGGGTCCCCTTGTTCTCGCTGAATTTTGCGGTGAAGCGCTTGATGCCGCAGATGTCCACCTCTACCAGCTTGTATACCGTGCCCATCGAGGGCGCGTCGGCCGACGTGGCAAGTTCCGTACCGACGCCGAAAATATCCACGGGGGCGCCGTCGGATACGATGTCGCGAATTTTGTATTCATCCAAATCGCCGGTGACCATGATCTTGGACTCGTGGAGGCCAGCTTCATCGAGAATGCCGCGAACCTGGCGCGCCAGTGTGACGATATCGCCGCTATCGAGGCGCACGCCCCAAAGGGGCCGGCCAAGCCCGGCAGCGCGGCGCGCGCCCTCGAGGGTGTCGTAGGTGTCGATGAGCTGGACGGTCTGCGGCCCGAGCAGCTTTTGCAACTGGCGGAACGAATCCAGCTCATTGGAAAAAGAAAGCACCCAGGAGTGGGCGGCGGTGCCGAACACGGGAATCCCGTAGCGAAGGCCGGTGAGTGCGTTACTGGTACCGAGGCAGCCACCGATGTAAGCCGCGCGAGCCGCGAGAACGCCGGCTTCGGGAGTATGAGCGCGCCGCGTGCCAAACTCGACGATGCCCCGGCCGCCGCCGGCATGCACCATGCGCGCGGCTTTGGTGGCGATGAGGGATTGAAACGTAATGGCTGAGAGCAGATATGTTTCCGGGATCTGCGCTTCGATGAGCGGGGCACGGACCATTAGCATCGGCTCGCCGGCGAACAGCGGCGTACCTTCCGGTACGGCGAAAAGGTCGCCGGTGAAACGGAAGTCACCCAGATAGTCGAAGAAGGCGGGAGAAACCTGGGCGAACTGGGGCAGGCCGCGGAGGTAGCCGATCTCTTCCGGGGTGAAACGCAGGTTCAGCAGGTAATCGACACACTGGGGAAGACCGGCAACGATGACGAAGTTCCGTTTAGTGGGAAGGCGGCGGACCGATAGCTCAAACGTGGCCTTTTGCTTGGCCTTGCCGGCGTCGAAATAGCCGGCGGACATGGTGAGCTCGTAAAGATCGGTGAGGAGTCCGGTCACGGTTGTGGCGCAGAGTAGAGCGCATTCTGGGCCACTTACTTTTTACCACTTTTCGGAGGTTGGGATTCCTTGACCTCAGCGGCCGCTTTCTGGAGATCCTCGACGGCTTTGGAATCGAGTTCGTATACAGTGGGCTCGGCTTCGCGTTTGGCGAAGTATTTATCGGCCTGCTTCCAGATAGAGACTTTCTCTACACGCTTGCCGTCGCTCGAGGTCACGCTAGCCTCGAAAATCGCGGTTCCGGCGCCGGAATCGAGGAACCTAGTGGAAGTCAGATCACGCAGTTTGTCCACGAGGGATTGGATGCTGGGACCATCCATTTGTTTCGCGCCCGACATCCACTTATCCCCACTTTTTTGATAAGTAGCCTGCGTGGTTCCGTTGCGAATATCCAACTTAGAGGGATCGTTCCAGCCGAAGTCGAATAGTTTCTTGTTGCGGAAGTCATCCAGACTTTTATCGAGACCATCGCCGAAATCGCTGAGTACTTTATATATGCCTTCGACGGCCGAGCTCTTGGCGTAATAATTCTTATCCTTATCCTTACGGACTTCGATTTCCTGGGCACCACTGGAATCGGTGACGCTGGCTACGGCGACGCGGGTGCCGGTAGAGAAGCCAGCCACGGCCTTCTTGGCATCCTCATCCGAGCCGGACACATCCATCTTGGCATCCTTGAGCTTGCGGACAAGCTCGTCAACCTGGAGGCCGTCGGCGCGGAGCGGCCGCGGTTTGAGGATCTGCCATTCGTTTTGATTGTTCTTGCCAAATTCGACTATCTGGCCCTTGGCGGTGAGGTCCACGCGAGTCAACTTGTCCGAGTTGAATGTCAGCAGGCGTTTATCGCGAAGGTCTTTGGATGTCTTATCGAGACTGGACTTCACGTAAGTGGCGATGGTGAAAACACGGGGATCCCCGTCCAATTTTGCATAGGCGCCCGATCCGGTGAGAGTGTCATCGCCGATCAGCAGGGTTTGCACCTTGCCATCCTTTTTTGTAATTTTCACCTGCTCCGCCGGAGCGTTGAACCCATAAGTAGAGAGGTCCGCAGCTTTATCTTCGATCAAGCGGTCCGCGGACAAGGATGAAAGGGAAGTGACCAGCGAACTGACAGAGTCCTGGTCGGCGGCCAGCGGTTTTGGCTGAACGATCTTCCACTTGCCGTCAGTCTTGGCAACCTCAAGTGCACCGCCGGCTTTCTTGACCAGATCAATTTGCGTGAACTGGTCCTCGGCAATGGTGAGGATCTTCGTAGCGGAGTCAGCCGGAGGCTTGCCGGCGTCGGCCTTCTCTTTCCTCTCCGACCACCAAGCGGCGCCGCCGAGAGCCGCCAGCACCACCGCGGCGGCAAGGAGGCCTCGGAACTTCATCAGCTATCTCCTCTGCCACCAGACCACGAATCCGGATACAACTACAAGCAGCGGGAGAAACAACATGCTGGAGTAAGCCAGGGCCGACATCTGGCGGCCGCTGATATTCAGACGGCGATCTTCCGGATCTTTAGGGCGAATGGAGATGAGATCTTCATCGGAACTCAGCCAGTTCATCATGTTGAGGAACAGGTCGCGGTTGCCCACCGAACGGCTGCCTAAGAAGTTATTGCTGACCCAGTTGGAGCTACCCACCACGACAAAGCGGCCTTCCTTGCCGGAGGAGCCTTTGTAGGTCCCGGCGGCGCCCAATGTGAGGGGCCCCTTCTTGTCCTTCTTGGGATCAATCCGGATTTCGGGTGAGTTGAACTGCGTGATGGCGAAACTATTGTCCGAGGTGGCAAATAACTTCTCGACGGTTCCCTTGTCAGAGGACTTGACGTCCAAAGTACGAGCCAATGGGAAAGCGGTGGGGATGTCCTTGAGGTCGCGAACGATTGGCTGCGACTCGTAGTTGGTGACGAGAGGGACCTCTGGAGGGAGGTTGAAAATCTGGCCCACCCCGCTGGTATCGAGAGCCAGGTCCTTGTTCAGCGTGACCCCCCAGCTCTGGATCATCGCGGAAAGCGCCTGGTTGGCGGCATAGTCATCGCGGCCCAGTTTGAGCGGTGGATCGACCATCAATAGAGCGTGCCCGCCGTTCTCGACGTAGGTCTTGATGGCTTCGACTTTCGGCTCCGTGTAATCGTATTTCGGGCCAGCGACCACCAGGACCGTGCAATCCGCGGGGACCGAGGGTTTAGGCCCGTTGGCCGCGGCAGCAGGAGGCTGGCCCAGTTTCACGGGTTGTGAGGCCGGCGACGGGGCGGAACCGGCATCGAGCAAAGTGGTGGTTCGGGTCTTGTAGTTGTTCTTTTCGAGCGCTTCCTTCGCAAAGGAGTAGCCGGATCGCCCGCTATCGTCCAGGCTACCCTCGCCACTGCCGCCGACGAAGCAAACGTTGCGCTCGCCGGTTTTGAGTGACCGAATCAGAGCTCCGGTGAGGTCTTCCTCGGTAAGGCTCTTGGCTTCTTCCTTGCGCTTGGCGCTGACAATCATTGTGGTTCCGAGGGTCATCTCACGCCGGAAGCCAGCCGCCAGCGCCTCTCGCCTGTTGCGGTCCGGATCGATGTACTGAATGTGCACCTTACCGGATAGAACAGCATACCGATCCAGAAGATCCCGCGCCTGCTTATACTGATTCTGGTTGTTCTGGTCGAAATAGATGAAAGTTATATCCTGGTCCAGACCTTTTACGACCTTAACCGTTTGGCCGGAAAGACTGAAGCGCTTGTTTGAAGTCGCGTCGAAGGATTTGTTATGCCGGTTGGCGAGCCAATTCGTCCCGCCGAGCACGGCAATGATCACGACAAGATAAGTGAATAAGTAAGCCCCGTACCGGGTTTGTCTTGCTTTGAGCCACTCTGCGTTCATTTACGACCTCCACCGCAGTGATTCTACGGACCGAGTGGTTAGAAAGAGTCCAAAGAAAATCATAGAAAGATAGAAAATCACGTCTTTCGAGTCAATCACGCCTTTAGAAAACGGCTCGAAGTGGGTAACGACCGACAAATAAGACACCACCTTGGCCCAGGCGGATTGATCATAGGCGCTCACCCAGTCGAGCACCCAGAGCATGAGGCAAACCGCGAAGGTAGCGCCGCCGGCAATAATCTGGTTCTTGGTCATCGTAGAAATAAAGATGCCGATGGCCAGCAGGCAGCCGCCCTGCAACAGCAACCCGAGGTAACCAACGAGAATCGGCTTCGGGTCCGGGTGCCCAAAGGTGTACAGGATGGCAATGTTGATGCCGGAAATCCCCAGAATGGAAAGGTAGAGGACCAGGGCAGCCAGCCACTTACCCAGGACGATTTCGAGATCGCGCACGGGCGAGGTCATGAGCAGCTCGATAGTGCCGGAGCGCTTCTCCTCCGCGTACAGGCGCATGGTGATCATGGGAATGAGAAACAGTCCGATCACACTGGCGTTGCTGAGGAGCGGGCGGATCACGTACTCATTCACGTCCATGGGCATGCCGCGGCCCATCATCTGCATTTGCATCCCTTGCAAGACGAAGAGGCGGGTCGCGCTGTAGAAGAAAAATCCAAAAATGACGGCGAAGATCGCCAGCAACAGGTACGCGATGGGCGAGGCGAAGTAACTTTTCAGCTCTTTCTTGAAGATTACCAGGATATTTCGCATGACTAGACTTTGGCCTCCGCTTTGGTTTCCTCGGACTTTTTCTCTTCTGGTTTCTCTTCGACCTTCTTTTCAGCCTTTTCGGAAGCAGTCAGTTGGAGGAAGATGTCTTCCAGGCTGAACCCGACGGGGCGCAACTCATTCAAATCCCATCCCGCGGTCACCACGGCGCGCGCCAGCTCGGCGCGAATCGAGCGGCCCTGCATGCTCTCCACTTCGAATGCGCAGTGGCTGTCTTTGGTGTCTTTGAGGACGACGCGGCTGACACCGGCGACCTGTTCCAGCCGCTGGCGCACTTCCGCCTGGTTCAGATTTCCGTTCGCGGCGGCCACTTCGACCGCCACCGACTCGGACCCGCGCAGCCGATTGGTGAGATTTGTCACAGTGTCCTGGGCGACCAGCTTGCCCTGGTTGATGATGATGACGCGCTCGCAGGAATGCTCCACCTCGGAAAGGATGTGGGTACTGAGGATGATGGTGTGATCACCGGCGAGGCTGCGGATGAGCTCGCGGGTCTCGATGATTTGCTTGGGATCGAGGCCGGATGTGGGCTCGTCCAGGATCAGAACATCGGGATTGTGCAGGATGGCCTGCGCCAGGCCCACGCGCTGCCGGTAGCCTTTCGAGAGCTTCCCGATCAGCTTCATTCTGACGTCGGCAATGGCGCAGCGGTCACAAACCTCGCTGACGCGTTTCGGAACGTCGGCGCTGGCCAGTCCTTTCAGCTTGCCGACGAAGGTCAGGTATTCGCTGACTTCCATGTCGGGATAGAGCGGCGGGGTTTCGGGGAGGTAGCCGATGCGTTTTTTCACTTCGAGGGGCTGCTCGAGGACATCGAAGCCGGCCACCTGCGCCGTTCCCGCCGTGGGCGGCAAGAAGCAGGTGAGGACGCGCATGGTAGTGGTTTTGCCAGCACCATTGGGGCCGAGAAAGCCAACAATCTGCCCCTTTTCCACCCCGAAGGAGATGTTATCGACGGCCACAGTGCGGGCGTATCGCTTCGTCAAACCTTCGACTTTAATCATAGTGAGTCACTACCGATAAGCAGCGAACCAGCCCTACGGCAACAGGGAGTGCCGGATCAAGGCAACGGTCGCGGAATTAATCCTT
Organism: Bryobacteraceae bacterium; assembly: GCA_035297145.1. Classification (GTDB taxonomy): domain Bacteria; phylum Acidobacteriota; class Terriglobia; order Bryobacterales; family Bryobacteraceae; genus QHXW01. The sequence continues at coordinate 105,839 of DATGZN010000004.1, forward strand.
GAAATTTCATGATAAGAACGACCGGCAAGACTTGTCAAATCAGCGCCGGGCGTACGGGTGGGGATTTTGAGAGTTTCGCACGACTAGGCCCACAAGGACTTTTGCAATATCTCCGTCTGCTCGTGTCCCATGCCGACCGATGCGTGGCCGTGTGCCTGGTCCCTCTGGCGTGCTGGGTGTTGCTAAACGGGCTGGACGATCTGTTTCTCGACGTGGCTTGCGCCTGGTCGTGGCTGGCCACGCGATTCTTTAAACGCCCGCAGTTTCACCGTCCTTCGGAATCCGAGCTCGACGCCACACCGCAAAAGCGGATCGCGGTTTTTGTGCCGCTGTGGAAAGAACACCGTGTGATTCAGAAGATGGTGGAGCACAATATCACGGCCAATCGTTATCGCAATTGGGACATATTTATTGGCGCCTACCCCAACGACGGGCCAACGCTCGCCGCTATCCGTGAAGCCTCCAAGCAGGTCAAAAACGTCCACATGGCCGTAGCCCCGCACGACGGTCCCACCTCGAAAGCCGATAATCTCAACTGGATTTACCAACGCATGCTGCTCATGGAAGAAGAGGAGGACGTGCACTTCGACATCATCATGACCCACGATGCCGAAGACATTATTCATCCTGATTCGCTGCGCTGGATCAATTATTTCGCGGAAACGTACGACATGGTGCAGATTCCGGTGCTGGCGCTGCCCACGCCGCCCTTCGAGCTGACACACGGCGTTTACTGCGACGAATTCGCCGAGTTTCAGATGAAGGACCTGCGCGCGCGCCAGATGCTGGGCGGCTTCATTCCGTCTTGCGGGGTGGGGACGGGGTTCAAGCGCGAGGCTCTCGAAAAACTGGCGGCTGCGCATTCCAATCGCATTTTTGAGCCTGTCTGCCTGACCGAGGACTACGAAAACGGATTTCGCATGCACCGGCTGGGCTGCCCGCAATTTTTTGTGCCGGTATACAAGACTGAGCGCAGTTTCGTAGCCACGCGGGAGTACTTTCCCCGCAAATTCAAGGCAGCGGTGCGGCAGCGGACGCGGTGGATCACGGGGATCGCGCTGCAATCCTGGCAACGCCATGGATGGCGCGATACGGCTACCCAGATCTACTGGTTCTGGCGCGACCGGAAGGGACTCGTCGGCAACCTCGCGGCGCCGCTTTCGAACATCTTTTTCCTCTACGGGGCGCTGACTTGGTTGTGGAGCCGGTATACGCATGCGCCATGGGGGCTAGCGCACATGGCGCAGAATCACTTCCTGCGCTTTGCGTTCTTCGGCACGCTCAGCTTGCAATTCTTCCACATGGCGATCCGGGCGTTTTGCAGCGCGCGCGTCTACGGATGGGTGTTCGCCCTGGGCGTGCCCGTGCGGGCGATCTGGGGGAACTGGATCAATTGTCTGGCGACCGTCATGGCGTACTATCGATATTTCTCGGCGGTCTCGCGGGGCCTGCCGCTCGTTTGGCTGAAGACGGAGCACGCCTATCCGAACCGAGCCGCGCTGGTCGAAAAAAAGCAAAAACTGGGCGAGGTGCTCGTCTGGTGCCAGTATCTGGATCCACTGGAGCTTGAATCCGCGCTCGCCGCCAAGCCGCCGGGAGCGAAACTCGGCGAATATCTGGTCGCGCAGGGCAAGGTGACAGAGAGCGACGTCTACGAAGCGCTCAGCTTGCAGCAGAACGTCCCGTTCGGGAAGCCTACGCCCGGGGTGATCTGCCGCCCAGTGACTCGCTCGCTACCCGCGGAAGTCGCCAAGCGGTGGCGGATGCTACCGTACAAGGTCGCGGCCGGGCATCTTTTTGTCGCGGGCGCGGAGCTGCCCAGCGACCAGATGCATGACGAGCTGCGGAAATTCTCCTCGCTGGAAATTCGATTCCACCTGGTTACACCTACCGAGTTTGAGGAACTGGCGCGGGAATACCTGCCCCAATAGCGCCTAAAACAGCGGTCGCGGAAGGCCTTGACTTTATATTGAAAAGTACTCCATACTGGCGTGCATGACCTCGCTCGCCCTGCCATCTTCAGTTCTTGCGCCTTCGTGGTATGAACTGTGGCGCCGTCACTTTCTCCAGAACCGCGGTGGCATGCCTACCTTGCCGTGGGCTGAACCGCAGCGACTCACCGCGGCCGAACGCCGGCTCGTCGCCCGTTCGATTCAGCAATTCCAGTTGGGTGAGTTTGCGCGCGGCCGCGGGTTTATGCGGCGAGCCTCGGCGCACCCGATCCTCGGCTCAGATCCTCAGTGGCTGCCGGCTTTGCAGCTTTTCATCGCCGAGGAGCAGGAACACAGCAACATCCTTGGCCGGTACCTCGACCGCGAGGGGATTCCGCGCCTTGAAGGGCACTGGCTCGACGGCATGTTTCGCCGCCTACGCAAGTTGGCAGGCCTGGAACTGTGCGCGGCGGTATTGGTCACGGCGGAAACTCTCGCCATCCCCTTCTATCAGGCGTTGCGGGATGCGACGCATTCGCCCCTTCTGCGCGCGATCTGTGTGCGCATTCTATGCGACGAGGCTGCTCACCTGAAATTCCAGGCCCTGACGCTCGGCTTGATTCGCCACCCGCTGGGAAAACGGGCCCGGGCAATCCGCTCCCTCGGCCACGCCGTATTGTTCCACGGCACCGCTCTGTTGCTGTGGCAGGAGCACCGCCGGGTGTTTCGGGCCGCCGGCTGGAGCTTCCACCGCTTTTGGAATGAGGCCCGCCGGGAATTCGAGATGCTCGAACGCCAGATTGGGCAGGTCTCAGCGGAGGGAGCGCGTTTCGGATCCTACGATCGGCAGATACTCGACTAGTGGTCTGTCGCGGCCAGAACAACCGCTTCCTTATGGGCGCGGCTCAGTAAGGCCCGCTAGAGACTGAGCTGCGGTAAACTCGACTCTTTCCACCGCCATGGCCAAATTTGTGCGAATCCTGCTGTTATTCATTTTGCTCTTATCCGCGGTACCGGGCGCTGATCCACCTACGGTGCAAGGTTTCTCGTCCGACTCTGCAACGTCTGAACGCGCCTGGGAAGCGATCTTCAAAGCCGTGCCCAGCCCCGAACACCTCCGCGAGTACATGCAGCGGCTCGCCGCCCGTCCGCATCATGTTGGGACTCCGTACGATAAAGACAACGCCGAGTGGATTCTCGCTCGATTCAAGGAATGGGGGCTGGACGCTCACATTGAGAATTTCGACGTTCTGTTCCCGTCGCCGAAAGAGCGAGCGGTGGAACTGGTCGAGCCCAAGCGTTTCGTGGCGAAGCTGGAAGAACCGCCGGTCTCAATCGACGCGACTTCCAACCAGCAGGCCGAACAGTTGCCGACCTACAACGCCTATTCGATCGACGGCGATGTCACCGCGCCGGCGGTGTATGTGAACTACGGCGTACCGGATGATTACGAGCAACTCGATCGCCTGGGCATTTCCGTGAAGGGCGCAATCGTCATTGCGCGCTATGGTGGGTCCTGGCGCGGCATCAAGCCAAAAGTGGCCGCGGAACACGGCGCAATCGGTTGCATCATCTATTCCGACCCGCACGAGGACGGGTATTTCGAAGGCGACGTCTTTCCTGCGGGTGCATGGCGCTCGCGCGACGGAGTGCAACGCGGCAGCGTGATGGATATGCCGATCTATCCCGGCGATCCACTGACTCCCGGCGTCGGCGCCACCGAAGGCGCGAAACGCTTGCCCATCAGCGAAGCCAAGACCATCACCAAGATTCCCGTGCTTCCCATTTCCTATGGCGATGCCGAGCCACTTCTGGAGGCGCTTACGGGGCCAGTGGCGCCGGCCCACTGGCGTGGCGCGCTGCCCCTTACGTATCATGTCGGCCCTGGTCCAGCCAAGGTCCATTTAAAGGTGAAATCGAATTGGGACACCAAACGGCTCTACGACGTAATCGCGCGCATACCGGGCAAGACGGAACCGGATATTTGGATTGTCCGCGGCAATCACCACGATGCCTGGGTCAACGGCGCCGAAGATCCAGTCTCGGGAACGGTAGCCGAGATGGAGGAAGCGCGCGGCCTGGCGGAGCTTGTGAAGCAGGGTTGGCAGCCCAAGCGGACCATCGTTTACTGCGTGTGGGATGGCGAGGAAGAAGGACTACTGGGTTCCACGGAGTGGGCCGAGCAGCACGCCGATGAGCTGAGGCAGCACGCCGCGGTCTACATCAATTCGGACGGCAATGGCCGCGGGTATCTGGGCATGGCGGGTTCGCACTCGCTCGAAAAGTTTATGAACGGTGTGGCCAAAGACGTCAACGATCCCGAGAAGGACTATCCGGCGTGGAAGCGGTTACGGCTAGAACGCATCGCCAACGCACCCCCCGACCAGCGGGACGAGGTTCGTAAGCGCGCTGATCTTCGCCTGGGAGCGCTGGGTTCGGGCTCGGACTACACCGCCTTCATCGATCATCTCGGTGTCGCGTCGCTCAACTTGGGTTACGGCGGCGAGGACGGCGGCGGGATCTATCACTCCATCTACGATGATTTGTACTGGTACACGCACTTTTCCGATACCGATTTTCGCTACGGCCGCGCCCTCGCCCAAACGATCGGCCTCGCGGTGATGCGCATGGCGGATGCGGACCTGTTGCCTTACGATTTCACAGGCCTCGCCGATACAGTTGGAAGATACGTCGACGAGCTGGAGAAGTTGTGGAAGTCGAAGAGCGACGAGATCAAGGAGCGCAACACGGAGTTAGAAGAGGGCGTTTACGTTGCCATCGCCGACCCCAAGAAGACTCTGGTGCCGCCCAAGGCGGAAGACGCACCGCCGTTCCTGAATTTTGCTCCGCTACGCAATGGGCTCGACAAGCTGCAGCACAGCTCGGAACATTACGATAAGGCCGTTGCACATGCGGCGGTCGGCGTAAAACCCCTGGACGGGGTGAATCGCAAACTCACCCAAGCCGAGCGCGCTCTTACGCTGCCGGATGGTTTGCCCGGCCGTCCGTGGTTCCAACACCAGATCTATGCGCCGGGACTTTACACCGGCTATGGCGTGAAGACGATTCCAGGCGCGCGCGAGGCCATCGAGCAGAAAAACTGGAAACAGGCGGATGAGCAGATCGTACGCGCCGGACAAGTGCTGGAAAATGAGGCCCGGGTGATTGAAGAGATCGCGGTGGAGTTGGAGCGGTGACGAGCCGGTTGTCCCCGCCCTCCGGAATTGAGAAAATAACAGCAAACCCTTATGCCTATCTACGAATATAAGTGCCAGGACTGCGGGACCAAGTTTGAGAAGCTGCTGCGGCGCTCCTCCGAGGCCGCGGAGCTGAATTGTCCCTCTTGCGGAAAAGCGCATCTCACCCAGGAATTCTCCACGTTCGCCGCGCACGCCAACGGCTCGCCCGCCGAGGCAGGCCCTGCGCCCATGTGCCCGGGCGGCATGTGCAGCAATCCTGGATTCTGCGGTCGAAACTAAATGGCCGCGCCGCTGGTTCGCAGCAATCTCGAGGTCACAGGTCCTGTAAGCGCCGCGTACCGCGAAATCCTGACTCCGGAAGCACTCGAATTTCTGTCGCAACTCGCGCAACGATTCGAACCGCGGCGGCTTGGCTTGCTCGAACGGCGCCAGGCGAGGCAGGCGGAACTGGATTCCGGCAAGCTGCCCGACTTTCTCCCTGAGACCGCCGGTGTGCGACAGGGGGACTGGGCTGTCGTCCCAATTCCAAAGGATCTGGAAGACCGGCGCGTCGAGATCACCGGCCCCGTCGAGCGCAAGATGATCATCAACGCGCTCAATTCGGGCGCGAGCGTCTTTATGGCCGATTTCGAGGATTCGAACTCTCCGACATGGGAGAACAACGTCGAAGGCCAGATCAATCTCCGCGATGCAATCAATGGCAGCATTAGTTTTTCGAGTCCCGAAGGCAAGCAGTACAAGCTCAATGCACGCATTGCGACGCTCTTGGTCCGGCCGCGCGGCTGGCACTTAGTCGAGAAGCATGTTCTGGTGGACGGCAAACCGATATCCGGATCTCTCTTCGACTTCGGCCTGTATTTCTTCCACAACGCCGCTAAGTTGATCGCGAAGGGCACCGGGCCGTACTTTTATCTGCCGAAACTCGAGAGCCACTTAGAAGCACGGCTATGGAATGACGTTTTCGTCTTCGCCCAGGATTATCTCAAGATCCCGAGAGGCACGATTCGCGCCACGGTTCTGATTGAAACGATACTCGCCGCATTCGAGATGGATGAGATCCTCTACGAACTGCGCGAGCATTCTTCCGGCCTCAATTGCGGGCGCTGGGACTACATTTTCAGCTTCATCAAGAAGTTCCGCAATCGCCCTGATTTTCTGCTGCCCAATCGTGCCCAGGTCACCATGGATCGCGATTTTCTCAAGGCGTATGTGGACTTGCTGATCCAAACCTGCCACCGGCGCGGTATTCATGCCATGGGCGGCATGGCGGCACAGATCCCAATCAAGAGCGATCCGGAGGCCAACGAGAAGGCGCTCGAAAAGGTGTGCCAGGATAAGTTGCGCGAGGTGAAGGCCGGTCACGATGGTACCTGGGTGGCGCACCCGGGACTTGTCCCCGTGGCGAAGGAAATCTTCGACCACTACATGCCGCAGCCCAATCAACTCTCGGTGAAGCGGGAAGATGTTCACATCACACAGCGCGATCTTCTCAAGGTGCCAGCGGGCGAGATCACGGAGCAAGGCCTGCATCTCAACGTTGATGTGGGGATTCAGTATCTGGAATCGTGGCTGCGCGGAAACGGCTGCGTGCCGATTTACAACTTGATGGAGGACGCGGCCACAGCCGAGATATCTCGTGCCCAGGTTTGGCAGTGGCTGCGACACGGGGCACGGCTGAGTGATGGGCGGAATATTACACGCGAGTTAGTCAGTCAGGTGATTGGAGAAGAAGTCGGCAAGCTGAAAGCCCGCTCTGGCCCCGGTAAGTTCGACTTAGCCGCACAGCTATTCGAGCGCATGATGACGGGCGGGGATTTTCCGGATTTTATGACGCTGTCTGCCTACGACCAGTTGGCGTAAGCCGCGACCGCTTGCTACGCGCCCAGCTCGCTACGGGTAAGACCGCTCCCTTTGGTCGCGGCTCAGTTTCGAGTCTCGAACGCAAACCGATTCTGAGCCGCGACCAAAGGGAGCGGTAAAATCTGAATAAATCCTGCGGTGAACTATCTGATTACCTTCGCTTGTTACGGTCGCCACTTGCACGGCCACGCCGCGGGCTCCGTTGATCGGCGACATAACCTACCGGGTAGCCGGATGATCGACTTCGATCCGCGACGAGCTTCCGCAGAGTTGGAGCGCATGGATCAATTGCCCTACAGCATGGATGCAACTCGTCGGGCTCTGGTACTTTCGGCTCTGCAGGAGCGGTGTGAGCAACGACGGTGGAAGCTATACGCGGCTCATGTCCGCACAAGCCACATCCACATGGTTGTTGAAGGCCAAGTCCGGCCGGAGGGGATCATGAACGATCTTAAGTCTTATGCGAGCCGCTGCCTGAACCGAAAGGGATATGACAAACCGGGTCGCAAGCGATGGGCCAGGCATGGGAGCACACGATGGTTGTGGAAGCCCTCACATGTCGCAGCCGCCATTCACTACGTCATCCACGAGCAAGGTGAACCAATGGCGGTTTTCGAGGAGATTTTATGAGGACCGCTCCCTTTGGTCGCGGTTTACCCTCCGCCCGCGAGCGATTCCAGAAATGCCGCAGGCAGAGGCCAGCGTCCCAGCACGCGCCGGCCGGATTGTTCGAACACGCCCGCCGTCAGCACGCCACTCAGATCCTTTGCGTTGGGCGCTTGTTTCTCCCGTGCCATCATTTCTTTAACGAGTGAAGTCGCGTGTTGCAACTGGCCCGCCAGCGCCGCGGCGTCGTCTGACGAGCGGCACGTGACCAAAAGCCTGGCTTCCAGCTTCTCCCCTTCGGGCCCAAGCGACAGCAGAATCTTGTCGGCTGACGCCAGTGCTGTAGTGAAGAAACTCGCGCCTGGCGGCAACTGTCCCGGCGTTTTTAGGCTTTCCGCGGGAATGGAAAGCCACACCGGGTCACGCGGGGCATCGAGCGGCTGCACAGCGCTAGTCTGTGCCTCCACAAGACGCATAGCCGCGGAGTTGTCCGTGCTGACGGCCAGCGCCATCAGATTGGCTTGGAGCGGCACGAAAGAAATGCGTCGCGCGGGCGTGCTGCCCTGCATGCGACATAAGCGGCCCTCGCAGCCCCCGCCCTGCCCTTGCGCATAGGCGCGCAGCTTTTGCCAGTCGAATCGGCCCTTCACGACGAAAAATTCGCCGTCGCTGCTGAAGGACACCGCGGCGAGATCCAGATCTCTCTGGTAATCGAATCCCGTGGCGCGAACGAACGCCTGGTAGTCCGGCTCTTCGGCGGTTTTGGACGACGCCAGCAGCTTCAACACGCCGCCGCGCCGCAAGGTGTCGAAGTCCACGAACAGGACCGTCGCGTTTTCGGGCGGCAGGCGTCGCAGCATCCCCGCGGGACTCGCGGCCGCTAGACGGTTGCGCTCGTAGACAGCCAGCCACACCGCGCCGCCTGCAACCAGCAACAGCACGATGGCCGCCCAGGCACGGCCGGAAAGTTTCACGAACTCAGTATCACACGACTGCTGCCGCGGTTTCGGCCTGTCGTGCTTCCTTCCATAGCTCGATGTACGGCCGGAGCTGCTGCATCATGTTGCGGAATTGATCGAGCGTGAGGGATTGCGCTCCGTCGCTCACCGCCTTCTCGGGATACGGATGCACTTCGACGATCAGGCCATCGGCTCCGATGGCCACCGCCGCGCGGGCCAACGCCGGTACCAGGCTCCGCTTCCCCGTGGCATGGCTGGGATCGAGAATCACGGGCAGGTGCGTCATCTCGTTCAGAACCGGCACCGCGGCGATGTCGCAGGTGTTGCGAGTCGCGGTTTCAAACGTGCGGATGCCGCGCTCGCACAGCAACACGGCGGAATTGCCGTGAGCGACAAGGTATTCCGCCGACATCAGTAACTCTTTGATGGTGGAACTCATGCCGCGCTTCAGCAGCACGGGCCGTCCGCATTTTCCCAACGACTTCAGCAGCGCAAAATTCTGCATGTTGCGCGCGCCCACTTGCATGATGTCGGCATATTCGGCCACCATCTCGGCATCGCGGTCGCTCATCACCTCGGTGATGATCGCCAGGCCGGTCGCCTCCTTTGCCTTGCGCAACAGCTTCAGGCCTTCCAGTTCCATGCCTTGAAAATCGTAGGGCGAAGTACGTGGTTTGAAAGCTCCGCCACGCAGAATGCAGGCGCCGGCTTTCCGCACGGCCTCGGCGGTATCCATGATTTGCCGCTCGGATTCGACCGAGCACGGACCCGCCATCACGATAAATTCATCGCCTCCGATTTCCAAACCGTTGACGCGCATTTGCGTGCGTTCCTTTTTGAATTCTTTGCTCACGAACTTGTAAGGCGCTGAGATCCGCACCGCCCGTTCAACGCCGGGCGTCGCTTCGAGCGACTCGAGACATGCCGTCACGTCGCCGATCCCGACCACGCCGATTACGACGCGCTCCTCGCCCTCGATGGAGTGGACCTTATAACCAAACTCGCGAATCCGCTCGCAAACATGGTCGATCTCCTCGCGCGTAGCGTGAGGCCGCATCGAAATAATCATGACTTCCACCTCCTCGGAAAATAAAAAACCCACTCCATCGAGTGGGTTGGTTTCGTCCGAACTGCTGTGTGTCTAAACCAACGCCACTCTACGCGATCCCGGTAAAGTACCGGAATCGGTACGTAAACGCGTAGTTGGCGAAGGGCTGCAACACTAGAAGGGCAGTATATCGTCAATGTCTGGCTGGTTGCAACCGCGTTCGGGGCAGTTTACAAATGCTCTAATCCCAGAATCCGCATGTAGCTCCAAACTGAAAAACTACTTTTCAACGCCGAAGGCGCAGAGAACGCCCAATAGACTAACCGGGTTGACTCGCGCCACCCGTGTTCGCCGGGTCAGGACGCACGGGCGTGCTGCTCGGCGTTTACTGTCCCACCTGGCGACAAAAGAGAGCGCAGAGGGACCTCTAAAGCCCGCGATCAGCCCATCCAGGCCAGCCGGTAACACGTCTTAAGATTTCTTCCGTTCGCGGGCCGGAAGTCAGACCTATTTACCGGGATATCGAAATCATTTGACGCCGTGGGATTTTGTCCATATACTGCGCTAGTACAGGGTCTGGGGTTTGAGCGCTATGTCGGCTGGCGCTTATCAAACTTATTCGCTTTGGTGCCGTATGACAGGAACGGTCCGGCTCCGAACTAGCTTCTCTATACTTGCACTTATTGTGATCCGTCTAGGCGCGGATGTGTGTCTCCGCGCGCCGTGTCAGTAGGCGAGTAAGCAACCGGTGAGAAAACTGCCCGTTGCAAAGGGAAAGGAGACTCCATGTTGAGGACTCAAACTGCGCGTTTTTTTGCGCTTATGTTGGCGGCGGCTGTCGCCTATGGGCAGGGAGTTGGAGCATCCGGAAGCATACACGGGAATGTGACCGACCCCACCGGGGCTAGTGTTCCAGGTGCGACCGTTGTAGCTACGGACGCTGAACGGGGAACCAAGCACACAGCGCCCGCCGACAGCAAGGGACAGTACAATGTTGCCTCACTACCTCCCGGGACCTACGACCTGACGGTCGAATCCACCGGCTTCGGAACCAAGCTGCAAAAAGGGGTCGTAGTGTCGGTGGGATCGGTGACTACTGTCGACTTCAGCCTGGAGGTAGCGCGGGCGTCGACCACGGTGGAAGTGAATGCAGCCCCGCTCGTCATCGATCCTGTCAACGGCAAGCAGGCGGATACCATCAATCAGGAACTGGTACAGGACCTGCCGATCAACCGGCGCGACTATCTCACTTTCACCTTGTTGCTACCTGGCGTGTCAGACTCCACCCGGATCGCCGACGACCAGGACTTTCGGGTGAAGCAAACACCGACCAGCGGGCTCTCCTTTTACTGCAGCAATGGCAGAGGTAACGACGTTACCGTGGACGGTGGCGATACCGGCGATGACTCCGGCGGCGTCCGCCTCACGGTAAGCCAGGATGCAGTGCGCGAGTTTCAAGTCAATCGCAGCAACTACTCGGCCGACCTCGGCGCGGCCACCGGCGCTTCCGTCAACATTGTCACTAAGTCCGGCACGAATACTGTTCATGGAAGTCTTTATGGCTATTTCCGTAGCGATGCCATGGATGCGCGCGACCCGTTCGCGTTCAGCCAGGCGCTCCAGCCCGGACAGACATTTAATCCCACGCTTCCCGATAGCCAGGGTAGTCCCATCAAGAATTCCTTGAGCCGGCAGCAATACGGCGGAACCATCGGCTTCCCCGTCAAGAAGGACAAGACTTTCGTTTTTCTGGCTTTTGAAGGGCTGCGCCAGGACGCGCAGAACTCGGTCCCACTGCTGACGAGCACCAGCATCTTTCGTCCTCAGAGCACTCCCGAGAACGACCAAATGGCGATTCTAGGCGCGCTGGCGCAGGCGCCGGGAAACCCGGTGGTGCCTTGCGTCGCCAATCCGGCCGGGGGGTTCATCAGTGTTCCTTCGGCAACATGCGCCGGTATATTGCAAAGCGCTTTGACCATCAGCCCGGCCACGGGTCTGGCGCCGGGACAGACGGCTCTGAACAGCTATTTGGTCAACACGTTTGAAAACAACGGAGGCGTATTTCCTTACAACACGCGCCAATACCTCGCATCGGGCCGTCTGGATCATCAGATCAGCAGCGTTGACCAGATTTCCTTCGAGTATCGATATGGGCACGATTTGGAGGAGTCCCCGGACGTTCAGTCGCTAACCGGCTATTCCGCCGGCAGCTCGATTCATGCATATGAAAGTACTGTGTCCGGTAACTGGTTTCACACGTTCACGCCGTCGTTTCAGAACGAGCTCCGGGGACAGTGGGGTTACACCAGCTTCAACGTAGTTCCGAATGAGCCGGCGCAGGCTGGGCTCAGCATCGCGGGTTACGCGAACTCGCTAGGCACGAACATTTTCCTGCCCAATTACACGATCTTGCGCCGCTACGAAGCCGCCGACCACGTCAACATGGTTCGCGGACATCACAACATGAAATTCGGTTTCGACGAATTGATCCGCGGGAATCACACCGAGTCCCACACGTTTTTTCCCGGCCGGTTTGTTTTCGGTGCGCTGCCCGGAGGTCTGCTCAGTCCCTGCCTGGGGAATCCGGGTGGCTCCCCGGCGTCCGCGACGACTCCGGGTTGCGGCCTCGCCGGATCGCTGAACCCGGTGGCCCTCGATGCTCTCCAAACCGCCTCTCTGGGACTGCCGCAGGTTTTCCAGCAGGGCTTTGGAAACGCCGATTACGAACGCGTCGCGCGTCCGCTCACGGCGGCTTATTGGGAGGATTCCTGGAGCATCTTTCCGAACTTCACACTGAACTATGGGGTGCGTTATGAGCTTGACCAACAATATGCTCCGCTCGGCACCGACAAGGACAATTTTGCGCCACGCGTCTCCATCGCCTGGGATCCGTTCAAGGACCACAAAACCGCTGTTCGTGCCGGATACGGTCTTTTTTATGGGCCCATCGATACCCAGATCCCCAGTGTGGATTACAGTCTGGGCGTCCTGAACGCCAACAACACATCCGTTGACAATACCGGGCGCGGCAATCAAGTCACTAACGTAACGGCAACTTGTGGGCTCGCGGGAATCATCCCTGCCCAAGGCCAGAGCCCGTGCAATCGGCCGATTTCGATTTACGTCGACCCGATCACCCCGACCGGCCTTCCGCTGCAAAACTCCGCCGCAGTGTTCCAGACGTTGTTTGCCGAGGGCCTAGTCCAATGCACGAAGCCACAGCCCGGCAACACGGCTTGCGTTACGCCCGCCGCCCTGGCCGCTTTGGGTTTCCGCATTGCGAATTCCGGGCCGCTATCCCCATTACAGGTATTGTTCACCAGTCAGCCGGGTTATCAGAATCCGTACGCTCAGCAGGCCAGCTTTGGCATCGACCGCGAAATTGCATCCGGCTTGGTGGTGTCGGGTAGCTACGTCTACGTCCATACGCTCAGGCTTCCCGTAGCGATCGACACGAACCTGCTGCCGGCTCCCTACACAACCGTGCCATTGGCGAATGGAAGCTTCACCTCGTACCGGAACTGGAATACGAATCCAGCGCTCGGCCCAACGCCCAGCGTGGGATCGGCTGCTTGCGCCGGTGATTTGCTTGGGGCGAAAGCGGGCTGCTTCGTCAATCCGCTGATCATCCAGAACAACCAGTACACTTCCGCCAACCCGGCTCTCTATCAAGCAGCCATCTTCGAAGTCAAGAAGAGCCTCAGCAAGCACTATTCTCTGCTGGGAAGTTACACTTTCAGCAAAGGATTTGACGAAGCCACGGACTACAATACGGACTACTCACCGCAGGATCCGACGAACCTGGCAGCCGACCGGGCGCTTTCCAGCTTCGACGAACGGCACAAAGTGGTGGTCGCAGCAGTGCTCCAAAGCCCGTTTACAAATAAGATTTTGTCGGGCTTCGAATTGTCTCCCATCGTTCAATATCACAGCGGCCATCCATTCAATTTGCTGGCGGGTGAAGCCGTGAATGGCGATAACCATCCGACTAACGGCCGCCCCATCGGAGCCAACCGGAATACCGGGCTCGGTCCAGACTACGCCGATTTTGATCTGCGGGTGAGCCGCACCTTCAACATGGGAGAGAAGTTTAAGCTGCAATTTCTTGCGGAAGGATTCAATCTCTTGAACCGCACCAACTATGCGAGCGTGAACAACGAAGTAGGCCCCACCTTCGGGCTACCGCTTGCGTTGGGCGGGCAGGGGGCGACCACGTTCAAGGTGCACGGGTCGTCGTTGCTATCACCCAGCCAGCCGCTGGGGTTCACTTCCGCGCTGCCCATGCGGCAGATTCAGGTGGCGGTGCGGCTGACGTTCTAAGCAGAATCATCAGTGTGCCGGCGACGCATCGAAAATCGCGCCCACTACTGCTGGAAGAATGGAATTCTCGGTCCAGACGGGAGGCGCATAGCCGAGTCTGACAACAACCAGGTCTAGTGACGGGACGACATAACAACGGTTCGAACCGTACCCCTGGAATGCAAATGCGTCTTTGGGAGCGGCGGGCCATTGCGTGCCTTCAGTATTGACCCAGAAACTGTAACCGTAGTTTCGATTCAGAGCCTGCGAGCTTCGGGTCGCCAGATCAATCCACCAATTCGGAACAATCTGTTTCCCTTCCCATTGCCCGTGGTGCGCCATCAGGTAGCCTAAGCGAGCGAAATCCCTTGCCGAGAGGCGCAGACCACTATGCGGATTCGTATGCGGGCCGATATGACCAGCGCCTCCTTCAAGATCCCAGCCAAAATTTTGAATACCGATACGCTCGAACACGTGCTCGCGAATGTAGTCGCCGATTTCCCTGCCCTCCGCTTTGGCGAAGATCAAAGAAAGATGGCAAAACGCCGCATCGGAGTAATCCCAAATCCCGCCGGGCTCGGCCGCCATCTTCGCGGCTGAGATTCCAAATCGGTTGGGTTCTTTGCCCAAAGCAAACTCAAATTCGCCGCGGCCCGGAGCCACCGCGATGCCCACTACGCCCTGGTCCTCTCCTGGGATCCCCGATGTCATGCTCAGCAGGTGCTTTAGCTGGATCTTCGCCTTGCGTGGATCGCTTAAGGGGTAGCCCTCAGGAACGTAATCGTAAGCCGGGCTATCGAGGTCGATCGTTACGTTGCCGGGAAGCCGATGATTGCGGCTGTCCTCCAGCATCATCCCGATTGCGATTCCAGTTGCCGACTTGGTGCTGGACCAGACGTCGAACGTGGTAGCCGGCATCGCGGGGACGCCAAACCATTCGCCGACCAGATACCCCTTCCGCACAATCGCAATGGCCCACGGCCCGCCGTAGATCTGCACGTGCTCCTGCCCGATCAAGCGCAGACGCTGCGGGTCCATACCCGCATTGCTCCGGACTTCTTCATCGGTCCCACAGCGCCGCCAACCGCCAGCCGCCTCCGAAGGAGGGTAATATGTGCCGGCCGCGAGCAGTCCTACGCTCAGAACGGCAATATTCAGTAGTTGGATCGCGGATGTCATCTTCAGTGTCTCCAGTGGCCTGCCTCGCTTCGGCTCCTGCAAAACTGCGTGGCTCCGTCTACTGTAACTCCAGTTCTTGGTTCCGCGTTCGTTCGGTGAATCTTCCCACAACTTCCCCGGAGAGACCGTCACCCTCGCGGCCACCATATATTTCTAACCGCATATTTCTAACCGCGTGCGATCCACCGAAACGATGCCCGTGCTGGCTGACGCCGCTGACGTGTTGAGCGATCAGCTTCGTCTCCATCTCGAACGCCTCTCGGTGGTCCTCACCCCGCACACGGGCGATCTGGACGCCCAGTTTCGCAGGCGGCTCCGCAAAGCGCGTTACGATGCCCGTCAGATCAAGGCGCTCTGCGATATCACGCCCAGCGCCGCGTCCCGCATCTTCGTGGCGGGCGGCCCGCCGCATGATTTCTTCGAGCTGGTGGAATACAGCGGCCGCCGTCTGGCGAAGCTCAACGTGCCCCCGGCCAGCGTCCTGCGCGCGCTGCGCGAATATGACCGCGTGCTCGACCCCGTGCTGGTTCTCTCCTACCCGGACGAGTACAAAAACTTTCGCTGGGCGCGCCAGCAGTTGCAATTCTGCGTCATTCTGACCCTCAACAATGCCTACTATCAGGTGCGCGAGGCGGAAACGCAGGCATTCTACGAGCTGTTTCGCGCCGAGCTTCAAGCCGAGAATCTAGAAGACTTGCTGCAACGTTTTCTGCAAACGCTCCGCCGCTTCTGCCACGCCGAAGACGGGCGGATGATTCTATTCGACCCGCAGCATCCACCGGCGGCGCGTCTCCTGAACCGGTTGGCCAAGCCCCACCTGATTCCCTGCGGCAAGCAGGCGGATGGGCTGATTCTCGACCCTCAACTGCGCGTGCGCTACCCGTGGTTCTGGTCGGTACCGCTGGCCGACAACGGGCGCGTAGCCGGTGTGTTGCAACTCGCGTTTTCGAGCGAATATCCCTGGCTTCCGCGCGAGTTGGAGCTGCTCGATACTGCCGCCGAACGCTGCCTGCGTGTGGCCGAAAAAGCGCGCCTGCTCGATGACCTGGCAACACGCGAGCGCCAAGTGCGGCAACTGAGCGAGCACATGATGCAGATCGAGGAGGAAGAGCGCCGGCGTATCAGCCGCGAGTTGCACGATGAAGCCGGCCAGTCTCTGTTGTGCATCCGGCTGAAGCTCGAGTTACTGGGGAAATCGGCGCCCGAGGACTTGCAAAAGCCACTCGAGGAAACGCGCAAGCTCACCGAACGCACCATCATGGAAATACGGCGCATTATTGGCGCCCTGAGCCCGGCGGTACTGGAACAGTTCGGCCTGGCGGCGGCGCTGCGGCAATTGGTTACCCGTTTTCGCGAGGTCTACTCCGGCCAGGTGCGGCTGCACCTGCCGCGACGCCTGGGCGCGCTACCGCGCGACATTGAAATTGCCGCCTTCCGGCTGGTTCAGGAGTGCTTCCACAACATCGCGAAGCACTCCCAGGCCTCCACCGTAAACCTTTCCCTACATTCGTCCGATGGATTACTGAGACTGAACGTCGCGGATAACGGCGTCGGTTTCGAGGTGAAAGCAGCGGTCGAAAAGCAGAGTTCCTTCGGCCTGGCAGGCATGCGGGAGCGAGTGGCGTTGCTTGGCGGGAAATTGGAGATCACGAGCCGCCCGAAGCGCGGCACCAGAATCTCCGTGGAGCTTCCCGCCGCCAAGCCCGGTCAGAAAGGATCCGTCGCGCGAGCGCACATTGAACATGGCCAAGATTCGAGTATTTCTAACGGATGATCACACGCTGTTTCGCCAGGGCATCAGGACCCTGGTTGGCTCCGACCCCGACATGGAAGTCGTAGGCGAGGCTTCCAACGCGATCGATGCGATCGCTGAGAGTGCCGAATTGAAACCTGACGTTGTCCTGATGGACATCGGCATGGCCGGCCTGAGCAGCTTCGAAGCCACCCGCCAGATACGCAAAAACCGCCCCGAGACCCGCATCTTGGTTCTGACCATGTACGACGACGAAGACTATTTGGTCGAGTGCATGGAATCAGGGGCATCGGGCTACGTCCTCAAGGACAGCCCCGCCGCTCATCTATTGAACGCCATCCGCGAGGTACACCGCAGCGGCAGTTTTCTCAGCCCTCGCATGCTGTCGCAACTGGTGGACGATTTCCGCTCCCGCGTAAAATCCGCTCAGCGGCTCCCCCGCTTCGCCACCCTCACACCGCGTGAGAGAGAAGTGCTCAAAATGCTGGCCGAAGGCAATTCCGTCAAAGAGATCGCTTGCACATTCAACTTGAGTGTGAAAACCATCGAAGCGCACAAGTTCAATCTCATGCGTAAGTTGGACATCCACAATAAAGCCCAGCTCGTGCAGTACGCCGTCCAAAAGAAGATCATCAAGATCGACATCGCCGGCTGATTTTTCCCCAACCCCCGACCTCAGCGTTTTGCGTGAGTGTCCATCAGGCGGAGCGCAGTCAGCAGAAGCGAAGCTCCGGAGAACGTCCTGGGATCGATCCCGGTGAGTTTGTTGATGCGATTCAGCCGGAAATATACTGTGTTGGCGTGAACGCCGAGGCGCCGCGCCGTCTGCTTCACGTTGAGGCTGCAATCGGCGAAAGCGTGAAGGGTGCGGGAGAGTTCGCCCGCCGGACTGCCGTTGCCCGGAGCCAAATGGCGCGCTGCGGCCGGAATCAGGCGAAGCGCGGTCTTGTCGGCACGCCGGATGAGAAACTCAGGCAGATCAATGTCGGCGAAATGCAGGAGTGGCTGTGCCGGAGTGGCGAATTCCAGGGCCAGGCGCGCTTCCTCGAGGGACTCAGGGAGACGGGCGACTTCGGTGGCATCGAGACTCACCCCGACTCCAGCGGTCAGACCGTTCTTCGCGCGCCGGCCGAAGCCCTGACGGCGCAGGGCCTTTACAAAACCGCGTGCGGTGTCAGCATGGCTGCAAAGAATCACGATCACTTCGTCGTTGCGGATGTCCACCAAACGGCCAAAGACCGCGGATGGAACCGCCTGCTCCACTAGCCGGACGAACGAGCGCAAGGCCACTTCCAGATCCATCTGTTTTCCGTCGCTCGATGGAAGCTGGCGGGCAACGGCGACCGCCATGGGAGCGCCCGGGAGAATTCCGCAGAGGGCGCTGAGGCGCCGGGCCTGCGTGTCGCGGATCTCGACGCCGCGCAGGAGCCCATCAATGAGGCCAGTGTAAGCTTCGGTGTTTTGAGCGACACTGAGCCTTTCCTCAACGGCATGGGCCTCGGCCAGTACGGCGCCCACGTGATCGAAGAGCTCGAGCCAGAAATCCGACAGCATGGTCAGAGAAAGCAGCGCTTCCTCTCGCTCGGCATGCTGCAGCAGCGCTTCCCGCGAGATTTCCCAGTAGGTCTTGTGAGCGAGGCGATAAGCCTGCAGCGACGCGGTGAGCGGCACGTGGTGCCTGGCGCGCCATTCGGCGTGCGCACGGACGAAACCGAACGGATCCTCGTCTCCTCGCCCCGCCTGCCCGGCGGCAACGGCGATGATCGTGCTCAGAAGTTCGCGGCAGTGGCTTCTTGACTCTTTTGTAAATTCTTCGTCGACCGAACTGCGATACTCCGGGCTCTCCCGTTGCAGCAGATTGAATGTCCGCTGCCAGATCTCAATACTGCGCTTTTGCAGCCCGGCAACTACTTTGCTTGCCAGGGGATGCTTGCGGAAACGCTCGCTCCATTGGCGGACCCGGGCATCGGCAACGCGCATAGACATCCATTGTGAAATCGCACAATCGTTTCGTCAAACGCATGTGGATGATAGCAATTGATCGGCCCAGAGGCCGGTGAGAGAATCCTGATGGCAGCGCAGGCCCAGGCGCGCACGCCGAAAATCAACTAGGGCGGCTGTTTCAAACAGGAGAAGTGAAGGCGACCAGCGCCGATAGTTTCAACGAACATGCCAATCTATACAATCGCGGAATATAAGGTGCGGCCGTCGGGGGTCGATAAGGTCATGCGAGCCATCGAAGAGTTCGTCCCGTATGTGCAGGCTAACGAAGCAGGCACGCGGATGTACCTTGCGTGGCAGCAGAAGGCGGATCCAACCCAGTTCGTGCACTTCTTCATCTTTGAAGACGAGGCCGCACACCAGGCTCACGGCCGGTCGGAAGCAGTTAAGCGTTTCGAGGCGGCTTATCGGCCTGAGCTGGTTGGCGGGGATGTTGTGTTCACCGACTATCACCAGGTGGCATCGAACCAGGAGACCGAGCGGGATGGCGCCGGAAACGCGCGCGCGGTCCTGCAAAAATTCTACGAGGCAGTTATAAAGAGGGATTTCGCCGCCTGCCGGGGGTATCTGAGCGACGATTTCCTGTTCAAAGGTCTGTTCAGGACATATAGCCACCCGGACGAATACCTTGCGGATCTGAAACAACTGTTGCAGATTACAGTTCGGTTGGACATGCAGAAGATGATCGTGCAAGGTAGCGACGTCATGGTGCTGTTTGAGTTGGAGACCAAGGCGCCAGCAGCCGCGACGACACTGGTTGCCGAGTGGCACCGGGTCACCGGCGGAAAGATCACACGGGTGCAATCTGTTTTCGATGGCAGGCCGTTCGAAGCCATGTTTGCGGGGCCCGGTAGTCATTAGCAACCCAAGCATCCGGATTCAGCACACCAGCACCACCAACAGGAGAACCAGAGTGCAAGAGGAAAAGAACAAACAAGTCATCCGCGAGTTCACGCGAATTTTCAAGAACGAACACAACGTGAATGGAGTCAGTCATCTCTTCGACAAGAGCTTCACTCATCACTTCCGTACGCCGCTGTCTGCCGGCTTTGAGGGGCTGCGACAAGTGGGGATCATGATGAACGGCGCATTCCCCGACGTGGTCGTGACGGAGGAGGATCTCATCGCGGCTGGCAACAGGGTGGTAGAGAGAAGTTCCGCCGTGGCGACTCATAAGGGGTCGATGATGGGGGAAAAGCCCACCAACAAGACTATCAAGTGGAGTGAGATTCATATTTATCACGTTGAGGACGGCAAGATCCAGGAGCATTGGGCGGAGATCGCCATGATGGAGCTGCTGCAACAAGTTGGTGTTTTGCCACAACTGGGTTGAGTTCCGAAACGGCTCCCGATGAAATTGCAAGCTAGAGTGGCGGTCATCACCGGAGGCAATAGCGGTATTGGCCTGGCAACAACGCGTGAGTTCAATGCCAACGGCGCAAAGGTGGTCCTGTTTGGGCGTAGCCAGCAGACGCTCAATCAAGCCGCGGCTGGGCTGGGAAGCGATGTGCTGGCGGTCCGAGGGGATGTTCGCAACATGGAGGATCTCGAACGCCTGTTTCGGCGGGCGGCGGAGGCATTTGGGCCGATCGACATTCTTGTTGCCAACGCCGGTATCGCAAAATTCGCGGCCGTAGAAAGTCTCTCGGAGCAACTGTTCGATGAGATCAGCGACATCCTCTTCAAGGGCGTCTTTTTCACCGTTCAGAAGGCCCTGCGCTATATACGCGACGGATCTTCCATCATCCTGGTCGGCGCGGCGGACGCCGACAAACAGGGCCGTGCAGGAACCTCGATCTATACGGCGGCCAAAGCCGCCGTGCGAGCGCTGGCACGCTCCATGTCGGTTGAGCTGCTTCCCCGGCATATCCGCGTCAATGTGCTCAGTCCGGGCATGACGGAGACGCCGATCATCACGCGGGAAGGTGGTCTGCCCGGCGTAACGCCGGAGGATATCGCCGCGATGATCACAAGCACTATTCCCCTGCGTAGGCGCGGCACGCCTGAGGAGATGGCAAAGGCCATGCTCTTCCTGGCCTCCGACGATTCCTCGTACTGTTTGGGATCGGAATCGGTTGTGGATGGCGGTATGACTCAGTTGGTAAATCCCACTTGATAAGGAGAAAGATATGGCTGAACTGAAACATCAAATTGCCATCAAAGCAAATCCAGATAAGGTCTATGCGGCCCTCGCGACCCAGATTGGTCTGCGCGGATGGTGGACGGCGGACACAACTGCCGACGAAAGGGTTGGCGGCAAGGCGGAATTCGGTTTCGACCGGCGCGGCATGGTCTTTCGCATGACCATCGATCGGTTGGAACCCGGAAAAGGCGTCGTCTGGAGCTGTCACGGCGACCAGCCGGAGTGGGCCGGCACGGTCCTGACTTGGGATCTCAGTCCCGAGGGAGGTGGAACGACCCTGCGGTTCACACAGAGCGGATGGAAGACAGCCAGCGAAATGTACGCTATGTGCAATTCCACCTGGGGTGAGCTGATGTACCGGCTCAAGGACTATGTCGAGGGCCGAAACCCCGGGCCACACTGGAAAGAATAGAGAATGGCCGACATATTGCACCGGGTGGGAATCAAATCATCTCCCGATAAGGTGTTTCAAGCGCTCTCCGAAGAACAAGGATTGGCAGGCTGGGTGGACAGAGGATGTCAACGCCGCGCCCGAGGCCGGCGCGATCGACCGATTCCGATTCGGCGACGGCGGTTTCAATGCCATGAAAGTTGTGGAACTATCTCGGACGCGATTGATGTGCCGTGAGCAAGCAGAGAGCGGCAAAGACCAGACCGCACGGTGCGGCGGGGAAGTCGCAAGATCTTTTTTCTGACATTTTGCAGCCGAGAATGTTGGCGTCCAAGTATCCAATTAACCCACTTACCCAAAAAGAGGAGATCACAATGCAAGAAGAAAAGAACAAACAGGTTATCCGGGAGTTCACGCGAATCTTCAAGAACGAGCACAACGCTGATGGTTCGTTGAAAGGATGTCTTTAATGACAACACCATTTGAATCCGCTGTTTTTCTGACGGTACGGGGAAAGTACATTCCGCCGAGCCTTGAGTCGATGCGCACCGTGCATAACGCGACCGCGGGCTCTGAGCAAGGAATTGCTTTTGCGCGTTCCATGGGTGACCTGAGCCATAACGTCTTTGCTCCGTTGCTGAAGAGTAAACAAGCGGGCGCTGAAGCCGGCGAACTGCTCTTTCTGGATTGGTGGCAGGACGCCAAAGGGCTAATGGATTTTTTCAGCAACGAGAATATCGTACAACAAGGGACAAAACTGTTTCCTTCAATTGACGCCACCGTCTGGATGCCCGCCCGCGGCTCATCTTCCTATAACTTACCGGCTCCGAGAGCAAAAGGAGACCGCTACGTCGGAATGGTTCGCGGACCCATCAACTCTCCCGAACAAGCGATCGAAGCGTTTGCATCGGGCGATATCAAGGCTCAGCGAGATGCACGACGGCGGGGGTTGGTTTCCCATCAATTGTTCATCAAGCTTCAGGCACCGGGCGATTCGACGCCGCCGGAAATCCTGGGAGTGGATTGGTGGTGCGATTTTGATGGCATGACCGAACACTACAACGACGCCACACATATGGCCGGCTTGGGCGGGGCCTTCACCGGACGTCCGCAAACTAGCGTGTGGGAACAGCCAGCGGGTCTCTGGTCGGAGTGGTAAACCGCCTAGGATGTGCGGAGCGGCGCTTCTGCGGAACGCCGCTACAATTCTTTCAACAAGCTCCGGCGCGGACAAATGGTCGACCCGGCACTACGAAAGCGCGTTCGTGCGGCGTCACCGGGGCATTCATGCCCGCCTGTCGGCCTCTGAGAAGTCGGCGGTGCACCGGAACTGCAGTCGGCGCATGGACGGGTGCCAGCGTGGGCGGGATAAAGGCGAACGCTGAGGTCGCTTTGGCGGCAAACGCATCAAGTGGCTGTGCGTGGACGGCGCGAAAGAGTGGATTGGCACCGAGCTAACCTTTGACCTTCGAGAAGAGAACGGTGCGACCGTCGTGTTGTTCGCTCAGCGCGGATGGAAAGAGCAGGTCGAGTTCATGCACGGTTGTGTTGCGAAAATTCAAAGAAGAAGACGGGCCTTCGGTTCGCCTCAAGATCGGTTCCGTTTTCAGGCAGCGATTCCGAACAGCATGCCCACGTACCGCGCCTGGCCGGCCGGATCTTCCTTTGCTACCCACCTGAC
>DATGZN010000005.1:0-2968 GCA_035297145.1 Bryobacteraceae bacterium
CTCAGCGGGAGGCGCAAGTACCAACGCACACAGACGAGGATGATTGGACCTTCGTAATGCCGCCAGAAGAAAGGATCGGTCGGCCGAATCGGCATCGCTTTACGCTACCGCAGTCCGATTCCGGTTTCTCGCAACACAACCCAAAGAACCGTTCAAGCTGGAGGTTCATCAACTCATACTCGACCATGTGGGCGAGAATGGGCCAATCTTTTATCGTGCAACGCTGTTAAACACAGAGCCACCGGGCGAAATTCGCTCAACCGGTCAATTTGGTCCCTGGAACTCAGAGTCGCCGGGCAGTACGGCGGTTTCGGGTTCCTACACCTTTGACGACGCAAATCTGGGTGTCTTCGAGGGCATCGCTGGAACGCTCTCTTCCCGTGGCAAGTTCAGCGGCACGCTCGAGCATATCGAATCCGAGAGTGAGGCCGACGTGCCGAACTTCCACGTTTCAGGCAGCAGCCACATCGTTCACCTGTCAACCGAATTCCGGGCGGTGGTTGACGGGACGAACGGCGACACCCAACTTCTCAACGTCCGATCGCATTTTCAGAGGACTACGGTGCTATCGAGCGGCACCGTCACAGGCCAAGCCGGCCAGCAGGGAAAAACGGTAGCGCTTGAGATGACCGTGAAGGACGGCCGCATCGATGATCTGTTGAGCCTTATTGCGGAGGACAAGAATCCCTCGATGACGGGTAGCGTCACCTTGCATGCGAATGTAAAAGTGCCGCCGGGACAACTGGGATTTCTGAAAAAACTGGCTCTCGAAGGCGACTTTGGCGTCGGCAATGAACGCTTCACGAACGCGGCGGTGCAGGCGCCCCTCAACAGCTTGAGCGAGAGTGCCCGCGGCGAGAATAAGAAGCAGCAAGCAGAAGATCCTGAAACCGTGCTCTCGAATCTCAAGGGGCACATCTCCGTGAAAAATGGGATTGCGACGTTGTCAAATGTCTCGTTCAGCGCCCTCGGCACGATCGCTCAGATTCGTGGCACATACAACCTGTTGGACAAAACCGTGAACCTACAGGGGGTCTTGCACACGAATGGAAAGTTATCCGACACGACGTCCGGAATCAAAGCATTTGTTCTGAAAGCAGTAAGTCCGTTCCTAAAGAAGAAAACCGTAACGATAGTGCCATTCACGGTCACCGGCACGTCTAAGCAGCCATCATTTGCACTGGATTTTGACGCAAAACGGACGTTCTAACTGTGTCCGATCGATGCCATGCCAGCGAAATTCAGTAACGGCTGGACATAGTTGATTTGATGCATCCGGCCTTCCGCGCCGAATTTGAGGTCATGTGAGCCCTTGTTCCACTAAGGGTTCCTACGAGGTGGTGAACTTGTTGTCCTTCGCGAAGATAGCTCCAGGGCTGAGTTCCAATGTTGTCGCTTGACCCGCCGGCCGGCGTGTAGTTCCCAATGCTAACAAAGGGGAGCTGCGGAAAGCCGGAGGTATCCAGGTAGGTGGGCAGCCCCAGCGTTGCCGATGGAGACATGCCCTTGTACTTTGCCTCATTGAAGATGCCCTCTCCCCCCGGCCCAAAGGCCCGCAGGAGCCCGTAAGTAACGTTCAGCATCAATGTGGGACTGAACGTGTGGGTGTGATTGATGGCCACCGAGTGCGTCGGCCCGCCAGTCTGGCCATAGTCGCAGGGATCGGCGACGTTTCCGAAGCAGTTCAGCGGAGCGCTTCCGCCCCAGTCCCTTGAGAACCGGCCGCTCAATAAATCCCTGTCGCTGAAACGATGGTCAATCTTGATATCGAACTGGTTCTTGGTGCTGTGGGCGGCCGCAGAGCCCTGCCAGTTCGTGTACGGAGTGTAGGCAGAGGTTCCCACAGCGAGATTAGGCAGCGGAAAGTACGACATCAACTTCATCGCGCCCGGATCGATCAGATTCCCAGGTGTAGCCGGAAGCTGAATGGAAGAGGCAATCCGGCGGCTTCGGCTCGTTGCAGATACTCGTGGACGGTTCCGAGACCAATCGAGCAACTGCGGGCGATCTGCCGGAGCCCCAGGCCCACTTCAAATCTCAATCTAAGAACTTCTTTGGTCTTGCGCACGGACAATCTCCTGGCTGGCAAGCTGATCCTCCCTTTCGGGGGAGGCTGCTTGCCATTGTGTTGTCCAGCGCCGTTGACCTGTGGAAATTAATCCGGCGAAGCCGAATGCGGTTCCGGGATCGGCCTGAAACTGTTCGGCTTCATCCAGAGTTAGGAGCCTTAGAGTAACTTGGTAGCCTTAGTAAGTTACCAGCTTAGTCAGCTGGACGGTGGATTCTACAGCCTTCCAATCTTTTCTGAACGCTAGCAGGCATCCGCCATTCTCCACTTCTACGAGGACCACGTGACATAGTCCACGCGCCAGTTGCACCGTTTGCCGGACCGCAGCCGACTTCCCATTCCTAAATCGGGCAGCCTCCTTGATCCCCGTAGCCCAGGAGTTTGAAGCCAAAAAGGTGTTACAAGGCGAACTGCCGCTGAAACGATTTGTCCGGAGTCACAACGGGAGGTGATCGCGCCAATTCCCTATGGTTGTGGCGCGGCGGCCTGAAGTTCGATTTGACCGCGCAAATCAACATCCGTAGCGCCTTTGCAGCGCAGAGTTTTTGGCGCAACAAGCGCAAGGCCGAAGGGCTTAGTATCTCACGCGGAAAGCCTACCATGGATCGCATCGCCTGACTTCGGCGCGCTCCACGCGAAGTGTTAATTCTTCAGAAAGGAGGATCTCGGTGTGATGCGCGAGCGGCAGGAAGCGCTATAATCTTCGTGTAATTCCGCCCTCTCGTCGAACCCGGAGGAATCAGGTGAAGACAATCCGGCCGGTTGTGTTGCGAAAATTCAAAGAAGAAGACGGGCCTTCGGTTCGCCTCAAGATCGGTTCCGTTTTCAGGCAGCGATTCCGAACAGCATGCCCACGTACCGCGCCTGGCCGGCCGGATCTTCCTTTGCTACCCACCTGAC
>DATGZN010000006.1:0-203028 GCA_035297145.1 Bryobacteraceae bacterium
TTATGCTAGCCATCTGTCGCCTATGTCCAAGATGACATATTTCGCGGAGGGGTGCCGCTTTTGAGATGGACGCATGTTGAAGAAGGCAGGCCACACCGTCCGACTTGGCGAGTTCGAGACGTGTCCATGCCGGGGAGCCATCCTTTTTTCAATAGCTTACTGGATTTCGGGCGCGCTGCCGCCAGAGGAATGCGAACCGCGCGAACAAAAGAAGCGCGACCACGCCGAGCCACACGCGATCGCCTGACCACGATGCCAAAAACAGTGAGTTTGACTGAACGCCGGCCTGCAAGTACTCCAATTGATAGAGCGACTGCGAGTAATTTCGATTCTGAGCGACGATCCGAATGTCCGGGTCGCGCGGGACGAGACAATTCACTTGGTACGCCGCGATTCGGCTCTGGTGATGGTTTTCGAAAATGAGTCGTCGGGTGGCGCCGCCAAAAAGCAGATCGGCGCTGAACTCGATCTGGATCTGGCCGAGCCCACCTTTCATTTCCTCGATGGTTGGAAATCGCTTGGAAAGCAACTGGAGCCTTAGCGGACGACCATCGATCGTGAGGGATAAATCGCGGAGCACCCGGCCTGCGTAGGCGCGCTGCTCGGTTTCTGAAATGATTCCGTCCGCATCAGTATCGATGTCCGCGAGCACGATGGGATAGACGGCGACGCCCGGAGTGAGAGTGATCTCAGCCCGCATCCGAGTCTTCTCAACCGAGACAAGCGTGGCTTCCAGGTACTCGTCGAGCCTGTGCGCGAGCGCAGGCGTTGCGGTCAACAGAAGAATCGCAGCAGCGAGCCTGGTTTTCATTTTGCAGCGAGCTTTCTGCCGTAGTCGTTCGTCGGATCGCGGTACATCGTGTGGACATGCATGGAAGGATCGCCTCCCAGTGTTTGAGGCGCATATTCGATGACCAGATGTGGTCCCTGAATCCGGTAGTAGGCCGCGATGTTTCTCCCCGGAGTCACGGTTGTGGGGCCACTCCATGCAAACCAAGTCTCGTTGATCTCGGCCTTCAGCTCATCCATACGCGCCGCGGCCGCGCTTTCGTGAACAATATTGGCCCATTCCGAGATCACGTCGAGCAGCATGGCGCGTTGCCGGTCGTTCATAGCGGAAGCTTTCAGTCCTTCGGGCAGAATCGTCTTGCCGTCCCGCCCGGGACCAAGCACAAGATCAGCCAAGCGGTAGCTGAGAATCGCCTGTTTCCTCTGCGTCTCGTCTAGCGCGTTCAGCAAAGCGAAAGCCTTATCGCTCTCCTCGCCGAGGGGGCGCACGGTTTTGCCGTTGACGGTGTAAAGAGCGGGCTGGGCGCCGGTCAGGGTCGGTGTGAGAACGCCGCGTTCGCCCGCGATGGTAATGTTGAGCGCCAGATGGTGACCTCCGAACTGGAGCATCCAAGGTTCCTTGGCGGAGGGCGTCCCCAGGATGGAAATGTAGTAGAGATCCTCGCCGAACATCGGGTTGTTGCCTTCGTTATGCTTGAGGGTCTCGTCGGCGTCCACAATTTGCCGAACCTTCTCGAAACCTCGCCTGCTGAGCGCGGAGGAAACCAGAGCCATGGCCGCGGAACGCTGGGCAGCGGTCAGCTCCCCCATGCTCAGGCCCGCCCGCGGCACCATCTTCACCGGAAGGTTGGACCACCGTGTGCGCTGCGTGGCGTCATCAAATGCAAACAGCACGCTCTGGCGCTGCTTCTGATCGAGCGTCGAAAGGAATGCATTGGCGGCGCTCACGATTCGGGAGGTTGCCGGCTGCGCCATGGCGGCGCATAGCGAGAACAAAACTAAGGTTGACATGCCGGCTGTGTGGTTCACTCTCATCGATAATTCCTCCATGCGCTTATTCATTAGTACTGTCGTGTGGCCGCCGCGTAAAGTCAAGGATAGTTATGTTCTATATGCCTTATTCCAATCGTGGTTCGAATCCATGCCGGGGAGCCAGAGAAACAGTCAATCTGTAGTTTTGTAGACGACCGAATCTCACTCTCGATCGAGCCAATGAACGGTCCTGACATCCGGGAGTTCAGTACGGAACGCGCTCGATGCCGGTAACGAACGTAACGCCGGAAACGACCAGCCCTGAGAGCCTGTTGTCGTTGGTCACGAACAGATCAGTCCTTGCCGCGGAAGCGCAAGCCAACTGGATCGCGTCGGCTGGCCGAATGCGTTCCCGACTTCGAATGTCTCCATACCGCTGGGCTGCGTCCAGGCTGAAGGCAACCAATTCCACGGAACCACCTGAGAAAAAGTTGAGGTAACTCCTTTCGAGCATGGCGTTGTTCAGTTGTTTTGGCTTGGTGATTACCTCGCCGACCGTGAGGTAGCTCGTCAGCAACTCATCGCCACGGGCCAACATCCTTCGACGGAGTTCGATTACGGGCGGTGACCACTCAGCATTCTTCTCGAATAGATAAATGAAGAGATTGGTGTCCCAAAAAACTCTCGCCATCCGATCACCATTGCTGGCCCCGTATTCTTCTGTCCGTAAGCACAGCGAATACGTATGGGTAGTCCATCAGGTCACTGATCTCGGTCGTGCGTGCCAGCGGACAACGGGACAGCGCCACCTCAAATTGCGTCCGCGTCAGCTTACGATTGACGCGCTTCCCATCGCGGAAAAACCAAATCCCGGGCCCTTCCACCTCGAAGGTAAATGGCAGCCCCCTCACAGTTTGAAACTGCTCTCCTTGGTGGCTGACAATGCGTCGCCAAACTGCCTCCGGCAGATTTCGCTCAGGGTCGTGGGACGGATGCATGGCCGGCGGCACCGGCAGATCCTCTGACCTGAGGCGTTCCACAAAGTTGTCTCCCGGTTCTTGCTCCCATAGTTGCCTGCCAACTCCAAGCATCGCCAAAACCGGGTCGTTTGCCCCCGTGGCTTGATCCCGGTCTTGTTCTCTATGCAGTGGACGAATTTTATGTTTAGCGACCATTTCTTTAACTTCTCTATCTTTATATAAGATGATAGAGAGAAAGTCAAGTACACGCTTGCACCCAGTCAGGAGGTCGCCGGCGAGTGCGGTGCCGATTCACAAAGTATATGGGCACGCGAGAACGTCCGGAGCGGGTACCGCAACAACGAGTTCGACACTTGTCCAGCCAGGGTGCCCAGTCTGGACAGGCGCTTCGTGTTGGCACGGATGGCATTGGCCTGGCGCCCATTGGAGTGGTTCGAGCGGACCGCACTTTAGGCCACAAAAGTTTGAGACGTGTCCAATGTGGGGAGCCAATGCTTGCCAAACTCTGTTGACAGCTTCTCGTACGAGCTTCGGTGCTTTTCAATCTGTCGCGTCATACTAGTGGTTTGTCCGACACCCTGATCAAACTGCCCCGCGATGCCTGGGCTCAGTGGATTTCTCCGGAGACGCTCATGGCGCAAGTCCGCAACACGGCGCCATTTCTAGAAGCCCGGCTGCGAGTGACGGAACCGGGTAGCCTGATCGAACTAGGCAACTCGTCCGATGGCTTCTTACGAATTCTCGCCAACTGGCAGAACATTCTGCGCTCCGGCCTTACGCGCGATGAGCAACTTCAGGAGTATTTTGCGCTCTGCCTGGCGTGTCATCACGCGACCGTCGCCACGTTCGTACCCACGGATGTCGACACCAAGATCCGTGGGATTTTGTGGCGCGAATCGCGCGACCCTGAGGTATTGCGGCCCATGCTGCGCCTTTCGCTCGCGGCGCGCGCCTGGACAGAGGACGGCATCTCAGTCCGCTCCGTGCGCGGTGTCAGTGGGCACAACGGCGAACATTGGAGCGCGATCGCGGGTGGCCTCGGGCGCCTGCTGGAACTCGGCGATATGGCCTCCGCAGAAGAGGCGCAGGCCGCCATCGAAGCGGAAATCGATCGCGAACAGGCAATATTCAACGAAGTGGCCGCCGAACGCGACGCTGAACTCGATCTACTGCGCCTCTCGATGACTATGGCGCACAATCGAGGCGACCTCACACAAGGCATGGGCTTTTGGAAGAAGACCACCGCGCCGCTGATGGAGCATCTTGCGACGCGGGGCCGCTTCGAGGTTGCGGTTCGCATCTATCAGCACACTGGTCTTTCGAGCGAAGGACACCGGCATTATCCGCTCCGTCCCGTAAAGGCGCTGCGCCGCTCGGCCGTCACGCTGCTCCCGCTCTGCCCCTTCCTGGATGATTGGGGAAGGGTGGTGGCCCGACTGGAAGAGAGCCATGAGGTGCTGGCGGCTCTGGTGATTGGCTCGCAGAAGGTGCAGGGGCAACAAGGTTACTATCGGGCCATTGCAGGCATGCTCGCCGCATCTTCGGGCGCCTTCGAACGAGCTGCCGCCCGGATGCCCAATGGCGCCCAGCGCCTGCTGCGAAGCGCCGGAGTGCGCAAGATGATCGATGTTCCGCGCGTATCGTTCGAATCGATGATGCGGAAACGTGGGCGCACGGCGCTCGCGATTTTCGGAGCAAAGGCTTCCATCGAGTTTTCCGAAGCGAGACTACACGGCTTGAAACAGAAGTAAATCAAGGCTGAACGTGACCGCCTTGGCTTCGACGGACCGGCGCTGCATTGGCCGGTAAATCGAAACCAGAACATCGCGAACGGCGGAAGCCTCGAGATCGGCGCAGGATGAGACGCGCCGTTGATGGATCAGCGTGAAACCGTGAGCGAATCGGTCGACTGTCTGGGCTATACGATCGCGCCCCGAGCCGCGCAACTCGATGAGATCGTCGGGAGCAGGAATAGCGACGAGGAGGCGCCCTCCGTCGCGTAAAACCCGCCGGAATTCGGCCGGATTCATGCGCGCCGTGATGGACAGAACAACGGAGAACGACCGATCGGAATAGGGGACCACGCGATCGGCATTCGCTACGACCCACTCGCAGTCGGGGTAGCGCCGCGCGGCTGCATCGACGGCAGGGATAGAGATATCGATCCCATGGGCATCGCACCCGATTTCACGATGGAGAGTGCCGAGGTAGAAACCATCGCCGCAGCCGGCATCGAGAACCACGTCATCGGGAGTCGTGGTGATGGCTTGGGCGATCGCCAGACGCTGATGCTCGGTAAACCCCCGGTCATGTAAACGCCGCCGCGCTGCAATCGCTTCTGCTGTATCGCCCGGATGCTTGGCTCGCCGTTCCTGCGGTTGCAGCAGGTTGATATATCCGCTCCGAGCGATGTCGAAGGAATGCTTGCGAGGGCAGACCATTCGCCGTTTGTCGCGCACCAGGCCCAGATGGCAGCCGCGCACGGAGCAGAGGAGCATGCGACGAGTGTAACGAATGGTGAGTGCGAAGTTCCGGGGAGCCAAACGTCCGGGCCTCCAGCCTACTCGACCAAGCCCGGGTCAATCGAGATCCATCGCGGCCTTCAGCCCTTCCTCGACCTCACGCAGGGAGTCAGACGGGAGGCTGCCGACTCTCTTGGTCAGTTTGGCACGGTCCAGCGTGGTCACCTGATGACACACGGCAAAGCTCGTCCTCTGCAGACCGGCAGTCGCGCCTGAAAGCTCAATGACGGTCGGTCCGCGCTTGCCTTGAGCTGCGGATGTTGAGACCGGGACCACAATGATCGACCTCCATCCAGGAGTTTGGTTGAAGCCATCGTGGGACACCACGATCACCGGACGCCGGCCCGTCTGCTCCGATCCTGATCGCGGAACAAGATCGGCCCAGTAGAGGTCACCTCGCTTCATCTTGCGGCCTTGCCACCTTTCATAAGGTGTTCGATCGCGACCGATTCCAGATCGGCGTCGAGATCAAGAAGCGTTCCCGCCATTTCCGCCGCGTACGACGCGATCGCGTCCTGCCTGGCCTTTCGGAATTGTTGCCGCAGCCACCCCTCGACGGCCTCACGCGCGAGGGTCGTCGCGGGCACGTGCATCCGTTCGGCCTCCGCCTTGAGATGGGCATAGGTTTGCTCCGGTAATGGCAGGTGAAAGTTCTTCATTGCTTGGCTTCCTCGTTGTATTATGCCATGAATCTATGGCAGTATTTCATGGCAGAGCGTCAGTGGCAGGGCCTCAGCGGCGGAGGGGCTGTTGGGAACCATGTTCTCCGGGGAGCCACGATGCTTTTGAACGGATTGCGCCGTGGCACAGTGAGACCGCAATCGCGTGAGACTTGCTGTGCCAACTGGGGAAGGCGCGTAAAATTCAAGTTGTAACGAGCCAGCTCTGGTGCCGGATTAGTTCCAATATGCGGTTCCGTTGGGCGGGTCGGCTGTGTAGAGCTGCGGCGGCCAGAGCCATCAATCCACAAAATCGTAGTGATCTTGTACGCACAAAGCCTTCCTCCAAACCGGTTAGTTTTGTTTCGACGCCGGCGGCGCTTTTGGTTGCAATGACTGCCGGTATCGAGCCAGCAGCGCCTCGCGGTTCTGGCGTAAGTCCGCTCCGGTCGGCGTAGCGGGATAGGGCTGCTTGCCCATCATTCCTTTCCAGAGAATGCGATTGAAGGCCCCGGCATCCACGCGATCTGCGTCGGTGAAGTCCATTCCCTTCGTCATTCGCGCCCAGTACTTCGCATCGTGCGCCGGTTTTGGCATCATCATGCCGGCGGGCTGTGGAGGCAGCGGCAGCGAGGTGAGGTATAGCATCGATGACGGGACAGCGGTGAACGTCCACGGGCTCGGCGTGGTGTTGAAGATGTCGGCCATGGGCCTGGCGAGCGCGTCGTTCAGGTTCATCATCTGCGGGAGGCCCAGTTTCTGATTGAGCTCCGGAAGGCTCAGCACCTCTTCGATGGTGCGAATGAAGCTCAGCGTATTGTATTGCGTAGAGATCACGGCGCCGCGCTTCACATACGGGCCCACCACAAACGCGATGCTGCGGTGTGAATCCACATGGTCGCCGCCATCCTGCGCGTCGTCCTCGATCATGAAAATCAGCGTGTTGTTGGCGAAACGGCTGTTGGCGATCTTCTGAATCAGCAAGCCCACGGCATAATCGTTATCGGCGACCTGAAGGTCCGGAGTATTCACACCGTCAATCGCCGTAGTGTAATTTCCGGTGTGATCGTGCATAAGGCGCACGAGGGTCAAAGCCGGAAGATCGGTCACACTTCCGGCATTGCTGTATCGGGCATCGAAGTCGCGCGCCCATTCGGCGTATCGCCAATAATCGGGAAGTACGTTGTCGAAACCGCGGAAGTACGGATCGGTAAACGGCGCGAGTTTGACATTCGCGGGATAGGCCACCGTAGTGCCGCTGGAGAACGGATCGCGCAGCACGGGAATCGCGAAGTCGGCCGTGTTATAGCGGGTAGCATCTATGAAGAAGCCATAGTTGCGAACGGTGAGGCCGGCCCGCAACGCGGAATTCCACAAATAGCCGGTATTGACCTCATTGTCCGGCCCATCCGGCGCATCTACGACGGTCTGTCCCGGCAAAACATCTGGATCGCTCGAGGTGAAGGGATCGGCGGCTTGGCGAGCGGCGACATCCCCCTGTGGGGTTCCGGTTGGAACGGCTGGAATCCCGACATTCACGTTGCGCACCATTCCGTCGGAATCCAGACTGAGGCCGCGCAATGCGTAGGCCACGGGGTATTGATGTTCTACTACGTCGGGAGCTTGGGCCGCGGTGCTCCAGTGCCAACCGTCATAGCTGACTTCGGCAGTGTCCATGAAGTTGTCGAGGGTGACGAACTGTTGCGCTAACGCGTGCTCATTGGGGGTGATTTTCTCTCCGAACTCAGTTAATGAGGGATCGCCGTTGCTGTTGTTCGTCAGGTCGCCGAGAACCTGGTCGTAGGTCCGGTTTTCCTTGATGATGAAGATCACGTGCTGGATACCTTGCCGCACAGCCGCCATCACCGCGGCATCCGTGGCGCTCTCGGTGTAAGAGAAGCGATCGTTTACCATGACCGTTTGCGTCAACGTCGTGAGTTGCGTCGCATCCGGTAGTGGAAAGGTCTGCAAGCCGGCTTTCGTGGCCTGCGGATTGTACTGGTTTGATGGATTGCAATTGGGTGATCCCGGCGGCCCGTAGCCGCCATAGCACCAGCCAGTATTCGCACCGGTCGGCGACTTCTGGTTGGCCACGTACACGTACACTGAGGCAGGATTGCCTGTTGCGTTCACCAGGCTCGCCGAGTTCGGGTACCAGCCGGTCGGAATTAAGCCGACAACATGATCGTTGATATGGGTTCCGCCCAGCGCGATCACAGAGATGCAATTCAGATTGCCGTCGGTCACATAGAGTTGTGTTTCATCCGGTGATAGCGCCACGCTGTTGGGGTTCGCGCCTTTATACTGCGCGAGCGATGCGGGCAGTAATGGGGCGATTACCGGAATAGTCTCCACTACCTCATTCATTCTGGTGTTGATGACGTCGACGGTATCCGACTGGTCTTCGGCGACGAACAAGATCGACTGGTCCGCGTTCAGCGTCATCTTGTTAGGTTGGCCTTTAACATGGATTCGGGCCGTAACCGCGGGGGTTCCGCCCAGGCTAACCACATCGATCTCGCGGTCGCGAATGCTGGATACATACGCCATAGGGCTCGTTCCAGCACCCTTGATCACCACCCAGAACGGATATTCGCCGCCCGGAACGCCGGTTTGCGGGTTGCCAGCGCTCTTGCCGGGGCGCAGGTCGAGATCCGGCTGCGCCACCCAATTGCCGTAACCGCCGGTGAATATCGAGATCGAGTCGTTATAGTAATTTGCTACGACCAGCGTCCTGCCATCGTTTGAAATCGCCACACCCGCCGCGCAAGGCAACACACCAACCGCGCCGTTGATTTGGAGTGCACCGTTCGGCTTGAGGTTCAAGCCAACGCCAACGCGGTGCTTCATGGTGAGCATCGGAACACTTGTATCCTCCGCCCAGCCCGCTGAGCCCAGGGTCATCGTGTGGACCATGTCGCTCGGGCCACCCGCCACGTAGAAATGTCTGCCGGAGGGATCGAAGGCAATCCCGTGGTAGGCATTCGGGATCTGCAACACCTGCGGCGTATAGCTGGGGATTTGCCGCGAAATATTGTAGATAAACACATACTCATTCGAGTCCGGGACCGACCACGGGTACGGCGGGGTGGGCTTGCCGGCAGAGTAGACGCGGTTGTAACCGCTGGTCAGAACAAGCAAGGTGTTGTGATCCGGACTCACGACGGTCGTAACTGCTTGCCCCGCGAGCCAGTTGGGCTGGTCCGGCAGGCGAGGGTTCAAGGTGACGAATCGGGAATTCTCGGGTGCCAGCGGCGTGATCTGTTGGCCCATATTGGGCAGGGGTTGGGGCTGGGGCTGCGCATCGGCCAGCGCGCCCGAGATGGCCAACATGAGCGTCAATACAGCCGCTCGGAACGGGAGACGTCCGTGAACTTTTCCTGGCATTTAAGATTCAGGCTCCTTGGAGTAGGGCATCCCAACTGCAGTCGAACAATGAGTGTTGGGGCGATCTACTAGTGCGGCTGGGCCGGAAGATTCTCGGATAAAACTTCAGGCTGGATCGAGGCATTGAATGAATTTCGATGTGCGAACGACTGCCGGGTGCTCTACCAAACATCGTGCTAGCCTCAATCCAGATTGACTTTCAGCGCGATGAACCGC
Organism: Bryobacteraceae bacterium; assembly: GCA_035297145.1. GTDB lineage: Bacteria > Acidobacteriota > Terriglobia > Bryobacterales > Bryobacteraceae > QHXW01. The sequence goes on from DATGZN010000006.1 coordinate 9,526, forward strand.
CGGGTATTCATGCAAGCGCTAGCGGGCGCATGCGCGGCGCCTGCCATCGCTGGCGGCGATCAGCAGGCATCGGGCGCCGGTAAGGCTGATTTCACACTGCGCATCGCGCCGGTCGAAGTGGAGATCGCTCCGCGACACAAGATCAAGACCACTGGATACAACGGCGGATTTCCTGGTCCGGTTCTGCGGATGACCGAAGGCAAGCCAGTCACGATCGACGTCTACAACGACAGCAATATTCCCGAGCTGGTGCATTGGCATGGGCTGTGGATTCCGCCGGAGGTCGACGGCTCGGCGGAGGAGGGTACACCCATGCTGCCCCCGCACGCTCATCAGCGCTATCAGTTTGTGCCGCGGCCCGCCGGAACGCGCTGGTACCACTCTCACATTTACGCCGGTCGCGATCTGCAACGGGCCACCTATACTGGCCAGTTCGGATTCCTGATCATCGAGGGGAAGGACAATCCCGGACACTACGACCAGGAGGTTTTGCTCGCCTTGCACGGATGGGACCCGTACCTGGGCGCCATGAAGGGAGGCGGCGAAGGCTCGCTCGAAGTGGGTTACAACCGGTTCACGGTGAACAGCCATGTGCTCGGCATGGGAGAGCCCGTTCGCGTGAAAGAAGGGCAGCGCGTCTTGCTACGCATCCTGAATGCCAACGCGAGCCTGTTTCACCGCCTGGCGTTGCCCGGCCACCAGTTCTCCGTAGTCGCGCTGGACGGCAACCCTGTGCCGTCGCCCCGGGCGGTTTCGGTTCTGGAAATGGGGCCGGCGGAACGGATCGACGCGGTTGTGGAGATGAATCACCCAGGCGTGTGGGTTTTAGGTGACACGGATGAACAAACGCGAAAAGCGGGCTTGGGTATCGTGATCGAATATTCCGGGCGTTCGGGCGAAGCGCAGTGGGAACGGGCGCCGAACGAGATCTGGGACTACACTGCGTTCGGACATGCCGACGGCACAGCGCATTCTGTTCCTGAACCGGATGGGCGCGTGCCCCTGGTGTTTCGCAACAAGTGGGCGGGCAATCGCTGGGTGGATCACTGGACAATCAATGGCAAGAAATTTCCGAAGACCGACCCCATCCTGGTTCGAACCAACCGCCGATACCGTCTGATCTTCGACAATCAGAGCGACGACGTACATCCGGTTCACCTGCATCGTCACTCATTCGAGTTGGTCAACGTAGCCGGCAAGCCCACCGCTGGCGTAATGAAGGATGTGGTTGCGGTTCCTGCACGGAAGCAAGTGGAAGTTCAGTTCGTGGCAGACAACCCGGGCCTCAGCCTATTTCACTGTCACATGCAACTGCACATGGATTTTGGATTCATGGCGCTGGTGAAGTACGAGGATGACCGGGGTGCGTGGTGACGGGGTAGAGGTGATGCTCGGTGCGGCTGAAGAATGTCGGCCAGAACAGGCGAGAGCGGTCGATTATGATGCTTTGGTCGCGACCGACACCCTTGCCAAAAGCGGCTCTTGGATTTTGCGCATGAGGCGTGAGTTGCGCGACACTGCTTTAAATCCACACTTTTCGTGAAAGGGGACCATCTCGTCGCGGCAACGGAGCTCCAGGTGCTCGACAAACAATAGCGCCGGATGCGCGGTGATTGCATCCTGAAGCACTTTCCCTAAGAGGAGATCGCGATGACTCCGCTCGCCCATGACGTCGAGGATAACGGCTTTGTAAACGAAGTCGGTGAGCACGCGCGCGAACGCGACAAGCCGGCCGGTCTCCGAATCGCAGAACGCGAAGATGAGGTCGGTGTGCTCGACCATGCGCCGGACGTCTTCGAGCTTCCTGCCGCGGCTCCACGATTCTCCTCGATACATGCGCCAAAGCTGCTCGATGTGCTTACCGGTGAGGTGGCTAACGAATTGCAGTTTCGATTCGAAGGATGCGATCATGAGGCCCTCAGCAACCGCACGCTAAACCAACGCGCAATCCTCGATGTTCCGCACGAATTCATGCACAACTTGAGCCTAGAGAGTTCCAACCTGGCTGCGATCGGCGGCGTCGAGTGCGCGTCGGCTTGGGTCGGTGTGCGTCGGCGCCTATCTGCTTGCGTCGGCGGGCCTGCTCGACGGGAAACGCGCCACTGTGCACTGGAAGTATGCGCGGGGAATTGGCGGTTCGGTATCCGCGCGTCTCTGTGGATCCGAACCCGATCTGGGTGCAGGACGGAAACATCTATACGTCGGCGGGTATCTCGGCGGGCATTGACCTGGCGCTGGCATGGGTGGAACAGGACCATGGATCCGCGGCCGCGATGAAAGTGGCGCGAGAGCTCGTGCTGTTCCTGCGCCGGCCGGGTGGGCAGGATCAGTTCAGCGCGACACTTTCGGCGCAGGCGCTGGAAACGAAATCGATCCACGAGCTTCAGGTGTGGATGGCGGAAAATGTCGACCGGAAACTGGCAGTGGAGACGCTGGCCCACCGTGTGGCGATGAGCCCGCGCAATTTCGCACGCGTCTTCCGGCGCGAGATGGGAACGACGCCGTCGCGCTACGTGCTACAGCTTCGCGTCGAGGCCGCCCGCCGCTTGCTGGAGCAGACTGACAAGGCTCCCGCGCAGATCTCGTTCGCGTGCGGATTCAGCAGCGTTGACCTCATGCGGCGCGCGTTCCGGCGTCTGCTGGGGACGACTCCGGGCAAGTATCGCGGGCACTTTCACCGTTTGCCGGCCAGTTTGTGCTAGAAGCTAACGATTCGAACGTGGGATCGTCTGATCTTGCACGTAACCAAGAGAACTGCATTAATCTGGTAGGGTTATACGGCATGGCTCCTGGCTGGGCTTGAACTGCTTTGCGCTCGGCTCGTCGCCAGATCAAATCATGACATCTACATTTCCGAGGTGAAGGTGCGGGTCAAGAACAGGTTGGTGGTCGGGGCTCTATTGGGAATAATGATGGCTGCGGCGAATCGGGTAGCGGCACAGGGACGCCTCCGGCTGGTGCGCCACCGGCAGCAGGCGCCCAGGGTCCGCCAGTACGGCGATTTGGGGGATTGGTTCCCGGGCAGCAGCGGCCGCCCGGCGACCCCGCCCAGATCGCTCGTGGGAAAACGCTGTACGGCGTCAGTTGTACTGGCTGTCACGGCGCAGATCTCCGAGGCGGCGACATGGGTGGGCCGAACCTGTTGCGATCGCAGGTGGCGCTAAGCGATCGGAATGGCGAGCTGATTGTGCCGATCATCCAAGGTGGCCGGCAGAGTGCGGGCATGCCTGCCATCCCCATGAGTCCCGCGGACGAGCAAGCGGTGGCCGGGTATGTTCGCAGCGTCGTGGCGACCATTGGAAACCAGGGCAGACCCCCATCGATCGGTAAGGCGGCTCCCAGCGTGCTCGTGGGCGATGCAAGCGCCGGCCAGGCGTATTTCACCACGAAGTGCGGGAGCTGCCACTCCGCAACCGGCGATCTGCAAGGGATCGCGACGAGAATTTCCGACCCGAAGACGTTACAGAACATGTGGGTCGCGGGCGGCGGGCGCGGCCGTCGTGGCGGTCCGCCGCCGGGAACGCCGAGTTCGCGGCGCACGATTATGGCCACGGTCACCCTGCCGTCTGGAGAGAAAGTGGAGGGCGCGCTCTTTCGCATTGACGATTTCTTTGTCACCGTGGGCCTGAATGACGGCGCCACCCGCACCTTCCGACGGGAGGGCGATGTGCCGAAAGTTGAAGTTCGCGACCCGATGCAAGCTCATAGGGATCTGCTGGCGGTCTACACCGACAAAGACATTCACGACGTAACCGCGTATCTGGTGACCTTGAAATGACACTCCACAAACCAATACTCTGCGCGATCTTTTTGACAGCGCCGGCCATTCTGATCGGACAGGACAACGGATTAGCTCCGGCCGAGATTCTCAAGCCGCTTCAGGACTCATGGCCGACATACAGCGGCGACTACTCCGGCAAGCGCTACAGCGCCCTCGCGCAGGTGAATCAATCCAATGTGATGCACCTGACGCTGGCTTGGATGACTCGCGTCACGCCGGGCTCGGAACCGGCTCGCGGACGCTTCGGGCGCGTGACTGGCGGGAACATCATCGTTGGCGGAGAAGGTCCGGGCGACATTAACGTTGGCGGTGGCACCATCAAGGCGTCCGCGCTCGAGGTCAACGGCATCCTTTACTTCACCATGCCGGACAATGCCTGGGCGGTGGACGCGCGCGACGGCACCGAACTCTGGCACTACTTCTGGAAGACCAAGGGCGGAACGCATATCGGCAATCGCGGCCTGGGGATGTGGAACAGCTACCTGTTCATGGAGACGCCGGACGATTATCTGGTCTCGCTTGACGCGAAGACGGGCAAGGAGCGCTGGCACAAGCCGATTGCCGATCTCGCGCAGGGATATTTCTCAACGCCGGCGCCCGTGATCGTCGGGAATCACGTGCTGGTGGGAACGGGCAACGACCTGGATGCGCCCGGAATGCTGCAGTCGTTCGATCCCGAAACCGGTGATGTTCAGTGGAGATTCTACACCGTGCCGATGCAGCGGGGCGATCCCGGACTGGACACGTGGGCCAGCCTGGACGCCGCCAGACACGGCGGTGGTCAGGCCTGGGTCCCCGGCGTATATGATCCTGAAACCAAGCTCTACATCTTCAGCACTGGCAATCCGACGCCTGCTTTCACCACCGGCACGCGCGGCGAGGGCGACAACCTGTTCACTTGCGCGCTGATTGCCGTGAATGTGGACACCGGAAAGATGGCTTGGTATTACCAAACGTCACCGCACGACATGCACGATTACGACTCGGCGCAGACACCAGTGCTGGTTGACGCGATGTTCGACGGCAAAATGAGGAAGCTGGTCTTGACCGCCGCGCGCAACGGGTACTGGTTCACCTTGGATCGCACAACCGGCGAGCACCTCGTGACCACCAAGTACGGGCTGCGCACGAACTGGTCCGACCGCTTGAACAAATTCGGCGGCCCGCGGCCCGATCCCGGGAAGAACGCGACAGTAGCGGGCTCGCTGGTCTCGCCGGATTCTGACGGCACCACCAACTGGGAGCCACCGTCGTACTCTCCGGACACTCACCTGTTCTATGTCGCGGAGCAAGATGCGTATTCGATCTTCTACTTGACTGACCTGGACCCGCGCGGATCGATGGGCCTTGGGGGCAAGGAAGAAGTGCAAGTTGGCTCGGGCGGGAGTTTCCTGACAGCGATCGACTATCGGACGGGTGAAATCGTCTGGAGACGTCCGTATTATGGGCAGGGCGGCGGCGGTGGACTATTGACTACGGCCGGAAAGCTGCTGTTTGCGGGCGATGGCGCGGGCAACCTGGTGGCGCATGACGTGGCCACCGGAAAGCCCTTGTGGAGCACACGCATCGGCGGCGTCACCAATCCACCGCAGACGTATATGCTGGATGGCCACCAGTACGTGATCGCCGCGGCTGGCGATACGCTCTGGTCATTCGTGCTCTATTGAGCGGAGCGAGCGAACGAGTAGAGCGCGGCGCGAGTGCGGACGTAGAGGCGGCCGTCCACAATCGCCGGCGTAGCGAATATTTCCTCGTCCAATTTGTTGACGGCTAGAATTTCCCATTGCGGGGCGGCGCGCAGGACCACGACCTTACCCTCTTCGCTTGCGACGTATATCTTACCGTCGGCGGCGACGGGCGACGACCAATAGTGGCCCAGTGCGCCGGTCAGACGCGCTTGCTTGAACGGTTCGCCAGTCTCCGGGTTCAGGCTGGTAAAGATTCCATCGCGAATCAGATAAATCACTCCCTGGTACAAAAGCGGAGACGGAGTGTTGGGCAGAGACTTGCGATATCGCCAAAGCACGTGGGTGTTCGTGACATCTCCGTGGCCGCCGGCGCGAATCGCAACCAAGCAGTTTTCTGAAGCCTCACGACTCTGGTAGTAGCGCCACTCGCGCTCATCGAGGTACCCGTCGTGGTTGAGATCGGTGTCGCCCCACCATTCGGGATCGTGATTCGGCGCTTCGCTGTGCGACAGCCTGCCATCGTGATCCTTGTCGTACTTCGCCAGCATTTCGGCAAAATCCGGAATTTTTCGGTGCTGTGCCTGATCGCCTTCGGTCTCCCAACCGTTGACATAAATGCGATCGCCGTCAATCAGGGGCACGCTCTTGAGCTGCCAGGGCATGCCGCCCACCCACCACAGCTTCTCGCCTGTTCCCAGCGTGTATGCGGCGATCTGGTAGGACCCGGGAACGATAACCTCCGCCGGTCCGTTCTTTGGACGGTAGACCCCGGGAGTGGCGTAGCCGCGCGTGTACTCCGGACGCATGGTCTTCCACAGAACGCGGCCGGTCCGGGTGTCCACGGCAATTAAATAGGAGCCTGTATCCTGATCGCAGATGAGCACCAGCTTGCCATCGGCGAGAATCGGCGAAGAGCCATGGCCGTTGGCATTATTGAATGGCCCCAGCGGTAAACGCCAGCGCTCCTGTCCATCGGGCCCGTAAGAGATCAGGCCGAAATCGCCGAAGAACGAGTAAACGTTAACTCCGTCTGTGACGGGCGAGGGTGACGCCGGCCCGTTGGTCGGCTGATAGGGCTCCTCGCGCTCCCGTGGAGCCTGGCGCCTCCATAGAATCTTGCCGGTGGCACGGTCGAGACAGATCGTAAGTAGGGTCTTGCCCTCGAACGCCGTGACAAAGATGTAGCTTGCCCCGAATACAGGCGAGGAGTGACCCGGCGGCAGCTCGGTCCGCCACACAATGTTTGTGCGTTGATCGAACTGGTCCGGCAGGTCCTTGGAAGAAGAGACACCTGCGCCGTTCGATCCGCGAAATTGGTCCCAATCGGCTGCGAGTACGATGGGGAACAGGAGCCAGGCAACCCTGCGCATAGCGAATAGTGTAACTGGCAGCGGATTCGCGATTCGCCGGGACAGACCGGTCTAACTCGCCGCCGCTGCTGACTGGGATGCCGCCTTTTTGGGCGCCTTCTTGGCATTCTCCGCTTTGTGGAATGCCGCCCAGCGCTTCTTGGTAGCCTCTATAATGGCCTTGCGGCCGGCCGCGCTCAATCTGCGCTTCGGCTTCGCCACCGCAGCAGTCTTCGTTCCCTTGATTGCCGCCCACCTCTTCCGCTGTGCCTCGGCGATCCTTCTGCGTGCGGATGCGCTGAGAGTTCGTCTTCCTGTTGGAGCGGACACCCCTGCTATCCCTGTCGCAGCTTTTGGACGCCCTGGACCGCGAAGTCCCAGTTGAGCCTTGATGTCTGCGATGGTTGCTTCTATCTTAGCCTTCTCTCTTTCATAGCCCACTAAAGCCATTGCGAGAAGGTCGTTCTGTGCGCGTATTGCCATACCGTAAAGTCTCCCCGGCGAATATTGGTTTCAGATTCGTGGTGTTTACTGGTTGCGCCTCGATTCTATCACCATTTACTCAGGTGTCCACACTCTTCCCTGAGAATTCAGCGCCTGGTCCCCGAGTCCGAGTTTGTATCTGAAACCGTTCGTTAGTATACTGCTTTCCATCCAGGAACCAAAGAGCGGAACCTGTGTAAGATTACTGGTACGTACTCTTCAGGCCAGATTCAGACTCTATGTGGATAGTCCGGCTCGCTCTCCGTCGCCCCTACACCTTTGTCGTAATGGCTGTACTCATCGCCATCCTTGGCGGTACGGCAATCGTCACCATGCCCGTTGATATCTTCCCCTACATTGATATCCCCATCGTGAGCGTGCTGTGGGCCTATTCAGGTTTGTCACCGGAGGAAATGGAGAAGCGTGTAGTCACCGGCTTCGAGCGCAGCCTCACTTCCAATGTGAGCGATATCGAGCATATCGAATCGCAAGCCTACAACGGCTACGCCGCAATCCGGGTCTATTTTCATCCCAATGTCAAAATCGACATGGCCGTAGCTCAGGTGACGGCCACTGCGCAAACCAGCATTCGCCAGATGCCGCCCGGAATGTTCCCCCCGAACATTCTGAAGTACGATGCCGCCAGCGTTCCGATTTTGCAGCTCGGGCTTTCCAGTAAGACCCTGCGCGAGCAGGAAATCTTCGATCTGGGGAATAACTTCATCCGGACCCCGCTGGGCACCGTTCAGGGGGCTTCGGTCTCTTATCCATTCGGCGGAAAGCAAAGGGCCGTGATGGTGGACCTGAACTTGGACGAACTCTACGCCAAGCGGCTTTCACCCATCGACATCTCGAATGCCCTGAGCCTGCAGAATCTGATCCTGCCGGCCGGCACGGCGAAAATGGCGGATACGGAGTACCAAGTCCGAGTCAATAGCAGCCCTGTGCTTCTGAACGAATTGAACAATCTGCCCATCAAAACGGTAAATGGCGCCACCGTCTACATCAAGGATGTGGCGCAGGTTCACGATGGCTTTAACGTGCAGACCAACATTGTCCGAACCAACGGTTCGCGAGGTGTTCTGCTCACCATTACCAGGAACGGGCAGGCTTCCACGCTGGCCATTGTCGATGCCGTAAAAGCCGCACTTCCCAGGATTCTCTCTACCGTCACCACGGCGCTCAAGGTGGATTTGTTGTTTGACCAGTCTCTGTTCGTGCGGGCTTCCGTTGAAGGTGTGGAGCGGGAGGCGTTAATTGCGGCCAGCCTCACGGGGTTGATGATTCTCCTTTTTCTGGGCAGTTGGCGGAGCACCCTGATCGTCTGTATCTCAATTCCGCTTTCGATTCTTTCGTCTCTGTGCATCCTGAGTCTGTTGGGAGAGACGATCAATGTGATGACGCTGGGGGGGCTGGCGCTCGCCGTCGGCATTCTGGTGGACGACGCCACGGTAGAGATCGAAAATACGCACCGCAATTTAGCCATGCGAAAGCCGCTGATCCGCGCGGTGCTGGATGGCGCCGGACAGATTGCCGTCCCCACCTTTGTGGCGACGCTCTCCATTTGTATCGTGTTCGTGCCCGTGCTGCTGCTAACCGGAACGGCGCGGTATTTGTTCACGCCCCTGGCCATGGCGGTGGTTTTTGCCATGCTGGCATCATATTTCCTTTCCCGTACACTGGTCCCGACCATGGTGGCGTTCCTTCTGAAATCGGAGGTAGAGCTTTATCAGCACGGGATGCATGGAGAGACAGCCGGGGGCAGGGGATTGATCTGGCGTGCGCACTATCTGTTCAACACGCTATTCGAAAAGCTGCGCTTCCGCTATGTGGGCCTGCTGCATTGGTCGCTGGCGCATCGCGCACCGGTGCTCACTGCCTTCATGGTTGTCTCTGTCGCCTCACTCGGCCTGGTGTGGCTGGTAGGTGAGGATTTTTTTCCAGACGTCGATTCCGGGCAGATGCGGCTGCATGTGCGCGCACCGGCAGGGACGCGCATCGAACAAACCGAGCTTCGGTTCTCGGCAGTCGAACGCGAAATTCGGAAGGTGATCCCGTCTGAGGAAATAGATTCCCTCATCGACGACATCGGTATCCCCAACAGTTGGACCATCATCGCGCAGGGTGACCCTCCAACCATATCCAGCGCCGATGGCGAGATATTGATTTCTCTGAAGCAGGAGAGGCATGGGTCGACCCGGGATTACGAAGTGCTGCTGCGGAAACGCCTGAGCGGGCAGTTTCCCGACATGTCGTTCTTCTTCCAGCCCGCCAATATCACCAGCCAGATTTTAAGCTTTGGCCTTCCGGCGCCTATCGATTTGCAGGTGGTGGGGCGCGACGCGGAAGCAGGGTACCGGATTGCTGAGAAAATGGCAGCGCGAATTGCCCGCATTCCGGGCGCGGCCGATGTCCATGTGCACCAGGTAGTGGACCAGCCCATGATCGGCGTGAATGTGGATCGAGTCAAAGCATCCGAATTGGGTTTGACGCAGCGCGATGTCACCAACAGCATGCTCATCTCTCTAAGCGGAAATGGTGCGCTGGCGCCGAACTTTTGGCTGAACTGGACCAACGGCGTCAGCTACAACGTAGGCGTGCAGACGCCTCAGTACCGGGTCGATTCCATGGACGCGTTGCTCCGCACGCCCATCACTGTTCCCGCCAATAACGTCAGTACCGCGACACCGGATTCTCAGGAGGGCGCTGCCGGAGCCGGGAATTCTTCCGTCGGCGCATCACCGAGTGAATCTTCCCAGGCGTATGGAAATCCCGGCGCCATGATGGGGGGCACGCAGCTTCTGGCCAATTTGGCAACGGTTCGTCGCGGGTACGCACCGGTGATCGTCAACCACTACAACGTCTGGCCGGTTTTTGACGTGTACGCCAACGTCGACCGGCGCGATTTAGGCGGCGTAGGAACGGACGTGGAGAAGATCATGCGCGACGAAGAACCACACCTTCCCCGAGGCACCACGTTCGCCCTGCGCGGCCAGATCGAGACTATGCAATCCTCGTTTTTCCGCCTGGGCCTGGGCATGATCTTCGCTGTGGTTCTGGTATATCTTTTGATGGCGGTGAATTTCCAGTCGTGGCTCGATCCTTTTATCATCCTGACGGCTCTGCCGGGAGCAATGGCCGGTATTCTGTGGATGTTGTTTGTCACCGGCACCACCCTCAGTGTTCCGTCCCTCATGGGCGCTATCATGTGCGTTGGCGTTGCCACCGCCAACAGCATCCTGATGGTCACCTTTGCGAATGACGAGCGTGTACTCGAGCCTTCCGCTACCGAGGCGATGCTCTCCGCCGGTTTTGCCCGAGTGCGGCCAGTGCTGATGACCGCGACGGCCATGGTTATCGGCATGCTTCCCATGTCTTTGGGTTTGGGTGAAGGGGGGGAACAGAATGCGCCCCTGGGGCGTGCAGTAATCGGCGGCCTCATGTTTGCCACGGTCACTACACTGTTCGTCGTGCCGATTATTTATAGTTACCTGCGCACAAAGCCTCCGGTGGACCACGCGCACCGGTTCGACGAACTGGAGCGGCAGGGCGCAGTACAATCCGAGTGGGAGCCTTTGTAACCTCCTTCCGGCCATAAGATGCGATACATCGAACCTGACCCACCTGGATCGCGAGTCGAGGCAGCTTCCACAGAGGAGCAGCTACGCAAGGAGAATCAGGAACTCAAGCGGCGGCTCCAGGAATTGCAGCACGCCTCGCATGCCGGAAGGCCCGCCAAGCTTTGGCATCCCTCCCGAGTCACGATTATTTCCATTGTCTTGGTGGGGGCGGCACTCCTCGTCGTTGCCTTTTTTACCGGATACATTCCGCTCCGGAGGCGAACGGCTCTCATCCGCAATGAGGCGCAGGAACAGGAGCAGGCACTGCCGCGAGTGGAGGTAGTCGCGGTGGAGCGCTCATCCCAAAAGAGCGACATCGAGCTGCCGGGCAACATTCAGGCCATCACCGAGGCTCCTATTCTCGCCCGAGCCGATGGATATCTGCGGCGCCGCATGGCCGACATCGGCGACCGGGTTGAAGCCGGCCAGCCCCTGGCGGAGATTGAAGCGCCTGAGCTGGATGAGCAGGTCCGCCAGGCGAAGGCCAGTCTCCAGCAAGCCAGGGCGGCACTGGATGAGGCGCAGGCGAACAACGAGCAAGGCAAGGCCAACCTGGAATTCGCGCGCGTGGCGGCGGAGCGATGGAGCAACCTGGTCGCGCGGGGAGTTGTCTCGAAGCATGAGAACGACCAATATCAGTCGCAGTACCGGGCGCAGTTGGCGGGTGTTCAATCGCTCGAAAAAGCCATCGCGGCCCAGCGCAGCAACATTTCGGCCGCCGATGCCAACGAGGCGCGGCTTGAGAAAATGCAGAGCTACCTGGTGGTGAAGGCGCCCTTCAAGGGAGTCATCACGTTGCGCAACGTGGATGTCGGCGCCCTGGTGAACTCCGGCAGCACTCTCCTGTTTCGTATCGCGCAAACCGCCACACTGCGCACTTACGTCAATGTGCCGCAGGCGGATGCCAGCTCGATACGGGTGGGTCAGGCCGCTCGTTTGACCGTTTCGAACCTGCCGGGCCGCCAGTTCACCGGCGCAGTAGCGCGCACGGCTAATGCGCTCGATCCCAACAGCAGAACATTGCTCGTAGAGGTGCAAGTACCGAATGCGGAGGGTGCCCTGTTGCCCGGCATGTACGCCCAGGTCGACTTGAGCAGCACGCGATCCAACCCGCCGTTACTGGTTCCGAGCGAAGCCTTAATCACTCGCGGCGAAGGCGCTACAGTCGCCTTGGTACGGCCGGATCACACAGTGCACATCCAACCCATACAAGTGGGCCGCGACTACGGCGATCGCCTGGAAGTGATCAGCGGCCTCGAGCAAGGCGACATCGTCATCCCAAACCCGGGCGACGCCGCCCGCGAAGGGCTCAAGGTCAATCCCGTTTCGGCCGCGGCCCGCTAATCTTTCCGACCCGACGACCGCACCTTTCCGCGCTTACGCTCCGGCCTGTTGAACCTCGATGGACCCTGTAGCGCAGGGACACGCGCCTTTTGCGGGTACCTGCGGCAGTTCGTTGATTTTCCTTCCGCTACAATGACAAAGTGAAGATCATCATCGACACGGCGGTACGAAGTCTCACCACCGTCGACGGCGACGTCCGCCACACTTATGACCTCTACTCCAAGGATGCGTTTGAGACTGTTTCACTCGAGTGGGTCAAGATGGGGTGGAGCCTGAGTTACTATCACACCTTCACTTGGATGGGCCGGCCAGTGCTGCAACTACCGGAGGACTTGATTCGTTTGCAGGAAGCCGTCTATCGCGTGCGCCCGGATGTGATCGTCGAGACCGGCGTATTCCACGGCGGATCCCTGATGTTTCATGCGACGCTGTGCCAGGCGCTGGGCAAGGGTCGAGTGATCGGCATCGATAACGAGATTCAAGGCGGTGTGCGAGAAGCCATCACCGAACACATCCTCGCGCCGCATATCACGCTACTCGAAGGAGACTCGACCTCGCGCGAGGTCGTCGGAGCCGTGGCGAACATGATCCACCCGGGCGAGTCTGTGCTGGTAATTCTCGATTCGTGCCATACCAAGGATCATGTCCGAAGGGAACTGGAATGCTATTCACGCTTTGTCACGCCGGGCTCGTACATCATTGCCGCGGACGGCATCATGCGTGACCTGGCGGATGTCCCTCGCGGACAGCCGGAATGGGCCACGGACAATCCACTCGCCGCAGCCGACGAATTCGCGGCGCGGCATCCTGAGTTCCGCCGTGAGCATCCGGCCGAGCTGTCTGCCAAGGTCACCTACTGGCCGGGCGCATGGCTCGAGAGGGTAGCCTGATGGCGGCAACTGCTTCCGGAGTCCGCGAACGCATCGAAGCGCTCGGCCCGTGGTTCTACGAATTCGATTTGGGCGAGTACGGCCGCACGGTATCGGTTCTGCCGCCCGAAATACTGCCCATTCATCAGACCCGTCTGGACATGGTCAACCGCGTGGTAGATGGATATTTCGGTGATCGCACACGCCAGATCCGGTGCATTGATGTTGGCTGTCACGAAGGCTATTACTCGGTTGCGATGGCCCGCAAGGGCATGCGGGAAGTCCGCGGCGTGGATGTGAGAGAGTCCAACCTGGAGAAGGCCCGGCTGGTCGCCGAGGTTTATGGGCTGCGCAATCTCGTGTATCAGCAGAAGAACTGCGAAGACCTGCGCGTCGAAGAGACGGGTCAGTACGAGCTGTGTCTGTTTCTGGGTCTGCTGTATCACCTGGAAAACCCCATGCTGTGTTTGCGCAATATCAGCCGCATCACCAGCGAGGTCTGCGTTATCGAAACGCAAGTTGTGGATGAGGTGGAAGGAACCGCGGAGTGGGGCGGGAGCGCCTGGACGCGCCCCTATCACGGCGTGCTGGCGCTGATTGACGAGGCCGGCGAGTTTTATAACGACATAGGCGAGACCGGCGCTTCGCCGCTGGCCACTTGCCCGTCGCCAAATGCGCTGCATTTCATGCTGCAGCACGCCGGATTCCGCCGTTCCGAAATCATTCAGCCTCCGCCCGACGCATACGAACAGCATCGCCGCGGCAAGCGCGTGGTTTGCGTAGCGTACAAACGGTGAGGTAGCGTGATGGCCCCAGCCGGTATCGCCTCGATTCCGGAAGTATCGAGCGAGGTCGTTCGAAATGCCGACGCGTATCGCCATGCCTTCCTTCACCGCGATCCGTTCAAGCATGTAGTGATCGAGAGCTTCTTCGAACCTTCATTCGCGGAAAGGCTTCTCGCCGACTTCCCCAGCTTTAACCCCCGGCTGGCGACGAACGAATTGGGGCTGACCGCGAGGAAAGCCGTCAATACGAACATCCGCGAAATCAGCCCGGTTTATCAGCAGCTCTACGAGGCCATCGGATCCAAGCCTTTTCTCGACCTGGTGAGCCGGATTTCGGGCATCTCCGATCTCATTCTCGATCCGAGAATGTATGGCGGCGGTACGCACGACAACCAGCACGGCCAGGAGTTGGATCCGCACGTCGATTTCAACTACGACGAAGCGCAGAAGTTGCATCGGCGCCTGAATCTGATTGTCTACATGAACAAAGAGTGGTCGGGTGACTGGGGCGGCGCCCTCGAGATTCACTCCAACCCACGCGATCCCGCCACCAATCGCATTTCGAGCTACGATCCGCTCTTCAACCGCTGCGTGATGTTCGAGACAAATGAGCGCTCCTGGCACGGCTTTCCGAAAATCGACCTGCCCGAACCCAAACGGCATCTCTCGCGGAAATCGATTTCGATCTACCTTTACACCAAGGACCGGCCCGCCGACGAGATCGCGCCCATGCACGGCACTTTTTATGTGCAACGTCCTCTGCCGAAACATATCGCCGCCGGCCACACACTCACTGAAGCCGACGCCCAAAACCTCCAATGGCTCCTGAAGGTGCGTGATGGCTGGATCCAGGCCTATCAGCGCATGGAACTCGAGAAGAATCGCGAAATCGCTGATACGGGCCGCCTGATTGCGGAGTTGAAGAGCCACGCGCTGGCTCCCTTGACCGGCTACGTTTTGCAAACGGGTGCAGCCATCGGACTCCACGGAGACGCATGGGTGGCTTCGCACGCCGAATTGCAGGTGCGACCGCTCCTCACGGTGTCGGAAATCGTACTGCGCGGGTACCTTCCGGAGTCGTCGCCGGCGGGCCGGCTGCGGGTATCGGTCGGTGAAGCCTCGGCGGAAACGTCAATTGGTAGCGGCGTGTTCGAAATAAAGGTGGCTCTGTCGCAGCCTGCCCAGGAGCCGTTTCTCGTGAAGATGGACTTTCAGTCTGATCCGCCCCTGGCCACCGCGATCGAAGACCGTGACTTGGCATTCGTGCTGGTCGAATTGAGCGCCCTGCATCCCGAAATTGTGCGTTTGCCAGAGTTGCACAAGGGGCTGGAAAGCAAATGCCGCGAGCTTGAGGAATGCATCGAACATTTGCACGCCGCCGAGCATACCGTCGAGGAGCGCACGGCGTGGGCGCAACGGAGCACGGCCGAGGCCGAGGATCTTCGCGGGCAACTACACGCGTTGAGAAGCAATTTATTGGTTCGTTTGGCGCGTAAGCTGCGATTACTGCCCTGACTTCGGGAAGTGCTTCTCGTACCACTGGATCGACCGCTCGATGCTATCTACCACGTGCTTCGGCTCGCGAAGTCCATGTCCCTCACGCGGATAGCGCACGAAAACGGTTTCCACGCCAACGTCTTTGAGCCCGATATAGAACTGCTCGGCTTCGGCGATGGGCACATCTGCGTCGTTCTCGCCATGCATCAGCATTACCGGCGTGTGCACCTGGGCCACGTACTTCAGCGCTGAGCGCTGCCACAGCAGATCCATCAAGTTGCCTTGGTGCGGGAAGATGCCGAACTCCATCTGCTCGTACTGGTTGTAATAAGTCATGTAGTTGTAACTAATCAGGTTGGTGATGGCCGCCGTGGGGATCGCCGCTTTGAAAATATTCGTCTGGGTCACCAGCCACGCGCTCAACTGCCCGCCATAGCTAACTCCTTCCACCCCAAGGCGATCCCGGTCAATCCACAAGTTGCGGCGCAACGCTGTGTTCAACCCGTAGAGAACATCCTGCCCTTCGTTGCCGTTCTGGTCGCCGAAAACGGCGTCGGCAAGCTTTTGTCCGTAACCGGTTGAGCCACGGTAGTTTACCATCAGCGTTGCCCAGCCGAGTCCGGCGTAAACCTGATTGCGAAAGTTGAACGCCGGCCCCTGCTGCCCATGCGGGCCTCCGTGAATCACAACGATTAACGGGTGTTTGGAATCCGCCGTCATGTTAACCGGTTTAGTTAGAAACGCTTCCACCTCGAACTTGTTGTCATTGCTGATGAAAGTGAACGGTTGGACTTCCGCTATCTTCTTGCCGGCCATCACTTCCGCGTTCAGATCCGTCAGCTTCTTTGACGGCTGCTCCGGTTTTCCATAGAAGACTGCGGCCAGATCGTTGGGTGAGGTGTACGTATACGCGATATTGTCGTCTTTACACACCGAATAGCTTCCGACGCTGCCGGTATCGGTCACGATGGTCTCGGGCTTTCCGCCGGATGCCGGTATGCGGGCCAGTATCGAGTTTCCGCGCCTTGAAACAATGAGATAGACCCATTTGCCGTCGGGCGACCATGTGGCATCATACTGCCGGTTGTCGATGGCGCCACCCAATTCGCGGCGGTTGCGCCCATCGGCATCGATCAGCCAGACGTGTGTGTCCTCCATGGTGGTTTCGAGATCGGTGAGGCCGCGCTTGGTGCCGAGATAGACGATCGTTTTGCCGTCGGGTGACCAGTGCGGCTGGTATTCGGCATTCTCCGTCGCTGTGAGCCGCCGGATCGAACCAGTAGCGACGTTGAGGGTGAACAGGTCGTAGTTGAAAAACTGGTCTTCGTTGGGCTCCCGGTTGGAGACGAAAGCGATCTCGCGGCCATCGGGCGACCAGTCAATAGAATGCTCGTAGTGCGTGCCGTCGGTGAGCTGCCGGATTTGTCCGCTCGATATATCGGCCACGAAGATATGCAGACGGCGATTATCGTTGAAGTGCGACAGGCCCTCATCGGCGTCCGGTTTGTAGAGGTAGCGGGTAATGACGATCGGATCGCCGGTCGCGTCGGCCGTTTCAGGGCCTGGGACGGCGTTGACGAACGCCAGCCGTTTGGAATCTGGGGACCAAGTGAAGCGCTTGCCGGTAGTCGGCAGAGGGCCATTGGTCCATTGCAGCGCCGATAAGAACTTCGCACCGGAACCGTCGGGATGGGCCACGATCAATCCGGAATGGTCCCCGAGCTTGCCGTTATAGGCGATCCATCGGCCGTCTGGCGACCATTCGCCTCCGCTCGAAGGTTCTTTCTCTTTGGAAAATGGCATGGAACGGCCGTCCGCCAGCGTCATTACAAGCAATTGAGAGTACGGCCGGCCGGAGCCGTCATTGCGGTTGATGGTGTAGGCCAGGTGCGCACCGTCCGGTGAAAGCATCACGCTGCCGGCAGACCGAAGTTTGTAGAGATCGGCGCTGGTGAAAGTTTGCGACTGTGCAAGTGCCGAGGCGGCAGCTACGCCGCACAAAATCAGAAGACGAGAGACGGGCAAGTGTTTCATCTCCGGCTACGCACTCACGAATCGGCGCGCGCGCTCTGAGCACGAGATCCATTCGACGTTGGCGCCGAATACCTTTTGTATCCGCTCAGCCAGAGCAGCAAGCCCTTCCAAGCCGAGTCCGGTGCCCTGGGTGTAGAGGGATTGCCAGTGCGTGAGCAGCATCACGGGGGCGCCCGCGTCGATCAGCTCGCGAATCCGGCCGGTGCGGCCATCCGCGGATAGGAGCCGGTCGATGTTGTTCTGAATAAATTGGCGGCGTTCCCCGGGCTGGTGTTCCATGCTCCAGAAGGTGTCGGGCGCGTTGGCGGGCACGCTGACAACCTTCTGGCCGCGTTCCGGCGCCTCATATTCGACCGACAGTTTGCGCGGCGGTCCGAGATCGGAGCCCCAGAGGAAATACCACGTTACCTTGCGCTGAAACACTTTCCACTGCGCGTTGGCGAGCGCCTGCGCGTATTTCTTCTCGACGTCAATGCCCGAGACCCAAGGCGAGGTGATGCCAGTGGCCGACAAGCCCACGTTCTGCAAAATCTGAAACGCGAGCGTGAAATATTCCACGATTTCGTCGAGCGGAGCATGCGTGATCCAGACGTCTTCGTAGATGTGCTGGTAGTCTCCAGTTTTGAGATTGTACGCGCGCAGATGGGTCAGGAATTCCGGGGTGATATCGAACCGCGGAGCGATGCGCTCCCGCACGATCTTCAGAAATGTCTGGAGATGTTCTTGCGGCACACGTTTTAGCGATTGATCGATGCGGCCAAGACAACTGGGCATCGGAATCATAGTGATCTTGCCGCGCAAGCCGAAGCGCTCGAAAGTTTCCGCCACGCGCGTTGTGAACTCCGCCGGAACGAGGAACGGCGTCTCATAACCGGGGAGCTCGTAGAACAACGGATCTACGGGGGAGCCATCGTCGACAATCAACGAAAACGGAATCTTTCCGGAGTTTTGTGCCAACGCGCTCCCTGCGGCCGCCGAGAACGCAGCCGCCTCCACTCCTTTGCCGGCAGCTTTCAACACGGCGCGGCGGGTCACAACGGTTGGCTCAGCGCTCATAGACTAGTCATTGGATCGGAGCGCAACGGATTCGATCGAGATGAAAGGCGACGCGCCCGAGGTTTTGATCGTAAGCCGGTAAATGAGGCAAAGTCAACATTTCCAATGAAAAGCCGGCGGCTTGCTAGAATGATTTGGAACGCCTACGTAACAGAATTCGTACTTCAGGAATATGACGCGTTTGGCCACGCACTCGGCGACCGCGCGCGACATCATCCGGGAACTCGTGCGCAACATGCGCGAGGGCCTGGAGCCGCTCGAATACAGCACGCTAGCGCCTGCTATCTACCACGTCTACCTGCACGCCGATGACCTGGATCGTCTGCGCGGTCTGATTCCCCGCATCGTCGATGAGGCGCGGCGCGCACTGGATGCCGAACTTTCGATTTTGAACCGGACCCCCCTGAGCAACCAGCTGAGCAACAAGCTGAAGCTTTCCCGCAAGGCCGCTCCTAAAGTGGAAGCGCCCCCGGGCGGCTGGATGATCGACATCCTCGAGAACACGGACGACGAAACGCAACCCGGCGATATCGTGATCTATTCGGAGCTTGCGCTGCCCGCGAAGCCCGACTATGGAACGGGCAGCATGACAAAGCGCATCGCAACCAGCCGTTTGGGTGGCGAGCTGAAAACTGCGCAGAAGTACGAGGAGAAGCCTGCCGGAGCGCCGGAAACTTACGCGACACTGGCTTACGAAGACAACAAAGGCCCGCAGAGTTACCGCATGACGAAGAACCAGATCGTGATTGGCCGAGGCGGCCGGGATTACTGGACCGATCTCACGCTCGAAACGCTGCCGGACGTCTCGCGCGAGCACATCCGGTTGCGGCGTGACCCCGCCACCGGGAAATTTTTTGTGAAGGACTTGAGCCGGCTGGGCACCACCATCGACGGCCGGAAAATCCCGTCGAGCGTCGAATACGCGGGTGACGAGAAGAAAGACAAGAACCTCGAAGTAGATCTTCCGCCGCGCGCGCGGATTGGCCTGGCCGATGTAGTCTTCCTGGATTTTCAAGCTGGCGGCGAATGAAGACCTTATACTTCGCGCGGTACTTCTTCATCGGCGGCCTGCTCCTGTTGGCGGGTGGCCTGGCCTGGGTGAACGTCTTCCGCGCTTACCGAAAACAGAAATGATGGTGTCGAGGACGAAGCTGCGGTGCGCGGGCGGCACCCATCCGGGGCTGGTCCGGTCTAACAACGAAGATCGCTTTTACTGCGACCCGAGCCGGGGCATCCTGTTGGTCGTCGACGGCATCGGCGGACATGCCGCGGGGGAGAAGGCCGCGGACGTTGCCGTCAACATGGTGCGCAGCCGTTTGGAACGCGAGACCGGAACGGCGAGCGAGCGCATTCGCGAGGCAATTACAGTCGCCAACAATGAGATATTCCGGCTGGCGCGCACCAATCCGGACTGGCACGGAATGGCTTGTGTGCTGACCGTGGCCGTGGTGGAGGATGGATCGGCCGTGATCGGCCACGTGGGTGATTCGCGGCTTTATAAGATTCGGGGCGGCCGTATTCAGAAGGTCACGCACGATCATTCGCCGGTGGGAGAACGCGAGGACAGTAACGACCTCTCCGAGGCTGATGCCATGCGCCACCCGCGGCGGAACGAAGTGTACCGCGATGTAGGCACGGAAGAGCACACTCCTGATGATCCCGAATTCATCGAGCTGATCAGGATTGCATTCGAGGACGACAGCGCCCTGCTGCTATGTAGCGACGGGCTGAGCGATCAGGTGACCTCGAACGAGATTCTGCGCACGGTGGCGAGCCACGCCGGGAACCCGGACGTGGCCATTGAAGAACTCGTTGACGCCGCCAATAGTGCCGGCGGCAAGGATAACGTGTCGGTTGTGATCGCGGAAGGGCCGATGTTTGCCGCGACGGCTGTTGCATCCGTCGTTGCAGAAAGAGGGAAAGGGAGCTTTCTCACCGGGCGCGCGGCCATGTTGATTTACGGACTTGTCGGCGGTGCGCTGCTACTGGCTGCGCTGCAACTGCGCTTTGGATTATTGAATCCGCTGCGACCCGCCGTGCCTGCTTCTCCGGCGCGAGTCCTCATCGTGGGAAGGACGGATGGCGCACAGTTCTCGGCGATTGCCGATGCGCTTTCGCAGGCACAGCCCGGCGACACGATCGAACTGCTCAGCGGCGAGTACCGGGAACAGGTGCGGTTGCGCGACGGGATTAACATATCGAGCCGTGTTCCGCACGCGGCTATTCTGCGCGCACCTGCGTCGGCAACTGGCGAGGTAGCTGCCATCGTCGGGGAAAACATCAAGAATGTCCGCATCACTGGACTGCGGGTTCTTGCGGACGAGAAACTGCCGCTGGCGATGGGTATTCTGTTGACGAATTCGGATGTCGAGCTGGAGGACTGCGAGATCGGCGGCGCACAGACGGGGATAGAGATTCGCGGAACTGGCCGGCCGATTTTTCGCGCCAATTCCATTCACGACAGCCTCGGCAGCGGCATCCTGATTTCGGGCGATGCTGCGCCATGGCTATCGCATAACGATATTGTGCGCAACGGACGAAATCCGCGTGAACCACGGCCAGGCATCCTGGTTTCCGGCGCGGCGCGGCCAGTGTTGGTCGGAAACGTTTTTTCCGAAAACGGGGCGCAAGGCATTGTGATCCCTCAGGGCATGGACAGCGCAACCATTCTCAAATTCAATTTCTTCCCAAGCGGGGAACCGATTGGCCGCGCACAGCCGGAAGCGGCTAAGGGATCGCAGAAACAGCACAGGCGGCGGCAATGATTCCGGTCAATCGTAAGATAGGCAACTTCGAAATCATCCGCAAGCTGGCGCGTGGCGGCATGGCCGATGTGTACCTGGGCCGCGACGAAGAATCCGACCGCACCATCGCTCTGAAGATCATCGAGCACGGCTCAGATGCGGATACGTTGGACAGCATTGAAGCCGAACGCCGCGGCTCGGCGTTGCAGGCCAGCCTTGCCGCCATCGACTCGCGAGTGGTGCGGATCTACGATGCCGGGGACGCAGACGATTATTTCTACGTCTCCATGGAGTACATCGAAGGTGAGGATCTCGCCGAGACGATCCGGCGCGGCCCAATGGCGGTTACGCAAGCGGTAGACATTGGCATTGAGATTTGCGCGGCTCTGGAGCACGCGCACGGCCTGCAAACTACGATCGACGGGAAGTCGTACCACGGGATCATTCACGGCGACATCAAACCGCGGAACATTCGCATCGATACGCAGGGCTGTGTGCGGCTGCTGGATTTCGGAATCGCCAAGGCGCTCTCGCTCTCGCGCCGGCTCACGCGCAACGAATTTGGCAGCGTGCAATACGCCTCACCGGAGCGTCTCGACTCAGGGGACGTGGACCGCATGTCGGATCTCTGGTCGGTGGGTGTGGTGCTGTACGAAATGATCACCGGCCTTCAGCCGTATCAGGCGGCCACCACCGAGCGCCTGGAACGTATGATCCGCTCGCGCATTCCGCCGCCGCCCGCGCCCGATCCGTGTCCCGAACCGCTGCGAAACATACTGATGAAGGCGTTGGTTTCCGATCCCGAGCGCCGATACCAATCCGCGGCGGATTTCGCGGCTGATCTGATCCGCTTCCGTGGCGGAGGCGCTGTGCTGGCCCAGGTTGAGGACGGGCGCGAGGCCACGCGGCGGACGGCGGCGGCGAACTCCGCGCCCGACGAGAGCACGAGGCGCACGACCACAGCGCCCGCGGTGGCGGCCACGACCGACGAGAGCACGCGCCGCACCGTGACGGCATCCGCGCTAGATGCGCCCATTGCGCCGCCTGCTCGGCCAACACGATCCTTTTGGAAAATCAGTAAGCGCGCCCTGCGGGTGATCGGGATTCTGTTTCTCATAATCGCCGCCTACGCCGGTTATGAAATCGCGTCGGCGTACCTGCTTTACACGCGCGGCCAGCAGCTTGAAGGTCAGATCAAGACCGAAGCGTTGACCGACACCGACGCTATTTGGCAACGATGGACGGAGTTATCCAAGGGGCGGTCGGAGTCTCTGTTTCTCATTGGCCCGCGCCGGGCGGTGAAGCAGAAACTGGTGGCGGCCGCGGATCACGTGATCGCGACGTATCGATTGCAAACAGTGCTCCAGAAAGACTGGGAACGCGCGCGAGGATATCTGGGGGATGCTCTCCAGCTCGATTCCGGCGACAATTTCGTGCGTGGAAAGTTGCGCCTGTGTGAGGGGCAGGTGGCGCGCATTGTGGGCACGGCGCGGCGCAATGCGGCCACGTTAAGCGAGGCCGCGGAGAAACTCAACGAGGCGCAGCAGTTGATGCCAAAGTCGCCGGATCCGGAACTGGGCCTGGCGCGCCTCTATGAGTACGGTCTCAAGGACATCGACAAGACATACCTGGCGTTACAAGAAGCGGAGAAGCGGGGCTATGCGTTGGGGAATCGCGACAAAGGCCAGCTTGCCGATGGATACCGCGACCGCGGCGACCGGCTCTGGTACGACTCGCGCAAGATCCAGGGACTGCCGCAGGAGAAGGACGAGGTGCTGAAGGCGCAGGACGACTACAACCACGCGCTGCGCCTCTACCAGGAGATTGCTCCCGATGCGAATGCCAACAGCAACATTGTGCGTATTCAAAACATGATCTCCGCGGTGGATTACCGGCTGAAGCAATTGCAGGGCGGCGGGTTCCGTTTATGGCCGTAACGCGAAGCAGAGTCGAAGACCGGGTGGCGGCGCGCGCGGCGCGGCTGGGAGCGCGGGCATGGCCGCTCGGTGAATTCGCATGGCTCGCCGCGGTTTCCATTCTAATCGCCTGCGGATTGTATCTGGTCTATCGGGCGAAGTCGTCGGCGTTCGGCGAAATCGAGAAAGGGCTGGCCGCGAAGCAGTTGCTCAATCTGAACGAGCTTGCTTCGCGCGAGGATATACTGCCGTTCCTCAACATCATCACTGATCCCGGCGAGCGGCAGTTCGTGGCGCGCCGAATCTACGATGCTGCGGGGAGTCTGCCAAACGTTGGCGCCCTGGCGCGGCTGCGTGTGACAGAATCGGAGATCCGGGGCGCGCGTGGGCTCGCTAGTTTCAAATCCAGAATTGCGCAGGGGCCCGACCCGGGCCGCGAGCGCTCAATACCGCTGCTGACGGCGGAGCAGTTCCGCCTTCTCAAACCGCAATTCGTGGTGAGGCGGCCGGCGGTTTTCCGGCGCGAGTTATTACTCTGGGCGGTGCTGTTCTTCTGCGCCTACTCGGCGGTAGAGCTTTGGTGGCTGCTGCGCGGCTTCACGGGCGACTGTACACTGCTTGTCCCCATCTTCCTGTTGACCGGCGCCGGTTTGATCTTGATGGTCAGCTTGCGCGATCCGGTGCGCGACGGCATGATCTTCGTCGGCTTCGCGCAAGGCGTCATCGGCGGATGCCTGTTGTTTGCTGCGTTGAGCTCCGTCGATTTCCGGCGCACTTTCGGCAAACTTAGCTTCGTTCCACTGCTTGGCAGTTTTGCGCTGTCCATCCTGCTCATTGTGTTTGGATATGGCCCTGGCACGAGCGATGCCAAGGTCAACCTGTTCGGCTTCCAGCCGGTCGAGCTGATTCGCGTGTTGCTGATCCTTTTCCTGGCCGGTTATTTCGCGGAGCGCTGGGACATTTTGCGCCATGCTCGGGAAACGCGGCCGCGAGTGGCGTGGCTTTCGAAACATATCGATCTGCCGCCGCTCGAATACACGATTCCGGTGATTGTCTGTGTCGGGCTATCGCTTCTGTTTTTCTTTTTGCAGAAAGACCTGGGGCCGGCGCTGGTGTTCACGTGTTTGTTCCTTGGGCTTTATGCGATCGCGCGAAGCGGTTCAGCGATGCTGTTCACGGGACTCACGCTGCTGGCCGGCGGTTTCGGCGCGGGCTACGTGCTGGGAGTGCCCCACACAGTCGCCGCACGCGTCAACATGTGGATTTCACCCTGGAACAACGCGGTGCACGGAGGCGATCAGCTCGCTCAGTCTCTCTGGGGCTTTGCCACGGGAGGCGCGTTTGGCACTGGCCTGGGGCTAGGCGATCCAGCCTTGGTTCCTGCGTCGCACACCGATCTCATCCTTTCGGCGCTGGGAGAAGAATGGGGGTTCCTGGGCTTCCTCGCGATTTTTGTTCTGTACGCTATTCTGCTTTATCGCGCGTTCCGCATCGCACTTCGCGCGGAAAGCGACTACGAATTCTTTCTCGCGACGGGACTGGCGGCGGCGACGGCGCTGCAGATTTTGCTGATCGGCGGCGGGGCACTCGGCGTCATGCCGCTGTCGGGTGTTGTAACACCATTTCTGAGTTATGGCCGCACGGCCATGCTAGCCAACTTTCTGGTTTTCGCGATCCTGCTTTCGATCTCCCGCCGCGCATCCGAGCCGGAGCGCAATCTGCCATTCCGTGCGCCAGTGAAAGCCATGGGAATCGTTCTGGGAAGCCTGGCTTTGCTGATTGTGGCGAAGGCGGCGTATGTGCAGGTGCTGCGCAGTGCGGCGGTGATGGGGCAGGGTGCGCTGGTGGTGCAGGCCGATGGCTCACGACGCTACCAATACAATCCGCGCTTCCTCGCCATCATGCGCGAGATCCCGAAAGGCAGCATCTACGACCGTAACGGTCTGCCGCTAGCCACCAGCCGCTGGGAACAACTGGAAGCACACCGGGCCGACTATACGCGCCTCGGGGTGAATATCGATCGCGCCTGCTCACGCACCGAAAGCCGGCATTATCCGTTCGGAGGGCTGACATTCGATCTGCTTGGCGACCTGCGCACGCGTATGCGCTGGGGAGCGAGCAATACATCGTTCGTCGAGCGCGATTCCGCTACGCGCCTTCGCGGCTATGATGACCGGCCGATGCTGGTGGAAGTGAAGAACCCGAAAACCGGCGCCGCCGAGCGCACCATTCGCTACGATTACCGCGAGCTGGTTCCGTTGCTGCGCCACCGGTACGAGCCGGAGCATCTCGACGTTCGCCGCGTGCTCGACCGCCCGCGCGATATGCGCATGACTATTGATGCGCGCTTGCAAATACGGGCGGCGCAGATTCTGGAGCGGCAGCTGCGTCAGGCCGGCAAGGAGAAAGGGGCGCTGGTGGTGCTCGATCCTGCGAATGGTGATCTGCTGGCATCGGTGAGCTATCCGCTGGCGCCGGTGGGACCGGGAGAAGAACCGATGGCGGAGCCGGATTCGGATAACGCTAATCCATATCTCGATCGTGCGCGCTACGGCCTCTATCCGCCGGGTTCCACATTCAAGCTCGTTACCGCGATGTCCGCGCTGCGCAAGGACCCGGCGCTCGAACACGCGCAGTACTCGTGCATTCGGCTTCCCGATGGCCGTGTGGGAAATTACTTGCGACGCTCGAACCGCCCGATCCGCGATGACATTCTGGATAAGACTGCACATGGCACGCTTGACCTGGAGCGCGCCACCGTCGTTTCCTGCAACGCATATTTCGCTCAACTTGGAACGTATGACGTTGGCGCACAGCCGCTGTTCGAAACGGCCAGCCTTCTTGGTATCGCGGTAGCCTCGCCGAACACGCCGGAGCAACTTCGCAAATCGCTGCCGCAATCTTCGTATGGTCAGGGGCAGGTGGTGGCGTCGCCGTTCCAGATGGCCCGCGTTGCCGCAACGGTGGCCAATGGTGGGATGATGCCGGGCGCGCACTGGATTCTGGATGACGGCGCGGCTCAGGCGACCGAGCCAAAGCAGATACTCAGTCCGGATGTGGCGGCGACCATGGCGCGATTCATGCGTGAGGTCGTCACAAGCGGTACGGGTCGGCGTGCGGCCGGGGGAGTGGTGCCGATCGCCGGAAAAACCGGGACCGCGGAGCTGGCGGACGCTCCGTCCCATGCGTGGTTCATCGGATTTGCGCCGGCTGGAAAGGCTACCAGGCGAATTGCGTTTTCCATTCTGATTGAAAATGGCCAGTACGGCGGCACGTATCCGGCGGCAGCCGCGGCGGAGATCGTCGGGGCAGCCCGCGAGTTGGGCTTGATTGGCGCGGCGGAGGAGCGGCCATGAGTTTCTTTTCGGAAGTCGAGAAAACCATCGAGCGCGAGTTTCGCAAATGGACCGAGAAGGCCTTCGGGCCGGCGGAATCCGATGAGTTGTTGCTGGTGCACCGCGGCATTCTCGACGAGGTTGCCGGCAAAATCCAGACGGCCCGGCGCGGTGAGCGAATCTTCCCGTTCAATCACGTCGTGGTGCGACTGGCTTCACCGGACGCCGCCAGACGCGCCGTCTTCGAGGTGGCGTTCAGTGCTGAGGGCAGGCTCGAAAAGGACATTCGCGAGTGCCTGGCGGGCACTGGATGCGATATCCCCGCCGGCTTCGCCGTGGAAATCGAAACTGCCGAGAGCGGACCGAGGAGTGTCGATATCCTCTACGAAAACCGCAGCGCGCCGACGGTCACAGCCTCCAAACCCAGTCCCGCACGGCTGACTATCGCGCGTGGAAAAGCCGGCCAGGAGACCTTCGTGCTGGACAAGCCGCGCATCAATATCGGGCGCCTGGCTGAACTTACCGATTCCCGCCAGCGCGTGATTCGCCGTAACGACATCGTGTTTGAAGATAGCGCGGACGAAGCTAACGCGACCGTTTCGCGCGGCCACGCTCACATTCGTCTGGACGCGGAGACGAGTGAATACCGCATTTGCGACGACTCGAGCGAATACGGTACGCGGATCTTCCGGGACGGGCGCTCCATCGAAGTGCCTTCTGGCGGAAAGCGCGGTGAGCGGCTTAATTCAGGAGACGAAATCTACCTGGGTCGCGCGTGCCTCCGTTTCGAAATATCATAGGTTCCGTGATCAACCGCTACCGCTTCTCTCTTCTCGGCGCACTCGTTGTGTGTGCGTGTGCTTTCGGAGAAAATCCTGTACGCTATCTGGCCGACAAGAAACTCTTTGTGCTCGATACAGCCAACGCCAGCTACGTATTCGGAGTGAACGAACGAAATCAACTGCAGCACGTGTACTGGGGCAAGAAGCTGTGGCGCGATGCGGATCTCGCACCGGCCCACGCAGCTCCTGAATGGGCCTCGTTCGATGGCTCCGCCAGCACGACGCCGGGCGAATATCCCGGTTGGGGGAGCAACATGTATACGGAGCCGAGTCTGAAAGTGATATTCAATGATGGCAACCGTGACTTGGTGCTGGCTTATGTCAGTCACGAAATTCATGGCGACGCACTCACGGTGGTGACTAAAGACAATCAGTACAACCTGGTTGTGACGCTCCACTATCAGGTGCATCCCGGGATTATTGAGAAGCACGCCTCTATTGAGAACAAGACCGCGCAGCCCATAACCATCGAGAGCGCACAGACAGGCGTCTGGTACGCGCCACCTGGCGACGGCTACCGGCTGAGTTACTTGAACGGGCGCTGGGCAGGCGAGACACAGCTCGTACAGGAAGAGATCCATCCCGGAGGCAAGGTACTCGAAAGCCGTCGGGGCACCACCAGCCATCAAACCAATCCCTGGTTCGCGATCGACGCGCCAGACGGTAACGGCTCCTACGCAAATCAGGAACACGGCAGAGTATGGTTCGGCGCGCTCGGCTGGAGTGGGAACTGGAAGTTCACCGTGGAACAGACGCCGCATCAGCAGGTCCGGGTTACAGGAGGCTATAACACTTTTGATTTTGACTATCAGCTCCAGCCTGGCGAGCTGCTGGAAACGCCGCCATTCTACGGCGGCTTTAGCGACCATGGCTTCGGCGAGGCTTCGCGCATGCTGCATGGCTTTACGCGCGAGTTCATTCTCCCCGGCGGCGTGATGGCCAAGCCGCGACCCGTTCTCTACAATTCCTGGGAAGCGACCGAATTCAACGTGGACGAGCCGGGCCAGAAAGCATTGGCGGAGAAGGCGGCAAAAATCGGTGTCGAGCGCTTCGTAATGGACGATGGCTGGTTCGGCGCGCGCAACAACGATCACGCAGGCTTGGGCGACTGGTATGTCAATCCGAAGAAATTCCCCAATGGCTTGCAGCCGCTGATCCAATACGTGAACGGTCTCGGCATGGACTTCGGCATCTGGGTGGAACCGGAGATGGTCAACCCGGATAGCGACCTCTATCGCAAGCATCCCGACTGGGCGATGAATTTTCCGGGCCGGCCTCGAACCGAGGCTCGCAACCAGTTGATCCTGAATATGGCGCGCGACGATGTGAAGGAGTACACCTTTGCGTGGCTGGACAAACTGGTTAGCGAGAACAATATCGCGTTCCTGAAATGGGACATGAACCGCAACTTCTCGGAACCCGGGTGGCCGGAAGTTGGTCCGGCGAATGAGAAAAAGATCTGGGTGAAGTACACCAACAATGTCTACGAAATCATCGACCGGCTCCGCGCCAAGCATCCCAAGCTGGAAATCGAATCATGCTCCGGAGGGGGCGGGCGAGTCGACCTGAGCATTTTGAAAAGGGTAGACGAGGTTTGGACATCCGACAATACCGAAGCCTTCGACCGGCTGCGCATTCAAGAGGGCTTCAGTTACGCATATCCGGCGCAAGTGATGATGGCGTGGGTCACCGACGTTCCCAATTTCAATGGGCGGACGACGCCACTTCAATACCGGTTTCTCGTCGCCATGATGGGCTCACTCGGAATCGGCAATAACTTGAATAAGTGGACAAATGACGATTTCGCGCTGGCTACGAAGATGGTTGCATACTACAAGAACATTCGGCGCACGGTGCAGCAGGGTAAGCTTTATCGCCTGTTTTCGCCGCGCGAGGGCGAATTGACGGCGAATCAATATGTCTCGGAAGATGGGAAGCAGTCGGTATTGTTTGCATTCTTGCACTCGCAGCAGTATGGCCGGCTGGCTCCCACGATACGCCTGCGAGGGCTCGATGAGCAGAGCGTCTATCGGATCAAACCTCTCGATCAAAACAAGTTGGTAGAAAAGTTGGACACGGCCAGCGGGGCCTACTTACAGAATCATGGATTGGACTTGCGGCTGGTTGGTGATTACGACAGCGAGTCCGTCCTATTAGAACGTATTGAATAGATTTTCCGGAGTTGCCTCGCGACCATTGTTAACTTCTGACAACCTTGCGCTGCTAACTTCTTCGTTATTGTGCGGGAGCCGCGTGCCAGCAACACTAGTATCAAGCCGGGGTTTCTACCCAGAGGCAACACCGTTCAACGGGGAGGGAAATGACGTCGCGCTCGAGCGCCCCGCACGCGCCCGCGTGGATGCGAGGGCTCATGTTTGCCGCTCTGCTGTTCGGAGGACATCGCCTCGTCCACGCAGACGCGCCGGGCAAGCTTCCGGTACTCACGAAGGCCGCCCAGATACGCAGACTCACGCCCGATGAATCCCGCTTGGGCTATCCGGTGGAGTTGCGCGGCGTCCTCACCGTTAATCTCTCCACCTGGGGAGTGACCTTCTTCCAGGATGACACCGGCGGTGTTTACATCGAGAACCACCAGGCCGGGGCGCACGCGGGCGATCTGGTAGAGGTCCGCGGGGTCACCGCTCCCGGCGCGTTTGCGCCGATCGTCGACAATCCTCAAATACACGTCATAGGAAAAGCATCGCTTCCCTCACCAAATCATCTGCCGCTGGACGACCTGCTGACGGGCCAGCAAGACAGCCAATGGATCGAGCTTCGGGGTATCGTGCACTCGATTGAGCTTGACGCAGATGCCGTGGAACTGGGGGTTGGGGCAGGAGGTCACAAGTTTCGGGCCGTGATCGCGGGCTTCGACAAAGCCTGGAACTACAGTTCCTTAATTGACGCAGACGTCAGCATCCGAGGGGCGTGCGCCACTCTGTTTAACGATAAGCGGCAACTGATGGGCATCCAAATCTACGCTCCGAGCATCGACCAGGTCCATGTAAATGAGGCCGCGCGTGCCGATCCATATACATTGCCGATTCTGCCGACCAACAGTTTGATGCGCTTCACTCCGGAAGGCGTGTCCGGTCACCGGATTCGTGTGCAAGGTGTGGTGACTTTGGCGGAGCCGGGCCGATATTTCTTCCTGCAGGACACAGACGGAGGAGTTGTCATCAGCAGCACCGAGCTAACGTCGCTTGCACCCGGCGATCGAGTCGATGCCATCGGGTTCCCCGCGCCAGGAATGTATGCGCCCGTTCTGGAAAATGGCCAGTACCGGAAACTCGGCCCGGGTTTGCTTCCGGAACCCATTGACCTGACCCACAACAGCAGTCTGAGCGCCGACCAGGACGCGGAACTGGTCAAGATTCAAGGCACCCTCATCGACCAGTCGATGCGTGGCAACTTCATTGTTCTGACTATGCAGTTGGGAAGCTTCACGTTCACAGCACGTGCTAACCAGAAAGCCGCCGGAGAAGCACTGCGCCCCATTCCCGTAGGGAGCCGCGTCCAGACGACTGGTGTCTGGTCTGTTGAAACCGACGAATACCGCCAGGCGACCGCGTATCGCATCCTGCTGCGGTCCGAGCGGGATATTGTCGTGCTCGAGCAGTCGTCCTGGTGGACGGCGCGCAGAATTGCCTGGCTCCTGGTCATTCTTGCCAGCGCCATCTTCTTCAGTGCGCTGTGGGTGGCCTTCTTGCGAAGGAAAGTGGAGGAGCGCACGGAGACCATCCGCGCCACGCTGGAGTCGACTGCTGACGGGATCATGGTAGTAAATTCCGCCAGCCAGATCGTAACCTACAACCAAAAATTTCTGGAGATGTGGGCGATTCCGCGGATGTTGCTCGATGCCAAGAACCACACCGCCGCACTCCAGTTTGTCGCCTCCCAACTTCGCGATCCAGAGGCGTTCGTAGCCAAGGTCAAGAACATCTACGCAGACCCTGACGCACAGGTCGACGACATCATCGAATTTAAGGACGGACGTGTCTTTGAGCGGCACTCCGAGCCCCAGCGTGTCCAAGGCAAGAGCGTGGGGCGGGTATGGGGCTTTCGCGACGTTACCGAACAGAGGCGCGCGGCCCAGGAGTTGGAGCGCGCCAAGGCCGCCGCGGAATGCGCCAGCCGGGCAAAGAGCGAATTCCTCGCCAACATGAGCCATGAGATTCGCACCCCCATGAACGGCGTTATCGGGATGACCGATCTGGTTCTGGATACCGATCTGTCCACCGAGCAGCGCGAGTATCTCATGGATGCCAGGCGATCGGCAGAATTCCTGTTGGCGCTGCTCAACGACATTCTCGATCTGTCTAAGATCGAAGCGGGACGCCTGGAACTCAATCCCGTGGAGTTTTCCTTGCATCGTTGTGTGCAGGAAGCTGTGGCAACGCTTGCGATCAATGCCGAACAGAAGGGTCTCGGGCTTACCTCCGAAGTTGCGCCTGATATTCCCAATCGGCTGATCGGAGACCCGTTCCGGCTCCGCCAGATTCTGCTAAACCTGCTGAACAACGCGATCAAGTTCACCAGTGCGGGGTCGATCGCGTTGAGAGCAGCGCTACTGGACCGCCAGGATTCCGCGGTCACCGTGCATTTCGCGGTATCCGATACGGGAGTGGGAATCCCGCCGGACAAGCTCGAACTCATCTTTGAAGCGTTTCGCCAGGTGGATTCTTCCACGTCGCGAAAGTACGGCGGCACCGGTTTAGGTTTGACCATTTCGTCGAGGCTGGTGGACATGATGAACGGGCATCTCTGGGTGGATAGCCAGATGGGCCAAGGGAGCGTCTTCCAGTTCACGGCAACATTTCGTTGCGAGATGAAGCCAGAACGTGATGCGCCGGCGCTGATTTCTACTCCGACCAGGGCTTGATTTTCTCCTTTTGTTCGCCTATTGTGGCGTATGCCAACTGACA
The DNA here is from genome assembly GCA_035297145.1 of Bryobacteraceae bacterium. Classification (GTDB taxonomy): domain Bacteria; phylum Acidobacteriota; class Terriglobia; order Bryobacterales; family Bryobacteraceae; genus QHXW01. The sequence goes on from DATGZN010000006.1 coordinate 41,794, forward strand.
CTTGTGACTGGAGGTTCACGCGGTGTCGGGCGTGGCGTCGCGCTCGGGCTGTCGGCAGCCGGCTTCACCGTATTGCGACGGGTCGAAGCATAGATTCTGCGGACCTTCCACCGTCGATTATGCGGATTCGTTGCGATCATGCTCGGGACGATGACACCACGCGGGTGTTTCAGAGAATCGCCGAGGCTACCGACGGGCTCGAAGTACTGGTCAATTCCGCCTGGGGTGGCTACGAACGGATGATGGAAGACGGCCAATTCACCTGGCCCCTGCCATTTTGGCAACAGCCGCCGCACCGATGGCACAGCATGATGAACGTGGGAGTACGTTCGGCCTTTGTTGCGTCCGCGCACGCGGCTCGTTCCATGATCCCCCGGCGCAGAGGCTTGATCGTCAACATCAGCTATTGGGCCGCCCAGAAGTATCTGGGCAATGCGATATACGGGATTTCGAAGGCGGCTACGGATAAGATGTCGGCGGATATGGCTCACGAGCTCCGCGATCATGGCGTCACCGCGCTTTCGCTCTACCCGGGCTTGGTGCGAACCGAGGCTGTGCTTCAGGCAGCGGAGAATGGTTGGCTGAACCTCGCGAACAGCGAGAGCCCGGAGTTCATCGGCAGGGTGGTCGCCGCTTTGAGCGCAGAACCGAATCTGATCAAGAGATCCGGCAAGGTTGTGATCGCGGCACAAGTTGCCAAGGAGCTGGGCGTATTGGACACTGACGGCAAACAACCGATCCCGCTTACTCTAGACTCGGCTTAAGCTTTGCCTGGCGATCGGACCTCGCCGGCGTCTTCACGCTCCAGCCAGCGCACTCGATCACAGGCAGCCTCGGGTACTTGGGAAAGCGCGGGTCCGTGTCCGAGAGCCTGCAACGGTAGAACATCGAGCCACGGCTGGATCGGATAATCTCGCTGTGCGCACAGCTGGCGCACAGGCCAGCCGACACGGTGCCTCCCAAGCTCATCGGTATTTCACGGCGTACAGATGGACCTCCAGTTTGACATCGTCTTTTTCGCCGGAGGAGCAAGTAACTACCAGCGGACCGTTCCCCGCGATCGCTGCGGACCGTACCTCACCGGCAGCCCAGGATAGGCCACTCCAAATGGCCTTGTCATACTGGATCTCAACGGGAATGGACTTCGCCTGCTGCTGCACGTGGATCTGGAAAACCTTTCCCATGGTCTTGCCGTTGGGCGGCCCGCCGGCCCATGTGCGCCGTATCTGACCGTCGGGGGACCGTTGCCGCATGATGATGCGCACGTCAGCGGCTTGCGGCGGCGCAACCGATGCCTGCACTTCATTGCGGACATGCGACGTGAAGGCGGCTGGAATCGGCTCGATGGAAATGTGAATCCGAACATCTTCTTCGATTCCCAGGTCGTATTGCGCGCGCGCATTTTGCCCGTAGCCGACGAGCGCGAGTTGCTCCGGACCCAAAGTGATGGAGTTGCCCGAGAGAGCCGGCTGAAAACCAGCATCGCGAAAGAGAATGCGGCCCTGACCGAGCGGGTGCTGCTCCCGGGACAGTTCAGGCATTGCGATGGTCCGCACGCTTTCTGTCGGATTCACCACGACATAGAGCGCGCCGTTCGCGTCCAGCGATGCGAAGCCATAAGGTTCGATGTCGCCGGGGACGCCGCCGAAGGTCTTTGTGCGGCCCACCGCTTGCATCGGCAGATAAAGCGACTGCACGTTGTGCAACCACTCCGCCATCCGATCATTAATCAATTCCATGTTGCCGTGGATGGTATTGATCCAGCCTCCACGCGCCATCATTAACAGCACGCTGCTCTTCCAGGCGCCGGTACGCCGATAGTAATCCGTGCCGGTGGTGGCGAACATCACACTGGTGCTATCGACACGCTCGAGCGGAAGATAGCTGTCGTTATAGCGGCGGACCATGTGGTCGCCGTAGAGGTCGGCCGACCTCCAGAAGTTGATCATGGGCACATCCGACGGCCGCGGATCACCGGAGTAGAGCGTGTCAAAAACTCCTAGCCAGCGTAAGTCGATCGGATCCAGGAAAGGGAAGGGGAGCGAGGTGCCGTCCACGTTCCCGCCAAATCCATTGAAGGCGACCAGGACAACATCGGGATTACTTTCGCGAAAATGTGCGAGCGCTTCGCGAAACGCGGACTCATTCCGCATGCGAATTTCCGCGGGTGGCGTCGAGGCTTCGATTTCCGGTGTGGCAGCGCCGAAATCTACAAAATCGAACTTGAACATGCGAATGCCACGGTCATACCAGTACTGGAGGGTCTCGATGAAATGCGGCAGAAAGCCACCCTTGTAAAAACACATGGCGCTCTTCTGAGCGTTCAGAGAATCCAGCCATTCTGGGGCGGGATCGAGTTGGACCAGAAGATTTGTTCCGAACCACATTCCAGGCCGGATGCCGTTCTTGCGGCATTCATCCATCCAGCGGTCCGGGCCATTCGGCCAGGTCGGTTTCCGCCACGTGCGGTAGCCGCCGTCCTTCGCAAACCAAAAAGCATCCATCATGTAGTAGTCGAAACGGACACTGTGGCGGCGGAGGCGCAGCAGTTCATCCAACTCCTTCATGGCCAGCTGCTCGGTTAGCGGCACGTTGTCCGACAACTCGTCGTAAGAAGACCAGTTGTTATAGACGAAGATGGGGTCCCGCAGCATGTGCGGACCCTTGTCAGCGGCAGTCTGAGCCAGTGCAGCGATGGAACATCCAGACAGAAGAAGGAGGAATTGACGACGGCTCATTTTTCTTGTGCGCGCATTTGAGCGTAGCGCGGTTCGCCCAGCGCGGAGCGCAGCGCCAGACCCAATTCACCCGGCGAGACAGCACCATTGTTTCGCCACACGATTCTCCTTTCCGGACTGATCAAAACCATCGACGGAGCGTGCGCCAGACCGCAGGCTTGGAGAGCGGAATGGCCGTCATCAACGAGCAGTGGAATTTCGCTCAGGTTCCAATCGTACGCTAGGTTGCGAGCCGCCTGTGAGGCAAGCGGGGACTCGACCATCACCGCCACTTGCAAGCCCAGCGATCGGAATTGCTCATGCACGCTCGTCAGAAAAGTTACCTGCCCGCGAGATGATCCGTCCTCCTCTGCTTTTGGCGACACAAAACCGAGCAGCAGCCATTTGCCGGCGAACGCGGCCAAAGAGGCCGGACTTTCTGGGGAATCGTGCAACTGCGTCGCCGTCTTGAGATGGTCTGCACCATCGGACTGGCTAATCCGGCCGTGAGCATCCTGGCCTGACTCTCTCTGGTACGTCTCAAAACTTGTATAAGAGTTGGCTGCGTACTGCCACACGGGGGAGCCGGCTCCCGTGTACTCGTACGAATTGCCGTCAAGCTTCAGCGAGCCGTTGCTTGAAATCAGTGACGGTGCGGAAGAGCGAATCACGTTGTTCTCGAACGAGCCGGTGCCCTCGAACTTAGCGCTGTTGATGACGGCCGGAGCATCCACCGCAGGGTTCCAGTAGATTTTGTTGTTCTCCACCCGCAGTCCGCTCAGCTTTCCATTGTTCCAGGTCCAGAGAAACAAGGCGCCTTGATAACGCGCCAAGCGCGGGCTGCGGCCGTTATTGAGACAGACGTTGTTGCGCACTATGCTGTTCACGGTAGTCCAACCCGCGCCGAAAACCGCCACACAATAGCCCTGCGTGTCGTGCGCAAAGTTGTTTTCGACGGTGTTGTCGGCATCTCCATAGTCGATATCGAACGCGCCACCATCCACTCCCGGGCTATCGCTGAGGAACGCTTCATTGCGCCGCACCATGCAGTCGTGGCACATCCACGTCCAGATCGCATTGGGAGTGCCGATGGTTTGTGTTTCCTGCATGCCGGTATTCCAGCTCACGCTGTTCTCAATGAGGCCGTTCTTAATTCGGAAAAGAATGATGCCGTCACCCTGCACGTCGTGAACGATGGAATTGCGTATTACCACATTGGTACCGTATGTGGACTCCGGTGGATAGCCGAAATCGCCGCCACCCACTAGAATTCCAGCCCACTGTGAAGTGCTGTAAGCGGTAACGCCATCTACGAGAATATCGTCAAAACGCTGTTCGACCTTACCCGGAGATATCACGAGCAGGCCGCCCTCTTTTGCCTTCACCTCGCCGGTGACATCGTGCACAACGACATTCTTCACGTAGATGTGATGTAAGACGCCTTGGTCGCCACTGACGAAGAGCCCATGCGGCTGTCCCCCGATCAACTCCAGGCTTTCAACGTCCCAATACTCCTGATTGAAAAGTTTAAGCGCAGCCTCCTGGTCCGGCCCAGACTGGATTCGGGGCAGCGGACCATCTCCCCAAGCGCCGAGTGTGATGATAGATCCCGTCGCACCTGATCCCTTCGGCCAGAGCATACCGGAGCAAGTGGTTCCACGCTTGAACAGGACTGAGTCACCGGGACGGAACACCTGCTGAGATACTTTGGCGAGCGTTCGCCAGCTCGTGGAGGGTGAGCGCGCATCAGCTGAATCATTGCCCTGCGCGCAATCGATATAATAAATAGTGCCGGAATGGCTGGTTGGCGCTCCCGCCGAGGTGAAGGATGCTATTCCCGCAATTGTTACGGCGACTAACGTGTAGCCCAGTCTGGCGGCCACCGCCGCTACCACTGAAAACGCGCGCCGAACTGACCGTTCCGGGGCGTGGAATTCACTCCCGTTACGTAGCCAAAGGTCTTGCTTGTGAGACTCGTATCCGGATCGGCGAAGCCATGCCGGTTGAAAATATTGTAGAATTCTACACGGAATTGTAACTTATACTTGCCATCTGCCCCGAACGACATGTACTTCAAGAGACTGGCATCCTCGTTTGCCAAGCCAAAATCGCGCAGTGCGCTAATGCGCGCGGGGCCTGAACCGAGCTGGCCATACGCCGGGTTAGTGGCGACGGATGCGGGAAAGTATAGATCCCCGTTGGGAGCCGGGTCATTACCTGTGGGTTGCTCAAAGCTTCCCGGATTGAATTTGCGCCCGCCATATCCGGCAAGATTGTAATTGACATAGGTCGCCGCCCAGGCAGGATAGTAATAGTAGTTACTCGAGTAGAAGGTCAGAGGTTTTCCAGAAGCATAAAGCATGACTCCGGAAACTCTCCAGCCACTCACCAGCCCATTGATCAGCCGTGATTGATTAGCAAGCAGCTTGCGGCCTTTGCCGAAGGGCAGATCGTAAGTGATGGCGCTCTTTACCGTGTGCGTCTGGTCGTAAGCCGACAGCGTGTGGGCAGCCTCGCTCAAATTTGCGAAATTCTGAATGCCTGCAACGTCGTAGCTGTCGCCGAAATTGTTGAAGGTGTCTGAGAGGTTTCGTGAAAGTGTATAGCTGATGTTCATGGTCAGGCCACTGCTCATTTGTTTGACCAGATGCAGAACCATGGAGTCATAGTACGACTGCCCAAGAGGTAAACCGACGTAGTAGAGAGTGGGATAGAACCAATAGGTAGTTTCCGCCGCGGAAAGTTGCGGATATGGCGCGATGGCCGAAACGGCGGGAGCACAGAAACCTGCATAGGGAAACGGAACTCCGTATTTAGCGGCTATACCCTTGTCACAGACGTAATTAAATCCATTCCCGGAATTGATGAGGTTGAAGAAGGTTGATGCGTTAGCCTGGTTATTGTTCAGTGCGGAATCCTGTAGATGATGGCCACGGTTGCCAATGTAACTGCCCTCGATGCGCATCGTTGGCGTCAGTTCGTATTGAACACCAATATTGAAGGTATCCGTATAGCCCGCTTTTAGGGCGTTCGGGTCAACCGTGACGACAGGGAACTGTGTGATCGGAGGGGTTGTCGTCATCGTTCCTGGTGTATAAACACCGGGATAGCCTGAATTCCAATTGAACGATGCAGATGCGGCGTTAGTGCCGCGGAATCCAGGTGCGTACCCGTACGGGACGCCCTCGTAGTACTGAATACCGATAGGCACGTAAAGGATGCCGAACGAGCCGCGGAACACGACTTTCTTCCAAGGGCTATACGCGAACCCGATCTGGGGGCCGAAGTTGTGCCAGTCCTCGTTCTTTTCGAAACTGTCGCCACCCCCTTTTGCGTAGGCAATTGCTCCTGGAATGCCGAGATTGGGATCGATGGCGCTGAGATCGAAGTTAGCCCAGTGCCCGTACTTTTCATGAAAACGGAACGTCGCATCCCATCGGAGCCCGATAGTCACGGTCAACTTGGGGGTAAGTTTCCAATTGTCCTGGGCAAACAGGTCCATCGCCTTCCGCCGCCCATACAGATCCAATGGCGTGGATTCAGAGGCGGATTGCACATCGCCCAATAAGAAGCTGGCAAAGCCGAATCCAACTTGGTTTGCATACGAAGCGCTTGCAGCGCCGGTCGAGTTATTGGAAAAATTGAAGCTGAGCGCGCCGGATCCCGCCTGGCTGCTGATCTGCATGGCGCGGAAATCGCCTCCAAAAGTGAATGCGTGCTTACCTTTGGTCCAGGAGAGAGTATCGCCGTAAATAAAGGTGCTACCGATATAGAAGCCTTGCCAGCTATTACCGATGGAAGTTGTGTTAATACCATTTATAGTGGCGCCGAAATTGATAACGGGAAAGTTGCTGACGCCGGTGTTGCCGAGACCCAGCTGCGACGGCCAGTTTGTCCCCGCCTCCGCCGGAACCGAGCCGTTCCAATATCGATTGTAGGTGGCGTTAAACACATTCAGCAGGTTTGGAGTGATGCTGAATGAATCACTGGCACGGAATTCGTTGGATACGGTTAATTGATTGCGGGCGCAGGCGAGCGGGCCTCCGTCTGTGCTTCCTTCTTGCCAAACGCCGCCGCAATCCTCGTTAAGCCGGGGCCGATGATCATAAATCCAGGAGCCCGATAAATGGTTTCGTTCTGTATGATTGTGATCTAGCTTGATCACCCCTTGATTCGGGGTCTGCGAGGCGCCGGCGGGTAACGCCAGGATCCGGTCGTTTCCCACTAGCGAATTGATCTGTGGCGTGTAGTACTTCTGATAGAGTGCCGCGATCTTCTCGGAAACCGGGCTAAACATGCTCGACGGTATCTTGTTGTCCGCGAAAACGGCCCCCGGATCAGCCGGATTGAAGATGGCCCCGGCATAGATCGGGTTTCCGTGAACGTCAGTTCCTAACTTAGTGCTGGTATTCAGGAGTGCGCTGAAATCGCCATTGAGAAATGCCGCCGTGGGGACGCTGGCCGCGCCTGTGTTGTTTCCGAGAGGTCCAAGCGTGAAATCGTGCTGCTGATAGCGCTCGAACGTGCCATAGATGAAGGTCTTGTTCTTGATGATCGGGCCGCCCGCGCTGACACCGTAATTCCAGAAACGCGACTTCGGCTTTGTCGGATTGCCCCAAACTCTCGCATCCAGGATTTCGTTGTGGCCATACCCAAAGGCGCTTCCGTGGAACTGGTTCGTACCCGACTTGAGATTGAACATCACAACGCCGCCATTTGTAATACTGTTCACGGCAGCCAACCCGCTGGTTTGAATTTCCACTTCCTGAATGGCCTCCATGCTGGGGCCAATCTCTATGGAGTCTCCTTGGATGGTTGCCGTCCCGGAGGTGCCGTCTACCGTGAAATCTTTCGTAAAAACCTGAGTACCGTTGATTACTGCTTCGTATGTGTTGCTCGTCGCGGAATAGCCCGGAGTTAGCGCAAATGCGAATGCCTCGGCATCCCTGCCCCCGAAGGCATTCAGCGGCAGATCGGTAACTACGTCGCCTTTCAGGTTTGTCCCGATGGTCGGAGTCTCCTTGTCCAGAATCGGCGCCTCTGCAGTCACCGTCACCGAATCACTAAGGGAACCTAGCGCCAGCGTCTCATTCAATTGGGCGACCTTGGTCGAGTCCAGCGATATGCCTGGAACCTCGATCGGCTTGAATCCATCCTTCTTGAACTCGAGGGAATAAGTTCCTGGGAAAAGATTGAGAATCGCGTAGATACCTGAGTCGTTGGTGACGGTGCGGCTCTTGACTCCGGTAGCAACGTTCTTCGCCGTCACGTCGACACCCGTGACCGACGCTCCACTGGGGTCGGTTACGGTACCTGTAATCTCGGCGCGATTCCCTTGCGCCAGCAGCATCGCCGGAGCCAAAAATAAAGTTCCGGTCGCCAGATACAATCTGTTCATGTGTTCCCCCCTGCCTGAAGCCGCGCTGGCGGAGGTGTACTCCACCGCCCAGACGCATCTCTGTCGGACTAATGACGAGCAACCCGCCGATTTCTTTACGCCCAAGCCTTTTTTTTCCGGCCGCCTCGTAGCACTTCTCGGGAATCCGATCCCCATGATATGATCTCTGCACAACTGTGTTTATGTGGTTTTCGCAAGCAATCCCCGTTGCTTCGCTTGCATCACCCGCGGGTTCGGACGGTCGTCTGCTTTCGCTGCGGAAACAAGTGTTAATCGGCCCAGCGCAAGCGCTGGTCGATCAAGCCCAGCGGGAAGTTTCGGAGCTTTACGCCGAGAGTGCGGCGGAGTTTTTCAGCTATGCGCTGGCGCTGATTCGTAACGAGGAGTTGGCTCGTGATGCGCTTCAGGAGGGATTCATCCGCTATTTCGTGGCTCTGTGTAACGGCGAGAAGGTAGCCGTTCCCCGTGCGTGGATTTACCGTGTGATTCGCAATTATCTGTTGGACAGAATAAAGGAATTCCGGACGCGGCAAGAGCGAAGCTTGGAACAGGTTCGCTCCTGTTCGGATCAGATGCAGGATGTCGAAGGCAACTACTTTCGCAGTGAGGTGCTGGCTCTCGTTGAAAATACGCTGACGGCGAGGGAGCTTCAGTGCTTCCGGCTGAGGAGCGAGGGGCTTCACTATGACGAGATTGCCTCCACGCTGAAGCTGCGGTCCGGTACTGTTGGCGCACTCACCTCTCGCGCGGTCCGAAAGATACGCACGGCGATCGGCCGGAACGGACGGGACGCATGGTAAGACGCTTGCTCACATGGGCGTGGCGCCGCGCTATTCCCGGCCTGCACCCCGGGATCGAGGACATCCTGGCTTGGGTTGACGGTGATTTGGCTCTCGCGGAGCACTGGGCTCTAGAAGCTCACCTGGCAGTCTGTCGGAAATGTGATGAGGATGCCCGCACCCTTCGCGAAGCCCAGACTCATTTGCGCCAGATTGGCTCGGAACAGCGAAACCGCCAGGCGATTCTTTTGAACGATGGGCTCTGCAATCTGGAAGCCAGTATGCGTGTCTGGTCTGCGTTGCGAGGCCTTCCACCGGAGATCCCGCACCGCAACTTTCTGAGAAACTCGGTCAACCTGCGTTCGACGCGAGCGGTAGAACTCTACTTTGGGCAGGAGGCCGCCAATCGCATTGCACGCTCCGCTAAACTCGGCGCGCACGAACCGCATCTTCTACCCGCAATCAAGCCGCTGTTTAGCGCCTTCCTGGGAAGGAGGGCAGCCGAATCCGTAGCTCGCCATATCGTGCGCACGGTTTAAACTATGCCTTCTCGTTTCACTGCCGTCGTGAACTTTCTGCTGCGCGAGGATGCCGCTCCGCGCCGCATCGTTTGCAGCACCGCTGTCCTTCTGCTCGCCGGTGTATGCGCGTTTGCGGCCTGGTGGCACACCGGCAATCCTGCCTGGATTCGCGCTTACTTTTACTATCCCGGAGCCTTGTTCTTTATCGCGTGCAGTCTGCTCGAAGTATCACTCAGTTATCGCTGTTGGCGGCAGTTCTCATCGGGAGACCTGCTGCGCCCCGCCTGGTTTCTGATCCTTCTGTCCGCTGTATCTCGATTAATCGGAGGATTCGTCCGCCACATTGGTGGTCTTGAGTCATGGCTTAATCCTCTGTCCTACCTGCCTTCCGGTTGGAGTCACTTACTCACACAGCGCGCATTCGAGATAGGCGAGCTGTTCAGTCCTCTATCGATGGCTTTGTTGGCCGTCGGACTGATTCAGGTGCTTCGGGCTTGCCGCCGCAATGGCGTCCTCGGCAAATTACGGCCGACGGACTTAGTCCTCCTGGCTGGAATTACTTTCTATACGGTCTATTACTTCTCTCAGGTTGTTCTCTCTCCCCTTCACCCGGAAGGGCCTGTCACTTTAAGAAAAATCATCGCGTGGAGCAGCGATCCGCTCCTCTGCATATTGTTGCTGGAAGCCATTCTCATTCGCCGATCCACCGCCAACCTCGGCTGGGGATGGATCTCGCGCTGCTGGATGTCTTACACTGCCGCCATTCTTTTGACCTCTCTCGGAGACATTGGCTTGTGGGCTTCCGCAAACGGTCTCGTGCCCTATTGGCTGGAAGCGGCTTCCTGGTATGTTTGGTTCGTGGCCAGCGCTTCCTACGCTCTAGGACCGGCCTACCAGCTCCAGGCCATGTTTTGCGCCGCTGATGAAACTCGTTTCGACGCAGCGCTGCTGGCGTGCTCGGAAGCGCCTGTGTTCATGTGATTCCCGGTGAGCTGGTGCGCTCCAAGGCTGGTATGCGCTGCGCTATTGTTCTCTCTGTCACTGCAAGCGCAGTCAGTCAGTACCGTCGCAGATCTGGAAGCTTCCGCCAGCCAGCGCCTGGCCGCTCACGACGCAACCGGCGCGCTTCGAGCTTACCAAAAACTGGCTGAGTTGGTCCCGAAATCTGCGGTCTATCAGGACCAGATCGGATTTCTTCTCGCCGCCACTAACCGCTCCGCGGAAGCCATTCCTCACTTCCGTCATGCCACCGAGCTGGATCCCAAAATGTCGCAAGCATGGTATCACCTGGGGGCGGCGCTATGGTTGGCCAAGCAAGCCGATCCCGCGATGCATGCCCTTCAGAAGGCCGTGGCGCTCGCTCCGCAAAATGGCGATTATCTGTTTCGCCTCGGCTCCGCCTATTACGAAACCGGACGTTACGCGGAAGCCGCCCACGAGCTCGCACAGGCGGCCCGGCAACTGCCCTCTAACGGGGTGGTTTGGAAAACGCTGGCCGGAGCGTATGAGCAGCAAGGCCGCTTCAAGGAGGCCCGCGACGCCTATCGGCAGGCTGTCCAACTCGATCCTAACGACGCCGCGGTTCGGAACGCCTACGCCAATGCGTTAGTGAGGTCCGGGAATCCGGCCGCCGGCCTCCAGGAATTTCGTCGCGTTCTCGAGTACGATCCGGACAATGTGCGGATTCAGGTGAACGTTGGTTACGCATACATCGCCGCTGGAGATTTCCAGGCCGCTATCAAGTACCTAACTGGAGTAACTCGGAATCATCCCGATGACGCCGGCGCGCACTATGACTTAGGCGTCGCCTACAAATCGATTGACGACTTGGCGCACGCGCGCGTGGAACTGGAGCAAGCCGTCCATCTGGATCCGGCACTTGCCGAGGCTCACTACACCCTGGCGCTGACCTATATTGACGCCGGGGTCCCCGACAAGGCTGTCGAACAGTTGCGGGCAGCCGTGACGCATCGCCCTGCTTACATCGAGGCTTGGTATATTCTCGGTACCACCCTGAAGCAGCAAGGTGATGCGGATGGCGCTATCGAAGCACTCAGGCGCTCGGTCACACTCGATGATCAGAATGCGCCCGCCTGGAACAATTTGGGGCTGCTTTTGCGGCGCAAGGGCGACACGGCCGGCGCTCAGGAGGCTTTCGCCAAAGCCGCTGCTATTCGAAAGGCGGAGGAGCAGGAGAAAGAAAAGCACCTTCAGCAAGGCACGAAGCGCCCGTGAGCCGGTGCGGCATCAGAACAAGAATCCTGCTACTTGTTCCGCGACCTTGCGCGCCTTCTCGCGTAGCCCGGCTGGCGTGGCCCCACGATCGTCGGTGCTGACGCGAACGAGGAAAGCCTGGTTTCGCACCCGCCCGACTACCTGCTCCGCTATCTGCCCCTGCTTGCCGGAATGCGTGCACGCTACCGCCTCATTACCGATTGCTTTCAGTGCTTCCGCACCACTTCCGCACTGCGCTGCGCGTGACGCAAATTCGCGTGGCGTCGCCAAAGTGTCTACCTCGATCCGCAATGCCGATTTGGATGAGTCATCCCGCCGGACAAACTCACAGGTACCCTGTGTAACATTAGCCGTCACCGCGCCGCCTAATACGCCTGCCGCGGTGGCTGCATTCAGCCAAGGACACTTCACTTCCGCGGCACAGATCAAAGGTAGCAAGGCTGCTGTCAGTAGCAATCGCACAGACTTCATCGCTTAGCTGCGCTTTCCGGCAGGAGTCAGAGTTTCGGCCTTCAGGATCTTGCCGCCTTCCTGGATCACGTAAAGGCGGTTGACTTCCAGATCCTTCAATTGGTCCACCTGTCCACTCAGCCAGCGAATCTCCACTAAGTCAACCTTGGCCGCCTCTTCCAGCCCGAAGTGCATGCGCATGTCATTCTGCGAGAAGTAACTGCCGCCGCTGCGTAGCTCGTCCATCTGTGACAGCGCCTTCTCCGCAGTCGGTTTTGTCTTAGCCACTACGGTAACCCGGCTGCCAATACCGGTGCGATTCGATTTCACGCCCTGGAGCTTGATTTTGATCCAGTTCCGGTGCAGCGTGGAGTCGCAGCGCAAGAGTTGAGGAATGGCGTTAACGCAGTTTACTGCCACATCGATATCGCCGTCGTTGTCGTAGTCCCCGAACGCGCATCCGCGTGCCGGAGCATTCTCCAGGATGCCGGGACCCCCCTTGTCCGTCACTTCTTCGAAACGCCCATTCTGTAAGTTGCGGTAAAGATACTTGTGTTCCGCATACTTTAAATCCGCGTTGGATTTGTCGACCTCAGGATAGACGTGGCCGTTTGACATCAAAATATCCAGCCATCCGTCATTGTCCATATCGAAGAAGCCCACGCCCCAGCCGAGGAGCCGCGTATTGACTCCTATTCCGCTCGGATAAGTGCGGTCCTCAAATGTCGCATCGCCCAGGTTGGTATAGAGCGAATCGGTGTCTCCCGCGAAGTTAGTCTTCACCACATCCAGATTGCCGTCGCGGTTGTAATCGCCGATCGAGACACCCATCCCTGCTTGCGGCTTGCCCTCGGGAGATAGCGCCGCTCCGGATTCGATGGCGATGTCCTTAAAGGTCCCGTCTTTCTGATTCTGATAAAGTGTGGCCGTACTCGAGTCGTTAGCGACATAGATATCCGGCCAGCCGTCGTTGTCCAGGTCGGACGCGGCCACGCTCAAGCCGTAAGTGCCTTGCGTGTTCCAGATGCCGGCCTTCTCGCTGACGTCACTGAAGGTGCCGTTTCCATTGTTGTGGTACAAGAAATTCTTGGCGCCACGCAATCCGGGCGGGCCGCAGGCCACCAGCAGACCTTTGTAAGTGCACGGACCTGCCTCCGGTGGGGGAGCTGTCTTCAAGTCAAAATCGACATAGTTGGCCACGAATAGATCCAGGTGCCCATCTTTGTCGTAATCCACAAACGTGCAGCCAGTGTTCCAACGGGTCTTTGGACCGGGCTGAATCAGGCCCGCCTCTTTGGTTACATCGGCAAAAGTCCCGTCGCCATGATTGCGGTACAGCGCGTTCTGCCCCCAGTAAGTCACGAACAGATCATCGTAGCCGTCGTTATTATAGTCTCCCACGCAGCAGGCTTGTCCCCATCCAGTGCGATGCTCCAGGCCCGACCCCTTGGTCACCTCGGTGAACGTACCATCGCGATTATTCTTGAATAGGTGGCAGCGCGGTTCCTTCCCGGCCGGAAATCCTTCCAGCCGCCAGCCATTAACCAGGAAAACATCCAACCAGCCATCCTGGTCGAAATCGTAGAATGCCAGACCGCAACCCGTCGTTTCGAGAAGGTATTTGTTCGTCCCCTCTCCGCCATAGATGGTCTTGACCGCAAGGCCGGATTCCTTGACTAAGTCCACGAAGCTGACTCCCAACGGAGTACCTTCGATCGGCGACTTAGGACCAGGAGCAGCCGCCTTGGGCTTGGCGTCATAACTACGCTCAATCGGTCCCGGTAGTTTCTGCCCAAGCGCCAGTAAATCAGAAAAAGGCAGCACTAAGGCAGTGCGGCTTAAAGAACGAACAAATCGCCGGCGAGTCCCGCTCAAATCAATATCTCCTCTAATCTTTGCTTCTCTCGAATTATTGTTGGCCGCCGGAAGCGGTGGCCGGATGCGACAAATCTGTGTGCATGTGCCACGGCACGCTCTCCGTCGAGATCTCCGGATGTTTGCGCAGAAACTCCAACGAATATGTCGGCGCTCCTGGATCCACCTGCTTGGTCGCAAAAGACGCTGCTTCTTCAGCAGCCTTGTCCTTCATCCCCATGCGCCGGTACAACACCGCCAGGTTGTAATGCGCCGCGAGATCGTCGGGATCAATCCGCTGCAACGCCTCAAACTGTTGCCGCGCCTCGTCGTAACTATGCCGCTGATAGTAGGCAATCCCCAGTTCCCGCCGAGGGTCACGCGCTTGCGGATATTGCTCCACTACTCGCTGGAGATCCGCAACTTCTTCGTCATCGTGTCCTTCCCGCCGTTCTACCAGCGCCAGATAGTAAAGCGCGCGCGCATTGTTGGGACTCAGTTCCAAAGCCTTCTCCAGGCTGGGCCGCGCTGAAGAGTACTTTTCCCATTCGATATAAGCAAGTCCAATATTCGTGTAACCGTCCGCGTAATCCGGACGTAACTTCACCACCTGCTCGAACGCGTGCATAGAATCTGCATATTGCAGTTGGTCTAGGTACGCGATGCCCAGGTTATTCCAGCGCATCCAATCGGCATTATCCTGCCGGTCCGGAGTTGTCGCCGGGTTATCTCCGAGATTGAAGGCGCGCGTGCGTGAGGCAAGCTCGACGACCGGGTAGGCAGGGTGGTCGCTGCCAAAGATATTATTCAGGTAACTTTGGCGCAGGTGGCGATAATTCACGCGGGCCGTTGCCGTAAGTGGCCCCTTAACTCCCGCCGGAATCTGAAACTCATAGCGGATCAGCGCGGAGCGGCCCGATTGTATCGTGTTGTCATAGGCCACGGAGTGAATAGTCCAGACCTTATGGTTATCCACGAATTCACCTTCGCTTGTCACCGGCCGGTTGGTGAAGCTATGCGCCCGCTCGTCCAGTGAGCCATCCGGTTTCAAAAAGCCGCTGTGATAAATCTCCCGTCCCCCGGCATCACTCACCTGGAATTCCACCCATGGCTCATAGAGGTCACGTACTTCGGGAACCAGCGAATGGCCGATGTCCTTGTTCTGAATCACCACCATCACCTGTACGGTTTCGCCCGGCGCCAGGTGAAAGGCTGTGGTGCCGAGCGGCGCAGTCACGCCATCTTCTCCACGCTTCTGGATCCCAAACAGATCCACATTCAAGTACCTGCCGGACTTGAGAAACTCCACCGTCTTCTCCAATTGCTCGTCGAAACCGTAGTAGAAGGGCACCGCTGTGTTGCCCGCCGGCCACCGGTGTGAAACCAGAGTGCCATGCTTGGCGCCGTCGTCTTTGAGCTTCAGGGTGGCCCGCGGCATATGGCAGTCCTGGCACGTGGTGAAGCCCGCTTGGTAAAACGTCAGCGGATTGCGGTTAGAAAACTTCGAATTTTGCCATTCGTCATACACCGTGAACGCGCGGATGAACTTGTAGTCGTTTAGTGGATTCGGCAGGTTGGCCTTGTGGCAAGCCGCACAGAACTCCGGCGTCCGGTAGAAACCTTGCATCACCGCGCGCGAGTGGCGGTCGGGGTGTTTGCGGATCTCTTCATCCGGCACTATGCCGGGAATCCGGTTGCCATCCTCATCCACCATGACCGACGGAATGCCCAAAACAAATCCGCCGTTCCCGCTGGTTGAATCGAGCTTCTGAATGGAATGGCACGTGGTGCAATTCAGGCCGTCCTCGTCGAAGCTGCGATCGACTTGTGAATCCTGAGTCAACCCGCCCGCAAGCACGCCGATCGGGTTGTGACAACTATCGCAGTGCCGCGTGAATTCGATCCCCTTGGTGCGTGCCAGGATGTTGACGCTCGTCCGGTAGAAGGGCGTGCGAAAAGAGTTGGAATGCAGCGCCTGGCGCCACTGGCTGTACGCTTCCGCGTGGCAGCTCCCGCAGTATTCCGCGCTCGGAAATGCGCTGGGCGGCATGAAGTCGTTGCCCTCCGCTGCCAAGTTTCCGGGTGTGGAAATCTTGTCCTTTCCGAACCGGAAATTGTAAGTCGCACGGACCTTGGCGGCATATGCCGCGCGGTCGCTGTTCTCGTCTTGCTGTGCCCACCCTATCGCTGCTGAGAGCGTGATGCCCGTGAGGACAGCCACTGCCCGAAGCCCTCGCCCAGTTTTGAGCCGCATGTGGCACCCTTCGTGTTGTGTATGCGCATCAGTATAACAGGACGGGAAGGCAGCGTCACAGTACGGTTATACTGATCCGTAGGTCTCTCGCCGGGATGAAGGTTGCCTGCTGTATTCTTCTGTTTACTGTGGTCATCAGCCCTGCACAAAACTCCGAGAAGTTGCAGCAGAGGGTGGCCGAAGGGCGTGCGCTCATGGCTAAGGGTGACGCCATGGGAGCTCTCGATGCTTTTCGCAAAGCCACCGATCTCGCGCCGGAGTCGGCCGAGTTACACGACCAGGTCGGTTTTCTCCTGGCTGTCCTGAAACGCAATGCGGAAGCGCGAGAGGAATTCCAAAAGGCCGTCGCGCTCAACGACGGTTACGCCGTTGCCCATTACCATCTGGGCGTAGCATATTGCCTCAACGAGGATTACTCGCACTGCATTTCGGAACTGCAAAAGGCGGCCGGTCTCGATCCAAAATCGTTCGCCTACCGTTCCCATCTGGGTGACGCATTCTCGGCGGCCGGGCGGTATGCTGAAGCCGCCACCGAGTTGGAGGCTGCTACGAAACTCCAGCCCGACAACGCGGATGTCTGGAACCGCCTGGGCGCAGCGTACCAGAAGGCAGACGATCTCGCCCACGCCGTGGACGCCTACCGCCACGCGTCTCAGCTCAATCCCGGAAGCCTCGACGCCAGAAACAACTATGGCCTCATGCTGGTCCAGACGCGCGAAGCCGACAAGGCAATCGCCGAGTTCCAGCATGTGCTGGAAAGCGATCCCGGCAATGTCAACGCCGCCATGAACATCGGCAGCGCCTATCTGCTAAAAGGCGACCTGGACCACGCCATCGCGCAGTTCCGCGCGCTGATCGCCAAAAATCCGGACTTAGCCGTAGCTCACTATGATCTCGGCCTCGCTCTCAAGAACAAGGACGATCTCGACCAAGCCAGGCCCGAGTTTGAGAAGGCCATCGAACTCGATCCGAACATGGCCGAAGCCCACTACACGCTGGGTATTTCGTGGTGGCAATCCGGTGATTTTGACCGCACCATTGCTCAGATGAAAGATGCCGTACGGCTGCGCCCGGATTACGGTGAGGCTTGGTTCATCCTGGGAACCGCTCTTAAGCAGAAGGGCGAGCTGACCGAGGCCCTTTCCGCGCTGCGCGAGGCCGTGCGCCTTCGGCCCGAAGATCCTGGCCCGTATAACACGCTGGGGCAGACTCTGCGGATGACGGGCGACCTGGAGGGCAGCAAAGCCGCCTTTGCTCAGGGAGCCAGGGTCAAGGCCGCGAAAGAAGCACAGTTGACGGACATGATGAACCGCAAGTGATCGAACCTGCGCTGGTTCCAGGCGAGTCTAGTGGGGCAACGATTTCAGCTTCTCCAACAGCGCTCTTCCCTCTTCCGCCTGGCCTGCTGCGATGAGGGTTCGCCCGAGCAGGAAGTTGGCGGCGTAGTTCTTCGGATCCAGTGTCACGGCGTGTCGCAGGATATTCTCCGCGTTGCTGAAGTTTTGGATATTGTAATAGCACTTTCCAAGCAGAATGTATGGCCCGCTGAAATCTGGATTCAGCCACACGGCGCGTTGCAGATGCGGGATCGCCTGCGCCCAATGCTGCTGGCGGGAATACACATCGCCCAACCGGTACCATGCCATCGAGAAGTTCGGATCGATTTCGAGCTCTTTGCCGAGGAGCGTAATGGCTTCGTCCAGTTCGCCGCGGCCGATGGCGGCTTCGGCCAGCAGAAAGTAGGCCTGCGGTATCTTGGGATCGAGCGCCAGCGCCTTCCTCACCTCGGCTGCGGCCTCGTCCCGGAAGTTCTTCTTGTACATCATCTGACCGGCAACCAGATGTCCGGCGGCACTGGCGGCGTTCAATTCGAAAAGCCGCGCGAAAGCAGCCTCTGACCGGTCCTGCTGCCCGTTTTGCAGGTACGCGTAACCGAGCATGTAGTTCGCTTCGTTGACGCCGGACAGCTTCTCGAGCCAGGGAATCGCCTTTTGCGCTTGTGAAAGCATAAAGTAGCTCTGGCCAATCAACAGCGCCGACTCCTTGTATTCGCTGGAGTCCAGCGGCTCAGCCTTCACCGCTTCTTCGAGCGTGGAGACCGCCTCGGCATACTTCTGATGCTTGTACAGATCCACGCCTCGCGCATGTACGCCAACCGACGCGCCCGCCAGCCACAGCGTGATCAGCCCGTGCCACATGACTTCAGAATATACGCCCGGTCAGTTATTTGTTGCGGTGCACGGCCACAAGGTCGCTTTGTACCGGGACTCCGCCGCTCACCTTCACCCGCAAAAGGGCTTCGAAAGGCGGAAAGGGTCCCTTCGCTGGAGCACCCAGCGCCACCAGCAGTTCTTCGAGCCGCTTCGTCCTGCAAACGAATTCCGCCGCTGCCTGTGTTCCGAGTGTGGTTAGCCCCGCCAGAATGAGGGCGTGCTGCGCAGTCGTAAGGCCCGGTACCAAACCCACGACAGCGTAGTCCTCCCGGATCGGTAAGATTGCCGTGGAAAGATATGCGCTTTCTTCGCCCGGGCGCGGATGCACGTTCACGATGCTCAGGTCGCCTTTGCGCGGCCCGTCGTTCACCAGCCGAAAGATAAAATCCTGAGTCCCCGGCATTTCGCGTAGCGAGAGGTTCTCGGAAGGAGACCCGATGAAGACCAGGTTACTGGTTTTGGCGTCGTCCCACGTCAGAAGGCGGCCACGTTTCAGCCGCATCCCACGATGCAGAATGGTGAACAGGTTGTCCAGTTCATGGATCGCCATTACCTCGCCCACGCCCGTGTAGTGGTCGTGAATCGGACCGTTCGAGTCGGTTACCGCATTGAAATAGCGGAGGCCCGTTTCCGGCCTCCCGACAAAAGCTGCGTTGCTGTAGACCACCAGTGGCGGCTCCGGCCCGTCGAAGAATCGCAGCCACAGGGCGCGGAGGGCGTCGCTCGATTCACCCGCGCCGCTCAGTTGAAACGCTGGACGCAGAGCGAAGCCCAACCCAAACGCGCCGGCTACCGCTATGGCACCCACCACCGCAGTCGCCACCCAACGCCGCCGCGGTCGCTGCGGAACCGGTGCGGATGCCAGCTCAGCCATCGGTTCGATGGCCGGCGGCTTCGACTCCGTCTCCCGGTAGTGAAATGTCAGGTGGTAGGACCCCCGGGGAATCTCGACGATGACCCGGTCGTCCATGCCGTCACCCGCGTAATATTCCGCAAGTTTGGAACGCAGCCGCCCGGTTTGCACCCGCACCGTCGAATCTAGCCGGGGGTCAAAATCGGCGGCCCTTCCGAAAACTTCCGTGGCAATCTGGTACTCCTTGACCGTAGCGCCCGGACGCTCTAGAGACTGTTTGGTTAAGAAACGGAGCAGGTTACAAAGTGATTCTGAACCATGAAGCACAGAACTGGAGGTCAATTTCTCGACTTCACCGAGTTTGGCCTCGCGATCTAAGCCGTTTACCCCTACTACCCCCATTGCACCCTCGGTGAAACAGAGTGTAACAAATCCCCTAAACCGTTGCAATACCTTGAGATGTTAAAAGTAACAGTATCATACCGCACGGCTAACTTGTTTCTATTAGGGCAAAAGGCGCAAACTCTTCAAAGAAAACTAGCACAATAGGGTCTGTTCCCAGGTTGGCTCCCTCGCAGGAGCAAGGAGAAGAATAAGAGATGCCTAGTCTACGCAGATTGGCTTTGTTTGCCTTGTGTGTCTCCATGGTGCTGTTTAGCCTCAGTGGAATCGCCATGGCCCAGCAGGTGTTTGGCAGCATCGTCGGAGCCGTGACAGATGCCTCCGGCGCGGCGGTGAACAACGCCAAGGTGACGATCACGGATGTGCAAAAGGGCACGAAATTCGAGGTTAACACCAATGAGTCTGGCAACTACACCAAAGGCCAACTCATTCCGGACCAGTATCAGGTGACCATCGAAGCGGCGGGTTTCCAGAAAGCCGTGTCGAACCCGATCACCGTCCAGGTGGATCAGGTAGCGCGCTTCGACCTTGCCTTGCAGGTCGGCAACGTGACCCAGGAAGTGGAAGTGACGGCGGCCGCTCCGTTGCTTCAATCCGATCGCGCGGACGTAGCGCAAACCTTTGACGCCCATCAGATTGAAGAAATGCCCAGCGTAGGGCGCAATCTCCAAGCGATGGAGTTGTTGCAACCGGGATCAGTACCGTTTGGCTGGGCCCACGCTTCGGACGAGAACCCACAGAACAGCTTGCAAATGGTGGTGAATGGCCAGGTATTCGATGCCATGGGGTACGAATTGGATGGAACCACCAACCAGGACCCCATCCTGGGGATTATCGTCATCAATCCCACTTTTGACTCGGTTCAGGAGGTTAAGCAGGCCAACCAAGACTTTGACGCCGAGTTCTCGTACACCGGTGGTGGAATGGCGAGCTACTCGACCAAGTCCGGCACCAACGATCTCCACGGGGATGCGTTTGAATATCTGCAAGTGAACACACCTGGGTTCCAGGATTTTGCCAGAAACCCCTTTACGAACGGCAACCCGGTCTACCGGCAAAACCAGTTCGGTGGATCGATCGGTGGCAGAGTAATCAAGGATAAGCTATTCTTCTTCGCCGATACGCAGTTGAACCGGCAAGCGCAGGGCGGATCTGTCAATACATCGGTGCCGACGGCCCTGAACCGCAACGGAGATTTCAGTGACTGGCTGGCGGTGAACAAGGATTACCAGATCTATGATCCTCTCACTGGGAATGCGGACGGCACAGGCCGCCAGCCGTTTGCGAATAACATTATTCCCACGAACCGGTTAAGCCCGCAGGCTCAAGCCCTCCTGGCCTACATTCCGCTGCCCAACACCACTCAGTTCAACCCCGTGGGCAACAACTACGATGCCAGCGGCGACGTGGCCATTACGGGCAACGCTTGGGACACTCGCTGGGATTATTATCTGAACCAGAAGAATACGATTTTCGGCCGCTACAGCTTTGCCGAGTTTACGGAGCAGGCGCCTGGCGCATTCGGCACAGAGGCCGGCGGCCAGAATTTCGGCAACTATGCGGGCAACTCCAACGCACGGAATCAAAGTCTTGCCATCGGCTGGACCTACACGGTAAGCCCCACTTTGATCAACGAATTCCGGTTGGGTTACATGCGGTATCACGTTTTCGACGTGCCGAACGGTTACGGAACGGATCCCGCCACGCAAGCAGGCATTCCGGGCATGAATCTGGACAAGACCTATACCTCCGGCATGCCTTACTTCGATATACAGGATGCAGGCCTGAACGACATTAAGCTTGGGTACTCACTGGGCGCGAACCAATGCAACTGCCCGTTGACGCAGAGCGAGCGGCAGATTCAATTCATCGATAATGTGACCAAGATCCACGGCAACCACACCTTCAAGTTCGGAGCAGATCTGCGTTATGCCTTGAACCTGCGTGTTCCCAGCGACAGCCACCGGGCGGGTGAGTCGTACTTCACCGGCGCCTACACCGGCTTTGTGAGCGCGGCAGGCTCAAGCCCGGTTGATGGCATTGGCCTCGCCTCGTTCATGCTCGGTGGCGTGCACAGTTTCGACCGGTACGTCAGTTCCAGCACCGACGCCGAAGAGCGCCAGAAGCGCTTCTTCTGGTACGGACAGGATCAATGGCGCGTGACCAACAAACTAACCGCCTCCATCGGTTTGCGCTGGGAAATGGTGTTTCCGGAAAGCGTGAATGCCGCGGGGAATGGCGCGACGCTGGATTTGTCGAACGGCCTGATGTATGTGTTTGGTGTGGGAGGGAACTCCAATCACGGCATCCAAAACATGAACTGGCACAATTTTGCGCCAAGGCTGGGCGTGGCTTATCAGCTCGACAAGAAGACCGTCATTCGCGCGGGGTATGGCTGGTCGTATAATCTGGGAACGTTCGGCTCGACGTTCGGGCACAACGTAACCCAGAACCCTCCCGTGCTGGACTATCAGCAGATGAACAATCCGGCTTCGGCCCCGTTCGATGCCGTGTTTACTCTCAACCAAGGGCCGGTAGCTCCGACGCCTGTTACGGTGGGTTCGAATGGAACCTTCCCGCTCCCCAATGGGATTTCGCCTAAGTTCCGGCCCGCCACATTTACCATGACGGACGTCTACCAATACAACGGCACGGTCCAGCGGCAGATCACGGACAAATTCGCGATCAGCAGCGGCTATGTGGGCAATTCCACGCGCCACGGCTGGCTGGGCACGAGCAACCAAACCAACCCGAATGAGGCCGAATGGTTTCCAAGCAGCAATACGGCGGCACAGCCGTACTTTGGGTTATATGGTTGGACGCAGGGGCTGGGCTATTATTGCAACTGCACAAACGCGCAATACAACTCCTGGCAATCGACGTTCACGGTGAAGAATATGGCCGGTTGGACCTTCCAGGGGAGCTACACCTACCAGCGGCTCAAGAGCTGGGACGGGCCCTACGATACCAATTATTACTTCGTCTATGGCCCGCAGAACGGAGCTGGTGGTTATGGCGACAGCAGCCTGATACCTCACCACCAGATCTCGATGGCGCAAAACTATGATGTTCCTTTCGGGCATGGCCAGAAATTCGGTTCCAGCGCGAGCAAGCCGCTGGACGCGGTTTTGGGCGGCTGGACGATCGCGTTGACCACGACCTTTTACAGCGGCCTTCCCTTCTCGCCATCAATAGACAATTACGGTGGGGCGCTGAAACCAAGTACGGGTCCCGGCAATCGTCCCGATATGGGAAGCGGTGGCGTGTATGCGTCGAGCCAGAACCGTAGCCAATGGATCGTGGGTTGTCCTAACCAGCAGTGTACGTCCGGCCCATATGCCTACCCCGCGGCTTCGGCATTCGGGAATTACCCGATTGATACGCTGATTGGTCCGCTCTTCATCAACTTCGACTTCATGGCGAGGAAGCAGTTCCGCATCACGGAGAGAATTTCCTTTGCTCTTCGTATGGATTCGAGGAACTTCTTCAACCACACCAACCTCGGCGGTCCGAATAACGACGTGCAGTCTGTCAATGTCGGTCAGATCACCGGCATCGCATTCGGCGGCGCCAACGGAACCGGGATGAGGACGCTGCAGTTGTCTGGAACACTCAAGTTCTAGCGCGGAGCGGTTGAGCCGCGATTGAATTGAGGCCGGCAGGGCGAACGCTCTGCCGGCCTTTTCTATTTTGAGGCAAAAGGCAAAGCGTGACTGGTGGGGTTGGATAAAATTGTGGGCGTGACCGGACGACTGATCTATATGCTGCTTATGGCCTCCTTGCTCGCCAGCGCCGGCGATAGCGGCTATCTGGGGCGCGACGTTTGCGCCGGCTGCCACAAGGACATCGCCAAGGTGCAGTCGGGCACAAATATGGCGCGGACCTGGCAGGACCCTGCCACCCAGCAGCGCCCGGCGAATTATTCTGAGACGCACGCGGAGGGGCCGGTGCCTGAGATCGCGTATGAGCTCAAGGGCAATGGCCCGGATCTGCGATTTCAAGTCCAGATGCCGGGGCAGCCAGTGGTAGGTTTTCCGGTGGAAACCATGGTCGGCGGTCAACGCCATGGGACCAGTTTTCTGTTTCGCGTTCCTTCTCTCCAGGGTTTGCCTCTGCCCGTTTCGCGTCTGCTCGAGGCCCGCTATTTCCACTACGCAGGGCAGAACAAGCTTGCGTTCTCGCTCGGCTTTCCCGAAGAGAAGCCCACGAGCTATGAAACGGCCATGGGCCGGGTATTAACTCCGTATTTGGAAAATAGGTGCCTGAGTTGCCACGGCGCGCCGCGAGCGCACGGAACGCGTGTCGAGATTGGCGTCAGTTGCGAGAACTGCCACGGTCCGGGCCAACCGCATTTAGCCGCGCTCAGCGCCCACTCGCGAGATCACGCCATGTGGAACCCGAACAAGCTGCCCATGGCCGAGCGGATGCGGCCGTGCACGCAATGTCATGCGGGGTCCAGCATCGTCGAAGACCCCATGCCGGACGACGTGCTGATTTCCGACCAAGTGACGGCGTTGAAAAACAGCGAGTGCTGGCGTCAAAGCGGGGGTGAGATCACGTGCATCAATTGTCACGACCCGCATCAGGATGCGCCTCGTTCCGTACTGGAGTCCAGAGCCGACAAGACTTGTTTGCGATGCCATAGCGCGGCGGTGACGAACCACGCGGGTCTGTGCCCGGTGAATCGGACGGCAGGCTGTGCCGGATGCCATATGTTGGATGAGACACGCGGCGCTTTTGTCATCGCGGAGCACTGGATTCGCGTCAATCCCGAACAAAGGATCAAAGTGGCGGCGCCGAATCCGGCTTGGCGAAGCGCGATTACTCCCAAGCATTTGTTTCTGCGGATGATTCTGATGGACGACAGGGCCAAGGCCTTGGCCATCCGGCAGCAGCTTCTAGCGGGCGAATCGTTCTTCGAGCTTGCCCGAGCGAATTCGATCGACCGTGAAACCGCAAGCAAGGGCGGCTATCTCGGAGATCTTGAGGCGAGCCATCTTGACTCGGCGTGGTCCGCGGTCGCGTTGAAGCTCCAGCCGGGAGAGATCTCCAATGTCACCGAAGCGAACGGAAAGTACGTCGTGCTGCAGCGAATGCCGCGGAATTTTCGCGTGGAGGCGGAAGCGGCATTCAACAAAGCCATGGACCTGCAGAAGCAAGGCAAGCATCAGGAGGCAGTAAACGGATTGCTTGAAGCGTTGAAGATCTATCCGCATTTTCTGCGCGCGCTGACCTGGCTTGGGGCAACGTATGGGCAAAGCGGCAATCCGGCCGTTGGTGTCAAAATTCTGACCATTGCTGCCCAGCTGTATCCTCAGGACGCCGGGGCCCACTTTAACCTCGCACTCGCCTATGGCGCGTTGGGGAATGCCGGCGAGATTCCCGAATACAAGCGGACGCTGGAAATCGATCCCGACTACGTTTTGGCGTATCTCAACTGGGGCGCCGCGCTCTATACGAAAGGCCAGTACGAAGACGCTATCAAAATCTATCGTGAAGGGATCGATGTGAACCCACTGTACGCCTCTCTTCACTACAGCCTGGGGCTGGCATTGGAGCAGGAGAGGAAGACAACTGAAGCGGAGGCGGAAATGGAGCTGGCCAAGAAGATCGACCCAAACGTAGGCAAGCACTGAGGGCGAGGCGTGCCTTCGCCGCTACGTGAACCTGGGTTTCGTACGCTTTTGCTGCGATAATATTCCCATGCGCGGGCGGCGTTTTCTGCTGCTGTGGGCTGCTGCCACGGCGGGCTTCGGGGCGGCTTCGGGGACGGTGGATCTGGATGGAAAGACGGCAGATCCTTTTGCCGTGGCTGCAAAGGTTCGAGTCTTCGTCTTTGTGCGGACGGATTGTCCGATCTCGAACCGCTACGCTCCGGAATTGAAGCGGCTGAGCGATGAATTTGCCGCACGTGGCGCGGTGTTCTCGATCGTATATGCCGATCCGAGCGAGACAAGCAGAAACATCCGGCATCATATGGAGGAATACGCGTTTCCAGGCGCCGCCATTCGCGATCCAGCTCACGTGCTGGTGCGGCGCGCCAAAGCCACCATCACTCCTGAAGCAGCGGTCTTTTCGGGATCGGGCCAACTCCTGTATCACGGCCGCATCGATAACCGGTACATCGAAGTGGGGAAATCGATGCCGAGCCCGACGCGGCACGATCTGGAAGACGCCATTGCTGCCGCGCTCGACGGCCGGCCCCAGCCTGAAGCATCCGCGCCGGCGGTGGGATGTTACCTGGCTGACGTGGAATGAAGTGGGTTCTCCCTCTTACGGTGATGACGGTGGCTGCGTGGCCTGGCAACGCTGAAGAGGTGACGTTTTACAAGCAGATTGCGCCGATCATTTACCGGTCGTGCGCGCCATGCCACCGTCCGGGTGAGGCGGGCCCGTTCTCGCTGCTGAGCTATGAGGACGTGAAGAAACATGCGACGCAGATCGCCGCGGTCACGAAGCGCCGATACATGCCGCCCTGGCTGCCGGAGCCGGGCCACGGGAATTTTCAGGACGAACAGCGGCTGAGCGACGGGCAGATCCGAACCATTGAGCTGTGGGCGCAGGAGGGTGCGCGGGAGGGAAATCCGGCGGACGCCGCGCCCGCGCCCGAATTCACTCCAGGATGGCAGCTTGGCACGCCGGATCTGGTGCTTCAGGCGCAGCGTCCCTTTCCATTGCGTGCGGACGGTCCGGACGAGTACTGGAATTTTGTGCTGCCGCTGAAATTGGCGGGCACGCGATGGGTGAAGGCTATCGAGATCCGCCCGGGCAACGCGCGCGCGGTGCATCACGCCAACGTGCTCATCGACCGGAGCCGCTCCGCACGCAGTGAGGAGAAGACTCCAGGCGCGGGTTTCCCGGGCATGGACCTAACTATCGAAGCGGACACGTTCGATCCCGACAGCCACTTCCTGTTCTGGAAACCCGGCGGCATTCCGTGGGAGGAGCCGGATGGCATGGCGTGGCGGGCGGATTCCTCAACGGATCTAGTCCTGAACCTGCACATGCAGCCGACGGGCAAACCCGAAATGGTGCAGCCGACTGTGGGGCTGTATTTCACAGATCGTCCGGGAACGAAGCTGCCCATGCTGGTGCAGCTCGAGCACGATGGCGCGCTCGACATTCCCGCCGGTGCGCGGAACTTTGCGGTAAGCGACGATTTCACCGTGCCGATGGATATGGACGTTCTCGCGGTTTACCCGCACGCCCATTACCTGGGCCATCTGCTGGAAGGCTACGCGACCTTGCCAGACGGCAGCCGCGAATGGCTGATTCGGATTCCGGACTGGGACGTGAACTGGCAGGCGGTCTACCGCTACACAGCGCCGGTGTTCCTACCCAAGGGGAGCGTAGTATCGATGCGGTTCCACTACGACAACTCGGACGCCAACCCTCGAAACCCCAACCATCCGGCCAAGCGCGTCCGCGGCGGCAATCAGGCGACCGACGAGATGGGCCATCTGTGGTTGCAGGTACTGCCGCGCGGCGCCGGAGACCGCCGCATGGAGTTGCAGGCTGCGCTCATGTTGCATCGGCTGGACAAGTATCCAGGAGATTTCTCGGCTCACTTCAATTTGGGCGCGCTCGAGCTGGCCCGGGGGAACGCGGCGGACGCCACGGCTCACCTACGCGCGGCTGTTGAGGCACGGCCGGAGCAGGCGGTGGCCTTGAATACGCTGGGTGCAGCGCTCCTGACGGCGGGGAACGCCGGTGACGCTACTGGCATGTTTGAGCGGGCGCTGCGGGCGAATCCGCAATACACAAACGCGCGGTATAACCTGGCCAACGCTCTGGCGGAACGCCAGCAGTGGGAACAGGCGGCCACACAGTTCCGGCAGGTGCTCAACGAAAGCCCGGAAGACGCCGGTGCGCGGGAGCATATGGGTGAAGTGCTGCGGCTCTGGGGCAACGATATGGCAGCAGCAGGCCGACTGGAGGATGCGGCTGCGCACTATCGCGAGTCTCTGCGCTTCCGTGAGGACGACGCGGCGCTGCACAGCGATTTGGGCACGGTGCTGGCGAAACAGGGCCGGTTCCGGGAAGCCGTTCCGGAATTCGAAACGGCCGTGCGGCTTGATCCGCACCTGGAGACGGCTAAACACAATCTACAGGCGGCCAGAGCCAGGCTGGAGCAGAATGGCGAGCGGGGGGCGATCCGGTAGTGGCGACGCGCCGCGGTTTCATTCGGTCCTTGTGCGCGACTGCCAGCGTGTTTTCCCTGGAGCAACTTCTGGGAGCTTCGCCCGCAGGCGTCCAATTTGTGAACGTGGCGCGGGAAGCGGGGCTGCACGTGAAGACCATCTTCGGCACGGAGCACAGAAACAGATTTCTGCTGGAGACGACGGGCTGCGGCGTGGCGTTCGTGGATTACGACGATGACGGCTGGCTGGACCTGTTCTTCGTGAACGGCACACGGTTCGAAGCGACGTATGCGCCGGGAGAAGCGCCGGTGAGCCGCTTGTACAAAAATAATCGCGACGGCACGTTCACCGACGTGACGGTGAAGGCAGGCGTGGCGCGAACGGACTGGGGCCAGGGCGTCTGCGTGGGCGACTACGACAACGACGGCCACACGGACATCTTTGTCACCTACTGGGGCGATTGCGCGCTATGGCATAACAACGGCGACGGCACGTTCACCGATGTCGCGGCCAAAGCGGGTGTCACGACCAATCCGGGTGGCGGCCAGAAGCGCTGGAACACGGGCTGCGCGTTTGTGGATTACGACCGCGACGGCCACCTGGACCTGTTTATCGCCAACTACATCGACTTCGATCCCAAGACCACGCCGCTGCCGGAGTCCGGTCCGTGCCTATATAAAGGACTGCTGGTGGCGTGCGGCCCTCCAGGACTGAAGGGCGGCAAGAACATTCTGTTTCACAACAACAGTGATGGCACGTTCAAGGATGTGACTGCCAAATCCGGCATTCTGAATACGCAAGGCACGTACGGCCTTGGTGTGCTGGTGGCGGATTTCGACGATGACGGCTGGCCTGATATTTACGTAGCCAACGATTCGACATCGTCGGCGCTGTACAAGAACAATCGGGACGGCACGTTTACCGATGTCGCCATTGAGGCCGGCGTGGCCTATAGTCCGGACGGCAAGCCGCAAGCCGGCATGGGAGTTTCGACGGCGGACTACGACTGCGATGGGCGGCTGGACATCGTGAAAACCAATTTTGCCGGCGACACCCACAGCCTTTATCGCAATCTCGGCAACATGACGTTCGATGACCAGACGTTTCAGGCGGGGCTGGGCAAGAACACGCGCTTTCTCGGCTGGGGCATCGGCTTTCTCGACTACGACAATGACGGCTGGCCGGACATTCTGGTGTGCAACGGCCACGTTTATCCTGAGGTCGGCGAGACGGATGCTGAAGCGGGATACCACGAGCGCAAGATTCTGTACCGGAATCTGGGCAACGGAAAGTTTCAGGATGTGTCGATGGATGCAGGACCAGGGATTCTGGAAAAAGTGGCGGGCAGGGGCTGCGCGTTCGGCGATTTCGATAACGACGGCGATATCGACGTGGCGGTGAACTGCGTCAACGACATTCCGCAGTTGTTGCGCGCGGATAGCATGCTGAAGAATAACTGGCTGCTGGTGAAAACGGTGGGAACGAAGTCCAACCGGTCGGGAATCGGCGCGCGCGTTATTTGCTCCACCGGTGAACATCGGCAAACCGACGAGGTGCGGAGCGGCGGCAGCTACCTTTCGCAAAATGACCTGCGTGTGCACTTTGGATTGGGAAGCGCGCAGAAGGCTGACCTGGAGATCCGCTGGCCCAGCGGTGTGGTGGATAAGATCCAAGGCGTGGCAGTGAACCGTGTGGTGACGGTCACGGAGGGCAAGGGGATCGCGCATTGACAGGCGCGGTGCGTGGGCCTGTCGTTCTGGTGACGGGCGCATCATCGGGCATCGGCCAGTGCTGCGCCAGTCTTCTAGCTCGGAAGGGGTACCGCGTCTATGGAGCGTCGCGCAGCGCCGGTTCCACGAGCGACGGGGTCGCGCCGCTGCACATGGACGTCACTCTGGATGACTCCGTGCGCGCGGGGTGCGCTTCGGTTCTGGAGCGCGAAGGACGTCTGGACGTCCTGATCAACAGCGCAGGAATGGGGATAGCCGGCGCCCTGGAAGATACGTCGCCCGACGAGGCTCGCGAGCAATTCGAGGTGAATCTCTTCGGAGTGCTTAGAGTCTGCCGCTCCGTGCTGCCCATTATGCGGCAACAGGGATCCGGGTACATCGTCAACATCGGGTCGATCGGAGGACTGGTCGCGATCCCGTATCAAGGCTTGTACAGTGCATCGAAGTTTGCGCTCGAAGGTCTGACGGAGTGCTTGCGGATGGAAGTGAAGGGGTTCGGCATCCACGTGGTTCTTATCGAACCGGGAGACCACCGGACGGGCTTCACAAAGAATCGGCGCTCCACGGCGGCTTCGTCGGAAAATCCCGCGTACGGAGCTGCGTTCGCGCGCGCAATCGAGCGCATGGCTAGAGACGAACAGACGGGCCCACCACCGGATAATGTTGCGCGAGTGGTCTACAAGGTAATTCGGACGCGAAACCCGCGGTTGCGGTACACGGCCGGTACGGGTGCACAGCGCGCAGCCGTCTGGCTCAAGCGGCTTGCGCCTAACGCACTGGTCGAAAAGATCATCATGGCATATTACGCGCGATAGCCGGTCGCAATCCTTGTTAAATGGTGCCCTCCGCGGAATTTTCCGGTGCACGGCGAGTCTCCTTCTCTTCAACGAGGGGAAGAGTCGATGTACAAAAAGATACGTTTTTCAATTCCTGTTATTGTTCTTGGCCTGATGCTGGCGGCGCTGGCGCAGCAACCGCCTCAGGAGGCGCCATCCGGGTTCGCCACGCCGATGGTGTTGACGAGCCCTGGAACGCAGAGCGTGAGTAATGGATTGGCAGAACCTCCGGGTGACAATTTCCCGCTGGATCAGGCTGTTTTTGAGAAGACACACGATGCCAGCACTGGCCTGGGTCCACTGTTCAACGAGACGTCCTGCGTGACCTGCCATCAGACTCCAGTGACGGGGGCAGCCAGCCAGATCACCGAAATCCGCGTGGGGCATCACGACGACAGCGGGAACTTCGTCAACCCGTCCGTTATGATCAACGATGGTGCGGCCACTGTTACCGGACGCTCCATCATTAATGACCGCGCCATATGCGTGCAAGCTCAGGAACACGTACCGGAAGCGGAGAATATCCGTACGTTGCGCGCCGTGCTGAGCACGCTCGGCGACGGATTCGTGGAGGCGATTGACGACAATACACTGATTGGGATTGCGCAAAGTCAGCCCGCGCAGAGCGGGGGAGTGATTCAAGGCGAGGCGATCCAGGTTCCTGTTCTGGAAGCGCCCGGGCAGATGCGTGTCGGCCGGTTCGGCTGGAAAGATCAGCACGGCAGTTTGTTGTCATTCGCTGCGGACGCGTACCTGAATGAAATGGGCGTGACGAACCGGCTGAAGCCCACGGATACCACGCAGGTTTGCAAAACCACGCAGGATCCGGAAGACAAGCCAGATAGCATCGGGATGGCGGACATTGATCACTTTGCGCAGTTCATTCGGGGCACTCAAGTGCCGCCGCGAGACACAGTCCTGGCGGCGAGTCCGGACGCGCAGGCAGGCCAGAAGCTGTTTGAGTCGGTTGGCTGCAATATCTGTCACGTTGAGTCGATCACGACCGCGCCGGAAGGCACATCCGTCGATGGTGGAACGTTTACAGTGAGCGCGGCTCTGGCGAACAAGGTGATTCACCCGTTCGGCGATTACCTGCTGCACGATGTCGGCACGGGCGACGGAATTGTGCAAGCAGGGCCGCAGGACACTGCGGAGAAGCTGCGGACGGCGCCGCTGTGGGGTCTGCGGGCGAAATCGAGGTACATGCACGATCTGGCTTCGCTGACACTCGAGAACGCCATCAGCCGTCACAAGGGCGAGGCTCGTCACGTGACGCATGAATTCAAGGCTCTGACGTCCACGCAGCAGCAGCAAGTCATTACCTTCTTGAAGTCGCTTTAACCGGCGAGCCGCCTTGAATTAGCTTTAGTGGGCCTTGGCGCGTACCGGTCAGCTAGCATCTTGCGTATCGAGGGTTGTCTGCCCCATCCTTCCGAGTGCCGCCCTGGCGCGTGCATGCAGGTAAGGAGTGCGGATGCGCTGGCAGTACAGCTCAAACTCGGGCCGCGGTCCTTTCCATTGCAACTCGTCCACAGTCTCGAAAACCGGCACATCCAGCTTCAAGGTCGCCAGTATCCGAAACAACAGAACGTCATCCCACTGCTCGAAAAGCACCGCGGCCAGGCGCTGGGCGCCGCGGAGCGCAGGAGGCCACTGCCGCCAATCCTTCGGAACATCTTCCAAGTGCGGATACTTCGAGAATGTGAGGGCGGCAGCTTTTGGGCCCCAACCCGGCAGCCCTGGAAAACCGTCCGCACTGTCACCGACCACAGCCAGGTAATCCGGAATCGATTCCGGCTTTACTCCCCATTTCGATACGACACCCCCTTCGTCGCGCAGAATGCCGCGTCTCCGGTCTAACTGAACCACCCGGCTGCCCACCACGCACTGAGCCAGATCCTTGTCCGGAGTGCAGATAATCACCTGCTCCACTCGGTCATCCTGGGCAGCTTTCGCCGCGGCTGAGGCGAGTGCATCGTCTGCCTCATAGCGGACCATGGGCCAAACTACCACCCCCATGGATTCGAGAGCGTCTTCTAGCAGGGGAAATTGCGAAAGCAGGGGAGCCGGCACACCCTCGCTAGTCTTGTATCCAGGATAAAGGTCATTGCGGAACGACTCCACGACGTGGTCGGTAGCGACCCCGACGTGCGTGGCGCCTCCCTCGATCAGGCTCAGGACCGATGTCAGAACGCCGCGCACCGCGCCGATTTCGTTCTCGTTTGTGTCCAGCGCCGACGGCACCGCAAAGAAGTAGCGGAACAGTTCGTACGTTCCGTCTACCAGGTACACATGCAGAGGCACTCGCGCGTTGGCTACGCGAGAGCCAGACTTACATTCTCAATGGCTTCGTCGATCTCCGCCGTGCTCTTGTAGCCGATGGTTACAGAATCGACGCCGGCATTGTTAAACGCGAATCGCAAGGCCGCTTGGCGATCTTCACGAGTCGTGAACGTACCTTCGCCCACCAGCTTCATGCTGATGACGCCCATGCCATCCTTGCGAACCTCTTTCACGTGCGTAACCACCTCATTCACGTTGCCGGGGCCGTGCGTCATGTAGTCCTCCGCATCCATCGCGGTTCCCTTATGGTTCATGCGGATCATGGCAATGTCGAGAAACTGATTGCCGGGAAAACGACGCAACGCGGGCAGGCCGTGCACCGATGCTCCGTGCCCCAGGATAGCTTTTTTCGATTGCGCTTCGAGCAGCCCATCCTGCCAACGCGCGGTGTCTGACGGCCACGTAGCCGTGTGCTGCCAATGGAGAAGCATCACGTCGAAATACTCGGTGTTCGCCAGCTTGCGCAGCTCGTCGATCTTCTCCTGCGGATTGACTCCTTCGCGCGTCGTCACCTTCGACATGATGCGGTACGAGTCCCGCGGAACGCCTTTGAGAGCGATGCCCAGCATGTTGTGCATCTCGTGATAACTTTCGGCGGTCTCGAAGAAGCGAATGCCGCGATCATAGGCGTAGCGCACCTGCCTGGTGAACTCGTCCTGCCCTAGTTCGCGCTGCACTTTGCCGCTGACGGTCCCGGTGCCAAACGCCAGCCGGGTCACTTTGATTCCCGACTTTCCGAGCGTGACCCAATCCGTAGCTGTCCCACGCGCCGCCCGCAAGGACAGGCTTCCGGTTCCCGTGAGCACGCCTGCGGCGAGTCCGGCCTTCAAGAAATTACGTCTGGAGCAGTGAGCCATTCGTCATCCTCCAATTGGCACATCCTATCATGAGTGATGAGCCAGATGCTGGCGTAGTGGCGGTGTGCGCGTTGTGTGGTCCTTTGGCGTACTCTGGAACTCAATGCTCTCTTCCCAACCGCGCCTATGATTTTCGACGCTGCACCGGATGCGCCGCGCGGGTTACGCCGCCACTTCGCCCCCACTGCGCGCTACTGGATGCGAACGGAGGTGCATGTTCACGCGCTGGCAGTGGCTGCGAGCGTGCTACTTTGCTTCTTCCCTTTTCTCATCGTGATGATCTCGTTGTGCCGCTACGGTCTCCACTGGCGGGCCGCAGTCAACGCCATTTACCTCGCGCTTAACGATTACTTTCCCGGTGACATGGGCACTTTCATCCGGCGCAACCTGATTGCGGTAGTCGAGTCCCGCGGCCCGATGCAAATCACTTCCATTGTGCTGCTGCTCATCACCGCCAACGGCATTTTCGCGCCCATGGAAGTCGCGCTCAATGGTGTCTGGGGCGTAAAAGAAAACCGCAGTTATCTCAAAAATCAATTGTTGAGCCTGGGCCTGATCTTCTTGTGCGGCGGTCTGGTGCTGCTTTCGTTCATCCTGACGGCGCTCAATCAGCAGTACCTCGGCGGTTTCCTCGGGTTTGGTTCGGCGCTGCCTGTGTGGGTTAATGTCGCGCTTTTCAAAATCGCCGCCGTTCCGGTGTCCATGCTGGCGTTGTTTTTCGTGTATTGGCTGCTGCCCAATCGCCGCGTGCCGCCGCTGCGCGTGGCGCCGGTGGCGATCCTGGTGGGCCTGGCTATTGAGCTGTTGAAGTATGTCAACCTGCTCACTTGGCCGCTGCTCAAGGAAAGACTGCAGAACGAGTACGGTCCGTTCTACATTTCCGTGACCATCGTGCTTTTTAGTTTTCTCTCCGCCATGATCATTCTTGCTGGCGCGGAATGGGCCGCGCGGGAGGCGCCCATAGAGCAACTCGAAACTGTAAAATACGGGGACGCCCATGAAAAACTGGAAGAAGATCGCCGAGGGGAGTGACATCAGCATTCCCGAGCCTGATCTCGATCGCATCTCGCCGGCGTTGGATGCCTTGGAAGCCGCTTTCCGGCCCCTGACGAAAGAGATACCTCACGACATGGAGCCGGCCGTCGCCTTCTATGTCTTTCCGGAGGCCGCGGAATGACGATCCTCGAAGCTGCGCACGCGCTGCGGAAGCGAGCCGTCTCCTCGGCCGAGCTGACCGAAACGGCGCTCAAAAGTGTTCGCGAACTCAATCCGAAACTCAACGCCTTTATGACAGTGATGGAGGATTCCGCGCGTGCACAGGCGAAGACCGCCGATGCCGAGCTCTCCAAAGGCGCCGATCGCGGACTGCTGCACGGCTTACCAATTGCCGTTAAAGACGTATTCGAAACGTGCGGCGTGCGCACCACCTGCGGCTCGGCGATTTTTAAAGACAACGTGCCTAATCGCGATGCCGCCGTGGTCGCGAAGCTGGCTGCAGCGGGCGCCGTACTCGTCGGCAAAACCGGAATGCACGAATTGGCTTACGGGATCACGTCCAACAACCCGCATTTCGGCACGATCCGCAATC
This sequence comes from Bryobacteraceae bacterium, assembly GCA_035297145.1. Taxonomy (GTDB): domain Bacteria; phylum Acidobacteriota; class Terriglobia; order Bryobacterales; family Bryobacteraceae; genus QHXW01. Next base: position 76,965 of record DATGZN010000006.1, read on the forward strand.
CGCGCGATCAGGATCGCATTCCTGGCGGATCGAGCGGCGGCTCCGGCGCGGCGGTTGCCGCGGGCATGGTGTTCATGGCCATGGGCAGCGACACCGGCGGCTCCATCCGCATTCCGGCGTCCTTTTGTGGAACTGTGGGTCTCAAGCCGACTTCCGGCCGCGTGAGCCGCTACGGTGTAATGCCTCTCGATTTCTCGCTGGATCACATGGGCCCGCTGGCGCGTTCCGCGCGTGATGCTGCCGCCACATTGCAGGCCATCGCCGGCTTCGATGCGCGCGATGACACGTCGTCCCGCGAACCGGTGGACAACTATTTGCCGCCGGCGGATTGCTCCATCCGCGGTGTGCGCATTGGCCTGCCCGAGAATTTCTATTTTGACCGGCTCGATCCCGAGGTGGACGCCGCCGTCCGCCGCATGGCCGCAAACGCAGAATCCTTGGGCGCGCACGTGATCCCTCTGCGCGTGCCGGATATTCCGGCGCTCAACGCTGTGGGGCGCATCATCCTCCTTGCGGAGGCGTCAGCTGTGATGGAAAAGCACGCCGGCAATCGCAACCTGTTCGGAGCCGACGTGATGGCATTAATCGATCAAGGCCGCTTGCTCGCGGCCACGGATTACATCAACGCCCAGCGCCTGCGCCGAATGATGCAACGCGATTTCGCGCAGTTGTGGCGGCGGGTGGATTGCCTGTTTACGCCCACCACGCCCATGGCTGCGCCGCGTATTGGCGAAACAACCGTGCAACTCGGTGATCAAACCGAAGATGTCCGGCTGGCCGCGACACGGCTCGTCCGTGGAATCAACGTCCTTGGGTTTCCCGCCCTTTCCATGCCGTGTGGTGTGGATCGCCGAGGCCTGCCGCTCAGCCTGCAGATCATCGGGCGGCCGTTCGACGAAACGCTCGTTTTGCGGGTCGCAGCGGCGCTCGAGGATGCAGGCTCTGCCGAGTGAACAGTGATCGACCGCAACGAGCTTGTCCGACGGTTGGTCTTGAACGCGATCTGCGATGACTACGAGAATGTGGATCAGGTGATCCTACGTGACGTCGCACAGGACGGCGCCAAGCTTGGATTAACCCTGGAGCGCTCCGACGTTGTGGAGGCGCTGGCCAGTTTGGTTCGGGACGGGCTGGCGAAGGCGTATCTACTGTCGGCATTCGCGCCTTACTCGACAGAACTCCAGGGCATGCCCCCGCTGGATGTCGTCGAAGAGTACTTCAAGACCTACTTCTACATCACGAAAGAGGGCATGGATCTCCACCTCTCCGACGATAGCTGGTGGCCGTTCGATGAGGACGGTAGGCCCCTGAGATAGGTTGCCCTCCTGTCGCTCTAACTCTCTCTTGTGCCGACGCAGCGGAACCGCCGCGCGTCTTATAATGAACGTGCGATGAATCTTGACCGCCGTAGTTTTCTGCAGACCGGGGCCACGCTAGCCGCGGGTCAATTACTGAAGGCCGCGCCAAGTGACCGCATCACGGTCGGCCACATCGGGACCGGCGCTCGTGCGCAAGAGCTGATGCAAGCCGTGATGGCCAATCCCGGTACGGAGATCGTGGGAGTGGTGGATGCCTACACGGGACGTGTCGAACGGGCCATCGATCGCACCAATGGGCGCGCGAAGGCGTATGCCACACATCATGATCTGCTGGCCGACAAATCCATCGATGCCGTCGTGGTCGCCACGCCCGACCACTGGCACAAAGCGATCATCCTCGAAGCCTTGCGCGCGGGTAAAGACGTGTACTCGGAGAAACCGCTAACGTACCGCGCCTCCGATGGCGTCGAGATCATTGAAGCCGTTCGACAGAGCGGCCGCGTCCTCCAGGTCGGCAGCCAGGGCATGAGCTCGCGGACGCAGCAGACCGCCAAAGAATGGATTCGCTCCGGCAAGCTCGGCAAGATCACCATGATCCGCGCTGCTTACAATCGCAATACCGCCGAAGGCGCCTGGATCTATCCGATCCCGCCCGACGCTTCACCGAAGACTGTGAACTGGGAGATGTTTCTCGGCCCGGCGCCCAAAGTGCCTTTCAGCCTGGAGCGCTTTTTCCGCTGGCGCTGTTACTCCGATTATTCCGGCGGCATCGCCACGGATCTGTTCGTTCATCTCTGCACCACCATCCACTATCTGATGGACGCCAAAATTCCCTCACGCGCCATGGCCATGGGCGAGCTATATCGTTGGAAGGAATCGCGCAACGTGCCCGATACGCTGAACGCGATTCTCGAGTACCCCGAAGGGTTCGCCGTGTCGCTCAGCTCAACTTTCAACAATGAATTCTCGCCGCAAGGTGGATTCCAGATCCTCGGCACCGAAGGAACTCTCGTCATCGGCGACGGCGTTACGTTCTACCCGGAGAAGCCGGTGGATGACAATCGCTGGATCGTCGAAAGCTGGCCGAAAGCCTTGGAAGATGCGTACTACCGTGACCCCAAAGTCATCGCTACGGAAGTTGAGCCGGCGAAGGATTACAAGAGACCGGAGCCTCAGAAGTTCAGCGATAAAGGCCCTGATCCCACCGAATTGCACTTCGGGCACTTTTTCGAGTCGGTCCGCAGCCGGCAACCCTACTGGGAAGACGCCGTGGCAGGCCATCACGCCGCGGCCTGCGCCCATCTCATCAATCTGTCGGCCCGCGACCGCCGCATGACGGAGTGGGACTTTAATAAGGACGATATCCGCGGCTAGCAACGCGCGCTACGCGCCACATAACCGCATCGCGCCGCCCTGTATAATCGAAGTCAGGCGCGCTCCCACATGAAGAACCGCATTCTGTACGGCTCGGCGCTTGTCCTGCTGATCATTTCGGCCACGCTGGTGATCTGGCAGGGCTCGTTCGATTTCGGCGGCTTCCGGCCCAACGATCCCCAACAAACCTTCACTTTTTGGGCGGTTTCCATCCTCATCTTCCTGTTGATGGTGACGCTGGGTTTCATGCTGGTACGCATCGGCGTGAAGCTCTACATCGAGCGCCGCAGCAACCGGGAGGGCTCGCGCATCAAGACCAAGCTGGTGATCGGGGCATTGGTGCTGAGCTTTACTCCAGTGTTTTTCATGGTGCTGTTCAGCGTGCATGTCTTGAACCGCACGTTGGAAAAGTGGTTCATGGCCCCGGTGACATACGAGCGTGTGGCATTCGTCCAAATCACCAAGGTGCTGGAGGACGAGATTCGAAAGAAGGCCGATGCGCAGGCCGCCCTGCTGGCCTCACGTCCGGAAACACAGATGCTCTTAGCCGCGGGGAAGGGCGAGCCCGGAGGACTTGAGCAATTCTGCCGCGCTGAAGATGTCAAGGCAGCGGCAATTGAGTCCGCTTCCGGAACAATCGTCGACCAGTGCGGGCCAATGGATGCGCTGCACACCAACGACAAGAGTGCCATCGTGGTGAGCCGATTGGTGGATGTTGGCGGAGAGACGGTGGGGCGTGTTTTGCTGGCGCCGCAGATTCCCGTGGACATGGCCCAGAAGCGCGCGGCCATTGAGGCGTACAACAGCAACTATGCCCGACTGGCAGGCAATCGCCACGGGGTGCGCAACTCCTCCCTGTTGCTGCTGTCGCTGATCACGCTGTTTGTGTTGTTCGTGGCCACCTGGATCGCGCAGATTCTGGCCCGCCAGATCAGCGTGCCCATCGCCGCGCTGGTGCATGCGGCAAGTGAGGTGCGCGCCGGCAACTTGGGCCATCGCGTGGAAACGCCGGCTAACGACGAACTGGCCAGCCTGGTGCGCGGCTTCAACGAAATGACGCGGGAGCTCGAGAGCAACAGCCGCGAATTGGATGCGCGCCGCCGTTTCACCGAGGCCATTCTCGAAAGCATTCCCACGGGAGTGATCTCCGTCTCGGCCGACGGCCGCATCCAGCGCGTGAATCGCGCTCTGCGGCATATCTTTCCCGAAGAACAGGTCAACCGCGCCACCCGCCTGGAGGATCTGTTTTCGCGTGAAGACGCGGCGGAAATGCGCTACCTGATGAAGCGCGCCCGGCGAACCGGCATGGCTTCACGCCAGTTGGAATTTCGCGCCGAGGGGCAGGCGCGGCACATTTCGGTGACGGTTTCCGCGCTGGAAGAGAAGCTGCGCTCGGGATTCGTGATTGTTGTGGAGGACACCAGCGATTTGCTCCGCGCGCAGAAGGCGGCGGCATGGAACGAGGTGGCGCGGCGCATCGCTCATGAAATCAAGAATCCGTTGACACCAATCGCCCTCTCCGCGGAACGCATCAGCCGCCAGTTGGATCGTGCGCGTGTGCCCGTAGATGTGGCGCGCATCATGCGTGAGTGCACCGAGACCATTGCCACGGAGGTAGAGTCGGTCAAGAACCTGGTGAATGAGTTTTCGCAGTTCGCACGCTTCCCCGCGGCTCAGCCGGTCAAATGTGACCTGAACGAAGTCGTTCAGAGTGCGGTGGCCGTGTTCGCGGACCGGCTGGATGGCATTGAGCTGCGCACGGAACTGGCGCCGGACCTTCCTCCCGTGAACGTCGATAAAGAGCAGTTCAAGCGCGTAGTCGTAAACCTGGTGGACAACGCGGCCGAGGCCATGCAGGATTCACTCTTCAGGCAGCTACTGATCTCCACGCGGCCCGGAACGGCGGACACCGTGGATCTCATGGTTGCCGATACAGGCTGCGGCGTTACCTCGGAAGACAGAGAAAAACTGTTTCTACCCTATTTCTCTACCAAGGGGCGAGGTACCGGGTTGGGACTCGCCATCGTCAATCACATCCTCTCGGATCACAACTCCCATATACGGGTGGAAGACAATCTGCCTGCGGGCACGCGCTTCACTATAGAAATTCCCGCCGCGCTCGAAGCCACGGAGGAGCATCGGCCTGAAGCCGCCCCCGTTACGCACGCATGAAAGCCACGCGGATTCTAGTGGTGGATGACGAACCGGGCATCCAGAAATCACTCTGCGGCGTGTTGTCCGATGAAGGTTATGCCGCGCACGCGGTCGGGAGCGGCGAGGAATGCCTCGAAGATCTTGCGCGCGAGCCCTCCGACCTGGTGCTCCTGGACGTCTGGCTCACGGGAATGGACGGCATGGAGACGCTCGCGCGCATCCAGGAGATTCCGTTCGCGGATCGCCCGGTTGTCGTGATGATCTCCGGGCACGGCAATATCGAAACCGCGGTCAAGGCCACCAAGCTCGGGGCGTTCGATTTTCTCGAGAAGCCGCTTTCCATCGAGAAGCTGGGCATCGCCTGTAAGAATGCTTTAGAGCACCGCCGGTTGCAGCTCGAAAACATCCGTCTGCGCGGAGACGTGGAATCGAAATATCGAATTATTGGCGAAAGCGTGCCCATGAAGGCGCTGCGGCAGCAGATGGAGTTGATGGCGCCGACCAATGGCCGCGTGCTGATTTATGGGGAAAGCGGGACGGGAAAGGAGCTAGTGGCGCATGCCATCCACCTCCTGAGCCAGCGCGCCAAAGAGCCGTTCGTGGAAGTGAACTGCGCGGCCATCCCCGAGGAACTGATCGAGAGCGAGCTGTTTGGCCATCTGAAGGGCAGCTTCACGGGCGCGCATGAGAACAAGATCGGCAAATTCAAGAAAGCGGATGGCGGGTCGCTGTTTCTCGACGAAGTGGGCGATATGAGCCTGCGCACGCAAGCCAAGGTGCTGCGCGCTCTCGAGGAGCAGCGCTTCGAGGCCGTGGGTGCGCCGGAATGGACGCAGGTGGACGTGAGAGTGATCGCCGCCACCAACAAGGTCCTGGAGCAGGAGATCGAGCGCGGCAATTTTCGCGAGGACCTGTTCTATCGGCTGAACGTCATTCCGTTTCACGTCCCACCGCTGCGCGAACGGCGTGAGGATATCCCGTTGCTGGCCGCTTATTTCTTGGGCGAGTTCACCCGCGCCTATGGCCGCAAGGCCAAGGAATTGACGCCGGCTGCGTACCAACTCTTGCAAGAGCACCACTGGCCGGGCAACGTGCGCGAGCTGCGCAATCTGATCGAGCGCATCGTGATCCTCAATCCGCAGGTCCGCATCGACGCGCGTCACATTCCACTGCAAGCGGCGCGAAGGCCAGCGGGCGACCGTGCAGAGCGCTTCGGCAGCTTGCAGGAAGTACGCGAGGCAGTGGAGCGCGAGTACATCCTCAAGAAACTGGAAGAGACCAACGGCAACGTTACTCGTACGGCGGAACTGTTGGGTCTCGAGCGGAGCAACCTCTATCGGAAAATGAAGACGCTTGGGATCGGGCCGAAGGAGTAGATCACGGACGCGCCGCGAGAATGCGATATTTCCGCAACAATTCGTAGATCACCACTCCCCCGGCGGTAGCAACGTTCAAAGAATGCTTGGTCCCGAGCATGGGAATGCGCACGTGGGTGTCCGCCAGCGCGGAAAGCTCCGGCGAGATGCCATCGATTTCATTTCCAAAAACAAGACACACCGGAAAGGCCGGCTCCCAATCGAAGAGGTCGACCGACCGGACGCTGGTTTCAACTGCCGCGATCTCGCAGCCCTCGCCACGGAGGGCGGTGGCTTGCGCTACCGGGTCGGCAGCATATTCCCATGGGACGCTCGCCTCAGCGCCCAGTGCCGTCTTGCGGATGCCAGTGTGAGGTGGACGGCCTGTGATCCCGCAGAGATAGAGCTTGCGTAGTCCGGTGGCATCGGCCGTGCGAAAGAAAGCACCCACGTTGTAAAGGCTCCGGACGTTTTCGAGCAGCGCCACAACAGGAAGTTGCTGGATGCTATCGTATATAGCCGCGGCCTGCGTGGCGCGGTAGGGGAGCCGTTCCATAGCACCAGATTATGGCAGGCGCCGGGGGCTGGTGAACCGGTTGCTGCGGCGGTAGAGTATCACTGGAGGAAATTCCCATGCTGGCCAACAATCTCGTTCGAATGATTGAGGGTCACGCGGAGCAGATTACTGCCGATGTAATCAATCGCGTGCGCGAAGACCCGGAACTTCCCAACCTGAAGAAACTGCCCGAAAAAGAGTTGCGAAGCTGGGCGGGCCATATTCTGAAGCACCTGGGTGACTGGTTGTCCGAGAGTGATGAGAAGCAGATCGCCAGCTGTTATGAGGGGCTGGGCAAGCTGCGCTTCGATGAGCACGTTCCGCTTCACGAATCAGTGCGCAATTTTCAGCGGCTCAAGGACACCATGGTGACCTACATTCGCAATCAAGGGAATCGTCAAACCACCATGGAACTCTACGCCGAAGAGGAGTTGGAGCACCTACTGGGACGGTTTTTCGACAAGATGATTTATTACATGGTTCGCGGCTACGAAGGAGCGCGCCGGCACATGGAAGCCGCAGCCCACTAACTCTGCGTGCCCGGTGCGAGGGGCATTAGCCTCCACGTCTACTGCGATTCTTCTACGATCTCCGGGCCGAGAATGTGCAGGTGCACTTCGTCCATGATCTCGCTGGTGTCCGCGAGTTCCTCGCTCATCCGTTGCGCCGTGATGTGGCTCAACCGGTACTCGGCGAGCGTCAGCTTGCGCAACATGCGCATGCGCATCGGGCGCATGGTGCGATCCGGAAACGGCATCAGGAAATACGTTTCTTCACTCGTCAGTTCTGAGCCGTCCTCCACCGCTTCGACGAAGAGGCTGGCCGTGAGCCCCACCTGGCAAAAGTTGACCCGCATGCCATGTGTTTCCGGGAACAATGCCCAGAGTTCCTGTTCGGTGTCGATATAGCCCGCGTAGTCGAAGCTCTCCGGCAGCGGGTACTTGCATCGCGGGTCCAAGAACGAGTATGCGGACAAGGCGGCGCTCCTCGCCCAGCCGGCAATAGCAGCCGACTAGAGCATTTGAAAAGTATCTCTCAAAATTAAACGTTTCGTAACAAAAAAAGTACTATTCGAGGAATGGCCCCACCCTGGTTTACAATTGTTCCGTGCAAAACTTGACCACTCTTTCACGGCGGACTCTTCTGGGGGCTTTGGCGGCCGGTGCGGCCGTCCAGGCCCAGAATCGTGAACCACAGGAATGGAAGCCCCGGCTAGGCGTACTGGGCCCTTACAGCGAAGGCAATCTGGCGTTTGCCGGCGAGGCCGGTTTCAACAGCATGATTCTGGGGGCGACACGCCACTCGGCGCTCGATGCGGCAGCCCTCAATGATGCGCAGATCGCGAAAATCAAAGGGGTAATTGACCGTTCCGGTGTACACATCTCGGCCTTGCAAGTGACCCAAAATCACATCGCCGGCGACCCTGGCGAGCGCAGCCGGGAAAACGCATATTTCCTTAGCGCCATCGAATTGGCGGGAAAACTCGGCGTGCCCCATATAGGCACGGCATCGGGAAAAGACCCGAAAAAGTCGCTGAAGGAACAAGTTGACGAGATTGTCCGCGTCTACAACGAGAAATACTTCGCCGCCTGCGAGAAGTACCACGTGCGAATTCTATGGGAGCCCTGGCCCGGCGGTCCCAACGTCGCTACCAGCCCTGTCGGATTCGAAACCTTATTTAAAGCGTTCGGCAATTCGCCGTTTGTCGGCCTGCAGTACGATCCTTCGCACCTGGTTTGGCAGATGATGGATCCGATCCAAACCGCGCGCGATTTCGCCGACAAGATCTACGACGTGCATCTCAAGGATACTGAGATCCGCTGGCCCATCTTGCGCCGCGGCGGCATTAATCCGGTGGACGACGCCGAGTGGTGGCGTTTCCGTTTGCCCGGACTTGGCTCTATCGACTGGCCGGCTTTCTTCACGGTGTTGCAGGACGTGGGGTACACCGGCGCGATGAGCGTTGAGCATGAAGACCCGCTTTACGACCCACCCGGCGGCAAAGGTGATTTCACGGAAGGTTGCAAAACCGGCTTCCGCATGGCGTACCGGTATCTGAAGCAGTACGTACCCGTCTAGGGGCCGAAGAGGTCAGCCCGGGTTGCCCACCAGCATCACACGCACATCCATGACGTTCGTGTTGGTCGGCCCGGTGATGACGAGATCTCCGAGTTCCTCGAAATAGTGATACGAATCGTTCGCGTCGAGATGCCTCTGTGCTTCGGGGCCGCGCGCTAGAGTGTAGCCATCCGCGATCGCTCCAGCGGCGTCGGTCGGGCCGTCTGTTCCGTCAGTGCCCCCGCTCAGCACGACTGCCTGTTCGAGTCCGGCGATGTCCAGGGCCGCGGCCAGTACAAATTCCTGGTTGCGCCCGCCTGAACCGTTTCCACGCAGCGTCACGGTTGTCTCGCCGCCGCTGATCACGCACGCCGGGCGTGGCACGGGGCGGCCATACTGGACGATTTCCTTGGCGATGGCGGCGTGCATGCGGGCAATCTCGCGCGTCTCGCCCTCAATCTGTGTCGAGAGAATCAAGGTATGGAAGCCCAGCTCGCGTGCCCGTAACGCGGCGGCTTCGACCGCCAGCCGATTGCTGCCTACGATCAGGTTCTGGACCCGCGCAAACGCCGGGTCTCCGCGTTTGGGAGTTTCGCGGATGGCGCCGTGCGCACCGCTCTCGAGCCGATCTCGAATATTAGCCGGCGCACGGCCTAGAATTTCGTATTTCTCGAGCACAGCCCTGGCGATCGAGAACGTGGAGGCATCGGGCGCCGTAGTACCCGATCCGATCACGTCGAGATTGTCGCCGATCACATCCGACAGAATCAGCGCGAGGACGCGCGCCGGGTAAGCCATTCGCGCCAGTTGCCCGCCTTTGATGCCGGAAATGTGCTTGCGCACAGCATTGATCTCGTGAATGGTAGCGCCGCAAGCCAGTAGCAATTTCGTTACCGTCTGCTTTTCTTCCAGCGTGACGGGCGGAGCAGGGAAGGGCAGCAACGCGGATGCACCACCCGAGATCAGGCAAATGACGAGATCTTCCGCGCCCGCGCCAGTGGCGATCTCCGCGATGCGCCGCGCGCCGCGCACGCCGGGCTCGTCGGGCACCGGGTGGCCGCTCTCATTCAGTTGGATCCAGCGCAGTTTCGCCAGATGGCCGTATTTGACGTTCACGAGCGACTCACCGCGCTTTTCCGCAGGCAGGCCGAGCCTCTCGATTGCTTGTGCCATGGCCGCTCCCGCTTTGCCTGCGCCCACCACATGAATCTTGCGGATGCCGCGCAGCGGATAACGCGTTCTGCCGGCGATGAGGGTGGCGTCGCGCATGCGCACGTGACGCAGAACAGCCGCGATGGGATCAGCGGCCGCTAACGCAGCGCGGAAGATTGCCAGCGCCTGCTGCCGCAGTTTGCGTTCGATCTTCATTCGAACAGCGGGAGTTTCAGAATCTCTTCGATGGCGACCGAGGGATCGTCACAATCGATGCGAATGCGGTAATCGGCCTTGGAATACGCCGCCTGGCGTCCGCGAAAAAGCTCTTCAAAGCGTTGCCGGTCGCGCGCCAGTGGCCGGTGGGAAGCCTGCTCCACGCGCCGCCGCACCGTTTCCAGAGGGCAATCGAGCCAGATGGTGACGCCGTGATTCTCCAATAAGTCGAAATTGCCGGTTTGCACGAACGTTCCACCGCCCAGCGCAATCACCGTGGGCTTTCCGCGCTCGATCGTCCGCACGTGTTTGAGCAGCGCCGCGGACTCGATGCGCCGGAATTCGGACTCGCCCATTTTGTCGAATAGCTCCGCGATGGTGGTTTCCTGCTGCGCTTCAATCTCCTCATCGAGGTCGGCGAACTGCCATCCCAGCCGGTCCGCCAGCAGCCGGCCGATGGTGGATTTCCCCGAGCCCATAAAGCCCACCAGGTAAATGCCGGGCGTGCGCTTCAGCTTGAGGATCATGCGGACGCACCGCTCTGGTTGATGGCGGCGAGCCTGGACTCCACCGTCGCCGGGAACAGCCGGCTGAGAGCCACCAGCAGCCAGCCGATGCGCGGAACCACAACCGTGCGCGCCTCCCGCTCCACACCGCGTGCCACGGCTTCCGCACATTCCTCGGCGGTGATGGCGAACCGCCGGCCCTTCGCGATGGGCTCGGGCGGGTGCGTACCCAACGCATGCGCTTGAAACTCAGTCTTGACGTATCCGGGACAGACTGCCATGACGTGAATGCCATCCGGCTTCAGTTCGGTTCGCAGGCCATCGGTCAGCGACCCCAGCGCGAACTTCGAAACCGAATACAAGGTGAACCAAGGCAATGTCACTTTGCCCGCGATGGAACTGATGTTGACGATCGTGCCACCCTTCCGCTCGCGCATATGAGGCGTGACGAGTTGCGTGAGAGCCAGCGGCGCGAAAAGGTTTAACTCAAACATGCGGCGCGCATCGGCCATGGGAGCTTTCCAGGCCGGCGCGTACAGTCCCATACCGGCGTTGTTCACCAGGATGTCGATCCGGCCAAACTGCTCGATGGTCCGCGCCACCAGGCTCTCGCGCGTCTCTTCGCTGGTGATGTCTCCGGCGGTCCGCAGTGTACCCGGCCCGCCCACCGCGGCGAGTCTCTCCGCGTTCCGCGCCACGATCGAAAGTCGCGCGCCGCGTGCCTCGAACACCCGCACGCATGCCGCGCCGATGCCCTCCGAAGCTCCCGTAATCAGTGCCACTTTGCCTTGGATTTGCATTTTGTCGCGCGGCACGTCGCGGGCGCGCATGCCCTGACACGCAAATTCCGTGCCGAAACGCAATAATAGTACCATGCAGCTGTTGCCCTTGTTCCCATTGCGCGTCGTGGTCTTTCCGCGCACAACGCTTCCGCTGCATATCTTTGAGGATCGGTACAAGGAATTGATCGGCGAAGCCATCCAAAGCACCTCCGAATTCGGCATCGTACTGGCGAGAGAAGATGGCATCGTCAACGCCGGCTGTACGGTGGTGGTAGAGAAGGTACTCAAGAATTATGCCGACGGGCGCATGGATATCCTCACGCGCGGCGTGCGCCGGTTCGAGATTCTGGGTCTGAATGAAGACAAGTCGTATCTGCGGGGGGAAGTGGAATTCTTCGATGATGATGAACCGGGTCCCGGGCCAACGGACCTGCAGGAAAAAGCGCTGGTGCAGTATCGGGGCCTTCTGGAAACAGGCGAATTGCGCGAGAGCGAGCCGGTGTTATCCGATCCGCAGCTTAGTTTTCAACTCGCGCAAGCCGTGCAGGACATGGATTTTCTGAGCCTGCTGCTGCGCAACCGCTCCGAGCCGCAGCGGCTCAAACAGTTGGCCGACTACCTGGCGCGCCTGGCACCCAAGCTGCGTGAAGCCTCGCGCATGCGGAAACTGGCGCCACTCAACGGGCACGGCACGACCCCATCCGGAATGTCAGGGTGATGTTCAGCGCCGCCAGAGCCGCGCCGCTGACCCGCTCCGGTCCCAGGCCCCTGCCGATCGTCGCCTCGGTTCTTGCACACGCCGTTCTCCTGACCTTCGTCCATTTCGGCCCGCGTGCCGCCATTCCGCGCAAGCCGCGGTCGCTCTACGATGAAGTGATCCGCCCGCACGAGCATGAACTGGTGTGGTACAGCTTCAGCCGCAAGCTGCCGGAAGTCTCGCCGCGGGAAGACCACCGCGCGCGGCCGCCCAGCACGGAACTCATATCGCCCGACCAGACCATCGTCTCGAACCCCAAGCTAGCCGACCGCGGCGCGCAGATGATCTGGCGTCCCGCGCCGCAGATCAAGCCGCAGCCGGAGATTGTTTCGCCTAACATTTTGGCGTTCCAGCGGCCACTGCTTCCACCTCCGCCGACCGGACCACCGCCGAAGCTCTTTGTCCCTCCGCCGCCCATGCAGAAACGCCCACCGCCTCCTCCAGTCTTGCCCGCTCCGCCGCCGGTCGAAGCGCGAGTTGTGCTGAAGGTGAACGCCTTGCTCCTAGCCGATCTGTCGGCTGCGCTCCAATTCCGTCCTAAGGCGCGCGACTTCGTTCCCCCCGTGCCCCGCCCGGAAAAGCACACCACGCCGCTGGCTCTTCCTGAAGCTCCGAGCATTGCCACGTCGCTTCGTTCCGCCCGCGTGCCGCTGCTCGCCGAGAACATGGCTGCGCCGCTGGCCAACAAACCACAACCGCGACAGTTCGTTCCGCCGCCCACGCCCGGGCATCCGGCAGCGTCACCGGCAGCACTGCCAGATGCTCCGAAAGTCGTAACGCAGTTAGCTTATGCTAACGTCAACGCCAACGATCCGGCCATGCAAGGTGCCGTTGCCGCCGCGCTCGCGAACAAGCCGGAGCCGCGCAAGTTCGTTCTGCCACAGGCGGACCGCGGCGCGGCTGGCTCGGGCACTTCCTCTCAGCCCATCGTGGAAGCGCCCTCATTGGATCTTGCCGCTATGCCGTCCGCGAGCGTTAACGTGGCTATCGTCGGCTTGACTCCCGCCCCGAAGTTGAACGGCCCTTTGCCCGATTCGTCGCGTGACGCCAGGTTTTCCGCGGGACCGAGTGCTGATGTGGGCACGGGCGCCACCGATTCCGCTTTCCATTCGATGCTGTCGGTGCCGGGACTTTTAGTGCGCGGCGAACCGCCGCAGAAAGTGAACGATCCTTTGCTTCTGGCTCGCGCCGCACCCACTTCCCGTGCAATGCTCGAAGCGGCCATGAAATCGGCCGTCAGTACGCCGCGCGCCGATCAGCCTCCCGCCGAGATTCGCCTGGCACCTCCTCCCGATCCCGAGTTCAACGGCAGAGACGTCTACACACTCGCCGTCCAGATGCCCAACATCAGCAGCTACGTTGGGAGCTGGATCATGTGGTTTGCCGACCGCGAGCGGGTTCCGCGCGGCAGCCGTGGCCTGCGGCCTCCGGTACCACTTCACAAGGTGGATCCGAAATACCTTCCCGCGGCGATTTCAGAGCGCATTGAAGGCAAGGTGCAGATCACCGGCGTCATCCGCACCAACGGCCGGGTCGATCTATTGCGGATACTAAAAGGTGTGGACCCGCGGCTGGACCGCAGCGCGGAAGAAGCTCTGCTGAAATGGGAATTTGCGCCCGCGGAACGAAACGGCGTCCCAGTAGAAGTGGACCTGGTAGCCGAGATTCCATTTCTGCTGGCCCCGCAAGCTAAACGATGATGAACTCAAACGCCCGCCAGCACCTGCTGATCGACGCCGACGACACGCTTTGGGAAAACAATGTCTACTTCGAGGAAGCCTTTGACGAGTTCGTGGACTATCTCGATCACTCATCCATGAGTGCGGCCGAGGTTCGCACGGTGCTAGACGAGATCGAGCTCGCCAACATCAAGATCCACGGCTACGGAGCCGACAACTTCGCGCGCAACCTGGCCCAGTGTTTCGAGCATCTGGCCGAACGTGAAATCCGCGGAGACGACCTCCGCGTGGTCCGGTCATTCGCCGAGCGCATTCTCGAACATCCTATGGAGTTGATCGAAGGTGTCGAAGAAACCCTCGCCTATCTGGCGCAACGCCACGAGCTGACTCTATTCACTAAGGGCCATCCGGAGGAGCAAAAGCTCAAGATTGACCGGTCTGGGCTCGGCCCCCATTTCAGCCACACAGCGATCGTTCGTGAGAAAGACGCGGAAGCTTATGCCAGATTGGCACGAGAACGCGGGCTTGATATGTCGCGGACGTGGATGGTTGGGAACAGCCCGAAATCCGACATCAACCCGGCGCTCGCCGCGGGATTGAACGCGGTTTTCGTTCCGCATCCGCGGACTTGGGGTCTGGAGCGGGAGGAGATCCAGCAGGCCAACGGCCGCCTCCTGGTAATCAAGAACTTCGCGGAGTTGCGCGTGCACTTTTGAGGGCCGCGCAGCCGCCAGTTCAGCGATTCTTCTGATCTAAGAAGGCGCCGACCCTGCTGTCCACAACATTGATGTGATGCAGAAGCCAGACTTTCAAGAACTGCAGGAAATCCATGGCTACGGTTGCCCGCCCGGTCCCGAAATCCTGCTGGAGCTGGGCCAACTTATTGGCCAGCGCCTCATGTTGATCCCTGTGCACCGAATAATCCGGGTACCCGTGCGTCAGCATCAGCCGCTCTTCGTTGGCAAAGTGTCCTTTTGTGTAGGCCACGAGGTTGCCGAGCGTTTGCCCCAGGGCTTCTTTCCCTTTCCGTGTCACCACGGCTGAATGCAGTTCGTGGGCGAGCTGAAACCATCTCTTATGTTGGTTGTCGATCTCAGCGTAGCCAACGCTGTTACTGTCGTTCCACTCGAACAAACTCATATCTTTGGTGATCGGCTGGATCTAGGCAGCACCAGCGGCCAGCCAGACTCAGTGCGCTCGCTGCCTCAAGTGTTCGCCGACTTTTTTGTCCGAAGAGCCAATGTGGTGCGTGAGCCAGCTACTTAGAAACTGCATGAGTTCAACTGACACGGCCGCACGGTCCGCCTCGAACGATTTCTGGAACTTCACCACCTTCTCAGTCAATTCTTGATGCTCTGCCCTGTGTTGCTGGTAGAAAGGATAGCGATGTGACTGCATCAGCATTTCCTCATCCGCGAAGTGGCGCTTGGTGTATGCGATCAGGTTGCCGAGCGTAGTGCTCAGACATTGTTTACCTTTTCCGGCCGTCATCGCGGCGTGCAGTTGTTCGGCCAGTTGGAACAATCGCTTGTGCTGGCTATCGATATCGGGATGGCCAACGCTGTGTGCTTCGCTCCATTGGAACAAGCTCATATGCTGAGTATCGGCGGCCTCGGTAATTTCCATTAGGGCGCCGGTTAACTTACATAGGCCAAATGAATTCCCACTGGATGTAATACGGTTCCAAACCCTCGAGTTCCGGGTATGCCGACAGCATCTCCATCTCGCTCTCAGGAGTGCCATCGGCTGCGTACCAGCGACCGGAGACGGGTGGGAATCTCTCTTGCATCAGCAATGAAGTGCTGGCGTAAGCCCTGAATTCTCGGCGGTTTAACCTTATCTCCCGGTTAACCGTGGGGCATTAACCTCCGGCAACTGCCCTTTCCGGGCAATCCAGGCTACGATCCAGATTGCATGCGGAAACGTTTAGTCTGCCTTCCTTTTGTCATCGCCACGCTGGCCTGTGCCGCCGAAGTCCCCGTCCACGCCGGCGCAACCGTGAATGCCGACTCCACACCGGTCTATGCCGAGACCTCCAGTTCCAGCTCCGTCCTGAAACACCTGTCGCAGGGGGACGCCCTGACGATCGACTACTCTGTCGTAACGGGCGAAGGCGAGTGGTGCAGTCTGGGAGCACCCGAGCGCGGATACGTGTTGTGTACCGCACTGAAGCGCGATGCGCCACCGAGGCAGAACGCGGCATCTGCCCCCATGCCCAGCGTGCTCACGCCTTCCGCCAGCCGTCCGTCCAAGCCTGGCACGGACACTCACAAGCCGCCGGCGCCCTTCGAGCCAGCCATGTTCACACCCGAGCAATCGGCCCTTATGAGTGCGGCCAAGGTCGGCAGTGCCGCGGCTATTGAGTTGGCGCTGAGCAAAGGGGCCATCGCCAACGGCCGCGATAAAGACGGCAAAACGGCGCTATTGTGGGCTGCCTATATGGGACGCAACGACGCCATCGAGGAATTGCTCTCCGCGGGCGCCGATGTAAACGCCGCCGACAACCTGGGCTGGACGCCGGTCGAAGCCGCCGTCTGGACTCGCCACCCCGCCGCGCTCGAGTTGCTACTCGAACAATCTCCCGACGTGAATGCGCGCGACAGCGAAGGCCGCACTCCCTTGATGCACGCCGCACAGTACGGAGATCTGGTGATGATGCGCGATCTCCTGGCCAAGGGCGCCGATCCCAACGCCCGCAATCGTTTCGAACAAACGCCCCTGATGTTCGCCGTTGCACTCCCCGATCCGGACGCCGCCGAGCTGTTGATCTCCGCCGGGGCAGACGTCAACGCCCGGGATGCCGCCGGTCATTCCGTTCTAACCAATGCCGTGCTCACCAGCGCCGAACGCCCCGCCAATGTGCAGCTCCTGTTGCGCGCCCGCGTGGACATTAATTCCAAGGACAACGACAACCGCACCGCGCTCTCCTGGGCGATCAAGAACGGCCACACCGCGCTTACGCAGTTGCTGAAAAAAGCCGGCGCCGCGGAGTAGCGCTGAGACACGCGTCTTTTGCGGGTACCTGCGGCATTTTCTTCATTCGTACCGCAGCGCTGTGATCGGATCGATCGCGCTTGCCCGGCGGGCCGGCAAGAAGGCTGAAATTGCCGCTACCATGCAAAGGATCGCGATCGCCGCCGCGCAGGTCCACACATCGGTCGGCGCCACACCAAACAATTGAGCGGACACGTAGCGGCTCAACAGGTACGCAATGGGAATTCCGGCGGCCAGCCCGGCTCCCACCAGCACCAGCACCTCACGCAGCACCAGCCACAATACCTGCGAACGCGGCGCGCCCAGCGCCATCCGCAGCCCAATCTCTCTGGTCCGCCGTGTGACCACGAATGCCATCACTCCATAAAGCCCCAGCGCGGCCAACACCGTCGCTAGCCCGCCAAACACCACCGACAACGCCGCGATCAGCCGCTCCGTGCTTAGCGTCTCGTCCAATTGGGTAGCGAGCGTTTTCATGTCATCCACCGGCATCGAGGGATCCAGCTTGGCGACGATGCGCCGTAACGTGGGAAAAACCGCCGCCGGCTCCGCCACGGTGCGCACGTAGAAGTAAGCTCGCAGCGGCACGGGCGCCTCAAAATGGGCCCAAAACACTTCGCGCGGTACTCCCTGCCTCGGGCCGTCGTAGAGCGAGTTCTCCACCTCCCCGACGATTTGAACGCGCGGTTTCGCCTGGCTGCTGTCGCCTTGGCCGATGTGCCGGCCAATGGGGCTCTGCTTCCCGAAAAAATGCTCCGCAAAACTCCGGTTGACGATAGCGACCGAAGGCATCTGCTCCGCGTTGCTGCCGTCGAACCGGTCGCGGCTGTCGAAATCGCGGCCCGCCAGCATCGGTACACCCATCGTCCGCCAGTAACCCGGGGAAACGATGTTGTTGCCCGCGTCCATGTCCTCACCGTCTTTGGCCTGGTGGCCCTCCACCGAGAAGGCGCCGCCCCAGTGATAGCCCTGGAACACCGGAACCACGGAATAGGCCACGGACGTCACGCCCGGCGTCGTTCGAATATCCCGCAACATCTCTTCGTAGAAGCTCCGGATGCGCGGCGCCGGGTAACCCAGTTTGGCCGGGTCCACCTGAAATGTGATCAGCTTTCCAACGCCCTCGAACCCGGTGTGCGTGTTCTTCAGATTGATAAGCGTCCTGGAAAACAGGCCCGCTCCCACCAACAGAAGAAACGAAAGCGCCACTTGCGCCGTCACGAGCGCCTTCCGCAACCTGGCTGACCCGCCGCTTCCCGCCACCGCGCCCGCGGCCTCTTTCAACGCCGTGAACAGATCCAGCTTGGTTGCCTGCATCGCGGGCGCGAGGCCAAACAGCAGCCCCGTCGTGATCGCTACAGCCATGCTGAACACGAGGATGCGCAGATCGGGCTCCGCTCGTAACAGCAGAGTCTCCCCGCCTCCGGGCAGCATGCTGAGCAAACCGCCCGTGGCCCATTCGGCGAGAACCACCCCCGCTGCCGCTCCGGCCAGCGACAGCAGAACGCTTTCCACCAGCAGGTGGCCCATCAACGTCTTCCGATTCGCGCCAATCGCCAGACGCACGGCGATCTCTTTCTGCCGCGCCACCGCCCGGGCGATTAGCAGACTGGCGACGTTCGAGCACGCAACCAGCAGGATCAACCCCGCCATCGCCATCAGCACAATCAGCGCCGTCGAATATTGCTCGCGCATGCCCGAATATCCCGTGGCCGCCGTTTCGACCGCAGCCGAGCGCCTGAGAAACCGGTTGCGGTCATATGCCGAAATCTGGCTCATTGCCGGCTCCTGGAGTTCCTGCGTCAGCAGCTGGTGAAACAACGGCTGCAACGAAGCGCGTGCCGACTGCACGCTGTACCCTGGCTTCATGCGGGCAAACACGTGCACCCAATGCGCGCGGCGGTTTCCCATATCGTCCTGGCCGGGCGTCATCAGCGGTTTCATTTGGATCGGCACCCAGAGCTGCGGCGATGCCGCCGGATCGAGCCCCGCGAAGCCCGGAGCCGCGATGCCGACGATCTCCATCGGATAGCTGTTCACCAGGATCTTCTTGCCGACAATTTTTCGATCGCCTGCGAATCGGCTCACCCAGTACCGGTAGCTCAGAACGACCGAAGGATGCCCTTTGTAGATGCGGTCGTCCGCTTCCGGCGAAAACACGCGTCCGAGTGCTGGTTCCACGTGGAGCGCCTGAAAGTAATTGCCTGACACCAGTTCCCCGTCGGCGCGCTCCGTGCTCCCCCGGAAACTCATGTCGACCTGCTGGTCGTATCGGGCAAACACGAAGTCAAACGCCTGCGCCCTTCTCTGGAAATCCTGGTACATGGGATAAGAGGCTGCGCGTTGGCCGATGTTGTTGCCGAAGTGTGGGAATGTCGACCAGATCATGACCAGCCGCTCCGGCTCCTTCACCGGCAACAGGCGCAGCACCAGTTGGTCGAGCAGTGTGAACACCGCCGTGTTCGCTCCGATGCCGAGCGCGAGCGAGCCGACGGTAACCGCCGTGAATACAGGGTTACGCCGAAAAGCGCGAAGAGCATATCGGATGCTGGAGAAGATTCCGGAAATCAACTGTGCCTCCATCGTGAATTACTCATATCTCAATGCCACTACCGGGTCCACCCTTGTGGCTCGTAACGCCGGAATGTAACCGGCGGTGAGAGCCGCGGCCGCGAGCGTGACCGTCGCCAGCGTGAGCATGAGTGGATCATAAGCCGCGAGCCCGAACAGTTGCGATTGCACCAACCGGCCCAGCGCAATGGCGCAGGGCAGCCCGATCGCAATGCCGATCGCCGCCATCCATCCCACTTCGCGCATCACCATCCGCAGAACCTTCGTCCGGTCCGCACCCAGCGCCATCCGGATACCGATCTCCCTTGTTCGCCGGGCCACCACGTACGCCATCACGCCGTAAAGCCCGATCGCCGCGAGCGTGGTCGCGAGAAATCCAAATGCCGCCGAAAGCATCGCAATCAACCGCTCCGTGAACAGATGTTCGTCCAACTGCGTTTCCATGGTCTTCATCGCGAACATTGGCAGGTTGGCGCCCTCCCGCTTGACGATCTGCCGACGCGATATCGCCAACTGCTCCGGAGCTTTTGCCGTTCGCACATACACCGTCATCTTCGCGACGTCCTGTTGCATGTATGGCACGTAGACAAACCGTGGCACCGTTCTCTTGAGGCCCGCGCCTTTGTCGTCTTTCACCACGCCCACAATCTCGATATCGGCGATCCCTCTCCGTCCCCCGAACCCAAAGTGCTTGCCAATCGCGTTTTGATGCGGGAAGAAATACTGAGCCGCCGTTTCGTTGATCATTCCCACCAACGGCGCGCCTTGCACATCCCGCTTGGTGAAGTCGCGCCCCGCCGCCAGCGGAACGCCGAGTGTGGCGAAGTATCTCGGGCCCACACACTTGACCCACGGGTTCATGTCCTCGTCCTCTTTGGGAGGGTAGTGCCCTTCCACCGTTACTGTGCGTTGGTCGACGTCTTCGCTAAGGGCCGCGTCGTCAGCCATCGACACGCTCCGAACTCCCGGCAGCGCCTCAATGTCATCCTGCAAACGCGCATAAAGTGCCTGGATGCGGCTCTCATCGTACCCATTGAGCGAGGGATCCAATGAAAACGTCATGAGGTTCTCGGTGCGGAAACCAAGATCGACACTCCTCAGGTTGTAAAGGCTGCGGGCGAATAACCCCGCCCCCACCAGCAACAGCAGCGAAACTGCAATCTGCGCCACCACCAGCAATTTCCGCAAACGGACCTGCGCAACGCCGCCCGCTACGCTTCCGGTTTGGTCCCTCAACGTGACCGCCAGGTTGGGTCGCGCCGCCCGCAGCGCCGGCGCCAGTCCGAACAACAGGCCTGCCGCTATTGCTATCCCGAAGTTGAATGTCAACACCCGGAGGTCCGGCGTTGTCGTCAGACGGGTCACTCCTCCAGATGGTAGAAACCGCAGCAATAATTCGATTCCCCAGGACGCGACCAGCAGACCCGCGCTGCCGCCCAAGGCCGCGAGCAGCAAGCTTTCCACAAGCAACTGCTGCACAATCTGTGTGCGACCCGCGCCCAGCGCCAGCCGAACCGCGATTTCCTTCTGCCTTCCTGCGGCGCGTGCAATCAACAGGTTAGCGATGTTGGCGCAGGCAATCAGCAAAACCAGCCCCACCATCGCCATCAAAACCGTCAAAGGCTCCGAGGCCTGCTCCCGGAGATCCGACAATCCCCGCCCGGCCGCCAGTAAATCCAGATGCTTGTTCACGAACCGGTCGCGGAACTCCCGGTGTGCACCCGGAATTCCCTTGAACTCCTCGGCGTTGATTTGATGGAACAGCACATTGATGCCTGTCTCCGCTTGCTTCAGCGAAACACCCGGCTTGATCCGCGCGAACACATTCAGCCACCATGTTCGCCGGTTATCTAGAGGGTTACCCAGCGCCGCGGCCATTTCAGGTTCCATCATGATGGGCACCATGACATCGGTTGGGCGGCCAACGTCGACGCCCGAGAAACCGGCCGGTCCGATACCCACAACGGTCAATGGATGGCCGTTGATGAGTAGCGTTCGGTTCAGAATTGAGCGGTCGCCGCCGAACTGGCGCATCCAGTAGCCATAGGTCAGGAAAGCCACGGGATGCGCGCCCGGAGTCTGGTCGTCGTCCGGGGTCAACGTTCGCCCAATGAAAGCGGAAACGCCCAGCACGTCGAAATAGTTGCCGGAGACAATTTCTCCATCGGCACGCTCGGTCTGCCCGCGGTAGCCGACGCTCATCGGGAGTGGAAACCGCGCCAGTAAGCCGCTGAACACCCGGCCCTGGTCCCGGAAATCCTTGTACATCGGGTAGGAAAACGAGTGATCGATGAGGACCGATCCCGACGTGATAGTAGGCTGGTCCAGCATCACTAGTTGCTCGGGGTTCTTCACCGGCAGGTAGCGCAGCAGCAACTGGTCCATCAGCGTGAAGATGGCGGTGTTGGCGCCGATCCCCAGCGCCAGCGAGAGGATTGCTATCGCACTGAAAATGGGGCTCTTACGTAGGGTGCGCAGTGCAAAGCGGAGATCCTGGAGGAGCGGTCGCATAGTGGTAACCGGTCAGCAGGTGCAAGAGGCTGGCCAATGCACAGCCTGCTTTTTCAATAACTTAGATCGATTTCCAAGCCGCGCCTGCCCATTTCTGGGAAGTGGCTTCCCGCTTTCGAACGGCCCTACTTCTTCACCAGTTCCGCATCCACCGTGATGGTCACCTTGTCGCCGACCATCACGCCGCCGGTTTCCAGCGTGGCGTTCCAGGCAAGGCCGAAGTCCTTGCGATCGACGGTTGTCGTCGCTTCCACACCCCTCCGGATATTGCCCCACGGGTCTTTGGTTTCGGGCGTCGGACCATCCACCTCGAACGTCACCGGTTTGGTCACGCCCCGAATGGTCAAGTCTCCCGTCAGTTCGAGGCCGTCATCGGTGCGGGTGATCTTCGTGGATTTGAACGTTATCGTCGGGTGGTGCTCCACATCGAAGAAATCGGCGCTCTTCAGATGTCCGTCCCTCTGCGGGTCCCTGGTGTTGATGCTGGTGGCATCGGCGGTAATCTCGACGCTCGATTGTGTGATATCGGCGCTGTCGACTTTCACAACTCCGCTCAACTTGGTGAATTCGCCCTTCACGTTCGAGATCATCAAGTGGCGTACTTTGAATTGGGCGTGCGAATGCGCGGGATCAATCTCCCATGTGGTCACGGCTGCGGCTGCGGCAGTTGCTTCGTTGCTCATATGTGTTTCTCCTGACCTAGCTTTAGATGCAATACCTACCGGCACGATGCGGTAAGTCGTGCTATTCGTATCTTAAGGCGATTACGGGGTCGATTTTGGTGGCCCTATGTGCAGGAACGAACGTTGCCAGCAGAGCCACGGAGGTGAGCACCAGGGCGACGATCACATAGGTGATCGGGTCGGTCGATTTCACACCGAACAGCAACTTTTCGAGCAGGCGGGTCAGCCCGAATGCGGCGGCAAGGCCGCAGGCCAGTCCGATCGCGGCCAAACGCATGCCTTGGCCCACGATCAGGCGCAGCATCTCACTCCTTCCTGCTCCTAGAGACAGACGGATACCGATTTCGTGAGTTCGCTGTTCGACCACGTACGACATCACGCCGTAGATGCCAAGCGCGGCAAGCAGCAGCGCGATCGACGCGAAAACCACCAGCAGAATCATCTGGAAGTTCTGGCGCGCAATGGCTCCGGAGATGACCTGCTCCATGGTGCGCACCTTGGCTACAGGCAGATTGCTATCGGTGTTGAGGAATTCCTGCCGCACGGCGTTTGCCAGGGTAAGCGGCTGCGGTCCGGTTCGAATCAGCCAGGTCACGGGGAGCACGTTGTTCAGCAGGCCCGTTACGCCGTCGGGAATCTGTCCGAAGGGCACGTACATCACCGGTGGCGGATTGTTATCCAATCCGTTCTCGCGGACGTCGCCGACCACGCCGACAATCTGGCGTGTGGGATCGTCAAACTCGGGGCCCAGTCCCTTGCCGATCGTGACGCGCTGTCCGATCGGATCCTCCTTGGGCCAGTATTTTTTCGCCATCGCGTTATTGATGATCAGGGCGCGCGGCGCATTTCCGGTGTCTTGCAGGGTGAACACACGCCCGCGTAACAGAGGCACCTTCAGAACGTTGAAATAGTGAGGAGCGGCGTAGCGATACTGCTCGTCGCCGTGATAGGGGCTGTCCTTGGGCGGCTGGCGCCCTTCAATGGTGAAGGGCAAGTCAGCTCCACCTTCGACGGGCGCCCCCATGCTGGAGGTGGCGGCTTCGACTCCCGGCAGACTCTCGAGATGCTCGAGAACGCGCCGTGTGAGCATCTCGACGGGGGCGGTGGTGGCGTATTGGCCGCCGTTTAGCGAGGTCTGTAGAGTGAGGATGTGGTGCGGATCGAAGCCGGGGTTTACGGTTCGGAGTGAAATGAACGTGCGAATCAGCAGCGCCGCGCCCACCAGCAGCACCAGCGAAAGTGCCATCTCGCTGACCACCAGGGCGCCGCGAGCATAGTGATGGCGTCCGGTAGCAGAGCGTGAGCCGGATTCCTTCAGCGTGGAGCTCACATCGGTCCGGGAGATCTGGAGTGCGGGTACCATGCCGAACAAGATGCCAGTAAGAACGGAAATAGCCAGCGTGAATCCGAGCATGCGGTAATCGAGCGTCGCGAGAATACCGCCGGCGATCAACTCGTCGATACGGGGAAGATCTTCCGGGCTGATGGCGAGTAGCGCGCGTGCGCCCCAAATGCCGATGACAAGCCCGGCAACCCCGCCGGCCAGCGCCATCAGGATGCTCTCGGTGAGCAACTGCCGGATGAGCCTCCAACGGCCTGCGCCCAGCGCGGTGCGGACGGCAATCTCCCTGGCGCGTGCCGTGGAGCGTGCCAGCAGCAGGTTGGCCACGTTGGCGCAGGCGATCAGCAGCACCAGGCCCACCGCGCCCATCAGGATTAACAGCGCGGGCCGCGTATCGCCGACCAGCACCTCTTGCTCGAGAGTGGCTGTTACGCTCTCGTTCTGATCCATCCACCGCGGATACTGGCGGCGGAATTGTTCGCCCGCGACCTTGAGCTGCGCGCGCGCCACTTGGAGTGAGACCCCGGGTTTGAGGCGGGCCGAAACGCGCAGATAGTGCCCCTGGTTCTGGCTGTTGGGATCAGGCTGCAGCGGAATGAAGATGTCCGCGGGCGGATCGGAATGGAAGCTCTCGGGCAAAATACCGATTACAGTGTACGGCTCGTTGTTGAGAACGATGGGCCGGCCCAGGATGCCCGCGTCGCCGCCCCACCGGCGCTTCCATAGGCCATTACCGATGACCGCGAGCTTCGGACCAGCCGGCCGATCCTCGTCGGCCGTGAAAACGCGGCCGCGGATGGGTGCGGTACCGAAGACCGTGAAGAACTCCGCCGATACGTGGATGCCTTTAACCTGCTCCGCTTTGTCCACGCCCCCGAGATTGAGTCCCGGCCCGGCGAAATCGTAGGCCGCCATTCCCTCGAAAACCGGCATTGCCCGCCGCCAGGCAAAGTACTTGGGGATGGAGGCGGGACCGAGCCCGCCTTCCTTAAAGCTGCGGCTCACGCGGACGAGGCGGTCGGAATCCTTGAACGACAAGGGCCGAAGAAGCAAGCCGTTGACCACCGAAAAGATGGCGGTGTTGGCTCCGATGCCGAGAGCCAGCGCGGAAACCGCAATGGCCGTGAAGCCTGGATTCTTGGCCATGACGCGCAGGGCGTGACGGAGGTCTTGTGTGAAGGCGGACATGTGGAGTTCTCCGTAACAGATACGCGAGCCACGGGATGTGTGTTCCTGAAAACCTGAGGATAGTTGGGCCGAGCGTGCTCGGCCCCTACGATGCTAGTTAACACCGCTCCCTTTGGTCGCGGCTCAGAATCAGTTTGCGATGAGACTCAAAACTGAGCCGTGACCAAAGGGAGCGGAAGCAAAAGCGCATTCTTACGATTTCTTAGACAGCCAGGCGATTACTTCTTCGGCGTGCTTGTCGGGCGGGAAGACGGGATAGAAGACCTTCTCGATTTTGCCATCCGCGAGGACCAACGTCAGGCGCTTGAGCAAGCGGACACCGTCGAACTCAAACGTTGGCAAGCGTAACGCATTGGTGACGGCGAAATCGGCGTCGCTCAGGATCTCAAACGGCAGGTGCAGACGTTCGACCGCTTCCTTCTGGTACTCCGTAGTCTGCGTACTCATGCCAAAGACCCGTACGTGCAGCGATTGTAACGCGTGATAGTGATCGCGGAATCCGCAACTCTCGGGCGTGCAGCCGCGAGCGCCGGGAACCTCATCCCAACCTTTGGGTACCGGTTTCCCCGGAGCGCCCGTGCGCGGATAGCAGTAGATGACAGTGCGCTCGCGCGCGAGATCCGCCAGGTTGATGCGGCGCTTGGCAGTAGAGACCAGCGTGATGCCAGGCACGCGCATTCCCGTGAGGTGGGCCGCCGCGCCGTCATCTTTGGGGACGGGCAAATCCGGCGGCAGAGTCATGAAGGCATCTTTTGGCACGGGCTGATCCTTCTGCGCTGCCAGACCGGTAGCACCAATCATCGCAAGTAGAGAGCGGCGCGTCACGAGAAGCTCAGAGCAATCGTATCATCTCCGAGGGTTCGACTTCGGCTGCTGTGGTTGCCGGCTTTGCATGCTTTGTTGCTGGCTGGTGTGTTTCTGCTGCAATTGCTGTGTTTGCTGCTGGAGTTGTTGCCGCTCTTGCTGTTGCTTGGCAAAAAGCTTTTCCTGCTGTTGCTGGTATTTCTGGTCCTGCTTCGAGTTTCCCGTGTTGGATGGGCCTGGGCGGTTCATAGCCGGCAGATCGTTCGGATGAACGGGAGAAGCGGACCGCTCAGGCGCGCCATTGCGGGCCGGAGCCGCGGCCGTGCGAGCTGTGGGCGGTCTATAGGAATTCGCTGCCGCCTTGGCTTTTACCACCCCATGTGTAAATTCTGCAGGTCTCGCGGTAGTGGCAATCGGTGGTTTACCGTGATTTACGGATTCGTATAGCTGCCGGTTGGTGCTGGCAGTCTGAAGATGCTGCACCTGCGCGGAGCTTGGCGGGACGTGCCGCTCGCGCTCTGCGGCTTCCTCCTCAGGGCGCGGGCGGGCAGGAATTCCACCCTCACCTCCGTTGTAGCGTTTTCTTCTCCTGGACAACATAGCAAGCAGCGGACCAAGGGTGTCAAACCCCGAGCGATAGCGTAAGTTTCTGACCCGGCCGCAGGACAACGGGGGTAATGAATCGTACAATCGCTTCCCCGGCGGCGACTTCTGCTTTAGCGGGTGAATTGGATGTCACTTTGGCTGCCGCTTCGGAGAACGGCAGGCGAAGAACGGCAAGTTCGAGTCTCCCGCCCTCGACGGAGATCTCGGCATCCAGCTTGTCCTTGGCGGCCTGCTGTGCGTAACTGCCCCACGCCGTTCCGGAGGAAAACAGGCATTGGAACTGCGCTTCTGAAACGCGCGGGCGGAAGCGAATTTCCTTCTCGGGCGCCGAGCACCCGAAACCTGAGATGGCGGTGAGCAGGCTCCAACTCGACATGGCACGTGCGTAGTGGTGGCCGCACTCGACGTCATTCCAGGGGTTGCGGCGGCGGCCATCATAACGCGCGCGGGCGGCTTCCACAATCGCCAGGCCTTCCTTCACCATGCCTTCGTAGATCAGGTGCGCCGCCACCTGGTACTCGATGCCGGTCCACACCTCGTCCGAATAGACGAAGGGCAACGCGGGCCGCTTGCCTTTGGGCCAACTGCACAGGAGCAGGCCTTTTTCATCGTCCAGCGCATAGATGCGTTGGGCGTTGGCGAAATTCGAAAAGTCGGTGTTGAAGTTGTAACGGTAGATGGCGGCGATCGTGCTGCGCAAATGGTCCTGCGGCAGCAGCTTGCCTAAGCCCACCACTTCCGCGAACCACTGGCCGAGCAACTGGTCGGAGAGGCAACCTTCGCCGTACTGGTAGCGCGCGGCGTTGGATTGCGATTCATCCACGCGCTGAACGTAGTATTCTCCGTTCCACAGCTCCTTATCAAGAAGTGTGCGGCCCTGCTCGTACAGCTTGCGGTAGGTCTCAGCGGCGGCGTGGTCACCGAGATGCTCCCCCATGCGGGCGCCGGCCGCAAGCGCGCCCAAGTAGAGCGTGCCCATCATGCTGTTTGGGCCGTAGAATTCGATGTCGTAGGTGTTGTGCTGCTGGCCTTCCATGACGCCATCGCGGTTGGCATCCCATTTCACCCAGGCGTACTCGATAGCTTGCTTCACCTGGGGCCACAGCTTGCGCAGCCAATCATCGGAGGCGCCGCGGAGCCACTCGCGATAGACCTTCATCACGCACCCCATCTGGCCATCGGCCGCGGGAGTCATCGCACCGTTGCTCTGAGCGTGTAAGGGCACGGGCGTGCGGAAGCTCATGCTGCCATCAGGCCGCAAGTTAACCAGAAAATCTGTCTCGCGCATGCTGCGCTCGAGCTCGGGATAAAGGTGCGCGAGCGCCTGCTCATAGTTGTAGACATGCGTGCAGTTCATGGGGCAGCAGCCGGTGTGATCATCGCAGCCTTCGAAGGCAAGGGTCAGTTGGTTCTCCATCACCATGACCGTGTTGGTGCGGAGGATGGACGCCTGGCTGGAGACCGCATCGATAAGAGCCGCCGGCAGCGTGGAGGCGTAGAGCGTGTCCCTGTACTTCTTGGAGCGCGCATGCAAGGAGGTCAGCTCGCCCAGAGTGTGCACGGCCGGCGCCCAGGCCGAAGGCCAGCGCGCGCCATAGTCATTGCGAAGAGGCGCAGGATCCGTTGACTCACGTCCTTCGCCGAAGTCTTCTCCCCGGCTGTGCCAGTAGATCTCGGTGTTGGGGAAATGCCACGAGAGGATAAAGGTCACTGGTTTGGATGCGCCGGGTTTGAGCGCGATATGGGATGCGAGCGAAGCGTAGTCGGAGGTCTTGTCTTCCGATGGGCCGCCGGCGTTATTGGGAAAACGGCCGCGGGCCAGGAACTCATCCCACCATTTCTGAAACTCATCGAACCATTCGCCGTGCTCCCAAGAGAGCCGGTAAGATATGTCGCCGGATTCCGTGACGACCGCCATCGATCCGTAGCGCGGCGAACTGGCCGCATATTTCGCCGAGGAGAGAAACAGGCCCGCCACGTCTCCCTCGGTGCGGAACTCGTTGTGGTTGGCGCCGAAGAACGAGGCGTGGCGGTCGCCGAGTTGCGCGACGCCGTCGTAGCCGATCGGGTTGAGGATTGAGAATGCCAGTGCTGCGTTGACCTCCGATGCCGAGCGATTCGTGACGCGGTAGGTCAGGATAGCAACCGGCAAGCTCGAATCCGCAGTTGCGAGCGGAATCATGGGATTGAAGGCGTCGAGTGATACCTCGACCGGCAGCTTGGCGTCGATGAATTGGAGATTGGCAAACGGATACGATCCCGTGAACACGGCTTCGCGAAAGCGCGGCAATCCGAGGCCGGTCTCACGCGGTACGCCGCTCGAACCGGTGTAAGGCGGGTGCGGCTGGCGCTCGAGCACGCGGACGACCGGCTTCGACAGTCCCCCGCCAGTCAGGTGCATCGCCACGAAAGTGAACGGCAGAATGCCGCCTTTATTCGGACGGTTGAAGATTTCCCAATCGCGAAAGTTTCCACAGCCGCCGAGCGACACGGTGCCAGTGCCGATACCGCCCAAAGGAAACGCAATCTCACGCAGGGAATCCTTGGTGAAGCGCCGGCCGGGCGCGGGTGACGATGGCGCTTTGGAAACATTCTGGCCGCGCGCGAGCCCGGCGGCTGCGGAGCCGGCGAGCAGGCTGCGTCGCGTGATTTTCATATGGCTTCCTTAAAGCGGTGCTCGGGAACGGGCGGTGAAGGGCGGAAAGCCTCGGCGTGATCGATGCGGAAGCGGCCCGGTAATTCACGTGTGGCCTGATCAACGAAGGCGCTCAGAATTGCGGGATCGCCGCTGGCGCGCAAATTGATCGTGATGGTACATCGCGCTGCTGGCGGGGCATCGAGCGTCCCAGCCACGGTTGGCCGCTCGCCATTGCGGCAGACGCTGGCCTTTAGATGACCGTTCGCTGACTGGGCGAAAACCTTCAAGTGTGCGATGGGAACCTGGCCATCGGTCAGGAGCCGGTCGAGCCGTGTAACGAAGGGGCCGATGACGGCTGCAGGTGTGAGCGGCTGGTCGAGTCGCAGTTCGCCGCGCCGGTTCAGCCAGCCTAGCGATGCTTCTGCCTCGGCGTAGTGCGAATAGTCGATGTCGAGCAGCTTCGCGCCCGCGACGCCGTCCCATGAGAGCACGTCGTGGAGCCAATCAGCGACGCCCAGGCCGATTTGCGCGCTGAGCGGCCGGGCATCAACGCCCGGAAACCGCGGGAAGTTCGTGTGCAAGTCCGCCTTGCTGAAGCGAACCAGATCGGCCTCCGCAATTTGCTTGTGGAACAGGTATGATACCAGCGGATCCGCATTGGAGCCCATCAGCTGCCCTGCGCGGGCCGGATCGGCCAGCACGGTCAAAGGCGCAGGCTTGTACCGGTCGCCATAGTAACGCCGGAGAGGCTGCAAAATTGTGGCGGCAAGATCCGTGCAACTCCCCACTGGTTCTGCGAGGATAAACTCGGGCGCTTCGCTCGGTGCGAAGCTGCCGGCGGCACGCACGAATTCCGAGAAACGGCAGCAGAAGCAACCGCCGGTAATCTCACGCGCAGGGAAGCCCGCCGCCTCGGCCAGCCGTGTATCCACCAGCTCACCACCCTGGTCGTTCAGAATGATGCCGACACGCTTACCCGCCGCGCGCAGGCGCGAACCTGCCGCCAGCAGCAGCGTGGTTTTTCCGGCGCCGAGAAATCCGCCCACCAGGATGAGATGAGGGGCACTCATTTAACAAATCCAGACGCTAACGTCACGACCTCATGGTCCGTCTGTCCCTTTTATCACTATTTGACGGGCAGGGAGGAGCCGAATTGATGCGAAAGCTGGCCTTTGTTTTCGTGATCATGGTGGGCATGACGTAGTGCAGAAGTCGTTAGGCTGATGTTGAGTGAACAGAAGCGCAGCCTTTAGACGAGTTCCACTTTGGCCGTATGGCCCGCGAATGCCAGGGCCCGGTCTCGGGTTAACAGCGGCGCGTCTAGCGCTTCCGCAAGCGCCAGATAGGCCGCATCGTACGCGGTGAAATTGTGGCGCAACTCCCACACCCGCGGCAGGAACAGGTCATGCGGATAACGAGTTATAGGAAAGCCGAACAAATATTCGAGAGCGGTCGCCCCCCGATCGGCGGTAAGGCGGCCCGCCAGGAAATACCGGCGCAAGACTTGCGCCACCTCGAGATCCAGCAGGTGCGGCGCGTGTAGGGATTGTTTCTTTGCGAACAACCGGTTCTGAAGCGGCAGGGCGTCGGGAGTGGCTAGCAGCACTTCCAAGACGACCGAGGCGTCGATCACGATCACCGGCGGTCCCTCTCCTCGCGCACCGCGTCGGCTGGGGAAACGTCGGGAACCACGGGAGGCAGTTGGCTGAGGCGCTCGCGCAGCTCGGCGATCGTAGGCCGCTCGGCGGCACGCTCCACCTCTCGCAGCAAATAGTCCGACAGGGAGAGCCCCTCCAGGGCAGCTCGCGCCTTCAGCCGCCGGTGCAGCGAATCCGGCACATTTCGCAACTGAATCATCTTCGACATGCTGCCAGCATATTTGCATGTACATAACATGTCAAGCCTCGCGCAGGGCGCGCCACTCCGATGTTTTTTGGGTAACCGCCAAAACACGGCGCGGCCCCGAAATTTTTTTTCACCTTAGTATTAACTTAGGTTAATCCCCTAATAACGCAGTGCGAAAACGGCTGTATGATAAAGAACAGTCTGGCCTCGCATGGCTGCCCGAAAGAAAATCAAGGAACGGTACGAGACCATTGATGTCCTCGGCAAGGGCGGAATGGGTCTCGTGTATAAGGCCTATGACACCGTCGTGCAGCGCGAAGTCGCGATCAAAACCCTGCGCGATAGTCCGAGCAAACTAGCCCTCGATCTGTTCCGTAAAGAGTGCGGCATCCTGGCCTCGATGAGCCATCCGAATATCGTCGAGATTTTTGATATCGGCGAATTCAACGAGGATGGAGCCACCAAACCTTATTTCGTCATGCCACTGCTGCCGGGCGTGACACTGGATCAACTGATCAAGACATCCAGCCAGCGGCTGACGGTGGAGCGATCGGTCGAGATTATTGTGCAAACGTGCCGCGGTTTGCACGCGGCGCATGAGCGCGGCCTGGTGCATCGCGACCTCAAGCCCAGCAACATTTTCGTCATGCCGGACGACACGGTGAAGATCATTGATTTCGGCGTGGCGCACATGGCGGATACTACGGCCACGATGACGGTCGCGGGCGGCACCTTGCCCTACATGGCGCCCGAGCAGATCGAAATGAAGCCGGCATCGCCGCTCTCGGACGTATTTTCGCTGGGCGTGGTCTTCTATGAGACCCTGACGCGGCGGCGGCCCTTTGACTTTCCCACCGAGCAGGAAACCGCGCAGGCCATCATGCACCATATTCCGCCGGCAGCTTCGGAGCTGAATCCGGCGGTGAGCCAGCTGGTGAGCCGCGTCATCCACAAAGCCATGGCCAAGCAGCCGTGGAACCGCTTCTCCACCGCCAAGGAATTCGCCGAGACCCTGCTCAAGGCGCACCGCAACGAGCCGATCGAGATCTTCGATGCCGCGCGCCTGCAACCGCGCATCCAGAAAGCCACTAAGGCCTACGAGCAGGGTAACTTCCAGTTTGCCAGCGAACTTCTAAACGAATTGGAGGCCGAGGGCCACGTCGAGACCGGCATGACGCTCCTGCGCCGCCAACTCGACCAGGCGGTGCGGCAGAAGAGCATTGCGCAACTATTGGAGAGCGCGCGCACGTGCATGCAGGAGGAAGAGTACCTGCTCGCGCTGCAGAAGATCCAGGAGATTTTGCAGCTCGATCCCACCAACTCGGTGGCCGTCACGCTGCGTGCGACCATCGAGACGCGCCGCAGCGAAGCCAAGGTGGAGGAGTGGACCAAGCTGGCGCGCCAGCACTTGGAAAATAATGCGTTCAGCCATGCGCGCGACGCCCTGAAGAGCCTGCTGCAATTGCGGCCCAAGGACACCACGGCGCTCCAGTTGCTGGCCGAAGTCGACCGCCGCGAAGAGCAGTATGTAAGAGCGCGCAAGGAAAAGGAAGAGCTCTACAAGCAGGCGATGGAAGCCTGGCAGAACGGCGAAATGAGCTCGGCGCTCACCAAGCTCGACCGGTTGGTGGATCTGGATCGCCGCGTGCCCGATACCTCGACGCCCGACCGCGGCATCTCTTATCAGAATTTCTACAATCAGGTGCGCTCCGAGCACGACGTGCTCAAGAGTTCCTATCAGGAAGCGCGCAAGCACCTGGTGGATGGCAATTTCCCGGCGGCGCTTTCCATTTGCCAGCAGTACTTGAGCAAATACCCCGGCCACGCGCTATTTCAGGCACTCAAATTCGACGTGGAGGAGCGGCAGCGGCAGGACCTGTCGTCGCAGGTCGCGGCCATTGACCGGTCGGTAGAAGTGGAACCGGACCTGGAGCGGCGCGTCGGCATTCTGAAGAGCGCTCTGGAAGCTCATCCGGGTGAGCCGCATTTCGAGCGCGCGCTGCGCCTGGTGCGCGACAAACGGGACCTGGTCAACTCCATCGTCAACAAAGCCCGGTCTTATGAAGAGCGCAGCCAGTTCAACGAAGCCCTGGGCCAGTGGGAGACGCTGCAGACCATTCACAAGCAGTATCCGGGGTTGGATTTTGAAATCGAGCGAGTGATCAAACGCCGGGAGCAGCAGTCGCGTTCGGAAGCGAAAGCGCGCTGGGTGGAGCAGATCGACCGCCAGATCGAAGCCGGTGCGTACGAGCGCGCGCTCGAGCTGCTGAAAAACGCCTCCGCGGAGTACCCCGACGACGCCGAATTGGGGTCGCTAGGCGAGTTGGCGCGGCAAAACCAGGCGCGCGCCGCCGAAGCGCAGCAACTTTTCCAGCAAGGGCAGGAGTTGAGCGCGCAGCGCCAGTACAGCGAAGCCATCGAGGTGCTGCACCGCGCCTACGTCTTGGACGAGAGCAACCAGGTGGTCCGGACGTTCCTGCTGGAGACGATGCTCGATCAGGCGCGCGCGGTCATCGACACGGACTGGCGCGCGGCCGAAGCTCTCTGCCAGCAGGCGCTCGAACTCGACCCCTCGCACGCGTTGGCGCGGGGCGTGCGCGGCATGGCGCTGGATCACAAGCGCGAGGAAGAGGTCGGCCAGGCGGTGGCTGAGGCACGCCGCATGCAGGCCGCTGGAAACTTGCAGGGCGCGCTGGAACAGATCGAGCAGACGCTCGGTGTTTATCCAAGGGATTCGCGGCTGGTGCAGCTGCACGCGACGCTCAGTAAGTCGCTGCCGGACTACCAGACCCGCAGCCAAAGGTCCAAGGCCGCTGCTGCGTCACAGCAGGAGACGGTGGCGATTCCGGCCGCGACCGGGCACCAGCCCCCCGCGCCGCAGGCGATCGCTCCCGATATCGAGACCACGACTCCCGAAGGCTGGGAAGATTTCGAGCAGCGATTACGCGAGCAGCCGCCGGCGCCGGAGCCGGTGCCGGAGGTACCGACAGGATTCCAGGCGCAGCTTTCCTCCACGCCCGTGAGCCCGCCGCCTCTATCGCCAGGAGCACCGCCCCAGGGTTCTTACGCCGCGGGCGGAGGAGATCTCGGTGCGACGGTAATGTTCCAGTCGCCGGCGACTGAGACAGCGCCACCGGCGATAACGCCGCCGCCCGCACCACCTTTGACAAAGCCGCCCGGCGCACCGCCCACGCCGGCCGCGGAGCAAAAGACCGCGGGTCCCAAGCCGCCCATCAATCGCACGCTGATTTGGGTCGCCGCGGCCGCCGTTATCGTTCTGCTATTTGCGTGGTTCGTGGCGCGCCAGTTCCGGCCGGTGCTGGTCGTGATTCGAACCCATCCGCAGGGTGCGACTATCCGCGTGAACGGCGAAGCGAAGGGAACGAGTGAAGTCCAGCTCAAGCTGCGCGCCGACGTTTACCAGATTACCGCGCAGAAGGATGGTTATCAGCCCGCGACTCAGGCGTTGGTCGTCAAGCGCGGGTCGCCCGCTACGCTGGATTTGACGTTGCAATCGGCTGCGCCTCTCATTCCGCCGGCTCCCGTGGCCCAGGTTTTGCGCGTGACCAGCGATTTGCAATCCGGCAAGGTGAAGTTCGATGACGAGGCTGCGACCGATTTGCAGGATGGGCAGTTCGCGAACGAAGCCCTCGGGTTGGGCAAACATACGATCGAGATCTCCTCGGGGAGTGTCAAGACAAACATCGGATTCGAAGCGGCGGAAGGGCGCATGCCGGTCCTGACGCAAACACCCACGGCCAAGGAAGTGAAGGCGGTCGTGTTGACCAGCTTCCAGAATCAGGCGCACATCCAGGCCACCTACGCGCCGGTGAAAGTGACGGTCGACAATCAAGACTACGGAGATGCCGGCCAGAACGGTGTCGATATTCCCAATCTGAATCCAGGAACCCACGAAGTCGTCTTGACCGAGGGCAGCACATCACGCAGGCTGAGCTTGACCAACGGCCCTGCACCGACGATTGACGTTCGGCTGGATTCCGACCGGAACGTCGGCTCGGTGCTGATCCTCACTCCGGGTGTGGATGATGTGCAGGTGATGTTGGACGGGAAACCATATAAGCAGAGAAGGAAGAGCAAGGGGGGGCAGATTCGCATCAATCTGGGCGTGAAGCAACACACGATTGGCGTTTACAAAGAAGGTTTCCAGGAAGAGCCTGCAAAAACGGTAGACATCAAGAAGGGCGAAGAGGCCAAACTGGAATTCCAGTTGCGCGCGAATCCAACTGCTGCCGTGCTGGCGATTAGCGGCGCCCCCGCGGGAGTACAGGTGAAGGTGGATCAAAGGCCGGCGGGCGCTATCGGAGCCGACGGCAACCTCTCTGTTCCCGAAATCTCACCAGGCAGCCACACGATCGAGATCGCCGGATATAAGGCCATCACCAGAAGCTTCAAGGTCGGCGACACCGTGAGGATTGCGCAATCCGATCTGATCCCTCAGGTAACCAAGGTCACGGTCAAACTCGTGGTGACGCCGCCTAACGCGACGGTGACATACAAAGGACCGGACGGCAGGTCCCACGAGGCCCATACTCCCCTGGAATTGGAGGAAGGACAGTACAGCTTCACGGCGACGGCGCCTTCCCGGAGTCAGGAAAGTGTAACGGTGGCGATCGGTCCTGGCAAACCGAACCTGGTGACGCTGAACCTACCGCAGTCCAACATCCCTGCCAAAACCGGCCCAGTGACCATGGAGCAGTGGGCCTCGCAGTCCAACTGGAAACTCGAGAGCGGCTGGTATGTGCATCGCGGTGGCGGTCTGGTGCTCTACCCGGTGCAGCCCAGCGGCGGCACTTTCGTATTCACTGCCCATCGCCAGGGCGCGGTCTTCGGTAATCACCGGATCGAGTGGGCAGTCGGGTGTTTGGACACCACTAGCGATTACCTCCGTTTTGGCATCGACAAGAAGAGTATCCATCGCGCCGCGGTGACCGGCGGTAAGAAACAGAAAGAGGACTCCATCCCGCTCAAATCTCAGGCAAAAGATCTGGAGTACACCCTGAAGATCGAGATCTCGGCCACTGCTGTGACCACCTATGCCCAGGTGAATGGCAGTTGGGAAAAGATCGACTTCTGGGAGGCTTCCGGTCTCAACCCGGCCAACGGAAAGTTCGGCTTCTATCTGCCCGGTACCGACGAAGTCTACATCTCCAACTTCGCGTTCACGCCTAAACAATAGCGCTTACCGTAAAGCGTGCGGAAACCCCGGCGCCCGATGTTACTATCGTTCCCATGACTACGGCTGACGTTGCCGCGGCATTAGACGAGACAATGGATGCTTCGCGCGCTCCGCTGCTGGCCATCAGCGAAGAGGCAGCCGGAAAGCCCGCCGGTTCCGAGAAATGGTCGAGAAAAGAGATCCTGGGCCATCTGATCGACTCCGCGTCGAATAACCATCACCGCTTCGTTCGGCTCCAGAGCGAAGAACTCCTCGTGATGCCTTCATATCAGCAGAACCATTGGGTGGGGTCACAGAATTACAACGGGCGCGAGTGGAGCGAACTCGTAGAGTTCTGGCTGGCGTACAACCGGCACCTGGCTCACGTGATCCGGCACGTGGATGCGAGGGCGGCCGGGCACATCTGGAGAGCACCGGGCAAAGACTACCGTCTGGAGTTTCTGATCGAGGACTACCTCAGCCACCTGCGCCATCACCTCGCGCAGATTTTGGGCGCCTCAGCGGCTGCCTGATTTCGCCCGTTCGATCAGCACGTTCTGTACGCTGACGGCGTTACTCCCTCGGCGGGTGCGCCTCCGGATGTAAGTTCCATCGCTCCCCATCTCCCGGGCCTTGACGTTGTCGGCCATGTAGGCGCCGAGAATCTGGTCTTTCACTTGCCGGATCAGGTCCGGGTCTTCCAACGGAAACAGCACTTCCACTCGCCGGTCGAGGTTTCGGGGCATGAGGTCCGCGCTGCCCAAGTAGATCTCTTCTTCGCCCCCATTGTGGAAGTAATAAATGCGGCTATGTTCCAGAAATCTGCCGACAACGCTTGTCACTTTGATGTTATCGCTGACGCCGGGGACGCCCGGACGCAGACAGCAAATGCCGCGCACGAGTAAGTCGATTCGGACGCCGGCTTGCGAGGCCTGATACAGCAGGCGGATGATCTTGTGGTCTACTAATGCGTTCATCTTCAGGATCAGATGCCCGCGCTTTCCCTGGATCTGATGGCCGATTTCGCGCTGGATGAGAGACTCAAACCGCTCCCTCAAGTTGACTGGAGATACGAGCAACTTAGCGTAATTCCGCTTCGCTGAGTAGCCAGTGAGATAGTTGAATAAGTCGGTAACATCTGCGCCCAACTCTTCATCACAAGTGAGCATGCCAATATCGGTATAGAGACGCGCCGTGACTACGTTGTAGTTTCCCGTGGCCAAATGAAGATAGCGGCGGATAGTTCCTTCTTCCCGCCGCACGACCATGGTGACCTTGCAATGTGTCTTCAGCCCGACCAGCCCATAGACGACATGTACGCCCTGTTTTTCCAGCGCTCGCGCCCACTCGATATTGCTCTCTTCGTCGAAGCGTGCCTTCAACTCGACTAAGACGGCTACCTGTTTGCCGTTTTCGAGAGCCTCCATCAGCGCTTCGAGGATCGGAGAGTTTCTTCCAATGCGGTAGAGCACCATCTTGATGGCGAGCACGTTCGGGTCGCGGGCCGCCTTCGAAATGAAATCCACCACCGGCTGAAAGGAATCGAACGGATGGTGCAGCAGAATATTCTGGCGGCGCATGAGGGCGAACACGTCGTCTTCATCGGAATCGATGAGCGCGCGCGGAATAGCCGGCGGGAACGGCGAATCCTTCAAGTCGGGCCGCTCCAGCGAATACAGGTGCATCAGTCGGCTCAGTGACAGCTGTCCCTTCACGCGATACACCTGGCTGGAGTCGATCTCGAGATTGCTCATCAGAATCTCAAGGATATGCGCCGGCATATCGTCGCCGACTTCGAGCCGGATCACCCTGCCAAACCGCCGCTGGCGAATGCTCTCCTCAATGGTTTCGAGCAAATCTTCGGCCTCGAGCTCCTGGATCTCGATGTCGGCGTCTCGGGTGACATGAAAAGCGTGCGCCTCGATGATCTCCATGCCGCGGAACAGCGCCGAAAGATTGGCCGCGATTATCTGCTCGATCCAGACGAATTCCTCGGTTTCCTGTGGACGGTGGCGTTTCAGGCTCTTCTTCTTGGCGCGGAGTGCAATGAAGGGCGGTAGCGAGTCTGGCACCTTAACGCGTGCAAAGTGCTCGACACCTTTGCTGTCGCGAATGAGCACCGCCAGATTGAGGCTGAGGTTCGAAATATGGGGGAACGGCCGGCCCGGATCGAAAGCCAGCGGCGTCAGCACCGGGAAGATACTCTCGGTGAAGTACGTGTTGACCAGAGCGAGTTGCGCCTCGCTCAGGGCGGGATAGTCCAAAATCTGAATGCCGGCCGCTTCGAGGGCGGGCACTAAGCTTCCGGAAAGGCATCTGTGAGCGTCGGCGAGCAGTTTCTTCACTTCGCGGCGGATGGTGACGAGTTGAGC
Source organism: Bryobacteraceae bacterium (assembly GCA_035297145.1). Lineage (GTDB taxonomy): Bacteria > Acidobacteriota > Terriglobia > Bryobacterales > Bryobacteraceae > QHXW01. Next base: position 115,603 of record DATGZN010000006.1, read on the forward strand.
CGGCGGCCCCATACCGTCGGCGCCGACCTCCACAATTCCCGCCTCCACCTGCTCCAGAAGCCCCGAGACACGGACCATGAAGAACTCGTCGATGTTGGAGCCGAGAATCGAGAGGAACTTCACCCGGTCGAGCAGCGGATTGGTTTCGTCTCCCGCCTCCTCCAGGACCCGGCGCTGGAACGCGAGCAGGCTCAGCTCGCGATTCAGGTACAATTCCCGCGCGCTGAGATCGGTGGTCTGGATGGGGACAGCCGAGAGTTCCGGGCTGTCCGCCTTCTCAGGTTCCGTGGCGGCGTTCCGGTCCGGATCGATCCTTAGCCGCGCTCTCTTAGGCACAATGAATGAGGACCTCTTCCCGTTCGTGGACAGCGAATGGCAGGCGGAAGCGCTTGCCCCAGTTGGTCCTCAGCCTTGTAGCGTAGCATGCTCTTACCGGGCGGAGCGCCCAACGAACGTCGCGGGCACGACCTTCGACAGAGTTTAGATCGCCAGAGTGACAATCCGATGACAAACCGATTCAAAATGCCGGTGCGGCCGCTGTCCGCTCGCCGGGAAGCTTGGCCGGTGCGGGGCTGGTGGATGGCGCCTCGCGCAGTCGCACCCCGATTTGCACCTTGTGCGGCAGTTTCAATGGGAGAATGCCCCCCGCGTCGGTCTTGACCTCGGTCATTTCTTCATCGTCGATTTCGACTTGGTAGGTGCGCTGGGGCTTGAGGCCCAGGATGAACACTTCCTCGTCTTCATTGAGGATGGTCCGGAACTTCTGCGCGTTCTTGCCGAAGAACACCACGGCCGTGTCGAGCGACATGGGCTCGCTGGCCAACGCCGGGTTCAGCACGGTCACACTTCCGTTTTCGAATAGCTGCAGCTCTCCATCGAAGTAGCCCAGCCAGCGCGATGCGTCATCCCAACTCGACCGCACAAAGAGGCGCCCGAACAGGTCGTCGTGAAACACAAGCGGCGCCAGGTAATATGCCAGGCCGGGGTGATATGGGTTGGCCCAGAGGAACTCGTAAGGCGTGCCGAGGGTGCCGCGCAAGATAAAGTTGTCGTGCATCAGCCAGCCTTGCAGGAGCTGCGTTTCCGGCGCATTGGCGTCATACGGCACCATGGCCAGCTCGGCGGCACGCGCCATGGCGGCACGGTTCACGTCGGGCTCCTCCGCGCCCTTGGTGCACGGGATCCGGTATTCGTTTTCAGGCGCCGGATACGCCGCAGGATAATAGCTCACCAGGTCGTAAATCGGCAGCGACTTGAAATACGGTACAGCCGATTCGCGCAGATCGATGTTGAGGTTGTCGCGAACTGCGTGCAGCATCTCGTACAGCACGTAGAGATCGTCGCGTGAAATCACGTTGCGTCCGGCTTCGAGCGCGGGCGCGACCTCGCCCCTCCACCATCCCTGAATCACGCGCCCCAGTTCGCGCTCGGAGAGCTCCTGTTGGTGGCCGGCGAGTGCAATGGCGGCCAACACACGCCCGCGCATCGCCGCAACCGAACGGTCGCGGGCAGGCTGCTCGAGGGCTTTGGCCAGTTTCGCAGTGAGCGCGCGGGATTGTGCCGGGGAGAGCACGTCCTGGCACCAGTCGAATACGATGGCAACCTGGCGTAGGTCGGTTCCCGGCCCCAGTGCCCAGGTCACGGCAGCCCGGCCCGCGGCCTCATTTTGGGACACCTTGTGGTACAAGGCGCCGGCAAAGCCCGGCTCCGGCATGGGCGCGTGTCCGGCCATCAGCAACTCGAACTGCTGCCACCGCACGGAGCGGCGGTCGCGCTCCTTGCGCAGCAATTGCAGGCGGTGCGTGCTTAACAGAAGCCGCGGATGCTCCGCGTAAACGCGAAAGCTATCCTCCTGCGTCTGCGCCATGGCCGGGAAAATGGTCAGAAGAAGGAAAAATGAGACCCGGGGAACCCAACAGGACATGAACTCTCGATTGTGTCATAGCGCCACAGCCCAAGACCACACCGCCGCAGGTCCGGGAGGACGGCCTTGTAACCTCCTGAACAAAATCAATGCGTTACAGCCATTGACAGTTGGCCGCGGGGTTGCTATTCCTTTGATGAATTGGCGAAGTAACTTGTAAAACCTGCCCTCTGCTGCAACAGGCAGGCGAGGCCAAAGTGGGCGAGAGAGAACAGCGTGCTTGCGGGAGCTCGATGTTTTGCTGTAGTTGGACGCTCGCGATGAAATCGTTTGCTGGTTGCAACAGAGGGGTTTTTTTCTAAGGCTTTTTTAACTTCTCACCCGGGATCTGGGTTGCGGTAGTCGGCTGGCGTTCTTGGTGTAGGAAAATCGGACGCGGACCTTGCCAGGAATGGAAAGATAGAGCGGGTAAATCCAGTTGACCCGCTGCCGGATCCTAGCTCAACACGGGCGGACCGCACTGGGGCAGGCTCAAGAAGGTCTAGGGCTACTCTGGTGCGGTTTTTCTATTTTAGGCGACCTCGTCACCAGGCCAGCGTTCCCGTCCGTGGTTGCTCCTCCGGGCTCGGCAGATACAGCGTCTTGCAGTGCTCGCAGCGGTAGATTTCGGCTTCGGCGCCGTACTTCTTCTTCACTTCGTCACCAAAGAAATACCAGCGTTTCAGATGCCCCGCGCACAACTTCCCCTTGGCGTCCTTCTCGCTACAGGCGCGCATGCGCGGAATGCGGCGCTTCACTTTGGTACCGTCGCTTAACGTGTCGACTACTTCGGAGACCGGAATCGCCTTGTCGGAGACCTTGTATTTCGGGTTCGCCATTCGACAGCAGTATACCGAAATCCTAAGTCGACTAGGGGTTGAGTGCTCGCCTTCGGGCAGTGTCCTAACAGCGCAGATTTAGGACACTGCCCGCCTTTGCGCAAGGGTGAGCCGCGCCGTACAATTTCTCATGCTGGACCGCCCGCTATTGCCGCGGCGAATCCCCGAATGATTCTCCTCGGGATAAGCTTGATTGGAGAGCAAGGACGTGAATCGGACTGCGCGAGTACCGTGGTCGCATGACGAACTCGTTATCGCTTGCGGGCTATACTTCACTCTCCCCTTCGGCCAGATGCACGCTCGAAATCCGAAGATCATCGAAGTTGCCCGTCTTCTGGGCAGAACGCCTTCCAGTGTTGCCATGAAGCTAGTCAATTTTGCCTCGGTGGACCCGGAACAACGGGCGCGCGGGATCAGAGGGCTTTCGAGCCATAGCCGCGCTGACGAGCAGGTCTGGGAGGAATTCAGGAGCAACTGGGACGAAATGGCGTTAGCGAGCGAAACGACACTACGGAGCCTGCAGGCTGGAAGGACAAACCTGGGTGACTCAGCGGCGGATTTCAGGTACCCCGACGAGAATGCCCCAACCGAGACTGAGAGGAAGGTAAAGATCCGAACTATGCAAGGCTTCTTTCGGAAGGTCGTGCTAGCTGCATACGGATCGAAGTGCTGCATAACCGGGAATCCGGTGGAAGACTTGCTGGTGGCCAGCCACGTGTTGCCCTGGAGTGACTTTCCCGAACAGCGCTTAAATCCAAGAAATGGGATCTGTTTGGCGGCGCATTTCGATCGTGCGTTCGATCGCGGCCTAATCAGTTTCGATGGCGATCTGAGGGTTACCCTGAGCCCGGCTTTGAAAAGGTATTTGCCGAACGAAGCGATCGAATCGGAATTCGTTCGCAGGGAGGGCCAAGCACTTGCCGCCCCGGAGCGTTTCTCGCCCGATCCGGGTTTCTTTTTGTATCATCGAAGTCGGATCTTCAGGCCGAAATAGAGGGAGTGCAGTATGGAACCTTCCGCGGACAACATGCTCGGACGTAGAATCCGAGCACTTAAGCTGGACATGGACCATGACGAGAACGACGAGGAGCGCTTAATACCGATTGGCTCGCTAGGAACAATCTGGCGGCTCAACCATGCGGATGGGAAGGGCGAACGGCATTATGACATCGCCTGGGATAACGGAGCCTGGACGATCTATTCTGAGAGCGAGATAGAGAAAGAACTGGAACTGATCGAGGCTTAAGCCATCCATCACCCTGCCGCCGGGTAACATTCGCCCGCAGAGGCGGCGCGAGCAACCGGACGGGCGATAGGGACATGGAGCACCCGACGTACCTTGGATAGCAGCGCGCTGGGCGAGAATGGTCTGGGCAATACCTCCGCGATGCGGCGCTTCACTTTGGTACCGTCGCTTAACGTGTCGACTACTTCGGAAACGGGAATCGCCTTGTCGGATACCTTGTATTTCGGGTTCGCCATTCGACAGCAGTATAGCGAAATACGCGCGTGAGGATTAGTGGGAGGCCGGGTAGTGGCCACCGGCCGCGGCGCCACGGGATGCCGCAAACACCAGTGGTCCGTCCAGTACCTGGCGAACCTTGGTCATCAGCGCGCCCGGCGAAAAAGGCTTCGTCATCACATGGGCCCCCGACGCCACCACGTCCATGGCGGCTTCTTCGTCGGATTGCTCTGAAGTTACTAAAATCCTCAAATTCGGGCACTGCCGTGCCATCCGCTGCGCCAGTTCTCCACCGCCATTCGCGATGTCGGCCAGCAGCAGGTCAGCGGTGTGGACGTCCTCTTCGATCAGGCGAACAGCTTCGGCGCCATTGGCCGCTTCCCGGACGGTGTAACCGGCCAAGCCGAGCATTTGGCTCACCAGCCGGCGCGTTTCTGGCTTGCTCTCCAGCAGCACTATCGTTTCTGTTCCCGTCGAGATGCCCAGCATCGAGGTGGTCTCCATTTCCGCCGTGTGAACCTGTTTACCGAATTCTGCCGTATCCTCTCGCGCTCTGAGACGACTGAAAAGGCCCGCATCTTTACAACGGCGGCGGATATTTCATTTCACCAGGATCTCCCATAACTTCTTGCAAACAGATACAGTTAACTGAAGGCAATATTGCTTTCGCCGGATGTTAACCAGAAGATCAGACTTGGGTGCCCCTGGCGAACCAAGGCGATTCGTGTAACCGCCCCGCTCCGTTGAATCCGATGGAGCAGGAGATGTCGGCGCTCTACAAGCTGCATGCTCCGGGCCTACTCCGATACGCCTGTTCCATGATCAACGACAACGGCGGCGCACAGGATGCGCTTCAGGAAATCTTCCTGCGATACTTCGTGGCGCGCAGCGAGGGCCAGCAGTTCCTGGACCCCAAGGCCTGGCTGTATCGCGTTCTGCGGAATCATCTGTTGGATACGCTCAAGTCGTCAAGTGTGAAAAACGAGATCGCCATCGACAAGATTGACGATCCGCGGGACGGTGCGAACGACCCGGAGCGGCACTACCATCGGGCCGAGATGGCGCGCGACTTGGCCCGGGCACTGGCTCCGCGTGAGCTGGAGTGCGTGCGGCTGCGCGCGGAAGGTCTGAGTTACGACGAGATCGCGGAGGTCTTGGACCTGCGCCAGGGCACCGTGGGAGCGACGCTGGCGCGCGCACATAAGAAAGTCCGGCGCGCGCTCGGCTACGCGGAAGAAAGCAAGGAACGAACATTACGGGGCGCGGTGACCGCGCCCAGAGAGGAGAACTCCTATTCATCCTGATATTGAAATGCTGATGGCCTACCGGGACGGAGAGATGGCCCGCCGCCGCGCGGGGAAGATGGCCGCGCACCTGGACCAGTGCGCCGAATGCCGTAAGGAGTTGGAGCGGCTGGAAGCCGAATTCGAGCACCTGGTCTCGCTCGAATCCATGATTCCAGTAGAGAAACCGCGCTTGGAGCAAGGCCTCGAAACCCTGCTTGAAGGATTGCGCGAATGGCAGTTGGCGCAGGGGCAAGAGGTCAGGCCGGAAGTGCGGGACCGCGTGGCGTCGCAACTGCGCATGTTCTTCGGTTCGCGTGCGGCGGAATCGGTGACGAAGGAAATGGGCACTGAGCGCAATCATCCTAACGTGCTTCCCATGTTTGCAGCGTTCCTGGGAGAGAAAGCAGCCGCGGTGCTGGCCAGCCGCGCCATCGAGGGCGTCGAATTCACGGGCAAGCTCGCGGCTGGACAGACAAAATGAACGCGCTACGAAAACTCTGGACACCGGCGCCGCCCGTTCCCTGGCTGATCGCGGCAATTGCGGTTGCTCACCTGGCCGTCGGGCTCACCATCGCCGTTGTGGCATGGCTAACCGGGAAGCCTGGGCTGCTTGCGGACTTCTTTCGCTATCCCGGCGCTCTGTTCCTCGTGAGTTCGAGCGCGGTGGGATTCTGGCTGAGCATGCGGTGCTGGCAGCAGTTCTCGAAGACCGACTTGCTGCGGCAGGCGTGGCTGCTCATCATGCTGGCGGCGGGCGTGAATCTCGCCGGAAATCTCTGCTCGCAGGTTCTGGGTGCATACACGCCGCTAAATCCTCTGATGCATACCGCGACCGGCTGGCCGGCGCCTGCTATTAGGGTTTTTGGACGGGTGGGATTGCTGCTAGGCGGCGCGTTTCAAATGGCTCTGCTGGCGTGTGGCCTGTCTTTCGTGTTGCGCGCTTACCGGCGCTCCGGCTTGTTTCCGCACATGGCGCGCTGGGTCTGGCTGCTGGCCGGCGCTTTGATGTTGTACACGGTGCACGAAGCCAGGCTGTTGCAGACACTCCTGCGCACTGGCCAGGTGAGGGGAGGGTTTCAGCTTCTCGGATGGCCCAGCGACCCGCTCCTGATCGTGCTCCTGTTTGAGGCGTTTTGCATTCTGCGCCCCGTACTGGGCACCGGCTGGGGGTTGATCGCCAGATGTTGGGGAGCTTTCGCCGCCGGCATCGCGCTTCACGCCCTGGGCGATGTCCTGCTCACGGCCGCATGGCCAGGCACCTTGCCCGAAGCAGCCCGGACTCTTGGTTGGTACGCGTGGTTCCTGGCCGCCGCCGCGTACGCCCTCGGCCCCGCTTATCAACTGGAAGCTTTCCGCCGCGTGCTGCAAGGCGGCCGCGACACGAACGCCCGCCGCGCCGCATAGCGGATCGCGGTTAACAAGCCTTGTGACAGTTCAGAAAGTGTAACAGCGCACGGTCTGCTGCGCTCTCCGCCACCTTAGACTGCTGCCATGGAGGTTTCACATGGCGAACAGAATAAATCGGGCGATCGCCGGAGCGATCTGCGTTGCGCTGAGTTTAGGCGGCGCTCAAGCAGGAGAGAAGATCAGTTGGGACCAACTAGCCGATCGTGTGGCATCGCAGTCTACGACGGCCGGAGTGGTGGAGAACCGTAGCGTGGCCGTCATCACGATCGATGGGCGGGCTCACCACACGCGAAAGCTGTGCATCGACACCGAGGGCGTCAAGCTGGACCATGGCAGCCGCCCGGTGGAAGTGCTGCTAAGGCGCGATGTCTCTCGGATCGAGATTCGCCAGCGAGGACGATACATTCGGCGTATTACGTACAACGCAGAAATGGCGTTGTTCGTCGCGTGTGTGGGTTTCTCCGCGGACGAAGGAGGCGGAGGTCCACTGGCGCTTCTATCGCCGGTGGTATCTATCCCATTCTGGGCTTACACCGCTGCTAGCGCGCCGGTTTTTCTAGCTGCCGAGGGTGTGGCTCTTTTCAGACCAGCCCGGGTTTTCGAGATCATGCAGTGAAGCTCGTCTCAATCCGGCACCCACGCCACCCCCACATTAGCTACGCTCCGCAGTCGGTCCGCCAGTTGCCCGGTGTGATGTTGCAGATGACGGATGTTGTAGAACTGTAGCTCGGCCTTGTTGAACGGCAGCCAGTAGAAGCCCGACGGCGCAGCGAGATCCAACGCCAGTACCCTCGCCTCCACCTCCGCGCGACAGAGCTCGTGGTACTCCAAGACTTCGGCCTTGGTGTACGGCGAATGGATCTTAGGTGGTTCCTCAGGCGCCCATGGCCGCCGGCCGAGAAAATTGGAGTCCGGCTTGTGCTCGACCCACGGACGAAAACTGGCTTCATCCGTGTGCAGATAGAAGTGTGTGTAGAACACGGCGTGATACGCGATGTGCCAGAACCGGTTCGTATAATCGGAGCTTAACCAGAGAGACTCTGGGCAGAGGTCGATCGCCTGGCCGAGCATCGCGAGCGAAGCCCGATACTGGCGGGCAATGTGAGGTAGAAGGTTCAGATCAGCCATGATTTCCAGCGTAGCCGCTTTTGCCGCCTGATGAGGAGCCGGCCTGCGCCGCTCGTCACCGCAACCGGCCGCTCATCACAAATCAGATCTTCATAGAATGAAAGTTCTGAACAATGGGTTCATGAAAAGAACAGACGCGCAATATTGGGTCTGCCAAATCGGTGGTTGGGGTGCTTACAGCACCGTAGGGCTCTGGGCCGCGGTCCTGGAGCACGGATGGCGGCAGAGTATCGTCATCGGTTACCTCCTGTTTTTCTTGTACAGCATCGGCTTGACGCATCTGCTGCGCGGCGTGATTCGGCGCCGCCACTGGACCAGCCTTCCGCTGCACCGCGCACTGGTTCGGATGGCGGCGGCCAGCATGGCGATCGGCGCGGTACAGAGCGCCCTGGTTGTAGGGGTATACACGGCCATCGAAGGCCGGCTCGGCGTATGGAGTGACCGGTCTTCCATTGCGTACCTCTTCATCGGTGTGTCGGTCATGGCTACTATCTGGACGATCCTCTATCTGGCGATCACCACTATGCGCCACTCGCGCGAAGTGCGCCGCAACGAGACGCTGATGAAGCAAGCCCTCACGAACGCCGAACTGCGCGCACTGGAAGCCCAGTTGGACCCTCACTTTCTCTTCAACTGCCTGAACTCGATTCGGGGCATGATCAGTGAGGATCCCGGACAGGCACAGGATATGATCACGCGGCTGGCCAATATCCTGCGCTATAACCTGCAAAAAGACCGGCGCCACACTGTGCCGCTGGCCGGAGAGCTGGAGGTTGTTTCGGACTACCTGGCGCTGGAGTCGATTCGCTTTGAGGACCGTCTGCGCGTGCATGTGGAGGTGGATGGTGCGGCGCGCCAGCGCACGATCCCTCCCATGATGCTGCAAACCCTGGTGGAGAATGCGATCAAGCACGGCATGGAAGAGAATCCGTCCGGCACCGACCTCTTCATTCGGGCAGGCTTCGACGGCAACGTGTTGCGGATCGAGGTGGAAAACACCGGCAGCCTGAGCGAGCCGCGGACCGGCTCAACGCAGATCGGGTTGACGAATGCCCGGGAGCGTCTCCGCATTCTTTACGGTGAGCACGCCAGCCTGCAACTCATTCCGCGGGGCGAGGATCGCGTGGCCGTCACCATCCTGATCCCCGCCACCGCATGAAGGCGCTGATCATTGACGATGAGCGCATCGCGCGTCAGGAACTTCGCCGATTACTCGGCGCGCATCCGGAAATCGAGATCGCCGGGGACGCCCGCACGGGCGAAGAGGCACTGGAGGCGATCGGGCGGCTTGCGCCCGATGTTCTGTTCCTCGACGTGCGTATGCCAGGGATGACCGGTTTCGATCTGCTGGAGCATCTGGACGATGTCCCGCAGGTGATCTTCACCACGGCGTACGACGAATACGCGCTGAAGGCATTTGAAGTGAGCGCGCTTGACTACCTGGTAAAGCCAGTGGCGCCGGCTCGGCTGGCTGCGGCTGTCGCAAAGCTTCGCCCGCGTGCCGCCCAATCGCGCTTGGAGCAAGTCTTCGTCAGAGACGGCGAACGCTGCTGGCTCGTGCGTGTCGCTGATATTTTCCTGCTCGAATCAGAGGGCAACTATACGCGTGTGTACTTTGCAAGAGAGCGGCCGCTGGTTCCTCGCTCCCTGGCGGCTTTGCACGAACGGCTCGATCCCGCCATCTTCTTTCGTGCTGGGCGCAGGCACATCATCAATCTGAAATGGGTTGAACGCGTCGAGCCCGGCCTCGGCGGTAATCTCCAAGTGATCCTGCGTGGCGGGACGACGGTGGAGATGTCGCGGCGACAGTCGGTCCGTTTCCGCGAAGCGCTAAGCCTCTAGTGGCTTGTTGCAGAGAGCCGTTAGCATGACGCAACCGCTCCCTCCGGTCACGGCTCAGTATACGACGTGCTTCACGGAGCCGTGACCAAAGGGAGCGGTAACTAACGTTCCGCGAAGTGCTCAGCCTCAGTCCGGCAACCCTGTCTTCAAGCCGCCATGCTGCGGAAAATCCAGAACAGGGTGCCCGCCAGCACGATCGACGCCGGCAGCGTGAGCACCCACGCCATGAGAAGGTTTCGCACCGTCCCCCATTGCAGGCCGGAGTGGTTGGCAGCCATGGTGCCCGCGATGCCCGAGGAGAGCACATGCGTCGTGCTGACGGGCAGTCCAAATCCGTCCGCGGCGCCGATCGTGGCCATCGCCGTAATCTCCGCCGCCGCTCCTTGTGCGTAGGTGAGGTGATTCTTGCCGATTTTCTCACCCACCGTCACGACGATGCGCTTCCATCCCACCATCGTGCCGAGGCCGAGAGCCAGTGCCACCACGACCTTCACCCAGATCGGGATGAACCGCGTGGCCTTGTCGATGTGCCCCTTGTAATTCTTCAGAACCGCGGCGTCGGCGGCGGCGATCGCCGGCTGGCCGGATTTCTGCATCAGTCGCAGCGCCTCGCTCACCAGATACATGTCGTTACGGAAGTTGCGCGTCCGCTCGGCCGGAACTTTCGAGAGCAGCTTGAAGATCGACATTTCATTGGCCATGTCGTTGATCAGCTCGCGCAGCGCGAGCACCGTGCTCGGCTTAAACTCACGCGTGCGCACGTACTCGGTCACATCCTCGCGCGGGTCGCCCATGACGGTCGAACCGGTGACGTAATGGTTCAGCGTTTCCACTGCCTGGCGGGAAACGGCGATGAAATCCTGCGACTCCTTCGCGGTGACGGCATGGTTGAGGGCGTACGCCGTGGGTACGGTGCCAATCAGAATCAGCATGATCAGCCCCATGCCCTTTTGCCCGTCATTAGAGCCGTGGAAGAAGCTGACACCGGTACACGTGAGCATCAGCAATCCGCGGATCCAGAACGGCGGCGGTGCGTCGCCTTCAGGAGCTTGATAGAGGCGCTTGTCAGGGATCATGGCTTTCGCAGCCAGTAGTAGCATCCAGGCGACCGCGAAACCGATGAGCGGCGACAGCAGGAGCGACTTCCCGATGTTGGCGGCCTGCCCCCAATCCACGCCGCTGGTCCCGGTTTTCACCGCCATTAACTGATTGGCGATGCCGACGCCAATCACCGATCCGATCAGCGTGTGAGAACTCGAAGCCGGCAGTCCGAAATACCACGTGCCGAGGTTCCAGATGATGGCGGCCACGAGCAGCGCGAACACCATGGCGAACCCCGCCGTGTTGCCGACCTGGAGAATCAACTCCACCGGCAGCAGCGAAATGATGCCGAACGCCACCGCGCCGCTCGACACAACCACGCCCAGAAAATTCCATGCGCCCGACCAGACGACGGCCACATGCGGTTCAAGTGTATGGGTGTAAATAACCGTGGCGACGGCGTTAGCCGTGTCATGAAATCCGTTGACGAATTCAAAGCCTAGCGCCACCAGTAGGGCGAAGCCAAGCATCAGGTACGGGAAGATCGACGTGCTCTTCACTTCTCCAAGGTCGTTCACCAGGCTCCATCCGGCATACAGCACGCCGATGAGCAAAACGACTCCGAAGACCAGGATGCCCGCCCGTCCCGGGCCTTTGGTCAATTTCTTGTCCAGTAACGAACCAGGGGCGGAAGGTTGAGAGGGAATTGCTGCGGCAGAAGCCATAGGTCTCCTTGCTAGTGCTGACCACGCAGCATATAAGAGGCAGGTGAAATCTTGTTTACAATTGCGTCACAAATGCGTTGCGGCGGCCGGGTTTTATCGCGATAGACCCACACGGCGGAGCAACGCGGCGAAACGCGGCTCGGATCGCAGCGCATCGAAGGCAGGCTCGATTCCGATTTCCGTCATCGGGAGCTGGCGTTCTGTGTACGCTTGCTCCAGGCAGTCGAGGGCCTTCTCTTTCTCAGCGAGCCGGGTGTAGACGATGGCGAGGCCATAGCTGCCGGCGTACGCTTCCGGAGGATTCTCCTTCGCGCTTGAGAGTTCGAGAACCTTCTCCCAGTAACCCCTGGGTCCACGGGCTGCGAGGGCTACCCGGAGTTCCTCCGCCTTAGCCAGTGCAGCTTTGGGATTTTCACCCGCCAGCATGCGCGCTTTGGTCTCTTCCTCAATGGCATCGCCGAATCTTCCGGTGTAGGTGAACAGGTGAGCGAGACGCTCGTGGTTTATGGCGAAGTTTGGATCCAACCGATTCGCCTTTTGAAACTGTGCAAGGGCTTCGTCATACCGGCTTGCCCACAGGTAGGTGCGGCCAAGGAAAGATTGAGTGGGCAGCGACAGCGGGTCAAGTGCGACGGCGGCCTTCGTCTCTGCAATGGCCTCATCGTGACGGCCGAACGGGGAAAGGTAACTGTTGGAATAGATTAAGTGGGTATTCGCATCGCTTGGATTCAGTTCGAGCGCCCTTCGGTACTCACGTTCGGCGCCCGGCCAATCATATTCGAAGTGGGCTTTCACAAACGCGAGCGTTGTATGGGCTTCGCCGAGCGTATCGTCGAGCGCGAGCGCTCGTATCGCTGCTTCCCGCGCTTTGGGCATGCATTCGGCCGGACTCAAGACGCGGAAGACCGGGGCCAGCATGTAAACGCGAGCGATCCCCTCGTAACCGAGAGCGCTATCCGGTTGAACGTTGATGGCGTGCTGGAAATCGGCAATGGCCAGCTCAACGCCCTTTGCCGTTCGCTGATTCCAGGCCTGCAATCCTTGCAGGTAAGCCTCGTGAGCCTCCGCATTCACGTGCGGCGTTCCGGCCAGGCGCGCCTCCGTCTGTTGCGAAAGCGTGAGTCGGATCTTGCCGGCGATGACGCGCGCGACCTCGCTTTGCAGCCTGAGCACATCACCAAGGTCCCGGTCGAAGCTCTCGGCCCAGATATGTGTCTGATCGCTGGTCTGGATGAGCTGGGCGGTCACACGCAGACGCTCGCCCGCGCGCCGGACGCTGCCTTCGAGTACGTAGTTCACCCCGAGTTCCCGCGCGATCTGCGCCGTGTTTTTCCGCGCACTCTTGTACTGCATGGCCGACGTGCGCGCGATCACACCCAGGCGCGCCGGGTCCAGGCTGCCGAGTTCGGTAATCATCTCCTCGGTCATACCGTCGGCGAAGTATTCCTCCCGCGCGTCGCCACTCAGGTTTACAAAGGGCAGCACTGCCAGCATGACTCTGGCGGAACCAGGTTTGAACGGTCGCGGAAGATAGGGTAGGGCGATCAGCGTGGCGGCAATCAGCACCGCAGCGGCTCCGAGCCACAAAAGCCAGCGCCGCGGTTTGGGGACGGCAGCCGGAACCGTCTCGGTCTGCAGCGCAATCGCGGGTTGAGTCGCAACCGGTGCCGGCTCGGCAGGCGGAGGAACAAAGCGGTAGCCCTTGCCCGCGACCGTATGCAGCAGGCGCGGCTTTTCCGGGTTGTCCTTCAGGGCTTGCCGGACCTTGCGCACAGCCGTGTTCACGCTGGTGTCGCTGTCCACGAAAACGTCGTGGCCCCAAATCCGCTCGATGATCTCCTGGCGCGTCACCAGTTGCCCGCGCCGCTCCACCAGCAGGAACAGCAGATCCAGTGGAATGCGCTCCAGCGGTACCACCCGGCCCGCACGGCGGAGCTGATAGGCCCCGGAATCGAGTTCGAAATTCTCGAATTGGTAGACCTCGGTGGGCATCGCTCGCTCCGGCAGCGATTCTGCCATTGTACGCAGGTCCGGCCCAGTTCGCGTAGCTACCAACGCTTCAGTAAGTTGCCGCTACACGAGAAATTCAGAGAATCTTCAGGCGATCTCTATGGGGCGATCCGCCGATCGCGTGGATGATCGGCGCTACGCCGGTCAATCCCCGTGGAAGACCGGCGCCAGGAGGAAAAAGACAAATGAACATTCGGCTTCAAAAAGCAACGCTCCCCGCCGCGATGGTTTTGCTGGCAATTGCCGGCGTGACGCGGGCGCAAGACAATGGCTGCACCAACTCAACGCTCCGGGGGGATTACGCATTCACCGTCTCGGGCCAAATTCTCAATTCAGATGGGACCACCACCACACGTAGAGGCGTGGCGCTCACCCACTTTGATGGCTCGGGCAACCTGACGCAGGTGGATTATGTGACCGCACTCACACCCGGCCATACCCCGCCAGGCGGTATCGACACCGCTCCAGTTTTTCGAACCAACGAAACCGGCACATACTCGGTCAATCCGGACTGCATCGGAAGCGCGGAGATCGACTTTCCCCCACATCCGGGCGGAGCCGTCATCAAGCTGATTTTCGTGCTAGGCAATCACGGGCAGAGCATCCATACCGTCGTTGCCTCGCTTACTCCGCCGGGGGCGCCCGGGCCTGTGCCCGTCTCCATCCGTAGTGACGGCGAGAAGCTCGGGCAGGCCCCGGCTATAGCGAATCAAGAGGATTCTGTAGGATCGCAGCCGGCCGGACATTAACGGCACATTGGTCCGCCACTCTGCTTAACCTCCCGCAAACCGCAAAGACACTCTCGAGCGGTTTGCGGGTGCTTCAGGTGACGAATTCGGTCGTCTTCTCCCTCCAACCTCGGATGCCGCACGCAACGCTGCTGCAGTGTAACTGGTGACGAACGGCAACTACGGAACTTTCGAGGACCGGCGTATAATCGAGAGACTTCAGGCGCGCCGGTGAAGCATTTCTTCATCAGCTACAACAAAGCGGACCGCGAGTGGGCGGAATGGATAGCCTGGGCGCTCGAAGAGGCCGGCTATTCGACAATCCTTCAAGCCTGGGATTTCGGGCCAGGGGCGAACTTTGTCCTGGAGATGGACAAAGCGGCGAAAGAGGCGGAGCGCACGATCGCCGTTCTGTCACCAGAACCGTCCAGCTGCAGCGTTTAAAGTAATCTTATGCTGTATGGTTCGGGACTTGATGTCTAAAAACAGAGGACGAGTGACTCCGATAGTCTTCGCGCGAATAGGCTGGATGAAGCGGTACCTCGGTCCGACGCTAGACGATCCAAAGCCTATCGGCGGCGGAAGTTACAACAGGCGCTCTCTCGGTTTCGAGGCGTTCAACTTTCTCCCATTGGGTGGTCGAATGTCTGGCTATTTTCAGCCACCGCCGCGTGCTAGTCATCCGCCAACCGTAGCCCTCGAGCGTATAGACACAGGTTTCACTGGGGACGAGTTGAGTGGCGTTCTGGCGGTCTTCGTCGCCACCGATCCAAAACGCGGTAGACAGCGTATAGTCGGCTGGTTCCCGGATGCAACCGTCTATCGACACGAACAACTATCGAACGACCAGAGAAGAAAATCCTCTTCCTACTTCATGAAGAAACCCGCTTCCTACTTCATTCAGAAGACACCCGCGGAAAAGGCCGTCCGTATTCCGGAACCGAAACGGGAGTTCATAGTTCCGAGGGGAAAAGGCGCTTTCGGACGGGCTAACGTCTGTTATGCACTCGATACGAAGGGGCAGCCAAAGGTGTCGGCGCAGTGGATGAATGACGCAGTGGAATACATCAATTCCTATGAGGCCGAGAACGTAGCGCAGGAACCAGGGAGTGAAGCCGACCCCGACATTGAACAGAAGCTTGGGACCGCTATCGAACAAGTCGCCGGCTTTCAGAGCAACCCGCGCAACGGTACCTCGGTCTCACTAAGCCCTAACGAAGTTGAACCCGGACGAAAACACAAGAACTCAGCGCTCTTCATTGTCCACTCGGTAAAGGTCAAAGGAAAAAGAAATCCAATTGTTTCCGGTGGTAAAGAGCGTTTCTTAAATCCTTGGGACATCTCGACGGGAACACTCAAGCCGCGTGGGTTCGTCCTGACTCTTAGATGAGGTGTCCTGCTGACGATCATCGATCGCGAGGCAGACGCGGTCCGCAGAGCGCTCGGCGTTCGTTAACCTCCCACTCTCTTCAATTGCCCGCAAGCCGCGAAAATGTCCAACCCGCGCGGCTTGCGGATGAAGCAGGGCATCGCACGTCGCACCAGCGCCTGAAACGCGAGCACGCGCTCGGGGTCCGGCGTCTCGTACGGAATCCCCGGCCCGGGATTCAGCGCGATCAGGTTCACTTTGCAGTTCAGATTCGCCAGCAGCTTCACCACACGGCGCGCATCGGTGTCGGTGTCGTTCACGCCTTTGAGCAGCACATATTCGAAGGTCAGCTTCTCCCACGGTCGCAGCGGGTACGCACGACAGGCATCGAGCAGATCCTTGAGATGATACTTGCGCGTGATGGGCATCAGCTCCTGGCGCATCTCTTCGGTCGAGGCATTGAGTGAAACCGCCAGCTTCGGCCGCACAGGCTCCAGCCCCAGTTCGGCGATCTTCGGCACGATGCCAGCCGTCGAGAGTGTGACGCGTTTCTCCGAAAGTCCTACGCCGCGCGGGTCAACCAGAATGCGCGTAGCCTTCACTACATTTTCCAGATTCAGCAGCGGCTCACCCATCCCCATCATGACGATGTTCAATCTTGCGCCCTGGCCCAAGAGGCCGTTGTCGCGCGCGACGTAAAGCACCTGGCCCACGATCTCGCCCGCGGTCAGGTTGCGCTCCAGACCCATCAGAGCCGTCATGCAGAACTTGCAATCGACCGGGCAGCCCACCTGGCTCGAAATGCACAGCGTGTCGCGTGTTTCTTCGGGCATCCACACGGTTTCCACGGTCCGGCCATCGTCGAGGCGCAGCAAGTAGCGGCGTGTGCCGTCACTCGATTCATATCGGTGCTCGGCCGTCGGCTGGCCCACCATGTGGCCGGAGGCCAAGCGTGCGCGAAGTACTCCTGGAAGTGTCGTAATCTGAATTAAATCAGTGGCTTGCGAGTGATAGAGGGCTTCGTAGACCTGGCGCGCGCGGAACTCGGGCTGTTCCGGTCCGAGAACCTCCTGGATTTCGCTAACTTCCATCCCTAGAAGGGCTTGCGGCATTTCCCTCCAGTCTAACATGGGCCGCTCCGGTGGCGGAAAAAGGCCTAAAAATGGTAAAAAGGATCAGGCCCTCCTGCTCCCCATGGAAAATACGCCGTCCCCCGTTCGAGATATCGAAACCACTACGTTGCCAAACGGTCTCCGCGTGATCAGCGAAACCATGCCCCACGTACGGTCGGTCTCGGTGGGGATTTGGGTGGGCATCGGCTCGCGCCGCGAAACGCCGGAGCAGAACGGACTTTCCCACTTCATCGAGCACATGGTGTTCAAGGGAACGACGAAGCGCTCGGCCGAAGATATTGCGCGCTCTGTGGATTCGATCGGCGGTAACCTCGACGCCTTCACTTCGAAGGAGATGGTCTGCTTCAACACCAAGGTGCTGGATCAGCATCTGCCGCTTGCCTTCGACGTGTTGGGCGACCTGGTGCTGAATCCTCTTTTCCGCGAAGAGGATATGGACAAGGAAAAGGGCGTGATCCTCGAAGAGCTGAAAATGGACGAGGATAGCCCGGATTACCTGGTCCACGAAATCTTCTCGTCGAATTTCTGGAAAGATCATCCACTGGGGAAGCCGATCCTGGGCACACGCGAGACGGTGAAGCGCTTCGATCGCCCCATGATGGAGACGTATTACCATCAGTCGTACTCGCCCACCAATCTGGTGATTACGGCAGCCGGCAATCTGACTCATAAGCACCTGGCTGAATTGGCTGGTGAGCACTTTGCCGGAATGAAGCCGTATGATCCGCTGCCGGCCGAGCGGGCGCCCGTCACCCACGCACGGATCGCGCTGCGCAACAAGAAGGCTCTCGAGCAGGTGCACATGTGCATGGGCGTGCCATCTTATCCGGTTCCGCACGAAGATCGATTCGGCTGCTACGTGCTGAACACGCTGCTGGGCGGCGGTATGAGTTCACGGCTATTCCAGAACATTCGCGAGCGTCAGGGCCTCGCGTACGCGGTTTTCTCCGAGCTGAATCCTTACCGCGACACCGGATGCCTTTCGATCTATGCAGGCACGTCGATCGAGAGCGTGAAGAAGGTGATTGAGTCGATCCTGAAAGAATTTCGGCAGCTCAAACAGGAACGGATCACCGACGAAGAGCTGCGACGCGCCAAGGACCACCTGAAAGGCTCGCTGATGCTCAGCCTGGAATCGACCTCGAGCCGCATGTCGAATCTGGCGCGCCAGGAGATGTACTTCCACCGCTTCTTTACGCTTGACGAGCTGGCGGAATCGATCGAACAGGTCACCGCCGACGACGTGCAGCGCATCGCCCAGACGTTCTTCGACCAGAGGCACATCGGGCTGACGGTGCTGGGGAATCTCAACGGGTTCAAGATCGGCAGAGAAGATCTCAGGTGTTAGCACCTGGAACCTGTGTCCATCCGCATCTTCGTCACTGGCGGAACCTTCGACAAGGAGTACGACGAGCTGACCGGCCAGCTTTATTTCCAAGACTCGCATTTACCGGAGATGATCCGATTGGGGCGGGCGAATCTCAAGCTGGAAATCCGCACGTTGATGATGATCGACAGCCTGGAGATGACCGATGCCGACCGCGAAATCATCCTCGAGCAGTGCCGGAACGCGCCCGAGAACCGAATCGTGATCACGCACGGAACCGACACCATGGTGGAGACGGCGCGGGCGCTCGCGGCGAACATCCGGGATAAAACCATTGTGCTGACGGGCGCGATGGTGCCGTATAAGTTCGGCAGTTCCGACGGGCTGTTCAACCTCGGCAGCGCGCTGGCGTTCGCGCAGACGCTGCCCGCGGGCGTCTATGTGGCCATGAATGGCCGGTACTTCCCGGCGGATCGTGTTCGCAAGAACCGGCAGACGGGAATGTTCGAAGAAGAAACGCCAACTAGGCCAGATCAAAAGAATTAATCAAAACTTCATCAAGAGTTTGGAAGATGGGGAGGGCATGTTGCTGTATACTACCACTTCCAGGAGAAACTGCAGCTTTGGTCTGCGCGTCGAAGGATATCAGTTTGCGCATAGCCGTGGAAGAGAAGGCCAGAGCCTTCGGCTGCGCGGATGCGATTGCCAACCTCGCCATCATTGATGCAGTCCGTTTCCTACAGCACAAAGAGCGGTGCACACCTTGTTTCGGCTGGGAATGTCCCCTGATCCCATTGCCGGAGGAAGTTGCCACGCCGCCTGGAATTCCTCGAGAGAAGCTGTGTGGGGTGCTGGAGTGCTACTGGAAATCGCCGTGCGATACCCACCGGATCATGCCCACCGCGTCTTTGGAGGAGTGTATGGACGAAGAGTTGGTACGCGACATGGAGGGAGCCATGGCGCCTGGCGCCGCGCCAACGGTTGAGAATTCGATCCGCGTTTCAGTTGAAAAGCGCGCCCGGGAGGCAGCGGAAGCCGAGAATCGTTTCGGTAAAGAAGCCGCCGCGCCACCGATTCTCGCGCGTCTGGCGGAGAGCGCCGGCGCCTTCCTCGCGGCGATCCAGGAACTCGTCCAGCAGGGAGTCGATTGGAAAAACTCAGCTGGAGAGCAGCTTGAGGGCCTCACCGAACGCTTCGACCAGTTGGCCGAGGTAGTTTTCGGGCAACAGGTGGTCAACGGGACGAACCAGGAGAGATACGAGGAGCTTTGCCAGGCCATTGCCGCCAGCCGGGAAGCTCACGCGCATCATGAATCCGACGTGCAATCGTTACGCGAAGGAACACGAGAGCGGATGGACTGGTTCGCGGGACGCGTTGAGGAACTCTCCGGTCAACTGGGTGAGCAGCGCCAACAGGTGTCGGGGTTGCAGGCGAAGGTCGATAGTCTCGAGCCGTTGCGCGCGACCGTAGCGGACCTTTCGTCCAGAGTACAGGGCTGGTGTGATCGGCTCGATAAGCAGGGAGAGGTGCTGCATGCGCTGTGCGACGCGCAGAACCAGCGCGCCGCTGTGCTGGACGAGTTCCTCGGTGTCTTGAGCCGCCTTCGCGCGGTGACCGCCGTGCCGGCGGTGAAACTCTAGGCGCAGGCCCCTTACATCCCCAGCAGATTCAATTGCAGTTTCACGTACTGGTGCTCCTCAGCCCACAGATTCAGGGCCAGAGTAGCGAGTTCTTCCACTACCGGCACGGCCAATCCGTTCTTTGTGAGATCGACTGATTTGATGTAAGTGCGGCAGGTGTCGCACGCCTCGACGCGAACGTGCGGAAACTCCTCGGCCACGTAAACGGGCAGGTTGCGCTCCGTCCCTTCACCGCAGTTAGGACAGAGAAGGCGGCGGAAATCCCACTCGGTCGCACACAGAGAGCAGACGAGCGACCGCTTCCCCCCATCGCCTTCGCCACGCAGTACCGCGACCTGGGGGCGCTCGCCGCAAAACGGACAATCGGGCTGAACGCTGGTGGTCGCGACGCCGCTCTCGCCGGCCTGATATTCAAAATAGGGCTGCAACATGGCGCGCGCGAAGAACGCCCGCTGATCGTCGGCATCCTGATTCGTCAACAGACTCTGCCATTGCGCCCGATTGCGCGCGAGTTCCTCCGCGGTTCGAGCAAGCGGCGCTGGTCCGGTACGCTGCACGAGGGAGAGCAGAGCAGGGAAGTGCGGCAGCAGAACCGAAAGTTCCAGGCGTTGCGGCCGGGCAGATTGGAGCTGCCCGTAGACGCCTTTCTGAAACTCCGCGACTTCTTCGTAGAACCGGAGAATCTCGGACGCTGCCGTGTGTGTTGTAGCTAGCTTCCTGGCGCGTTGGATGCGCAAGTCCCACGAAGACGCGTTCATCTCCGCGTAGGCGCGGCGCCCGTGATCCGGTTGTACCAAAGCCGGTGATGCATCTTGGCCCAAGCCGGCGTTACTTCTCCGCGAATGATCGACGTGAACCCGCCGCGCACCATGGCTGTGCCCATGTAGACATGAATGATGAACGCACCAATGCTGATCAGTGCCGCGCTCACGTGCAGCAGAATTGCGGTGTATCGAAGGTAGCGCAAGCTCCAGGGAATGCGCTCAGGGAACCACAGCACCACGCCGGAAATCAGCATGATGATCCCGGCCCAAAGCATCGCCCAGAAGAAGTATTTCTGCCCGGCATTGAAGCGATCGATGGGTGGAAGGTCTTCGTCCTCGTTGCGGATATAGTGCGGCATCGCTTTGGCCCAGGCTCGATCGGCGTCGCTGATGCGCATGTCCTTGCGCCAGATTTCGAGCATCCAGAAAAGCGCCGCCGTGAAGATCAGGCCGGCCCATGGATGCCAGTAGCGCGTGGTGGGACCGCCCCCCAGCAGAATCGCAATCCAAAACAAATGTGGTGAATAGAACGCCAGGCCGGTGAGCAACTGGTAAACATAGGTCAGGCCCGCAATCCAGTGAATGATGCGCTCGTTGAGCGAGTAGCGAAGAATGCGGCTGGGGGCGGCGCTCATGGCTTGCCCTCCGCCTGGTCTTCTTTCACCTGTTTCGGGCCGAAGCGCAGATAATGCAGGGTCACGCCGATCAAGCCGCCGATCATGGCCAGGTTCCCCAGCCACTTCAGCGGACCTTTCCAAAGTTTAACCGTCCAGGGAACGTGCGGATTGTCCGGCAGGCCGCCGTAGGCTGCGGGATTATTGATATCGTGCAGAACATAGATGACGTGTGTTCCACCGACGCCTGGAGGATCGTAGACGCCCGCATTGGTGTGCGAGGTATGCTCGCGCAACTGCTGGGCACGGCGCTCGGCGAGATCTTTCATGTCGTCTTTACTACCGAAGTGCAGGCAGCCCGTCGGACAAGCCTTGATGCAAGCCGGTTCCAGACCCACGCCGACGCGATCCGAGCAGAGCGTGCACTTGTGGACCTTCTTGGTTTCCGGGTTGAACTTGGGAATGTTGAACGGGCAGCCGGTCACGCAATACTGGCAGCCGATGCAGTACTCCTGCTGAAAGTCGACGATGCCATTTGCATATTGCACGATGGCGCCGTCGGCAGGGCACGCGCGCAGGCAGCCGGGGTCGGCGCAGTGCATGCACTGGTCCTTGCGCATCAGCCAACTGAAGGTTCCGTCGCTGGCCGTATGCTCGTTGAAGCGGATCAGGTTGTAGTAATTCCATGCCAGATCGGGCATGGTTTGGTATGTGTTATCAAAAACCGTTTGGCGAAACGGGTAGCCGTTCCATTCGAGACACGCGACCTCGCATGCCTTGCAGCCAATGCACGTGGTGACGTCGACAACCTTGCAGACGTCGTAATCGCGCGAGGTGTCGCGGCCGGGAACAGGGCCGGCGTGACCCGAGATGGCTTTGATCTGGAGCGGTCCGTTGCTCATCTCAGGCCCTCTCGATCTTCACCAGGAAGCCCTTGAATTCGGGGGTGTACGCGTTGGGATCGGTCACGGCCGGCGAGAGCTGGTTCACCATCGTGAGTCCGGTCCTACCTTCATCTTCCGCAATGCCCCTGTAGCCCCAATGAATCGGAATGCCGATCTGATAAGTCTTTTTCCCGTCGACCATCATCGGTTTGATGCGCCGCGTGACCATGGCCTTGGCGAGATAGTGCCCGCGCGCGCTGCTGACTTTAATCTTTTCGCCGCCGCGCAATCCCAGATCGTTCGCCAGCTCCGCCGGAATCTCGACGAACGGCTCCGGCACCAACTGCACGTTCATGGGATTGTTCTTGGTCCAGTAATGATAGTGCTCAGTCAGCCTGTAAGTTGTGCAGATGATGTTGTAGCCTTCGGCTGGCGTACCGAACTTGTCGCGATCCGTGCTGAATCGCTTGGCCAACGGATTGTGCGTTTGCTGCGGATGCAGCGGATTCTCGATGGGGCTCTCGGTCGGCTCATAATGCTCCGGAAACGGCCCGTCGGCCATGCCCGCGAGCGGCACGAAAAGACGCCCGATGCCTTCCGGATTCATGATGAACGGCCCCATGTGGTCCTTGGGCGGGGAATCCGGCTTGAAATCGGGTACATCGTTGCCAACCCATTTCTGCTGCGCCTCATTCCACCAAACCTGCGCGCGATCGGAATCCCAGGGCTTGCCGGAGGGATCGCACGACGCGCGGTTATAAAGGACGCGCCGATTCGCCGGCCAGGACCACGCCCAGTTCGGGTAGATGCCAAGCCCGGACGGGTCCTCGGTGCCGCGCCGCTGTATCTGCGCGCCGGCTTCGGTCCAGGAGCCACTGAAGATCCAGTTGCCGCAGGAGGTCGAGCCGTCGTCGCGCAGCCACGCAAATCCAGGTAACTGCTGTCCGGCTTTGAAGGTTTGATTGAGCTTTGGGTCTGTGACGTCGGCCAGCGCGCGGCCGTTGAGCTCTTTGGCCACTTCGGAGAGCGACGGATTGTGGGGATCGGTGTAGTTCCAGGTCGCGTGCAGAACCGGATCGGGAAACTTGCCGCCCTCTTTCTGGTACAGCTCGCGAACTTTCAGGAAAATTCGCGCCAGGATCTCCTGATCGAGTTTGGCCAGCCCCGGAGGCGGTAGCGCGGCGTTTTTCCATTGCAGCCAGCGCGCTGAGTTGACGAACGTTCCGTCCTTCTCGGCGAAACCAGCGCCGGGCACGCGGTAGACCGTGGTCTGGATCTGCTTCATTTCCTCCGTCGTGATGCCAGGAGATCGCCAGAATTCGCTGGTTTCATCGGGATAGATCTCGCAGACGACAAGCCAGTCGGCTTTCTTCAACGCGTCAATGTTCTTGGATGAGTTCGGGCCGATGGCCACGCCGTTCATGCCGAACGCCAGCAGGCCTTTGATGTGGCCGCGGTACATGTCATCCCAGATTTCCGCCCAGGAATAGCGACGGTCGATCTTCGGCAGGTAGCTAAAGGCCCAGTCATTCTCCTTCTTGGCATAGTCGCCGTAGAGAGCCTTAAGAAGTGACACTGCGAACTTGGGTGTGTTTGACCAGTAGTTGAACGAATCCCACAATCCGGGCTTAGCGGACTTCGGTGTGGTGCGCGCCAAGTAGGTCTTGAGGTCGACATCCGTCGGATTCGGAACTTTGAGATAGCCGGGGAGAAGGTCGAAGACGCCGGCCATATCGGTGGCGCCTTGAATGTTCGAGTGGCCACGCAGTGCGTTGACTCCACCGCCGGCACGGCCCACATTACCTAAGAGCAGTTGCAGCATCGCAGCGGTGCGGATGGTCTGCGTGCCGGAGCTATGCTGCGTCCAACCAACCGCGTAAATGATGGTTCCCACCTTCTTCGTGTCGCCGTCTTTGCGGATGGACGTGAACAGATCCGCCGCTTTCAGGAACTGGTCTTTCGGAACGCCGGTGATGCGCTCCACCATCTCCGGTGTGTATCGGGAGAAATGCTTCCGCAGCAACTGGAACACCGAGCGCGGATGCTCGAGCGTCAGGTCGTATGCGATGTTGGCAGGAAGCGCCGGCGGATTCGCGGACGGCCCGCCGTCACCCGGCGTGTCAGCCTTGCCTTTTAGATCGCCGCCCTCTTCGTAGTTCCAGGTGGCTTTGTCGTAGGTGTGCGCGGTCGCGTCGAACCCGGAATACAGGCCGTCTTCGGGAAGCTTGAATCCTCTCCGCACGACGAACGCTGCGTTGGTGTATTGCGTCAAGTAATCCTTGGCGATGCGACTATTTTCGATGGCGTAGTGAATCATGCCGCCCAGGAACGCGATATCCGAGCCCGTGCGGATCTGCACGAACAAATCCGCCGTCGCCGCGGTGCGCGTAAACCGCGGGTCCACCACGATCATCTTGGCGTTGCGATTGCGCTTGGCCTCAATGGGCCACTTGAAGCCGCACGGGTGGTTCTCCGCCGGATTGCCACCCATGATCAACATCATGTCGGTGTTCTTGATGTCGATCCAGCCATTGGTCATCGCACCGCGTCCGAATGTGGGCCCCAAACTGGAGACCGTGGGGCCGTGTCAAACACGGGCCTGGTTTTCCAGGTAGCAGACCCCCAGGCTGCGCATGCTCTTGACGACCAGGTAATTGAATTCGTTGGTATCGGTGCAGCCGCCGTTCCAGGCGATACCTTCGCAACGATTCACCGTGTGGCCTTGCGCGTCCTTCTCAATGAAGGTTTCGTCGCGAGTCTTCTTGATGCGCCGCGCGATCTCGTCGATGGCCTGATCCCAGCCGATGTCTTCCCAATGATCCGACCCCGGACGGCGTACCTGCGGCTTTAGCAGACGGCGCTCGTTCAGGATGTCCTGCATCAGCGACGATCCCTTGGGGCAGAGCGTGCCGCGGTTTATCGGATGGTCCGGATCGCCCTCGACATGCACCACCTGCGGCGTGACATTCTTCGCCTTGTCACCCAGCGTATGAATAATGACGCCGCAACTGACCGAGCAATAGGGGCACGTGGAGCGTGTCTCCGTGGTGCGTGCGATTTTCAGTTCGCGGGATTGTGCATAGGCTGGCTTAAGATCGAAGCCAAGAACCGAGGCAATGGCGCCCCCGGCGCCCATTTTCAGGAAGGACCTGCGCGTAGCCGCCATCGGAATCTCCTTGTGCGGATTTTGTCATTAGATAACGGAGTAGTGCCAGTGTCAACTCGGCCAGTCGATCGATTGGAGTGAGTGTATCGTCGCTAGGCCCCATGCGATTCCTTTAGCTTTGCCTTCGTCGCGCCATCGAGTTTTCCCGTCACTTTGAGATCGTCGTCGCATTGGAACTCCTCAATCGAATAACCGAGTTGCTCCGTGTCGTCATCGCCAACGGGGCCGGGATGATAGCCCAGGTTGATCAGCCGTCCCCGAGATACTTGCCGAGCAAGAACTCCCAGCGGCGGATGGGGCGCGCCATCACCGCCAGGATAGTGCCGGTCTTCATCTCCGAAGCCACTACATCCGCCGCCGACCAGGCCACCAGCAGGCTT
Organism: Bryobacteraceae bacterium; assembly: GCA_035297145.1. Classification (GTDB taxonomy): domain Bacteria; phylum Acidobacteriota; class Terriglobia; order Bryobacterales; family Bryobacteraceae; genus QHXW01. The sequence goes on from DATGZN010000006.1 coordinate 141,251, forward strand.
CCAAACCCGCTGACCATTGACATGACGGCCGTGAGCAGCATCAGTACCATCCCCTGGACATGCGCCGGCTCAGTGGTGAGGGATAGTGTCATGAGCGGCGTCATCATCAGCAGCACGATGCAGAGAAAAACGGCGACAAATAGGATAATGACCTTGTTGCGGAACAGGCTCAGAAACGTGATCCAGGCCAGGACACGGATTCTCACGAGCCTCCTCCCACGAGATTAAGGAAGACGTCCTCAAGCGAATCTCTGAGAGGGTTGACGCGAATGACGTCGCACCCGGCTGCCCAAAGGCTCTCGATGACTTCACGCTTACGGGTCGCTTCGACCAGGAGCCGGATACCCTTATCACCGCGGTCGATCTCTACTCCCCATTCAGCGGCCGCGCGCTCGGCCTCATCCGTCAGCCGGTCGACCACAATTTCGACCCGACTGCCCGTCCGCAAGAGTTCATCGAGCCGGCCGGCGCGGACGAGGTGACCCCGATCGACGATGAGGACGCGGTCACAGATCTGTTCGACCTCGGGTAGGATGTGAGAGCTGAAGAAGATTGTTTTGCCGACCTCTTTCAATGAGTGGACGAGATCCAACACTTCCTTCCGCCCCGCCGGGTCGAGACCCGACGTGGGTTCGTCAAAAACGAGCAGTTGCGGTTCGCCGATGAGCGCCTGGGCAATTCCCAGGCGCTGCACCATGCCCCGCGAATATCGCGAAATGTGCAGCGACTCGTGGCCCCTGAGCTTCACTTGCTCGAGCAGGCCGGCGATGAGACCAAATGGATCGGGCACACGGCGCCCGGAGAGTGCCAGGTGCAGTTCCAGCAGCTTTGGGCCGGTAAGAAACCGGTAGAACGCGAAGTTCTCGGGAAGGAAGCCGATTTGTGCCTTGGCGCGGACGTCACCCGGCTCGTAGTCGAGGACGCGGACCTCGCCCGAATCGGGGAAAAGAAACCCCATGAGGATGCCGATGCTGGTGGTTTTGCCCGCGCCATTCGGACCAAGAAAACCGCACACTTCGCCGGGCGCCACGGAGAAGGAGGCATCGTTCAGGGCCTCAATCCGTTCCCCACCGAACATTCGCTTGTAGATTTTGGTCACGCCGGAGAACTCGATGCCGTGGTCACTTCTTCTCTCCGAAAACAGGGGTGTAGTCTTTCAGACCAAGCTGCTGCGCGAGCATGAAGTCGAGGCCCATCTGGAAGCCCGTACTCGAGTAGATGATCTTGCCGCTCTTGTCGACGACGAACAGTGTCGGGATGGAGTCTACGTCGTAGGAGTCCGCAAGGCGCCCGTCCGCATCAAGCAGCACCGGGAACGGGATCTTCAGGGAAGTGGCCGCCTCCTGTGCGGCGACTTTCGTCTGATCGATGCTAATGGCAAGGATTTCGAAATCGGAATTTGCCTTATGAGTTTGTTGGTAAAACGTGGCGAGCGCCGGCATTTCCATGCGGCACGGGCCGCACCAGCTTGCCCAAAAGGTCACAACGAGCGCTTTACCGCGATAGTCGGCAAGGGAAACGTCGTGGCCATCCAGTGATTCGAGGTGGAAATCGGGTGCGGACTTCCATAAGAGCGGCGAAGGTCCACTGTGTCCTAGCGCACTAAGCTCCATGGCCTTAGCACGCCACGTGATCCAAATCGTGAATGCCACCAGAGCGGCCAGGGCCAAAGTGACGCCGGGAGAGGGCCGCGAACGCATTTCAGCCGATTATACGCCTAGCCAGGGAGTGACCCGATCTAGTTTGCACACGGAGGTGTATGTGGGTGAGATTAATGTCCACAGCCGTCTGTTCCGTCACTTCGGACCCGGCTCACCATGCTGAGCATCCAGCCTACGATAATAGCCAGTAGTGCAACCGCAAAAACGGCGACGGTGCTCGGACGAAGAGAGATCGGCGCTCTTGGAATTCGCCAGTCGAACAGGAAACCGAGACCTACAATTGGAGGTAGCAAAACCTGCTAAATAGATCGGGGATCGCCATTTTGACCCAGGTGCTTCCTCACCTTGAGACATTGCAAGAAAACTCAACGCCATCAATAGCCACCCCGTCCCCCAAGCGAAAGAGTGCCCCCATATGAACGCTAATGGCGCGTCGAAAAGATAAACTACCGCTGCTAAGCGCAACCCTCTGAAACGCCCGTCGCTAGTGTAGAAAAAGGATTTCATCTCAGTTGAATCCGACTGTTAACTCTTCGCCGATAGCGTCCGAACCTCTTGATGTACTACTTGGCTGTTGGTCTTCGCCGCACCGCTCAACCATTTGGGTGGACGACCTCTGCGAGGCTGTCGCAAACGTGCCATGTCTTCGATAGCCAATATCGCTCGTTCTACACGGCCCTGTTGTTCGCGGAGTTCTGCAATGGCCTTGTAAATGTCTATCATGACGGTTCAAACGCGAATGATGTTAGGTCACGCCTCGACGTTGATAGTGCACTCTAGCGTTGATCCGTTTCACAGCGATGTTGGAAATAGCGGGCGTACCGACCGACGTAGGTCCGCCTCGGTGAGGGGAGTCCTACGTGGGCATGGAGCGGAACGCTGGCATGGAGCTCAAAACGAATAACTGCGAGCACAAAATACTGACCTTCTGCACATCTCCCTCACGCACAGCATTGGTCAGCTCCAGGAACTCGCCCAACCTGCCGACTGTTTTGTCGGTGTGAACGAAGCGGGCAACTTCGCCTACCCTAGCGGTCGGTAGTGTCAGGAATGGGTTGGTGTCCTGAAAATCAGATCGTGGCGGACTGTTGTGGCTGATGCCGCTGCTTACCATGTGCCATCCCTCAAACAATAAATGACGCAAACCAATCCGCAATATTGCCGAACAGGAAAAACATTCGTTGTTGAGGGACCCGGCCTGAGCACGTCCGCTTAACTCCTTGACAGAGGGCCGGACGCTGGGCCGGTGGAGCGGCTCATATCCAACGACGTAGCCAGTACCAAGCTAAGCCCGCTGCTTCATGCAGGGTGTCCTCGTTCCGTTTGATGGCTTTCCAACTTGGAATGAACTCTTCCAACTCGAATGAAAACTCACGGAACTCGCATGGCGCTGGAATTACCACAATCCCTTCTCTTCGGAAAGACGCCTCAGCACGAGGCATGGACTGCGCCTCGACCACAAGTGCTATCTTGTCGATTCCGCGTCTCCGAAGAATTTCCGCTCCGAAGACAGCATTCTCGTGCGTAGAGTGGGAACGCTCTTCAGTCCATATCATCTCTTCGGGAACGCCCGCCCGGTGAAGCAACTGACGCATTGTGACCGACACGGCTTCCTCGTCCTTCGCTCCGCGCCCACCACAAGCCAATATCGGCAGAGGTTGCCAATGCTTATGAAGCCACGCTGCAAATTCACAGCGCTGGTATGTTGCTTTGTCAGGCAGAGGATAGGGTCGCTCGGGCTTCGGTGGGTCGACTGCCGAAGAAAGAACGACAATGACCTGTGCCGACGCGGACGGAAGTGCCCGAATGGGATACCGAGCTTCCAACGGTCGCGAAAGCAACCAGTCCACGGGAGGCCAGGATAAGAGTAGAAGGCCGACCACACCCACGCTTGCTAACAGAGAACCCTTGGAATTCCGCAGGCGCAACAGCCCGATGGAAGCAACCGTCAGGAGAACTAGAATCATCGGCTGGATGTAGGTCATTGCGGCAATTATGGCGCGCTCCGGCGCAAAAGGCCAAAAAAATGGCCGCGCGGGTTGTGTTGGAGGCCGTGGTAGTTGTGTCCTGTGTCCTGATCCGGACATTGAGCACCCCGCGATCAAGTCTCCGAATTTCGTGATCGGAATCCCTGGTCACCTGGGATTTTTTCGCTGGAGCCGCGATCCTTGCGCATGTGAAGCAGGTTGTAGAATTCTATGAACCTATGAAATTGCTGGTTATGCTGGCAACCATCATTGCTTTGCTCAGCCCTGCATTTGCGCAAGCGCCCCCTCAACAGCGCATGGTGTTGATGATCAGCCTGGACGGCTTTCCCGCGTATGCCCTCGACGACCCGAAGCTTCCGATTCCCACACTGCGCCACCTTATTGAAAACGGTGGGAGCGCACGCATGACCACAGTCAATCCGACCATTACCTGGCCCAATCACACCGCCATGGTCACGGGCGTCCATTCCGATCAGCACGGGGTATTGGCCAACGGAACGATCTCAAGGACAGGCGGCTGGCCTCCGGTCAAAGTTGACGAGCAGGTCGACAAAGAGAAGATGGTTCATGCCCCAACTGTCTATGATGCTGCTTACAAAGCTGGCCTTACGACGGCGCAGGTCAACTGGGTGGCGATTAACCGGGCGCCCACTATCACGTGGCCCTTTAGCGAATGGCCATCGCCGGAAGGACCAGTCGAAAGCGAAATGATCCGCAAAGGGATCATCAGTGCTACCGATCTCGAAAAATTTGAGCGATCGAACATCCTGTTCCGCGACCTGATCTGGACGACGGCTGCCGTTCACCTCATCCGTGAGCACAAACCTAACCTCTTGCTATTTCATCTGCTTTCGCTTGATTCGGTGCACCACGAATATGGGCCACGCAGCCTGGCCGCCTTGTCAGCTTTCGCGTTTTTGGATGGTTGCGTTTCCAGACTGCTCGAGGCCGTGAACGCCGCGGGCATGCGCGAGCACGCAACCTTCATCATAGTTTCCGACCACGGATTCAAGAAACACACGAAACAGATTCGCCCTGCCCTGGCCTTAGCCGCCGCTGGCCTCGCAGGCACAGCATACGTGCTCCCGGAAGGTGGATCAGCGTATGTCTACTTTGATCAATCGAAAGCCGCGGAGCTGACCTCAAAGGTGGTTCGCGCACTCGAAGGCGTCGAAGGCATCGACAAGATCATTGGCCCGGATGGTTTTGCAGTGCTTGGCTTGCCGCAGCCCGACCGAGACGTGCAAATGTGCCAACTGCTCCTCACGGCCAAGGACGGATACTCTTTCTCGGGCGCCGCCGGAGGTCCGGTTACGGCCTCTATTCCACAGCAAGCCGGCAGTCACGGCTACTTAGCGACTGATCCGGATATGGACGCGATATTCATCGCGAGCGGCTACGGAGTCCGTGCGGGCGTTAGGTTGGGGAGGATTGCGAATGTCGACGTCGCCCCAACGGTCGCGAGACTTCTAGGAGTTTCTTTGCCCACTGCAAACGGGAGACCGATTCCAATTCAGTAAGCTTTGGAGGAGAACGCGGACCGAATGGCCGATCTGGGACCTGTGCGGGATCCCTATCGACTTTCAAGTGCGCGAGTACCGGCCCGGTCGCATTTCCGCAAAGCGGTACCGCCCGAGAGTGCTGAATCCAAGCCGCTCGTAAAAGCTTTCCAGCCACGGATGCGCAGCCTCCGCGAACATACCGCACTCGGGCACTTCATCCCGCGCAAATGTCGACCTCAGCGCGGACAAGAGGGTACGGGCAAATCCTTGTCCACGGTGGTCGAGTGCGGTCGCCAACGCACCGATGTGAGCGTACTGATTGGGTAGGACAAACTGCACAGATGCAGCTGCCACAATGATTCCATCCCGATCGCGAATGACGCGGGAGCGGCCTGATTCCAGCATCGCGGGACACCAGTAAGGAGAGTGCACGCTCCGGTAAAAGCCTGTCAACTCTCCAGCATCGACAACTGCCTCGGACCGGCCCTCAGCCTCCAGGTCCGTTATGCATGGGCCGCGTAGCCACGGATCAACCGACCAGGTCAGACCAGCGCACCACTCAGGCAGAGATTGATCGTTGGAAACAGCCAGAATACCGCGTTCGGGCCGGAAAGCGCGTAGAAGGAGGTCCGAGGCGTCGCTGCTGTCAGCGGCCACGGAAAAGCTCGGGGTCGCAAAGCCGTTAAACTGTACCGCGACACCCACCAAGCGATCGCTCTCGAACGCGGCCGCGTATAATGACAGATCACGGAGTGGCGGCATCATATCGCCCGCGACAAGCAAGGCGGTATTCAGACGGCTTTGAGCGTACTCAAGAGCGGCGCTCCATTGCCCGCAATCTGGAGTGAGGTGGCGGATTTGCAGCGGCTGCATCGACGGTTTAAGCCGCCAGCCCGCTCTTCGGCCTTCGGTACTCCAAGGCGAGGAGGTCGCCCAGAGTTTTGGTCAGTGTGGCGACGCGCGAGAGGAACTGTTCGATCAGCCTTTCGGCGACCGAGTGAATCTCGCCCTGCTCGGCACGGTCGGCCAGTTGCAGCAGGTGGCCGCAGTACGTCTTGTGGACCAAGTCGACACCTTTCTGAAGCAGATGCGGTATGGGTGTTCCCCCACGGACCGCGGTGGCGATCACCGCTTTGGCATCACGCAAGAGTAGGTCGAGCTCCCGAATGGACATATTGTAATAGGCTGTATGCTCTGCTACCGCCCCAACCCGCGGATCCTCAAAGGGGTACCCCGATGTGCGGCCAATGTCTTCGGCTCCATCGAAGGCGCCGCGAGCGATCATCTCTTCACGAACGGCAGTGCCTGGATATAGCTGAAGCCTGGTCACGAAGAAGTCCCAGGTGGCTGCACCGAACCGTGAAAGGTGGAGGGCGTTTTCGCGCAACTCGTCCAGCGTCATCCGCGGATCAAACATGATGTAGCCGCTCGCATCGAATGTGATGCCGAGCCGGCGCATGAGGGCCACAGCGCGCTGATTGTCATCGGAGCTGTTCAGCTTGTTGTACAGCCCGAGTATTCGGTCCACGCCAGCTTCAATCCCCATCTCGATGGACCAAAGGCCAACGGCGACCAATCGGGGAAGTATCTCTGCATTGGCGAGAATTGCGTCCGCGCGAGACATACAGTAGAAAGGCACGCGCATTTTGCGACGCTCCATTTCGTCGACGAATTCGTGAATCCACCGCTTGGATGCCGGCGTGGTGCCCATGAATATCACATCTTGAAATTGCACAACCGGATGCACCAGGGGATGCGACAGGTAGCGCTCCGTCAACGCCTGCAATTCATCGATGACGCACTTGACTGAGCGGCGCCGCCATACTATCCCGCCCGCCAGACGCATAAACTCATGAGCGGTGCAGAACGAGCAACTATGTGTGCAGCCACGGCCACTGAGGATAGACAGTGATACCGGGCGGCCGGCGGCGAGTGCGAGCTCCACAATGTCCTTATGGGGAAGCGGGATTGAATCGAGATCGGCGACCGACTCCCGGAAACCACCGTGCTTCGGCTCCCCGTTACGACCACGAATGACTGCGCCGGGGACGGAGTCGTGACCGGCGGGCTGGATGATAGGAAGGGGACCGGTTTCGGGCGATGACACCCGGCCAACGACGTAATCGACCAGCGCGCACATGGTCTCTTCACCCTCGCCGAGCGTAACAGCATCCACCCCCGGGTGTTGCCAGAGAATTCGCTCAGCGTGAAAGGTCGCGTGCTCACCGCCCCAGACACAATACGGGCGGTTAGGAAGGGTTGCCAGTGCGCGCGAAATTGCTACACAGTGAGAATAATCCGCGAAAGAGTGAAGGGAAAGGCCGACCAGAGTCGGGTCGAGGGCGACGATGCACTGCGCAGTTCGCTCGTCGTCGAGATCGAGAGCATGGGCGTCGACGATGGTCACGTTATGCCCACGAGCGCGAAGGGCGGCGGCAAGATATCCGACACCCAGCGGGTCCTGAACCGGCGCGCCCGCTGGGACTGCGCCGAAATCCCGCGGCCGTGCTAATACAACACGCACGGCGCCGCCATTCATGTTGTTCACTTTTTTGACGTCTTCCCCGCTTTTTGCGCGGCATCGCGGATCATCTGGACGGCGCGTTCAATTTCCTGCGAGATGGCAGTTCGGAAGGTCTGCTGAGCCTCGGCAACCACGACAGCCACGGCCTTCACCGCATCCTGCACCGCCACTGCCTTCACTGCGTCGCTGACAGCAACGGCCTTCATGGCATCCTGTATGGCTACAGCCTTCGCTGCATCGGTCAGAGCGACCGCCTTCACGGCATCCTGCACCGCGGTAACCGCCTTCACTGCGTCTTGAATCGCTTGAATCGCCTGCTTCGCCTCCGGTTGGGCGAGAACCTCCGCAGCACGCCGAATGTCGGCAATCGCCTTGTCGAAGTCGAGCGGCTGATCTTCTCGACGTTCCGTATTTCCACGTTCGTCTTGTGCGCTCATAGGTAGCCCCTCCTAAACGGGTAGTATACTCTCAGGCCAAAAAGGAATCCGACGATTAGTGAGAAACTCGAGCCAAACGTTGCAGTCTGGCATTGTCTCGAAACATTTAATTGAGATCTCCTGTCGCCGGTCCGGCGACCAGCCACAGCAAACGCCTTAGCAGAATGCCAAAAAAGGACGTACCGGCCGGCAATTGCCAGCGCAGTCGCAATCCCCGGCCCGTACGTGCCCCCTCCGGGAACGCACTTATCGCAGTAATCCCGCAAGCAGTCCGATGATCATTGCGAAGCACGCAGGCTGCAACCAGAACACGTCCGCCAAACGCGCCACAAAGAGTACTCGCTCTGCAACTTCCTCTAGGTCGGCGCGTCTAAACATGAAACAGAAGTGCAGGCGTGATCGGAGCGAAGATGTTGGATCTGGTAAACCTCGAGCAGCGACTTGATTCGGATTTGAGTTTGAGCGCAGTCGCGGACACTGCGGCCGGCGCTGTGGCGTTCTTGGCTCAGAGCGGAAACGCCCTGCGCTGGTTAAGTCGTGCGAATGTCCTATGCCGACTTCTGCTCGGCCGCCGGCTGCAAGTCATTCAAGAGCGCCGGCTATGGGAGTCGATGGAACGGCCAATCGGCAACGGAGAGAACGAAGCTGGTGCTCGTTATCATGGCTGGGACGATTTTATGTCGCATGGTTTTCCCGCGATGAGCGGGTTGAGCAAGCAAACTGGCTACGCTGCCCTCAAGCTCGCACAGGCAGCGGTCTTGCGGAATATGCCGGAACCGGAGCTGCGGAAGTTCGAGAACCTCGGCAATGCCTTTGAGCTCGTCAAGCTCGAACGAAAGGGCGTTCGGATAAGTGAAGAACTGATTGTCGCTGCTGAGACGCTGCCGGTGGGGGAGTTCCGGCAGATGGCCGGCTCCGGTAAGAAAGCGACCGTAGAAGTACTGGTTGATGACAGCGACACCGCTCGCAGGCTCCAATGGATCTTAAACTTTTTGAAGATGGCCGATCCGGACTCGCTATTGGCTTTTCAAGAGGTACTCCAAAACGCCATGCTCCAAGCTGACGGGAACGCGTCGGATGCACTTGATTGCATCATCGCTGCTTGCATACATCAGTGGCGGCAAGAGGGGCTACCCGAGTTTGCAGTCTCTCGTGAGCTGTCGCAGGAGGTTCGTCGAAGTTACTAAGAGTTGCGGGGCGGCGCAGAGAACAGCCGAGGCAGAAGCACCACGGCCTCCAACGCGCCTCCACCCCACGGGCCGGACGCGCTGCTCCTGCTTGTTGTGCTCGTAGCACCAGCGCACTAGAGGCTCGGGCACATCCGGGTTGGCGTGCGGCAAGTCGTTCAGCATGAGCTGCTGGAATGATGTCGACATCGACCCATCCACGCCTACCGTCGCGACCAGCATCTTGACTGTCACAGCGCTTTCAGACATGTCCGTTAATGATGCTCCACGACGGGCGCCATGCTCCACTTTTCCGAGAGGGGCGTTTCGTCCCGCGTGCACCGCGGCTTCAAGCTTACCTGCCCAGGCGTCAGATTGCTCGATCGGGTGCGAGTGGCGGGCACCCGTGTCGGGTAATCGCTGAGCGGTTGGTGACACTCAACGGTTTTGCGGAGTTCGACGCGAGCGCCCAGCTCACATTCTGCCGAGTAGCATCTCGCGAGGGAATCGGGAAATCACCCGCCGCGGCTTGTGGCGCAGGGCATGCTCTTCACCGGAAAGTTGACAATCCATGCGCCACGACTGGTTCGCAACGCTCACCAGCGAGCGCAAGCGCTTTCATAATCGCCTTCAACGCACCTTTCAGGCACTACCCGCGGTCGAGCCACGTCTGACCCTCATATAATGGCTGATACCCGAAACGAGGTGCTTTATGAACTACAGAGTCTCGCGCAGGCGTCTCCTCTGCGGCGGAACTGGAGCCGCCGGGATTGGCTTGCTCGGCATCGCTGCGGACCAGACGTCTCGTCAACGGCCGCGGGCGCTCGCGCTCATCGGCGATCGTTATCATAATCCGGACTACATTCGCGTGAGCCTGGACCGGGTCTTCCGAGAAGTCGGAGTCCCAGTGGATTACACAATCCTGTACGATCAGCTCTCGCGCGACTTGCTCAAGAACTACGATCTGTTTATGTGTTTGCGGGACGGGATGATCTGGCCGAATGGCTATCTCGGGCCAGACGCCTACACCGACTACGAGCGGGGGTTGGAGAATGACTCTCCCGAACCCAAACCCGAATCCTGGATCACCGAAGAGCAGGGCGCTGCGGTGAAGGAATTCGTGATGGCGGGAGGTGGATTTTATTCACTGCACAACAACAGTCACGTGTCGCTGTCGTCTAGGAATTACCGCGACGTCATGGGCGGCGCTTACATCGGCCATCCAGCGCTGCGGCCGTTTCAGGTACACGTGGTGAACAAGGAACACCCGATCACACAAGGTATCCAGGATTTCATGGTTAACGACGAGCAGCACTTCGTCGCTTATGACAAGGACTCAAAGCACGTGATTCTAGAGTCGGAGAACCTGGATGGGCTGGAATACGAGAATCATGGAAGGAAGTCGGTCGCAGGCTGGGCGTACCCTTACGGTAAGGGGCGGGTCGTGTTCACCGCCGTCGGACATACGAATCATGCCCTGTGGATTCCGGCTCATTTCGAATTGCAGAAGAGAGCGGTGCGGTGGCTGCTGAAGCAGATTTGAAGGTGGCGCTGGCATTTCCGCCTAGGTCGGTTTGTGAGATTGGCCTTGACGCTTGAGTCCCGCCGTGAAAACGAAAGGTTCTTTGCCCATAAAATGACGAATATAAAAACTCTGCTTGTTCTCGCCGCCGCCGTTCTGCTGGTTGGCTGTTCCCAAGCGACGGCGCCGGCGCCCGCGCCCGTGGCCGAAATGCAGAGCGTGGGGAGCATTGTTCGCCTCGATCCGGCGTTCGATTCGATCGTGCCGAAGGATGCGCAAATCGAGAAGGTTGGCGGCGGATTCCAGTTTACGGAGGGACCGCTGTGGCGGCCCGATGGCCACCTGTGGTTTAGCGACGTGATCGGAAACGTGGTTCGCTCCATTACGCCGTCTGGACAGGTTGAGGTCCTGATCAAGGATTCCGGAGGTCAATCCTCCGCGCCCCCGGGGTCTTTCATCGGCTCCAACGCCATGGTCGCCGATAAGGACGGATTTGTGCTCCTTTGCCAGCACACCAATCGCCGCATTGTGCGGGTGGCCAAGGACTTCACCATGACGCCATACCTAGAGAAGTACCAGGGCAAGCGCTTCAACAGCCCCAACGACCTGGTGTATAAGTCCGACGGAGCGCTCTACTTCACGGACCCGCCCTACGGGCTGTTGAAGCAGGATGACGACCCCGCGAAGGAATTGAAATTCAATGGCGTCTTCCGGTATGCCGGCGGCAAATTGCAGGTAGTGGTCAAGGACCTGACGCGCCCCAATGGACTCGCGTTCTCGCCTGACGAGAAAACGTTCTACATTGCCAATTCCGACGAAAAGCACAAGGTCTGGATGCGATACGACGTGGCAGCGGATGGCACTGTCACCAACGGCAAGGTGTTCGCCGATGTGACCGCCGAGAAGGAAGATGGCCTTCCCGACGGTATGAAGGTGGATTTGCAGGGCAACGTTTACGGCAGCGGTCCGGGCGGCGTCTGGGTGTTCTCACCCGATGGCAAACATCTCGGCACGATCAAGCCGCCCGAGACACCAGCGAACTGCGGATGGGCCGAAGATGGTAACACGCTTTACATTACCGCCCGCACCAGCGTGTACCGCATCAAGCTCGCGGTAGCGGGCGAGAAACCCCTTTACCAATAGGGCACAGGAGGAGTGATGAAGCGACGGTCGTACCTGAAGGCAATGCTGACCGCCACGGTCGGCCTCAGCGAGGCCGGCGTCCTAGCGCCGAAGAAGCAGGCGCAGAACCCGATCGTACTGTATGTGGATCTCTCGGTCGATCCGGCCAACGAACAGGAGATGCTGCACAACTTCCATACGATCTTCAAACCCGCGGCCTTGAAGTTTCCGGGTTATGTCGATGTGAAGATGTGCAAGCTGCGGTCGGCCATCCAGGGCGCGCCGCCGAGCGGAGTGAATTACCGTTTCCAGTTGACGTACGAGAGTGAGGAGCTGCGGCAGAAATGGGTGGCTTCCGAGACGCACCAGAAGGTGTGGCCCACCATCGAGAACACACTCAAATCCAAGAACTACGTCGTGCTTCTGTTTGATTCTGTGTAGTCCCTTGCGGCGCGTGTGGACGCGCCCTACTCGTCGTCGTTGCCCATTCCGCCAAGCACCGTCTCTAAAACGCCCTTCTGGCTGGCGATCCCGATGATCATGAATTCAAGGTCCTGGGAACTGTTGTTCTTGAACAAGTGGGCTTCGTTCAACAGGACCGGCACTGCATCACCCTTATGGATCTGGGCTGTTTCCCCATTCACCTGTGCCTGGCCATTGCCGTTCAGGACGAAATAGACCTCTTCGATCCCGGGATGCCGGTGCAGTCCTTCGGACGCGCCCGGAGGCAGCAGCAGGTGATCCATGTAGGACCAGTTGGAGTGAAATACGCTGGGATCGAGGGCGCGACGATATCGCGCCGTGCCTTCTCCGCCGTGATAACCCTGCACCGCGCGCAGCAGTTCCTTATCCAACCGCATGGTCATGAACACGGGGATGGGATCCTTGGCGACGTCGGTGCGTGCGTCCCCCAGGTCGAAGGCGTCGTATTTGCCCTTGACGGCCGTCACGTTGATGTTCATGAATTCGACCGGATGGTCCGATGGATTGTAGATGGCGTGCGAGTGCCCCATGCGGCAGGGGGCGCCAACTGTTCCCTTCAATACGGACGTTCGTCCGTCAATGGTGAACTCCGCCTCGCCGTCGAAGACGATGAACATCTCCTCGCATTGATTGTGGAAGTGATGGCCCACGCCGCCGCCGGGCATGATCTGGCAACGATGGATGAAGTCCAGGTTAGTAGTCAGCGCATTGCCGGGCAGGAGTGTTTCGCAGGCCATATCGCCCGCGCTCTTGTGGGAGCGGCTACGGGTATAGTTGCTCGGGTCGGTATGTCCAATCCGCTGAGCCAGGGGATCTCTAGGCAGCAGGGGTGCTACCAGCGCGACAATCAGAACAACCGTTCTCTTCGTTGCTCACCTCCTGTGTATCCTTACCGCCCAGCGATGATATCGCATTCCTCCCATATCGTCAGACGCCCTCAACCCTTCCGGCCGCTCCCGCTGCGAAACGGTTGACAGTTCCTGCCGGCTCTCCGCGAGAGATCTTAACCGGCGACAGTCGAGACGTGCGCCCACGGGAACAGCGATGCAATGGCCGCGTCTAAACGAAAGCACCGTCCGAATAACGAGGCGCGGAAGCCTGCTTTTTGACGTCGCGCTTCCAGTTTTCCAAGCGCGGTCCTGCCAGGTTTGCAGCGCTCTCACGGACTTTCGCCATCTGTTCCTGTGACATGGGTTTGAACTGCTGCGCGATCCGAACATCGTCTTCGATCTGCCCAATGGTCGTGCATCCCAAAGCCAGACAGTGAATCGGAAGGCTCAGCACGTACGTGAGGCAGTCTTTCAGATGGATCTCGGCAAGCAGGCCGGCATTAGCAGTGCTCTTCATCCCTTGAATCCCCATCCCGCGCTCGACGGCGACGGGCAGCACCGCTTTCTCGAAGCTCAGGTATGCGGGGTCCGCAGGGTTCAGGGGCATCAGGATCGTGTCGTACTGCTCGTAGTTCTTGAGCATTGCCAGATGGACTTCCGGATCGTGATGCCCAGTGAAGCCCATGAAGCGGCATTTTCCCGCTTTCTTGGCGGCCACGAAAGCTTCGATGGCGCCATCGGGCGCAAAGATCTGCTGAACTTCATCCACCGTGCTGACCTGGTGAATTTGCCAGAGATCGAGGTAATCGGTTTTCAGCGCGCGCAGAGACTTCTCGAGGTCCTCTTCGGCGCCCTTGCGGCTGCGCTGCGGCGACTTGGTGGTGAGGAAGATGTGCTTGCGAAACGGCGGCAGAACTGCTCCGTAGACTTCTTCGGATTTTCCGTTCCAATAAATGCGCGCACAGTCGAAGTAGTTGATACCAAGTTCGTAGGCGCGCAGGGTGATAGCCTTGGCGTCCTCATAGCTGCACAGGGGAAAGCGGCCGCCCGCCTGGCCGATGATCGTGAGTTTTTCACCGGTCTTGCCGAAAACCCTTGTGGGGATGTCGCCCGCGGCCACCTTAGCGGCGTGAGCGCCGGGCAGGGAAAATCCGGCTACCGCGGACGTGGAGAGGAATGTCCTGCGTTTCATCTTAGCCTCCATAGCTGATCTGATGTCCTTATAAGGATACGTCTGAAAGATTCGTATCGCGAATCATGGCTTGACAAGATTGCCGCAGTTTCAAATAATCGGAGCCGTGTGCCATGCGACGGCGGAGTTTTCTTGCACTCGGTAGCGGCGCCGCGCTGGGGCTCATGCATCGCGCAAGTGCCATGCCCGTTCCCTTTCAAGACGAAAAGAGCAAACTGAAAATCACCGGCGTCCGCCTGGTTCACGTGAAGCCGAAGCGGCCCGTGCCTGCTTACGAGCCGGCAGCGGGCTCCTGGTCGACCGGCGGAGTGGAAGTCGCCAACCCCATGTCCATTTACCCGGAGTACAAGGCACAGCGGTCTTTGTTCATGCCGGACCCCGGAAAACTCGAGACCTTCACGGTTGAGATCACAACCGATAAAGGCGTGAAAGGCTATGGAAGCGGCGGCATCGCTGGTGGGCATGTGGTGACCGGGCATTTCACCAAGCTTCTGATCGGCGAAGACCCTTTCAACATTGAGCGGATCTGGGACATTCTTTTTCGCTCCAGCATGTACTACGGACAGGCGGGCGTAGTGCCTCACGCCATCAGTGGTGTCGACCTGGCACTTTGGGATCTGATCGGCAACGCGCTGGGCATGCCAGTTTACAAACTGTTGGGCGGCGAAACCAAGACGCGCATTCCTACGTACTGCACGGGCAATGACATCGAGCAGCACATCCAGTTCGGCTACAAGCGGCTCAAGCTGGCAGTCCCCTACGGCCCGGCCGACGGGCGGGAAGGGCTGAAGAAGAACACTGAGCTGGTGAAGCACACGCGCGAGCTGCTGGGCCCCGATGGCGACATTATGCTTGATTGCTGGATGGCGCTGAACGAGCAATACACCATTGAGCTGGCGGATATGGTTGCGCCTTACCGTGTCTACTGGATGGAAGAGTGCCTCCCACCGTACGATTTCGAGGGTTTTGGACGGCTGCGGGCCGCCATCAAGTCGACGCGCATTGTAGCAGGGGAACACATTTACTTCCGCTATGGTTTTCGGCAAATGCTGGAACATAAGGCAGCGGCGATCTGGCAGCCGGATATTCACTGGTGCGGTGGCCTGACCGAGCTGCGGCGCATCGCGGCGCTGGCTTCGGCATACGACATTCCCGTGATTCCGCACGCCGGAGGTGTACAGGACTGTGTGCATTTCACTATGGCCACGCCGAATGCGCCGTGGTCGGAAATGTTCATGCCACCGCCGGGTGGACCAGCAGAGGTCTACCGGCGCTTCGAAGAAGACAACCAGATCACTCGTGGCCCAGAAGGCATCTACATGCGTCCGTCCGAGCGGCCAGGGTTCGGCTGGGATCTAGAGGTTACGTCGTGAAACCGTCGGCTCTGGAGGCGAGCGCTAGGTCGGCCCTGCTAGGATAAGTGCGGGGCGGACGGAACAGTGCTTTTTTGTGCGTTCTCGCCGGACCAATCCCGCCGCTCCCGCTCAGGATCGGGAGGATGGTTGGGGTTCGAGCACGCGGCAACTCAAGGTGGTGGCTCCAATGTGGAAGTGGATTGATGCCGCGCTCGCTGCCGCGGCTGCTTTGGCGGCGGTCCAGGCTTTTTGCCAGGTTCCCACCGCTCCAAGTACCGACTTCAGCCAAGCCGAAGAACAGTTCGAGCGTCGTTGTGAGGGTTGCCACGGCGAGGGCGGAGAAGGCGGGGATCGCGCCCCTGCGCTGATCAATAGTCGCGGCCTGCGACGGCGCACCGAAAGTCAAATTCGAGACCTGATCAAGAATGGAACACCTGGTGGGATGCCGGCGTTTCCGTTAGCGGAGCGGGAGCTCCAATCGCTCGCCGCCTGGATACACTCCCGCAATCTTTCCGCATTTAACACCAGGCCGGCTGGAGATATCGCTGCCGGTGAGCAGTTTTTTTTCGGCACTGGCCAATGCTCGACCTGTCACATGATCCACGGGAGGGGAAAGGCGAACGGCCCTGACCTGTCAGACATTGGCTTGAAGTCAACGATCCCCGAAATTGTGTCGGCTTTGGAAAATCCAACCGCGCAAATGGGAATGCACACTACGCCGAGTTGTCCCAGTTGGGCCTTTTGTCCTGACGAAAGTTGGGTGGTGGTTCAAGTGCGGCTGCGAAATGGGTCTACACTGCGCGGCTTTGCCCGCAATCAGGCGGAACACGACCTTCAATTGCAGACGTTCGATGGCCAGATCCATCTGCTCACGGACGCCAACTATGAGAAGCTCACACGCGAGCCACGGTCGTATATGCCTCCACTGAAAGCGACCACTAGCGAAAGCCGGAATCTGGTCGCATACCTCAGCAGCCTAGCTGGAATCCCGCCTGGCCGCCTGGCGAGCGAAACAGAACCCATCTCCGCCGAGTCCATCCAAGCTGTTACCACTCCAAAGCAAGGAGAATGGCCAACATATAATGGGGTTCCCGGCGGCAATCGATACAGCACGCTGGATCAGATTAACGCAAAGAACGTAGTCCACCTTCAGCTTCAGTGGGTCCATGCGCTCGCTGGCTCCGGCATGGAGACCACGCCCATCGTCAGCGACGGCATCATGTACGTTACCGCGCCCGATCAGGTCTGCGCACTCGATTCGCAGACGGGACGGGAAATCTGGTGTTATGCACCGTCCAGCGGCGACCGCGGAAGCGCTTCGGCGACGCCCAACCGCGGCGTGGCCCTGCTCGGAGACCGGGTCTTCTTCGCAACGACCAATGCTCATCTGATTTGCCTGAATCGCTTGACCGGCGGCGTGATGTGGGATGTCAACATGCCGGTGACTTCTGGACCCTACAGCGCATCGTCTGCTCCACTGGTTGTGGGCAACCTCGTGATTTCCGGTATCGCGGGAGGCGATGGTCCTTTACGCGGTTTTCTCGCCGCCTATAAAGCAACCACCGGCCAGTTGGCATGGCGTTTCTGGACCGTTCCCCAGCCTGGAGAGCCAGGATCGGAGACGTGGACCGGCAAGGCGATCGCAACCGGTGGCGGGGCTACGTGGCTAACCGGATCATATGACGTGGAGACGGATACCCTTTACTGGGCAGTTGGAAACCCGTTCCCAGCCACCGATGGAGACGAACGCCGGGGCTCGAATCTTTACACCAACTGTGTCCTCGCGTTGGATGCGAAAACTGGAACTTTACGCTGGTATTACCAATTCACTCCTCACGATCTTCACGATTGGGACGCGACAGAGCCATTTGTTCTGGTGGATACGACGTATCAAGGGCGCGACCGAAAACTGCTGCTCCAGGCAAATCGCAACGG
This sequence comes from Bryobacteraceae bacterium, assembly GCA_035297145.1. GTDB lineage: Bacteria > Acidobacteriota > Terriglobia > Bryobacterales > Bryobacteraceae > QHXW01. The sequence goes on from DATGZN010000006.1 coordinate 158,968, forward strand.
GTTCCTCTATGTTCTCGACCGGACTAATGGCAAATTTCTACTGGGAAAGCCTTTTGTAAGAAAGATGAATTGGGCGAGCGGCATTGGTCCGGATGGCAAGCCGCAATTACTTCTCGCCAACCCGCCGACAAAAACCGGAGTCAAGACTTGTCCCTCCGTAAGAGGTGCGACCAACTGGTATTCCACATCGTTTCACCCTGGGACGAAACTTTTTTATGTGATGTCCGTTGAGGATTGCAGTATCTATACTCAGTCGCAAAGAGGCGGATATGAGGGCTATCGCGTGCCGTCGGATTCGGGGCTGAAGTATCTTCGTGCCCTGAATATTGAGACGGGGGAACTCGCGTGGGAGATACCGCAGGTAGGGCCTCAGGAGGCCAACTACTCAGGCGTGCTAACTACCGCGGGCGGCCTCCTATTCTACGGTGAGACTGGTGGTCGCTTTGCCGCAGTAGATGCAAAGACTGGAAAGACCCTTTACACGTTCAAGGCAAGTGAGTCATGGAGAGGTTCTCCGATGACCTACATGGTGAATGGAAGGCAGCACGTCGCGATCGCATCAGGCGGAAACATATTGGCCTTCGCATTATGCCCCCGGTAAACCACGCGAGCAAAAGACTTTCCATCATGAACTACTCAATTTGCGCGCCGCTTCAGGCCGATTGCCAACCGGGCGTTATTTCGCATTATCGCCAGCTATCTGCGGCTTGATAGCGCGAAAGGCGAGTCACCCGACTGGCTGCTTCCAGGGTCAGCCGCGAAAGCCCTGTAAGGCGAAGTGCGGAGACCTGAAACATTTGAGGAGCGTGGATTGATTGGCGGACTCCATATCACTTCCAAAGTGACCGGCACCACACCTCCACTTGTCATCCCTAACTCAACGGCGGCAGCATGAGAAAGGTCGATGACCCGCGATTTCACGAATGGCCCGCGATCGTTGATCCGAACCACAACACTCCCCTCTCTGCCGAGGCGGCGCACACGCACTCTGGTGCCAAAGGGAAGCGTGCGGTGCGCGGCTGTCAACTTCTCCTGATCCTAAATCTCTCCACTCGCTGAAGGTTGCCCATGGTAGGGCGCGCCATACCAGCTCGCGAAACCGCTCTCGGACGGCCGCTGAACTGACTGCGCGCTCGCAGCAGTCCACAATCCGCAAAAACAGGCCACTGGCAATACGATTCGTCGCATCAACTCCGGTCCTACTATCCCGAACCCATAATTGGGATGCAGATTGTGTTTCGAACGCGCAAAGTTCTGAGAACCCCAACCATTGGATGGTTCCTTACAATTCGCAGGGAGCTGTAACAATTACCTCCTGGCCACATTCAGAACAGAGGAACATAATGATTGTCGTTGGAAGCTGATTGGCGTTCAATCGGGCAAAGCCTCGAAAGTATCTAGTTAACTATCCCTGTTAAAGGCAAGGCTGCCGGTCGGCTACTTTACAGTGCAACGGAAAATATCTACGGCGACACGTGGATTTAAGGCGCGGGGAAACCGCATGAGCAGACGATGAAGAGCGCTTGCGGGAGTTGCTTCGCGGTTGATCAAGCAGCGAGCCCTTTGGACGTTTCTACTTGGCCACCTTGTTTGCCCCTGCATCGCTTTCGCGGCAACAGCGGCTGAGCGACCTTTGTTTCGGCTGCCGTCGGCAGGTGCATCTCCGGCGCATCCCAATCTTGCCCCCCCCGTGACGGTGTCCGTAAGGAATATCAAAACTAAACGATTCTTGTTCCATAACGCTGGAGGGCAGATGGGTTGAACGTGACGCCCAGGCCGGGCGTGTCGTCCAGGTAAAGGATGCTTTTTTCGATGCGAGGTTTCCTGTCGTAGAGTTCGAACCAGAATGGATCGCGGTCGGGGTTGGCGAACGATTCGAGGATGTAGCCGTTGGGAATCGAAGCCAATAGATGTGCATGAAGCGCCGGCTCATGGTGAGGAGCCATTCGGATGTGGCACATGCTGGCCATCCCGGCGATCTTGCGCCACTCAGTGATACCCCCGTGGGCGTTGGCATCGAACTGCATGAAATCGATGGCGCCAGTTTCCATCAGGCGCCGCGCGCCCCACCGGGTAATCTCGCTCTCACCTGATGCGATTGGAATGCGAGTATTCAGCTTCACCTGTCTAAACGGGTCGAAATCGTCATACCATCGGAGCGGCTCTTCCAGCCACGTAATGTCGAGATCGTACATTTTGTTGGAGGCGCGGATGGTGGTCTCGACATCCCAGCCGTTGTTGGCATCGAGCATAATACGAACCGCCGGTCCAACCGCTTTGCGAACCGCCGCGACACGCTGGTAGTCGTCGTCCACGGTGTACCCGCCGCTGATGCCACCAACTTTCAGCTTGATGGCGTTGAATCCTTGATCGATGTAACCGCGAATCTCTTGCACGAGTTCAGCGATGCCCTTCCCCTCACGATAGTAGCCACCGGTCACATAGACAGGGACGGAGTCGCGGTAACCGCCCAAGAACTTGAAGAGCGGCAGACCGACGGATTTCGCCATGATGTCGTAGAGCGCCGCATCAATGGGAGCCATCGCACTGATGATTCCTTCCCGTGACCAGCCGCGGGTTGAGGGCTCGCGTCCGTAGGTGGCTCCAAACATTTTTTCCCAAATGCGGCCCACCATGAACGGATCTTCGCCGATGATCAGATCAGCAAAGCCCTTGCGGAATAGATCGGGCCCACCCGAGCCTTCACCTTCCCCGGTAATACCGGCATCGGTGTGCAGCCGGGCAATCAGGCGCGAGGCTTTAGGCTGATAGCCGCCAATCGGCGCGTTAGCCATCCAGAACCGCTCTTTAAGCGGCTTCTCCAAATACAGCACTTCGACGCCGGAGATCTTCGTGGGCATCTGGAACGAGCGCGGACGGTCAGGCGGAGCTGCGTTGGCCAAAATGGCCGCAGGACCAGCCAGGAATGCTTGAGCAAGAGCGCGACGGCGATTCATTGGTAGATTATGGCGCCATACGAGACCAAATGTCAGATGGAGGCTTGGATCACCGTGTTGAAGCCACGATCCGTCAGTTCTGCGTTGATGGTTTTGAGAGAGAGGCGGACGCCGCCATTATCCGTCCGCCGCTCCGATCCAGCCGGTGATACGCCGGCGGAAGTAGTTCCGAAATCTTCTCCCTTCCTGCGGAACTGTTTCGTTTTCGCGAAACCTAGGCAACGGACACAACTGCATACAGGTTGTAATTCACGCACTTGCAAAAAGGCCGGACTTGGTTATGAACATGCTACGGAAAGTGTACACCTCAGGCCAAGGAGTCCCGCGATGGTTTCTGACCGCTTGCGCGTTCGGCTGGAACAACGGGAAGCGGTTCTCCGCCTGATTGACCGCCGCAGGGTGGAAACCGGCGACCCCAATTTGGGCCGCAGCATGGAAACCAAGATCCTGGACCTTGAACTGGCGGACTTGGTGAGCGCTGTGGCGGCAGAAGATAGTGCGGAAAGGGCTCCGGTTCCAAAAGTCGATCCGAAAGGAAGGGGTGAGTAGAGTCAAGCTGACGCCTGCATAGCCCATTTCTCGAAGACCATCCCTGTTGATGCTCTGCTCGACCGGGCTATCCAGTCGCGAGACGCCGGGCACTTATCGGCCAGTAGCGCTATTCATGCGCTGGAGCACGTCAGGATTGGCTTTGCTCATCAGTCCTAGATGTCTATGGAAGTATGAGGGGGCTGATGTCAAGCCGGAATTGGCAGGCGTCTCCAACGACAGCACGGGCCGCCTGCCGTGACTTCGACAACCAAGTCAGCGGTGGTTGTTTGGGCGTTCGAGGATTATCATGCCGTACTCGTCACTTCGGCGGCGGCACACTCCGCATGTCCGCAGTTGCACGCGATGGATGGCCGATTCGCGGACCCCTCACAATAAGCGCCACAATACTTGCTGCCTTTTGCCGCCGGACAGTTGCACCCCGGATGCGCGCACCTTTCAATTTTCTTATCGGCCATAGAAACCCTACTCCCTTCCGTGTCGAAGAGCATACGCCCGCCCGCTGCCAAAAACAATGCCCCAGTTCCATACCCGAACCGTCGAACCGGATCACCGTGCGTGAGGTTCTTGCACCCTGAACCAGCTCGTTCATAGCTCTCGCCGGATTTTGCGCTTTTTGGTACCGGTGGCGGAGTTCTCGACTCGCAGGTGAACCGCGGATCAACAGCACCCAGCATGCAGAGATAAAACACAGAATACTTCTTACTCCCGCGGGCGCTGAGAAGCGCTGGCCGGATTCGAGCGCGGAGTGGCCCGAGTTTTCCCAGGCCGGGCCTATCGGTTTCTGATGAGAATGCTGCCCCTGTTTCCGTTGTGGATGTGACGCAAGCAGGCCGCCAATATAGCCGCTCGGCTGCGATCTGGACAGCATCTCGGACTTTGATCTCCGGGCGATACATCCTTGCTGGTCGCGCAGTGTTTAGGAATGCTCCATCGCGAGCGATGGCCTCAACTCCCTGGATACGGCGATCTCGGCCATGGGGCGACCGCGCCGGTATGGTGGACTCGAACTGGACTTTACCGGGCGTTTGCCGAGTCCGATGTAGACTCCTCTCGGTGAACCCTTACAGCACTTTCCGAGCTTTCTGGTTCACAAGCCATTGGGCCGCGCCCACTCCACCGGCGCGTTCAATCCCCGGCACGAAGAAGCTGTGCAGATAATCGGCATCAGCGCCACGGAACCAACCCGTATCGGCGTGGAGCGATAATTCGACCGGCGCGATGGCGGCGGCAAACAGGCACCAGATCGAAGCCTCACCTGTGCCATACAGTTCCACAGTACCGGCCTTGCGGGACGAGAGGAATGCAAGTGCGGTTAATATATCCTGCACACGGTTGGCGTCGTCGGTTCGATTGAATGTCGTAAAAAACTTGTGCGAGCGATCTCTGGGCGCTACCGCCGACCCGGTTTGAAAACAGTCGATCAGCAGCACCGTCCGCCCTGCCTTGATCAGATCCTGTACTAAGGCGGATTCTCTGGCGGCTTCTGCTCCGCGGGCATCGACCACTAATGTAGCTGTTGGGCCGCCGGGCAGCCAAACTCCCGGAATGCGGTCTTTGCGCACAGGTCGACTCAACACGATCTGCTGACCTTCTATCTTGGTTTTCACGTCATCCGGCCACTCCGCGCCTAGCGTGAGGCGCAGCGTCTCGCGAAGGATCTCGGCATTTCCACTACCCGCAATCCAGCCACCTCCGCTCTCTTTCCACTTACCAAAGACTTGATCATAGGTGAGAGCGCCGGGCGGCAAGGTTCGCCCGTGGAAAACCAGCATATCCTGCAAGTTTTCCATTTCGATTTCCCTCTCCTCGAATACCTCTTGCGGGCCACGTCCAAGCACATGGCGGTTGAAGAACTTGTAAACCGCGGCACGGCTCTGCGCGTTGTAATTGTGGGGCGCATCGATGTGAACATTCTCGATTGCATCGACCTTTCCATAGAGCTCGTAAATCTTGCGGATCGCGGGAAACTCTTCCGCCGGCACGTGGCTGGTCCAGTCTCCCGTCGCGGACACCAGGAGCATGGGCCGCGGCGCCATCATGGCCGCAATCTCCGGGTTGGATGTGTCGAAACGCAGGCCCGGAGCATTCTCACAGAAGTCGCCGCCCTGCATGTAGGCTGAGACCATGTTGACGGGAGCGGAATAGCGCACCCGTTCGTCGATCGCAGTCAGCAGAAAAGTCTGTGATCCTCCGCCCGATGCGCCGGTCATCGCGATCTTCGCCGCGTCTACATCCTCCAGAGATTCCAGAAAATCCAACGCTCGAATCGAGTTCCACACCTGCAGCCCCAGGGGCCCAAACGACCACAACTGCTCGCGCGGCGACCCAAAAGCATGCGGTGTCTGGATCATGTCGTTGTACCCGGTCATGTCGTAAGAAAAGGCCACGAAGCCTTGTAGAGCCAGACTGGCTCCTAACGTGGGAGCAGAAGCGTTCTCCCGGTCCTCAAGCCGCCCATATGTCCAGTGACCTTGGGTGAGAAGCACGCCCGGTCGCTTGCTGGTCTTACCTAGGGGACGGTAGAGATTGCCGCACAAATAGTATCCAGGAAGAGACTCCAGGTACACCTTCTCAATGCTGTACCCCTTGCGCTCCAGCCTCCCGAAGATTACTGGATGCATTTCCGTCTTGGCTGGCATTGGCAGCAAACCTGCTGCCGTAAGAATTTGCTTTCGCAAATGCGCCTTGCGAGCCTCCCACTCTGCCAACGTGTGGTATACCGGCATCGTGAAGTGCGTATCAGTGTTGGGCACATAGGTATTACGTGCATCCTCGGCCGGAACCTGCGCCTGCAGGATGCCGAGCCCACCTGAAATCACCGCCGCCATCGCGCAATTGAGTAATCTGTGATTCATTTATCCTGTCTTTCTCGGCTTAGGGCTTCGGCCGCCGGGCGACTTCATGCCCCCGTCTTTTTCAGGTGCCTCACGCAAGCGGCGCAGTTGGGGTAGTTTACATCATCAGCAGCGAGGCAAGGGAACCGAAACGTCCGCAGCGCGTTGCCGCCAATTGGCGTTCAACCAAAACACAAATCCCCTGAGGCCATCACGCTTTGAGTTTGAATTGATTGATAAGGAAGATCAGCGGGCCGCGAACGAACCATACACCACGAACAATCGCTGGCGGCTCCCCAAAACAACGTTATCATTTGCTCCGGCCGTCCATCTGATAAGTGTCCAGGCTAGGAATCGAAGCGCTCACGACCTCTCATCCTCACCATACCCCGTCAGGTGTACCATCGAAGGCATGAAAATACCGCCAGAGGTTCGCGCAGCCATGACGGAAATCGCACGGATGTTTGGCAGGCAGGGCGGCAAAACGTCTGCGAGGAACATGACGTCAGAGGAACGCTCCGCGCGCGCGAAGAAAGCGTCCCTTGTGGCGGCGGAACAGCGGACTGCGAAGCGTCTCGCGCGGGAGGGGTTGAAGCGTGACGGGCGGGCGGCGAAACGGAAACGGTCTGGGACAGCGCGGTAGGCTAAGCAGCGTCTGACCACCCAACAACGTCGTCTTCGCTCAATCCGCGGTTATTGCGCCGACTGCATTGGTTTGGCCGTTTCTTGCGCACGCGCGATCACATACGCGCGGATCGCTTCCACTTCCTTCACGGAGAGAATCTTTTTGTAGGATGGCATCCCGACGGAAGCGCGAGCGCCGCCGAGCACGATAGACGCAAACGAATCGAGTACCTCTTTACTCGAATAGCGCAGGTCGGGCAAGGGACCGGCGACTGCGTTCAGCCCATGACAGAAGTAACAGTGATTGTTGAATAGCAGGGCTCCAGCGTGCATTACCTCAGGATTCTGTTTGGCGGTGATTGCCGGCACAGGTGGGTCCTTGTGACCGAACGGTGGAGCTTTCAGGGTTGAGGTCCCATCGAGGGCGAAAGTGAGGATGCGGCCCCAACCTGGCTTTACGGCTCCGATTGCGGGTGAATTGATCAGCCCCGAGGAGCCGCCCCAGCCGGCCATGACAGTCACGTATTGCACTCCATCGATGGTGTAGGTGACCGGCGGTGCCATGATGCCAGTGCCGGTGTCGAAGCGCCACAGTTGCTCGCCATCCGTAGCCCGATAAGCGGCGAAGATGCCGTCGGCCCGGCCTTGGAAGATCAGGTTGCCTCCGGTGGCCAGCACACCTCCTCCGTCTACCACGGGATACTTGGCACTCCACACGGCCTTCTGGGCGACCGGGTCCCACGCCACGAGTTCGCCTGTCGGTGCGGGCATGGAGGCCATTTTGGCGAAAAGCGGCCCTTCGTAATTGCCGTCGATCCCTGCGTTCCACCGATTCGGATCGTACTTCCATTTTCTGTCTGGTGGGTGCACATTCTGCGTGCCGACTCGCGCCGGGATGTAGACGAGGCCGGTGGTGGGATGAAACGCCATCGGATTCCAGTTGTGAGCTCCGTTCGGCTCCGGCGACAGCAGTTTCGGGTTTGCGTCCCCCACGCCGGGCTGTTCGATGGGGCGTCCCGTCTTCGGGTCTACCCCGCTCGCCCAGGTGATTCCGCTGACGAAAGGCGCGGCGGAAAGGAACTCTCCGGTTTTGCGGTCGAGCACGTAGAAAAAGCCGTTCTTGTTGGCCTGAAGCAGGACTTTACGCAACTGGCCGTTTACCGTCAGATCGGCTTGGATGAGCGGTTGAGTTGCGTCGTAATCGAAGCTGTCGCCGGGCGTGGTCTGGAAGTACCATGCGAGTTCGCCTGTGCTTGCTTTAACTGCGAGGATACAAGCCGTGTACAAACTGTCGCCCTCGCCGCGGAGCGCGCGATACCAAGTGGAGGCGTTACCGGTTCCGAAGAAGAGCAGGTCGAGCTCAGGATCATAGACCATGCCTTCCCATGCCGTGCCTCCCCCGCCCGCTCTCCACCAGTCCTTACCCTGCCAGGTCTTGGCCGCCGTTTCCATGGCCTTTGATTCGTAGCCCCTCTTCGGGTCGCCGGGGACGGTGTACAAGCGCCAGGCTTGTTTGCCGGTTTCGGTGTCGTAGGCCGTGATATATCCGCGCACTCCGTATTCGGAGCCTGAGTTGCCAATCACGACCTTATCTCGGGCGATGCGTGGCGCGGCGGTAATGGAGTACGCCTTGCCCGGGTCTGTGGTTTGAACGCTCCACACCAGGGCGCCCGTGTGCTGGTCGAGGGCGATAAGGCGGCCGTCGAGCGTGCCGACATAGATTCTGCCGTTGTAGAGAGCGACGCCGCGGTTCACGACGTCGCAACAAACGAAGTAGGCTCGCTCGCGGGGAATTTTCGGGTCGTGGGTCCATTTCATGTGGCCGGTTTTGGCATCGAGGGCGAACACTACGCTCCAGGAACCTGTTGTGTAGATGACGCTATCGTCGACGATCGGCGTGGCTTCGAGCCCGCGTGTGGTCCCTAGTTCCGTGCTCCACACCAGGCCGAGTCTCGAGACAGTCTGCTCATTGATTTGGTTGAGTGAGCTGAAGCGCTGGTCGGTTTGCGTCCCACCGTGGAGGCGCCAGCCCTCGTCGGCCGTTGCCGCCGACAGCGTGATGAGACTCGCAATGAGTGCAAGCAACTGCTTCCGCATTGAGTTCGGACTCCCGTTACTGAAATGTGACTTACGATACCAGAGTTTTCGCCGAAGTGGGATCTCCGAGCCGGGACCAACTACAGCGGTGTTACGCTATTCGGCGGCAGGAACAGGCGCGTAACAGGCTTAGAACAGCCGAAAAGCGGCGCGGCCCTGATATGGGCCTGATTTCACTGGCGATCTTTCGGCTAACTGTAAGTACTAGAACAAAAGCGCTCTGTTAGCTCTCTGTTTGAGGTGGACCTCCCAGAGGGGAACACGATTATCCGGCGTATGCGCGCGCCATCGCGGAGCGGAGGACCCGCGGCGAGTCTTGGGTTCCGTTCGGTGGAGGGCGCACTACGGGCGGTTGCTGGCTATGAGGCGATGCACGCGATACGAAAGGGCAAATCCGATGGCTTCCCAAGGGGGATGTTGTCGGTCAGGTCCAATTCATCCAACGGATCCTCGGCATTGCCGCTTGATCACCGGTCTCTCGGTTTAACCTTCTGAACTCTCCACGCTGTTTGCGACAGATCCGTACAACCCGTTCTACCTGACCGACAAGGCCCGCTATGTGGCCGAGCACAAGATGCCGCAGTTTAAGGATGTGGTAACCGGGTACAAGCCGGCCATCATCTTCAGCGACGGCGAGTGGGAGATGACCTCGGATCAATGGCGCAGTCCGGAATTGTTGGCTTGGCTATACAATGACTCGCCGGTAAAGCGAAGTGGTCGTATGATGATTGGTGGGGAAGCGACACGCGACACAAGCATGGTGGCTATTGGATCACTGAGTACACACCAGGTATAGCCGAAACCACCCACGCTTGGGAAGAGCCGTGGCATGGGTCTCAGCTACGGCTACAATCGGGGAGCGTGTCGAGCACTATCACTCTGGCCGCGAGCTGGTACTGACGCCGGTTGACATCGTGAGGCGTGGTGGTAACCTCTTGCTCGATATCGGCCCCCAGGCTGATGGCAGCATCCCGCCGATCATGGAGGCGCGCCTGCTACAAATCGGCAATCGGCTAAAGGTGAATGGCGACGCAATCTACGGCACACACCCTTGGGCGCACGCGAAGCAGTGGAGTGCCGGTGAGCAGCCGAAGGTCACGTACAACCAGGAGTTTGAAGCGTCTTACGACTTCTCAAAGCTCATCTAGGCCCCGCGCGACGGCAGAGCTTCGATCGACGCTTTCTTCACGTCGAAAGGCGACAGCGTCTACACGATCCTGCCGCGCTGGCCTAGGCGGCAGTTCACGCTAAAGGAGTACTCGGGGGGCAAACCAAAAGCCGTCGTTTTGCTGGGCTCGGGCGCCCCTTTGCTCTTCAACTCGACGACCCGCCTGGGTGCTGAAGTGCACCCTGTAGTATCAGGGACCCAGAACTACGCTCTGTCGGAGACGTTATGTCGCACGGCTATACTGTCCCTACTATGCACTCCATCCAGCAACCCCGAGATGCACGACGCGTCGGCATCACGGTTGCGCTCTGCATTTTCTGGCTGAAAGTCGCAGTGCCGCTTGGCGCCCAGAGCAATCCCACGCAGGAACAGGTCACAGATGCCGAGCGCATCGAATGGTTCAAGCACGACAAGTTCGGAATGTTCATACATTGGGGCCCATATTCCTATCTCGCAGGCGAGTGGAAGGGCAAGCAAATCCCAGTCGGCACCGAGGCCGAATGGATCATGCAACGGTTCAACATACCGGCAGCGGAATACCGCGAAATGGCCCATAATCTTAATCCCACGCAATTCAGGGCCGAAGAATGGGTGAACCTCGCCAAGTCCACCGGCATGAAATATCTGGCGATCACCGCCAAACATCACGACGGTTTCGCCATGTATCACTCTCAAGTTTCGAAGTACAACATCGTAGACTGGACGCCGTTCAAGCGCGACCCGGTACAGGAACTCTCAGAGGCCTGCCGAAAAAACGGCATTCGATTTTGTGTTTATTACTCGCACCGTGAAGATTGGGATGATCCGGATGGCTATGGCAATAACTGGGACTTCGACCGCTCGAAAAAGAACTTCAATCGTTACCTGGAAGAGAAATCCAAACCTCAGTTGCGCGAGTTGCTCTCCAACTACGGGCCTTTGGGACTAGTCTGGTTTGATCGCGGCATGGATACACCGGAGCACGCCCGCCAGTTCATCGAGATCGTGCGCCAGTTGCAACCTCGTTGCCTGATCAATGGCCGGGTTGGCAGCTATGGCGAGGACTTGATGGGTGACTACCAGGACATGAATGACAATGGCATGCCGACGGGCGGGCTCCAAGAGTACTGGGAAACGCCGCAGACCCTCAACACCACATGGGGCTATAGCAAGTTTGATCAACAATGGAAAACTTCCGGCGACGTGATTCACCGCATGGTAGAGATCATCGGTAAAGGGGGCAATTATCTGCTGAACATCGGGCCAATGGCCGATGGCACGATCCCTTCGCCGAGCGTCGCCACACTCCGCCGGGTTGGCATGTGGATGCAGGCCAATAGTGAAAGTATATACGGCACGTCTGCGAGTCCGTTGCCGGAACAGCCGTGGGGACGTAGCACCGTTAAAGGCGACAAGGTTTACCTTCACGTTTTCAGTTGGCCGGGCGATGGCAGCCTCCCAGTGCCGGGTTTGAAGAACGAAGTGATTGCCGCGCATGCGTTGACGGCTCCGTCCCGGAAACTCGAAATCAGCCTGGTGAATGGGACGAGTTTGATCGCACTGCCCGCGAAGCCGCTGGACGATCTCGACACGGTGATCGTCCTACAACTCGACGGACCTCCCAAAGTGGACCCGCCCATCGTGACCCAAGGCAGCGATGCTCCATTTGAGCTAGACTATCTCTCAGCCGTCACAACGGGCAAGGCTACCAAGCGCTTCAACCGCGAGGGCAAGTTTCATATCGCCAAGTGGACGAATACGCAGGATTCCATTACGTGGCACCTTCTGGTAAGCCAAGTGGGCGAGTACCAGATGCGCATTCGTTATTCCGCGCGCCAGGAATCGAAGGACGCCAAATTTGTCATTACGGCAGGCGGCCAATCCGTGGGCGGTACTGTTGTACCCACCGGCGAAGGTTACCAGTACAAGACTTTCGATTTAGACACGATCAAATTTTCGAACGCAGGCCGGTACGTCGTGCAAATCAAGCCCGCTGCCGATTACGATCACAATCTGATGTACTTCCAGCTACTTGAACTCGCGCCCGTGGGTCCGCGAATGGTCGAGTGATCATGCGCTACGCCCTGCGGATGCTTTGCAAAAACCGTGGCTTCACGGCCGCAATGGTAGTGTCGCTCGCATTCGGCATTGGCGCAAATACTCTGATGTTCAGCATCGTGCATGCGGTACTGATTCGGTCGTTGCCGTATCCCAATTCAGACCGCCTTGTGTTCGTCTGGTTCACTCCTCCAAATCAGCCGGACCAAAAAAGACCTGCCAACATCGCCAGCTTTCTGGCGTTGCGCGAACAGACTCACATGCTCGAAGACGTTGGGACCATTGGCGGCGTGGAAGACACCGCAACGTTCACAGATGCGCCCGGAGATCCCCCCGAACAGGTGGAAGGCCAGCGATTTTCAGCGGCAGTTCCGCGGGCGTTAGAGGCGAAGCCGTTGCTGGGCCGCTGGTTCACCGATGCGGAGGCCGACGGAGAAGCAGGCCAGCTTCTCGTGATCAGCTATCGGTTTTGGCAACGCCGGTTCGGGGGCGCGGCAGATATTCTGGGAAAAAGTATCCGGATGGACGGCGCACCTGCCACCATTATTGGCGTGATGCCAGACGGCTGGCTATCCGGCTCAGTACTGGGCGCCTTACAGGTTGGGGCCGGTAGCCGGTGGCGGCCCGGATTGTATCCTCCCGTTGGCGCGGCTCAAGCCTGGAATGACCCTTCGCCAGGCACAGGGAGAGATGGATCGATTAGCGGCCGGACTAGCCGAGGTTTACCCTTCCACCAACAAGGGCTGGCGAATACGGTTGGAGCCCGCATTGGATATCTACGTTGGCTGGGTTCGTCAGCCGCTCCTGATCATTCAGGGCGCGGTCGCGTTGGTGCTGCTGATCGCCGGTGCGAACGCGACCAGTCTGCTGCTGGCGCGGACCTTGGCGCGAAAGAAGGAAATGGCTATACGCGCCGCCCTGGGCGCCGGCCGCTGGCGTATTGCCCGGCAGTTTCTGGGTGAAAGTATTTTGCTTTCCGTGATCGGAGGCCTGCTTGGTGTGGCGCTGGCGTACCTAGGATTGAAACTCTTCATTGCGATCAGCCCCGTGTCGTTCCCACGGGCCGGCGAAATCGCACTGGACACCGGCGCGCTCGGCTTTACCATCCTGCTCGCGTTGTCGACGGGGCTACTCTTCGGCGTGGTGCCGGCGTGGCGGTCATCGCGCCCGGACGTGATGGAGGCGATGAAGGCCAATACTAGCGGAACTACCGCCGGCACCCGGCACCAGACGTTCCGCAGCACGTTGGTGGTGCTACAAATGGCTCTCGCGGTGGTGCTACAGGTTGGTGCCGGGTTGATGGTAACACATTTTTCCGGCTCTTCAACGCTCCCACGGGCTGCGATACGCACGATGTTCTTACGTTCCAGGTGCGGCTGCCCCGCGGCCCGTTCGTGAAAAAGATTGGCCTGGTTGAAGACCACCCCACCGTTGCACTCAGCCCGCGAGTCAATGTTTTGCTCGAACAAATTCAGGCGCGCATCGCCGGAATCCCCGCTGTCAAGTCCGTCTCCGCGGGCGTCCATGCTCCTTTGAGCCAGTCGACCCTCGGAGGGCTAGCGGTCAATTTCACTATCGAGGGTCGGCGGGCGGATGGTACGGGGAGACAGATATCGAGCGCCGCCTGGTTCCCAGTGAGCGCCCGTTACTTTCGTACGCTTGGCATCCCGCTTATTCGTGGACGCGAGTTTGGGGCCCAGGATGCTGCAGGCACCTTGCCCGTTGTACTCATTAATCAGACAATAGCGCGCCGCTTTTGGCCGGGGGACAATGCGATTGGGAAGCGGGTGCGAATCGATCTGGTCAACGAGCCGATCCGCGAAATCGTGGGGGTAGTGGGGGATGTGCGCCACGATCGCTACGAGCGGGAGGCAAAACCTGAAATGTACTTACCCTACGCGCAGCTTCCGCTCGTATCGGAAGATCCATGGGTTGACTCGCGGCTGAGCATGACGTTCGTAGTCCGGAGTGAGCTCGAGTCGTTGCCGCTGGTTCCTTCTCTTCGTGCCGCCGTAGCGGAGGTGGATCACAATCTGCCCATCTTCAACATCAAGACCCTGGATGCATACGTAGCCGAACAACTGTGGCAAGCCCATCAGACTATGATCCTGCTTGCGGTATTCAGTGCGATCGCAGTAGTGCTCGCCGCGACGGGAGTGTACGGCATTATCGCGTATGCTGTCCGGCAGCGCACATATGAAATCGGCATCCGAATGGCCCTTGGCGCGAGCAGAAAGAATGTTTTGCAAATGCTGCTGGCGCTAGGCCTGGCGCTAGTCGCGGCCGGAGTGGTCATTGGCGCAGCGGGCGCAGTTGCGCTCACTCGATTCCTGAGGTCGCTATTGTGGGGAGTGACTCCGGCAGATACCTTGACGTACGCAGCTGCCATCGTGACGGTAATCGTTGTCGCCATGGTGGCGTGGTATCTTCCGGCGCGCAGGGCGTTGGAAATAGAACTTACAGTCGCACTGCGGTGTGAGTAACGCGCTACGTCGTCTTGAGAGCAATAACGGTCACATCGCCGTCCGGCGCTGGTGACGGTATTTGAATACTGAGATGGTCTCCGTTTTGTGTGAATGAAAGTGGCTTGCCTCCGGCCAGCATCGTTGCAGAAAGAACATGTGACGATAAGCCATCCACTTTCAGCTCCCTTTGTGGCCAATCCAAAACGTGAAGATAGACGGTGTTTCCTTTTTGCGTAGTTCTCAAGTTCGAGACACCCTGCACAGGGCCATAGGTGGTGCCGTAGATCGCGTCTCCATTGATCTGAAGCCACGCACCGACACCGCGGAGCCGTTCTTCGAACTCAGGCTGGATCGTCCCGTCGGGCGCCGGACCGACATTCAACAGGAAATTGCCGCCCTTGCTGGCCACGTCTACCAGCGTCCGGATCAGCTCGCCGGTCGATTTGAATTTCCTGTCGTTCTTGTTGTACGCCCATGTCTCGTTGATCGTCATGCAGGTTTCCCAAAGCCGGAAGTCGTCTGCGCCAGGCACGCCGGAAGGTATGCTTTTGTCTTCTGAGTCGGTGCCTCCCATGTGGGGTGTTTTTCGGGTCGGAATGAACTTGGGCGTGAACTGTTCGGGCGTATCGTAGTCACCCGGAATACCAATGCGATTGTTGATGAGGGTGGCCGGCTGGAGCCTGTGAATCAGATCTTGAAAGCGCCGGCCGTTGTATTTCGTCTGATGGTCCAGACCGTCGAACCAGATCAACGCTACAATGCCGTACCGTGTAAGCAACTCGGTGAGCTGTAGCTCCATATAGTCGAGATATATTGGCCATTGCGGCCGCGCAGGTTCCCCGCGCCAATTGGCACTGGCAGGTTTTGAGGTATCACGGTAGTCCGGATGATTCATGTCAGGTGGCGAATAGTAAAAGCCGAGCGGCATCCCTTCTGCTTTCGCAGCTTCAGCCAGTTCCGCGACGACGTCACGTTTGAACGGAGTGTTGGTGATCTTATCGTCGGTGAAGGCGGAGTCGAACATGCAGAAACCGTCGTGATGTTTGGTGGTGAACACGATGTATCGCTGGCCGGCGGCCTTGGCGAGGCGCACCCAAGCCCGCGGATCGAACTTTACAGGGTTGAACTGCTGCGGCAAAGCTCGGTAGGCGGGTTCAGTGATGTTCCATTGCGGCTCCGGAACCATGATCGGCCAGGATGCTTCGACACTAGCCACCGAGTATGGTCCCCAGTGAATGAACATGCCGAACTTGGCGTCGCGGTACCATTTTGTCCTGTCGAGTTGGGAATCGGCGCTACGTGAGGCGGGAGCGATTGATAGCGCCATCGCCACTATTGTTAGGCTACACTTGATAACTTTCATTCGACTCCCTTTTCCCGTCGTTCAACGACGATAGCCAAGTTCTGCACCGCCGCTCACCGGCAGGATACAACCCGTGATGAAGCGTGCCTTATCGGACAGCAGGAATACCGCGGCGTCAGCGACGACATCCGGCTTCGGGCAATAACCTAACGCGTGAATGCCATCGAGATACTGCTCGATGGCGTGAGGATCCGGCTGCTCGCGGGCCCACTCGCGGAGCATGGGTGTCCAGACACCCGCGGGACAGATCGCATTCACGCGAATGCCTTGGGGCGCATAGTCAAGAGCCATCGCCTTCGTGAGCGAGATCATGGCGCCCTTAGTGGCGACGTAGGCCGCGTGGTTCGATTGGCCGATCAATCCCACCATGCTGGCGGTGTTGAGAATGGACCCACGTCGCGCAGCGAGGAATTGGAAAGCGAAGCGCGTGGTCCAGTACACGCTTTTGAGGTTCACTTGCTGCAACCGGTCCCATTCTTCTTCAGTGGTTTCGTGCAATTGCTTTGAGGGACTGCTCAAACCGGCATTGTTGTGAATGGCGTCTAGCGAGGTGAAATGATCAGTTGCGCACTGCAAAGCCTTCTGCACTGACCCCGGATCGGCTACGTCACAGGAAAGCGCCAGGCCCTCCCGGGAGAGTTCACTCAAGGTCTGTCTGGCCTTGTCGAGGTTCATGTCTGCGATTACAACATGTGCGCCTTCGCGAGCATACGCTAACGCGCACTCACGGCCGATGCCATCGGCTCCCCCCGTTACGAAGATGACTTTGTCCCCCAACAGCGCGTCTGGCATCCGGCATCAATCCGTATGAAAAACTTCTTCCATTTGAGCCCACCATTCGCCTTCGCCGCAGGACTCGAGCGGCTGCTGCATCGGGCTCATTATGGCCCACCATTCCTGTGTTTTCGGATCCGCGGCCATTTTCGCCATGTCCGCATGATAGTCACTACCGTGATACTCGTAGTAGCCGAACAGATAGCCGTCCTTGAGGAAGATGGAGTAGTTGCGAATATTGCATCTGCGGATGGTGTCGAGCACTTGCGGCCACACCCGGGCGTGATACGTCTTGTACTGCTCAATTGCTTCCGGCTTGATGCGAATAATGGAACCGTATCGCCGCAATTCTTCACCCTCGTCGTGATGTTTACAAAGAAGCGATTCTACGGCTAAGCTATGGTTCACCACAACAGCGCGGCCAAATAATGTCCGAACATTTCATCGAATCCATTCAAACGCGCGATATCCGTATCCCGCTCCCTGACGGTGCCGGGAGCGACGCGGTTCACTCGCAGTCGGAATACGGCTTTGCGGTCACAATGCTGCGGATTGGGAATTTATGCGGCACAGGACTGGTCCTGACGATGGGCGCGGGCACTGAAACCGTCTGCCGCACAATCGAACTTCTTGCAGAATCGCTGGTTGGCGCGGAGATCGAAGAGTTGATGCCTGAGTTTGGCGCGCTGTCCCGCAAGCTGGCGGATCATCCTCAATTGCGATGGCTTGGGCCGCATAAAGGTGTGGTCCATCTTGCCCTGGCTTCCATCACGAACGCCTGCTTCGACCTGTGGGCGAAATTGCGCGGCGTACCTCTGTGGCGCCTACTGCTGGATCTCAGTCCGGTCCAAATCGTCAAATTGCTGGATCTCAGCTATCTCGAAGATGTCCTGTTGGAGCGGGCTGCTATCGAGATACTGGAACAGGAGTTGCCCAGGCGTTCCCCACGTGAGACGATTCTGACCCGCGGATATCCGGGTTACGACACCTCGGTGGGCTGGTTCGGCTATGAAGATAACAGGGTGAAGGATCTCGCGCGGAGGGCCCTAGACCGGGGCTTTCGGGCGTTCAAGTTGAAAGTCGGATCCAGGGACCAGGATCGAGACGTGCGCCGGGCCGACATGCTGCGCGAGTTAGTGGGTCCGAATGCGCTGGTCATGTTAGACGTCAACCAACAGTGGACCTCGCCGCAAGCAGTCCGAATGTGCGAAAGGCTTCGCCCTATGTCGCCTTTCTGGATCGAGGAACCAACCCATCCGGATGACGTCCACGCGCACCAAGCTCTGGCGGCCGAGATCGCGCCTATTCCAATTGCGCTTGGTGAACACGTGCCCAATCGCGTGATGTTCAAGAATTTCATGCAGGCGGGCGCGGTGCATTTCGTGCAGGCGGATTGTACCCGGTTGGCGGGAATATCGGAGTTCCTAACGGTCAGCCTGCTAGCCAGGAAATTCGGGCTCCTTGTTGTGCCGCATGTCGGTGACATGGGGCAGATCCATCAGCACCTGGTGCTGTTCAATCACATTGCACTGGGCCACGACGCGCTATTTCTCGAATACATCCCGCACGTGCGCGACCGGTTTGTTCATCCCGCGGTAGTTGACGGTGGCGTGTACCGGACTCCGCAGGCGCCCGGTTGCTCCTGCGATATGGTCGAGATCACGCCAATACAGTCTTAATCACGCTGCCGGCCACGTCGGTAAGGCGGAAATGCCGGCCTTGAAACTTGTAAGTCAGGCGCGTGTGATCGATACCCAGGCAGTGCAAAATCGTGGCCTGCAGGTCAAAGACGTCAACCGGATCCTTGGTGATGTTGTAGCAGTAATCGTCGGTTTCTCCCAGCGTGATGCCGGATTTCATGCCGCCGCCGGCCAGCCAAATCGTGAAGCAGCGCGGATGGTGGTCGCGGCCGTAATCAGTGGGAGTCAGGCGTCCCTGGCAATACACCGTTCGCCCGAACTCTCCACCCCAGATGACGAGCGTCTCGTCTAGCATCCCGCGTTCCTTCAAATCCTGAATCAGTGCGGCGGACGCCTGGTCCACCTCTTTGCAGCGTTTGGGCAGATCTTTCGGCAGATTCCCATGGTGATCCCAGTCGCGATGAAACAACTGGATGAAGCGTACACCGCGCTCGGCCAAGCGCCGCGCGAGCAGACAATTCGCGGCAAATGTGCCGGGCGTTTTAGCATCCTCGCCATAAAGTTCGAAGATATGCGGCGGCTCTTTGGCAAGGTCTGTCAACTCAGGCACGGACATCTGCATGCGAAACGCCATCTCATATTGCGCGATGCGTGTACTGATCTCAGGATCGCCGAAGCTATCCAGGTTGATCTGGTTCAGCTTGTCAAGCGCGTTCAGAAACCTGCGCCGGTCTTCCGATGTGAAGCCGTCGGGATTCGAAAGGTACAGCACCGGATCGCCCACGGAGCGAAACTTGACGCCCTGATATCGGCTGGGCAGGAAGCCGCTGCCCCACAAGCGGTCATAGAGAGGCTGCCCACCCGTTCCTTTTCCCGGCGAAATCATCACGACAAAAGCTGGTAGATCCTCGGTCTGTGAGCCGATGCCGTAGGCCAGCCACGCCCCGATGCTGGGCCGCCCAGCAATTTGCGATCCGGTCTGAATAAAGGTCACTGCCGGATCATGGTTGATCGCATCGGTGTGCAGGCTTTTGACGAAGGTTAGCTGATCGGCAATTTTGGCGGTGTATGGTAGAAGCTCGCTGAGCCATGCCCCGGAATTTCCGTGCTGAGCGAACGCAAATTTTGACGGCACGAGCGGGAAGCTTGACTGCGTGGCCGACATCCCGGTGAGCCGCTGGCCCTTGCGGACCGATTCCGGCAGATCCTGGCCCTGAAATTCGGTGAGCCGCGGCTTATAGTCGAACAACTCCATCTGCGATGGTCCGCCGGATTGAAACAAATAAATAACGCGTTTTGCCTTGGGCGCGAAATGCGGCAGACCGGGCAGGCCGCCGTAGGCCTTCGCGCCAGGTGCGCCTTCCGCTTCGAGGTCCCGGCTGAACAAACTGGCCAACGCCGCCATGCCGATTCCCTTCGTGGTCCGACCGAAGAAATGCCGCCGCGTCAGCATCAGGCCCTTATCATCGATTGGCGCCATGTCATCGCTCCTCATTGTTTAGTCACGGTTTCATCCATGTTCAGGATTAAGCTCGCAATGCTGGAATAGGCGGCGAGTTCGCGCAAATCGAGCTTCTTCCCCACAGGCGAATCACCATAACTCGTGAACTCCTTGGCGGAATCGCGATCATGCCGGTACCGCGACTCAAAGCCCGCAAGCGTATCCGTTACGATCTGTAATTCCTCAGGCTTAGGCGGCCGTGACAGAACCAACTCATAGGCGAACTGGACTCGCTGGCGCCGGTCATTGCCGCCTTCCGTCATCATACGTTCCGCGAGTTTCCGAGCCGCCTCGATAAATGTCACGTCATTCATCAGGTCGAGCGCTTGCAGCGGCGTATTGGTGCGCGTTTCGCGTACAGTGCAAGTTTCGCGATTGGGAGAATCGAAGTTGACCATGAACGGCGGGGCCACCGTCCGCTTCCAGTAGGTGTAAAGACTGCGGCGATAGAGGCCGTCCCCTTTGTCTCGTTTGTAACCGTCTCCGCCAGCTAGTTCCTGCCAAAGCCCGGGCGGTTGATACGGCTTCACCGAAGGCCCCCCGACTTTTTCGACTAGCAAGCCGGAAACAGCGAGCGCCTGATCGCGGATCACCTCAGGGCCGAGACGTAACCGAGGCCCGCGTGCAAGGAGTCGATTCTCCGGATCCTTCTGCAGCAACTCCGGGGTGACGCGCGAGGACTGGCGATAGGTGGCGCTCGTGAGAATGGTTTTTTGGAGTGCTTTCACGTTCCAGCCGCTATCCATGAACTCCGTGGCCAACCAATCGAGCAGATCGAGATGCGTGGGCCATTCTCCTTGCGAGCCGAAGTCCTGGACGGTTTTCACGAGTCCAGTGCCGAAATACATCTGCCAGAACCGATTCACGGTTACGCGCGCCGGCAGCGGATTGGAGCGGTTCACCAGCCATTCGGCCAACCCGAGCCGGTTGTTCGGCAACCCGGGCGGCATCGGAGGCAAAACCGCCGGCACGCCAGGCGTAACACGCTCGCCGTGGTTGTCATAGGCACCACGCTTCAAGACAAATGCGTCACGCGGCTTCGCGCTTTCCACCATGACCATGACCGTGGGAATCGACTCCCAATATCGCTGCCGCTCTTTGTGTGCGGCAGCCAACTCGTCTCTTGCGAGTCGGACGTCTTGCGGCGCCGCGCGATCCAGGAAGGCGAACCTGAGTTTGTCCGCTTGCGCCTTACTGCGCGCCTCCGGCGCCATGGCCGCGATTTCGTGGATCGATTGCCGCAGTGGGATGGTCGCCGCCTGTTCGGGTGTCAGCGCGATGCGATACACGCGGGCATCGTCGATCGCCCCCTCAAAACGCAGCCCGCCGCCCGCGCCGATGCGCAGGGGCAGCTTGAAATCCATGGGCCAGGTGAGCTCATCGAACAGGACGTTCAGCTTCTGCTCCTCGCCATTCACGTAGATGTGTACTCCGGCCGCCTTCCGCTTGCCGTCGTAAGTAACTAGCACGTGATGCCATTCCTTCAGCTTTACGGGGTTCGCTGTCTCGACGCGCAAACCGATATCCGTCCACCGAAAGACGACGTGCAGCCGGATCTTGCCGTCGATGAGATAGAGACCGTGCCCTTGGCCCTCAAAGTAATCTTCGTAGTGCGAAAGGATGGCCCCTTTACCGGTTTCGGGCTTGATCCATGCGGCGAAGGTGAAGGGCTGAAGGTAATCGAAATTCGCCGCTGCGCCGTCGGATTCCAGATAGCGCTTACCATCGAACTGGCGAGCTTTACCGGCGGGACCATCGACGACCGGCAAATCACAGTTCTCGTCTTCCTTGGCGCATCCCGCTACCTCTACCAAGGAACGCTTTCCTGCGAGCGGCGAGTGAAAGGTGAGACCTTCCGTAACCGTCCAGTCGAAAGACTTCGAACGAGCCACCTTGTGCTCCCATTTGAGTTGGGCTTCCTGAAGCTTAAGTTCAAGCGAGTGCCACTGCTGCTCGGCCTCGGTTACGTTCCTATCCAGCTCTTCCAGATGCAGTTGCTGGTCTGGAGTGGGCGCCTTGATGTACGGCTCTTCGTTGCCGAAGTTGTAAACCAGGCCTTTTTCGGGAACGTTGTTGAAGTATGCGAAAAGTTGGTAGTACTCCTTCTGCTTGATGGGATCGTACTTGTGATCGTGGCATCGCGCACAGCCGACCGTGAGTCCCAACCAGACGGTCGATGTTGTCTCCGCGCGATCCGCTACATACTCGACGCGAAACTCCTCTGGCACGATGCCACCTTCCGCCGTGGTCCTGTGATTCCGATGGAAAGCCGTAGCGATGCGATCATCTAAAGTCGGATTGGGAAGCAGGTCACCGGCGAGTTGTTTGACGGTGAACTGATCGAAGGGCAAGTTGCGATCAAAAGCATCGATCACCCAGTCGCGCCACCGCCACATTTCGCGCACGCCATCGGTCTGATATCCGTTGGTATCTCCGTACCGTGCGGCTTCCATCCACCGGAAAGCCATACGCTCGGCGTAACGCGGGGAGGCCAGCAGCCGGTCCACCACTTTCTCGTACGCGTCAGGCGAGGTGTCGTCGAGAAACGCTTGCACTTCCGCCGGAGTGGGCGGCAGCCCGGTCAGATCCAGCGAGACGCGGCGGATTAATGTACGGCGGTCAGCCTCGGGGGAATGCTTCAGACCTTCCTGCTCGATCCGCGCCAGTACAAAGGAATCCACCGAGTTGCGCGCCCAATTCTTTTCCTGGACTTCCGGAATCGCTGGCCGCTTGGGCGGGATGAAAGCCCAATGTTGCTCCCACTGCGCGCCTTGCTCGATCCATCGCCGGAATAAGTCGATTTCGCGCTCGGAAAGCTTCTCGCGGCCCATGTAGGCGGGCGGCATCCGCGTGGCCGTATCGGTCGAAGTAATGCGCCGGTAGACTTCGCTCTTGGACGGATCGCCGGGCACGATGGCCATGCGGCCTTTGGCTAACTCAATCTTCGCGCCGCTTTCTACGTCAAACCGGAGTTTGGTTTTGCGGTTTGCGGCGTCAGGACCATGGCATGTGTAACATTTGTCGGAAAGGATCGGCCGAATATCGCGGTTAAACTCGACCACTTGGTCTGCCGCCACCACTAGCGGCGTGCCCGACACAGCCAAGGCAATCACAAAACGTAGGTGCATCGCCTTTTCATCCGGATCGACCGGATGCTTTTGATGCTACCGCAAATCAGCGTTACCGGCGCAAAGTGGCATAATGCCTCGATATAGATGAAAGGCTCCGGGCTACGTATTCTGCTGCTCGCGCCGATGCTGGCCGCGTACTCTCGCAGCCAGGAACTCGACACCGTGTTGCTTCGTGAGAGGACTGCGTCGGAGCAGTCCACCATCATCGATCAGGTGAGCGATCCCAAGGAACGGCGCGCATTTTTGAAGCTTTATGAGGCACACGATCCGGGGAAACGCAGATCGTTGGCGAATGCATTTCTATCGGCCTACCCACAATCGTGGCTGCTGTCGCAAGTGTACGAGATCGCCTCAAAAGCCTGTATAGACCTCGAGGAATATGACGAAGCGATCCGGTTCGGATCGCAATCGCTTCGCCTGCTCCCCGAGAATCCGCTGCTGCTTGTTCCGCTGGCCAACGTGCAACTCCAAAAAGGCCAACTGGCGGCGGCCAAAACAAATGCCGGCGCAGCCATCGAGTATCTTGACCAATTCGATCGTCCCGCCGCGGTCGCGGCATCGAAGTGGCCCACTGTACGGGCGCAGTTGCGTGCCTCCGCTTATTACGTGTTGGGCCGTGTGCAGATGGCAGCCGCGCTGCGGAGCAATGGCACGGAAAAGCAGGAAGGTCTTCACCGTACCGAGGCATTTCTGCGGCAGGCACAGACCCTGAATGCGCAGGATGCGGAAATCGGCTACCTACTGGGCCTCACGGAAATGTCGTTAGGAAAACCGGGGATCGCCGCATTCTATTTCGCAAAGATATCGCGAACGCCTGGTCCGTTCCAGGAAAAGGCGCTGGACAATCTCCGTCGCATTTACGCATCGCATCCCGGGTCATCGAGTTCGTTCGAGATGTTCGTCGAGTCAAACGAGCGGGAAGTCGGACCGGAATCATCACCAGTAACTCCCGGTGCCGGAATATCCGAGGAAAAGCACGAAAGCGAATACGCCGGGAGCCAGTCATGCCAACCGTGCCACGCCGTCATCTACAGATCCTGGCAGGAAACCGGTATGGGCCGGATGCTGCGGCGTTTCGAGCCGGAAAATGTCATTGGTGACTTCCGCGTCAACAACCAATTCAGCGATTCTAGTGGGACGCTGGTTGCCCGTATGATAACCAACCGGGACAAGCGTTATTTCATGATTCGGGACGCAACCGGTAATTGGGCGACCTATTCCGTGGATTACACGATCGGCTCGAAGTGGCAGCAGGCCTACGCCACCAGACTCCCAACCAGAGACATTCACGTATTTCCGGTTCAATACAACGCCCTCACAGGCAAGTGGATCAATTACTGGCAGATGATCGATCCGCCGGGATCGCCGCGTACGGAGGTAACCGGCTTCAGTAAACTTACCTCGGCGACAAGTTATCAGCTCAACTGTGCGCCCTGCCATACGAGTCACTTACACCTTAACCGGCCCGGCTCCTCGGATGGACATGATTTCGAATTTGCCGAGGGAGGAATCAACTGTGAAATGTGTCACGGGCCGGGGCAGAAGCATGTCCTGGCGATGAGCTCGGGCAAAGCGCTTGCATCCGGCGGCGGGCTGGCCATCGTAAATTTCAGCGCTGTTGCCGCAGGCAGGTATGTTGCGATCTGCGGCCAATGCCACGCGCAGTCCGCCCTTCGGCAGCCCGGTCCGAACGGCGAAATGAATTATCCGTCCGCGGGAACGGCCTTTCCTCCAGTCTACTCGAGCCGCCCTTATGCCGAAGTCGCCCGGCGCGCGTTCTACAGAGATGGCCGGTTTCGAGAAACCACGTTCATCGTGGAAGCGTTTCGCCGCTCGGCTTGTTTCAGGAAAGGCCAGGCGCATTGCGGTTACTGTCATCAGCCGCATGGAGCTGACGCGTCGTCCAACCCGACATCTCTGAAGTTTGCAACCGACCCGGACCACATGTGCCTGCAGTGTCACAGCAAGTTCACGCCAAACCCAAGCGCGCACACCCATCATTCACCTGCTTCGGAGGGAAGCCGTTGTGTGGCCTGCCATATGCCTCGCATCATGAACAGCGTTTTATTCAAAGCGCGCACGCATCAGATCGACGATATTCCCGACGCGGAGATGACGGAGCGATTCGGTCCGGCGGAAAGCCCTAACGCCTGTCTTCTTTGCCATGCGGACAAGAATGCGCAGTGGGCCGGGATGAGCTTGCGGAGTTGGTGAGGATCATTCTAGCAGCGCTGATCGGCACCGCGTCCATTCTCGCCGCGGAAGAGGTTGCCTATCGCAACTCGAAACCCGGCGTGGCTTACGTCGGATCTCGCGTCTGCGCGGGTTGCCACGCCAAGATATACCAGGACTACAGCGCCACCGCGATGGGCCGATCCATGGACCTGGCAGCCAGCGCACGCCAACGAAAAAACGTGAGTTTCACCGCGACGATCTTCACGGAAAAACTCAACCGCCATTTTGAAGTTTATCCACAAGGCCAAGATGTTTTTCAAAGGGAATACGAACTGGATTCGAGCGGGCGCGAAGTATTCAGGACCAATTACAAACTGGAGTACACCATTGGTTCGGGAGTCAACGGCTACACATACATAATCCGGCGCGGGGATTACCTGTTTCAGGCGCCGCTGTCGTATTACTCGCGAAAGCAAGCATGGGATCTGTCGCCGGGTTACGAATTGGATGACCACGGCTTCAACCGGCCTGTGGCAGCCGCCTGCATCGCCTGTCACAGCGGCCAGCCCCAACCGGTTCGAGACCGTGAAGGGCTGTTTGCCAATCCGCCTTTTCGCGAGCTTGCGATCGGCTGCGAGAATTGTCACGGTCCCGGCGCGCTACACGTGGCCGAGAGGGGGCGATCAAAACCGGCAGCAAATGCTGATGACACGATCGTCAATCCCAAGAATCTGCCGGCTCGCCCGGCAGAAGACGTCTGCATGAATTGCCACCAGGGCGGGGATACAAGAGTACTCGTCCCCGGAAAAGGCTATTTTGACTTTCGTCCTGGCACTCCGCTTCGCGACACGGTTGCCATTCTCCGCGTGCCGCCGAAGCGTGACGACCCACTCGAGACCGACTTGCTGGAGCACCATTTCTCGATGCAATTGAGCAAGTGTTTCCGGGCGAGCGACGGTCGTCTGCGATGTCTCACGTGCCATCAGATTCATTCCATGCCCTCGCCGGCGGGAGCCGCAGCGTACTACCGCAGCCGATGCCTGAGCTGCCACACCGACGCGGCTTGTAGGCTGGCAAAAGAACAACGAGCGGAGCACGGAGACGACTGCGCCGCTTGCCATATGCCTAAGCGGAACGTGCAGCTTATCGCGCATTCCGCGCTCACGAATCATCGCATCGTTGCCCGGCCGGACGAGCCGCTTCCGGAAGCCGCATTCCACGCGACCACCGCCGATCTGCCGGATCTGGTTTATCTCAATCGTTCGGCCGGTTCCGATCGAGCCTCGCTGCCGCTCGTCATGCTGCTGCAAGCCTATGGCGAGCTGATGGAACGGGATCCGGATTACCGGGCGCGCTACTTTGCTGTACTCGATGAACTAAACCGGTCGGCGCCGGACCAGCCTCTGGTGCAAGCTGCCCTGGGCAGGAAAGCCCTTCTGGAGAACGCATCGAACGACAGTGCAATTGAGCATCTGACCCGCGCCATCCAGCTCGGTTTCGCCGCCCCAGCCGTTTACGAAGACTTGGCCACGGCCCTGGTGCGGGCTGGCCGCGAGGCGGATGCCGTCCGCAAACTACAGCGCGGCATCGAGCTGGCGCCTTACACACCGGTGCTCTACAAGCTGCTGGCCCTGCGTCACATCAATCTCAAGCAGTATTCCGAAGCTAAAAAGACTTTGGAACTCTATGTAAATCTCTTCCCGGAAGATGATTTCATGAGAGGCTTGCTACTCAAAGTACAACACACGGATACTTCCGGTCGATGATGAGACGCGCGGGAATCAGTCGCGCATCCTGGTAAATCCCCTCCAGCTTATGTTACGTTCGTTCAAACGATTTTATGCCCGTTCGGATGAAGGACGTCGCTCACGATCTCAATGTATCCGTAGTTACCGTCTCAAAAGCTCTACGAGATCAAAGCGATATCAGCCTGGCAACCAAGAAACGCATTCTCAAGCGAGCCCGCGAGTTGAATTATCAGCCGAATTGGATCGCCCGCAGCCTGGTCAGCGGGCGCACCCATACGATTGGCCTGGTCGTTCCCGATTTGATGTACTCCTTTTTCGCCGAAGTAGCCAAGGGCCTTACCGAGAAGCTTCGTCCGTTCCGTTACCAGGTACTGATATCGATTTCCGAAGAGGACCCCACTCTAGAGCGCGAGGAGATCGACTTATTGCTCGCCCGGCGCGTGGACGGCCTAGTTCTCGCCTCGGCGCAGCCGCCGACTTCTCCCGGACTATTCCGGACGATCGAAGAACGCAAAGTGCCGTACGTGCTGATTGACCGCAAGATCTTAGGGCTTAAGGCGAACTACGTCGGTGTTGACGATGAAAAAATCGGCGAGATGGCGACCGAGCATTTGATCACGTGCGGCTGCCGTGCGATTGCGCACATAAGCGGGCCCAAAATTGGCACGGCGGTCGGTAGGCTGGCCGGGTACCGTCTAGCGCTGGAGCGCCATAGTCGCCTGGCGCCGGCCAGTTTGGTGGTCCGTGGAGGCTCCGAGGATGATGGCGGTTATCAAGCCATGCGCCGGTTGCTGCGCTTGAAGCACCCCCCGGACGGTGTGTTCTGCTTCAACGACCCGGTTGCGGCTGGGGCGGTCAAAGCGGTTCTGGAAGCAGGGTTGAGGATTCCACAGGACATTGCTCTGGTCGGGGTGGGAAATGTGCATTACTCGGACCAGCTGCGCGTTCCGCTCAGTACGGTCGATCAAAGCAGCGCTCAAGTGGGACGAAACGCCGCGGAACTCCTTCTGCGCCTTATTGAGAAGCGAACTCGGGGTACTCGAGCTATTCTATTGCCGCCACGGCTCATTGTGCGGGACTCCAGCCTTCGCAACGGCGCTGTTCGCACTCCTGCTCAGGAGTGAAGGCTGAAAAAACAACCACTTACCTCAGGGATCTCAAATCCTCAACTTAAGCGTTTACGTAATCGCTTACGACACCCCTAGCCGATCTTCGGACCTCGCCCAGCAATTAACAGAAATCTACTACTTTTTCATTGACACAGGTGGAAAACGGTGAGATATTCTCCAGAACAACTAGAACGTCTCGACCTCTGAAGGAGGGAGCCATGTTCGCTGCTCGGCAGTTGGCTGATCGTTCAGGTGCCCCTTGTGGCACCTTTCTTGGGCAACTGATGCGCTTCATTCTGTTGCTCGTTCTAACCCTCACGTTCTTGCCCGTTAGGGTATCCGCACAACTTTCCACGGCGTCGGTTACCGGCGTTGTCCACGATTCCAGCGGGAGCATCATCCCACAGGTGAAAATCACCTTACGGAATGTCGATACGACCGTCGAACACGCTGCGCAATCCAATAATGCGGGCAATTACGTTTTCCTGAGTATCACGCCGGGTCAGTACACGCTACAGGCGGAAGCGCAAGGATTTGAGGTGTCGAAAACGGCTGCGTTCACCCTTGAGGTCAACCAAACTGTCACGTTCGATTTGATCATGCAGGTCGGTACGGTCCAGCAGAGCGTGACGGTGGAAACCTCCGGCGAACTGGTGCAATCGGCAACTTCCGAACTGGGTGCCGTGGTGGCCGAGAAGCAGGTGGTCGATTTGCCACTGAACGGCCGCAACTTCACCCAACTGCTTTCACTGACGCCCGGAGTGGCGCCGGTCAGCGTTTCGCAGAACTCGGGCGGGTTCGGTAACGTCTTCAGCGGGAGCTCCTTTGAATTTCCAGCCATTAATGGCCAGACAAACCGGAGCAATTTCTTCCTCACCGACGGCATCAATAACCAGGGCTCGTTCCAAAGTACCTACACGGTTGCGCCAATCATCGACCAGATCGCCGAGTTCAAGGTAAACTCGCACGACGATCAGGCGGAATTCGGCGGCGTGCTGGGCGGCGTCATCAACGTGGTGACCAAATCGGGCACCAACCAGTTGCACGGTAGCGCCTGGGAGTATTTGCGCAACAATGACTTAGACGCTCGCAACACATTTCTTGCTTCCGTGACCCCGTACAGGCAGAATCAGTTTGGCGTCGCAGCCGGTGGTCCAGTTTGGATTCCCAAAGTCTATAACGGCAAGAATAAAACATTCTTCTTCGCAGCCTACGAGGGCATCCGGTTTTCGCAAGCGGCAGATTCGTATCTGCATTTGCCAACCGACGCCGAACTGAGTGGCAACCTGACCGGTGAGAACCAGGCTTTCAATCCTTTCTCCACCGCGCCGGATCCGGCTCATCCCGGCAGTTTCACCCGTCAGCCATTCGCCGGCAATCAAATTCCGTCCAGCCTGATTGATACCCCCCTCGTGAACTTCATCAAGCAGATCAGGCCGTCTCTCTATAACACTGGCGTCGGCAATAACAATGCCCTTGACACCACACCGCTCGTTCAGACGCAGAACGAATTTTCGGCGCGCATCGATCAGACCCTAGGCTCCAAGGATTTTATCTGGTTCCGCTACAGTGGGTTGTACTACAACACGACGTCGAGCGGCGGACTGCCAGGCTTCAAGAGTGCTTCAAACTACCCCGCGCAAAATTATGGCGCGAGTTGGGTCCACACGTTTAACCCGAGCCTCGTGCTGCAAGCGCAATTCGGCCGGTCACACCAGGAAAACAATGGGCAAACGGTCGCTCCGGGAATCTCAGACTCCACAATCAGCGGTCTGAACTTCGCTCCCAGTTTTGGGGGTAATTTCATTGCGACGAAACTGCTGTTGCCCTCCGTAGGCATTACCGGCTTCAGCAATCCGATTCCGGGCACGAGTGACACGCTCGATCCGAACTTCACTAACGTCTGGGAGTATAAGGCAAACGTCTCGAAGATCATTGGCAAGCACACCCTGCGCTTTGGTGGGGAGCTCAATAGCAATACGTTCGAATCGATCTACGCGAATTCAAACGTCGGTTTCGCCCTCCAGCAGACCGGCAACCCCGAGAACTCGGCGCAACCCGGCAACGCTATAGCCTCGTTGCTCTTGGATGTGCCAGACAATGCCGGCCGCCGCAATGTTCACGAAACCACGCGGTGGGGTGGCGTGATGGGCGTTTATTTCCAGGATTCGTGGAAGGCAACCTCGCGACTAACTGTTAATGTTGGCCTTCGTTATGACCGGACCTTCCAGCCGCCTTACGGCACCAATGCCACCATCGGCAAAAACGGCGGCATCGAGACGGGCGAGGACGACTTCAATTCCGGCAACTACGTCATTCAAAAATTGCCGCCGGCTTGCAGCGTGCGAGGATTTGCTCCTTGCATTCCCGGTGATGGGACACTTCCAGCTCACGTGGTGGTTTCTCCCAACGGTAAGATCTATCACGATACGACGACAAACTTCGGCCCACGCCTCGGCTTAGCCTACCGGGTCACAGACACTATGGCCGTGCGAGCTGGGTTCGGAATTTTTTACGACAATTGGGCGGCCGTGACACAAACGGCGCAGAACTACGAGGGCGACTGGCCGGATATCGGACAGCAACTGGCCAATAACCTCAATCGGCCGATTCCCAGCCAGGCCCTGCCAACCGTGAAAGGCGAGAACCCATTCGCCACATCGGGGTTCTTTCCGGCGCCGACTCCATTCAACCAGGTGCAGTGGATGATGGATCCCTACGCCAAGAACCCGTATTCCATGCAATACAATTTTGGCGTTGCCAAACAATTGAACCATAGCACGACCGTATCGGCAGACTACGTGGGTTCCGGCAGCCGCCGCCTGGATGTGGGCGGGTATTACAACACGGCTCTCACGCCCGGACCTGGCAATCCGCAGGACCGATCGCTTTATCCATACATCGCTCCGACGTTCTACGACCGCAGCGTGGGCCGCGGCAACTACAACGCGCTTCAGTTCCTGTATGACAAGCGATTTTCGGGCGGGCTCGCCTACCAGGTTTCGTATACCTGGTCGAAAGTGATCGACACAGGCTCAGACGGCTGGTACGGTGTCGAGGGTTGGTCGGTGCAGAATCCCTACGCGTACAACAACGATCGCAGCGTTGCCGGTTACGATTTGACGCACGCCCTGAGCGTAAACGTTGTGTACGACGTACCGATCGGAACTGGCAAACGCTTTGCGACCAACAACAAGGTCATGGATTATATTATTGGCGGCTGGCAGGTGAACACCATCGTTCAGGCACATTCCGGCCTGCCTTACGACATCACTGTGGATGGAGACATCGCCAACACTGGCGACACCGGATACGAGCGAGCGAATCTTGTTGGGAATCCGAATCTGTCGAACCGCACTGCGCAGGCGTGGTTTAATACATCGGCCTTTGCGATTCCCGCCACGTACACTTGGGGCAATTCGGGCCGGAACATTCTCAGGGGTCCGTATTTCTGGAATATGGATGCCTCTCTCTTCCGGCGTTTCCCGTTTATGGAGGGTAAAGCCTTCGAGTTTCGCGCCGAGGCCTTTAACATACCGAACACCGTCATTTTGGGCCAACCAGGAAGCGACCTCACCGGGTCCAATTTCGGTGTCATCACGGGTACCTACGGTTCTAACGGAGCTGTTAACGGATACGGCTCACGCATTCTCCAACTCGGATTGAAGCTGACATACTAAGGTACTGTTGCGTCCAACTCGACCGTCCGTGTGCCCGCGCCCATCAGTCCTCGGTACACTGTTGTCTATGCGCAGGGGCCGAGTAGCTGCGCTTTCCCTGTTCCTGACTGGCTGGGGCCATACGACGTTTGCTCAGATGCCCGCCGAATGTCATGGCCCTGCCGAAATCGAGCGCGCTCTAGCGAAACAGCCATCTGCCGAGGCATTTAACGCATTGGGAGCCTGGTTTGCCCAGCGTGATAAAGCCACATGCGCGATTCCGGCGTTTCGATCCGCCATCCGCCTACGGCCCAATGGCTGGGAAGGTCACTTCAATCTCGCACTGGCGTTGATGAACGAACGCCGTTTCAAAGATGCCACTGTGGAATTGCGCCAAGCCGATAAGCTCAGCCCAGGTCGTGCTCCTGTGCACACCGCGCTCGGTATGGCATTGCAGGAGGTTGGCCAAACGGCCGCTGCCGAGACCGAGCTAAAAACTGCCCTGGAACTGGATCCCAAGTCCGTTCGGGCGCTAGACCGGCTGGCGCAGATTCTGACCAGTCAAAAGCGTTACACCGCGGCCATTCGCCATCTGAAGCAAGCCATTGCCCTCGACTCGAAGGACCCCAATCTCCAGATTGCTTTGGCTTTGAACTATTCAGAGAATGGCAATGCCGATGCCGCGATCGAAACCCTGGTCAAGCTCGCCAAAGACGAACCAGGCTCGGCGCTGGTGCATTTCAATCTCGCCACCGTCTATGCCCGGGAGAAGTCATTTCGTGAAGCGGCCGACGAATACCGCGAGTCTTTGCGGCTCGACCCTGGTAACGATATCGCCCGCCTTTCCTTGGTCAAGACTCTGGTGGACCTGGGGGAGTTCGATGAAGGCTTGCCTTTGATTCAGGATTACGTGCGCCGCAAGCCCGAGGACTTCGAAGGGCACTATCTGTTCGGCGCCGTCTGCCGCGGTCTGGGCCAATACGATACGGCCGAATCGGAATTGAAGCGCGCCGTTCAGATGGATCCGAACCACTACGATGTCCGCTACAATCTGGGCTTTGTTCTGGCGAAGGAGAAGAAATCCGAGGAAGCCCTACCTCAACTGCAAAAGGCTCTGGAGCTGCACCCCGATTCATCCGAGGCGCGTTTCCAGCTCGCCAATGTGCTGCGCGCGCTTAAGCAGGCCGATGCCGCCCGCGCGGAACTCAAGCAATTCGAAACGGAGAAGCAGCAGGGCGTTCAGGAAAACCAGGCCGCCGTGAAAGCCGCGGACGCGAATCGGCTTCTCGAAGAGGGAGATGCGCGGGGCGCCGTCCACTCGTATCAGGATGCCCTCAAGTTTGAGCCAAACAACGCCAAAATTTATTACAACCTCGCGCTGGCTCTGGATAAGACAGGTGACCGTGCCGGGGAGCGGCAGGCTCTGGAGCACTCTATCCAACTGGACACCAAGCTGGCTTTGCCGCAGAACCAGCTTGGCCTGCTCGATCTTCAGGACGGCAGGCTGGCTCCTGCCGAGAGCCGGCTAAAGACGGCGCTCGCGCTCGATCCGCAATACGCCGAAGCGAAGAACAATCTGGGCGTGCTCTACGGCCAGCGAGGACGGAACCACGAGGCGGAAGACCTGTTCCGCGGCGCCGTTGAGGACAATCCGCAATACGCGCAGGCCTTCGTGAATCTCGGCTTGATCCTGGCCGGCGGGAACCGGTTCGCCGAGGCGGAAAAGGAAATTCAGAGCGCGGTACGCATCTCGCCCGATAACACGGCTGCGCTAACCGCGCTTGGTATGGTCGAGACCAGGCTCGGCAACATGCAGGATGCCATCCGCAACTTCCGAAGAGTAATCGACCTCACGCCCAACGCGCCCGAAGCTCACCTGAACCTCGGTATCGCGCTTGCCGACCACCTCGATCTCGCCGGGGCGCTGGCAGAGTTCTCCGAAGCCGTTCGCCTACAGCCGGATTCCTCGACCGCTCATTACAACAAGGGCCGCGCGCTATTCGATCTTCGCCGCAACGAAGAGGCTGAAACCGAACTGCAAACCGCCGTGCGTCTCGATGCGCGGAATGCGTCCGCACTCTACCTTCTGGCCGTGGCGGAAAAACAACTGGACAACCCCGCGCGTTCAGCCGAACTTTTGCGGCAAGTCGTGGCGATCGAGCCGCGCAATACCGACGCCCACTACCTGCTGGGGCAGGATCTTCTGAAACTTGGGAAGGAGCCGGAAGCCATCATGGAGTGGCGGAAAACGGTGGAACTGGACCCGGAACATGCGGAAGCCCTCTACAATCTCGCGCGCCACCTGACCCCAAAAGATCCCGACAGTGCAAAAGGGTATCAGGCCCGCTTCGTCGAGATACAGCGCAAACGGCGGATCTCCGAGCGCGCCGATACGTTGGGCAATTTTGCGCTCGCCGCGGCCAGCGCCCGCGACTGGAACCAGGCCGTGGCCCAACTCGAAGAGGCTGTCCAAGTGTGCGGCAATTGTCCTACGAAAGGCGATTTGCACAAGGACCTCGGTTTGATTTACTGCCGCTCAGGAAGTCTCGACAAAGGGGAGCGAGAGCTGCGCGTCGCGCAAAGTTTGAAGCCAAATGATCCCGATGTGAAAAAATCCTTGGAACTAATTGCCGAGCTGAAGGACAGCCAGGCCAAGGCTGGAACCGTCCATTGAGGAGCAAGTGATGTCCAAACGCGGAATCACACGACGAAGCTATCTGACCGGAATGGGCGCGGGCGCGGTGGCTGCTGCCGCTCTCACCGGATCGAGTTGCAAGAACCAAGAGGCGAAACCGGCGGCATCCGAGGAGAAGGCCGTAGAAACTCCGCCTCCCGATCACGAGCGCCGTATCCAATGGTGGCGCCAGGCGAGGTTCGGCATGTTCATTCATTGGGGACTGTACAGCATCCTGGGCCGTCACGAATGGGCCATGGAGCTGGAAGGTATCCCGGTGGCCGAGTACGAGCAGCTCGCCAAACAATTCAAACCCAAACCCAATGCGGCACGTGACTGGGCGAAGCTCGCCAAACGGGCCGGGATGAAGTACATGGTGATGACCTCCAAGCACCATGAAGGCTTCTGCCACTTCGATACGAAATTGACCAACTACTGCTCGCCGCAGCAGGGGCCCGGCCGCGACTTGGCCAAGGAGTATCTCGAGGCCGCGCGAGCGGAGGGCCTGCGCTGCGGATTCTACTACTCGCTCATGGACTGGCACCATCCTGACGGCGCACGATGTGCCACCGACGAGCAGGCGCGCCGGCGTTTCGTCGATTACATTCACGGCCAGATTCGCGAACTCTGCACCAACTACGGAAAGCTCGATGTGCTGTGGTACGACGTGGATTGGCCGCTCGACGCCAAGGGCTGGGAATCGCAAAAGATGAACGACATGGTGTTCCAGCTACAACCCGACATCCTCGTCAATAATCGGAATCATCTGCCCGGAGATTTCGGAACCCCAGAACAGGAAATCGTCGCGGAGAAGGTTGGGCGCGACTGGGAAGCCTGCATGACCATGAATGAAAGCTGGGGCTACCACAAGGCTGATGACGACTGGAAAAGCCCAAAAACTATCGTGCGTAACCTGATCAGCTGCGCCCGCGACGGCGGAAACTACCTGCTCAACATCGGACCGAAGCCGGATGGCTCCATTCCCGAAGAATCCGTCGGCATTCTCACAGCGGTGGGTGAGTGGATGGACAAGAACGGCAGTACCATCTATGAGGCCGAGCGTTGCAAGGTGAAGGAATCCGCGTTCGCAGACTTCACCCGCAAGGGCAACACTCTCTACATTCACGTTTACTTCTGGCCGGGTGAAACGGTTTCCATCGGTGGCCTGCAAAGCAAGGTGAAGTCGGCAAAACTACTCGCGACGGGCAAGCCCGTAACCTTTAAGCAAGAAGATTTCCGTGTGCAGTTCACCGGATTGCCGGCTTCGCCACCGGATCATCCCGCTACCATCATTGCCGTGGATTTTGAGACGGAGCCAACCCAGGATATGGAGAACATCCGCAAAAACCGGCCGCGACGCCAGGTAGGAGTTTGATCACAACGGCTAGGCCAGTATTTCCTTTACGACGTTGCCATGCACATCGGTGAGGCGAAACGCCCTGCCCTGGAATTTATAGGTCAGCTTGGTGTGATCGACTCCCAAGCAATGTAGGATGGTGGCGTGCAGGTCGTGCACGTGGACCGGGTTCTTGACGATGTTGTAGCAGTATTCGTCCGTTTCACCGAAAGTGATCCCGGGTTTCACCCCGGCACCTGCTAACCACATCGTGAAGCAGCGCGGATGATGATCGCGCCCGTAGTCATTGGCAGTTAGCTTCCCCTGACAATACACGGTACGACCGAACTCGCCACCCCAGACTACGAGCGTATCGCCCAGCAAACCGCGTTCCTTGAGATCCTGGACGAGTGCCGCGCAGGCTTGGTCAGTGTCCTTAGCTTGGCCCGCGATCTGCGCCGGCAGATTCGTGTGCTGGTCCCAGCCTCTGTGGAAGAGCTGGATGAAACGGACTCCCCGTTCGGCCAGCCGGCGAGCGAGCAAACAATTCGCCGAGAACGTGCCCGGCTTGCGCACATCCGGGCCGTACAGCTCGAACGTACGTGCGGGCTCCTTCGATAAATCCACGAGCTCCGGGACCGACGCTTGCATCTTGTACGCCATTTCGTACTGTGCGATGCGTGTAGCGATTTCGGGATCTCCGAAATCCTCCAGTTCGAGTTGATTCAACCCGCGGACATCATCGATGAATCTCCGGCGCTGCTCCGATGAGAAACCGGCGGGATTGGATAAGTAAAGTACCGGATCGCCCTGCGAACGGAACTTTACTCCCTGATATTTCGTCGGTAAGAATCCGCTGCCCCACTGACGGTCAGCAAGCGGCTGGTCGTTCGGATTGCCCGTTCCCTGCGAGATCATCACTACGAATGCCGGGAGATCCCTGTTTTCGTTGCCAAGTCCATATGACAGCCAAGCGCCGATCGATGGGCGTCCGGCCAACTGAAACCCGGTCTGAAAGAACGTCACTGCCGGATCGTGATTGATGGCCTCAGTGTACATGGACTTGATGAAGCAGATATCGTCCGATACCTTGGCGAAGTACGGTAGCAGTTCGCTGATCCAGGCACCCGAGTTGCCATGCTGTTGAAACTTGAAAAGTGACGGCGCTACCGGGAAGCTTGTCTGTGTTGCGGTCATCCCCGTCAGCCGCTGGCCCATGCGAATCGAATCCGGCAACTCGCTATTTGCCATGTCATGTAGGCGCGGTTTGTAATCGAACAACTCCATCTGTGAGGGGCCGCCCGACTGGAACAAATAAATGACGCGTTTGGCCTTTGGCGCAAAGTGAGGCAGACCAGAGAGACCGCCGTTGGGAGCTTCGGCTTCGGCGCCCGTCAGATTGCTACCCAGCAGATGCGCGAGCGCCGCAATTCCCATTCCCGCACTGGCTTTACCGAAGAAGTACCGGCGGGTCAGAAGTAGTTGTCTGTCGGTCGGCATCATCATTCCTTGCTAACCGTTGCATCCAAGTTCAGGATCGTACTCGCTACTGCCATATAGGCTGCAACCTCGCTGGGCGAGTAGTTGGAAACCGCCGGGGCATCTCCCACGCTAATGTACTTCGAAACGGAGGCTTGATCGGTCTGGAATGTGTCGAGGTAATAGCGCAAGCTGGCCATGAGGATCTCGCTTTCCCGCGGCTTGGGTGGACGTGCCGTCGCCAGCTCGAAGCCATAAGCGATGCGCTGCGCGGCGGAATCGCCTCCTTCACGCAGCATCCTTCCGGAAAGAGCTCGAGCCGCTTCCAGGAAGATCGGGTCGTTCATCAGATTCAATGACTGGAGCGGCGTGTTCGTGCGCAGCTCGCGCACGACGCACGTCTCGCGACCAGCCGCATCAAAGTTCATCATCATCGGTGGAGGCGCAGTTCTCTTCCAGAACGTGTACAGGCTCCGGCGATGCAAGTTTTCGCCCGTATCCGGCCTGTAATCGTCGCCGCCCGCGAGCTCTTTCCAAAGTCCCGGCGGTTGATATGGTTTTACCGAAGGTCCCCCAATCGTTCTCACCAGCATCCCCGAAATCGCGAGCGCCTGATCGCGCAGCACCTCCGCTGGCAGCCGCGCCCGCACACCCCGCGCCAGCAAACGATTCTCCGGATCTTTCTGCAGCAATTCCGGCGTGACCTTTGACGACTGCCGATAGGTCGCACTCATCACGATGGTCTTCTGCATGGCTTTGACGTCCCAGCCCGTGCGGATGAATTCCGTGGCCAGCCAGTCGAGCAGTTCCAGATGCAACGGCCATTCTCCCTGCGATCCAAAGTCCTCGACCGTTTTCACCAGGCCTACGCCGAAGTACATTTGCCAGAAGCGGTTCATGGTAACGCGCGCGGGCAGCGGATTGGACGGATCGACCAGCCATTTCGCGAAACCCAGCCGGTTATTTGGTACGCCCGCCGGTAATGGTGGAAGTATCGCTGGTATGCCAGGCGAGACTCTCTCGCCGGGGTGGTCGTAGGCTCCGCGCACCAGCACGTGTGTCTCGCGAGGCGGCCCTTCCTGCATCACCATGACCGTCGGGAACGTGTCGAGAAGGCGCTGGCGCTCCCCGCGCAAATCCAGAATCTCTTTGCGCAAAGACTGCAAAGGCTGCGCTGCGTAACGCTCCAGGAAACACCAGCGCAGCTTCGTCGACTGCGCGGCTGTTCTCTCTGCTGGAACGATTCGCGCGAGCTCGCTTATGGAATCCGGCACCGCCAGCACGGCAGCTTCCTCGGGGGTGAGCGCGGTGCGATAGATGCGAACATCAGCAATGGAGCCGTGGAACCGATTCTCCCGACCCAGCCCCGCCCCAATCCGCAGCGGCTGCTTCGCCGCGAAAGACTGATTCAGGTCGTCGAGTTGTACCTTGAGTTTGAGTGGCTCCCCATTCAAATAAATTTGAATACCGCGCGCCAGCCGCGACCCATCATAGGTAAACATGACGTGGGACCAACGATTTAGATCGACGGTGGCGTCACTCTCTACGCGCGCTCCATCATCCAACCAACGCTGCACCAGGTTCGCTTGCAGATGGCTTCCTTTGAGATACAGGCCTAAACCTTGCCCTTCGACCTCATCCTGGGCGCGGCTGATGATTGCTCCCGTCCCTGCCCCGGGGTAGATCCAGGCGGCCAGCGTGAAAGCATCATAAAAACCAAAGTTCCCAATATTGCCAACTTCTATAAACTGCTTCCCTTCGAATGATCCAGCCCGTCCGGAACGGCATTCCACGTATTGCGCTTCGCCGTTCTTCCACACGGGCTCGATCACCGTAGGCGCTGACTCCACCACCACAGGTCCGTTCTCCATCAGGTATGCGTATTTTTCCGGCTTCGGCGGATCGGGATGAATTTCGCCGTGAAGGTCGCCATTGAGTGGGAGATGTACCGCCAACGCCCGATCGCTCGCCCAATCCAGGTTGCTTCCCGTAATTGATCTTTCCCACGCACGCTGCGACTTCGCGATCGTCGATTCCATTTCCGCCTGGCGCCGCTCGGCATCGGCCATTCTTTGATCGACGGCTTTCAGCCGGCGGACCTGATCGGCTGTCGGTGCTGGAATGGTGGGAGGCGAATTACCGTATTTGAACGCTTTTCCGCGCTCCGGCACATTGTTGAAATACGCGAAGACTTGATAAAACTCCTTCTGCTTGAACGGGTCGTATTTGTGATTGTGGCATCGCGCGCAACCCAAGGTCAGTCCGAGCCACACAGCAGAGGTTGTCTCAACCCGGTCCACAACGTACTCGACCGCGTACTCTTCCGGGATGATTCCGCCTTCGCCATTTCCACGATGGTTCCGGTTGAAGCCGGTGGCCAAAATCTGCTGCGGCGTAGCTCCGGGCAGCATGTCTCCGGCGATCTGTTCGACAGTAAACTGATCAAAGGGCATGTCGTGGTTAAAAGCATCGATAACCCAGTCGCGCCAGCGCCACATGGAGCGCTCGCCATCCGTCTGATATCCGTTAGTGTCGGCATAGCGGGCGTTGTCCAGCCACCGCATAGCCATGCGCTCTCCGTAATGCGGCGAGGCAAGCAACCGATCGACCACTTTTTCGTATGCATTGGGTGTCGTGTCATGGACGAAGGCTTCAACGTCCTCTGTTGTTGGCGGTAGCCCCGTAAGGTCGAGCGTTACCCTCCGGACAAGAATAGATCGGTCAGCTTCCGGCGATGGTCTGAGCCCTTCCCGGTCTAGAGGCGAAAGAACGAAGTAGTCGATTGCGTTTTTCGGCCAGGCCGGATCGCTCACCGTTGGCAATTCCCTCCGCACCGGGGGAGCAAATGACCAATGCTTCTGCCAAACGGCGCCTTGCTCGATCCAACGGGTCAAGAGACTGATCTCGCGCTCACTGAGGCGAGCTGCGCCGGCCCAGGCGGGAGGCATACGCCAACCTTCAGCCGCTGTGACGCGCTTCACTAGTTCGCTCGTAGCCGGGTTACCAGGAACAATGGCAAGACGCCCGCCGAGATCGGCCTTTGCAGCGGACTCCGAATCAAGCCGCAGTTTGCTTTTGCGATTCGCTACATCAGGACCATGGCACGTGTAGCAGCGGTCCGACAATATCGGCCGGATGTCCCGATTAAATTCGACCGTGGCAGCGGGTGATGCTGCGTACGCTACCCAGCCCGTGATCGCTAAACCAACGATCACTCCACGCCCGAGATCGATCCAGGCCGGCATTGCGTGAGTGTGTCGCCTCTTGCGGCGAACTTTTCCTCTCAGGCATGTTAGCAGATTGCAGCATCCCCATCGTCCTCAATTGCCTGGGAATGTCCTGGCTTTTCACAGAACGAGGCGATGTTCTGCGGCGTGGTCGTACGTTTGACGATGAAAGTCGAACCGAACCAGTCGTCCTCTTTCCTTTGTCGAGCGCGATCTGCAGAGCGCCGCGAACGAAGCTGCAGTCGCAAAACACCAAGTCGTTGAAGAGGCTGGCTTTCGTATCTACGACCGCTGGAATCCCATGTGCGTTGGTAAAGGTGAACGCCCGTCACCGCGGGCTGCAAGGTGCGTATACGCCATCACCGGTCGTCGACTGGCGCTGGCAGAGGCTTTGTTTTTGTCGTTGCAGAAATAAAAACGGCGATGCTCAAGACCACTCGACGATAGCCTTCACGACGCCGGCCTCTCTATGAAGCCACACTGGAAACCGCTTGTCCATTGCGTCGGGACAGACGCAGTCGGTCGGCCACGCCGCAACATCGATCCGCCGATTCTCCATGAGGTCGAGCACGCGATGGTGCTCGGCGGGAGTGCTGTTGCGGCTCGCCAGTATCGTCGCCTCGCGCCAGTGGAGGTCCGGATCGAATAAGGAAACTGTGTCGTTGATCAGGCCGACGAAAACGAGGGTGCCACCCTGCTGGAGCAGGTGAATCGCTTCCTCCATCGAACCTTTGTCGCCAGTACAATCGAACACCAGCATCGAGGGGTCTTCCTGCCGCGCTTCTTCGTGCGAGAGATAGTAACGTTTCAAGCCATAGTGTTGGGCGGCAAATTCGAGTCGTTCTGGCATTTTCTCCACGACACCGATGTCGGCCCCAGCTAACCGCAAGAACTCAATCACTGATAGGCCGATAGGCCCGGCACCGACGACGATCGCGCGATCGCCCGGCTGTGCCGCTGCGCGCCCTACAGCGTGGCTGCCAACACCAAGCGTCTCCACCAGCGGAATTTGCAGGGCCGGTAGGGTCTCACACTTATACATCTGTTTCGCCGGCAGAAGAATGCGGTCGCGCATACCGCCGTCGGAATGGACTCCGATCACGCGGATCTTCGCGCATATAAACGGCGGAGCAATAATAGACCACGAAGCGCCGCGTGAGCGGCGGTTTGTGGCGGTCCAAAAGTAGACCACCCTACTCTAGTTCCAGAACATTACAGCGTAGTTGTGTTTTGTGAGCACCTGAGGAGGTGTACAAGGTGGAAGTGTATGCACGCGTAAGACGAGCCGTGCAGGTCGACGGCATGAGCATCCGGCAGGCGGCGCGCGAGTTCGGCCTATCGCGGAAGACCATCCGGAAGATGATGCAGTTTTCACTGCCGCCAGGCTATGAACGGAAGAAGCCAATCCGGCGTCCGAAACTAGGGCCATGGTTGGGGATCATTGATCACATCCTGGTGGATGACCAGTCGCAGCCTAAAAAGCAGCGCCACACTGCCAAGCGAATCTGGGATCGGCTGAAAGCCGAGCACGCTTATAGCGGCGGTTACACGGTGGTGAAGGATTACGTACGCCAAGCACGGCTCAGGCACCAGGAAGTATTCGTGCCGCTAGCGCATCCACCGGGAGATGGGCAGGCCGACTTCGGGGAAGCGCTGGTGGTGATCGGCGGAGTCGAGCACAAGGCACACTTTCAGTGCATGGATCTGCCGTACTCGGACGACTGCTTCGTGGTGGCCTTTCCGGCTGAGAATACCGAGGCCTTTCTGGAAGGTCACAACCAAGCGTTCGCTTACTTTGGCGGTGTGCCGCGGACCATCCTGTATGACAACACCCGAATCGCGGTAAAGGAGATCGCCGGCGATGGGGAACGCAAGCCCACGGATGCGTTCAGCGGATTGCAATCGCACTATCTGTTCGCGGCCAAGTTCGGACGTCCTGGCAAGGGCAACGACAAGGGGAACGTGGAAGGGCTGGTGGGCTACGCCCGGCGCAACTTCATGGTGCCGGTTCCGCGTGTGGCCAGTTGGGAGGAGTTGAACGCACAGTTGCTGGAGCAATGCCGGAACAGGCGCGAGCGGAAGCTGTGGGGACATACCGAAACCATCGCCGAGCGTTTCGAGCGGGACCGGAAGCAGATGCTGCTCTTGCCCGGCACCGTTGGAAGCGTGCAACCAGCGAACCACACGTGTCAGCTCGCAGGCGCTGGTACGCTACGAGACCAACGACTACTCGGTGCCGGTGGAATACGGGCATCGGCAGGTGCTGGTGAAAGCCTTCGTGTGGGAAGTGGTGATCGGTTCGGCGAGCGAAGTGATCGCGCGACACAACCGGAGCTACGACCGGGAGGAAATGATTTTCAATCCGCTGCACTATCTGGCCCTGCTGGAGCAGAAGACCAACGCGCTGGATCAGGCCGCACCGCTGCAAGGATGGCAGTTGCCGGAGGAGTTCGTCGAACTACGGCGGCAGATGGAAGCGCGGCTGGGAAAACGCGGGCGTCGCGAGTACGTGCAGGTGCTGCGGTTACTGGAGACGTTTTCCGTGGCGGAAGTCGCCGCCGGCGTCCGGCAGGCGCTGTGCTTCCCCGCCATTGCTTTCGATGCGGTCAAACATCTGGTGCTGTGCGCCATCGAGCGGCGGCCCCCGAAGCTGGATCTGGAAAACTATCCGCACCTGCCGGTGGCGGAAGTGGCGCTGACGCGGGCGGCGGACTATCAGGTGCTGCTTGCGGAGGCCCGGTAATGGACACGCCTCAAGTGTTGCTAGAGCACTATCTGAAGCAACTCCGCCTGCCCACCATGGTGCGCGAGTATCCCAAGCTGGCTGAGCTATGCGCCAAGGAAGGCGCCACCTTCGAACAGTTTCTGCTGCGATTAGTGGAGCAGGAGATGCTGGACCGGGAGCGGCGCGCGACTGAGCGGCGCATCAAAG
Organism: Bryobacteraceae bacterium; assembly: GCA_035297145.1. Taxonomy (GTDB): domain Bacteria; phylum Acidobacteriota; class Terriglobia; order Bryobacterales; family Bryobacteraceae; genus QHXW01. The sequence continues at coordinate 202,450 of DATGZN010000006.1, forward strand.
GGGCGAAGTTCCCAGTGAGCAAGAGCCTGGAGACTTACGATTTTCTGACGATCCCCTCGCTCAACAAGAAACTGGTGGTGGAGCTGTCGCGGTGTGAGTGGATCGGCCGGCGGGAGAACGTGCTGGCGCTGGGCAACAGCGGGACGGGGAAGACCCACATCGGCCTGGCGTTGGGACTGGCGGCTTGTCAGCAGGGATTTCGCGTACGCTTCACCACCGCAGCGGCACTGGTGCATGAGCTGATCGAAGCGCGGGATGAGAAACGCCTGTTGCGTTTTCAAAAGAACCTGGCACGCCAGGAACTGTTGATCGTGGACGAACTCGGCTTCGTGCCGTTGTCCAAGACCGGCGCCGAAATGCTGTTTGAAGTTTTCAGTCAGCGTTACGAACGGACCTCCACACTGGTGACCAGCAACCTGCCCTTTGCCGAGTGGACCGAGGTGCTGGGTTCGGAGCGGCTAACAGGCGCGCTGCTGGATCGGCTGACCCACCATGTTCACATTTTGGAGATGAACGGGGACAGCTTTCGGCTCAAGAGCAGCAGGAAGAAGAAGGACCTCGGCCCTCAGTAGCTTCACA
>DATGZN010000007.1:0-83160 GCA_035297145.1 Bryobacteraceae bacterium
AGGTGCTGGGTTCGGAGCGGCTAACAGGCGCGCTGCTGGATCGGCTGACCCACCATGTTCACATTTTGGAGATGAACGGGGACAGCTTTCGGCTCAAGAGCAGCAGGAAGAAGAAGGACCTCGGCCCTCAGTAGCTTCACAGCGCCCGCGTTGGGAGGCGGCTTCCGCTCCGCCCTAACCGCGCCCCGCAAGCGGGTCGCAGGGCTCCGCTACAGCCACCCCCCAACGAATCACAGAAACACCTGCTAAGAAGCACGAAGTGGTCCCCTTTTGCTCCGCCGCGGTGGGAAACTTTCACTCCGCCCTTGACAATGGCAGGGTGTGGATCCCGGAGTCATTCACAACTATGTACTTCGAATTCACTCACCGCGTCGGTATTAAAGTCCGATTTCATGACTTGCGCCACTCTCACGCCTCGCAATTACTTCGCGCCGGCGTCAGCCCAAAGGTGGTGCAGGAACGTCTGGGACACGGCACTGTCGGAATCACGCTCGATATCTACTCGCACATCCTCCCCGGAATTCAGGAAGAAGCTGTCAGAAAGCTAGATCTGGCACTCCGTGCAGCCATTGCAAATCAGCATGCCTCGCAACTCGTGTAGCGCGGATTAGCAAGAGATTAGCAAGGCACCTCCTTGCCGCGCCTGGAGCCAGCGGGGAGGAGGCAGTTAAGTCCTTTAGTTTCTGGCGGTGAGGGTGGGATTCGAACCCACGGAACCCGTAAAGGCTCAACGGTTTTCGAGACCGCCCGATTCAACCACTCTCGCACCTCACCGTACTTCCAAACTACCTGATCGCCCCATGGCTTGCAACGAGGATCAGCCCATCACACACTCGTCTCTGACCTCGACTTCGGCGGCGTCTGCGGTCGCGCCATCGGGCCGAAACACGAAGCGCCCGGCTGCCGCCGCTGCTGCCAGAGCCAGCGCCGCGAGCACAAAAGCTGCCGAGTATCCGAAATGTTTGGCCACCGCGCCGGCTACAAATGAGCTCACGCCGACGAACAAGTCGACAAAGGCGCTCAGAACACCAAGCGCGGACCCGCGCTCCCCGCTGGGAATTTTCTGCAGAACTCGCGCCGCGGTGGACGACCAGGGAAACGAAAATCCAAATCCCAGAACTGCCGCGGCGCTGATGGCCAACGCCGGCGGAGGTCCGACTGCGAGAACGCCAAGGCCTAGGGCCATTGCCACCAGACCGCCGTAGTAGGTGATCGATGGATGGATGCGATCCGGCAAGCCGCCCAGGAAGAATCTCGAAAGCAGGATGAGCAAAGCGTAAGCGGAAAAAGCCGTCGGCCCGGAATTCCCGAAGCGAGCCAGGTGCAACACCAGAAAACCGGTGATCACGGGGTAGTGTACATTTACGAAACCCACGGCAAGACCAGATGGCACGAGCACCTTGGGAATCCAGCGGCGCTGGCCTGCGTGTGGCTCCGGCTTGTAGTGCTCGGGCACCCAGAACACGATCGCGAACGCAAGTAGCGCCGCGATCAGTTGGGTGAATGCCGCACGCTCAAAGGTTCCCAGCCACTGTCCTAATGCAGGTCCGGTGGAAATGCCGCCCCAAATGCCGCTGCTCACATAACCCAGCGCCTGTCCGCTGCGCTGGATGCCGGCGACCTCGACCGCCCACGCCGCGGCCCCCGTGTATAAACAAGCCTCGCCGAAACCTTGGAGGGTGCGCCCCAGATACATTCCGGCGATTCCCAGGGGCGCGAGGTAGGCAGCGCCGGCGAGAGAGCAACTTAGCAGTCCCGCCAGAGTGGCGATCTTGCGGCCCCGGCGGTCGGCCAACGGCCCGGAAACAAAGCGGCTCGCCAGCGCCACGAACGAGAAAATGCCGACGACGAAGCCGACGGTCTGATCGGAGCCGCCGAGGTCGTGACGGACGTGCGGACCGATTGCCGGCAGCGCAGTACCGATTCCAAGAAATCCAAGGAAAGTTGCCCCGATCAGTGCCCAGAAGCCAGCACCCAGGGGAGGGCGCGAAACCATCTTTACTTATTGTACTTGGATTCCCCGCTCAGAATCTAAACCGCAGCATCACTTGCACAGATCGCGCACCGCCGTTCTGGAAAATGGGCGTCAATCCACTGCCGGGACTCCCGGTGCCAAGCATCATGTTGAGCATAGACGCAGACTGGCCAAAGAGCGGGCTGGAGAGAAACGGGACCGGGTCGGCGTAGTTCGGATGATTGAGCGCGTTGAATGCTTCGATTCGAAACTGGAGGGACCGCCGTTCAGCGAGCTGGAAATCCCGGTGCAGCGCCAGATCGATCTGCCACATTCCGAAGCCTGCGATGGAGTTGCGACCGAGGCCGCCCTGGACTAGATTCGCGGCGGGCTGAAATGCCGCACTATTCAGGCGGCGTCCTCCAGGAGCCGACGGGTCGGTGACCCAGATGGGTTGGCCCGGCAACATGTCTGGCCTGAATACATTCGCAAAACTCAGTCCTTGAGAATAATCTGAGTCGAGCACGGTGACGGGAAATCCCGTTCGCGCATGGACATTGCCGTCCATTCCCCACCCGTGCAACAGCGATGAGCGAATTGACTTCCCGGCGCCCCGCGCTGTTTCATAGTTGAGTGCCGCCTGGAGAGTGTGACGGACGTCGAAGTCGGAAGAGGCGCGATCGCCCGACGGCGTCAATCCGGAGCCAGTCCAATACAGCACGGAATCGCTGGAGCTGTTGTCGATCGAGTGGGACCAGGAATAGGAAGCAAGCCCGCTGAACCCGCGCCATGCCTTTACGCGGTATTGAAGCTCGAACGCCTGGTAGTTCGAAAGGCCATTATTGGTTGCCAGGGCCAGCAACGTTAACGGATTAGACTCCTGAGGGCCCTGGAATTCGCGTCTGAGGAGTTGCAACCCGGACGATGCTTCATAGACGGCCGAAACTGTTTGGTGATTGCCGACCGCTTGCTCTGCTGTGCCGCTCCACTGTTTGACGGAAGGCAGATGCAGGCCAGGGATGAATCCGTAACTCAACGTTGACGGGAAAATGCCGTACTGCGAGTTTGTATACTGCGCGAGACTGAACGGTCCGCCGTTTACCAAATCGGTTGCGATGCTGAGGCTGGAATCGTAGTAGATTCCCCAGCCCGCACGCAGTACGGTATGGCTTTGTGCGAATGGGCGGTACGCCAGACCAACACGCGGCGCGAGATTCGCGTAGGTCCGTTGCCAGATGGCCTGCTGGCCTGAAAAGACATAGGAAGGTCCAGACGCATGGACAAACAGGGATGGACTCGAGGTCAGGTCCGGCGGTGGTGTGAACTCCCAGCGCAAACCGAAAGACGCCGTGAGTCCTGGATGAATCTTCCAGGTGTCCTGGACAAAAACGGAATCCTCTTTCAAAACACTGTGGCTGGTCTGGGGGCTGGCAACGGCAATCCAGAGGTTGGTGGCATTCACACCGTCGGCGAGGCTGTCGGCGATGACTCCGAGGCTGGGCGTGGCCGCGTACCTGGCGGGAATGAGTTCCAAATAGTCGGCGCCCAGCCGAATCGCGTGAGATCCATGACTCACCATTACGAGCGGCGCGGCGTGCCACTGAGTTTGTTTCTGGCGGGCTTCCTGCCCGGAAACGACTTGTCCCACGCCGGCGATGGAAAATCGCAGCAGATAGTCACAGGCATCCGGAGCACGCAACAAGGCATAAACCACCGGTTGCAGATTGCACGGCGAGGAACCTGGCGTGCTCCATGATGAACTGAGGCTGGCCTGGGAAGCGTTCATTCGCAGGTCAAAAACCAAGTTGGGCCTCAGGCGCATGTCAACGCCGAGCGTGAGGCCACGAGACCTCATGGCAACCCGATCAATCTGCGCGGTCCCGAATTCGCTCCAAGATGGAGTCTGGCTATACCGCCCGAACAAGGTGATGCGCGACGTGAGTGCGTGATCAATGCGAATACTGGCGGCATCGAACCGCGCGGGCCGGCTGGTTTGCCCGGTCCACTCCGCCAAACCCGCGCCAAGTGCCAGTCCATTCGGAAGTGGAAACAGATCTAACAGAGGGCGCATCGCACTCGGAGCATCGGCCCTCGCCGCAACATCAGGAACGGCCGTGCGCCATGCAAAGGGCGCCAATAGCCGCATCCCCTCGTAGGAGACGAAGAAGAAGGTTCGATCGCGCCACACCGGTCCTCCAAGCGAACCGCCAAAATCATTCATGCGAGCTGGAGCTCGTCCGTCGCCCTGGCTGTTGGCGAACCAGTCGTTAGCGTCGAGCGCGTCGTTGCGCAGGTAATCAAAAACAGATCCATGAAACTCATTCGATCCCGAGCGGCTGGTCAAAACGATCTGCGCGCCCGGCAAGCTCCCGAACTCCGGCGCCGTGGTGGACGTCTGGACGCGCAAGTCGCTTACCGCATCGAGTGGGAGCATCCCATGCATGCTGCCCAGAGCGGTCATGGCAGGCAACGCACCGCCGGTGGTCTGTGCGGGCAGGCCGCCAGCGCTTACGCCGGTGTTGGCGCTGACGCCGTCCACGGTGAAATAATTTGCGTTCGGCCGCTGGCCGCCCGATGTGAATTGGCCTGGTTCTCCGCGGGTGGCCGGTGTTATGACGGTGCCGGGCGTAAACTCGAGCAGGCTCGTGAGATTGCGCCCGTTCGACGAAATGTGCTCGATCTGGTCCTGCGTGATCAAAGTGCCGACCGCGGTGTCCTCCTGGAGCGGCACCGCCGGCGAATCCTCTACGGTGATGGATTCCTGCATACTGCCGAGGGGCAGGTTGAAATCCACTCGCACCGGCTGCGCAAGATCGACATGCACCCCCAGACGGATCAGAGTGCGGAACCCAGGGTGCCTGACTGTGATCTTGTAGAGACCAGGCTCCAGAGAAACCACGTTATAGCTGCCATCGGAATGCGAGCTGATGAGCCGGCGAAAGCCAGTGTCCTGGTTCACGACGGTGACAACTGCATCGGGCACGGCGGCTTCGGTGGGATCGCGGATCATGCCCGCCAGATGCGCGCGAGATTGGGACAGCAATCCGGCGCTGAACCAGCAGCCGAGAAGGCAGGGCACCATCAGTCGCCGCAACATTCCTTTTTCCTTATCGTCCCATTGGCAGGCGTTCATAGTTTTCAGCGCGTCTCCGCAGTTGCGCCAGGCTGGCCGCCGCCTGGGCCGGCAGTTCCGAGGATTGAGTCTGGTCCGGGGAAGCCCCGAGAAGAGCCACCAACATCGTTTCCGCATGGCGCGCCGCGACGAACAATGGCTCGGTTTCGTCCTGCCAAAGTCCCGATACACTCACGGGCTGCGTGTCCACGAGAGTCACGTCGAGGGCAGAGCGGAGACGGTCATCGACGCCGATCACATTCTCCACGAGCGCGCCGGCATGCTCCTGGCGGAGCCGCTCCAGAAGCTTGCGCTCGTCAGCAGTCAATTGCGCTTCGATCCCCGGGGGAAAGCGTTGCGCCAGCCGGCGCAGCGCGTGAGCGCGCGACATGAACCGGTCGGTCATGTCGAAAACCTGGTCGGCAAGCTGCTCGAATGGGGCGCGGCCGCCGAGATGTCTTTCTATTTCCGCTTGTAGCGGACCTGCGCCCGCACCCACGGAAATGCGGCTCGAGCTATGTTCTTCAGGTGCGAGGCTTTCGGCGGCGGGTTCCGAGGAGAAGCGCACGGTGACGCGAGGCATGGTGCGCAGTTTCTCGCGGATCTCCTGCTGGCGATCGAGCCCGATTCCGGCGCCCGTCACTAGAATCTGTCCGCCGGCGCGGGTCACCTCAATAGGATCGCCCAAATCGGCGCCGAGGTAGTGCAGGACCGAAAGCACGGCAAGTTCCTCGCCTGGTGTGGCCAGCGCCGGTTGAGCTTCCAATAGCGGTTGCGATGCTGAAGGGCGTACGGGCACAGTGGGAGCGGCGGCCGAGACTCGACCGGAGGCATCCAGGGAAGGCGCGGGCACATCCGGCAGCTCACTGATCTCCACCCATTCGCGATTTCGAAATAGCAGAGTGCCCTCTACGGTGTGCAGATCCACCGTACTCAGCTTCAAGGTCGCTTCCGCCAGTTCTCCCGAATCGGTGGATGTCCGCAACTGGTAGTGATCCGGCTCCCGGGTCAGCTCATCCCGCTTGTCGGGGAGCTGATCTCGCCAGGCGGCAAAAGATTTCGCACTCAGAGGATCTTCCCAACTGTAATGCGCGGCTTGGAATAATGACTCGAGTCCGGCTAGGGAGTCCACGTCGGAGCTTTTGTCTACGGAAGTCCCGGAGCCACCCACGGCGCGCGTCAGGTGCTGGGTGCGCGTGTGGATGCGAATGCGGCGCGTCGTCCGCGGCCGTGAGTCTGCCGCCGCCACAGCCTTCCGGAGCAGTTCGGCCGCCTGGACAGACGGCGCTTGCCGGAACTGCTGTACCACTACGGCAATCAGTACGATCATCGCGACGGCGGGCACCCATCGCCGCGGTTTGCTCCACATTGCGGTGAGCGGTTCCAAGATTCGGGTCATCCACCGCTGCCGCATTTGTAATTCGTCTATCCGTGCCAAGCGCGGATAAATATCAAACCAGGGCTGTGGTGGGGATGGCAAGGAGGTATCGAGAACGACCTTGCGGTAGCGTACGCACTCGCTGATCGTTTGTTCGATCTCCTCGAGTTCGTGGCGGCAGTGCCAGCAGGCCTTCAGGTGACGGCGGATTTCTTCGCTCGCGGACGCTGTCATTTCGCCATCGGCAAAGTGCAGCAGCTGCTCGTCGGTGGGGTGCCGCATTCCCAGACTACTCATGGGCCGCCTTCCTCAGCCTCACAATGGCGCGGCGGAGGAATTCGCCCACCGCCGATGCGCTGATTCCGAGCACCGAAGCGATCTCAGGGTAGCGCAGACCCTCCAGCCGCAGGTGCAAACAACGGCGCTGCTGGTCGGACAGGTTCTCCATCGCACGATGGAAACGCAACATGCGCTCGCGCTCCAGCAGGCTCTGCTCCGGGTTCAAACCGGCGTCCGCGAATCGGGTTTCGATATCGGGCTCGAACGCGGTTTGCGAGTTCTGTTGCGTGCGGAGTTTCAGGGCCAGGTTATGGGCCACCCGCACCACCCAGGCGCGGCGGTTCTGAATGGGCTCGGCGCGCTTAAGCGCGGTGTAGAGCCGAAGGAACACTTCCTGGGTCGCCTCCTGTGCCTGCGGCGGATAGAGTCCCAGGCTCAATACGTAGCGAAACACCCCGTCGCGCATCTCCTCGAATAGCTGTGCCACCTCATCCTGCAAACTGGCACGGCTCTCCTCCACGGGGAGAACGCCGGTCAGCTTTTCAAGCAGTGAATCTGGGAACACGTTATCTATCCAATGACCCAGGCCAACCGATTTCCACTACACCAGCCGAAAAAAATTCTTTGGGCATGCCTGTAGTGGACTCGCGGCCCGGCGGGTCTTCTTGTCAGTACGCCATGAAATCAGCATTAGTCAGCGTCACGGTAGTTACACACAACAGCGGACCGTTCATCGGACGCTGCCTGGACGCGGTCTTTGGGCAGGAGTACGAGGCTCTGCAAGTTATTGTAGTCGATAATGCGTCACAAGATGAGTCCAGGCAGGTGCTTGCCGGTTACAAGGACCGGATCCAACTGATTGAAAACGACCGCAATACCGGATTCGCGGCGGGACAGAATCAGGCCATCGCCGCCAGCCGGGGCGAATGGGTGCTGACGCTGAATCCGGATGTTCTGTTGCAACCCGGGTTTATCGCGCGCCTGCTGGAAGCTGGCGCCTTGGACACCCGCGTCGGCTCAGTTTGCGGCAAGCTGTTGCGCATGCGCCGCGACCTCACTATGCCGCGCGCCCCGCGAATCGATTCCGCTGGCATTTACTTCACTCCCGGGATGCGGCACTTCGATCGTGGCTGGAACGAGCCCGATGACGGCCGCTTCAACCACACCGAGTACGTTTTCGGGGCCTGCGCCGCGGCGGCCTTGTACCGTCGCGAGATGATCGCCGATGTTTCTCTGGATGATGGCTTTTTTGATCCCGACTTCTTTACTTATCGCGAAGATGCTGACGTGGCCTGGCGTGCGCAGTTGCTCGGCTGGCACTGTGTCTATGCGCCACAAGCCGTTGCTCGCCATGTACGGCGCATGATTAATGGCTCCCGGACCAGCGCTCCGTCGATTCTGAGAATGCATTCGGTCAAGAACCGGTTCCTGATGCGAGTCAACAACATAACCAGTGATCTGTATCGCCGCTGCTGGCTGCGCGCCACTTTGCGCGATCTGCTGGTGATCGGAGGGTGCCTGTTCTATGAGCCGGGCTCGCTCCCGGCACTCTGGCACACCCTAGGCTGTTTGCCGCGCGCCCTGGCGAAACGCCGCCACATCATGGAGCGCCGGGTCGCCTCCGACGAATACCTGGCAACCTGGTTTCACGTCAGGAGCCGGCCGCTCGAGCCGTGGATTTCCAGAGCGGCAGAACGAAATGGTGTAGTGGAAAACCACCTGCCTGGGTCTTTAGTAATAGAGCCACGCTGAGGACGCATCCGTCCAAGGCCAGGCTCCTCCCGCAAACACGTACGCACGCCATCCTCAGGGGTGGCGTGTGGAAATCGGCGCATCATCGGACACTCAATGGCAACGGCGGTACTCGGAAGTGCGGCTCTCGATACCCTGGGCGCGCGTTCAGTCGCGCGACCGTCCCGCGGAGCGGAAATGGCATCGGTTATGGCAGTTGCCATATTTCTTCTATACACGAGCTGGCGCGCCGTCTACGTGCATTTTTCTTCCGACGAAATGATGAACATCTATTGGTATTGGGAGCCGGGAGCGTGGAAGGCCCTGTGCGCCGACGTTTTGTTCTGGCGCAAAATCGTGCGCCCCATGGGCGGCCTCTATTACCTGCCGTTGTTTCACTGGTTCGGCTTCAATCCCTGGCCGTATACCGTGGCGCGCCTGGTGATTCTACTCTTCGTGTCTATGCTGTTGCTCCGGTTGGCTGCGCGGCTCACTGGCTCGCTGACTGCAGCCACAATCGCCGTGATGGTCGTCGCTTATCATCCCGAGCTAGTGAGCCTCACGCACAGCGGATCGTATATCTATGACATTCTCTGCGCGGGTTTCTACTTCGCGGCTTTCCTTTATTACCTCAGCCGCCGTGATTCCAACGGAAGGCTCAGCCTTATCCAGAGCTGCGCATTTCTCGCGCTGTACCTTGGGGCGCTCGATTCCAAAGAAATGGCTGTCTCGCTACCCGTCATGGTTTGTGCGTATGAGCTGCTCGAAGCGACGCGGAGTACACGCAAGATCGCCGTCGTCGCCAAGCGTTTCCTTCCACACGCCCCGCCGGTGGCCGCGGCCGTGGTCATCACCGCTCTGTTCATCGCTTTCAAAACCTATGGACCCGATGGGCTTGCCCAGATTGACTCTTATCATCCTGTATTCACCTGGGCCCGCTTCGCAGACTCCAGCCAGCGTTTCCTAAACGCGACTTTCTGCACGACGCTGTTCCGCGCGTGGTCGGTCCTTGCCGTTTGGGTCCTGCTGCTGTATGTCGGAATTCGCAAACGCAACCGCCGTCTCCTGCTGCTGTTAGTCTGGGTGGTTGCGGCGCCCCTCCCGCTCAACTTCATCCCGCCCCACGGCCCCGGCTGCATCTACATCCTTCTCGCAGGCTGGAGTATGATCGTGGCGATGGCGTTTGAAGGGCTCGCGCGCCGCACTGCCCACGAACCGCTTTTTGCCTGGCTACCGGAGGGTGCGGCGGTTGTTTCGCTCCTGGCGGCGGCGCTCTTTTACTACACTAGCGTCACCACATTTCGCCACGAGAGGATAGCGCGCAACTATTTCCGGGAAGGTGAGAAAACCTGGAACCTCATCCAGCAGTTCCACGATTTCCCGTTCCGTCCGCCACATGGGAGCCGCATTGCCTTCGTGAATGACCCTTTTCCTGAAGGCTGGGACACACTGTTTATCGCCAAGCTCTGGTGGCGGGACCGACGCCTTCAGGTTTCTCTACAGAACCGGCAGCATCTGCCCGCAAGCGCGCTCGCCCAGATGGACTACGTCTTCGATTTCCCGCAGGGGCGTCTCACGCGCATGCGCTGACTAGAAGCGACGGCCGTTCGCTCTCCGTGCTAGATTAACGCAAGAGTCCTATGCGCAAGTTGCTGCCGCTTGTCCTTCTTCTTCCAGCGTTTGCGAGCGATGCGCAGTTCAACGGACGTTGGGACATCACTGTCCCGCAGGAATCGCGATCGCGGGCGTGGTGGCTTGAGGTGAGCGGAGCAGGGACGCCATCGCTCCAAGGGAGATTCGTCGGTTTCCCTGGCGGCAACATGAATGACATCCCGCATCTCACGATTCAAGAAGGCGAGTTGCGCTTCAGTTTCGACTACAAAGACTCTCGCAGCGGCCAGCCGATGCACCGCGATTACACAGCCCGCCTCACTCCCGACGGCAAGCTCGAGGGCGTGATGCGTTCCTCCGACGGCGGGGAGCTCAAGTGGACCGGTGTGCGCGCACCCGTGATCACCGATAAAGATGATGGCTCGTGGCGCGATGGTACTCCGGTCGAGTTGTTCAATCACAAAGATCTGACAGGGTGGCAGGGCATGGTCCCCAATCAGGCGCTGGGCTGGGCCATGAAGGACGATGCCATGGCCAACGTCGCCGGCGCCAACAACCTGGTATCGGTTGATTCCTTCTGGAATTTTAAGTTGCACGTCGAATTCCGCGTTGGCGAGCACAGTAACAGCGGCATCGGCCTGCGCGGCCGCTATGAGGTGCAAATTCTCGAAGACTACGGCAAACCTCCGAACACACACAGCAACGGCGCTCTCTACAGCCGGATTGTCCCCGCGGTGAATGCGAGCAAACCGGCCGGCGAGTGGCAGGCGTACGATATCCGGTTGGTGGGACGCACGGTCACCGTCGTACTGAACGATCAGAAAGTGATCGACAAGCAGGAGATCGAGGGTCTTACAGCCATCGCCGGCAACGCGGACGAAGGCAAGCCAGGACCGTTCATCTTGCAGGGCGATCATGGGCCTGTGGAGTTTCGCAAGATCGTGCTGACTCCGCTCGTCCAATAGCCCAATGAGTTCCGATACCGCAATTGGCGGCGTGTATGTCGCTGCCGTCACTCCGCATCGCGACAAGAGTTACGAAGCTGACGTAGGCGCCACGCTCGAACTGGTGGATTTCCTTGCGGCCGCGGGAGTGGATGGCATTGCGCTGCTCGGTTCCACGGGTGAATTCCTACACCTTGCCTTCGATGACCGGATTCGTCTGGTGCAGTTGGTTGCCAAGCGCACTCGCGTGCCGGTGCTGGTAGGAGTCGCGCATTCCACCCTGGATGGCGCCCTAGAACTGGGCCGAGAAGCAGCGGCGGCCGGTGCGGCGGGTTTGCTCCTCATGCCGCCTTATTTCTTCCGATACAGTCAGGAAGACATCCACGAATTCTATCTGCAATTCGCCGCTGCCATGGACAAGACAGCGCGCATCTTCCTGTATAACATTCCAGCCTTTACCAATGAGATTGCGATCGACACAGCAACGGCTCTCCTCGGTACAGGCTTGTTCGCCGGCATCAAGGATTCGGGCGGACAATACGGCTACTTCGAGCGATTGCTCGCTGTCTCCAAGGAAACTCCCTTCACTCTGATGGTCGGCAACGACCGCATTTACTCGCGCGCGCGGCAAACGGGCGCCCACGGGATTGTCTCCGGTGTAGCGTGCGCCGCGCCGGAGCTGCTAGTCGCGCTCGAAGATGCGATCGCGAAAAACTTGACGGCTAAAGTCGAACGCCTGGACACTCTTCTCCGGGAGTTCATCGACTGGCATGACAAGTTTCCTACACCCGTGGCCATTAAGACTGCGGCGAGCGAGCGTGGGCTGAAAATCGGGCCGCTCGCCTCGCCTTTGAGCTTGGCCTCGCAGAAACTGCTCGATCAGTTTCGCGAATGGTTCCTGGCTTGGTTACCGTTAGTGCAGCGAGAGGCAAGCGCCGACGTACTAAAATAAGCGTTTGTCTCCCGAAGAATTTCGCAAGTTCGCGCATGAAGCCGTCGACTGGATGGCCGACTATCTGGCGCACTCCGAAACCTACCCTGTTCTACCTCACGTGAAACCAGGTGAGCTGACTGACGCGCTACCACGCTGCGGACCCGAGCATGGCGAGCCAATGTCTGCAATCCTCGCTGATTTCCGCAACAAGATCGTGCCTGCCGCTACGCACTGGAATCATCCGGGATTCATGGCGTACTTTGCGATCTCGGCTTCCGGCCCGGGAATCCTCGGCGAAATGCTGACGGCGACGCTCAACATGAACGGCATGCTCTGGAAGACATCGCCCGCCGTAGTGGAACTGGAGCAGGTGGCGCTTGATTGGCTGCGCCGATGGATCGGCTTGCCAGACGGCCTGTTCGGCATCATCTTTGATACCGCTTCCACCAGCAGCATGCATGCAATCGCCGCCGCGCGCGAGATGGTCGCGCCCGAGGTGCGCACCGATGGCGGGGGATCGGGTCTGGTGATTTACACCTCGGAACAATCGCATTCCTCGATTGAGAAAGGTGCGATCGCGATTGGCATCGGGCAAAAAAACGTGCGCAAGATTCCGGTGGATGGCGAGTACAGGATGCGTCCGGATGCCCTCGCGGCCGCCATCGAACAGGATCAGGCAGCCGGCCTGCGTCCCTTCTGCGTGGTCGCTACGGTAGGCACGACGTCTACGACAAGCATCGATCCGGTTGAACAAATTGCTCCCATTGCGGAGCGCTACGGGGCTTGGTTGCACGTGGACGCGGCCTACGCCGGAGTTGCGGCTGTGGCGCCTGAACTCCAGCATATTCTGCGCGGCTGCGAGCGCGCGGATTCGTTGGTCACCAATCCCCATAAATGGCTGTTCACGCCCGTGGATATTAGCATTCTGTACACCCGCCGGCCGGAGATTCTGCGCCGCGCATTTTCGCTCGTGCCCGAATACCTCCGCACCGCCGATGACCCGCGCGCCACCAATTACATGGATTACGGTGTTCCGTTGGGACACCGCTTCCGCGCGTTGAAACTTTGGTTTGTGCTGCGATACTACGGTCGCGAAGGCCTCGCCGGGATGATCCGCAACCACATCGGCTGGGCGCAAGAACTGGCTGCGCAGATCGATGCCCACGGGCATTTCGAACGCACCGCGCCCACTCGGTTCTCCACCATCTGCTTTCGCTTTAAGGGCACGGATGAGGAAAACCGCAATATCCTGGAGCGTGTGAATGCTTCCGGCCAGGTTTTTCTCTCGCACACAGTGCTTCGCGGGCAGTATTGCCTGCGCCTTGCCATTGGCAACATGAAGACGACGCGCGAACACGTGCAGCGGGCGTGGGAACTGGTGCAGTCGGCTGCCGGCTGAGGGCATTGCGGCGGTTGGACCGGACCGTCTGCGAGCACGGAACCAGCAAAATATGCTGGAATAAAGGTAAATCAACTAAGATCCTGGAAGAGGTCCGAGTGTTGCGTCGCAATCTGTTGGGTTCCCTGTTGGCCATTTTAGGTGCGGTGTGTGTGCTAACCTCCGGCTGCCGTTCCGAGTCTGCTCCCCCGCCTCAGATGCCGGCTGTTCCCGTTACTACGGCTGTTGCCATGCAACGAGATTTGCCCATCCAGTTACGGGCGATCGGCAACGTCGAATCATATTCCTCGATCCCCGTCAAAGCACAAGTCTCCGGCGAATTGATGAGCATTCATTTCACCGAAGGACAGGATGTCAAGAAGGGCCAACTGCTGTTGGAGATCGACCGCCGCACGTATGAGCAGGCGCTGCGCCAGGCGGAAGCGAATCTGAACCGGGACATCGCTCAGGAGAGGCAGGCGGAGGCCAATCTGGCGCGAGACCAGGCGCAGGCGCAGAATGCCCGCGCGCAAGCCGTGCGATACGCGAAACTGGCGGAAGAAAAAGTTGTTTCCAGAGAGCAGAACGACCAAATGAAGACCGCGGCCACCGCCGCCGATGAGTCTGCCCGCGCCGATCAGGCCGCGATCGAAAGTGCCCGCGCCGCCAACCTTGCAGACAAGGCAGCGGTCGAAACGGCCAGATTGAATCTGGAATATTGTGAAATCCGCTCCCCCATCGACGGCCGCACGGGGAGCCTGCAAGTGAAGGTAGGCACTTTGATCAAAGCCCAGGCAGATACGGGCATGGTCACCATCAACCAGATCTCGCCCACGTTCGTGAGTTTCTCCGTTCCCGAGGACCAGCTCTCCGCCATTCGAAAATCCATGGCGCAAGGCCCGCTCCCGGTTGAGGCTGAAGTTCCCAATGATACAGGCGGACCCGCGCATGGACAGCTCAGCTTCATCGACAATACCGTCGACAGCGCCACCGGCGCCATCAAGCTGAAAGCTGCGTTTCCCAACCAGGAGCGGAAATTGTGGCCGGGTCAGTTTGTGAATGTCCTGTTGACCGTGGGCACGGATGCCAAGGCGACGGTCGTGCCTTCTGAAGCCATTCAAACGGGCCAGCAAGGACAGTATGCGTTCATTGTGAAGGCGGACCACACCGTCGAGAATCGAATCGTCACCGTGGGGCGGACGTTAGGACGCGAGACTGAGGTCATGAAGGGAATTGCTCCCGGCGAAACCGTGGTCACAGATGGCCAGCTTCGCCTGATTCCCGGCTTCAAAGTCGAGGTCGTCAACGGCACTCCGGCCGCCGGCGCCGCCGCTGGAGGAGCATCCCAATGAGCATTTCGGAACTCTTCATCCGCCGGCCGATCACCACCACGCTGGCGACTTCGGCGATTCTGCTCTTTGGAATCGTCGCTTATCGCACTTTGCCCGTCAGCGATCTGCCGAATATCGATTACCCCACCATTCAAGTGACCGCCAACCTGCCCGGCGCCAGCCCGGAAACCATGGCCTCATCGGTGGCGCTTCCGCTTGAGCGCCAGTTCTCGACCATCGCCGGCATCGACTCGATGAACTCCACGAATGGCCTTGGCTATTCGAGTATTACGGTGCAGTTCGCCCTCAGTCGCAACATCGATGCCGCGGCGCAGGACATCCAGGCCGCGATTTCTAACGCGGGGCAGCAATTACCGCCGAACATGCCGGCGCCGCCCTCTTATCAGAAGGTGAACCCCGCCGATCAGCCCATCATGTACGTCGCGGTGAGCTCACCCGCGCTGCCTCTCTCGCAGGTATACGAGTACGCTGACACCATGATGGCGCAGCGCATCTCCATGGTGAGCGGCGTCGCCCAGGTGCAAGTTTACGGTTCGAAATACGCAGTCCGCGTGCAGCTCAATCCAAATGCGTTGGCGGCCCGCGGCATTGGCCTGGATGAAGTACAGGCTGCCATCCAGCGTGCGAACGTCAACCTTCCCACGGGTACACTGTACGGGCACAAGCAGTCATTCACTGTTCAGTCGAACGGTCAACTTTTTAATGCGGCCTCATTTCGGCCAATGATCGTCGCGTACCGCAACGGAAATCCGGTTCGCCTCGGAGAACTCGGCAACGTCATCGACAGTGTGGAGAACGACAAGAACATCAGTTGGTTCATGGACACGCAGTCCATCGTTCTCGGCATTCAGCGCCAGCCTGGGACGAATACCATCGAAGTGGTCGATGGCATCCGGAAGCTGCTGCCGCAGTTCCGGTCCCAGATTCCCGCCTCGGTCAAGCTGAACATCCTCTATGACCGCTCTATATCGATTCGTGAGTCCATCGCCGACGTGAAATTCACACTGCTTCTGACTGTCTGCCTGGTGGTGATGGTCATCTTTCTGTTTTTGCGGAATATCTCGGCTACGGCCATCCCCAGCTTCGCGGTGCCGCTGGCAATTGTCGGAACGTTTGCGGCCATGTACCTGCTTGGTTACACGGTCGATAATCTCTCGCTGATGGCGCTCACGCTCTCGGTAGGCTTCGTTGTCGACGACGCTATCGTGATGCTGGAGAATATCGTGCGCCACATGGAAATGGGAGAAGGCCGCATGGAGGCGGCGTTGCGCGGTTCGCGCGAAATCGGGTTCACCATCGTTTCCATGACGCTGTCACTAGTGGCGGTCTTTATTCCGGTGCTGTTCCTGGGCGGCATTGTCGGCCGCCTGCTGCACGAGTTCGCGGTGACGATCAGCATCGCGATTCTGATTTCGGGGTTTGTTTCGCTCAGCCTGACTCCCATGTTGTGCAGCCGGTTTCTGAAGCCGCCCAAGAAGAGGCATGGCGCCATCTATATGGCCTTCGAGCGCTTTTTCGATGGCATGGCCCACTCGTACGACCGCACGCTCAAGGTGGTGCTCCGCCATCGCCTGGCAACAGTCACTATCTCGTTCATTCTCCTGATCGCGACTGGCTATCTCTACGTCGTGCTGCCCAAAGGCTTCATTCCGAGCTACGATGCCGGATTCCTGGTTGGCTTTACGCTGGCTGCTCAGGATATTTCATTTGATTCGATGAAGGAGCATCAGCATGAGATCAATAAGATCCTGCTGAAAGAGCCGGCCGTCGATACGATGATGTCATTCACAGGCGCCGGGTTCGGCCAAGCCGGTAATACCGGCATCTTCTTCATGGCGCTGAAGCCTCGATCCCAGCGCAGCGAGTCGGTAGACGAGTTTATCGCCCGCATGCGCGGCAAGCTGTTCAGCGTTCCCGGTGTTCTCGCGTTCATGCAGAATCCGCCGCCCATTCAGATCGGCGGGCAACTGACGCGCGCTCCTTATCAGCTCACACTGCAAGGCGCGGACACGAAGGAAATCTACAGTTGGGCGCCGCGGGTCGAGGCCAACATGCGTACCTTGCCCGGCTTGCTCGACGTGAACAGTGATTTGCAACTCGCAAGCCCGCAGGTGTTAGTCGACGTCAACCGCGACAAAGCCCTGGCGCTGGGAGTCTCGCCGCAGCAGGTGGAAGACGCGCTGTACACGGCGTACGGAAGCAGGCAAGTCTCGCTCATCTACACGCCGTCCAATGAATACCGCGTGATCATGGAAGTCGAGCCGCAGTATCAGCGCACGCCTGAAGCACTGTCGAGGCTTTACATCCGCTCGTCGGGCGGGCAACTGGTTCCGCTTGATACAGTGGCCAAATTGGATCGCACCGTAGGCCCCTTGACCATCAACCATTGGGGCCAGCTTCCGGCGGTGACCGTCTCGTTCAATCTCGCGCCCGGCAAATCTCTCGGCGACGGCGCCAACGAGGTGGAGGACATGCTGCGCAAAATGCGCCTTCCCGCGAGCATTACCACGAACTTCCACGGCACGGTGGAAGCCTTCGAGAACTCTTTCCGTGGATTGACGATTCTGCTGGTGGTCGCCGTACTCGTGATCTACATAGTGCTGGGCATCCTCTATGAGAGCCTGATCCACCCCCTGACCATTCTTTCGGGTCTGCCGTCGGCCATGTTCGGGGCGTTGTTGACCCTGAGGCTGTTTCATTTGGAGATCGATCTCTACTCGTTTGTCGGCCTCATCATGCTATTCGGCATCGTGAAGAAGAACGCTATCATGATGATCGACTTCGCGCTCGAGGCGCAGCGCAAGGAAGGCAAGAAACCATTCGATGCCATCTACGAAGGCTGCCTGTTGCGCTTCCGGCCCATCATGATGACTACGCTCGCCGCGCTGTTCGGCACTTTGCCCATCGCTCTTGGAGCGGGCGCCGGCGCCGAGTCGCGCCGTCCGCTCGGTCTTGCAGTGGTCGGCGGGCTGCTGGTCTCGCAGTTGCTGACGCTGTACATCACGCCGGTGATTTACCTCTATATGGAATCGTTCCAGGCCTGGCTGCGCCGCGGCAAGGGAGAACGGCCTCTGGAGATCGGCCAAACACCGGTTGAAGCAGTGCTACGGTAGAGCTAGCGTTTCCGGTTCACTTTCCGGTGCCGGAAGCACCCTACCACGTGATCGTTCACCATGCCTGTGGCTTGCATAAACGCGTAGCAAATGGTTGATCCAACAAACTTGAAGCCGCGCTTCTTCAGATCCTTGCTCATCGCGTCGGATTCCGCTGTGAGCGCCGGCACTTCACTGAGCGAGCGCCGGGCATTCTGAATGGGCCGGTTGCCAACGAATTGCCAGATATAGGCGTCGAAGCTGCCGAATTCCTTCTGCACAGCCAGAAATGCCTTGGCGTTTTGCACTGTGGCGGCGATCTTGAGGCGGTTCCGAACGATGGCGGGATTCGCCATGAGCTGCGTGATCCTGCGCGCGTCATAGCGGGCGATGCGGCGCGCGTCGAAGTTATCAAATGCGGCGCGATAACCGTTCCGCTTGTTCAAGATCGTCGACCAGCTCAACCCCGCTTGGGCGCCCTCCAGAATCAACAGCTCGAATAAAGCGCGATCGTCGTGGTGAGGCACACCCCACTCGCTATCGTGGTAGCTGATGTTCGGCTCGGTCTTCGCCCAGTCGCATCTCGGTTTCTCGCGCATTCCGCCCATAGTATAATCTGGCCGTCATGTTGAGCTACGCGCGCGGGCCGAGGGTGCAGCTTCTCGACAAGACCATCGGCCAGGTGTTGGAGGATGCCGCCCAACGCAATCCAAATGGCGACGCAATTGTCTCCCGGCATCAGCAATTGCGGCTTTCGTACCGCGATCTCGAACGTGAAGTGGAACGGACCGCGCGCGGCCTCTGGGGATTGGGGATCCGGCCAGGCGACCGCGTGGGCATGTGGGCCGCGAACTGCGCTGAGTGGATTTATCTGCAAGTAGCCTGCGCGTGGACCGGCGCCGTGCTGGTGAACGTGAACCCAGCGAACCGGTCTCATGAGCTGGGGTTTGTGCTGCGAAAGTCCGGCATGAAGGCCATCTTCCTGCACGAGCGTGACGCGCGCGCCGACTACCGAGAAATCTTGCGGAATGCCCGCAGCGATCAGGATTTGCCCTTGGCGCATGCCATTTTTCTCGAGACCGATGATTGGTCACGAATGCTGGAAGCTGGCGCCGATCCCTCGCCGTACATGGCCGGCGTCGACGACGTTGTCAACATCCAGTACACGTCGGGGACAACCGGTAACCCCAAGGGCGTGCTCTTAACGCATCGCAATTTGATCAACAACGCCTACCTGATCAGCCGGACGCTTCTATACACGGAGCGTGACCGGCTGTGCTGCCCGGTGCCGCTCTACCATTGCTTCGGCTGTGTGATGTCCACGCTCGTATGCATCGTTTCCGGGATGGCGCTAGTGCTTCCTGCGCCGCAGTTCGACGCGCTAGCTACGCTCGAAGCGGTGGAGGCGGAACGATGCACGGCTCTTTACGGTGTGCCCACCATGTTCATCGCGGAACTCGAGCATCCGCGCTTTCGAGAGTTCGATCTCAGCTCGCTGCGCACTGGAATCATGGCCGGTGCGCCCTGCCCGGTCGATGTGATGCGCCGCGTCGTAACGGACATGCATTGCTCGGAGATGACCATTGCGTATGGGCAGACTGAAAGCTCACCCGTGGTGACCATGTCCAGTCCCACCGACGACATGGAGACGCGCGTCTCGACCGTGGGCCGCGCCATGCCCGAAACCGAGATCAAGATCGTCGTTCCGGATACCGGCTCCATGCTCGAAACCGGCCAGCGCGGAGAGCTGTGCGCGCGGGGTTACATGGTGATGAAGGGCTACGACGGCGAGCCCGAGGCTACGGCGCGAACTATAGATTCTGAAGGCTGGTTGCATACGGGCGATCTGGCGATCATGCGTGCGGACGGCTGCTTTCACATTGCCGGTCGAATCAAGGAAATCATCATCCGCGGGGGTGAAAACATTTATCCGCGCGAAATCGAGGAGTTCCTCCACGGCCACGCGAAGATCGCGGACGTCTACATCACCGGGTTGCCGGATGCCCGGTTGGGCGAAACCGTGCTGGCGTGGATCAAGTTAAAAGCCGAGGAAATAGCCACCGAAGACGAGATTCGCGAATTCTGCCGCGGTCGCATTGCGCATTTCAAGATTCCGCAACACATCCGCTTTGTGGAATCGTTTCCTATGACGGTTTCGGGCAAGGTGCAGAAGTTCCGCATCCGTGAGGCGGAGATTCAAGCTCGCGATCTCGGCCGGGAGGCGAGCATCCAGACGGCGTGACGGCTGATTATTCCGCTGCCAGTTCGTAAAAGCAGGCTGATGGCTGTGCGGTGGCGCGCTGCAACGCGGCCAAATCGGCATCGAGCGCATCCAGGTTCTCGAGGATGGTTGTGATCCGGGGCAGCGGTTCCTTTTCGAAAGGCGTTTGCAGATTTCTCCAGCGCGTATTATGCACGGCGGCGCGCTTGAGCGTAAGCGCGTGCACCGCGGCGGCCTGGGTCATCATGGGCGTAGGCAATGAGGCAAGGTTAACGCCACTCGACAGCTGCTCACGCGTAAAACTTCCGATCGCCTTTCCATTGATCTTCAGGCTGTACGAGGCGCTGGACAGGCCGGTGACCTTGAGCATCTGTTGGTCGAGGTCTTCCATTACATGCGATGAACTGATCGCCAGCTTCATCACGGCGTCGTCGAGACTTATGGGCATGGGTAGCCGCTCATCCTTCTGCACCCATGTGATGTGCGCACCCGTTCGCTTCAGTTCGCTGACGGCGGTGTTTTCAGCGGCCCGGACCGTCGCGCCCTCCGCGTCGATTGTTACAGTCGTCACGATCGGCGTCGCGTTCCAGGCCTTCAGCAACGCTTCCGCCATGATCAGGTGGCCCGCGGCTTGGGGGTGCACGCGATCCGGAATGATCTGCTGCGCGTCCTTTGGGTCCGTCGCGTTGGCTTGTTTCAGGGCATCAACTACAAGTGTATTCAAGTCGGCGATGCTGAGATTGTCCCGGCTCGCGAGATCCTGAAGAAAACTTCCGTACCGGAGGAGCACCTGGTTGTAACCGCCGTCGAAGTTGGGCGCGCGGGTAACGTCGTCGAACGGCGACGGCTTGATCACGGTGATGCGCACCCCCGGCAAGGCTTGTTTGACGAATTCGATAATGTGCTCGTAGCCCGTCTTGTACTTGGTGAAGATGTCCTCGTCGAATGCGCGATAGCTGCCGTCATTCATCCCCAGCATGATGGTCATGACGGTCGGTTTGTACGCGAATACATCCCTGTGGAGGCGTTCGTCGATCGGGCCGCCGCCTCCGCCGGAGACCCGGTCGCCGCCCCAGCCTGAATGTACGAACTTCACGTGCATCCTCGGATACCGCGTGACGGCGAAGGTCTCGACAAATGTTGTGTAGAGCCGCTGATCGGTGATGCTGTCGCCGTAAAAGACCACCGTGTCGCCATCTTTCAGGGAAAATTTCTGAGCGGGCGCAAGGGCGACAAACGTAAGCAGGAAGGGCAGGCATTTCGTCAGTGACATACCGCCCGCTATTTTACTGCTTAGAAGCGATGCGTCAGGGGCGCGGCAAACTGCAGGCCGATCTGGTAGGAGAAAAGTTGTGGCTCGCAACGGCGCACGTAAGCGCTGCCCATCATGCCGAGGTCCGGATTTTGCACATATACGAACGAGCCCGGGGGGATTTCCATACCGCACTCGACCAGGGCGCCAGTGCCGTTCATATCTACCACCTTGGCGTTCTTGCGCTTGGTTTTGCCGCGTTTGTCCTGCCAGGATAGCCGGAACCGCAAATTGCCGCTGTTGATTCGCTGATAATAGCGGTTATCCGCAGCCGGACCGGCTTCGCCCATCGTAACCGGCGAAGCCGTTCCCTGCGAGGAGTGACCGAGAAGTGAACCGAACCAGCTCATCTATGTCTGCTATGAGTTTTCCATGATCGCACTATACAAATAAATCAGGTGATTTCCTGGACGATTTTGGATAACGTTAACCGGATGACTGACTAGTTCGCGGCCCGTGGTGCTGCGACGGATTTGCCGGGCGGCACTTCCGCGTAGAATTTCCATTGTGCGGCGAAGCCTTTCGCCAGCTTCTGATTCATCAAAGACACGCGGATCATCTCCACGGGAATCGCGTTGAGTTTGAGCACGGCATCGTGGAACTGCCGGTTGGTCATCTTTCCCGCATCTACCAGTTCCGCGCGCAGTGCTCGGAACTGCAAGGCGCCCAGTTGATAGGCGCACTGATAAAGTGGGCCGTATTCGTTACTTTCGAAGGAGCGCCGCACTTCGCCCGCCGCATTTTCGCGCTCGTGCCCGACTTCGTTCACCAGGAAATCGACCGCCTGTGGCGCCGTCATCTGCCCCAGGTGAAAGCTCAAGGAGAAGATCACCCGAGCCGCCCGGTGCATCCGCCAGAACAGCATGCCGATGCGATCCTCCGGCGAGCGCGGAAAATCCAGATCCCAGAGCAGCATCTCCCAGTAGAACGCCCAGCCTTCCACCCAGAACGGCGTCTCGAAAGCCGACCGCCACGGCCGGTAACGCTCCGCCATGTACTGTTGCAAATAGTGCCCGGGGATCAGCTCATGAAACACCGTCGCGCGCGCGAAGTGAATGTTGTTGCCGCGCATGCTCATGAGCTTCTGCTCCTCGGTCATCGTGTCGGTGGGATACGAAACGATCATGGTGTCTCCACCAAGAAAGAACGGGTTCATCCGCTGGCGCTCCGGCGACATCATCTCCATGCGCCAGGTATTGGTGGCGGCGTCGGGGATCGTAATCAGATCGTGCCGGCGCACGTAATCGACGGCTTCATAAGCCAGGTCGCGGATCAGCGCCGGTTGCTGCCCGGGCTTGACGTGATCGTTCTTGACATGATCCAGCGCCTTCCGCCAATCGTCTCCATATCCCAACTGGCGGGAGCACGCCAGCATCTGCTCCTTGCACCACGCGAATTCCTTGCGGCCGATCGCGATCAGTTCCTCCGGCGTATACGGGATGAACTCCGAGGCCAGCGCGTCCTCGACCGCTTCGCGGCCTACCGGGTCGCCGACGATCGTATCTTTATCCGACGAGCGGACACCGGCAATCTTCTCGTCAAGCAGCGTGGCATACGCGCCCAGTGCGGCGTCGGCGCGCTTCCATGGTTCCGCCACCCACCAGGTAAAGACAGGATCGTAGCCGGTGTAAAAATCGCGCCACTGCTTCAGCGTTTCCCGCAAGCTCTCGGTGAACCTGGCCGCGCGGCGGCCGGCAGTGGAAGGAGCCGTCAGCTTGCCGTTCGTGATCTCGCTGGTCAGTCTTCCCAATTCGTCGGCTAGCCGAGAGACACGTGCCGCCGCATCCGCACCATCGACAAAAGCGAACCGGCGGAGATCGTCATCGAGAGCCAGAATGGAATCCGCGAACGGAACCAGGCGTGCAATTTCCGATTCGCGCTTCTTCATGGCCACGCTGCTGCGCACGTACTGATGCAATTTGGCCCTCAGAAGAAGCCAGTCGATGCGGCCATTCACATCCAGGGAGTCGTAAGGCACCTGCTGTTCTAAAACCTCCATCCAGTTAGCGGCGAACTGATCCAACGCTTGCCGTCGTTCCGGCGAAAAGCGATTGTTGTAGTACCGCTCCAGTGTTTGGCGATCGGTGGTGTACCGCACGACCGCGGCTGGCATGTCGAATCCACCGGATGTCTGCCAGCCTTCCGCGCGCGTATCGTAATGAAAGTGGGGCGGGCTGGTGACGGGCGAATCAGCGGCATGAAGCACGCACAGGGAGAAAACCAGAACGCCCAACATTGCTCGCCAATTCCCACTAAAGAGCGCCATGAACCGACACTGTATCATCGTCTTGTGCAGCACGTGAGCCATTATCGAACCTCCAGACGCAGCTTTTTGGTGTCGCCGTTTGCTGCGGCACTTGCGGTAGGCGCAGAACGATTAAGGAAATCCCCGGCGCCCTACAGGGCGGTTCCCTCCGAGCGGCAGCTCCACTGGCACGAAATGGAGCGGTGCGCATTCCTGCACTTCTCGATGAATACGTTCACGGGCAAGGAATGGGGTTACGGCGACGAAGATCCGGCGCTCTTCCATCCCACCGCTTTCGACGCTGATGCCATTGTCTCCGTTTTAAAGGCCGGCGGCTTGAGAGGCGCGATCCTCACCTGCAAGCATCACGACGGTTTTTGCCTCTGGCCCACGCGCACTACCGAACACTCCGTGCGGCACAGCCGTTGGCGCGATGGCCGTGGCGACGTCGTGAAGGAGATCGCCGATGCCGCCCGTAGTCACGACATGAGATTCGGCGTCTATCTCTCGCCGTGGGATCGCAACAGCGCGCTCTACGGCAAACCGGAATATGTCGAGATGTATCGCGCGCAGTTGCGCGAATTGCTGACGGATTACGGTCCGATCTTCGAGGTTTGGCATGACGGCGCCAACGGCGGCGATGGATACTACGGCGGCGCACGGGAAAAACGTCTCATCGACAAGCGCACTTACTATGACTGGCCCCGCACCTGGGAGATGGTGCGCTCGCTGCAACCGGATGCGGTTATCTTCAGCGATGTCGGCCCGGATATTCGCTGGGTGGGCAATGAATCCGGTTACGCCGGTGAAACGTGTTGGGCAACATATGATCCCGTTGGCGAAGATGGCGGGCCAGCCGCGCCTGGATACGTGCGTGAGAAAGAAGGCGAAACAGGTCATCGCCAAGGCTCCCATTGGATGCCGGCAGAGTGCGATGTTTCGATTCGACCGGGCTGGTTCTGGCATGCGGAAGAAAACGCGCAAGTGAAGACGCCCGCGCAGCTCGTGGATCTCTATTACAAGTCCACCGGCCGCGGCGCGAGTCTGTTGCTCAACGTCCCGCCGGACCGACGAGGGCTGCTGCATGAGAATGACGTGGCGTCATTGCGGCGCTTCGGCGAATTGATCGAGGCCACGTTCGCCACCAACCTCGCCGCCGGCGGCAAAATGGCGGCACTAATCCGAGGTAACGATCCGGCGTTCAGTCCCGGCAACCTGATTGATGGCGACCGCAACACCTACTGGACCACCGACGATTCGGTGACGACTCCCGAAGTGGTGATGGAATTTGATCGTCCCGTCACCTTCAACGTCATCCGGCTACGCGAGGCCATCCGGTTGGGCCAGCGCGTCGAGGCATTCGAGCTCGATCACTGGGATACGCGCGCCTGGAAGCGCTTCGCGCAGGGGACGAGCATCGGCTCCTGCCGTCTGCTCCGCACTCCGGAATCGGTGACCACTACAAAAGTGCGGCTGCGCATCACCAAAAGTCCGGTTTGCCCGGCACTATGCGAATTTGGTCTCTATCGGGAACCGGGAACAGCTTGAGTGTTCTGAATCCGCAAATTTGAGTGTCCGGGAGTGAACACTTACCGATGCGAAGGTATGCCCCTCGAACTGCGGGGCTGCAATACTAACACCTGCGAATTGAACAAGATAGGGCCAAGGAAACCCACGGTCCGCGCCTTTCGACTCTCGATCGTGGCACGGCTGTGCGATTGCATACCCCGACGGTTATGAGCTTTCAAAAACGCGGGGAAGAATCGGCGGCTCGGCCAGAGACGCGCTCGGTCTGGGTATGGGCCTGGTTGGAGCGGCTTTGGCAAGACCTTCGTTACGCCCGCCGCATGCTGGCCAAGAATCCGGGCTTCACCATGGTGGCGGTGCTCTCACTAGGCATCGGGATCGGCGCGAACTCCGCCATGTTCAGCCTGGCCGATGCGCTGCTCCTGCGGCCCTTGCCCGTGCTACGTCCCAGTGAAGTGGTCACGGTGGCCTCACACTCCACAAACACCAGTTTCATTGTCGATCGCCTTGGCTGGCTCTCGTACCGTGAGTACCTCGACTACCGGGCCAATAGCAAGAGCTTCAAGGGCTTAGTGGCGTTTCACCTGGATACCTTTGGATTCAGCCCGGCGCCGGACGCGCTCCCGCACATGAGAATGGGCATGCTGGTGACGGGCGACTTTTTCCGCGTCATGGGTGTGGAACCCGAGTTGGGCCGCTCGTTCCGGCCTGATGAGGACCAGGTGGAAGGCCGGGATGCCGTGGTGGTTCTTGGCCACGATTTCTGGGAGAAGGAATTCGCGGCCGATCGATCCATGATCGGCCGGAAGGTCAGGCTCAACGGAACCGACTTCACGGTGATAGGCATCGCCCCCGCTCCATTCACCGGAATGGACACAATTGTCCGGCCCGCGTTTTTCGTGCCGGTGATGATGTGGCGGCGTATCGCCAGCAGCAGCGGCAGCAACATGCTCGAAGCGCGCGATCAGAGGGTTTTTACCGTAAAGGGCCGGCTCAGGCCCGGCGTAACCATGGCGCAGGCACAAGCGGAGCTGGGCGTCATCGCCAAGAGTTTGGAGCGCACGTACCCGGTCACCAATCGGAATCAGAGCGTTGTGCTGCGCACCGAACTGGAAGCACGCTTTAACCAGGGGCAGGAGAACGTCCGGCTCATCGGCCTGCTGATCGGACTGTCGTTGACCGTTCTGCTGGTGGCGTGCGCCAATGTCGCCTGCCTGCTGCTCAGCCGTGCACGTGTTCGCTCACGTGAGATTTCCATGCGGCTGGCAATCGGCGCGGGGCGGCCCCGGCTGATCCGGCAGTTGCTCACGGAAAGCCTGCTGATTGCGCTCGCCGGTGGAGTGTTGGGTCTCGGTGTCGCATCTGTAGGAGTGGCCTTCTTTAACCGGCTAACCTTCGAGAGTGATTTGCCCGTGGTACTTTCCGTGCAACTGGACCAGCGCGTGATGTTGGTCAGTCTCATCCTGTCGCTCGCGAGCACGCTGGTTTTTGGCTTGACACCAGCGGTGCAGACCACACGTACCGATCTGG
The DNA here is from genome assembly GCA_035297145.1 of Bryobacteraceae bacterium. Lineage (GTDB taxonomy): Bacteria > Acidobacteriota > Terriglobia > Bryobacterales > Bryobacteraceae > QHXW01. Next base: position 26,601 of record DATGZN010000007.1, read on the forward strand.
CAAGCGCTCTTCGGACGGCCGGCGCGGATGCTCCTGGCCGCAAGCGGCTTTGGGGACGCAATCTGCTGGTGGTGGGGCAGGTGGCTATGTCTTTGCTGCTGCTGACGGTGGCCACGCTGGTGTTTCAGGCTTTCCGAAACGACATGGCGCAAGGCCCGGGATTCCGCACCGATCATCGACTGCTCATGAGCTTCGATCCCCGGCTGATTCGGTATACGGACCAGCAGACCAAACAGTTCTTTCAACAGGTGGTCGAGCGGGCGCGCGCCGTCGCGGGCGTGAAATCCGCGGCCCTCACCTATGTCACTCCAATGGACGGGGCCACACTGGACGGCGCGACGATTCTGCCCGAAGGCTATCGCTACCCGCCCGGGCAGGAAAACGTCAATTTGTTTTCCAACACCGTCGACGAGAACTACTTCAGAACTCTAGGTGTGCCGATTGTCCGCGGCCGGGGTTTTCGTACATCGGACACGGCCGCAACGCCAAGGGTAGCGGTGGTGAACGAGGAACTCGCAAAGCATTATTGGCCGGGACAGGACCCCATCGGCAAGCGCTTCCGGCTAGACAACCAGAATGGGCCCTGGGTGGAGATCGTGGGCGTCGCGAAACAGGGGAAATACTTTTGGGTCGGTGAGCCGCCGTCGGAATTTCTCTACTTTCCGCTGGCGCAGAAGCCTGAACCCCGCATGACGCTAGTCGCCGAGTCCTTCGGTGATCCGGCGGCTCTGGCAACGCCTTTGCGCGAAGTGGTTCGCAACCTGGACGCGAACCAGCCGGTTTACGACGTACGCGTCATGGAAGAATACTTTCAAAACCGCGCCATGGCCGGGCCCAACCTGATCATTCAAACGGTCGCGGCCATAGGAGTAATGGGGCTGGTGCTGGCGATGGTGGGCCTGTACGGATTGGTCGCGTATTCAGCCAGCCGGCGAACCCGCGAAATCGGTATCCGCATGGCAATCGGCGCCCCGCGCGGCGCCGTGTTGCGCATGGTGATGCGGCAAGGTCTGGTGCTAGGACTCAGCGGCGTCGCCGTCGGCCTAGCGGCCAGCTATGGCATCGCAAAAGTGCTGACGCGTGTGATGGCCGGAATGGACGCCGATGCCTCCGCCTTTCTCCTGGTCGCGCCCGCACTGCTTGTTGTGACCATGCTCGCGGCGTACATCCCCGCGCGGCGCGCGTCGATGGTGGATCCGATGAAAGCCCTGCACTACGATTAGGTTTGCCGTCACTCGACGCGCAACGCGTCGCTCGGGTCGATGTTTGTGGCTCTGCGGGCGGGAATGTAGCTCGCGAGCACGGCAGCTGCGATCAACACCGCGCAGACGGCGCAGTAAGTCGCCGGGTCGAGCGGGCTCACTTCGAATAGGAGGGCCGTCATCAGGCGCGTCAACGCCACGGCTGCGGCCACACCGCATGCCACGCCGATTCCGGTCAGCAGCAGCCCCTGCCGCACGAACATCTGCCGCACATTCTGCTGCGGCGCGCCCAAAGCGATGCGTATTCCGATCTCACGCGTTCGTTGCGATACCGAGTAGGAGATCACGCCGTAAATCCCTACGATGCCCAGTAACAGCGCCATGCCCGCGGCAATCGTCAGCATCACCAGCGTAAATGAGGTGCGCGCCATCGACCCGTCGTAGATCTCCCGAAGCGTCCGAACGTCCGCAATGGGCAGGTTCGGATTCACCGACCAGATCGCCAGCCGGACCTCTTTGAGAAGACCGGCCGTGCCGGTTCGACTGCTGCGGATCGCGAAGGCCTGGTTGCGTTGCACACGGAGGTCCTGATCCCAGAAATTCTTGACGATCATCGGCCAATACGCGATGGTTGGCGCCTTTTCACTGACGCCGTTGTCGCGCTCGTTCCCAACGACGCCGATCACCTCGCGCCAGACGCCCTTGGGGTTCTCGCGAACCTGCTTTCCCAACGCTGCCGTGGGCGTCTGCCACAGCTCGCGTGCCAGGCTTTCGGAGACCAGCACTACCGGGCGGTGCTCATAGATATCCGCCCAGGTCAGGTCGCGTCCGGCCAACAAAGGACTGCCCATTGTTTTGAATGAGCCGGGTGAAACGAACTTATAGCGCCGCAATGGCGGAATCTTCTCATCCGCATAGACCTTGTCCGCGGCAAAAATCGGATCGTTAGAGTTGTTGCCATCCATCGTTACGGAATTTGTAAGGCTCACCGATGTGACACCGGGGACCGCCGCGACTTTCTCCAGCATGTCGTTGTAAGTGCGGACGACCTGATCGGGCTTCGCCACTGCCCCCTCAGGAATCGAGACGTGCAGCGTGAGGACCTGGTCCGGCTCCGTGAACCCGGGCTGCACCTGATTGAGCGCGCGGACGGTGCGAATCATGAGGCCGGAGCTGATGAGCAAAACCAGAGCCAGCGAGACTTGCACCACTACCAGCACGCTCCGCGCACGATGGCGCTCTCTGCCGTCGCTCGATGTGCGGCCACCCTGCCGGAGAGCCGACTCCAACCGTGGTCCTGCATACTTGAATACGGGAATCAGTCCAAACAGAATGCCCGCGATCAGCGAAATGGCCAGCGTGAACAACAGGGCGATAGGGTCAATAGATATCTCATCCAGCCGGGGTAGCTGTGACGGACCCATGGCCACCAGCAATCGAAGTGCGGCGTAGGCCAGGCCGACGCCCAATACGCCGCCCAGCAGTCCCAAACTGACGCTCTCCAGCAGCAACTCGCGGGCGATGCGCATCTTGCCGGCGCCGAGCGCGGAACGAATGGCTAGTTCGTGTTGGCGGCCTTCGGCCCGCACCAGCAGCAAGTTGGCTACGTTAGCGCATGCGATCAGCAATACCGCGCCGATGGTTCCCATGAGTACCCAGAGCACATTTCCAATGTCACCCACCACATCTTTTTTCAGTAGCCGGAGATTCGGGCCCAGGCGCGCTTGCTCAAACATCTTGAGGCTCAAGCCCGGAGGCATCGGAAACTTCCTCGACATCATCGGGAGCATGCGCGCCACATCCGCATTCGCCTGCGCGACGGTGACTCCTGGCTTCAGCCGTGCGATTCCGAGATAGCTAAAATTGCCGACGAATGTCTTGCCGCGATCTAACTGTAACGGCATGATCAGCGTCACGTTGCGATTCATGAAGCGGAAGCGCTGCGGCATAACCCCAACGACCTCGCGCGCTTCCCCGTCGATGATAATTCTTCGGCCGAGCACCGACGAGTCTCCACCGAACTTGCGTTGCCAGTAGCCGTAGGTGAGCATCACCGTACCGGGGCTGCCGGGTAGATCATCTTTCTGACTGAACCAGCGGCCGCGAATGGGCTGGATACCGAGGATGGGAAGGGTGCCATCCGTCACCATCAGCGACTCGACTAGCTCCGGTTCGCCCGTGCCGGTCACACTGACGGAATCCGTGCGCCAGATGCCAGTGTCCTGAAATGTCCGGTTCTCCTCCCGGAACGTGAAATACGTACTGGGCGACGCGTTCGCATCCGTCCAGCCCAACCCAGGCGCCGTTTCCCAGACGCCGACGAGCTGATCGGGATTGGGGTAGGGAAGGGGCTTCAGCAGAACGCCGTTCAGTACGCTGAAGATCGCGGTGTTCGCACCGATGCCGACCGCTAACGTTATGAGCGTAATGGCGGTGAACATCGGTGAGCGCATCAGCCTGCGTACAACCGGCTTCGCTTCGTTAAGGAATGATCCCATGAGCTAGACTCCTAAACAGATCTATACGCTCCGGGGTCAGCGGAGTTCGCAAAAGTTTAGCTAATGATGTTTCAGGCGTTCCGAGGCCGGCCGGCGAAATGCGGGCCGGGGGTGTTTTTGCAATCCGGCCTGGCTCGAATGGATCAACGTCTCCGCCTCGGTGCGCCGGCCTTGGGCCGTAAGACACGCACCCAGAGCGCTCTGAGCCTCCGCCACCTGCCAGACGGGCAGGGGAAATGGCGCCTGGTAGGCCGATCCCACGGCTTGCTGGAGGATCGGCTCGGCTTCCGCGGATTCCCCCTCGCCAACCAGAGCTTCTCCCAAGCGGGTCTGTGCGGAAATGATGTTCGCGTGTCCGGGTGGGTATTTCTTTTGACGAATAGCGAGCGCTTCGCGCAGCAGGGGTTCCGCACCTTTGGGGTCGTGCTGAAACATACGATCCTCCGCCATTTCAATGAGCGCCGTAGACACCGCGGGTGCCTCGTTGCCGGCGAGTTTGCGGAGCTTCTCGAGCGACTGGCGCGAGAGGCTCTCGGCGTCAGAATAGTTGCCGCGATCGAGCTCGAGCATGCCCAAGTTCAGACTGATCTGCGCCGCCGACCAGCCATCGGACTGGTTTGCTGTGTGCAGTGTATCCAGCGCCAGGCGGAACTGCTGCTCCGCTTCCGGAAAATGGCGCTTGGCCTGCAAAACGCGGGCCAATCCATTTCGGGCGCCGGCGAGTTGCGGATGGCCTTCGCCCAGCACCCGCTGGCATAACGCAACCCCCTCGCGAGCGAACGGTTCCGCCGCGTCCCAGTCCCCTTCATTCAGCAGTACAAACGCGAGATTGTTCAGCGAGTAAAAAAGATCCGGATGATCGTTTCCCAAAACCTTGCGGCGAATGGCCAGTGTCTCGCGCAGCCTGGACTCGGCGCCCGATAGATCTCCCAAATCGATCAGAGCGCTCGCCAAGTTATGCGAGCTAGTGGCATATTGCGGAGTGTCTGTCCCTATCGTTCGCCGATCGATTTCCACGGCCTCACGCAAGAGCGTGGCAGCCTCCGGATACTCCCCTTTTCGCTCCAACAGCAGCGCGAGGTAGTTGCGCGTTTCCGAGCCAAAATTTGGCCCGTTGCGCCGGTCGATAGCGAGCGCCTCCCGAAGCATAGGTTCCGCTTCCTGATCTTTCGCTTCCAGGTAGAGGCATTCGCCTAATCCACTCAGCGCCGCCGCCATCTCGACGTGACCTTCGCCCAAAGCTTTCCGTTGGATGGCCACGAGGCGCCGGAATAGCGGCTCGGCTCTCTGATATTGGCCTCGGAGCCGGATAGCTGACGCCAGCAACTCCAGGGCGCCGGCGCTCGACGCCGCGTCCGGACCGGCCGTTTGAGACCGCAAATTGTAAGCCCGTTGCGCCACCGCTTCGGCTTGGTCCAGTACTCCAAGGCTCCGATACGCTCCCGCGATGTTTTCGAGCAGCGAGGCGCGGATTTCGGGCTCGCCGGCGAATTCCTTATCCACGCGTTGGGCGCCTCGGTCCAGCAGATCGCGCGCCGTGAACTTGCTTCCGCGCGCCTCCTCGGGCGTGGCGGCCCTGAACATGTCCGATAGGAATTGCGCCTGCCGCTGGGCGATGACTTGGTCGCGCGTGGTGCGCTTCGCCAGCAGTCCCATTCCAATGCTGAAACCTACGAGCGCCAGCACCCCAGCGGCTCCTAGCACGACTCCCAGTTTGTGACGCCGTACAAATTTGCGGGAACGATATCCCCATTTATGGGTCTGCGCGAGCAGCGGATAATTTTCCAGGTATGCGCGCACATCGGCGGACATTTGCGCGACCGAGGCATAGCGTCGGCCCGGCTCTTTGTGCATGGCCGTCAGCGCGATGCTGTCCAAGTCGCCTTGTAGCTTCTTAGCTTCCGCGGCCTTGCCCGGATTCCTGGCGCAGCACGCGCTCGGAAGCTCCGGCTGCTCCTCGCAGATCATCACGGCCATTTCCAACGGGCTTTTGGTTCCTAAGCGAAAGGGCCGCCGCTCGGTCAGCAGCTCGTACAACAGCACACCCAGCGCGTAGACGTCGCTCGCGGTTGTAACGGGCCCGCCGCGAATTTGTTCCGGGCTGGCATACTCAGGCGTCATCAGGCGCTGTGTGGTCTTGGTGCGCGAGACGGGATTGTCGCCGATCTCGGGGTCCAGCAGCTTGGCAATGCCGAAATCCAGCAGCTTCGGGACTCCGGCCGCCGAAACCAGAATATTTGCGGGCTTGATATCGCGATGCACAACCAGATTGTTGTGTGCGTACTCAACCGCTGCGCACACAATTCGGAAAAGGCGTAAACGATCGTCGATTGAGAGGCTGTTTCTTCGGCAGTACTCGTCGAGCGTGACGCCGTCTACATACTCCATCACGAGATAGGGCACATTCTGGAAGCCGGGGCCGCTATCGAACGAGGTGACGCCGCCATCCAGGAGACGGGCGATGTTGGGGTGATCGAGATTTGCCAGAATCTGCCGCTCGGTCCGGAAGCGCTCCTGCATCGATTCGTTCCGGCCGAAAGGTGCGCGCATCAGCTTGATGGCAACCTTGCGATCGTAGTGCGCGTCGGCTCTGGCCGCGAGATACACCGTGCCCATGCCGCCTTCACCCAGCGCCCGCAGCACCTGGTAAGAACCGATGCGCCGGCCGGCCATGGTGGGCTGCGCGGCGACCGCCTGTGCCGCGTCCTGAATCGGCTTAGCAAGAAAATCCAGGCTCTGATCAGCCGATGCCAGAAGAGAGTCAACTTCCTCGCGCAATTCGGCGTCGTTGCCGCATGCGCGATTCAAATACTCCGGACGAAGCTCAGGCGCCATTTCCGCCGCCGCTTGGAAGATCTCTTCCAACAGCCGCCAGCGCTCCCGATCTTGCCCCTGGGTGGCCACAGCGTTTTAGGATTCGCTTTGCGAGAGTTCGCGGTGCAGCCAGGCCTTGGCCATTTTCAATTCGCGATGAACCGTGGCAGGGGACATTTTCAATGCCGCCGCAGTCTCTTCGTAAGTCATGCCGCCGAAGAAGAGCAGCTCGACGACGCTAGCCTTGCGCTCATCGTGTACCGCCAGGCGCTGTAACGCTTCGTCAAGCTCCACGATGCCCGCCGGCGCCTCGGGGCCGACGATGATCGCTTCATCCAACGGAATGCGGTCCGCGCCACCGCCGCGTTTCTGACGATTGTTCGTTTTAGCGTGATCTACCAGGATGCGGCGCATCACACGAGCCGCGACTGCATAGAAGTGGACGCGGTCTTCGAAAGCCACATCGGCTTGCACCAGCCGCATATAGGCTTCGTGGACCAGAGCTGTCGCCGGCAGCGTGTGGCCGGAACGCTCTGAGAGCAGGCAGCGCGCGGCCAGCCTGCGGAGCTGGTCGTACACCACCGGCATCAGCTTGTCGAAAGCGTCTTTGTTGCCGTGGCTCAGGTCGTGGAGAAGCCGCGTAACGGCTTGCTGTTCCGGCACCATTAGCCAGCTCCGGAAATTATTTGGAGGACGTGAGGGAATTCTGTCCCGAACGTCGCCTTACTCAGTGAGCGGACATAAACGGTCCGCCACCGAGGCCCTCGCGGGCCGAAAACTCTCAAGCGCTCGAAACTCTCGAGCAGAAAGGCCGTCGCGACATCCGCGGCGCCAAATAGAAAAGGAGAAAAACGATGAAATCCGAACTTTGCTCTTTGTCCGCCGCCGTGAGCGATCCGGCGAAAACCGTTAACCGCAAAACCACCATGGGCCTTCTGGGGCTGGGCGTGCTCGCGCTCTCGTCCGGTGTGGCCATGGCCCAGCAAGACGTCAAGCCGCTGATTCCACTTCCGCCTCCGTCCGTCTCGACGGTCCCGTCCAACGGCGATGTGAATCCCTACGGCGTCGCGTTCGTGCCTAATCATTTCCGCACCGGCGGAATTCTGAATCCTGGCGACATTCTGGTATCAAATTTTAACAATAGCCAGAACCTTCAGGGTACGGGAACCACGATCACCCGGGTAACGCCGGCCGGCGCGACGTCGACGTTCTACCAGGGAAAAGCCGGGCTCGGTTTGACAGCCGCATTGGTCGCGGTGAAGCATGGATTGGTTTTCGTGGGCAATATGCCTACGGCCGACGGCACCTCCGCGACAGTGCAGCCCGGTTCCATTCTGGTGCTGGATCGCAACGGCGAACTGGACGGCACGCTGACCGACCCGACGCTGATCAACGGGCCATGGGGCATGGCTATCCACGAAGAAGGCAACCAGGCGCAGATGTTCGTGTCGAACGTTCTGAGTGGAACGGTGGTGCGGTTCGACCTCTCGTTCTTCGAGAACTCCGATGCCGTCCAAATCCGGCAAAAGGTACAGATTGCCTCCGGCTATCAACACCGTGGAGACCCTGCCGCTCTCGAACTTGGTCCGAGCGGCCTGGCATATGACGCCGCGAACGATATCCTGTACGTGGCTTCCTCGCTCGAAAATGCAGTTTTCCAGATTAACAACGCCGGCTCGATGATGAGCGATGGTGGTACTGGGAAAATGATCTACCAGGACAACACTCATCTTCACGGGCCCATCGACCTGGTTCTCGCGCCGAACGGCCATCTGATCGTGGCCAACAGTGACGGGTCGAATGTGGATCCGAATCAGCCGAGTGAGATCGTGGAATTCACCACGGGCGGCCAGTTCGTGGCCCAGTTCTCGGTTGATCCAAACAACGGTGGAGCGTTCGGCGTCAATCTGGTTAACGTGGGCGGTGCTATCCGGTTCGCCGCGGTGGATGACAATAAGAACGCCCTGAACCTGTGGACCGTGCCCATCCAGTAACACCGCGCAAAGCAGATTTTCCCTCCAATCTAACCTCAGCCTGATGTGCCGCCTGTCTCCGGATCGGCGGCATATCACTTTTTTTGCCTTCCTGCCCACCCACATCTTTCTTCGAGTCGTTGAGGGGATTTCGCTCGGAATGTCGCCCTATAGAGCGAGCGGACAGAAATTGATTCCGTCAAGAACGATCTACCAACAGGAGAATCGACAACCGCGCCGGCGGCAGTAAATTCAATTCAAAAAAATGAGGGACAGCCATGAGATCAAATACGAAACTGCTGGAATCGCTGCAATACGAGCTCTTCCGAAGTGTGGGCAAACTATACGTCATTCTCGATGGGGCGGGAATTCCCGATCTGCTGGACAAACTATACGGCTTACGTCCGGAGTTCGTGTGTCTGCTGCCCGGCGAATTGGAGCCTGGCATGGCCAAGGTGGTTCCGTATCTGGTGCGGTTGGGGCGCAACGACGCTTTCACTAAATGGGTGTTGGAGCGGGGTTGGGCTAACGACTGGGGCATCTTCGTAGCCAGCGACGCGGATCTCGACACACTGCGCCGGCATTTTCGCAAGTTCCTGATCGTGTATAACAAGCAAGGCCGACCGATGTTTTTCCGGTTTTTCGACCCACGCGTTCTGCCCCCGGTCTTGAAAACCTATGCATCGAAAGACCTGCAGCAGTTCTTCGGGCCAGTGGCCTCGTTTGCCCTGAGCCGGGAGACTGGTGAAGGCGTGCTCCAGTTGCACGTCGTCGACGGTCAACTGAAGGAGACTCTCACGACCTTACCAGGCGAGGGTAACCTCGGCGCCGGGTCGGTACTCGCCTGTCCACCCTACAATCAGCGACAGCTCGAACAGCATTCCTATCAGTAGAGCCAACCGACGCATTTATCGAGTGTTGCGGAAGCAATAGAGCGCGCTCTTCGTACGAACGTAGAGGCGATGGTCCACGGGAGCGGGAGTGGCGTAGACTTCATCATCCATGTCATTCACAGCAATCAGCTCCCAATCCCGCCCCGCCTTGATGACCGAAATGTGACCGTCCTGGCTGGCGGTGTAGATTTTGCCGTCCGCGGCGACCGGAGACGAATAGTAGAAATCCAGCGCGCCCTTGAGGCGGCCCTGCTTTAGTACGCTGCCGGTCGCCGGATCGAGGGCGGTCAGAATACCGCCTTCTTTCACGAGGTAGAGAACGCTCTGATAGAGCAGCGGAGAAGGAACGTTGGGGAGCGATTTGTAAAAGCGCCACAGAACGTTTCGCTCGGTCATGTCGCCCGTCCCGCCGAGCTTCACAGCCATGACGGAGTTGACCAGAGTGCGCCTTTCGCGATATTTCTCCCATTCCCGCTCTTCCAGAAATCCATCCCCATCCAGATCCGAGTCTGCGAAATCCTGCTTGTATTGGGAGTCCGCCAGCTCGTTCTTCGATAGCTTGCCATCGTGATTCGCGTCCTCTACCTTCAAGATTTCCGCGAATGAGGGAACGGCGGCCTGATTGCCCTGATCGGCCCCTCCCGCCCAGCCGAGCACGTATGCTGTGTCGCCATCCACGATCGGCGTCGGCTTCATCTGCCAGGTCAGGCCGCGGACCCACCAGATTTCGGCGCCGTTCTCGACGTCATACGCGATGAAGCGATTTGTTCCCGCGACCAAGGCTTGCAACCGCCCGCCATTCGGCTGGTACAGCACGGGCGTTGAAAAGCCGCGCGTCATTTCGGGCCGCTCCACGCGCCATACTTTTGCTCCACTCTTTTGGTCCACCGCCAGCACAAACGACCCTGTTTCGGAATCGCATACCTGGATGACTTTTCCCTGAGCCAGCACGGGCGATGCCCCCAGACCGAATGGATTATCGAACGGTCCGAGAGGAACGCGCCAGCGCTCGTTGCCATCCGGACCGTAGGAGACCAGGCCAAAATCAGTGAAGAACGCGTAGGCATTCTTGCCGTCGGTAGCCACGCTTGGCGACGCCGGACTATTGGAGTTGTGCAACTTCTGTTTACGTGGCCGCGGAACCTCGCGGCGCCACAGAATCCTGCCCGTGGAACGTTCCAGTGCGATGACGTATAAGTGATCCGCGTCGTACGCAGTGAGGAAGATTTGATCCGCCGAGAACACGGGTGAGGAATGCCCCGGAGGCAAAGCAGTTTTCCACGCCACATTTTTGGATGGACCGAACTCCGAGGGGACGTCGGTCGTGTCGGAAACGCCGAAAGCATTGGGACCGCGGAATTGCGGCCACTCCGAGGAGGCGGGCAGTTGGAGCGCCCACGAGAGCAGAAGAAGCAACCCGCCGATTCGCATCCTGCCAGTATATACAGCGCCGCTTAGCCTCAGCTCGCCGCGTATGTTGCTGTGGGGAAACGGCCCACGAGCCGCCAGCAGCGTTCCGTCCAGCGGTTGTCAAACGAGTTAGCCGTAACGCTCTAACTATTTACAATCTTGTATCACCGGCCAATTTGGGTCACATCTAGAAGAACGCTACACTAACTGGAATATCCGCCATGCGCCGGGCGGAACCCGGAGGAGGGTCCGTGCTATTTGAGGTTTGTGCGCACTTGCCGTTTCGTTTGGCAGCAGTCGTATGGCTGGCGGTTTCCTTGTCGCTGATCAGCGCTCCCGTCGTGGATGCGGCCGATGTGCTCACCTATCACAACGACATTGGCCGCACCGGCCAGAATCTGAACGAGCCCACACTGACGCCGAGCAATGTCAAATCCAGTACATTCGGAAGGCTATTCACGATTTCGGTGGATGGCAAGGTCGATGCGCAGCCACTGTACGTTTCGAGCGTCGCGATCTCCGGACAGGGCACACACAACCTGCTCATTGCAGCCACCGAGCACGGTAGCGTCTATGCATTCGACGCCGACACCGGCTCGCAGATTTGGAAAGTCTCAACCTTGAAATCCGGCGAATCCACCTCCGATGACCGCGGCTGCAGCCAGGTCACGCCCGAGATCGGAGTCACAGCCACGCCGGCCATCGATCGCACGCGCGGCCCCAACGGTGCAATCTATTTGGTCGCGATGTCTAAAGACGGCTCCGGGAACTACTTTCAGCGCCTGCACGCGCTGGATCTCACGACCGGCGCCGAGCTGTTTGGCGGCCCAACGACCGTGCAAGCCACGTATCCAGGCACGGGTGACAACAGTTCGAATGGAATCGTGACGTTTGATGCGAAGCAGTACAAGGAGCGGCCCGGCCTGTTGTTGCTCAATGGCCTCGTGTACACCGCGTGGGGCTCTCATTGTGACGCCCAGCCATACACCGGTTGGGTCATGGGTTACGACGCCGGCACGCTCGCGCAGACTACAGTATTGAATGTAGTCCCCAATGGCGGCGAGGGCGGAATCTGGATGGCAGGGGCCGGAATTGCCTCGGACAGCTCGGGCAACATCTATGTGCTCGATGGCAACGGCGATTTCGACACCACCCTCAGCAGTAACGGGTTTCCAGCGAACGGTAACTTCGGAAACGCTTTTCTGAAAATCTCGACTTCGGGCGGTCTCGGTGTGGCCGATTACTTCGAAATGAACAATGAGGCGCAAGAAAACGGAAGTGACACCGATCTCGGGTCGGGCGGTGCGTTGGTCCTTCCTGACCAGACAGATAATACGGGCAAGGCGTGGCACTTGGCCGTCGGGGCGGGCAAGGACGGCAACTTGTACCTCGTCAACCGGGATTCGATGGGACAATTCACTTCGAACAACGGCAACATTTATCAGGAGCTTGCCGGAGCCTTGCCCGGCGGTATCTGGGCCATGCCCGCTTATTTCAACGGCAGGATCTATTACGGTCCGGTGGGCAGCCCCATCTTTGCTTTCCAATTCTCGAATGCCAAGCTCCTTACGTCCGCCACCGCGCAAACCAGCAACAGTTTCGGCTATCCGGGAGCCATACCCAGTATTTCGGCCAACAATACCAGCAATGGCATCGTCTGGGCGGCCGAGAGCACGAATCCGGCTGTCTTGCATGCTTATGATGCGGGCACCTTGCTAGAGCTTTACAACAGTAATCAGGCTGCAAGTAGCCGCGACCATTTTGGCGCCGGGAACAAATTTATTGCGCCCATGATCACCAACGGCAAAGTCTACGTCGGAACCACATCCAGCGTGGGTGTGTTCGGTCTTCTGACTCCGCCGCCTTCGCCGCCCACCTCGCTCAGCGCCGGTTCCGTTGGCGGCGGAATTCAATCGTGCGACGTGAACAACGACGGAAATGTCAATGTTCAGGATGTTCAGTTGGCGATCAATATGGATCTGGGTTTGTTGTCTTGCACGCTCAATATCGACGGAGCCGGCACGTGCAACGTCATTGCCGTTCAGCGCATCATCAATGCCGATCTCGGCCAGCCATGTGTGACCGGTCCGGGCGTCACTGCTCACAGTGTTAGCTTAAGCTGGACCGCCAGCACCTCGCCGAATGTCGCCGGTTACAACGTGTATCGGGGAACCACGGCTGCCGGTCCGTACACGAAGGTGAATTCCACGGTGGTGGCGGGCACCACCTACACGGACGCCACCGCTCAACCCAGCCAGACCTACTACTACGTGCTCACGGCTGTCGACAGCAGCAACAATGAGAGCCCGTTTTCCGCGTCTCCGTCGCAGTCGGTTTTGCCGTCGTCGTAGAAGTGCTCTGAGATCCGGCTGATCTTTGCGCTCCGGGGTCGAACAATGCTAGTCTTTCATTTTCCCAGGAGGAATTCATGAAGCGCCTTCGCCTTCTGTTATTGGCTTCCACGGCGGCCGCTGCGCTGTTCGGCCAGTTCAACCCCCCGAAAACGCAACTCAAAGTAGGTGACCAGGCTCCTGACTTCACCCTGCACTCTACCGACGACAAGGACGTGAAGCTGTCCGATTTCCGCGGCAAGAAGAACGTGGTGCTGGCATTCTTCCCGGCTGCGTTTACCGGTGGTTGAACCAAGGAAATGCTGGCGTACCAGGCTGGTATCGCCAAATTTGATGGCGCCGACACTCAGGTGTTCGGCATCAGTGAAGACTTCAACCCATCTCAAAAAGAATTTGTCGATAAATTAAAGCTGACGTTCCCGCTGCTGAGCGACTTTTCGAAGCGCAAAGTAGCCCAGGATTACGGTGTGCTCATCACCGACCTCGGCATCGCGAATCGTGCGACGTTCGTGGTCGACAAGGAAGGGAAAATCCAGTACATCGAAGAGGGCAAGACCGCGGTCGACAGCAGCGGTGCGGAGGCAGCGTGCAGCCGCCTCCATCATAAGAACTAGCCGCCACGTTTATTGCGAGGCTACCGTTAGGCCCAGCGCCTTCAGGTAGCCTGCGTTTACGCGGCAATTCTCGACGCGGATTTTTTGTAACAGGTCCTGGAGCGCCTCCCGCGAATGCTCCAGCGATGGCCGCGCCGCAATGCGTTTCTCCGCTTCACCGCTGTTGCCCGGCATCTTCCCATAGGCCACAATTTCATCCCAGTGGGCCGGTTTCGCGAAGGCTACCACCGACGAGGCCCGCTCCATCTTTTTATATGGCCAGAAACACCAGCCGACCTCGTTCTTTTCCAGCAGGCGCACGAATTGCTCGATCCACTGGTCCGTATTCTCTCCGGATTCTCCCAGCCAGACCGGCACGTTGTGCCGGTCGCGAAAATCCAGATACTCCTGAATGACATCCTGCGTCGGCGAGGTCCAGTATTTGTGAAACGTGTACATGACATTGCGATCGAAAGGAGGCCCGAAGATCTTGAAGTTACTGTCCCACTGGGCTCCGCCGAGAATGATCACGTGCTTGCTGTCAACTTCGCGGATGGCGGAGGAGACGCGCTTGTAGAGCGGCTCCAACCGGCCGTTGTACGTCTGGAGGCTCGGAAAATGCGGGATGGGCTCGTTCAATAAATCGTAGCCCAGGACGGCGGGCTCGTCGCGGTAACGAGCGGCCAGGCGCCTCCATACATCAACCGTCGCATCCTGGTCGTGTGCGCTTTCGAAAAGCCAGGGGTATCCCCAGCTATCGTCGATGTTGGTTCCGGTTTGGCCGCCCGGGGCACAATGTAGATCGAGAATCACCCAAAGCCCTTCATGGCGGCACCATGCGATCACGCGATCGAGCAACGCAAATCCCTCGCCACCGGACGAGAAGAATTTGTAATGCAGCGGAATGCGAACCGAATTGAATCCGGCTTTGCGGAGGAAAGTGATATCGCGCTGGCTAATGTACTGGTCTCGATACTCCCGCCAGAATGCGTCGGCGTCCGCAGGTCCGATGAGCTCGTTGAAGAATCCTTCGATTTCGCGCGGCGCGGCCGGACCACCGTCGAACAGGAACATGTACCCTTCCGGCTCCAGCCAATTGCCGAGGTTAATACCACGTAGCAGGAGTTTGGTATTCGCCGGCGTGACCAGGTACTTGCCATCCGCGCGCACAAAGCCGTTCTGCGCTTTCGCGCACGCGCCAGTCAGAAACAGCAGCAGAGCTATCCGCCGCCAATTGTGTACCAACGTCCGCAGCATAGCTTTTCGCAAGAAGCCATTATACGGCTCCGCAAATCGTGCCTCCTCTCCTGGGCCCTCATGCGTACTTATCTGGTGAAGAGAGATGTTTCACGAAGCGAGTGGAGGAAGAATATGAAAATCGGAATGGCCGTTCTGGCGGCAGCAGCATTGGCGCCGATGTGGGCACAGGAAATGCGGCTGCCGGCCAATCTGGAAGCGCTTTCCGCCAAAGCGGAGGAGTCGGTGGACGTGACCCTCGACGCCACCATGCTACGGCTCGCCGCGAAGTGGCTCCCGGACACAGGAGAGGATGCCAAGGCGAAGAAGTTGATCGCCGGACTGGAGGGCATCTACGTCCGGAGTTACCAATTCGCCGCGGAAGGGGAATATACCAAGGCTGACGTGGATGCTTTTCGCAATCAGTTTCGGGCGCCGGGATGGTCGCGTATTGTCGGCGCGCGCTCCAAACGCCACGGCGGCGACGCCGACGTTTTTATCAAGGTGGACGCGAACGGAACCATCGGCGGCATCGTGGTGATTGCCACCGAGCCACGAGAACTCACCGTCGTGAATGTCGTCGGCTCGATTGACCCCGCACAAATCAACGATCTCGGAGGCCGTTTTCACATCCCCGGCCTCGATCTGACCTCGTGCAATAACTGGCGGAGGGAATCGAAATGAACGCTCGATTCCTAGCTGTACTGCTTGTCGCGACCGCTGCCGGTCTCGCTGGCGATTGGGATTTCGATCACGTTGTGAAGGCCATCGAGTCTCACTACGGCGTCAAACGCGTGCACATCCCCTTTATGGGAGTGGCGAATTTTGCACTCAAGATGAAGCATCCAGGCGGCGCGAGCGAGTTCCAACTGGCGGTCTTCCAGAATCTCGACTCCTCTCCGGCCTATCGCGACCCTGCCGATCGCGACCGGCTCATGCAAATGGTGTCCGGTCGCGGACTGCATCCGATGATTACCGCCCGCTCTCGGCGCGATGCGCAATCGACCTACATCTTCATGGACGACGCCGGAAAATCCATGCGCCTGCTCATCGTGACTTTCCAGCGCGATGGCGCAACCGTCATCCAGGTGAAAGCGGACGGGAACACTCTACTCAGGGCGCTGTCAGACCCCGAGGGGACGGCCAACTCCCTCGGTGCCGATTCCGACCAGTAGTCGGGGGAGTTATCGCCGAAGGGAAACTTGCCGGGCAACCCTTGGGGCTTGATGTATCATGAGGGGCAGCGGCCGCAACAAGAGCGCTCCAGAACATGGTGGGGAATCGATGATGCGCGCTCGACGCACGGTCTGGCCCATACTGAAACTGGCGATCCCGGCGGCGTTGGTGATGGCGGCCGGCTTTCTCTTTGACGCTGTTCGCGCTACTCCGACGCGGCCGCATTTCACGAATATCGCGGCGAAATCGAAATTCACCTACCGCAGCAACAACAACTACACCGGACGAAAATACTTTCCGCAGCCGATTTGCGGCGGAGTCGGGATACTGGATTACGACCAGGATGGCAAGATGGATATTTTCTTCACCAACGGGGCCAAGTTTCCCGAATTGAAGAAGGTTGACCCGTCTTACTACAATTGCCTCCTACACAATCGGGGCGACGGCACGTTCGAGGATGTCACGCGAAAGGCGGGCTTGGCGGGAGAAGATCTGGGCTTCAGCTTCGGCGTCGCGGTGGGCGATTACGACAACGACGGTTATCCCGACCTGTTCATCTGCAACGCCGGGCGCAACACTCTCTATCACAACAACCACGATGGCACGTTCACCGATGTCACCCAGATCTCGGGCATCGGAGGCAAGCCTCCAAATACGCTCAGCATGGGCGCCGCATGGTTCGACTACGATAACGACGGTTTGCTCGACCTGATCGTCTCCAACTACACCGTGTGGACGCCCGAAACCGACATCCGCTGCGGCCGCGACAACATCGACAGCTACTGCAATCCCCGCCGGTATGTCAGCGTTTCCGACCGTCTCTATCACAACCTGGGCAACGGCAAGTTCGCGGATGTAACCGAGCAATCGGGCATCGGCAAGGAACTCGGCAAGGGGATGGGAATCGGGATCGCCGATTTCAATCAGGACGGCTGGCTGGATGTCTTTGTGGCCAATGACACTGAACGTAATTTCCTGTTCCTGAACCAGGGCAACGGCACATTCAAAGAAGTGGGCCTGCAGTACGGCGTAGCGTACAACGAGGACGGCCGCACAGTTTCGGCCATGGGCAGCGACGTGAAAGACTACGACAACGATGGCTGGGTGGACATCTTTTACAACAACCTGATCGGGCAGATTTGGGCCCTGTTCCACAACCAGCAAGGCCGCGTGTTCCACTATGTGTCAAATCCCTCACAGATTGCCAGGTTGAGCGAATCCACTGCCGGCTGGAGTGCTGGATTTATCGACTACAACAACGACGGATGGAAGGACCTGTACTCGGCCAACGGAGATATCGACAACCTGCTGCCCAACGCCCGTCAGCATGACACCATGTTCGAGAACGTCAACGGCAAGACCTTTCAGGACGTGTCGCGGGAAATGGGCCAGGATTTCCTGTTCCAGGGCTTTCAGCGCGGCTCTGCGTTTGCCGATTTGAATAACGACGGCTTCCAGGACATTGTGGTGACCTCGCTCAATGAACCGCCGCGCATCCTGATGAACTCCGCCGATAATGGCAACCATTGGCTGCTGCTCGACCTGCGTGGAACAGTGAGCGCACGCGATGCGATTGGGGCCAACGTGAAGGTCACCACTCCTTCCGGAAGAACACTGTACAACCATGTGAGCGTGAGTGTCGGTTTCCTATCCTCAAGCGACCGGCGGGTGCACTTCGGCTTGGGTTCGGAGACCACAGCCGAAACTGTCGAGATTCACTGGCCTCGCGGCGCCGCGCAGACTTTGAAGAACGTTGCGGCCGATCGCATTCTGAAGATCGAAGAACCGGACAAGATACTGCAGCGCTAGCCAGGACCCAGGCCCTTGGTCAACTCCTGGTGCCGCGTGGGGCCGGACTCCTCTTCGTCGATCAAGGCCTTTTGAATGGCGTACTCGGCCTTTGCCGCATCGGGTTTACCGAGCCGGTCGTACAGCCCTCCCAGCCGGTAATGCGCCGTTGCGTCTTTGGGATTCAGTTCGATCGCTCTGCGGAACTCGGCAAGAGCCAATTCCAGTTCACCCTTCTGTTCCAGAGCTTTCGCCAGTTCCAGGTGTGACTCCCCGTAATTTCCGTTCAAGGCCACGGACTTCTTGAGCAACGCTTCGGCCTGTTTTTCGTCGCCGTTGAACAGGAGCGCCTTGCCATAAAAGTAAGTGCTCAAGTAGTTGTCGGGCGCTTTCTCGGCCAGCGCCTTGAAGGCGGCGAGGATCTCAGGCAACCGGCTCGGAGTGTGGTCCATGGTGCGAGCAATGAAGGCGTAAGGCTGCTCGATGGTCGCATCCATGCGGATGGCGTTCAGAAATGCATCCACTGCGTTGGCATATTCCTCCAACGCGTAGTAAGCGATCCCTAATACCAGCTCGAGTTGGGGACTCTTGGCAAAGATCTTCTTCCCGGTATGCACGGTGCCTATGGCTGCGGCCGCGTTGCCTTCCATCAGGCTCTCGCGAGCGGCTTCGAAGTAGTAAGTTTCTTCGTACTGGTTGAGCGCTATCGCCCGCCGCATCTCCTCCGCTGCTTTCCCGTGGTTTTTCTGGAGCGAGTAGGCCTTGCCAAGCAGACCGTGCAGATCGGCCCGATCTTCCTTTGCCAGTGCTTGACCGGCGAGTTCGATGGCAGGTTGAGGCTTGCCGGCGCGCAGATAGAGTTCCGCCGCACGCGCCGCCGCGTTCGGGTCATTGGGTGCCAGGCCGGCATACCGTGCCTCGAACGAAGCCGCCTTCTCATAATTACCCGTCTCCGTATAAAGAAACGCTAGACCGTGAAGCGTGGCCGGATCGTTACCGGCCAGCGACTCGGCCTTGGCGACGGCTGCTTGGGAAGAAGCGTCCTGCTTGAGCTTGCGATACGTTTGCGCCAGAGCCAACCATACACGCGGATCGCCGGGCCTGAGTTTTGAAGCGGTTTCCAATTGAGCCTGGGCGGTGGGAAGTTGATTTTGGCTTAACGCGGTCAGCCCGGCTCGAAAAGCCGTTTCGAAGGAGGTGGGATCTGCCAACAACAGCAGTAGCAAAGCCAGCATACCGAATTACGCGGCCCGCAGAACCTGTTTCACCAGAGACTCGAGATCCACCGGATCTTTGGATTGGGTGTTGCGGGCCAGCGTTGGCGCAATCGCGATTGCCTCGCTGTGTTCTTCAAACCAGACCAGGAAAGAAGCCGCATCGGCACCTTCCAGACGTTGCTGATTCAGCCAGGTGTAATACGCTCCCATGTCGGCATCCACTAGCGATCCCTGTGGATCCAGTTCCGGTTTGCGTTGCGTCTCCGCGAGCAATTCATTCATGGGACGCATGCGCTGGCGCGAGCCGAAGCGCAGCAATAAAGTCACAGGTTCCGCGCGGCGGAGCGCTTCGCGCGCCGACCACTGCACGAAGGTGGTGCTGAAGACCTGTGTTCCCGAGCCTTCGGTGAGTACGCTGACTTGGAAGCGGCTCAATACGGGGTCGTCTGATGTGCCGGGTCCCAACTCATCGGGACGGAGCTTTGCCAGCATGGTGCGAAAGGCCTCCGGCCCCATGCCGGACGAGAAAGCTTTCTGCATCTTGTCCTGCAGCGTAGTTCGGACAGCCGTTAGCGCGTTGTACGACATGCACGTCAGGCCGGCGGGAATTTCGACCTCGGTTCCCCCATTGATATACCAGTGGCTGTACGGAACGGGATGGGCCTTCGCTCTCGCGGCGGCCACGTCCAGCAACAGGCGGAATCCGTCTTCCTGTCTCACATTGCTGAAGTACACTCCATGCGGCCGCAGCTTGCGAAACAAGCGGTACCTGTTTTCCGCTACTCCCTGGCCCAGCACCACCAGGCCCAAGCGCGGCATGGGGAGCGGCTCGTGAAGTACAGCCGCGTGGACTTTCTGCATGTATTCAACGGCCGCGGACCGGAACGCATCGATCTGGCGAGTCGCCCAGAGATGCGTGGTCAGTTGCTCGGAAAACTGCACCGGCCCGTTCACCCAGTCAACGCGCTCTAATTCCGGCGGAATGCGCAGTTTCGCGAAACCGGCCATCAACTGCCGGCGCGCGTCGGCGGGCAGCGATGTCACATAAGCAAACTGTTGGTCCAGTTCCTTGCGCTCGGCGGGAAACTTCCAGTCGTAGGCGATCAGCTCGCGAAGCACCAGAGGCACGAAACTGATGGGCAGCTCGCGCAGCAAAGCCACCTGGCCAGACGCCAGTTGCCGGGCTTGCGGTGGATATCCGCGAAAGGAATCGGCCGTCAAGTCGCTAGGCAGCATCGTGGTTATGCCACCTCCGGCGCCGGCTTGCCTTGGGATAACGGTGTCTGGAATCCAAGCACTGTCCCGAGTGTCGGCACCAGGTCCGTCGACTCCATTGGTCTTTCGACCACCACGTTCTCCCGAATTCCTGGTCCCATGGCGATCATCCACGTGGTGCGCGAGAGCGGGTCGCCCGTGCGGTGATGCTGGAATCCGTTGCCGCCCGGGTCATTGTCGGAATCGCGGCCAAAGTCCGGCAAAATGAACATCGTCGTCTTGCCGCTGTATTCGGGTTCGCTTTGAATGGCTTTCCAGATTTCGGCGCAGAGACGGTCCGTGCGTTGAATGGCCTCGATGTACAGCGAGTAAGTGCCGGAGTGTGCGATATCGACGTCGTGCAGCGTAATCCAAAGCAGGCTGGGAGCGAGCCGGCGCATTAAATGCCGCGCGATATAGACCGAGAGCTCGTCCGGGCTCGCCAGAGTGCGCGCGTGCGCAGCAAAATCCGTAACTGAGAGCCGCAGAACTTCCGCCATCTGGTGCAACTCGATTTCGTTGCCGCTCAGTTGCGGAGCGTACAGCGGCGTTTCGTAGTTGTCGCGCAAGAGATGTTCGTATTGTTGTCCTGAAGCGGAGGATAGCGCCGCCGCTAACAGCCGCTTGGGCAGTATCACTCCGGCTCCCGTTCCAGGGCCAAAGGAGCGATTGCCGCTTTCGCCGATCCGGTTGAAACCGTTGCTGGGCGCGACCACCCAGGCGTCGGTTGCCGGCCGCTTCAAATCCCTGCGAAAGTATTCGAAGACCGTAGGATGGTCCGGAGGCACTGCCGCAAAATTGTTGAAAGTCTCATAGACTCCGGTCGCCAGGCTCGCAGTGGCCACATAGTGCCCTAAAATTCCGCGGTTCACCACCTGACTAAAGAAAGTGGCGCGAGGAATTAATTCGTTCAGGAGATGAGGAATGTTCTCCTGTCCTTCAGGCATGAAGGTTTCCTCGTCGCGGGCGCCACCGCCGAATGTAACCACTACCACCTTGCGGCCGCGCGGTGTGGCGACAAGGCGCCGCGGCGCGAGCCCGGCCAGAGCGCCGCCGACGCTCGCACCCGTAACGGTGCGCAGGAAGTTGCGGCGGCTCCAGGATACTGCCTGTACAACTTCTTGCGGACTTGCGCCGGGAATTAAACTACGGGGAATAGGTCCAACCTCCCGTTGGAAACGCATTCTAGCATGATGGATTGAACGCGAAAAACTGGAGATATGTTATCAGGGCGGGCGCCGTGCGGATGAATTCGTGATGTCCGATACAATAGCCCGAGAATTCGGCTCCAAATAGTGCGCCTGCGAGTGCGGATAGTACTAGATTTTTACACGGCCCCCCGGCCCCCGCTCGGCAGTCCTTGGACTTCAGGGCTGTCACCCGCCTATGTGCATAACAATACATTTGTCCGAGCGTCTCAAAGCCGGACATTTAATGCAAAATAGTTAAAAAATTAGCCAGACCTCTTGACTTAGCGCGTGTCTCTCGCTTAACATCACCTGCAAACGTTTTCATCGCGGTCCAGACGGGCCCGGTGACGTTGGGGGTCCGTTAGGTTTACGCAATATCGAGTTGACGCGCCGGCCGCTGAGGCCGTGCTAAAGGGGGAGAACTATGCGCCAAGTTGCGTGGATGCGAGCAGTGCTTCTGGGGCTGCTACTTGCCACCGTAGTTTTTGCTCAAAGAGATCTCGGCACCATCACTGGTATAGTCAGCGACCCCAGTGGGGCAGCCATACCCAATGCCAAGGTCACCATCACGGAAGTGGCCACGAACCTGAGCTACGTGGTTACCACCAACACCTCGGGCGAATATGTTCGGCCGGCATTGAAAGCAGGCATCTACACGGTTACCGCGGAAGCCCAGGGTTTCCGGCGTGTCGCGCAGGAAAACGTTGTAGTCACGGCCGGCGACCGCATCGGCGTGCCTTTGAGTTTGCCACTCGGGCAAATCAGCGAAGCCATTGAAGTCTCAGCGGCCGCTCCGCTGTTGCAGACCGAGACTCCCTCGCAAGGCGCCGACCTGAACACCTCCGAAGTAAGTCAATTGCCTCTTGGCGGCCAGCGAGTGTTTACTTATCTGGCGCGGCTCTCGCCAGGCGTTCTGGTGGCGGAACCGGGCGCGCGCGACGCGCAGAACGGCGGTTTTTCCGCTAACGGTGTGCGTTCCACCGGAGAAAATAACTTCCTGCTGAACGGCGTCGACAACAACGTTAACGTCATCGATTTCATCAATCAGACATCCTACGTGATCGGACCGTCACCGGACGCCATCGGCGAAATGCGCATCCTGACCAACGGATACAACGCCGAGTATGGCCGAGCCGCCGGCGGTGTTGTGGATGTGACGCTCAAATCGGGCACCAACGATCTGCATGGCACCCTGTTCGAATTCCTGCAAAACACTGACCTGAACGCCAACCGCTGGGAAAATAATTTGGCGAATGTGCAGCGTCCTCCCCTTCATCAGAACCAGTTCGGCGGGTCGGCCGGCGGACCGATCATCAAGAACAAGCTGTTCATCTTTGGCGATTATCAGGGCACGAGAATCGCAACGGCTGGCGGCGTGGTCCAGAACCTCGGCTACGGCCAGTTCGAGACCATTCCCACACCGGCAGAGGTACAGGGAAACTTTTCGGGACTGCTAGGCAAGGCTATCGGCACCGACCCGGTCACCGGCCAAGCGATTCTGCAGAACGAGATTTTCGACCCTGCCAGCAACACCTGTAACGGGGCAGGGGTCTGCACCCGCACACCCTTCCCCAATAACACCATTCCGACCAGCCGAATGGATCCAGCGGCTATGAAGATCGCCGCTCTATATCCGGCACCAAATCAACCGTTCGCCAACGGAAACTATCCGCAGAACGATTACTATACCCTCACTGCCGGGGCCTTGAATACGGATCAGGGAGACGGGCGTGTAGATTACAAACTTGATGACAAGGACAGCCTGTTCGGCAGCATCAGTTGGTCCAACACCGCTAAATCCGCGGTGCCGCCGTTCCAGGGCGCGCTCGATGGCGGCAATTTTTACGGCAGCAGCGAGCAGGACCTCGGCCGCAATGCGCAGATCGGCTTCATCCGCGTGTGGAATCCGGCGCTCATTTCGGAAACCCGCATTGGCTTCAGCCGTTTGGTCACTGCGCGCACCCAGGCCAACTCTGCGACGGACGAATTCAAGGCGATCGGTATCGGCGGTCTCGATCCCACCACCACCCTGAACGGCGGTCTTCCGCAGTTCGGAATGGGGCAATACAGCCAGGTTGGCGCCAACGACTGGCTGCCCACGAAGGAATATAACAACGTCTGGGACTTTATTCAGAATGTGTCCATCACAAAGGGAAGCCATGCGTTTAAATTTGGCGGTGAAGTAAAGCCGATTCAATTCCCCTTCTTCCAGGTGCCATTTCCGCACGGCGAGATGAACTTCTCCCGAAACGAAACCGCGTTCCCGTCGACCGCGGCAGACACCAACGGGTTGACCGGATTCCTCAACACCGATACCGGCGACTCGTTTGCATCGTTCCTGCTAGGCTCGATCAATAACGGGCAGATCTCGACCACCAATTTCATCTCCTCAACTCGCCAGTCTTACGATTTGTATGCCCAGGACGACTGGAAGCTCACGCGCAAGCTGACCATCAATTATGGCCTGCGCTACGAACTGTGGTCGCCGATTGGCGAGCAGTTCGCGCGTCAGTCCAATTTCAACATCGACACGCTGACCCTTGAAATTCCAACCGGGCGGAATCAAAATGCACCGCTGCCGCCGAATTTCAATACACCATATACGCTGAACGGAATTACCTACCCGGCGGATTTCCCCAACGTTAAGGTGTGCCGCGGCTGTGTCTCCCAGTACCTGATCCCGTGGGACAAGCACGATTTCGGTCCGCGCCTCGGCTTCGCGTATAACATTCGAGAGAAGACCGTGATCCGCGCCGCGTATGGCATTTTCTATGGCGGTGAGGAACAGCAGGGTGGAAACCCCAACCGCGGCGAATCGGCGCCTTTTAATGAGTCCCCACAACTGAACCGGCCCGGGGGCGTCAGCCAATTCTCGCCCGATCCGTATTTTGCTAACGGAGCGCCCACCGGCGGAATTACCGTTGGCTATCCTCTAACCGTATTCACTACATATCCCGTCAGTTCTCTTCAGTTCCGCGAAGTGGCCAACGATTTCGACAATCCGATGGTCCAAAAGTGGAACGTTGCGGTTCAGGAGGATTTGGGACACGATATGGTGCTCGAAGTGGGTTACCAGGGCAACCACTCGTCGCACCAGCTCTTCCAGCCCGACTTCAACCCGTGCCCCAATTTTGCGACGCTGAATCCGGCCATCAACTGTAATTCCCTCCGGTTGTATCCCGATATCGGGAGTATTTCGGGGACATCCAGCTTCGGCTTTGGCAACTACAATGCCATGACGGGGAAACTGGAAAAACGCATGTCGAAGGGGCTGCAGTTCATCGCTTCCTACACTTATGGCCACGCGCTGGCCAACACTGGCACTACGCTCAGCGGTTCGAACAATTTCCAGACCAAAAGCAACCTCAACTACAATCTGGACTATTCGAGCGCGGCGTGGGACATCCGCCAGAACTTTACCCTCGGTTTTACCTACGACGTCCCCTTCGGCCGCGGCCGGCAGTTCGGGTCCAACCTGAACAGGGGTGCTGACATGGCGCTGGGTGGGTGGCAGGTCAACGGCATTCTCACGCTGCACACCGGTCAGCCCTACACCGTCAGCGCCGGCGGCTGCCAGGGCGTGTGGGCCGGGTGCTTCGCCGACCTGGTGACCGGCGCCAATCCCAACGCCGCGCCTTCCGGCGGACGTACACCTTCGGAATGGTTCAATACGGCCAACTTCACCGCTCCCGCTTCGCTGACCCAGGGCAATCTCGCCGACAACACGAACTCTGGACCGCCGCTGCGAAATTTGGACTTCTCCATATTCAAGGACCTTCCGGTGACGGAGCGGTACAAGTTGCAATTCCGAACGGAAATATTCAACCTCTTCAACACGCCGCAGTTCAATTTCCCGGATAGTGGCTTCGGCGATGCCAATTTCGGCAAGGTGACCAGCACGCTGTCCGGAACCGAACGGCACGTTCAGTTCGCTTTGCGATTCATGTTTTAAGGCATTTCGCACCACGGATGGCGTTAGAATCCGTGGCGGTTTTTCCGGTGGAGCGCCGCGACTTTCTCGCGGCGCTTGCCGGTTCAGGACGTGCTACGCGGGCGGCAAAATTCTGCTGCCACGGTACCGCCAGCCAAAAACACAACAAACCGCTCATATTTGCCCGTCTCGCATACGATATCCTTACGGCATGCTGAATCGACGGCCGCACCTATTGCGATCGGTGTTCATCCTGGCCTGCTGTTTTGCTTCCAGGGCCATGGCGCAGCATTCTGAAGGCGAAGACCTGGATTTCCTGCACGGATTGAGCGAGTATGAGCAAATCCGGCGCATGCTTCCCGAATACATGGAGCGGGAAGCGCAGTCCCTGATTCGTGAGCGCCAACACTCCCTCGACGTTTCCACACCAGAGGGCCTGGCGCGCCGCCGTGCCTATGTACGCGAGCGCATCCTCCACGCCATAGGCGGGCTGCCGGACCGCACACCGCTCAATGCCCGCACCGTGGAAACGCTCCAGCGGGACGGCTATCGCATCGAAAAAGTGATTTTTGAAAGCCAGCCGCACTTTTATGTCGCGGCGAATCTCTATTTGCCCGCTACTGGTGAAGGTCCGTTCCCGGCTGTTCTATATCCTTTGGGCCATGAACTCGGGGGCAAAGCTAATCCAACATGGCAGCAGATGCTGGTCACTCTCGCGCGGCGGGGTTACGTTGCACTCACGTGGGACACGCTGGGGCAGGGGGAACGTGTACAGATCTACGACGACGACCTTGGCGACTCGAAGCTGCGTGGTTCCACCACGGAACACACCATCCAGGGAACGCAATGCCTGCTCACCGGTGACGCCATCGCCCGCTACACCATTTGGGACGGCATCCGCGCGTTGGACTATTTGCTTTCCCGGAAAGAAGTCGACCCCGCTCGCGTCGCGGTCACCGGAAATTCCGGCGGCGGCACGCATTCGGCCTACCTGGCGGCTCTGGACGATCGCATAAAAATTGTCGCGCCATCGTGCTACATAACCTCCTGGCATTGGATGATGAAGACGCTCGGGCCGCAAGACGCCGAGCAGGTATTTCCCCGCTGGCTCGCCGATGGGCTCGATTACCCCGATTTCATTTATGCGGCCGCCCCAAAACCGTACCTGATGCTTTCTGCAATCCGTGATTTCTTCCCCATTGATGGAGCGCGCGAGACATTTCACGAAGCCCAGCAGTTCGCGAACGTCCGAATGTTCGAAGCGGACGACGGTCACGGTTACTCGCAACCGCGCCGTATGGCGGCTTACGATTGGCTCTCCCGGCACTTTCGCGATCGCGAAGATACAGCCCCCGAGGCGCCGGTTATTCCGGAGTCCGCCGAGACGCTCTACTGCACCGCGACGGGTCAGGTTACGACTTCGCTAGGGGGAGAGACTGTCTTTTCGTTAAATCGCGCGCGTGCCGAGCGTTTGCGCCAGAATCGGTCGCAGCCGGCCGATGCAGCCAGTTTAGGCGCATGGCAAAACAAAGTGCGTACCGCGGCTATCACACGGACCGGTTTTCGACCGGCCTCCGGAACCGTGTCGAGCACAGGCTATGGAACCTTGCGGCGCGAAGGTTATCGCATCGAGAAACTCACGTACGAAAGCGAGCCGGGCATTTTGATTCCTGCTCTCCTGTATTTTCCGGAATCCGACAATGCGAGAAGACCTGCGGTCATCATCGCCGATGGCCAAGGCAAGTCTGCCGCGGCGAAGCCCGCAGAGGAACTGGCGCGCAGTGGTGTGATCGTGCTCAGTGTCGACCTCCGCGGCATGGGTGAAACAAAAATTGCACCCGATGTAAACGACACCGATTCCTACCGGTACTTCGGAGACTACGAAGACGGCATGACAGCGATTTTGATGAACCGTACTCTCGCCGGCATGCGCGCGCGCGACATCCTCCGGGGCGTGGACCTGCTTGCCGCGAGAGACGACGTCGATCCAAACCGTTTGAGCGGCATCGGCAGGAACGGGGCCGCCGTTCCGCTGCTGTACGCGGGCGTGTTCGATACCCGGCTCCGATCGATTGCGCTCGAAGGCATGCTCGTTTCGTATGACGCGGTGGTGACTACGCGGATCCACCGCCTCATATTCGAGCAGATCGTGCCCGGCGCGCTGGCGGATTTCGATCTGCCTGACTTAGCCGCTGCAATCGCGCCGCGCGCCGTGTGGATCTCGGACGCGATCACACCCGCGGGTGCGTCCGTCACGCACGACGAGCTGGTGAAGGCTTACAGCTCAACCTCGAGAGCATTTCAACTCGCCGGAGCACCCGGCGCACTGCATTTGCAACATCCGCGTTTGGACGACGAACACGCCGCTGAGCATTATCGCGACCTGTTCAATCGGTAAGCCGCGGGGTTGACCGCGATCACCTCGTCTTGAGCTCCACGTATCCGTGCCGTTCCAGGAACTTGAAATAGCCAACAAAATCGAATTTGTCACCCGCGTTCAGATCGAGGCGCGTTAGACGGATCACATCGGCCAGGTTGCGTTCGCCGTCGCACCAGTAAAGAGCGGCGATCACAGTTTCATCCCAAGCGCCCGACGGGTAGCCTTCTCGCTCGTCCGGATGGATCTCGTCTAGCGGAATCGTTCCAAATCGCTTGCGCTTGACCACAATATGCGCAGCTTCGTCCTGTTGACGATCGGCTTCCATGCGCGGCTCGACGGCTTGCGTAAGACCGATTTGTGACGCTCTTTGATTCGCGGCCGCGCGCAAACGCGCCACCTGGGCATCTCCGTAATGTTTCAGATCTTCGGCCAAGGGGCGTAAGGTGGGACGCGCGCTGTCAGCGCTACTCGCCCCAACCAGGCGCAGCACGGAAAGGACGGATTGGGTTTCGCGATTGACCGAATAGTGGATCTTCTCGGTGCCCCTTGCCAGCAGCCTCGACAGCTCTTGTCCACTCGGTGCGTGGAGAGCCCCGTCAATGAAGGGTGCGGCCGCGCTGAGGATTTGCTCATGCCCCCGGTTCGCCGCCAGTTCCGCGAGCCAAAAAATATCGGCCTCGCCCGCACTGGCTAGCGTGTAGAGATATGTAGCATTGACAATCACCAGGTCGCGCAAGGAACGTACATCGACCTTGTCGGGAGTGTCTTCACTGTTATGGTGGGTAGTGACTCCGGTCCCGCTGTAGGGCCACACCGTGGGCACTCCGACGGTTAGCTCTGCCAGATACGTATCGGTCCCTACCATGAACTCATGCCAGTGCCAGGGCCGGCTGACGGTCGGGAAATACAATTCGGCAACGTGCAGTACAAAGGCGTCAACGTACGATTTGGCTACGTGCGGATTCATATAAAAGGTGTACTCCGTCCCGGCCAGATCGTAGGGCGCGGCTGGTGTATCCACCGTCATCGCGGCGACAGTTCGCTTCATGCGCTCAGCGTGCGTCGCGACATACGGCATAGAGCCGTACATCTCACCCATGAGCAGAATGCGGATCGTACGTTTCGGCCGGCCGAGTTTGCCGGTGGCGATCAAACGATTGAGCGTCGCCAGCGATTCGAGTTGCGCTGCCACGCCCGTTGCGTTGTCCTGCGCTCCCTGCTCGGAGCTGTGGCCGAGCGTCAGCACTTCTTCATCCGGTTCCGCGCCCGGAATTACTCCCGTCACGTACGGGTATACGCCCGAGTAATAACGTGTGTCCACCGCCGCATGAGCACGCACGGTCTGCCCGGCCGCGAGCCGCTGGCGCACAAATTCGGCTTGCCGCGGTGTGATCGAGAAACAAATCAATGGTGTGCTCGATTTCGTGAATGCCCACCCGTTGTCGCCCCAGGCATTTATCCATTGCCGGCCATCCTTAAGCTCCGGATTTTCGGTGAAAGTATTGATCGCGCCGAGCACGCCTTTTTTCACAAGATTCCATTTGAGATTGGCGGGGTTCTGCTTGGTGAGAACCAACTTGCCGCGCATATCGCCGTTTTCATTCCATTCGACGATTTCTGCCGTCGTGCCTCCCGGCGGCGTCGGCCCGCTCCACATACCCAACGAAGACGGAACTTTCTCGTAATCCACCAGGACGCGAAACTCGGCGGGGACGTCCTCGCCCAGAAGCTCGAGCCGCGCATGCTTCGCATCCCAGGCAAGCGGCTCCGTCCAGAAACCAAATTGCGTGACACCGTCGGCAGGCGCGCCGAGCTCCTCGACATTTTGCAAACCAGCTTCGGCCATGGCCTGCTTGAGGTATTTCGCCGTCTCCTGAAACTTGGGAAAAGTGAACCAACGGTCGGTGGAGTAGACCCGGCGCATGTACGCCATCGCCTCGTCAGGTTTCACTCCCGAGCGGACCTGGTCCAGAACGGTCTGGACATTCACCTGCGGCGAGGCTGTTCCTGGCAGGAGAACCAGCAGCGCCACACTGAGCTTGGTCATTTCACATTCCCCTGCGGATCAATCGGTTGTTGTGTGACCGCTTCGACCAAGCCTACGATGTCGCCCAGGCTGTCGTAGACCGGCGCGAGCACCGAAACCCATCCCGGTTTTTCTGAGACAGTCACGCGGTGCCCCGTTTCCAGCACCTGCTTCATGGATGGAATCATGTCCTGGTAAAGCGCTCCCCAGGGCCAGAACTGACTCAACTCGTTGGTGTTGCGAATGACGATGCGCACCTTCTCCGGATGCCCGGCAACCGGCATCCACAAGTTCACATCGCAAGGAAATGGAGCGAGATGCGAGAGCCGGATCAGCGTCTTCTTGACTGGGATGAAGGCTTCATCGTTGACTTCGTAGTTGTCCCCCGCAACCCACTGGTCCCGCGGATCGTTCTTGAACATGAATTCGAGCGCGCGCAGTGTCACAATGCGGCGGCACGCGTCGCCATCCACCATCACCGACGCGATGCGCGCCACATCATCCAGCTCGCGCGCGACACCTCGGCCGGCGGCTGCGAGCGGCGCCACCAGCACAAATGTAAGCAGTAGACCCTTCATTTCTGTCCGTTCCTCTCCGCTGCGAGCCGCATCACGTACTGCCGGACGCGGGCCCACGCTTCCGGATCGATGTGCTCGAGATGGCGCATCGCAGGTTTGGCGGCTTCGTCAAGCGCCGTGCCGCTCCATTCGTAGGTGGGTTTGTCCGCAAATGCCGGACGTCGATTCCACCACTCAGCCGGTGTCGTATGGTTGTACAGCCGAGCCGCTTCGGTTTTCAGGTCCTCTTCTTTGAGCTTCTGTCCGGCGAAGCTCGCCAGCAGCGTTAGTTCCTCTACCGCGTTCCGCTGGATTTTCAACCGCACACTCGGAATGGGTCCGGCAATCCCGAACCGGTCGCCCGAATAGACCAGCGCTGTGGCGCCGCCATCGAAGTGGAACCAGGGGTCGCTGCCTGCGCTCACGGTGAGCCAGTGCACGAAACCTCCAACTCCGCGCATCCAACCCTCGAGCGGGAACTGCGTGATGGTGGAAGCCGGTTCCGTGACCGCCGGCGGTCCCGAATAAAACCAGATCACATCCCCGCGCTCGCGCAGCATGGCCGAAGCGCGCGGCAGCCAACTCAGAATGTCGCGGCTCGCCACCCACATATTCACGACGCCGCCGAGATCTTTGAACTGCTGTTCCATATCCCAACTCACATCTGCGCGGAACACGAACTTGACCGGTGAGTCCGCCGGAACGGCCTTTTTCAAAAGCCGGCCGTATTCCAGGAGGTAGCGGTTATCCGCCGGGAAACGCACCTCGTCACCGTCCCACGGAAAACCCATATAGCGCTTTTTATGATTGAAGAACAGCTCGAACCGCGTGCCCGTCCAACCTTTCTCGCGGAAATGACGCTCCATCTCCGAAACGACGTTTACAAATTCCGTTTCGTATCCCGGTTCCCCCCAATTGACGAATGTTGCCGGCCACTCAGGATTCACTGGTAGATACACGAACGGGATCGGCCGCGCGCCGCGCCGAGTGCCGGCAAACGCCGAGCCATCGAGCAGTGGACCGTAATGCCGATCGTAAAGATCCCAGTTCGCGATGTGCCGCTTTCGTCCCGAGCCTTCGAGCGCAGGGGCGAACTCCGGCCCAACCTTGCCTGCGTGACCGTAACCGAGCTGATGGAAAATACCCCGATGCTCGTAGAAGATCCGGTGATAGGAATGTATGAGCCGGAAGAACTCGTCGCTCCGAAAGAATCCATCGCCCAACTTCCTGCTGAGACTCGGGTAATCGTCCGCCAGCCACGACGTGCCGTACGAGTTGTGATCCATCAGCAGCACATCATCGTTCGGAATGGTCGCCGGCAGAACAGAAATCTCAATGTTCAGTTCGCTGGTCTCGCCCCCGGCTTGCAGAATTGCTCGTTCGTGAAACGTTTTGGGCTCGGCATCCGGTGGAATCCAGAAATCAACCAAAAAAGCCTGTGCTGTCTGTTTTTCGATGCGGTTGTCCGGCTCGGGCATCGCCGAATGGTATGGCTGTTGAACCGGTATCAAGGCGTCCGGAAAATATTGCTTATTAGATTCAGTGAGATGAAACCACTCACAGAATAATTCTGCCTGCGGCCCAAACTGCGCGGGATAAGATCGCAGCGTGAGGGTGTATGGCCCGGGCCGAGACATTTTCACGACCAGGTGAAACGAAACATGTCCGCCACGCGCGCCTTCCAATTTCACGCTATTTGAGAAGCCACCGGAGCCGCCGTCCGCCGCAACGATGCCGCC
This sequence comes from Bryobacteraceae bacterium, assembly GCA_035297145.1. GTDB lineage: Bacteria > Acidobacteriota > Terriglobia > Bryobacterales > Bryobacteraceae > QHXW01. The sequence continues at coordinate 58,829 of DATGZN010000007.1, forward strand.
AAACGGGTCGGGGCGCAGATATTCAGGCGTGGCTTCGAGGCGGCTGGTCTGAGCTGCAAGCGGGACACACGCCATCAACAGCAGGCATTTCATTTTCACAATTCCCGATTCGCCGGCTGGCTGTGCAGAGTCGTCATATCCTGCCAGTCGAACTTTCCTTCGCGCACGGGCAACCTGTGGTCGGCGGCGTAGCGGTTTCTAACTTCTTGCACGTGATTGAACCAGTCACCGAATGGCAGCGAGAATTCCCGCTCGATCAAGTAAACCAAGCCCTCCTGTCGGCGGCGTGCGGCTTCCGTGCTTTGTGTGTCGACAAAACTCTGCGGCGCGCGCGCCGCGTGCCGGCCGTTGCCCTCGCGAACTCTGGGAAACCAAGTCTGGTACCAGATGTCCGTCGCGTCATGCAGTGCCTGATTGCGCTCGTCGCGAATTTTACCACCGGCGTCGAGCGCCTGGTCAAGAGCGGCGACGGCATCTGCATAGTGTAGTTTGCTGGCGTTTTCCTGCGCTTTCTCCAGATCCTTGCCCACCTCTTCGAGATCCTTGAACATCAGCAGATTCTGGCGGCATAGTTGCGCGATTGAGAGATAAACCTCAAGATTGTGACGATTGAATTGGACAGACGCCAGATTCGAGTACAGCAGATTGAGCAACTCGTCGTTCTCAACGAGGAATTTTGATGCCAGTTCCAGGCGTCGGGCATTTTCCTGAAGCCAGTTCGTCGCCAGATGGAAATAATCGGCGGCAGGGACCGGGGGGAGCGGCAAGGTAGACTTGTGTGGCGTGAAAGGACCAATGCCGTACGAATAACCGAAGACGAGCGGCCCACCGGGCTGGCTATCCCAGCTAGTGGCCCAGAATTGCGCTTGTGTGCTCATCAATTGATAAAGGCGGCCCATCCCGGTCGCGCCGGCGCCGTAAAACAGCCGGTAGAAGCTGTGCGTGATCTCGTGCGGATCGGGGGAACCGGGATGCCAGGCGGCAGACGCACCGACGGCATAACCCAACCAGAATGTTTCCGGGTGAGGACCCAGATCGCCCCAGGCAAAAATGCCAGCCCCAACGATATTGGCTTCCTGCCGCGCGGAAGCGTAGGAAATCTCATTGAAGACTTTTGTGGCGCGTTCGTCGGTGGCACGAGGATGTAGCTGTTCCGCCGGCGACAGGACGTAGTACGACGGAAACATCGGGTCGTCCGGCAGAGTGTTGGTGTAAATAATTTGCGGAATGCCGCGTGCGCGGAAAGCTTTGTTGTAGGCCGTGCTGTAGACCTCCCCGTTGATCAGGCCAGATGGCAGCGAAGGAATGTCTTCTGCCTGCATTGGCTCCTCACCCCAAAAAATAACCGTACGCCCGTGATCGCGCAGGTACCCCGCGGTTTTCTGGGTAAATTCCACCCACAGTTTGCTGGGACTCCCCAACTCTTTGGCCCGCTGGGCTTCGTGGCATTGATCGTTGTCGGCCTTGCCAATGAACCAGGCTTCATCGGTCGACAAGAGGAAGTACTTCACGCCTTTGTTGGCATCGATCAAGTCTTGGAACATTCCCTCGAGTAGTTTGTATGTTTCGGGATTGGTGGAACACATCTGGAACGTGGTTTCGGGAAACTCCCGAAGCTTGGCGTACTCGTCATGATCCAGAATGAAGTTCACATGGGCGGGCCCGTCCAGATACGGGATTACCTGAACGTAGTAGCGCAGTCCGTAATCGGTTAACTCCTGGAGCTGCGCTGGAGCAAGGGCAGACGGGTCGACCAGCGCCGGTGCGCTCTTGTATTCGAAGTGCTGATTCAGACGGAGCACGAGGGCATTTACTTTGAAGAAGGCCGCCCGGCGAATGGCCTGCTTGATGACATCGAGATGGTCGAGGTGCTCCAGTTCGTCCCAGAAAACCTCACGCAGTCCCAGGTCGGGCCAATCCACGATCTGGCCTGCCGGCAGCCACAACTTGCCCCTCTCAGGCTTCACTAATTGAACCAGAGTCTCGACGCCGTAAAACAATCCAGGCTGCGCGTTTGCGGTGATGCGGATACGTTCCGGCGCTAATTCCAGACGGTAGGCCTGCTCGGCCAACGCGGCTTTATTGGCGTCCGTGGCCGGCCCGATCTCCACAGCCCCGGGGTGGATCGCCAGCTCGACAACTTTTCCCTTTCCGTGGTCCGCCAGGGTCAGGCCGTGACGCTCGGCGAGTTGCTCCTTCAGAGTGACCAGAGCTACATTGCCCGAGCGTACGCCATCGCCTGGCTCCAAGCGCCATCCGTCGTCGAATGGAAAATCCGCGCCTTTCAGATCCAATGTCTGGGGCTGCGGAATGAGTGTGTAACCGCGAACGTAAAGCGCGGATGGCACCTCGGCGCGGGCTGAGGCGAGGAGAACCGCAGTGCACAAGATCGTCGACTTTTTATTCGCAATCATTTTGTTCACGATTTATTGCAGACGATTGTATTTCTTGAGCGCCTGGCGCAAGCCATCGTGCGGGAGGGCGACCACGGTTTGGTTATTTGCGCCCGTCATGGTTTCGGCGCCGACCATCGCATTGATGATGGCTTCCTCGGTCGCCTCGGCGCTGGCAGTGAACAGGCCGTTCATCTCGTTGTTGGGAAGCATCTTCAAGTCGGCGACACCGGCTGGGCGCGCGGCATCGGGGTTTGCAGTGGAAAAGGCAATAAAGATGTCACCGGAACTGTTACCTGAGGTGGAGCCCGTCCGGGCGAGCCCCATGGTGGCGCGGCGTGCAAGACGCTTGAGCTGATGCGGCAGTAGAGGCGCGTCAGTAGCGATAACAATAATGATGGAGCCTACTTCTGTTTCGTGAGGCGGGGAAGCCGCCGCGTGAGGGCTGGACTCGGGGATTTCGCGGCCCACTGGAACGCCCGCTACCATGAGCTGGTCGCGAGTTCCACAGTTACACTGCACCAGGGCCCCGACGGTATAGCCGCCGGAGCGCTCGTCTAATTTTCTGGATGCAGTGCCGGTTCCGCCTTTGAAACCGTAACAACGCATGCCGGTACCGCCGCCGTGATTCCCCTCCGCCACCGGACCGGAGCGCGCATTTTCCAGCGCGGCAAAAACGTGTTCCGGCTTGACGTGGAACCCGTTGACGTCGTTCAATCGTCCGTCGAAGGTTTCTGCAACCACAGGCAGCGAGAAGAAGCTCGCGCCGTAGGTGTTGGTCTTGGGCAAGAGACCGGTTTTCGCCTGCCAGGCAATGACGGCGTCGCGCACCACGCCCACGCTGTGCGTGTTGGTGATCATGACCGGTCCATCAAGAAATCCGGACTCCTCGACCCAGGTGGTGCCGGTCATCTCGCCATCGCCGTTCTGAGAGAACCAACCGGCGAATACGGCATCGTTGTTGTGTTTGCCGCGGGGCAGAATCGCCGTTACACCAGTACGTATGCTACTGCCGGAGATCAAGGTAGTTTCACCGACCTCGACGCCTTGTATGTCGGTGATGGCGTCCAGTGGTCCCGACGTTCCATCGAACGGGACGCCGAGGCTGCGCGCGCGCGGCTTATCCTGCGCGAATGCAGCCAGTGTGAAACCTGCTAAGAACACGCACAGGAAGCGAACGTTTGATCTCATAGCGACAGTGTCCCCAGATACTGTTCGGCGCGGCTCTCTGTTTTAGAGCGCGGCGCGACCGTAAATCTTTCGGCCACGCCGGCATTTGCATACGCCTGAGCAGTAGCGGCATATGCTTGCCTGGCGATTTCCTCAGTCACTACCGACTTCATCGCATCCACGGGAGCGAGAATCGCAAGCCGGCGGTCAGCGACAGCCGATGCGACCTGCGGCAGATCGAATTGCCGCAACACATCGGGTATGAAAATATCCGCGGCATAAAGATACCGGTCCGCGGACGTCAGCGTTCGATAGGAAAGCAACCCACCGTCACACAGCGTATGCGTGATTCTCTCGTCAAGGGCGGCAGCATGAAGGACCCAGAGCGCGCCTCTTCCACGGCCTATCACTCTTACTGCGCCGCGGTCCACGTCAGAGCGGCTGAGCGCGTAGTCGACCGAGCGCACCACATCCTGCACGCGCATCCCGAACAGCGATTCGTTCATCTCCCACGCCATGTACTGCATGGTCGTCTCCGCGTCGTCGACGTGGCCATACAGTCCGCAGCCTGAATCATCCGGGTGGTCGGGCTTGGTTTCTCCGATACCTCTCACATCCGCGGCAATGACAAGATTGCCCTTCTGCGTCAGCTGTTCCAGAAGCTCGAATTCCAGGGCGTCCTGTTCCTTACCGTAGTCGTTGATGTAAAGAAGGGCGGAGGTATCCGGCGCACGATTGTCCGGCACGAACACCCAGGCTGGAATGTAGACGCCGGGTTCGGAAAGGAATTGCAGTTTTTCGATGTGATAGCGGCGCCGCGGCGTGGTGGCGATATGGCGGACGCCCAACGGCCCCTCGAGTTTTCGATAGCGAATGGCACGCGCGATGGCGGCTTTGGAGATCGTGCCTCCGGGCGGCAGCTTTGCCTGTTTCTTCAGAATCAGCGAATAGATGGTGTCGCCTTTGCCTGAGTGCCGGACCGATCCGTTGGGCGTGCAATTCATATCGTGTGCCGTTTCCAGCTTGAAATCCGGCTCGACTTCCGGGCCCTTGCGGTTGTAGAACCACCGGCAGAACCAGTTTGTATTGGCCAGCCGCAGTTTCATTGTCATGTCGTGCGGGTCGACAGCCTCCTCGGCAGAAAATTTTTCCGGCACGCCAAAAAGCTCGTAACGAGCCCTGATGTCGCGGGCGGCCGCATCGAAATCCGGGTTGAAGTTCTCTATGGTTGCGAGCAACGGTCGCGGGGCAATGGCGACGTGCAGATCCGGCAAATCGATCCCGTAAATCCCCGCTGGGAAGAAATGCTGTTCGGTATCGCCGGTGCCGAGCCGGGTCTCGGGCCGTATCTCGACAGGCCAGCGGTGCCGGGTTCCACCCTCGTGTACGGCGGCACACCTGATACGCTCATCCAATGCGCTGATAAACAGCGTGAGCGTTCCACCGCCCGACTGGCCACAACAGCCGATGCGCTGCGGATCGACTTCCGGCCGTGTGAGCAGATAGTCGATGGCACGCATGCCGTCCCAGATGCGGTAGTGCGTGAGATCGTCGCCGAGCAGTAACAAAAGCTGGCCGGGCAGGGAATGCTCCCAAGTCACCGGGCCGCCGATCTCGTTCTGATTGGTTTCGGGATTCCAAAAATATCGGCGCTCGCCCTGGCCGATGGGATCGTAGGCCAGCACCACAAAGCCCTCTTTCACCAGACCTAGGTACATGAACTGGTAAGGAGGATAGAGGCGAGCAACGTCGGAGTGACCGCAAGGCGAAATGATTCCGGGAAACGGACCTTTCGTGAAGGTGGGCACGTAAAGGCTGGCCGTGACCCAGAAATTGGGGCGGCTCTGAAACAGGACATTCTCGATACGATACCCGTTTCGCTGGTGCACTCTGACGGTGGTTGCGTCGAGAGGGTTCCGCTCGGGCAAGCCATGGATCATTTCGATACAGCGCGTGCGAACGAAGCGATTCCGCTCATCGAGCGCCGCCGGCGTGCGGATTTGAGCACGCTTCCGGTCCCACTCGGCGGAGAGCTCGTTAGTTCTCTTCGCGAGATAGTGGAGCAGCATGTCCGGCATCTCATCGTTATACGAGCCGCTCGACTTCGTCGCCGCACCCAGTGAAATGGCCGGGCTCAATGAGGGGGTGGCCGCTACTGCTGCTGCCTGCTTGAGAAACGTTCTTCGATCGCTCACATCGTTACTCCAACTGGATCACCGCGAGATCATACGTGGCCAGTGTGGGCACGGTAAACGTGACCATGCCCGCCTCTAACTGGTGCGGAAGCGTAGGGGCTCCGGCGCGGTCAGGGGACAGTAGGGTGACTTTCGTGACCGAAGTATTTTTCGGCACCCTTAGCTTTACGCTTATGTTCGAGACGGACGGTTTTCGGGCGACATTGTAGTTGACCAGGTGCAGCAGGAGTTCTTTCTCTTTCCGGCGTTCCATCGGCTCAGCGACTACCGAGTCCGGTGCATTCACGGAGAGCGCGAAACTGTCGCGGGCAGCCCAGCGAACCGAATCGACAACGTCTCTCCAGTTCACGGGCAGCTTCCAGTACTCGCTGGTCATGCGCGCGCCAAACGGCTTCTGGATGGCAGGCTTGATCTCTGGAATATAGGTCACGCGTCCACGCCCAACTTGGGTGCGTACGGGGCCGGTATCCAGGAAATGTTCCCCGTCTCCTACCGAGGCCGGAGCGCTTACGTGAAATAGATCCTTCAGCCCAAAATCGCGCCGGCGTTCCCGCCAGTTGGTGAAAACGGAAGTGTATTCGGTGGCGACGATGGCCCCGCCATCCGCCACAAACTTGCGGATGAGATCCATCTGCGCGTCGTCGAGACACTCCTGATCGGCCAGCACCAGCACGCGGTACTTGGAGAGGTTCTTCAGATTGTCGTCAAAGATAATGTCGAACGGGATGTGCGATTGAATCAGCGCCTGCTCGAACAACATGGTGCTGACCGCCGGCCGATCATTATTGAAACCCATGCTGGCGAACGAGTGCAGCACGGCCACGTCGGCGATGTTGTCGACATCGCGGTAGTGTTCGAAATTCTTATGAAAGAACTGAACATAGCGCCGTTGATCTTCCGCGGTGTCGTAGCCGGCGAGCACGCCGCCTAGATCGCCGATGCATTGCCGGTTAAAGGCCAGCGACTCCGCCATCTGCAAAACATTGCCGCTCTCACCGCCGCTCGCGACGAACAGCGTATTATGCAGCGTGCTCGCCATCTTAAAAGTGCGGATGCGGCTGACCAGAATGCCATCTTCGGTAACGCCTGCCGGATCGCCCTCCTCGGTCCAGACGGCATCCAGATGCGCCAGCAGCCGGGGATAGTCAAGGCCCTGCTCCCAAACGGTGTTGCGGCCGGAAATCCCCGAGTGCGGATTCGTTTCTACCGCGACCTGAGGGTTCTGCGCTCGCAATAATTCCTCCATTTCGGCGTAGTACCGGGTGAGCTGCACGCATCGAAAATCCGCCCACTCCTGGAAGAGAGGATCGTTGATCGGCCCGAGTGGCCGGTCGTATCGCGGGGGCAGCACAAACCGCATGTCGGAAAATCCCAGACGCTTCTCGAGTTCAGCCGGCGTGTACTTCGCCCGCAGGAATTCCCGGAAGTCCTCGATCGCCAGGGGATGCTGGAAGATGGACGGCTCGGCCTGCATGCTGGTGTTATCGAAATGAATCAGGTCGGCGTGAAACTCCTCTTCCGCTATTCGCAGCACGCGGCGCATATACTCGCGATAGCCCGGATGCATAAAATAAACGCGCTTGCGCCATGGTTGGCTGTCGTAGAAGACGGGTTTGCCCAGATAATCCGGAGCGAACCACGATTCCGCCTCCGGCTTCTCGGCGAGAAACGTTTCGTAAGCGATCGTGCTGCCGACATAGACCCCGAGCTTCATGCCGTACTTCTTGACCAGCGCCGCCAGTTCCAGCGCTTTTTTCTGATGCTCGCGTTCCGCCGCCAAGCCGAATCCTTTGTAGAAGTGGGTGATGACGACGGTGACGCCGAGGTCCTTCAGCTTGCGAATTGCCTCCTCGGTATGTTCTTTCTCGTAATCATCTTCCTGCCACGTCGTGTTGGCGCCGACACGGCGGCGGAAAATCGGCATGCTGTCGTGATTCGAAACCATCACGATGGGCGTTTCGTGTAGCCACGCCGGCCGCGGTTTCGGTTCCTCGGAGACCGCGATGGAACACGACGATACGAGAAAAACGAGAAGGAGCACTGCCGGCAGTGCCCAAGTGCGATATCTCATAAAGGCTCACCCTCTCCTCACGCCGCGGATCGGCCGGATGCACGAGCTATTGATTGGAGCCGCCAATGTAGCCAAGGCTGCGCAACCGTTCCAGTGTTTTCGGGTCCATCGCCGCCTTCGTTCCCTGAGTCAGTGAACTCCGGATGACCCTTTGGGCTTCCATCCACTTTCCGATCTCCGTCATCATGCGATCCACGTCTTGGGGATGCTGGCCGGCGATGTTCTTCGTTTCGCCACGATCTGTGCGGCGATCGTACAACTCGACTTTGCTTAAGCCGACTTCCTTGGCCTTGTCGCGATAGATCAGCTTCCAATTCGCATCCAGTAAAGCCAGGGCGTCGATACGATTCTCCGGGACGACTCCGATCTCCTTAGCTTCGGGGTCGGCGAACCTCGACGTCATCACTGGGCCGCGTCTCTGAAAATCTTGACCCTTGACGAAGGGCAGCAAGCTCTGACCTTCCACTAATTCAGGTATGGGTGCGCCCACGAGATCGAGCACGGTCGGCATCACATCAATCAATTGCACCGGGTCGCGCACTCTTCTGGGTGACGGAATGAGTTTTGGATTCCACATGAGGAACACGCCACTCGTCAGTTCCTCATAAAGCGAATGGCCATGCGACGTCCATCCGTGCTCCCAGAACTCTTCGCCATGATCGGAGACGACGACCACCAGCGTGTTGTCCAGGACGCCAAGTTCCCTGAGCTTGTTGATGAGCTGCTCGAGGCTCCAGTCGTTGTGCAGAATCTCGCCGTCGTAACGGTCAATTGCGCGACGAATGAAGCGGTCGGGATCGACTCCGGCCTTCTGGCACGCAGCACGGCTGATGACGGTTCCGCCGGCGTACTTGTTTTTGCCGCCCAGATTTTTGTAGTTTCGATCGAACTCCGGAGTCTCTTTTGGATTCGCGAATTTCTCTTCAAAGCCGGCGGGGGGACGGTAAGGCGCGTGCGGGTCGGTCGCGTGCGCATACAAGAAGAATGGCTCATCCCGATGCTTTTCGAGCCACGGAAAAGCAATTTTGTTTACGGCCTCCGAATCCGTTCCGCGATCGTGGGCATCGGTGCGGAAACGCTGCACGACGCCCCACTCCTCGAGGTAATCGACTCCGCGATCGAGACCTGTGATCCGTCCGGCAAACGGATTGGCTACCACGCTTGCGGTCACATAACCCGCTGACCGCAGTTGCTGCGCCAGGGTGGTCGAGCCTTTGGGTATTGTGTCGTAATCGTGAATGATGCCGTGCGTGTAGGAATAAAGCGACGTCATCAGTGAGGCGGTGGACTGCTTGGTCCGAGGCGCCTGCACCTGGCAGTCTTCGAACACGATGGAGTGCTCGCCCAGTTTCTTCAGAAAAGGTGTGGTGTCGCGCGCATAGCCGTACAAGCTGGTGTGATCGGCGCGCTCGGTATCGATCAGGTAGAGCAGTACGTTCGGCCGGTTCTTTGGCGCCTTCGTAGTGAGCAGCGGATTGGCCCATAGACCGACCGTTGCAGCGCCTTTGGTGTCCGTGGCGAATACCAGCTTGACGTTCTTGCCGCCAAAGGGGGAGAGATCGACCTCCGCATCCTCCCAGGAGTCAGGATCGGCGATGGTCTTTGCGTACACCTCGTGGCCTTCCGCCATCACTCGAAACGTGACGGGGTCCTGCTTTTCTGTGATCCCCATGCCAAAGTGCAGTTGGGCCTGCACCGGCACGGGGATTTCGTAAGTGATAGTCGCAGGGGAACGCACGTAGAGCGTGTTCCGGTACTCCTCGCGTTTGCCGATGAATTGGCGGCCCGCGGGCTCGGTGAAGTTAGCCTTCCGGGGGATTACTTTGATCCACTTGATGGCGACCAGATCGGATAAGCCATCGGTGGGCATTATCAGGAGCGGCCGGCTGCCGGGTTCGTCGATGTGCACTTCGAAGCGGTAATCGATGTACTGGCGAAGCGGACCTATCTTCTGGCGGTATTCGTCGTTGCCAATCTTGATTTTGATCTCCTTGCCGGCCTCGGCGAGCATGCGGATTTCCACCGCCTGGTAGCGGCTCCACTCGATCAGCGGGTGTTTCGGTGCCATGATTACCGGCGTGCTGCCTTCGCCCTTCAGGATGAGGTCCCCCTGGCGATATCCCGCGCGGCCGCGCAGTATCTCCCACGTAATGTCGTTTTCCGAGAGGAAATTGTGCCAGACGAGAGGATCGGCCATTAGCGCCGATGAGGAGACGGACGAGGCCTGAATGCTGGCCGACTTTTGGAACTCGTCGTCGAAGCGATAGGGTTTGAATTTCTTTGTCGCAGGTTGAGCCGGAACAGACGCATTTCGGCAGCCAGCCGTCAGCATGACGACGATAAAGAATCCAGAAGAAAAATAGGACCGCAGAGTGCTATTTTCGCGCACTCCGCTGCCCTCCGGTCAATTTTGAATGCCGGCTAGAACTCAAGACGAAGGGAAAGCTGAATTGTCCTCGGACCGCCGGACGCATTCGTCCCATCGTTCTCCTGTTTGCTGAGATCCAGCAAACCCGTATTGGTGTTCAGCGTGTGATTGGGGTCTCCTGGAATGTAGCTGAGCGGGTGGTTGAACGCGTTGAAGAAGTCGGCGGTGAACCGCAATTTCACCCGTTCAATGATGTCGAAATACTTGAACACAGAAATGTCCTGGTCCCACATACCGGGGCTGAGCATGAAGGTGCGCGGATTCCAACTGAACAGATCCGTGATGGTCGTGGGCCGGATGTTTCCATTTGCCAGCAGGAATAGCAGCTTGTTGTCGAATGCCGGTCCAAGAGGCCGGAGAATGCGCTGCGCGCGATCCGCAGGGATCAGGGCTTCGAGTGCGCTCAAATTGACGTTTGACGCCTGTGTGGGATCGAAGTCGCCCGCAAACCAAAGCTGTTGATTTTTGCCGAAGATTGTCAGATCCAGGCGTTTGCCGGAGCCGAGTGACGGATTGCCGAAGAGGTACTCCGAATTGCTTAAGAGGCCGTTGCCGTTATTCGAGTTCGCGCCGATCCAGCTTCCGCCCTGCCAGTTACCGATAAAGGCTAACTGCCAGCCTCCGGCAATCTGGTTCAGCCCGTGCGACACGTGACTGCCAAAATGTTTGCCGTTTCCGAACGGCAGCTCATATATGCCGTTCCATTTGATCTGCTGCGGGGGAACCAGTGCCGAGTTGGCATACACAAGCTTCAGGCGTTGGCTCAGCGTCAGATTTGGAGCCCCCAGGATGGTTGAGTTCTCGGGAACTAACGCGCCGCCACCGCCATCGCCATATCCGCTCTCATCGCTGGTGGTCAACACGTGATCGTATACGTAGAACCACTGAAAACTGAGTCCGCTCGAGAACCTGCGCTGCAACTCGAGTTGGAAGGAGTTGGCATTCGAGTAACCGACGTGTGACTCCACCGTACCGTTCCAGTTCGCATTTGGCCTGAGAAGGTCTTTGTTCACGGGCGCCGCCAAGCCGGTTTGCGTCTGGTAGTTCCATTGCGCTTCGGCGCTGTTCCAAGCCAGGCGCTGCTCCAGATTGCTGCCGTGGTTACCAATGTAGCTGAAGCGCAGGGAAGTGTTCTTCATCAGCTCGCGCTCGATGGTGAACGTCCACTGTTGCATCCGGTCATCGGACCAGTGGTGGGGGTCAAAGATAAACATACTCAACGACTGGCTACCGATGCCCTGGACGCCGTTGACGTTTACCGTGGCGTTGGGAAGGTAGTCGCCGGAACTAGGAACGTTGAGCAGGCCGTAGTTAAAAATGGTGGTGTTGCCGACGTTCTTGTTGTCAAAGTGCTGGACGAAGTCGAGATTTAGTGGCGGATTCGTTCGTGAGGCTTGCAGGATCTGCGACAGTGGCATGGGCCAGTAATACATGCCGTAACCGGCGCGGACCACCCATTTGTCACTAACCCGGTAGGCTGCGGCGAGCCGTGGGGCGAAATCACCATATACATTGGGGACCAGAGCCTTCGGGAAGCCGGACACCGAATCGGCGGTCACCCAAGACAAACCTCGCGCTTGGTAGGACGCCAGCACCCCCGATGGCACGCCCGGCAGGCTGTTGATGCTGACATTGTAGGGGCTGATGACAGTGAAACCAGAATAGCTGGTAGGATCCAGATTCACGAGACGGTTTTGCTTCTCGTGGTATGGAGTCCAATGATCCCAGCGCAAACCCACGTCTACGGTTAGCCTCGGACTTACCTTCCAGGTGTCGTTGACGTAGGCGTCGGTTTCCTTTTGTTGAAAGTAGAAGAAACCGCGGTTGTACTGATTGCGCAGGGCGGTTGGCAAACCCATCAACAGTTCGCCAAATCCCGACCCGGTAAACGGCGCCGCGGCTTGCGCGGATGGATCGTACAACGCCGTCCAGTTGGCGTAGAAGCCGTGAGAACCTTCCGCTTGTTGGAGCTCTTCGACGTTGTTGTACTCCTGGCGGCCCTTGAAACCTGCTTTTATGGTGTGTTTGCCTTTGATCCAGGTTACGTTGTCGTCGATTTCGTAGGCGGTCAAGTTCTGCCGATGGTTGTTGTCACCATCCCAGCCGCCGCCGTAAAGCATGTTGTACGCATCGGTGTATACGGTCGGCCACCCATTCACGCCGAACGGATTCGGCAATCCCAGCTTATTCGCCCAATTCGTGCTGTCGCCTAATGTGCCGTAGTGGGTTGGGGAACGGTGGCCCGAAAGCTGAAGCTCGTTCAGTAGCGTCGGCTTGAAAACGTGGTTCCAGCGCGCGTAGGTTGAGTACACAGTTACGTCAGTTTCGCTGGTGCCCCCGCAATTCGTGCATCCAGGTGGCGGAAAGCCATACAGCCCGCCGTATAGGGCGTTGAAGTACGGAGAATCCGTGAACCGTCCCGATATGTTGTCCTTCTCCGAGAAGTTGTGATCGATCTTAATCGTCATAGTGTGTTGATTCGTGACGAGCGGATAATTTGTCCGGAAATTTTGATCGATCCAAGGGTTGAGGTTGCCGGCGATGTTTGGCGTGGGAGTGACGCTCTGGAAAATCTTGGCGTAGGGGGTCAGCCGGCTCGAAGGAATGATGTTGTTCGCGAACGGTACGCGCGTCCCGTTGGGCCCGCTGGTTGAATTTGGGTCGTAGATGGTGTACTTGTCACTGCTGGAATCCGTGATATTGCTGAGATCGCCATTCCACATGGCGGCGGTAGGAACGGCCGTCTGCGCAAAGTTCTGCTGGCGCTGTTTTAGGCCCTCCCAATCGAAGAACCAGAACGTTTTGTTCTTGCCGTTGTAGAGTTTGGGAATGAGGACGGGGCCACCCATCCAGCCGCCGTACTCGTTACGAATCAGCTTGGCTGCAGTGTTGCCGTCCTGAATTGCGCGGGCGCGCAGGCCATCCGCGTTATTGCGAAATACTTCGAAGCCGGCACCGTGGATCTCATTGGTGCCACTCCTGGTAACCAGCTCGATCGTGGCGGGACGCGAGTACTGAGCACCTGAGCCGGCAGTCTCAATCCGAAACTCCTGGACGGTGTCCAGGCCTGGTTGCACACGCGAGATACCGCCGCCGAAGCGATCCACGTAGGAAATGCCATCCAGATTCATTTCCGTAGAACCAGCTTTCATTCCGTTAGTGCGTGGGCTGCCGTTCCCGCTACTATCGCCCACGACACCAGGCGTGAGGGAGAATAGCTGGGAGATTTGGCGCTGGTTGAGAGGCAGGTCATGAATGGCAAGCGCGTCCTTGACATCGCTCACCTGTCCACCTTCGGTGGCGATGATTGGCGCTGCGCTCGTCACCTCAACCGCGGATTGCAAACTTCCCACTTCCATGCCCGGATCGATGACCAGCGTCTGGCCGGCCTCGACCGTGAAAGTGCCCTCCCATTTTTTGAAGCCCTGCGCTTCAGCGACGAGCGAGTACTTACCGATCTCCACCGCACCGAAATAGTAAATCCCGGAGGTATTGGTTTGTGTTTCGTGGACCACGCCAGTGTCGGCATTGGTTAAGGTGACTTTAACGTTTGGAATGATCGCTTTGCTGGCATCCTGCACGGTGCCGCGAACGACGCCGAGCCCGGTTTGCGCGGCGAGCGGTGCCGCGAACAGCAGGGACGCCAACCCTAAGTTTCTTGCAGTAGGTAAGAAAGTGCCGGCACGCATTTAACGCCCCCTCCAAACAAACTGGTTTTGGGAAAGCGTATCCGAGATTGTCAGCTAAGTCAAGGCTAATCTGCACAGTATTTTTGGTGTTGCCCCCGAAGTCGCTCCGGCGGCGAGTGCTCAGCAAATCGCAATGACCCTGCTACAAGCTCAGTGACCAGGGACTCCGGTATGGCCGCTGGAGAAACGGGCGCGCTTCCGGTTGCCGCACGGTTGCATTCGGCTCATCCCAGTCGAGTCGCATGCTTGCACGCAGCGACAGGTTTCCCAAAATACAGGCTGCTGACGACCGGTAACAGGTTTCGATTTCGCTATTTGGCTTTTGGCGTGAGCGCACGCAGGAGAGAAAATTGACCCAATGCAGAGGGTGCGGATCGGCGACGCGCTTCATCTCTGACGGTTCCAGATCCGAACCTTTCTCGGGCACGACGCGGTACAACTCGCGGTCCACATACAATGTGCCGCGCGTACCGTGAAACGTGGCGCCCATCAGCCTGCTCGCATGCTCGTAAGTGTTGTTCGACCTGTGCTCCCACGACGCTAGGAATCCCGGATACGCGTACGTGACTTGCAAAGTGTCGGGCGTCTCCGTGTCGTCCGCGAACCAATACTTACCGCCGAGAGCGGCGGCCGAGAGCGGCATGGGATCGCCGAAGGCCATATGGACGATGTCAATCATGTGCACGCCGGAATCGGTGAGCTGGCCGCCGGCGTAATCCCAGAAGTAGCGGAAATACGAGTACGCGTCGGGGTACACGCCGAAGCGGTTGGGGTTGAATGGACGAGCGGGCGCCGGGCCCAGCCACATGTCCCAATCGAGGCCGCGTGGGGGTGCGGCGTCGGCGGGATTACCGATGCCTGCCTGCGGCTGATTGCTATAAATCCAGGTCCTGGCCACGGTGACCTTGCCGAGGCTGCCGTTCCCTACCAGTTCGCAAGCTTTCTGAAAATGCGCACCCGAGCGTTGCCACGTCCCGGCTTGCACGATGCGGTTATATTTGCGGGCCGCCGCCACCATCGCCTGGCCCTCGCCGATTACTACGCAAGCAGGTTTCTCGACATAGACATCCTTTCCGGCTTTGCAAGCTTCAACCGTCATGTAGGGATGCCAATGGTCAGGCGTGGAGATGCATACAGCGTCGATGGACCGGTCTGCGATCACTTGCCGGAAATCGGCTGTCTCTTTGGGTTGATGGCCCGCCCTGCGAGCCATTGCGCCCGCACGCTCGAGGTGCGGCTGATAAATATCGCAGACCGCGGAAACGGCCACTCCAGGCCGCTCCATCGCGGCCCGTAAGTTCTCCGTGCCCATCACGCCGATACCGATGAATCCAATTGAAATCCGATCATTGGCGCCTCGGACGCCCCGGTTGAGTGCGGAGTCCAATGTCGCCACACTGGCGGCGCGCAGAAAATCACGACGATCTGGATTCTTCATAGCGTAACTGTATCACCGCGATGATCTGCTCGCGATAAATTTGACTGTCAACCCGAAAACGTTATAACGTACACTCGGCTCGTCACCGCAAACTATGATCGCCACCGGCCAAAGTTTCGAGCAGACGATCGCCGACTTCGTAGATCGGCGGCAAAGCCGACTTATAGAGCTCGCTCGTGGCCTGATTCGCATTCCATCCGAGAACACACCGCCCAGCGGAGCTGAGCGAGCCTGCCAGGAGTACATCGCCGAGGTTCTGCGCGCGAGTGGATGGCAACCGGAGTTGTACGACATCACCGAGGTGAAGGGTTTAGCCCAGCACCCGCTATTTCAGCCAGGCCGCGATTACGGCAATCGCCCCAATCTTGGCGCTCGGCGGAAAGGTACCGGCGGCGGGCGATCTCTTGTACTATCGGGCCACATCGATACGGTTCCGCGCGGTACACAACCCTGGACGCGTGATGCTTTCGGCGGAGAAGTGGATGGCAATCGCGTTTACGGCCGGGGTTCGAATGACATGAAGGCCGGGGTCGCCATGAATCTGTTCATTGCGGAATCGTTGTCGGAGCTCGGCCTGCATCTTGCCGGTGACCTGATTTTTGAGACTGTGATTGACGAGGAGTTCGGAGGCGTGAACGGCACGCTAGCCGGACGCCTCCGTGGATTTAATGGTGACGCCGCGGTTATTGCCGAGCCTTCATTCCTTCGCATTTGTCCGGCGCAACGCGGCGGGCGCACGGCCCACATCACGTTCCGTGCGCCGGGCGGCGTACTTACCGAGGGCGGCTTCCCCGGCCAGGTGGTTCAGCAACTCACACATTTTTTGTCCCAAGTGCCAGCGTTTGCCGCGGCGCGCCGCCAAAAGGCGCACGTACATGAGCTGTACGCGCGGCACGAGGATCCCGTCCCAGTCTCAATTACAAAAATTTTCACATCGCCATGGGGGACTCGGGAACCAATCACAATCCCGGAGGAGTGCAAGGTCGAGTTCTTCTGGCAATTGATGCCGGGCGAGGCACAAGAGGATGTCGAGCGGGAGTTTCAGGAATGGTTAGATGGCGTCGTCCAGTCCGCGCCGTCTCTTTTTTCGGAGGGGCCCGAAGTGACGTTTCCGATCCGGTGGATGCCGGGCTCTGCAATTCTGAAATCGGAACCGCTGGTTCGCGAGTTGGCAGCGTGTGCGCAAGAGGTATTGGGCGCCGAACCTCCCATCGTTGGAATTGAGGGGCCGTGCGACATGTTCGTGTTTCACCAGGCATTCTCTATTCCCGCCGTATTATGGGGACCGCGCGGCGGAAATACGCATGCCGCGGATGAGTATGTGGAAATCGATTCTCTGGTTGCCGCTGCCAAGACTCTGATGCTCTTTGTCTGCCGGTGGTGCGGTCCAACGTCGCTCGATTAGAAAATCTCGAACGCCGCAGTTCGCGTTTGGCCCGTGAGCAGGTCCTTCACTTGGACGGCCCACCTGCCAGTAGCATCGTTGTGTGCGACAGGAATCGTCCACACCGCTTGACCCGAAGGTGCCCGGAGATTGCCGGAGTAAAACGATTTCTGATGGCCCGCGGGATCTGTGACCTCTACGTGCAGGATGTGGGTCGCCGCCGATGTGCGACCGTCGAATGAGATGCCGATATAGCCCGTCGCACCGCGCGCGATCCGCTCCGGCGAACGAAGCACAAGCTCGGGCGCCTTGCGAGTCGATAACGCGTAAATCACCGGCTCAAACGGATCCAACTGAATGCTCAACTCCCGCTTGTTTCCAACCAACCTGCCCGCACGGACGTCGTACACAAACATGGGTTCCGGCATGGTCAACTTCAGCGAACGCGGCCGGGCGAAGTGTTCATTGGAGCGAAAGTCCGGCGGACCGAGTTCATCCACCCGCAGATCGGGATTGCTGAGCAGGCCCAGGATCGTCACATCGCCATTTCGGAATTGATGCAATTCCACGCCGGACGCCGCTTTGCCATCCTCACCGGTAAGCGAAAACACGGGGGTGACGCTGGCATCGTGCAGTATGCGCGCCACGAGGTCTCGTGTTTCTTCGCCCTTGCCAAGCACGCGCTCACGATGATAACCAATCAGGTTTGCAACGAGGTGGATCGCCTTGCCTCGTCCAAAGGTATGTTCGGTGGTTTCGCTCTCGCTCGTTTTGCCGAATACATCAGCGAGTTGCTGTTCTGGCAACCTACGTCCGTGCTCGTCAAATCCGCCGGGGTCTCCATCAGCGATCACCACGCCACCCTGCGCAACAAAAGCCCGAATCGCCTGTGTCTCAGATGGAGACAATGCGCTCGAATGCGGCAGAATCAAAACGCGATACCCGCCGCGCAGCAGCTCGCCCTCTTCCACCTGGCCATAAGAAACAAATTTGTACTGAAGGCCGGCATCCTCGATGGCACGGCACCAGGATTCGCGTAGACGCAGAAAGTTGTTGTCGGTCCGCTCCGCTCTTGCACCGCGCATAGCCCAGGCTGCGCCGCGCGGTCTGGATTCCAACATCCACTCCACGCGCAAGCTCGGTTGCGAGTAATGAATGGCGATGGGATCCGACTGCCTCTGGCTATTGATGAGAAGCGCGCCAATCCCGTCTCGCAATTCGTTGTAATAGCCCGCTGACTCCTTGCCGCGAGGCTCGATTTCGCCACTGGGACCTACATACTCACTCTTGTCGTCCCAGAGAATCAGCCCGCGGTTCCCGTGCAGGAGCTCGAACCACACGCGATGTTTTTCCCATGAACCGTGCGCAAACCCTGTAGTCAGTACGGCCATGTCCGGATTGAGCGAGCGAATGATCTCGATGTTATTGCCAATGTCGTATGGCTCGATCGCCGTGAGCGATTTCACGATTCGCGAGTAATCATAGCCGCCCCAGCCAGGCATTTGTCCGCCCCCGATGCCGACGTACGCCTCCGGATCCACCGAATGAATGGCATCGGTGCCCATCTTCAGCGCATTCGCATAACAGATGTCCATCCACTCTTTGAAGTCCGCCCAGGCCGAGAAGTTGTCATCGCTCCGCTTCATGGCCTCATCGGTGGTCATCGGCGTTACCTGATTCCATGCGGTAAAGTTCGATCCCCACTGCTGATTGAGCGCCGCCAGCGTTCCATATCGTTGCCGCAGCCACTCACGCATGGGAACCAGGGACTCGTCGGAAAAGTCGAAATCCCAAGCCGCCTCCAATTCCGCAATGCCGGTCTCATCGCCCAAACTGTAAAAAAACGGACGATACGGTGAGAAGAAAAGCGCTGATTCCACCAGCCGGTCGTGAACTTTCTTGAGCCACTCCGCATCCGTCAAACTCGGGTGGCGTTTGAACGGTTCCAGGCTGGAAGGGTCCTTCTGATGCGCGGCCCTTGCCTGCTTGAATTCCCATCCGTTGTCGCGGTCGGGGTAGTAGTGATGATAGGCGGAATAGAAATCGGTGGCGACATTTTCCGCGTACCACCGCAGATCATTCTTCAGCAGAAACTCCGGTGCGCTGCGGTTCCGGCCGACATACTCACTTCCGTTGATGCCCAGTTCCCTGAGTTTGGCGAACTGCTCGGGACTATAGTTCTGCCACATGATGATTGCGTAATCCCACCACTGGTGAACCGGCGGCTTGGCGACGAATGTGATTTGGGCGTTCTGGTCACGGTGGTCGGCTACGCCTTTCTTGTTGTGGCCGTCGAAAACAAGATGCGCTCTAATCTCGTTCTGCATGGCTTCGGTGCGACGAAGGTCTAGATCGAACCCGATGTCCGTCTCGTCATTCATCTCCACGGGGATCACGCGCCGGTCCACAACACGCCCGTACACGTCTGTCCATTCGACGGACAGTTGTCCCGTGCCCGTAGCGAGCGGAGGCGTGCGGAAGATGGCGTGCACCGGTCCAGTGCGTTCCAACGCCGTCGAAGGAAGAATCAACTCGGCAGCGTGTGTGGCAGGCACAGCACAAATCGCAAACACAAAAAAGGCAGTCCGCATTTGCGTGCGATTATACAACTTACTTGCGCGAAGACATAAAGCCCTGGGATAACGATGCCGTGGCGTGGTACATTCGCTCGCATGAACCGAACGTTCTGGAGTTGGGGAGCGTGCTTTCTGTGGGGCTGCGTAATGTGGGCTGGCGAGGAGGCGCCGCTCACTATCCCCTCGGCTTCCAGCGCGGTGATCATCGACGGCCAACTCGACGATGCTCTGTGGCAGAGCGCTAGAGTTCTTACTCTTCCTTCGTCCGGGCCCTTTGGCACAGGCGGAGAAACACGCGTAGCCATTTGCGGGAGTTACCTTTGCATGTGTGCGCGACTGCCCGAGCCGGATCGCGTGGTCGCACATTCGACAGGAAGAAATCCGAACTGGTGGTCCGAAGACCTCGTCACGTGGAATATTCGCGTTCACGATCGCCACGCGCGGCGGAATCTGAATCTCTCACTTACCGTGAACCCGGTAGGCGCTTACCGCCTCGAGGGTGCAGCCGGCGTCCAATCGCTGGAAAGTGACGGAAGAGTGCTGGTGGCTTCCCAGGTTGGTCGTGGTGAGTGGACCGTCGAGGCGGCAATCGCGCTCGATGATTTTGAGCGGATCGGATTCTTGGATGTCCAGCGTGTGCGAGCGCCGAGGCCCGACGCGCCGGAAATGCGATGGTACTGGCCTGCGCCAAACGAGCGCGCCACGATGCGATTCGCCGAAACAAGTAACGCACCGCCTCCGGCGTTTTCTCACGTGCGGTCCCCAAAGGCCGATTCAACGCCACAGTCGGCCGAGTTGGCGTGGATACCACGAAATGCGTGGACGGAACAGCAGCGCAGCCACCTACAAGTTCCCACAATGCTGTCGAGGTCGCTCCAACGCCGCATGTCCGACATCGCCGAGCAGGAAAAGCAGGCCTGGAACCGCGTGGATTCGCGTGAGACATGGGAACGCTTCCGCGACCAGCGCTTGACTGCTCTCGGTGACTGGATTGGTCCGATGCCCGCCCGAACCCCGCTGCACACATTGGTGACGCGCCGGTTGAACTTGGGCACGGGCTTCGTCACCCAGAATCTCGTGTACGAAAGCCGCCCCGGGCTGCTGGTCACCGCCAATCTTTATCTTCCTGAGACTTTCGCCGGCCGGATCCCCGCGATCATGGTGGTGCACAGTCATCATGCGCCCAAGACGCAATCCGAGCTGCAGGACTTGGGCATGACGTGGGCGCGCTCCGGCGCCGCCGTGCTCATTCCCGACCAGCTATGCGCGGGCGAGCGAATACAATCCCAACCTTGGCCGCGCGAAAGCTACTACGGAAGGTACGCACTTGGGACCCAGCTCCTCCTGGCGGGCGAAAGCCTCATGAAATGGATGGTCTGGGATCTGATGCGCAGTGTGGACATGCTGAGTGATCGTCCAGAAATCGACCCCCATCGCATCGTCATGCTGGGCGCGGTGGCCGGCGGGGGCGATCCGGCGGCGGTCGCTGCTGCGCTCGATCCTAGGATCGCCGCGGTCATTCCATTCAATTTCGGCGAAGCCGGTCCGGAGGAGCACTACACGGAGGGCTCGCGCGAATACGATTTTGCAACCGCATGGCCCGGCTGGGGTGAATGGGAGACCACGCGAAGTCTGCCGCACAGCGCTGCTGGCCAGTTCTTTCCGTGGTTCTTGTGCGCCTCGGTGGCCCCCAGACCCTTCTTATATTCATTCGAAATCGGCTGGCCCATCGACGTGGAGCACGAACCGGCCTGGACACGCTACAAAAAAGTATTTGAGTTTTATGGCGCGCGCGATCATCTGGACGAGGTGCACGGGTTCGGTCCTTTTCCCGGCCCGGGAGAGTGCACCAACGTCGGCAGCTTGCTCCGAAAACGAATCTATCCGATCCTGCATCGCTGGCTCGGGGTGCCGGCGCCGGCAAACGAATATCACGATCCTCTTCCGGATGCCGCACTCGCATGTTTAACGCCCGCAGCGGCAGTGGAGCTCCAGCCCAAACCTGCGGCTTCCATCGCGGTCGACATCGCGAAGGAACGCTTGGCATCGGCGCGGGCAAGAAAACTCCAGCTTGCCGGGTTGAGAGCAGCTCTTCAGGCGAAGCTGGGTGACATCGATCCGCTGCCCAACCCGTCAGTAACTCGACTTTGGGAAAAAACCGTGGCGCCGATCGTTGTCGAAGCGATGGCGATCGAGACAGAACCTGGCATCACCTTACCGTTTTATATTCTGAAACCGGAGCACCCTTCGTCCAATCGCATTCCCGCAGTGCTCGCCGTTGCGCAAGGTGGAAAAGCGCAGTTCCTGGTTCAAAGGGAACACGAGATTCTAAATCTGGTGCGTAGTGGTATCGCCGTCTGCCTGCCCGATGTGCGCGGTACCGGCGAAGTCGCGGCCACTTCGTCGCGCCTGCCGGGCGCTATGGAATTTGCGGTCACCGAACTCATGCTCGGCTGGACCTTGCCCGGCGCGCAACTGCGAGACCTTCGCACCGTGTTTCATTACCTGAAGTCGAGGCCGGATATCGATCCCGGACATATCGCGCTCTGGGGCGATTCGTTTGCCTCCACAAATCCTGATGACTTCGCATTCGATCAAAGTGAAATGCAGGAGGCAGGCCCGTTCCCGCAGCACCAGGCCGAACCGCTGGGCTCCCTGCTGGTTCTATTAGCCGGGCTGTATGAAGACTCGGTAACGGCAATCGCAGCGCGGGGCGGTCTGATTTCTTTTGTGTCCGTGCTCGAAGATCGTTTCTCTCATATTCCCGAAGACGTGGTGATTCCCGGGATCCTCGAAGTAGCCGACGTTTCGGATATCATCGACGCGCAAGCTCAGCGACCTGTGTTATTAGAGAGATCAGTGGATGGACGCAACCGCCTCGACCGACATTCGGATTCGCACCCACCCACAAAGGCTGATTTAGCTACCTGGCTGGCCACCCAGTGCGTGCAAACCGGTAACAGAGGGCTATAATCCGGCATCAATTCCGGCCACCTGGAGATGAACCTTATGAATCATTTTCGCCATGTGACAACAGTGGTTATTCTGAGTTCCGCATTTACTTCAGCAGCGGAACTGCCCGCCACTTACTACCGGCTCATGGAAACTGGTTGCGCCGCGGTGGAAAAACATTTGGACGAACAGCCGAATGCTGACCTGACCGCAATTGAGCACACGCAAGAGCGCCACGCGGGTTCGTCTCTGGAGATCAACTGGGCCCACTTCGGCTATGCCATCCTTCCTCCGGCCGTGCTTTATGCCAAGCGGCACCCGGGGAACCGAAAGTATCACGATCCACACATGCTGGAATTGGCCTTGCGCATTGGCGATCTACTTGCGGATGCCGATGAAAAGGGGATCTTCGAGGCGCGCCTGGACAGTGATTGGGATACTTACATTTGGTTGGAGGCCTATCGGCTGCTGGCGCCGGAGTTGGGTGAGGCACGCCGGGAGCGATGGAAACGCCAGATCATTCGCAACGTCGCCTTGCTGGTGCCGGGTACCATCGATCGCTTGGATACCGCCTGGTATCAATCGCCATTCATTGGCACGTCCCCGAATCATTACGCGCAATGGGCGTCGCTGTTGTTGCTGAGCGGTCAGGTTTTTCAGAACCCGGAATGGGAGAAGCTAGGCTCAAGGATTCTCAGGCGCTTCGCCACGACCGAACAGTCTGCGGACGGTTACTGGGGCGAGCACAACAGCTCCGGGCCCACAACGGGCTACAACCATTTGACCCTTGCCAGCGTTGGTTTGTATTGGGAGCTGACACATGACCCGGACGCTCTGCCCGCGCTGCGCCACGCCACCACCCTCCATGAGAACTTCACATTTCTGGACGGCACACCGGTGGACGTGATTAACGATCGTAATCGGCACTGGGGCGCACGATCCTGGGCGCACTTTGTCTTTTCTAATTTTTCTGACGGCCGCGGCTACGCTGAGTTTCTCGCCGGCTTCTTCGATCCCGAGCACCCGAACATGGACGTGTTGGGCAGAGTTGCCCAAGATGCGTTGTATTACCACGACGGTCCGTCCGAGCCCGCTCCACAAACGCTGCCAGCCTATTCATATCAGATGAGCGTGCCGGCGGGGATCCGGAAAACCGGCCCTTGGCAGGTGGCGCTTTCGGGTCTGATGAGCACACAGGCGATTCACAACCAGTTTTATCTGGATCGGCAAGGGCACGTGAGTATCTTTCACCAGAAACTCGGTTTGATTGTTACCGGGGCGGGCTCCAAGCGGCAGCCGGAATTAGCGACGTTCTCGGAAACGCTCATGGGCCAGACGGTTTACATGCCGATGAGCACACGGCTGCAGATGAACGACAAAGAAGACCGTCTGTCGCTTGCCTACAACACATTCTTCAGCGACTTATTCGTGCCGTTGCCGACAACCAATGAACTGTCGCTGCATTTCCGCATCGGCGCGCGGGGAAATCCCGCAGACAGTGCGCGACTGACCTTGCAGTTGGTCCTGAAAGCCGGCGAGATGCTCGAAACCGGCGGCGGGCAGAAGATTACTTTGGGAGCCGATCGAATCGAACTCGGCCCTGCCGAACTGGGCGGCTCGATTCGCCATCATGGATGGTCGATGAAGGTTGACCCTTCGGCACGCCTGGTCTGGCCGGTGTACCCGTTCAATCCTTACGCGAACACGTCAGAGACCAGCCTGGCTTGGGCGGTGGGAGCGCTCTCTGTAGACCTTGCTCCCAAGAAAGTGAGTCCCACAAGCACGCACAAGGAGCAACAGATCAATTTTGTGATCAAGGTTGACTAGTCTTCTGTCCCGGAGATAAGTGAACGAAGTACGGGCGTGATTCGTCTAAGATTTAGGGAGATCTTAGGTGCGTACCGGGCGACCCAAACAGCCGTTGCTATTGACCGAGGAAGAGCGGGAGCGGCTGGAGTCGCTGGCGCACCGTGCGCGGAGCCAGCCTCTTTTGGCGAGACGGGCTCGGGTTGTGCTGGCGTGTGCCGAGGGACTGG
>DATGZN010000008.1:0-20961 GCA_035297145.1 Bryobacteraceae bacterium
CAGTTTCTCAGCGTGCTCGGGGTCTACGACTACGCCGGGCCGACCAACTGCTCGCGCTTCCGCCGCTGGCCGTGTTGCCTTCCCCTTCTGTCCACAGGGTCGGCGCCCCGAATTAGTTTTACGAAGCTCAATACCCGGCCCACCGATGCCTCTGTCTACGCTTCGCCCACCGCCTCGCGACGGTGCACGCAAGACTCAAGGCCCGGATGGTTCGCTACTCCTTTCCTGTAGGACTCTTTCATTCCCCACTACATGCCGGTCTATCCCGGCGCACCGACAGAAGACTAGCTAGTGCTTCGTTAATGACCCAAAGCGAGCTTCTTTTCCATTTCCTCGAGCGTCACGCCCTTGGTTTCGGGGTACAGGCTCGCCACTACAAAAAGTTGCACAATCATCATCGCCGAAAAGAAAGCGAACGGCGCCGGCTTGGAGTACTCGGCGACTATTGGGAAGGCCCACGAGATCAGCGCGTTCATGATCCAGTGCGTAGCACTACCCAAACTCTGCCCCTTTGCCCGGACGGCTGTGGGGAAAACTTCGGCCAGGTACACCCAAATCACGGCGCCCTGTGAGAAGGCGAATGATGCGATGAACCCAATCAACAGCCAAACGAGAAGTTCTTCGTGCGTTCCGGTCCAGAAGATGGCAGCGACGCCGCCCAGGCACACGGCCGTCCCCACGGCGCCGGTGATCAGGAGCTTTCGGCGGCCAACCTTGTCGATCACGGACATGGCGAGCATGGTGAAAATCAGATTGGTAAGACCGATCGCCACAGCCTGCTTGTCGCCCGAGATCTTGTTGAATCCGGCGCGCGCGAAAATGTCGTTCAAGTAATACAGGATGGCGTTGATGCCCGAAAGCTGGTTGAACATCCCGATGGAAACAGCGAGAAATACCGGGAGCCGGTTCCGGGACGAGAACAGCCGCTCCTGACCGTACATGCGCTCGATCTCCACGGCGGCGCTCATCTCGCTCAGCTCCGCTTCCACGTTTTCCTCGCCGATGAGTTCGAGCACCCTGCGCGCCTCCTCGGTTCGACCCTTCTGTACGAGCCATCGCGGGCTGCGCGGAATGAAGAATAGCATCACGAAGAAAAGCGCCGCGGCCACGGCTGCAACGCCCAGTTTCCAGCGCCACTCCGTCGCACCAAGGCCCTGGAGCCCGATGGCGTAATTGGAGAAATACGCGAGTAGAATTCCGGTGACGACGTTGAATTGAAAAAAACCGACCAGGCGTCCGCGCCACTTCGCCGGGGCGATTTCGGCGATGTACATCGGGCCGAGCACGGAAGATCCGCCAATGGCGAGCCCGCCGAGGAATCGAAACAACACCAGCGAATACCAATTGAAGGCGAGTGCGCAGCCCAAAGCGGAAATCAGATAGAACGTTGCCAGGATGCGCAGGCTGTCGCGTCTACCAAGGCGGTCTCCCGGAACGCTGGCCACGAGAGCGCCGATCACGGTGCCCCAGAGCGCGATTGAGACGGTCAGTCCCAACCCTCCGGACGTGAGCCCGTAGAAGTGCTGCAACGCAGCGGTGGTTCCGGCGATCACCGCTGTGTCGAATCCGAACAGCAGCCCACCGAGCGCGGCAACGACGGTGCTTTTCACCAGCGTGGAAGTGAGAGTCATCAGTCCTTCTCTCCGGACGAGCGGTGGGCAGCTTCGGCCAGTGCAATCGCCCCCAGCACGCCCGCGCGGTTGCCGAGCTGTGGCGGCACCACATACTGGTCAATCTCATCCATCAGCGCGGCTGCGCGGATGTAGCCGTTCAGAAGGCGCGTCAGCTCGCGGCGCACCATCGGGAACAGGTGTTGCTGCTGCATGACGCCGCCGCCGACCACAATCCGGCTTGGCGACAGTGTGCAGACCCAAGTAGCCAGGCCGAGCGCGAGATAGTGCGCCTCGAGCACCCAGCCGGAATGATCCGCGGGCAGCTCTTGCGCAGGCGTTCCCCAGCGCGCCTCCATCGCCGGACCTGAGGCCAGCCCTTCGAGGCAGTCCTGGTGATATGGGCAGCCGCCCGGATACGGATCTTTAGCGAGGTCGTGCGGCACGCGAATATGCCCCATCTCCGGATGCACCAGGCCGTGAACGAGTTCTCCGTGGACCACGGCGCCGCCGCCAATTCCCGTGCCCACCGTGAGGTAAATGAAATCCGCGATCCCTCGCGCGGCGCCCCAACGCGCTTCCGCCAAAGCCGCGGCGTTCACGTCCGTATCGAAGCCTACCGGCACATGCAGCGCGCGCCCCAACGCCCCCGCCAGGTTGTAATACTGCCACTCCAGCTTCGGAGAAGAAGTAATGTAGCCGAAGGTGGGTGACTCGGGATGCAGATCGACCGGACCGAACGAGGCAATGCCCACCGCGCTGATCTGCGCGCCCGCTTGCTCTCGAAAGAACGAAGCAACGCTCGCCACGGTAGCTTCAGGCGACGTGGTCGGAAACCAACCCAACCTGAGATCATCGGGCCCCGTCCCGACGCCGCAAACGAACTTGGTCCCGCCGGCTTCGACGCCGCCGAACACGTCCCCTGACACCTCGACAAGCAAGTCTGTCACAAGTGGGCCGGCGGTGCACGGCGGATGCGGCAGGGCCACACCTTGGGCATGGCCCTGGTTTCTGCCGGTGAGTCTCGTGTTACTTGGGAGGCGGGGGAACCGATGCCGGTGTTCCGAACGCGATCAGCGCGGACGTGTTGCTGTCAAAAGTTCCCTGCAGCTCGCCCGTATTGTTGCAGGTGCCAGTGAAATTGATCTTCGCATTTCCCCAAGATTCCAGGGTCAAGGTCACAGTGATACCGGTGGTCAGCCCTGAGACTGTGAGCGTGGTCGCTTCTGTGATCGAGACGCCCAAATGATCGGGTGTTGAAAAATCGAATGGCTGGTCTGGGCTCAAACAGGGACCGCCGCCGGAGCAGGCTAGGCGATCGCTGAATAGTTGCGGAATCTGTTTGCCCGAAAGCGTCGTGCTGTGATCTACAGCTAGAGGGCCGCTGCTGTTGCTGATGGTCAACGAACCGGCCGCGTACCCGGCCACCTGAGTGTTCTTCAGCGTTACCAGGGTGAACGGAACCGTGTCGCCCGTCGCGCCGCTTGGTATGCAGTCGGCTCGTAAAAGGGTGGGCAGTTGCGTTAGGAATAGCGCAACCGCGACATGTTTTGCGTAGGTGATTGTGCGTTTCATCGAGTCTTCTCCTCCGATTTTGGGATCTTTATTGCCCATCCCTGAGGCAGTAGTGCGGCGAGATAGGAAGGCCCGAACAGCCTCCATGCAACGCGCCGTCACTTTATACGGCGGAAAGGACCCGCAAAAACTGTAAAGCGCGGAAGAGATTTTTCAGACGAGGTTCCTACTCTCCGGCTACGATTTCCCGGAGGCCGCAGCCGGCGCCTCATAAAGTTGGCGAATCTCTGTTTCGCCTCCGCCCGCCACCTGGAGGAAGTACTTGGTGTGTTCGATCGCCTCTTGCTTCGAACTCGCCTGGATGATGGCGAAGCCGCCGACCACTTCCTTCGTCTCGGCAAACGGCCCGTCAGTCACGAGGAACTTTCCGTCTGACAGCCGGACGCGCGCGCCCGCGGCGGTGGGCAGGCATCCCTCGGTCGCAAGGAGCCAGCCGGCTTTCATAGACTCCTCAATCAGCTTCCCCATGTCGGCCATTTCCTGCTGGGTTGGAGGGCGCTCGGATTTGCCCGGTTTGTACAAGCACAAAAATCGCATCGTAGTTTTCCTTTCCTCTGGTTAGTGGAGCTGGGCTCCAGCCACCATGAGCGGCTGGATCTCAGCTCTACTGGTTAGTCGAACAGGGATGGGCAGGATCGACAGCTCGCTTCTGTTCTCGAAAAATTTCTGCGAGCCTTACTTCTTGCCCGCCGCACTTTGCGCGCCGGCCCCAACCGCTTCGCGCTCGGCCAAGAACTTCTTGGCTTTCTCCGGCTCGTGCAAGTCGGTGTAGATTTCGCCCAGAT
Organism: Bryobacteraceae bacterium; assembly: GCA_035297145.1. GTDB lineage: Bacteria > Acidobacteriota > Terriglobia > Bryobacterales > Bryobacteraceae > QHXW01. The sequence continues at coordinate 3,971 of DATGZN010000008.1, forward strand.
CTTTGCGCGCCCACTGCAACCAGCTAGCCGACGGGCTGGCCTGCTTGGCAAGAATCCCGTAACTGGCCAGAATGTGCTCCTCCGCCTCGCGGTAACGGAATTGCCGCAGCAGCGAGTGCCCCAGCTTCTCCTCCACGATTCCCACATTTATGTGGTCCGGTCCTTGTGTCTCGATGTACAGCCGGAGCGCTTGCCGGAAGAACTGCTCAGCGCGCGGCCACTGTCTTCTATCCATGCAGACCGTGCCGAGGTTGGACTCTGCTGTTGCCATCCCGAAGTAGTGGCCCTGATAAACCGCCTGATAGATATCGGCCATGCGCTGATATTGCTTCTCGGCCTCGTCCAACTGGTCGCGCTGGTACGCGAGGCCGCCCAACTCGTTCACTGTATCGGCAATCATGGGATGCACCTTCCCGTAGACCCGCTCGCGAATCGCCAGCGCCTGCTGCAATGCGCCTTCGGCTTCGTCATAGCGCTTCTGGAAGACCAGGGTGCGCCCCAATACCGTGAGGTTATGCGCCGTTTCCGGATGGTTTTCGCCATAGTAGGGCCGGTTGATGGCGAGCGCCTGCCGCACCAGGCTCTCGGCCGCGGGGTAATAGCCTAGCTCCTGCTGGATGTCGGCCAGGTCGAGAAGATCGCTTGCGACCATAGGATGGCGATCTCCGAATAGCTGCCGGTGGATGCCCAGCGCGCGCTCGTGCAGAGACTTCGCTGTATCGATGTGGCCGGACTGGTAGTGGTTGTTGGCCAGCTCATTCAAGATGTCCGCCAGTTCCGCCGTGGGTGGACCTGGTCCTGATTGAAGCTTCACGGCTTCATCCAGAACGGCGATGCCCTCGGCGTACTTGCCGCGCCTCTCTAGCACCTGCCCGAGAGAGAGCATGGCTTGTGCCACCTGTGTATTGTCGATTGGCCGCTGTCGCTTGGCCTTCTCCAAGCCGTCGCGCACCAAGCGTTCGGCTTCGTCGAGCTTGTCCTGTTCCGAGCGGAGCAGACCGAGCTCCACTTCGCTTTCTGCCGCTTCGGCGCTTCCCGCTCCTGCTATGGACTTGCGTTGTTTGAGCGCGGAGCCAAGCAGCGCATCGGCCTGGTCGAGCTTGCCCAGAGTCGCGTAGATGCCACCCAGGGTGTGATACAGGTCGGCCTGCGCAGCCGGCTCGCGATCGAGCAGCCGCGCTTGCTGAACGCCACGGTCGAGCAGGTCCACCACGCGCAGACTATCCGCCGGACCCGCTTCCTTGTCGCCGCCGCTGAACAAGCTCAGCATGAAGCGCTGGATGCGCTGCGCCCGCGCCGCTTGCGCCAGGGCAGTATTCCGCGCAATCGCCAGGCGCACCGTGAAAAAGACGACCAAGGCGATCACGGTTACCAGAACCGCCGTGACAGCCAGCACCGCACGCTGGTTTCGCCGGACGAACTTGCCCGCTCGATACCGCAGCGAATCGGGCTGCGCCTCGAGCGGCTCTCCCTTCAAGTAATGATCGATGTCGCGGGTCAGTGCCTCCACGGAACCATATCTGCGCTGTGGATCCTTGTGCATGGCGGTGAGGCATAACACGTCCAGATCGGCCCACGATGTCTTGCCCGCCTGCGGCGCCCGTCCACCCGCGCCCTGCCGCTTCGCGCGCAACGAAGGTTTCTCGGGCTCCTGTTCGACGATCATGCTCTCGATCGCGCCCGTAGTCTGGTCCGCCACCTCGAAAGGAAGCGCGCCGGCCAACAGCTCGTAGAGAATAACGCCCAAGGCGTAAACGTCGGTGTAAACACCGGCTTGCTCGCCGCGGATCTGTTCGGGCGCCGCATAGGCCGGCGTCATCAGCCGCAGTCCGGTGCGCGTCCGGTCCACCCGCCTGTCACGCTGGTCGAGGTGCTTGGCAATCCCAAAGTCGAGCAGCTTAACGGTCCCATCGGACTGGACCAGAATGTTCGACGACTTAAGATCGCGGTGAATCACCGCGCGGGAGTGCGCATACTGCACCGCTTCGCATACCTCGCGAAACGTGTTGAGGCGCTCCTCGACCGAGCTTTGGTGTTGCAGGCAGTACTCGGCGAGCGGAACACCCTTAACGTACTCCATCGCGAACCAGGGGGTCCCGTCGGCAAGGGTGTCGGCGTCATAGAGCCGCGCGATGGAGGGATGCGTCATCTGCGCGAGCGTGCGTTGCTCGGTGGCAAAGCGCTCGCGGCGCGCGGGCGACATCCAAGCGTCGCGCAAAACTTTGATGGCGGCCAGGCTGCCGAGATCCTCGCGCTCCGCCAGATACACTACCCCCATGCCGCCTTCACCCAACATCTCGCGCAGGCGGTACGGACCGAATTCGGCGGCGACGAGCGGTGGGGGCGGGCCGAGCATCTGGCTGGCGACCTGCGACACGTCGCGATCCAACAGGGACGAGCCACGCAGGTCTTCCTCGAGCAGGGCCTGCACATCGGCCACGAGCTGCCCGTCACCGCCGCTGACTGCCTCGAGAAAGGCCAGGCGTTCGGGCGCGGGCCGGTCCAGCGCCTGGTGGAACAAGCCCTGAATGAGCTCCCAGCGCGTGCTGTCCATCGTGCCTCCCGACCGACGCTAATTATCCGCCCTGGCGCAGTTCGTGCGCCAGCCAGGCTTTGGCCGCGCGCCAGTCGCGGAGAATTGTGGCTTCGGATACCGCGAGCAACTCCGCGGTTTCGCCCACGTCCAGACCGCCGAAAAAGCGGCTTTCCACCATGACGGCATGGCGCGGGTTGAGACGGGCCAGTTCCTCCAGGGCGCCATCGAGCTTCAGGATGTCTTGATCGCGGGACGCGGGCTGGCCGAGCGCCTCATCAAAGGTAACAAACGCTTCCGGGCCACCGCGTTTTTTCGAGCTGCGGCGCCGCGCTGACTCCACCAGAAGCTGGCGCATCGCCCGAGCCGCGATTCTTTTGAAATGTAAGCGCGAGGTGGCGACAAACGCCGGCGAACTAGCCAGCCTGAGCCATGCTTCGTGGACCAAGGCGGTAGGATTCAGCGTTGCCGCGGGATGGCTCCTCCTCACCGATGCCGCCAGGCGGCGCAGCTCCTCGTAGGTAACGCTGAATAGATAATCCAGGTCGGCCCGGTCGAGCCCCGCCTCGGGTCCCAGATTCTGAGCCGGCGTGACAGTTTTGTCTCCGCGTTTACGCATTGCGTAGTAAATGCCAGCCACTCAGAGCCCCGATTACCGCGCCGCAGGCACGCTCCTCCCGGCCGATCCAATGTTGCCATTATCGCAAGACTTATGGGCAGGGCCTTGGGCGAAGCCAAAGAACGAGTTTACAAGCATTTCCGAAGATTTGCGAATTATGTTACACTATCGCGGCGGGGGTTCGGTTCTGCACTGTCGTTCGGTAACCTTCTCTAAACAAACGACGAGGAGAATGCTCTCATGAGAACGAAAGTTATGACTCGTGCCGTGGTCGTTCTGGTGGGGATATCTGCGATACTCAACGCGCAGGATAAAGCGTCCATTATCAAGAAGTTGCAGTCGGAGTACGCTCTCACGAAAACTACCGCCGACCAGACGGATATCGTGACTGCCGGCGCGGTCTTGGTGCTCCAAAAAGACAACCTGTTGATGGTGGCCACGACTACCTCGGGCAATCCGTGCCCCAATACGTACAAGAGCGGGAAATTTACTCAGAACGGGGCCTGCCGCGCCAGTGAGACGTTCAAGAAAGTGCCCCTTTTCGGCCACACGATCCCGGGCATGGATAAGGCGCAGGTCACGTCCCGAACCTACGTTACCGGCGAAAAGTTCTGGGTAACGAGGATCGATATCAAGGACGGTAAGGACGCCGGCGTGGTGCTGGACTTTTTTACCGACGCCGTCAGTGACGTTCGTTACAGAACCACCTTGAACATTCCGTTTAAGGGTGCCATGCCATCGGCGGACGATGCATTGAAGCTGGTGCAGGAAGTGATAACCGTGGCACCGTCCGAGGACGACAAGAAAGACGACAAGAAACAGGAGGCGAAGGGGAACGGAGGCAAGCAGCAGGCGCCCGCCGCAGATGCAGGCCAACAACAGCAGGCAGCCGCTGAGCCCGCCGCCAACGCAGCGCCGGCGCCAATCGAGCCCCCGCCGCCACCGCCGGATGCACCGGCAGCCCCGCCGCCGACTGTCGCGATGGATCAGACGACGGATCAAGTGACCGCGATCTTGGGGCAGCCGCAGAAGAAGGCCAAGATCGGTACCAAGGAAATCTACTTCTACAAAGACATAAAAGTGACGTTCGTCAACGGTAAGGTGAAGGACATTCAATAGCTAGCAATTGCGCGCCTGGGGCTGACGGGGAAAAAGGAGGGGAATGTAATGAGTACGTTTGGAATTCGCAACGCTTTCTCGACTCGATTTTTGACGGTGAGCTTGGTTGGGGTGCTCTCGGTTGGCTCTCTACTCAGCGCCGACAAGCACGCGTCTGCTCCGGCGCCTAAGCCCGCAGCTGCGCCACATCCTTCGGGCGGTGGTGGCGGCTCGCACCCGTCTGGTGGCGGCGGGGCCAGCCACCCTGCGACCACCGCCAGTCATGGTCCAACCACTGCCAGCCATGGTGCAACAACCGCCAGCCACGGCCCAACCACCGCGAGCCACGGTGCAACCACTAGCACCGCCGGACACAGCACGACCAGTTCAACGGCTGGACACACCACGGCGACCTCAACGGCCGGACACAGCACGACGGCGGGGGGCGCTGGGCATGCGACAGCAGCTTCTACCGCGGGGCACACCACAGGGACCACTGCCACGCACGGTACGACTGGCGGTACTTCTGCCGCGCACTCTGCTACGACAGGCGCACGCCCAGGCGGAGCCGCTGCCGGACACTCAACAACAGCTGGCGGATCGCACGGTCCGGTTGCCAAAGGCCATTCACAAGTCGCGACCAAAAACGGATCTGTGACCAAGCGAGCTGATGGCAAGGTTGCCTCGATGCACGATTCCAAACGCAACATGGACGTCCATCACTCTTTAAGCGGAAATCGCCATGTGGTACACGAGCGGGCAGATCACAGCCGTGTCGTGGTTGACGGCCATGGCCGCGGATATGTGCAAAGGTCCTACTCGTACCGCGGAACGACATATGTATCGCGCTCCTACTATTACGGGGGGGGCTACGGCAGGGCCTACTACGGAAACTACTACTATGGCGGCGCTTACTTGAATCCATATTACCCCGCCGCCTATTGGGCGCCTGCGTATTACGGCTGGGCCTACAATCCTTGGGTCTCACCTATATCCTACGGATGGGGCTGGGGTGGCAGTCCGTGGTATGGCTACTATGGGGGCTGGTACAATCCTTTTCCAGTCTACGCCAGCGCCTCGTTTTGGCTGACCGATTATCTGATCTCACAGTCCTTGCAAGCGGCTTACGCGGCTCGGGCAGCGAACGCGGCGGCTGTGAGTAATGCCGCTCCTCTCACTGACGACGTTAAGCAACAGATCGCCGACGAGGTCAAGCGGCAGATTGCGCTGGAGAATTCCGAGGCGAAGACCGGCACGCCGGACGCGGCCTCCAGCAGTATCCAGCGAGACCTGACCGACGGCACCGCACATGTGTTTGTGGCCGGCACCGATCTAGACGTCGTCGATGCGGCTGGGAACGAATGTGCCCTCAGCCAAGGCGATGCGATTCAACTCAGTGGCCAGAACGCGCCTGACGCAGCGACCGTGAATCTCTCGGTGTTGGCCAGCAAGGGCGGCAAGGAATGCCCGAAGGGCGACACGGTCGCCGTTTCCGTCCAAGACTTGCAGGAAATGCAGAACCACATGCGACAGACCATCGACCAGGGTATGCAGGATCTGCAAAAGAAACAGGGCAAGGGCGGATTGCCTGCTGCTCCAGCTTCCGCGCAGGCCGCCCCGACCCAATCCGCCATCGCCGCCAACGCGCCGCCGCCGCCGCCGGAAAGCGAAGTTGTTGCCACGCTGAACCAGGAGTCGAAGGAAGCCGATCAAGCCGAGAAGGAAGCTTCGGCCGACATAGGCGCCCCGGTTGGCGAGCCTCCCACCGTCGCTCTGGGTCAATCGCCAGATCAGGTAATAGCCGCTCTCGGCCAGCCTAAGAGCATCATGGATCTTGGAGCGAAGAAAATCTACGTGTACAAAGACGCGAAAGTAACTTTCCGCGACGGCAAAGTCGCCGACATTCAGTAACCCTTCGTCCTGCAATTTCCGGGGTGAGGCCAGGCCTCGCCCCGGTTCTCGTTTACACACCTGAAGGCCCTTTCAGCAAGCCAGAATTAACATTACATCATCCACTTATAGGGATCTTGCCGGGCGTCTTGTGCCTTATAGTGTGTGAATATGCGTGCCAGTTCTGAGACTCGGCCTGTCCTTCGAGTTTTCTCGCTTGTCTGTCTGGTCGCGGTCGTGATTCCTGTCACGTTGACAATAACTTCCGGCGGATCATCGGGGGCGTCGGGCGGAGCGCAATTCGTCCCCATCACGCCCTGCCGGGTTGCAGATTACGCGAGACCCCAGTGGGCCATTCGGCGGACCGTCCGTCGCCAGCCAAACTTCCTGCGATTTTGTGATTCCAGACAGCACCTGCGGCATTCCGTCTATTGCAGCCGCGTACTCGCTGACGTGGCCGTGGTTCCCAAAGACCCTGGGTTATGTGACGGTCTGGCCCGCTGGTCAAACGCAGCCGGTAGTGGCCACGATGAACTCCCCGGATGGGCGGATCAAATCTAATGCCGCAATTGTTGCCGCCGGATCCCAAGGCGCAGTCAGCGTGTTCGCCACCGATGAGACCGACGTCATCCTGGATATTAACGGCTACTTCGTGCCGGCAGGCGCCGCCGGACCGGGGCTGTTAGTTCAGAGCACGCGCTCGCTCCCGATCCCCAAAAGCAACTGCGGCGTGCCGGTCACCGCGCGATTTCCGTTTTCGGCTCGAACCCGACGTATCTGATCCTTGATAATTTCGGCTATTTCGCGCCCTGAGCCGTGCCTGGCAGGCCCATGTGAGTCCGCCCGCTTAGCGCGGGACTGCCCGCGATCACAAATCGCAGCGGCAAATCCGCGCATTGCCGGATGCCAATCCGTGGGGTCACGCGGATCTCGAACCGTGGCTCTTGGTTCCATGCGCGGACCACCAGTGCGCCGCGCGTCACATCCGAGCCGTTCTGCGCGCGGGTAACGCCGAAAGCCAATGTAAGATTTCCCGGACCAGAAGCGAGTTTTGCCACGGAATGCCCGTTCGGCCGACGCCGCCGCATGCCGGCGATTCCCACCATCGGCTCGGCCGCGCGGATTAGCACCGCGCCCCCGGTTCCCTCCGGCCCCACCACGAAATTCAAACACTCATGCATGCCATAGATGAAGTACACATACGCATGCCCCGGCGGCCCGAAAATCACGCGCGTGCGCTTCGTGATCCCTCGCGCTGAATGCGACGCCAGATCGTCGCCCCCCAAATAGGCCTCGGTCTCGACGATCCTCCCCGCGATCCGTCCATGCACCAGGATCTTGCCAAGCAGCTCCCGCGCCACTGTCACCGTATCGCGACTATAAAACTCCCGCGGCAGTATCCGGCTCCCGGTTGCGATCTCACGCCATTCCATTCGTCAATTATCATCGCCCAACGGCAGCCAAGTGGCGGGAACGGATCCGACGAACTCCGGAATCTCGGGTTCCTCTTTCGAGTGCCAATGAGACCCCATCTCGTGCTGGCTTACAATATGGAGCGGTCTAGGATTGGGGTTATAGCGTAGACTGTCCTTATTCGGCTCGTCATGGCCAAGCGCATCGGCAGATACGAGATCCAAGTCGAACTGGGACGCGGAGGGTTTGGACAGGTCTTCCGCGCGCTTGATCCGACTATGGGCAGCATGGTTGCCATCAAGACCCTGGTGGCTGGCAACGAGCCTGACCTGCCGATCCGGTTCCGCAACGAGGCCGCCGCCGCACGAAAACTCCAGCACCGGAACATCGTTACGGTTTACGACTTCGGCGAAGAGAACGGGGTGCCCTACATCGTCATGGAACTGCTGGAAGGCGAGGATCTCCAGCAGGTGATTGCACACCGCCGGCCCTTGACCGCTTTGCAGAAGACCCGGATCATGTCTCAGGTGGCCGAAGGACTGCATTACGCTCACCTGCACGGAGTGGTCCACCGAGATGTGAAGCCTGCAAATATCATGCTGCTGTCCGATGACAGTGTGAAGATCATGGACTTCGGGATCGCGCTGGTGACCCAGGCGACGGGCCAGCGGCTTACTCGTCAGGGCACAACGTTGGGGACATTCCGTTATATGGCGCCCGAGCAATTCGAGGGCGCGGCGTCCGACGTCCAGAGTGACATCTTTTCTTATGGTCTCGTTTACTACGAACTCCTCACGGGCACGTATCCCTTCGATGCGGCGGAACCCGCGGGTGTGATGTACAAGATCATGCGGGCACAAGCTCGGCCGATTCGCGAGGTTTGCTCCGATTGCCCGAATGGCCTGGAGACAGTGGTGAGCCGGCTTCTTGAGAAGGAACGCGAACTGCGGTACCAATCGCTTGAAGACGTGCAATTCGATATCCAGCCGATCCTGCTCGATTTGCAGAAAACGCACAGCGCCGAGCTGCTGGTGCGGTCGAAGGATTTGGCGGCGCGGGACCAAGTGGATGCTGCCCAGGCTCTGGTTCGGGAGATTCTGCGCCTGGATCCCGCGAACACGAGTGCCCGGGAACTCCGCGAAATGCTTCATGAGCAGGCACAGCAAAATGCGGTCCGCGCCCGCGTCGAGGGGCTGCTGAAGACCGGCCGCGAGAAAATGGCCCAGCAGGACTATAGCGGTGCCATAGCCAGCTTTGAATCGGCCCTGCACGTAGACCGATCGAATCCCGCCATCCAGACCCTGATGCAGCAGGCGCGGGACGCCATGGAGCAAGTGCAGCGCGCCCGGCTTCTTCTCGACGAGGCGCAGCGCGCGCTCGATCTTCGAAATCTCACCGGAGCATACAAGAATGCGACCGAAGCGTTGCAGTTGGATCCGGGTAACTCCAAGGCCTCGGTGCTGCTGGAAACTGTGCTCCACGAGATGGCTCTACGCGAACGAGAGCGCCGTTTGCAAGAGGCCATTAGCCGGGCAAAGGGCCTTCTGATGCTGCAGTCTTTCGACGATGCCATCAGTTTGTTGCTGGCGCTGCAGCCGGACTATCCGGAATCTCGCGAGATATCCGAGCTGCTCACGCGGATCCGCCTGGACAAGTCCGTCCACGAGCGGCGCCAGCGGCTCATGTCCGGCATCGCTGCGGCCAAAGACCTGCTGCGGAACAAGAGCCTGGCAGATGCCATCCAGCTTCTGGAACAACTGGCTCGCGAATTTCCCGAGACCGGGGAGGTGCGTGATCTGCTCACCTACGCCCGAGAAGAGCTGGCCGCCCAACAACGGGCTGAGGCGATCAAGCGGGCAACCGAAGAAGCGCGCGCTCTGCTGGACGCCAACGAATTCGATCGAGCTATCGATACGCTGAACAAGGCACTGCAGTTGTTTCCCGGTGAAGACTCGCTATCGTACCTGCTCCAGACCGCAAACGCGGCGAAGGCTTCCTGGGACCGCCGGTGGGCCCTTACCGAAACGCTGCAATTCGGCCAGAAGCTTGTTGTCGAACAGCGCTACGAGGAGGCCGTTCGCCGTATCGACGGGTTTGTCTCCGCGCATGGAAGTGATCCGGCTCTGACCGACCTTCGAAAACGGGCGCAAGCAGAGTGGGAGCATCAAAACCGGATCGAAGCGATCGGGAAGCTGCTGGGCGAAGCACGGGACATGCTGACGAAGGGCCGCCCGGGTTCGGCCACCCGCATTCTTCAAGGCGCAACCGTTCAATTTCCGGAGGAGCCCGAGCTGGCTGCTCTGCTGCAAGTCGCGCAATCCAAGGTTTTGGAACAACAACGCGCGGAAGCGATTGACCTGGCGGTGAACGAGGCGAAAGAGCTGACCAAGAGACTCCAGTTCGATCGTGCGGAACAGGTGGTCCAGGGAGCCCTGCGGCGGCACCCGGAGGATGCCGCCCTGAGCCGTTGTCTTGAGGCTACGCGTCGGGTGCGTTTCAGCTACCAGCAAGAACAGGAGAAGCAGGAAGCCCTACAGCGAGGTATCCAGTTGCACCGCGAGGGCCGATTCGCGGACGCAGCCGGCGTGGTGGCGACGGCATTGCGCGCGCATCCAAATAATTCCGATCTACTGGCCTTGAAGGCGAGAATTGATGCGGACTGGGAGCAGCGCAGCAAGGCGGTGCAGCGGGTCTCGGACCAGGCACGCGCGCTGATGGGCCAGCATCTCTTCGAGGCTGCGATTTCGTTGCTTGAAGAAAATCTGCGAAGATTCTCCGGCGAGCCCGAGCTTACCTTACTGCTCACGCAAGTGCAGCATCAGCTTCGCGCCAGGCGGGAGGCGGAAGAGGCACAAAGGCGCGAAAGTGCGGCGCAGCCGGCGCAACCGCCGCCGGAGGTTGCGCGACAACCGGCTCTGTCTCCCGTTGAGACTCTGCTGCGAGGTAACTGGCGGCGCGTAGCGCTGGCTGTCGCTGCATTCACGGTCCTGGGCGCCTCCATCGCCGCGGTTTACCGGTGGATGCATCCGCGCGTATCTGAGAAACCGCTTGTGGCTGCCGCTCCAGTGAAAATCGAGCGCCCTCCGAACCCAACCGTGCCGGAACCTATTAGAGAACCCGCGACCCAAACGCCGGTTCCAGTGGAGGAACCGCGCTACGATCGTGCGACCGAAGTCAGCATATCGGCCGTGGTCACGAATGTTCGGGAGGTGCCGCTCGGCAACCCTCTCAGCGGGGTTCACTTATCTTTAAAGTCAAAATCGCAGGTCATCGATGCTCACTTGGGGCCGTCTGACTTGGTCAAACAATTTGAAATTCACTTCGCCAGGGGAGACAAAGTCAAGTTGACTGGCTCGAGAGTGAAAAACGCCGATGGCTCTCGCGTGATACTAGTTCGGGAAGTTAGCAGAGGCCAGGCCATCTTGTCCTGCCGCGGGCCAAAAGGTGAGTCCAATTTGGAGTGGTGGAGTCTAGACACTCACGGTGGTTCGCAATCCAAACCAGGACCACCTGACCACGTGTCCGTTCTGCCCCCACCGCCCCCGAAGACCGACACGACAAAGACTGCCGGGGCTGCTCCGCCGGGCGACACTCATATAACATCCGGAACCACCATCGTCTCCCCGCCGCCGACGACGACGGGTACCGGGCGAGAGGGAGATAACGAGCCGAACAAGACGAACGAGGAACGCGAATGGAGTGCCCTAAACAAGGATGACCGTCGGGCTTTGGAAACCTTTGACAAGGAACATCCGACCGGGAATCATCACGCCGAAATAGTTGACAGGCTGCGGCAATTAACGCCCCCACAGCCGCCGGTCACCGTGACCGAGAGCGTGTCAAAGTCAAAGGAAACCCAACCGAACTCCGACGCTCAGGCGGAGCTACTTAACGGACGTGGTGTCAGTGCCCATGCCCGGAAGGATTATTCCGAGGCCATCTCTGATTTCAGCCAAGCTATCAAACTGAAACCGGGCCAGGCTGCATACTACTTCAATCGGGGTGCCGCATACTATGAACTCGGGAGATGGAAGGAGGCTCTTGACGATTTGGAAGAATCAGTCGCTCTGAATCCTCAAGACCTCAAGGCAACCAAGTGGCGCAATGAGTCACGAGAGAACCTGGCTGCGGGAGTGACCAAAGTCGGTAGCGGAGTCACGCAGCCGTCATGCACTCAAGGGGCCCTGCCGCTCTACACTCGAGAGGCGATCAAAGCCGGGGTAAGGCCCGCGGCTATTATTCTCCGTTTCGTGGTGGATGAACGAGGGCGGCCTAAGCTCTTCAGGGTTGACAAGCCGATTGGATATGGGCTCGACGAGGCCGCCATCGAAGCGGTGAAAACATGGAGTTGCGGGCCGGGGAAGAAGGACGGCAAACGCGTGGCAATTGAGGTGAGGTACGAGGTGCCGTTCCGATTCCATTGACAGCCGGGTTTGGCAAACAAAGCGCTATATTTTGCGGGACTCAGTAGTGGTAACGAGGGTACGCATCCCTCTCTCCGCCATCGAAAATCGCTCAACCAACGACATTTACCTCCGGACCAGATGGAATCCGTCGTCTTGGACAGTTCCCATCGAAAAGAATCGCCACGCAAAAATAGGCTCGCGGGCGCGTACGGTACTATATAATACTGCCGGGCTGGCGCGCACGCCGCCGCACACGAAGTCATGGAAGCCTCCGTTGATCTCGCGGGGACTTGTCTTGGCGGTGACTGCCGTACTAGGGTAAGGGCCATCTTGGAATCAGGTCATCAATCTCATCCATCAGCCGAATCGTTGCCCGGATCGAAGCAACGATCGTACGATAGGTGGTCAGTTCCTCAAACGTAAAATTGTTCCCTTTGCGATCTTTCAGCCACTTCTCGCAAACTTGATAGGAGCCTATCTCAAACTCCCACGCCTCAGATGGGACGCCCTCAAAATACTGCTCACCATTGATGTAGACCCGCGACTTAGAAAGCGGCTTGCCGGTGGCCGGATCAGCATCAGTGAAGGTCGGGTGACCCGTCGCGCCGAGATGCGGGCCAGGTACCGGGTACGAAACATCATCAATGGAAAGGTCGGGAATCCGTAGCGTGTGCAACTGCACGAGGCGATAGCCGTGCGCCGCTAACTCCTTGAAAAGCTGCAAATCTGAGGTTATCGGGATCTTTGGAAAATCCTGCTTTAGAAACTGGGAATACCGGTCTCGAAACCCCTCGGAGTACAGAATGGCGTAAACGTAGCCGAACAATTGTTCCGGCGTAAAGGTATTAGCCTTGCTGGAGCCATCTGCCGTCAGCGAGGCGTTGAGCTGGTTCTCAATCTGGCTTATGATCGCTGGATTGAAATTCGGAACCTGTCCGTTGGCGTTTTGCGGCCATGGACAAAAGTCAAAGCCCGATGGCGTAATGTAGAGCGGCATCGTGAAACCACGCTCGCGAGTGACGTTGGAAACGTAGCAGTCATCCGTAATGCGCCTGGTGCAAAGCGCGTGCTGATAGATGTCGGTCACGACTTGGCGACAGATGTGCAACGCCACATTGTCGTGGTTCAGAAGATGATGCATGACTTCAGGGCGGGGCCTTCCGATGAAGCCAATCTCGCCGGTGTAGTACGTGTACCGCCGGTCAAAGGGACGATACTGAATCGGCACTATTTTTTGTCTTTTTGGCCCCGACCTCTGGACGTCCGCTTGTGCTGCTTTGATAGTCCACTCCTTCGAGTCGTGGATGCCATAGCTTTCTTTGGCGTCCTTCGAGTCGAGTTTTGAAAAATCACGAACAACGCGCCAGGTTTCTGTCTCGGTAAAATGGATCGTCAGCGAGTCGCGGGCAGTGACAATTCCGTTTGACTGAACGCCGAACAGTTCACTAACCTGAACGCCACGATGATACTCAGCTTCACGCTTCGTATCGACGGGAACGAACAAGTAGAGAGGCGATTTCGGCAGAATGTTATTCCAGGCTGTCGTCTCCACGTCCTGCGCCAGTAGCTGCTTATACTTGTGCTCACGCGTTCCAAACAGATCGGCGTGATGGACCACCGCCGGGGGTTTCCTGTCCGGCTGCTTAACAAAAAGACCGATCGCAACGCCTTGGCGAATATCGAAAACATTGCCGTCAAACGAGCCGTCTGGAGTGGTTTCCTTCTTCTTGCTGTTCCCATGCAGATTGAAGATAAAAATATCTGTAAAGGAATTTACTAGGGACTGGCGCATACCGCGGAACGTCGGGTTATCGAGGTAACCGTGATTTGTGATCAGCGCAAGCACGCCCGCTCCGGATCGATCGATGCGCCATTGGCCCCACCGAATAAATTTGACGTAGTCGTCTTGGAGCCACTTCGGATTTCGCTCTCCCAGTGGTCTGCCATCAACCGAGTAGTAGTCTCGTACCAATCGGCCAACGAAAGTCGGGACGCGTTTCCCTCTGGCGTCGATTTTCCAGCTGCGGTTTGATGAATGGCCGCTATATGGTGGATTTCCCAGGACCACGAGAATCGGCATCGCCTTCTTCACATGGTTCGCGGCTTGTGCTTCCTCGGTGATGACTCTCAAGGGACCGTAGAGTGCCGGCGGCGTATGTTCAATCTCCTTCAGCGTGTTCGTCAGATAGACCGAGAGACGGCTTTCCTTCGAGAACTTGTACCCCCACTTCTCGCGCAATTTATCTGAAAGATCCTGACCAGCAAGTTGCAAAGCGAGCTTGAAATGAGCCACGGCGTAGGGGGCCATCAAAAGCTCAAAACCGAACAGGCGTGTTAGGAGCTGATTCTCAATGTAGGAGGACCAGAGACCCGCGTTTCCCTTCGCCATGAAGCCCTCCCGAATGTGGTCAATCACGTAATACAGGAATGTGCCGGTGCCACACGCGGGATCTAGAACGAGGACTTTCGGAACGGTCACCTGCTCTTTCTTGTCCTTTTCGATCTGCCGTTCATAGGTAACCGTTGTCGTATCGCTCAGACCAGCCGCCATCTTGAAACTCGCGCTCAGCAGCTTGTCGATGGAACGGACAATGTAGAGGACAACCGGCTCGGGAGTGTAATACACGCCGCGTCGTTCGCGCAGCTCTGGGTCATAGCTGGCTAAGAAAGTTTCGTAGAAATGAACGACGGGATCTTCCTGTTTGGTGCGCTTGCCGAAGTTCTTCAGGATTTCAGCAACGTCGGCCATCGCCAGCAATTGGACAAGCTCGTCAACGAATCCGGCGTACGGTTCGTCATTCAGCTCAGTCCCGGCGATGGTCTCAAAAATGCGCCGAAGAAACGGATTCGTTTTGGGAATTTCTGCTGCTGCCTCCGTGCGCTTGAATTCCTTGCCGGCCGGATGATTGCAGCGCGCCGCGAACAAACCATACGCGACGGTCTGCGCGTACATATCAGCGACTCGCCGGCTTTTTGTGGCAAATCAAGATCAGGGATGAGTGTTTCCGCGAATGCCCGACGTAGGTCCTTCAGGTTTTTGGAGGCTTCGCTGGTTTCGAAAGCTCGAACGATGACATCGCGGATAATGTGCGTGAGCTGGGCCATTCGCTCTGCAAGTTCCTTCGGCGTTGAAACCGGCTCGGCCTCATACGCAAGAAAATCTCGGAGCAAGCCCGCAACCTCGGTAGCCCCCGTAGAGTCACGCTTCAGACGGCCGTGATCGAGAGTGTGAGCAAGGATCGCGGTCCTTACCAGATCTCCTCTGACATACCACCTGAACTCCAAATAGTCGGTGAGAATCAGATTTGCTAGGGAGCCCCGGTATCGTTTCAGCTGCTCAGTTTTCTCGGCAGCGCCTAATGATTTCCCAATGTCCTTCGTCTCGATGTGGCCGATGATGAAAGGGCCTGGCTTGGAAATCAGGAAGTCTGGCGCCCCACACTTGACCCGGCTTGGTTCGTTTGTTGCCAGTACGCCACCGAAGCTTTCGACGAACGTTTTCAGCGCTGGCCGATGAGTATGCTCAGTCGCCTTTCCCAGCGCAAGCTCCTGCTCCAGAGATTTCAAATATTCCTGCGTTGGTTGCTGCATGAAGACGAGAGTCTAACACATTGAGAGAAAAGGCATATTTGCCGAACTCAGCAGGTCTGGCTGCTGTTGGGGAAGACAGCATTGCGGCTAGCGCGCCAGAACCCAATTAGGGAGTCGCTGCAATGTGCCCGGCATTCCAGCTGCACGGTCGGCCGGAATTCCAACCGTAGGATTTTGGTACGCCTCTGCGTCGAGATTAGTGGGCGACAGAGAGACGTCGGGCCGTTGTTGGTTCCGATTCGAAGGATTTTTCCAATCTTCCGCCAACTGACACCTTGGTCACGAAGCCTGGCAACCGCCTCGGGGGTGACAGTTACCCGCGGCCGTCCGGCGCCTTTCCTTGCTGTGTCCCCTGCGTGTACCCGAATGGGGCGAATTTCGCCAATTTGGCGAATCTCGCGAATCGCGGAATCAGTAACTTGCGCGTCAGAGGCAGGGACCGATATTCCGAATCCCTCTCTCCGGCATCGAAAATCGTTCACTCAACGACACTAGCGCCGGACCAGATGGAATCCGAACTCTCTCCCGAGGCCGCCTCGCGATGCGAGCCAGATCCAAAGTTCCGCTTGCGCTTCGATCAGCCGGGCATTCGAGAGCGGTCCCAGGTCATAGGGCTCAAATCCGGTCTGACGGATCAACTCCGCGACTGTCTTCTTGGCGTCCGCATGGTCTCCGCAGTAGAACATCGCCGGCCTATCTATTTGATTTTATTTGCAAGGGCACCGATTCGATTCGGCCATTTTTTCCTTGCGAATTCACCGCGTGTGAGCAGAATGCCCGCGTGGGGCCAAGCCAAGGTATCGACTTCGTCATCGCACTGCTTCTATCCGCCCTAGAGGGCCGGCGCTGACGCGCCCTCACGTGGGCCTGCCACGTGGGGCTTGATTTCATCCACCAGTAGGCGTACACTGCTCCCACCCAACGCACCTGGTTGTGGGGACGGAGGAGGTGTTATGCGCTCGTTGCAAGTGCTGGTATTGGTGGAACCGGCTTGCTCAGGTGTACGCGAACGCGCCGTCGGGTCCAGCAGTGACATGGATGTCTCTCAGCCCCTGGCGTTCCGCCAGTCCGTCCAGAATTCGCCGGGAGATTTCCGGCAAGAGCGTGTTGGTGATAATGTTGTCCACGGTATGCGCTCCGCTTAGCACCGGCCTGGGGTGGTCCTCAGAGCGCGGGCTGAACTCGCGAACAGGAGGCAACGGTGGCGACAACGCCTTTCACGCAAGAACAACGGTTCATCAAGATCCATACGCCGCTGGACAAAGATACGCTGCTGCTGGAGAGCTTTTCCGGCCAGGAAGCTCTCTCCAGCCTGTTTCAGTTCCACCTCGACCTCCTCGCGGAAAACACCGCGACCGTCGCTTTCGACAAGCTGCTGGGGCAGAAGGCGTGCATCGAAGTATCGCTCCCCAACGCCGAGCAGCGTTATTTCCACGGCATC
>DATGZN010000009.1:0-53574 GCA_035297145.1 Bryobacteraceae bacterium
GATGCCGTGGAAATAACGCTGCTCGGCGTTGGGGAGCGATACTTCGATGCACGCCTTCTGCCCCAGCAGCTTGTCGAAAGCGACGGTCGCGGTGTTTTCCGCGAGGAGGTCGAGGTGGAACTGAAACAGGCTGGAGAGAGCCTCCTGGCCGGAAAAGCTCTCCAGCAGCAGGGAGTTTTCATCCAGCGGCGTATGGATCTTGATGAACCGTTGTTCTTGTGTGAAAGGCGTTGTCGCCACCGTTGCCTCCTGTTCGCGAGTTCAGCCCGCGCTCTGAGGACCACCCCAGGCCGGCGGAACCGGCTTGCTCAGTTGTACGCGAACGCGCCGTCGGGTCCGGTACTGACGTGAATGGCGCTCAGCCTCTGGCGTTCCGCCAGTCCGCCCAAGATCCGCCGGGAGATTTCCGGCAAGAGCGTGTTGGTGAGAATATTGTCCACGTTGCGCGCTCCGCTTTCGACTTCGGTGCAGCGCCGTGCCACTTCTTCCACGAGCGGGTCGTCGTAGGTCAACTGAATTCTGTGATTCTCGAATAGCCGGCGCTGAATCTTGCCGAGCTTGAGCGTGATGATTTTCTTGAGGGCCTCGTCGCGCACCGGGAAATAAGGAATCACCACGAGGCGGCCCAAAAAAGCTGGTTTGAAGATCTTGTTCAGTTCCGGCTTGAGGGCTTTGACCAAACCATCCGCACTGGGCATGGTTTCGGGGTCGGCGGTCAGCTTCATGAGCGTATCGGTGCCGGCGTTCGAGGTGAGGATGATGATGTTGTTCTTGAAATCGATCTCACGGCCTTCGCCGTCCTCCATCATGCCTTTGTCGAAGACCTGGAAGAACAGCTCCAGCACATCGGGATGGGCCTTCTCGACTTCATCGAGCAGGACCACCGAGTATGGCCGGCGCCGCACGGCTTCGGTGAGCACGCCGCCTTCGCCGTAGCCGACGTATCCGGGGGGCGAACCTTTGAGAGTAGAGACGGTATGCGCTTCCTGGAACTCGGACATATTGATGGTGATCATATTGCGCTCACCGCCGTAGAGCAGATCAGAGAGTGCAAGCGCGGTTTCGGTCTTGCCGACGCCGCTTGGCCCCACCAGCAGGAAGACGCCGACGGGCTTGTTGGGATCCTCGAGGCTGGCGCGCGCCGTGCGGATACGCTCGGCGATAGCGGCGAGCGCATGCGATTGGCCGATGACGCGCTGCCCGAGGGTCTGATCGAGCGTGAGCACGGACTGTACTTCATCCTTCAGCATTTTGCCCACGGGAATGCCGGTCCACGCGGAAATGACGTCGCCCACGATCTGCGCGTCCACACACACGCGAATGAGCGGAGTTTCGCCCTGAACCCGTTCGAGGTCGGCGTTCAGCTTGGCGTGTTCCGCGCGCAGCGGCTCGGGATCGAACGCCGTTTGCACTGCCGTTGCCTGGCCGTCTCCGGAAACCGCCTGGGCGGACGCTCCAGTGCCTTCGAGTTTCGACCGCACCTCGCGGATACTCGACACGAGGTCGCGTTCCTTTTCCCAGCGCTCGCGCATGGCGGCAAGCCGGCCTTCGGTTTCGGTCCGCTGATTGGAAATCTCCGCGAGGCGCTCCTGATGATCGGCTCCCAAGGCGGTTTCGCGTTCGAGAACACGCGTTTGCACGGCGAGGTCGTCAAGAGTGCGAGTGGCGTCCTCAATTGCGGGCGGAATGGAGTTCTGGCCCAGAGCCAGGCGCGCGCAGGCGGTATCGAGCACACTGACGGCCTTATCGGGAAGCTGGCGATCCGGCAAATAGCGATGCGAAAGTTTCACCGCGGCGGCCAGGCCCTCATCGAGAATGCGGACGTTGTGATGCTTCTCGAGCATGGGCACCAGACCACGCAGCATGACGCGGCACTTTTCCTCGGTCGGCTCCTCCACCTTGACCACCTGGAAACGGCGTGCCAGGGCGGCGTCCTTCTCGAAGTACTTTTTGTATTCGGACCATGTGGTGGCGGCAATGGTGCGCAACTCACCGCGCGCCAAGGCGGGTTTCAGGAGGTTGGCGGCATCGTTCTGGCCCGCCTGTCCACCGGCGCCGATCATGGTGTGGGCTTCATCGATGAACAGAATGATGGGAGTCGGGGAAGACTTCACTTCCTCGATTAATCCTTTGAGCCGGTTCTCGAACTCGCCCTTGACCCCCGCTCCGGCCTGCAACAGCGCGAGATCGAGCGTGCGCAGCGTGACGTTCTGTAGCACGGGTGGTACGTCGCCTTGAGCGATGCGTACGGCGAACCCCTCGACCACCGCGGTTTTGCCGACGCCGGCTTCTCCAGTCATGATCGGATTGTTTTGCCGGCGGCGGGTCAGGATGTCCACCACTTGGCGGATTTCGAAGTCGCGGCCCAGCACCGGATCGATCTTGCCGGCCTTCGCGCGCTCGGTGAGATTGATGGTGTATTGATCGAGATTGGGCGTCTTACCACCCCCGGCGCGAGGTTGTCCCGCCCCGGCTGTCGCGGCGCCGGGTTCTTCGGCGGCGGCAGTGATGGCGTCCTCGTGCGAGCCCGCGACGATCTGCACCAAGTTCTGGCGCAAAGCGTCAGGTTGAATCTTTTGCAGCTCCTTGCTGACGTCGCGGACAATGCGGATGAGATCGTCGTTCGAGTAGAGCGCCAGAATGGTGAAGGCCGAGCGGATTTGGCCGGCGCCGTAGTCCACTGAACCGAGCAGCCACGCCTCGGTCAGCATGTGGACCAGCATCTGGCTGAGCACGGGACCGCGGCCGTTGCCGGTCTTCATGCGGTCGAGGCTGCGCGTCAGCTCCGTGGCCAGGCGCGACTTATCCACGCCGAAATGTTTCAGGATGTGCTGGAGATCGCTATCGGTCTCATCGAGCAGCTTCACCAGGTAGTGCTCGATTTCCACCTCATAGTGAGTGCGCGAAGCGCACAGCCCCACGGCAGCTTCCAGCACATCGCGGGTGGTCTGATTGACTTTTCCGAAAAAGAATTTCCAGTTTTGCAGCATATAGAGTCCTCAAGAAACTTGTAAGACGGTATCGCCCGGGTCGCGCCGGAAGGGGGCGGATTTCATCCAGGTAACCCAGCCAAGCTGTGGGACGGCGCCCTCGTCGGCCCCCAACTCACAGGGCGGCACCTCGTCCCGCTTCAAAATCAACTGCACCTCAAAATCAAATTCGGTTTCGGCGAAGAAGCCGAGCAGCCCCAACAACGGCCGGTACGCCGTGCCGTTGGGCAGAAAGTCCAGATATTGGGCCAAAGTCAAAGGCCCCAACTGCACCCGCACACTGGACTGCTGATCCCAGATCTCATCGCCCACCACCGCTCCGAGGCCCACTTGTTCCGACGGACTCAGCTGATCTTCGAAGCAGCATTGTGTATCCCGATCGAGCTTGAACCAGCCGCCGGCAAATTGTTCGATTTCGACGGGAACATCGAAATAATCCTGCAGCACCTGGCGTAAGGCGATGGCGGAGCGCGGCTGCTGCGCCAGCAGTCCCGCATAGTAGATCAGCGAGTCATCGGTCACGGCCTGGCGGTTTTGCAGACCCTCGGTGCCAAGTCCGATGAGGTCCAGCAGGTGATGCGAGAAGCGATCGCGTTCGCCTCTCTCGTACGCAACCATGAACCTGTATTTCTGCCAGGCTTGGAAGAATAGCGAGATGATCCGGTGATTGAAAATGTCGAAGAAGTCTCGGATGGCGTGGTCTTTGGCGCGGCCACGGCTGATGACGAGCTCGGTATAGTATTGCGGCAGAACCCCCAGCGGTCCGGTCAGACCCATGAAGTTCACGCACATCCGGGCGGGCCGATTCTCCACCCGTGTGAGGGAATAGAGTTGGCTCGGGGGAAACGAAGTGATCGAATGCGCGCCAAAATGCACCACTTCGCGCGACGGGTTCACAAACAAGCCCACCGGCTGGCGTTCGGGCATCAGGCGCTCCAAGAGGCGGACCGCCTGGAAGAAATCAAAGCAGTAAGGCTCGCGCTCCAGCGCGTTCCAGATCTCCGGAGTCGCGCGGCCGGCGGCTGTCGTGGCATCCGGCTGGGCGCCGGTAGATTCCCCGATTACATCAAGATCTTGTGTCCCGCTCTCGGCGGCCACTGCTCTAAGTCCTCCCTTCTCTGGCCCGTGCGGACAACCAGCTGGCTGAAGCTGTTCAACGAAACGTACAGCGCCAGGAAACGCTCCAGGACGCTGGCAAACAGGTAGACGCCGCCACCAACGAACTGGTCTTCATCCAGCTCCAGCCGGACGCGTGTGCCCCGCGCAAAACTGATGCCGTACTCGGAAATGACGCGCGCGAAATGCCGCTCGCTATCCAGCTTCGTGATCCCCTCAATCTGCTTCTGAATATATGCCGACTCCGTGAAGTTGTAGAGGCGCAGGATGTGCTGCAATGACTGCCGACCGTCCTCGACGAGCGACAGATAATTCAGCGAAAGATGTGAGATCAGACGCCATAGCGCGTTGCGCCCGGTGGGCGGGCGGATGGTGCCAGCCGGCTTCTTGAGCATCACAATGCGTTTGATCGGCGCGGCGCCTTCGAGGTCCAGGTCTCCCTTCTCATTGCCGAACGGGAGCCGCGACGGCAGGTCGCCATTGGTGCAAGTGAGGCGCACGGTGACCGTGTCGACGTTGGGCCGGATGGGCTTGCCGGACATGTCCACTAAGGAAAGGTAGACGTCGATGGCTTCCGAGTTGCGGCGCGTGGAGGGCCGGCGCGAACTGTGCCAGAACGTTTGTTTCTTGTCCCGCATGGTGGAGTGCCGGTAGGAGTAGAAGGGCTCGAACTTAATGGAGTCGTGCGAAGCCGGATCGAGGCTCACCACTTCATCCACCGAGAAGACCTCCATGGCGTCCTGGCGGGACACGTCGGGCACGATGGGATATTCGAAAACCGTGTGGCTCAGCAGAATCGGCTCCGCGGTTTGGGGAAACAGGTTGACGATGGGCGTGCAGTTCAGCTTTACCGTTTTATCCGACACGCCGGTTTCGAGCTGCTGCTGGCGCTCGGCGCGCTCAAACCGGGAAATCAGAATGAGGACCTCCGCCCGGTCTTTGAAACCCGCTTGGGCGAGCCGCTCGAGGCTGCAAAGGTCGAAGAAAAAAAACTTGTCGGGGAAAGCGAAGTACTCCTGCAACAGCCGGTAACCGAGGAAGGAACGCAGCGGGTAGGGGAGCGTGCCTTCGTTGTCCGCGAAACCAACGGGGCGCAATTGGTCCGGCTCGAGCCAGATCGGCTTCACGCGCGAGCCGCTCGCGGGATCGCGAATCACGATCTGGGTGCATTTTCCGCTCAGCAACTCATACAGCGTATGGACCAGCGCGCCTTCTCCGTTCAAATGCAAGCGCAGCGAGCGCAGATCCAACTTGTCGAACGTCACATCCTGAAAGCAGCGGATTTCGAAACGCAGCGCGGCCGCGGCATCGGACTTGAGGGGCGGTTGAAAGCGGTCGGGCGTACGCCATTGCGGATCCACCAGCCGCAGTGGCCAGAGCGTGGTGTCGTAACAGGTGCGGTACTTGCAAG
This sequence comes from Bryobacteraceae bacterium, assembly GCA_035297145.1. Lineage (GTDB taxonomy): Bacteria > Acidobacteriota > Terriglobia > Bryobacterales > Bryobacteraceae > QHXW01. Next base: position 5,518 of record DATGZN010000009.1, read on the forward strand.
GGACGCCGTTTACCGGAGGCGAATAGAGGACCGACCCCTTGGGAATTCCCAGGCCCGTGCTCAGATTGCCCTGGGCCGGATCGAGATCGAACTCCACGGTGCACATGGAGGGGATGGGCCGCAGGTAATGCGGATAGAGCACGGTCAGCAGCGCTTCCGTGATCTCCGGAAACTCGTCGTCAATCTTAAGATGAACACGCGCCGCCAGAAACGCGAACGCTTCCAACAGGCGCTCGACATGAGGGTCTTTGCTCTCATTAGGCTCGAGGATCAGCCGTCCGGCGATTTTCGGGTATTTTTCCGCGAACTCTGCCCCCATCTCATGCAGGAACGTCAGCTCGCGCTCGTAGTAGAGCAGCAAATCATCCCGCACTTTGCTCTCCCTTCACCTGGTACTCGCCACTGCTGAGCTCGAGGACAGTATCAAACGAAATGAGCTCGGGAGCCGGATCCATCAGCAGCAAAGCTTCAATCTGGAAGCGAAGCTGGCGGCCGTTGTTGGAACCGGAATCGATGAGATTCACTTTGACGCCGCTCAAACGCGGCTCGAAGGTGGAGACGGTGTTCTCCAGCATGCGCAGGAGGCGGTTGCGGTCACGAATGGAATGGCCGCTGAGGTTACTGACATCCGGCAACCCGTAGCCGTAGAGCGAGCCTTCGAGTCCCGGAAACGCTTCGGGAACGCCGCCAGGGATCTGGCGGGTGTTGAGCAGCCACTCGAGATCGCGGCGCAACGCGGCCTTGAGCTGCCGAACCGATTGCGCCCGCGACGGCAGTGGTTCCGCTCGTACGCCGGGTTCGAGATCTATGAGCCGCTCGATCACCGACTGCGTGACGGTTTCGTCTGTTTCCCGCCGCGCCATGATTTATTTCGCGCACGCCAGCGCCTGCACGGGGTCGAGACGGCAGATGCGGGCGTATAGCTTGCGCTTGATCTCGGGATCGCCATCCAACTGGTTCATGCAACGGAACAGCAAGGCCAGAGGATGCGCCAAGATCTCTGATGCCTCCCATTCCTCCAGTTTGCGCTGTTCGATTTCGTCGGCCATTTCGTACAGGATGGGATACGCGATGGCTTCATGGCCGGTGGACATGCAGATCTGGGCCAGTTGAATCTTACGCTGAAAGCGCGCCCGGCCGGAACGCTCGTGTGCGATTTCGCGGCTTAGCACCTCGACTGCCAACTGCACATCACCCGAACGCGCCGCATCCATGGCCACTTGGAAGGCATCGGGCGGAGCCGATTCTCCCCCCGCGCCGTTCGATTCCGCTTTCGGCGGTTCCATAGCGCCAAGTCCGCTGAAAGGGTCCGCCGCCTGTGGCGGGGCGACAACGTCTTTTAGCCACGCCTGGGTTTCCGGGTTAGCCGTAGGCGTATCGTCGGCCAGCGTCCACTGAGGCAATTGCGGCAGGTCGGCCAGCAACGAGCGCATCTCGGAGCGGATGGCGTTGGCGATCACCGGCTGACCGTACTCCTCCAGGGCCTTCACGGCGTACCGTTGCAGATCGAGCCAGGCTCTTGCGCAGGGCAGAGCCATGGCGTTTTCGGCGGCCTCGATCAAGTCCGCCCAGTTGCCCTCAACGGCCAAACGCTTGAGTTCCTGCCGAACCTGGGTCGCCGGCGGCGCGAGCAGTTCGAGGCTCGGCGAATCGCCTCCCAAGCGCAATTCGCCCCAGCGCAATCCGCGCAGCATGAGATAGGGCGCCGGGCTATAAGGATCTTCTCGCCGTAGATACTTCGCCACTACCGCTACGCGCGAAACCGCATCGTCTTTGTCGGCTGGTTCGGCGCTGACGGTTTTGTGCGGCCGTGCCGGAGCGCTTTCGGCGCCGGCTTCCTCGACGGCGCCTTCCTCAGCGGCGGTTTCCACCGCAGGCTCTTCGTCCGGTTCCAGCTCGCGCTTTTTCTGCAGCAGGCTGTTGACGGTGGAACGGACTTCTTCCAGCGCGCCGCGCAATCCGCTGAATCCCGGCTTTACCTCGCCGAATTTCGGCTCGCAGGCCGCGTCCAGGGCCTCGATGGCCTCCAGACACTCGTCCAAGCTCTGTTTGCTCTCGACATAAAAGGCCTTCGGTGTGGCATTGAAGGCGGAGTCAAAATCTTCCCCGGTTACCTTGCCTTCCGCAATAGCCTGGGCGCGCGCCTCGGCCTTCTCGGTGGTTGCCGCGGCGTCGGCTTCAAAGCCCACGGCGCGCGATTGCTTAAACTGGAACCAGTCCAGTCCACTGCGCGTGATCCCCACCTGGTAGACGGCTTGATCGAGCCTTCGCCCATATGGGCCTGATCCGGACTTTGAACCCAGCCAATCCAGCGGCGCCGCGCGCATCTCCACATCGCCGTCTTCGATTTCCGGATGCAGAGTTTCCCAGAAGTTCTCGACTAGGCCTTGGATAGTTTTCAGGCCCGCGAGTAGCCCGGGGAAACCTTCGCTGCGCAGCGCGGCTTCCGTGAGCCAGGCCGCCAACTGAAGGTCTTTGCTCTTGGTAGCCAGCGCTTCGCCTGCCAGTTTGATGACCTGCTTCCAATCCGCGACCTTGCGCTCGTACGCCCACTCGCCCTGGGGCGCGTCGTCTTCTTCGCGCCGCGCTTCCTTGATCTTGTCGTAAATCGGGGCGTAACGAAGACTTACGCCACTCGGATTGTTACCCGAGATGGGGTTGAGCAGATCGTCGCGCAGGGGCATGGGAGATTACGGGGCCGCTTGTGCGGCGGCAAACTCCAACTTGCGGATTTCGAGAATGGGGATGTCGTCCTCGTCAACTGAGAACATCTTCTGTCCGACGGGAACCACCGTGCCTGTCCCGTCGTCCTGCCAGTCGGTGGCTCGGCCCAGCCGCACCTGGTTGTCAGAATGCCTCCAGGAAAGGGGAGAGAGTGTGGGCAGCAAAACCTCACCCAACTCCTTGCCCTTGAAGGCCGGCCCCGTGCGCACGATGGCTGGTGTCCATAGCAAGTCGCGCAAACGAGTAGGCGCCTGCAATTCCACTGAGGCAATGTGGTGCAAGGGAATCCAAAGATAGTCGCCGGCGGCAAAAACTTCGAGCCGTGTATCCAGCCGCGGGTCGGCGTCGCAGAAAAACTCAAATGGCTTGCCGTTCAACGTGCCGGAGAGTGGTGCGTCGGATCCCGGTTCTTTGATGGGATAGTCTTTCTTTTCGAAAATTGTCTGGCGAATGCGTTCGGCATGCAGCGCCGCGCGATAAAGCAAAGCGCCCATCTCCGCCGACTGCCCATCCGCCGCAAGCACGTCGAGCTGTTTTTCGGCGCGCTGGTAGTCCCCGGCGAAACACAACAACTCGAACAAGAAAGTGCGGCGCCTGGCGTCCGCGGGGTTCTCCCGTAACTCAGCGCCAAGCGCCTGCACTGCCTCGTCGAGCTTACCCGCCTGGAACAGCTCTTGAGCTTTCATGTCTAGGGTCGAAATCCAGCCCGCTGCCTAAAAGTGTTTGTTCGCCTTCAGGTCGTAACCGGCCTTGACCGAGCCGCCCAGCGTTCCGTCGGCCTTCTGCTCCTTGTACTCAAACTCAATTTTGGCGAAGTTCAGCGAGATCTGGTCATTAGGAAGCACATCGCTGCTCCCCGAACCGCCGGTTTGATAAGACGACACCAGAAAATCCGAAAACGAATATTTCACAAATTCCTGCTGTTCCTTACCAGCCTTGCGACACGTCAGAACGGCTTTTTTGATGTGTTCGCCCGTAGCGCAAGCGAGCAAAAGTTTCGGTGACGCTTTGTTTACGTTCATCACAAAGTGGAAGTCTTGCATCGAGACTTTGCCGGCTCCGCCTCCGCCGCCCCCACTATGAGTTCCACTTTGTGTTGCGCCGAAAGACCAGGAGTAAAGCTCGATCTCACCCTTGTGCTTCGAGTCCTGGCTCTCTCCATCAATTCCGTCTATCTTCAGAAAATAGTCTACTGCCGCCATATGGCACCTTCTCCTTTTTCATTACAAAATTTCGACAACCCCAAATTCTACTTCCTGGCTGATGGCGGCAATTCCGCCACCAGGCGCAAGGAAACCGAGAGTTCATCCAACTGGAAGTGCGGTCTGAGAAACGCCACGGCGCGATACACCCCGGGTTTACCGGGGACTTCGCTCACCTCAATCGAAGCATCGCGCAGCGGATGGCTGGCCTTGGTGGCCTGCGAGGCGTTATCGTCGGGTGTCACATAGTTAGTGATCCACTGGTTCAGGAACCTCTCGCAATCCGACCGCGACATGAAGCTCCCGATCTTATCGCGCATCATGGCTTTCAGGTAATGCGCAAAGCGGGAGACCGCCAGAATGTAAGGTAGCTGCGCCGAGAGGCGCGCGTTGGCGTTGGCGGCTTCCTTGTCGTAAAGCTTAGGCTTCTGGCAGGACTGGACACTGAAGAAAGCGGCGTAATCGGTGCCTTTGCAGTGCACCACCGGCGCGAAGCCCTGATCCGCCAGCTCTTTCTCGCGGCGGTCGCTGATCTGCACTTCGGTGGGGCACTTCAGGGCAATGTCGCCTTCGTCGGTCCGGAAGTTATGGGCCGGCAACCCTTCGACCAAACCGCCCCCTTCCACACCCCGGATAGAGGCACACCAGCCAAACTGCGCGAAAGACTGAGTCAGCCGCGCGCCCAGCGCCCAGGCGGCATTAGCCCAAAGATACTTGCTGTGGTCCGTGCCATCGACGTTCTCTTCATAGTTGAATCCATCCACCTGCACGTTATCCTTGCCGTAGGGCAGCCGCATCAAAATGTGCGGAAGGCACATAGCCACGTAGCGCGAATCCTCGGATTGCCGGAAGGACTTCCACTTGGCATACTCCGTCGTATCGAAAATCTTAGCGATGTCGCGCGGCGCATCCAGACTGGTGAAGTTCTCCATGTTGAACATATCGGAAGAAGCTCCGGTCAGAAAGGGCGCGTGCGCTGCCGACGCTACGTTGGAGAGTTTCTCGATCAATTCGAGGTCTTCCGGGTTCTTGCCGAATTCGTAGTTGCCGAGCAGGGCGCCGAAGGGCGCTCCGCCGAAAACGCCAAACTCTTCCTCATAGACCTTCTTGAACAACGCGCTCTGGTCGAACTCCGGGGCGCGCTGCAGATCCCGCAGCATTTCCCTCTTGCTGCAATTCAGGATCTTTATTTTGAGTTGGTCGCTGGTTTCGCTCTGGTCGAGCATGTACTTCAACCCGCGCCAGGAGGCCTCCAGCTTCTGGAATTCGGCATGATGGAGAACCTCGTTCAATTGAATGGAAAGCAGGTGATCGATCTGCGCGATGCGCGCGTTGATCATCGACTCGGTGTCGCGCGAGACGGTCATCTCACCCTGCAACACCTGGCTGACGAATTCCTTAATCAGGCTCTTGCCGCGCTCGCGCGCCGCCGGATCCTTGCCCAGGCGCCCCTGCTCCACGATCTGATCCAGCAGACCGCCGCCCGCTTGTTGTTCCGCAGTTTGAGTTGCAACCGCTGATTTTTCTTTCTCAGGCATTGGACTCTCCCTCCGGCTTCACTTCATCCTTCAGCTTGCCCATCTTGTCGGTATTGTTGATGGCGTCCTGTAACAGTTCATCGAGCTTGTCGTTGCCCTGCAGGCTGCCGCGCAGATCAGAGAGCTTGGTCCGCAACTCCAAGAGTTCCCGCAGCGGCCGCACCTGGCGGGCCACCTGCTCCGGTTCGAAATCCTGCAGGCTCTTGAAGTTCAGGTCTACTTTCAGTTGGCCGGCATTGGGGTCATCGCTTAGCTTGTTCTCGACCGAATACGCCAGATGGGGCTTCATTCCGGCCAGTACGCTATCGAAGTTGTCGGGGTTCACCTCTACGAACTTCCGGTCCTTCAACCGCGCCATGGCCTCGGTGGGCTGGCCGGTAAAGTCCCCAAGTACCCCCATGACAAACGGCAGTTCCTTCAATTCGATCGCGCCGCCAACTTCCACGTCATAGGTGATATGCACGCGTGGCGACCTCACCCGATCGAGCTTATGTTGTGTGCTTTGTCTTGCCATTCTGCAAATCCTCCCTCCCGATTAGAATCCCGTGCTGGCTCTTGTGGGTGCACCCGTCAATCGGAGCCAACCACCGCGAAGCAGGGAATGCCGCAAATGAACGGGCGCCAGGCTGCTGTGAACGTTTGGCGCGGAGGTTCAGTTGGGAAGCTCTGGCCGGGTTCTGAAACGGGCACGGCACTCCTATGAACACTACACCGCTCCGCCACGGTGTCATTAACCGCGACGCTGCCAAACTCCCTGTCACGATCGAAAACAAGACTACACCACAACAAACGGAAAGACAAGTCCTCAAATGGCTTACGGGCAGACTGTCAAATTCAGGTGGCTGGCTGCACGATGCGCGCGACCGCACCCGTCTCGGTGGCGCCTGTTCCGCGCGATCCGCCAATCCAGAGGACATTCTCATTCCAACACCGCGTGACTCAGGGCAATCGGCTCGCCATACGGCCTTGGGCCTTTCCGCGCTCCTCGACATTCCGCGCAATTCCCTCAAGATAATTAAGATAGACGAAGCCCCTGGGCCAAAAGCCCGTGAAAAAATCCACCTTCCAAAAGCCGGAACTCCTATCCTTCCGGATAGTCGACTAGCTGAACGGATAGTGATCGGACCTCGCAACTCGTGTCACGCAGGAAGACAGCGTCGATCATCTTCGATTGCGGCCCGGTGTGCAATCCGCTAGATTGGGAGCGGAGGAATGGCCGAGTGGTTGAAGGCGGCGGTCTTGAAAACCGTTAGCGGGGTGACTCGCTCGGGGGTTCGAATCCCTCTTCCTCCGCCAGTATATTCAGGTCATTGAATTTCATAGAGTTACAGTTCTTTTCCGCTTTCTTCCAATGCCAGAACTCGCTTGGCTGAGCCAGGCCCATTGCGCAGCAAGCCGGTTCTGGGCAAAACGCAGCCGCCCTGCGGCCTTCCGGAAAACGACGTTCGCATATAATCCAGACGTGACGCGTAGAAACTCCCCGGACACCCTGAAAGCGCTCGTCGATTCGCTGCGGTTCGACCCATTTTACGTTGCGATCTCCCAGACTTTGACGACGAAGCCCGAAGACGAGAGGTGCTGGCTCGCTACTTCGACTATTCCATGAGTGAGGGTGACCGCCGGGGCCGCCTGGTCGTCTGGCCGGACCCATCCATCGGTGCAGCCGTGTGGTTGTTGCCGGCGGCGTCTTCCGTGTCCGACGCCGAGTCAGACGCTAAGGCCGCATTCCTCACCGAGGTGGTTGGCGCGCATGGTGCGGAAAATTATCACCGGATCGTCGATTTTATGTGGCCCCGAGCGTCGGCCGTCATTGACGAGTCCGCCTGGTACCTGTCAATAGTCGGCGTGGCCCCTTCGGCCCAGGGCCAAGGTATCGGTGCGCGCCTCCTCGAGGCCACGCTCGGAGAGGCTGACGAAGCTGGCGCCAACTGCTATTTGGAAACCTTTGACAGCCGCAACCCGCGCTTCTATGAGCGGCTCGGGTTTTCTTCCGTCGGATCCCACGTGGAGCCGGTCACCGCGTCGCCTTACACGATAATGAATCGGAGCCCGATACCGCGCTCGCGCTAGAAGTTCTGGCAAGAAGCCGCTAATCCTTGCTTAGGATTTTGGCGCCCAGCGCGCCGCCGGCGACACAGAAGAGCGTCATCATGAGGAACATCCCGGCCAACGATTGGAGCACTTCCACGGGGTTCTGCAAGCGTTTGACAGCTTCATCGATGGTCTTTTGATCAATAGCGAAGTCGCGGAGCTGATCCTTCACAGCGGCGAGTCCGCCGACGCGCTGAAGGGCTGCCATGAAAAAGGCGAAGATGAGCGAGAGCAGCACGCAGCTCAGCACGCCCGTGATCCAGCCCATGTGAGCGCCGCCCCTGACGGTCAGCCGCTGGCCGGTGCGGCGCTTGTAGATCCAAACCGAAAAGTACCCGGCGCCGAGCCACCACACAAAGAAGACGTAGTTAACCCCGGGAATCATCATTGTGAGGCACAAGAGCGCCGCCGCCAGCAGTCCCACGCGAAGAGCGACGGGATTCCGGAATCCGAGGGGAACGAGAGGAACTATGGGGGCCGCGACAGGCGGAGCCACTGGCACTGCGCCCTGCTCGGCTAATGCCGCCGCCACCGGCTCGTCACGCTGCGGTTTGCCGCACTTGTGGCAAAATCGCGCGTCGGGCGGGAGTTCGGCACCGCAGGTACAGAATTCAGGCATTAAGCTGAACGAAGCCTACTCGTTCAGTTTGACGCAGGCTCTCCCACGGAGGCAAGTGCGATGTGGGTCTGGCCGTGTTTCTCCGTGATGGCGATGATGCGCTTGTAGCCATCCTCGGTGTACTCCATATGCACACTGCCGTTGAACCTTTGCGTGATCATCCAGTGCGGCAGTTCGTGATGATAGAACTCTTTCACCTTCTCGATGGAGTCATCCGTCGTGTAATCGGCGGCGATAACGGTGAACGCCTTGTGGCCGGAGTCAAAGCTGAAATCCACACTAGCAGCGTGGTTGTTGTCGTTGCGAACGGCGTTGGGATAAACGGGCACGCCGATCAGCTTGGGATCGAGCTTTTTGTCCTCCTGCACGCGCAGGGAGCCGATAGGGGTGTCCACCTGGACGGTTTCGCCCTTCGCGGTTCGGGTCTTCTCGACGTGAATATTGTCGGCCACATATATGCCGGCCATGAAGACGCCCACCACAGCCAGGGCAGCCAGAATCAAGAACGCGGCGAGGACGCCTGCCAGGACTCCTCCCCGTTGCGAGCGGTTGCGGTTCATAAAAACTTGCCTTCCTCACGCCATACGAAAGCGGCGTGGAAAAAGTTCCCAGACGATCTTATCTGATTCCAAAGGCCGGCGGGTACCTGAAACCGGCTACCGGAACCGCACCTTCACGTCGGGCTTGTTCTCCAGATGTACGGTGTCGATGAACCGCACCCGGGCCGGCGTCAATGTCATGACGATGGATTGCGTGCGGGTGCCATCGCCAAAAAAGCGCACGCCCTTCAGAAGATTGCCGTCGGTCACGCCGCTGGCTGCAAAGACGATGTGATGGCCGGGGGCCAGCTCGTGGGTGGTGTAGATCTTCTTGGTGTCGTGGATCCCCATGTCCTGCATGCGTTCCCTTTGCTTATCGTCTTTCACGACCAACCGGCCGAGGATCTCGCCGTTCAAGCAGCGTAGAGCGGCAGCGGTCAGCACGCCTTCCGGTGCCCCACCGGAGCCCATCACCGCTTGCACGCCAGTCCCGGCAACGGCGGCGGCAATTCCCGCCGATAGGTCGCCATCCCCAATCAGCCGGATCCGCGCGCCGGCGTCGCGGATATCGGCGATCAGCTTCTCGTGCCGCGGGCGATCGAGCACCACCACCACCAGGTCATCCACACCGCGTTGCAACCGCCGGGCGATGGCTTTCAGATTGTGCTTGACTGGCGCATCCAGGTCCACGGCTCCCTTGGCGGCGGGGCCGACGATGATCTTTTCCATGTAGCAGTCAGGCGCGTGCAGCAAGCCGCCGCGTTCGGACGCCGCCAGCACCGTGATCGCGCCACCAGCGCCGGTGGAACAGAGATTGGTCCCCTCGAGCGGATCGACCGCGATATCGACGGTAAGCGCCTCGGTGTGATTCTTGGCCGACCCCACCTTCTCGCCGATGTACAGCATGGGGGCTGAATCGCGCTCGCCCTCGCCGATCACGATGGTGCCTTCGATGGCAATCGTGTCCAGGCAGCGCCGCATACTCTCGACCGCCGCCTGATCGGCGGTGTGCGGATCTCCCATGCCCATGGTGCGGGCTGAAGCAATGGCCGCATCTTCGACCACGCGCAAGACTTCCAGTGAAAGATCGAACATCCCCGTAAGCTCTTCCTGGACGATAACACAACTCCGGCGCCGGACAGCCATTTTGGGCTCACGACAATGCAGCATTACACTCAGACCTATGAGAACTGTGCCCTTTATCCTGTGCTCGTGTGTTGCTGCCTGGGCGCAAGCCCCGTCGGCGGACCCACAAACCATTCAAAGCCTGCTGTCCGAGGTGCACCAGCTTCGCATCGTGCTGGAACGCTCCGCTGCAATCGCTCCGCGCATTCAGATCGCCGTAGAGCGGCTCAAGCTCCAACAAGAACAGGTTGCGCGAACGTCGCGCGAACTGGCTGATCTCCGCGATCGCCTGGACAAAAGCCGGTCGGACCTTGCGCAAATGCAACAACATCTTCCATCGCTAGAAGCCGAGGTGAGCCAGGAAACCGATCCGTCTAGACAACGTGATCTGGGCGAGCGCCTCAAGTTCTCCAAGCTCCAATCCGAACAGGTGGAAAAGTCGACGCAGCAAATGCAAACCCGCGAGGGCGAACTTGCAAGCCAGTTGCAGTCCGAGCAGTCGAGACTGACCGAGCTAAACGATCGCCTCGACCAGATAGAGCGCGCGTTAAACGCACCGTAGAACTGGCTCATGGACCCTGTCACGGTTCTGGTACTAGCAAATCCTGCCGAGCCGCAACTGGCCATGCTCGACGACCTGCGGGGTGCGGCTGCGATTGCCATCGGCGACACACCCGCAGCTTGCGAGAATATCGCCCTTCATGCGGAAGTAATTCTCAACTGGATGTCCGGAGCGTCACTACTCCAGCGGATTTGGCCGATGGCGTCGCGGGTGCGGTGGGTGCATACGCGCTCCGCTGGACTGGATGGAATGCTGTTTCCCGCATTCGTGGAAAGCCCGGTTACGCTTACGAATGCACGCGGGGTATTCAGCGAGATTCTGGGAGAGTTCACCATCGGCGCGGTGCTCTTTTTCGCGAAGGACTTCCGGCGCCTGGTGACGAGCCAGATGGCCGGCAAGTGGGACCCGTTCGACGTCATCGAAATCCGTGGACAGACGCTGGGCCTGGTAGGTTACGGCGATATCGGCCGGGCGGTGGCTCGCCGGGCGCACGCATTCGGCATGAACGTTGTCGCGCTCAAGCGCCGGCCGGAGCTTACGCGCGACGATCCCGACGTTTCGCAGGTTTTCCCGCCGGAAGGCAAGCATGAGATGCTCCGGCAATCGGATTACGTGGCGGTGGTCGCGCCTTTGACGCCCGAATCGCGGGGCATGATTGCGGCCCCGGAGTTTGATGCGATGAAGACGTCGGCGGTGCTGATCAATATGGGCCGCGGACCGGTGGTCGATGAGACAGCGCTCGTGCGGGCGTTGCGGGAGCGGCGGATCCGCGGTGCGGCGCTGGACGTCTTCGATACCGAGCCGCTACCGGCCGGGCATCCTTTTTATATGCTCGATAGCGTGCTACTTTCACCGCACTCGGCCGACCAGACATCTGACTGGAAAGAGCGTACGATGCGATTGTTTCTGGAGAACTTTCGCCGGTACCGGGCCGGCGAGCCACTCCTCAATGTGGTAAATAAGAAGCTCGGTTATTGAGGTGATGATGCGCTTCCTTTTCATTCCAATCCTGTTGGCTGCCGCAGCGGCAGGCCAGACTTACCAACCTTCCGAGGCCAACCTGAAGGCGCGCGAATGGTTTCAAAACGCACGCTTCGGCATGTTCATTCACTGGGGCGTCTACAGCGTGCTTGGCGATGGCGAATGGGTCATGAATAATCGCAAAATGACAGTCGCCGAATATGAGAAACTGCCGCCCGAGTTTGACCCCACCGAATACAATCCGGTCGAGTGGGTTGCGCTGGCGAAGGCCGCGGGCATGAAGTACATCACCATCACCAGCAAGCATCACGATGGCTTCGCCATGTTCGGCACGAAGCAGAACCACTGGAACATCGTCGATGCGACGCCTTATAAGAAGGATGTTCTGAAAATGCTGGCCGACGAGTGCCATCGGCAGGGAATCAAGCTGTTCTTCTATCATTCGGAGCTGGATTGGCATAACCCGGACTACTTTCCGCGCGGCCGAACCGGCCAGACGGCGGGAAGGCCGGAGAGCGGCGACTGGAACCGCTACCTCGAGTTCATGGACAACCAACTCCGTGAGCTGCTCACAGGATACGGCGAGATCGCGGGCATCTGGTTCGACGGCTGGTGGGATAGACCAGACGCAAACTGGCATCTCGATCGCACGTATGGGCTCATCCACAGCCTCCAGCCCGCCGCTCTGATCGGCAACAACCATCATCGGCTTCCGTTTCCGGGCGAGGATTTTCAGATGTTCGAAAAAGATCTGCCGGGCCACAAAACCTCGGACTTCAACGCGACGTCGGAGGTGGGACAACTGCCGCTCGAGACCTGTGACACCATCAGCAACGCGTGGGGCTACAACAAGAACGACAAGCACTTCAAGAGCACGGCGCAGCTGATCCGGTATCTGGCGCGCGCCGCGGGTTACAACGCCAATTTTCTGTTGAATATCGGCCCCATGCCCAACGGAAAAATCCAGCCGGAGTTTGTGGAGCGCTTGCATGGAGTAGGGCAATGGCTCGATCACAACGGCGAATCGATATATGGTACGCATGGGGGACCGATTGCGCCGAGCTCATGGGGCGCGACCACCCAGCGGCCAGGGAAAATCTACGTTCACGTGATGGACTATGACGGAGATCTGCTCGCGCTTTCGAAGCTTCCCGCGGTGAAGGACGCCAAGACGCTGGCTTCAGGCGCGCCGGTTGAGGTCTCCGCGGTGAAAGGGGGCATCGTACTGCACCTACCCCAGGCGCGCGATGAAGCCGACACCGTGATTGTGCTCGAAACCGTGCAGTAACGCTAACCTCCTATCACCGCTTCGATGGGATTCGCCATCACACTCGCCATTGGCGCCATTGTGGCGGGGGCCATCGCTACAGTCGCCGGCTTCGGCATCGGCAGTATTCTCACCCCGTTGATTGCGCTCCATGCGGATACGAAAGCCGCTGTCGCCGCGGTGTCAATTCCGCACCTGTTGGGCACTACGCTGCGTTTCTGGAGACTCAGAGGGCACGTTGACCGGAAGGTCTTTTTCAACTTTGGTATCGCCAGCGCGGCCGGCGGCCTCATTGGAGCTGTGCTGCACGCCCACGCCGGCAGCCCTGCGCTCACCGCGTTATTCGGTGCGCTTCTGGTGTTTGCGGGGATGGCCGGCCTGACCGGATTTTCCGGCAGGATGCGATTCGGTAGGGTTGTAGCCTACATTGCGGGTGCGGCTTCGGGAGCCTTTGGAGGACTTGTCGGGAACCAGGGCGGCATTCGTTCCGCCGCGATGTTGGGCTTTCAGATTCCCAAAGAATCCTTCGTGGCCACAGCGACGGCGATCGCACTAATCGTCGACGCCGCACGCATCCCGGTCTATTTTCTTACGGAAGGTCACCGAATCTTGGCCCTGTGGCCTGCGGTCTCGATCGCCACGGCCGGTGTTCTGGCAGGGACGCTGAGTGGCGAAACACTTTTGAGGCGAGTGCCTGAGCGATTGTTTCGGTTCCTGGTCTCGCTTCTCGTTCTGGTCTTGGGTCTGTTCGAGCTGTGGCAGTTGCGATCGTGAGTCCGCATTTCCGAACGCGTCAAGCGCCCACGTATCGCGCATAGAGGCTGCGCGCCAGGCCGGGGTCTGTCGTGCCCTTGATGATCGCGCGGCCATCGGCAAAGATGGTCATCTCATACGGAGGTTGAGCGAAGCGCAGGGCGAACTCGTTCGCGCGGACTTCACCTAGCGCGGCCAAACGGAGTTTGAGCTCATTCAGATCCAGTGGCCGCGCTGCAACGTGTATCTGCACCGCGTTGCGCCCGCACAAGCTGATTGGCGCGCGCATTCCGCCCTTCAGGTAGACGAAATCGCGCCGAGCACACGTCGGGCAATCCGGATCACGTTCCGGCTGATCGGTCTGGCGGATAGTGCCCTCCCATAGGTCCATCCTGGTGATGTGCGGAATCACACGCTCACACCGTCCCGATAAAATTTTAACGGCGTCCGCGATCTGCATCGCGGCAACGGCGGCAGTAATCGCATTCAGCACGCCCGCCGTGTCGCAGGTTGGCTGTGCGCCCGCCGGCGGATCGGGATAGACGCAACGAAGGCACGCTGTGCGCCCAGGAATCACAGGCATCTCGATCCCGTAGCTGCCAACCGCCGCGCCGTAAATCCATGGCACGCCGCGGCTGACCGCCACATCGTTGATGAGATAGCGGGTCTCAAAGTTGTCGGTGCCATCTAGAATCACGGCAGCATCCGCCAACAGCTCCTCGGCATTTGTCGGATTGAGATCGGCGACCACGCTCCGAACGCCGATCGCGGAATTGATTCGCTGCAAGCGCCGCGCCGCTGCTACGGCCTTGGGAATCGCTTCGGCCGCGTCAGACTCCTCAAAAAGGAATTGCCGCTGTAGATTGCTTTGGTCCACGTAATCGCGATCGATGATGGTGAGGCGGCCCACGCCAGATCTCGCCAAAGCCATGGCGTGCAGGCTGCCCAAAGCGCCGCAACCAACGATCACGGCGTGCGCAGCGAGCAGACTTTCCTGTCCTCGCTCGCCGATTTCCGCGAACAGAATCTGGCGCGAGTACCGCTCTCTGTCGCCAGAAGTCATCTTAACCGATGGTAACAAACTTGCTTTCAGAGCCGTTATCATGGGCATGGTGTGGTTTCGATGTGTGCGCTTTATCGTGACATCGCTTCTATGCTGGGCCCTGCCATGGCTTCCAGCGCAGGCGCAAGCGCAATCGTTCGAAGGCAAACCGATCATCGAGATTCAATTCAGCCCGCGTGTCCAACCCGTTGCCGCCGCGGACCTGGCCCAGGCAGTCACCGTGAAGCAGGGCGCCCCGCTGCGGATAGCGGATGTCCGCAAATCGATTGAGAACCTGTTCGCGACAGGGCGCTACCAAGACATTGAAGTGGATGCGGAACCGCAAGGCAATGGCGTTGTGGTGCGCTTCCTTACGCGCAACAGTTGGTTTGTGGGCCGCGTTTCCGTGACGGGCAAGGTTGCCGAACCGCCGAATCGCGGCCAGATGGCCAGCGCCGCGGGCGTTAATCTGGGAGAGCCGTTTCACGAGGACGGCCTGGCGCAAGCTCAGGCGGGAGTCCACACGCTTTTAGTAGGTGACGGTTACTACGAAAATCACGTCACGCAGCGTGTCGACTACGATGCCCAAACCCAGCAGGCGCACATACAGTTCATCGTCGAGAGCGGCCCGCGCGCGAAGTATCATGCGCCTGTGTTGCTCGGCGAGCTGAAGATGGCGGTGGACCAGATCGTCGCGGCCACCAAGTGGAAGCGCCGGTGGGTCGGCGGCTGGCATCCCGTGACACAAACTCGAACGCGCGACGCCCTGGACCATGTGCGGCAGAGATATGAGAAGCAGCAGCGGCTTATGGCCTCGGTACAACTCGATTCGCTGGACTACGACCGCGATACGCGCCGCGTGACGCCGACTCTCCATGTCGATGCCGGGCCGGTTGTGGATGTCAAGCCGATCGGAGCAAAAGTCTCCGATAAAACAATGCGCCAAAATGTGCCTGTGTACGAAGAGCACACCGTGGATCGCGACTTGCTGGTGGAAGGCCAGCGCAATCTTCAGGACGCATTTCAGACCGCGGGCTACTTCGAGGCCGACGTCGAGTTTAAGCAGCAGCGGTTGCAGAATGACCGTGAGGAAATCGACTATCTGATCAACCTGGGCCGGCGGCACCGCTTCGTGAGCCTGCAGATTCAGGGCAATCACTATTTCAGACTCGACGCGATTCGCGAGCGCATGCTCATGACGCCGCGGACCTGGCAGATGCGGCACGGCCGCTACAGCGAAGCTCTGCGCCGCAGGGACGAGGACACCATTGCCGAACTATACGCCCAGAACGGATTCCACGACGTTCAGGTCACTTCCAAAGTAGTGGATGACTATCAAGGAAAAGTGGGCGATATTGCGGTTTTCGTGCTCATCAACGAAGGCGCGCAGTGGTTCGTTTCCAAGCTGGAGGTTGTTGGAATTCAGCAGTTGGATGCCACCAGCATTCTCCACACGCTCAGTTGCGCGGAAGGGCAGCCATTCGCCGAATTCAGCGTCGCCGCGGATCGCGACGCGATTCTTGCCTACTATTTTACCAACGGATTCCCTAACGCCACCTTCGAGTGGAGCTCCGCTCCCGGCCCTCAAGCCCACCACGTAGATCTCCGCTTTGTCATCTCCGAAGGCCGGCGGCAGTTCGTGCGCGACGTCATCGTGGAAGGACTGGAGAGCACACGGCCCTCTCTGGTCGCCAGGAATTTGTCGCTCGCCGCGGGCGATCCGCTGTCTCCCATTCAAATGGCTGACACCCAGCGGCGCTTGTACGATCTCGGCATTTTCTCTCAGGTCGACATGGCCATTCAGGATCCCGACGGAGAGGCTGCGTACAAGTACGTGATTTACGATATGGACGAAGCCCACCGGTGGCGTCTTGATGGCGGTCTGGGCGCCGAGATCGCACGCCTGGGCGCGAATGAAACCAGTCTCGATTCCCCGGCCGGCGCCGCCGGTTTTAGTCCGCGTCTCACTTTCGACGTCACCCGCCTGAACCTCCTCGGCCTCGGTCACACGATTAGCCTGCAAACGCGCGTCTCCACCATTGAGCAGCGCGTCATTTTTAGCTATCTCGCGCCGAGAGTCCGCAACCATGACAACCTCGACCTGACTTTTACTACCGTGTTCGACAACACGCACGGCGTCAACACCTTTGCCGCCAAGCGCGAAGAGGGATCGGTGCAGCTTGCGCAGAAGCTGACGAAGCCGTCCACGGTACTCTACCGCTTCAGCTATCGCCGCGTCAGCACGTCCGATCTGAAGATCGATCCCAACCTCGTGCCCCTGCTCTCGCAGCCGGTGCGCGTGGGAATCCTGTCCGCTAACTACATCCAAGACCGGCGTGACGACCCCGTCGAGCCCCACCACGGAATCTACAACACGGTTGATGTCGGACTCGCCTCCGGAATTTTTGGCTCACAAGTGAATTTCGTCCGCGGCTTGGCCCGCAATGCCACCTACCATCGAATTGGGAAGAAGCTGGTGCTGGCACGTCAGTTGACCTTCGGAGATATCATTCCTTACAACTACGGATCGCAGTTCACCAGTGGGTCGGAGGCGGTTCCTTTTCCCGAGCGCTTCTTCGGTGGCGGCGGCACTTCACTTCGCGCTTTCCCAGAAAATCAGGCCGGTCCCAGGGATTTGACAACCGGATTTCCGATCGGCGGCAATGCCCTCCTATTCAACAACACGGAACTGCGCTTTCCCTTGCTGGGGGATAATATCGGCGGAGTTCTCTTCCATGATGCCGGCAACATTTATTCCAGCCTGGATAAGATTTCCTTCCGTGTCCGCCAAGAGAACCTCCAGGATTTCGACTATATGGCGCACGCCGTCGGCTTCGGTCTCCGTTACCGCACGCCCATTGGGCCCGTGCGTGTTGACCTCGCGTACAGCCTGAATCCGCCGAGTTTCTTCGGATGCAGTGGGAACATCGACCAACTGGTGAATTGTGGCAACAATGCCGCGCTTCGCACCAACCACACCGTTGGACATTTCCAATTCTTTTTTTCGATTGGACAAACCTTCTGATGACCGCGCATATAGCTCTTTTTTTCGGCCTTCTGATAGCTGCCTCCCGCGCGGAGATCATCGATCGCATCGCCGTCACGTTGGACAATCAGGTCATCACCTCGAGTGAGGTCACGCTAGAGATCCGGCTCACCGCGTTCCTGAATGGGGACCCGTTAGACTTCAGCCCGGGTGCCCGGCAAAAGGCGGCGGGTCGCCTCATCGAGCAGAAACTGATTCGCAGGGAAATCCAGATAGGGCGTTACACCGCGCCTTCTCCCGAAGAAGTGGAGCCGATGCTCAAGGAAATTCAGGGCCAGCGGTTTCACAGCACTGAAGAGTATCGCCAGGCCCTGACAAATTACGGCGTCTCGGAAGACGAGTTGAAAGCCCACCTGTTGTGGCAGCTTACCCTCCTGCGCTTCATCGACATTCGCTTCCGGCCCGGCGTGCAAGTGACGGACGCCGAGATTCAGTCCTACTTCGACGGCCATCAGGCCACATTGCAGCCGCAGCCCGGGACTTCCAAAAGATTGTCACTGGATGACCTCCGCAGCCAGATCCGCAAGACCTTGACGGAACAAGGCGCCGACAAGCGACTCGACGCATGGCTGGCCGAGGCCCGCAAGCGCACGCGCATCGAGTTCCATAAGGAGGCGCTTCAATGAGCCGCCGTTCCAGGTGGGCACTCATCATCGGCGCGTCAATGCTCGGGCTGATGATTCTGGCCGTCGTGGCGGGCATCTTCGTTGCGCAGAGTTCCTGGCTGCGGGATCAAGTGCGCCAACGTATCGTGGCTGAGACTGAAAAAGCCACCGGCGGGCGCGTTGAGATCGGGTCGTTTCAATTCGACTGGGACACTCTGACCGCCAAGTTGAACGGCTTCGTCATCCATGGCTCCGAGCCGCCCGGCTCGGCGCCGCTGCTGCGCGTGCAGTTCATCGAGGTAAAGCTAAAAGTCATCTCGTTTCTAAAAAAGACCGTGGACGTCGAGTCGGTGGACGCCAGCGAACCGCAGGCGCATCTAATCATCTATCCCGATGGAACCACCAACGTGCCGCAACCCAAAACGCCACGTACCTCAGGCAAGAGCCCGGTCGAAACCATTTTCGATCTCGCCATCGGGCGATTCAGCGTGCGGGATGGAATGTTCCAGGCCAATTCGCAGAGGACGCCTTGGAACGCCGCCGGCGAAAAGTTGCACGCGCAGCTCGTCTTCAATCGCGACGCGCCGAGTTATGCTGGCGAGCTCTCTGTAGAACCGCTGCACTTCACCGCCAGCAAGGATCTGCCGGTGGCCATGGCAGTCAAGATTTCATTGGTCCTCGAAAGGAACAAGCTGACCATTTCTAGTGCCCGCTTAGACACTTCCCGTTCGCACGCTGAGCTCTCCGGCTCCATCGACAGTTTCTCCTCACCTGAGTATCGGCTTCAGTATACTGCGAGCGTATCACTCGATGAGTTAGTCAACACGTTGCGGTTTCGCGCTCGTCCCGAGGGAATTCTCCAAGTCACCGGCAACGCCTCATTTCGCGACTTCGCCCATTACCTCGTCGCCGGCAAGCTGTCCGGTGACTCGCTCTCGTTTGGTCAGGGGAAGGTGCAGGTGCGAGCAGTGCGCGCGGAATCGGAATTCCGCTTAGACCCCCAGAAGATCGATCTCACGGGTGTCCGCATTTCCGCGCTCGGCGGGCATTTCAACGGGCGTGCGCATATTGAGCAACTCGACCGCATCCGCCTCGAGGGAGAAGCAAGCGATTTTGATTTGCAGCGCGTAGCACAATCATTTGCACTCGGGCCCTTGCCCTGGGATGGCGTCCTATCTGGCCCCGTCGGTCTCACCGGGCTCATCAGCGAGCTCAATCAGGGGCGGTTCACCACGCATGCCCAGCTTGTGCTTTCACCGGCCCCCCAGCATCCGCCAGTACACGGCGTGCTCGATGCCCAGTACGACGGCTACCAGAATTCCGTGGACCTCGGCCGGTCGTTCCTCCAGCTTCCTTCCACGCGTTTCGATTTTGCGGGAACGCTCGGCCGCCAATTACGCGTGCATCTGCAATCCTCGGATCTCAATGAACTCTTGCCAGCGCTTGCGGTTGTATCCAACACCGCGCACCCCACTCTTCCAGTGCAGTTACAGCAGGGCTCCGCCGCATTTAACGGTACAGTGACCGGTCCGCTCTCCTCTCCTCAAATCGCAGGACACGTGGCGCTTCAGAACCTTGTTTGCCTGCGAGAGAAAATCGATTCGTTTGCGGCTGACTTGACGATTCGCGATTCCGGCCTCCGTGTCCAGAACGGTTCATTAGCCCGCGGAACTTTGCGTGCTCAGTTCGCGGCCACAGTGAGCTTGCACGATTGGAAGCCGGACAACGCCAGTGAGATCGTCGCGAACGCGTCCCTCCGTGGCGGGGACGTACGCGACCTGCTGGCACTCGTGGGCAAGGCCGGCGTTCCCGCTTCGGGATCCCTTTCCGGCTCAGTGCAAGTGAGCGGCCCGCTGGGCGCGCCCCGCCTCACTGGCGACGCAACAGTCGCCAATGGCGCATTGTATAGCGAGCCTTTCGACCGCCTGACCGCGCATGTCAGTTACGAGAACAACTTGGCCACAGTGTCCAACGCACAAGTCGATGCGGGTGCCAAGCAGTTGACCTTCGGAGCGACCTACACCCATGCTCCGAATGACTTCCTGAATGGCCACTTGACCTTCCAGGCTGCAAGTAACCGCATGCCGCTCGATCAGTTTCAACATGCCCGGCAAAGCCAGCTCCCGGTCGCCGGCAACATTCAATTGATTGCCAAAGGCACGGGCGAGATCGCCAAAACCCAGGTTGGCGCCAGTACGTTTGGCCTTACCGATCTGCATGCGGAAGTCGAGGGCCGGGAAATTCAACTGGCGCAGAGGCCGGTCGGAGCCGTGCACCTGACCGCCACCACTGCGGGATCAATACTCTCCGCACAACTCCAATCGGCGGTTGCGAATTCCGTCATCCGCGCCGACGGGCAATGGCGTTTGGCTGACGATTATCCCGGCGCCGTTCAAGTCACGTTTACGAAGCTCGATCTTCAGTCGCTGGAGTCCTGGTTGGGGTTGCCGGCTTCCTCGTTCAGGGCGTCCGGTTCACTCGAGGGAAAGGCAACCATTTCCGGTCCTGCGCTAAAGCCTGAGGCTTGGTCGGGTACGTTGGAAGTTCCACAACTGGACGTCGCTCCTCTGCCCAGTGACGCTGCGGGGAGCAACCCCGAAAGACTCGCGCTCCACAATCAAGGCCCGATTCGCCTCACCATAAAAGATTCCGTCGTGCACGTGGAGGCAGCGCGACTGACGGGCCAGGCCACCGATGTCACTCTCACGGGCACTGTGTCTTTCAAAGAGAAGAGCCCACTCGACCTCCGCCTGGACGGCAATATCGATCTGGCAACTCTCCAGGACTTCAGCCGCGACGTGGTCGCTTCCGGCAAGCTCATTGCAAACGCCGCCATTCGCGGACCGCTGGCACAGCCGCTCGTCATTGGAAAAGTCCAACTACAGAATGCCAATCTGAACGTCAGGACCCTTCCAAATGGACTTACAAACGCCAACGGCGTGATTCTGTTCACGGGAGACCGCGCCACCATTCAAAACATCACAGCCGAGTCGGGTGGAGGCAAGGTCACCATCACGGGGTTCGCTACCGCAAGGGGTAACATAACCGATCTGCACATTGAGGTTGCCGCCGATCACGTGCGGTTGCGCTATCCCGAGGGCGTAAGTACTCTCGCCAATGCGAAACTCACCTGGACTGGTACCTCGCAACGCAGCCTGGTGTCTGGCAACGTAACCATCCTCCGAACCGGTTTTACCCCACGCACTGATTTCGCTTCGATATTGGCGAGCTCCGCCCAGCCGATCCCCGTGCCGGCGGCGCAAACCGGGCTGCTGGGCGGCATAAATTTTGATATTCAGATCGAAACTTCATCCGATGTCCTGGTGGAATCCGAGATTGCCCAACAGATCCAAGCTGAAGCGAACCTGCGCCTGCGGGGTACGGCAACCAACCCGGCACTGCTGGGCAGGGTCAATATTACACAGGGCCAGTTGACCTTTTTCGGAAATAAATACACCATTGGCCATGGAACGATCTCCTTCTTTAACTCGGTCAAGATCGAACCAACTGTGAACGTCGACTTACAAACCAGGGCCCGAGGCGTAGACGTGACCATTACCCTTTCCGGACCGATGAATAAGTTAAATGTGACTTACCGGTCAGATCCACCCCTGCAATTCGCCGACATTGTAGCCCTGTTAGCTACCGGACGCGCCCCGACATCCGATCCCACTTTGGCCGCCAGCCAATCAGGAAACGCCGCACAAAGCTGGCAGCAATTGGGAGCTTCGGCGCTCGTGGGACAAGCTTTGGCCAATCCGGGGTCCGACCGCCTGCAACGTTTTTTTGGAGTCAGTAAGATCAAGATAGATCCGACACTTACTGGAATCACTAACCCCCAGGCACGACTTAGCATTGAACAACAAGTTACACCGGCCGTTACTTTTACTTACATTACCTACCTAAATCAAAGTAACCCACAAGTAGTTCAAGTCGAGTGGGCATTGAACAAGCAGGTATCTCTGGTAGCGTTGCGTGATGAAAACGGTCTGTTTGGACTGGACTTATACTTTAAGAAGCGATTCAAGTAAGAGCTTGCATTCCGCCTTACTTCTTCTGGCACCGCGGGCAGAAATGCGTTCCGCGCTGCGAAACCAGGATGCGCCGGATTTGCGCGCCACACCGTGGGCACGGTTTGCCTGCTTTTTGATATACGTTGTGCCGTACCTGGAAGCTGCCCTGCCGTCCGTCTACGTCGACGTAGTCCGAGACCGACGAGCCGCCCGCCGCAATCGCTTCCCCAAGTACGTTCCGAATCACCCCATGCAGTTTCTTGATTCGCTCCGGCCGGAGCCGCGCCGCAATGGCCAGCGGATGGATTCCCGCGCGAAATAAAGCTTCATCGGCGTAGATATTGCCGATGCCGCGCAAAAATTGCTGGTTCAGCAGCAGAGCCTTCATTTTAGTTTTCCTGCCGCGCAGCCGTTCGGCAAACTCAGGCAGCGTGACTTCCAGCGGTTCCGGCCCCAGTTTCTGCACGCGCGCCGGCAGGCCAGCACTCAGTTCGAGTCGCCCGAATTGGCGGCTGTCGTCGTAGAGCAATGCGCCCCGGTCCAGGGTGAGGATCGCGTGCGTGTGCTTTCCCGGCGCGCCGTTCATCAGCAGCTTTCCCGTCATCCCCAGATGCACCACGAACGACCGTCCGCCATCCAGCTCGATCTCGATAAATTTTCCATGCCGCCGGACGCCCCGCACTTTGCGTCCCGCAAGCCCCTCGGCAGTTGCCTCAGGATCGCCCCGCAGGACGCGCAAACAGCGGAACTCCGCGCTCACAATGCGCCGTCCGCGCAGCCGCGGACCGAGCGCACGCGTGATGGTCTCTACCTCAGGAAGTTCCGGCACTGGGCCTCACACCGTTAGTCTGTCGCGGCAAGAACGTTAATACCGCTTCCTGCGGTCGCGGCTCACCAAAGCCCGCCAGAAACTGAGCCGTGACCAAAGGGAGCGGTTGCGCCATGCTCTCGCACTTATTGCGGCAGGCCACTAGGCCGGAAGGTCCAACAAAATGTCGCCGCCCTCGATCTTCACTTCGCAGGTGGCGACTTTCTTCGTCGGGTCCATATCGTTCTCGCCCGTAGCGCAGTTCCATTCCCACGCGTGCCACGGGCAAACTACGTACTGGCCATGAATGGCGCCCTGCCCCAGCGGCCCGCCGCGATGCGGGCAGATCCCGTAGAGAGCCGTGATCTTGCCGCCCACGTTGCAAATCGCGTAGGGCGTGTCCCCCACCATCACCTCGTGAACCGAGCCTTCATTCATCTCGCCCACCGACGCCACTTTCACGAATGCCATGGACTATCCTCCGCCTGTCTTCGCCACTTTCGGCGCCGCGAAAATATCTTTCACCGGCATGCCGGCGTCGAACACCAGGTTGAAGAAACCCACCATCATTTCATCCCAGCTCTGATCGCCCCACGTCACTTCCTTGGTCGGGTCGGCGTTGTCTGGATTGTTCGGCGAGTTGTCAAAGTGCGCCGTGCATTCGATTTTCGTGCCTTTGGGCAGAAGGATCGGTTGCGCAAGGTTGTACCAGAGCTGCCAATGCCAGTTGTAGTGCGGCACGCGGAGCACCGTCTCCGTTTCACCGGTCGGATAGACGATGCGATATTCGAAATCCTTGCCCCGCCCGTGCATGTGCGGATGCACACTCGCCAGGGTGACCGTGCTCCCCAGCTCGAACGTCGCGTCCACTTTGTAGTTGGCATCTCCGGGTGGAATCTTGAACGTCCCGTTGGTGGCCGAGAGAGTCAGCACGCGCTCTTTCGGCGGCTCTTTCGCGAAGACCAGCCCGAACTTACTGCGATCCGTACTCGCCTTGCCGTTGGTTGTGTAGTGAATCTCCAGAACCAGATCCGATCCTGCCTTGATTAATTTGGCTTGCCCATTCGGCAGGATCTCGGGCGGCTGCCCCGGCGCATACCCGACCAGGAAATCACTCGGCAGCGCACTCGTATCCACGGTGTCGTCTTTGATTTTCGGAGCGACAAAGAATTCGCCCGGCTTGGCGGCGCCCCGCAGCCATCGCGATTCCGGCTCACGGATGAACAGAATCATATGGTGCACGTGCGCGCGATCGTCCGGCCTGGCTTCGGCGAACTGCACCCATTTGTCTTCCGTGAATCCCGAGGGCACAATCACTTTCTGATACTCGATCGTGCCCGATGCCGGAATTTGATACGCCCGAGGCAGCTCGA
The DNA here is from genome assembly GCA_035297145.1 of Bryobacteraceae bacterium. Lineage (GTDB taxonomy): Bacteria > Acidobacteriota > Terriglobia > Bryobacterales > Bryobacteraceae > QHXW01. The sequence goes on from DATGZN010000009.1 coordinate 29,806, forward strand.
AGACCACGTCAGGCTTGGGGATCGACCAGCCGTCCAGAAAATCCAAAGGCGCCGGCAAATCCTTGGGATCTCCATCCGGCGCGCCCGCATCCGCCCAAGCCGCCAGAATGTCGGCGTCTTTCTGAGCGAGCGAACGGTCGTTGGAAAACTTCCCGTAGTGCGGATCCGCGAACCACGGCGGCATCTTCTTCATCCGCACGGCTTCTTTCATCGCCTTGGCCCACGGCCGCGCCTGCTCATAAGTAAGCAGAGAAAACGGCGCCGCCTCGCCCGGACGATGACACCCCTGGCAATTCTTCTGCAGCACCGGCGCAACATCCTTCGTGAACGTCACAGCCGGCGGGTTGGTAGCCGCAAGCGCGGTGAAAGCACAAAGAAATCCTGGTCCTGCCAGTTTGAGAAGCATGATCCCCGTATCCATTGGCCGCACTACAAGCATATCTCGACAACGTGGATCTTACGGTTCGGGTTACAACGGAAGCCGTCGGGGCAATCCAGCATTTCTAAGGGTTCCGATATATGCGTGCGCTGCCCCGCCTTGATTTCGAATCGATCGATCACAAAGTCTGAGTAGCCCCGGTGCGTTGCGCGAAGCGCATACATACCAGGCGTGATTCCGCTAAAACTGAAACTGCCCCACGCGCCTGTGACCATTGTCCATTGCCGAGTGTTCTTTCCGATTGGCGAGAGAGTAATCGTTACGCCCGCAAGAAACGCCCTGTCCATTCCCACAACCGCGCCATCCAACATCGTTTCACTAGACTGGGTGCGTTCAAAGTCGATTGTTGGCAGCTCCAGACGTGGCGGGCCACACTTGGCGATTTCGCCGAGTACCAATGAGATTGTTGGAACTTCCGTGTCTTGTGCCTCAACCACTCTGATCGACTGGCTGTGCCGATCGAAACCCGGCCCCGACACAAGCAACTCGTACGTTCCGGGAGTGACGGCGGCGAATCCGAAATGCCCTTTCGCATCCGTCTTCGTCGCTTCCACAGGCGCGACCTTCCCCTTGATCCGCAATTCAACATCAACGAATGGGACGAAAGCCCCGGTCGAATCAACCACTACGCCTTTAACGCTGCCCATCTGAGCAAGGGCCGTCACTTGAAGCACAGCGACGAGCGCAATCGAGCGTCCCACCATGCCGCTACTCCGACTTCAGTATTTCGGCACCCGCGGGTCCACCTTATCGCTCCAGGCCAGAATCCCGCCCTTCATGTTCTTGACCTTCTTGAATCCCGCCTGCTTGAGGAACTCCACAGCTTTTGCGCTGCGCATGCCGCTTTTGCAGTGCGCCACAATCTCGTCCGCTGAATTCAGCTCGTTCACGCGCTTAGGCAGCTCGCCCAGCGGGATCAGCTTCGCGAACGGGATGTTGCAGATCTGGTATTCGTGCGGCTCGCGCACATCGATCAGCACAAACCGGTCGCCGCGATCGATCTTCGCTTTCACCTCGACCGGGTCGATCTCACCCTCCGCCACTCCTGGCGCGGGCGCGGGCTCATGCCGCGGAATCCCGCAGAACTGCTGATAGTCGATCAACTTCGTGACCGTCGGATGCGTGCCGCAAACCGGGCATTCCGGATTCTTGCGCAGCTTGAGTTCGCGGAATCGCATGGCCAGAGCATCGTAAAGCAGCAGGCGGCCAACCAGCGGCTCCCCTTTGCCGAGAATCAGCTTCACGGTTTCGGTTGCCTGAATCAGCCCAACAACGCCTGGCAGAATCCCCAACACCCCGCCTTCCGCGCAGCTCGGCACCAGGCCCGGAGGTGGCGGCTCCGGATACAAACACCGGTAGCACGGCCCGCCCTGATATGCGAATACTGTCGCCTGCCCCTCAAAGCGAAAAATCGATCCGTACACATTCGGCTTTCCCGTCAGCACGCACGCGTCATTCACCAGGTAGCGCGTTGGAAAATTATCCGTCCCGTCCACGATGATGTCGTAGTCCTTGAACAGATCGAGCGCGTTCTCACTGGTAAGCGCAGTCTCGTGCTTGTCGATCTCGACGTAGGGATTGATGCCGCGCATGGTATCGGCAGCCGAATCCAGCTTCTTGCGTCCGACGTCGCTAGTCCCGTGGATCACCTGCCGCTGCAGGTTTGTAAAATCCACGACATCGAAATCGACGATCCCGATGCGCCCCACGCCCGCCGCCGCCAGGTACATCCCCAATGGTGCGCCCAGGCCGCCCGCGCCAATCATGAGCACCTTGGCGCTCTTCAACTTGAGCTGGCCCTCCATCCCGACCTCGGGCATGATGAGGTGGCGGCTGTAACGCAGAATTTCGTCCTTCGAAAGCGTGGCCGGCTGCGGAGGCGCTTCCACCGCCGAACCTCCGGCTATGCTGGGGACGATCGAGATCGTGTCGCCGTCTTGAACCGGCGTGGCGTCCTTCTTCAGATACCGTATATCTTCGTCGTTCAGATAGACGTTTACGAAACTCCGCAGCTTTCCTTCATCGGTATAAAGCTGCCGTCGCAGATCCTGATACTGCCCTGTCAGTGAGTTCAGTACCTCGCCGACCGTGGCACCACTAAGCTGCACGCTGTCGTGCTTATCCGCGTACTGCCGCAGCGGAGTTGGAATGAGTACTTTAGCCATTTGTTTCTTGATTCGCGTCCATTCGCGTTCATTCGCGGCCAGTGCTTCTTGCCGCCCCACTGTAAACCAGTTCTTCTTTCGCCGCAGCCGTCTGTTCCATATTCGGTAACCAACTGTTGGCGTGGTGGAACTCGCCATTCTGGATGGAGAGAACTACAAAAGAGTACCACGGGCACGAATTCTTCAAATCCGTCTGCGAGAAGTACGCGTCGCAATCCGGATGCGAGTGATAGATGCCCACCAGATCCATCTTGTGCTGGCGCGCTTCCTGCTCGGCATGCAGCAGATCCATGGGCCGCAATTCGTATCGCTCGCGTTGCGAGCCGGCCGACGCGTTCTCCAGCCGAATCGCGATCACTACCTGCTTTTTGCCCTCCGCCACCTTCCCGAGCATTGCGCCACAGCACTCGTTCGGATAGGTGGCGCGCGCGTGTTCCACCATCTCTCCCCACGGCTTCTCTTCGATCTCGATCATTCCTCGTCCCAGAAGTGTTCGCTTAAATACTTGTCCGCGCTGTCGCACAGCATGGTCACGATCATCGCGCTCTTTCCTTCGCGATGCAGGCCGCGCCCCAGTTGCAGCGCCGCATCCACGTTCGCACCGGACGAAATGCCCACGAGCAATCCTTCCTCCCGCGCCATCCGGCGCACCATGCGATACGCATTCTCGGTTTCGATCCATACATTGCCGTCGGCGAGTGTCTCATCGTAGATACCCGGCACAATCGCCGTGGCCATGTGCTTGAGTCCCTCGAGGCCATGAAAGCCGCTCGACGGCTGCGCCGAATAGCATTTCGCACCCGGCACGTCGCGCCGCAGCCTGCGCGTGACGCCCATGAAGGTTCCGCTGGTACCCATCGCTGCCACGAAATGCGTAACGCTTCCCGCGGTCTGCTCGATGATCTCGGGCCCTGTGGTTTCAAAATGTGCCATCCAGTTGGCCGGGTTGTTATACTGATCGGGATAAAAGTAACGATCAGGATCGGCCGCATAGACCTCGCGGCATTTTCGGATCGCACCGTCCGATCCTTCCGCCGGATCGGTCAGCACCGTCTCCGCCCCATAGGCCTTCAAGATCCGCTTCCGTTCGAGCGAAGCATTAGCCGGCAGACACAGCTTCACCCGGTATCCCTTTGCCGCCCCGATCATGGCGTACGCGATACCCGTATTACCGCTGGTCGCGTCGAGAATCACCAGATCCTGCCGGAGTTTTCCCGTGCGTTCCCCATCCAGAATCATATTCAGCGCCGGCCGGTCCTTCACGCTGCCACCAGGATTCGTGTACTCGGCCTTGCCGTAGATTTCGATCCCCGGCAAATCCGCCGTGACACGCGTCAGGCGCACCAATGGCGTGCGTCCGATCGTAGCTAGAACACTACTTTGCTGAACTATGTTGGTGATGGGAGCCGCCTGCGCCATGTATCTGAATCAAAAGGAATTAATATCACCTATTCTAGCAGTGTCTAAATCTCTGTCAACATTAGGATGATTGCACGTACACCGAAGACTCATCATCCGGCCCGGGGCCATCGGCGATTTCATTCTAACCCTGCCCGCCATGGAGTCCCTAAAGGCCGATTACATAGAGGTTTGGGCGGCTTCCCAGAACCTGCCGCTGGCCCGATTCCCCCACCGGACTCGCTCCATCGCCTCCACCGGTCTCGATATGTTGGAATTTACGCCCTCAGAAAAGCTGATGGCTGAATTGCAGAGCTTCGACTCGATTGTCTCGTGGTATGGCGCCAACCGGCCGGAGTTCCGCGCCGCCGTTCACAACCTTCGGTTCGAATTCCATTCGGCGATTCCGCCGGACGATTGCGCTATCCACGCCGCCGACTACTTCGCCTCACAAGTCGGCTGCCCCATTCCCGCCATTCCTAGCATCGATTGCCCTCGCTCCGAAGGTGGCTACGCTGTAATCCACCCTTTCTCCGGAAGCCCGAAAAAATGCTGGCCGCTTGATCGCTACCAGGAAGTGGCCCAGCGCCTGCCGATGCCCGTCCGCTGGTGTGTCGGCCCCGAAGAACAACTACCGGATGCCGTTCGCATCCACGATCTCTATGACCTCGCCTGCTGGCTCGCCACCGCGCGCCTCTACATCGGTAACGATTCCGGCATCACCCACCTCGCCGCCGCCGTTGGCACTCCAGTAATCGCCCTGTTCGGGCCCACAGACCCGCGCGTCTGGGCGCCTCGCGGTCCCAACGTCCGCGTGATTGCCAAACCAGCGATTACCGCTATCACCGTGGAGGAAGTGCTGGCGTCCATAATCCCCGTCTCTCCCTAGACAGCCACGCTATAATCCCGGTAGATGGCTGCACGGCTCGAAGTTGCTCCCGCCGTCCCCGCTCCGGACCTGATCGACCTGCGCAGGCTCTCCTCCGCCAACCTCGATCCCCTGCTCCAAGAGGAAACCCGCGAATGGCAGACCGCGCTCGACTGGGACTTCGGGAAATCCTCGGATCTAGTTCGCCGCTTTCTTGACCTGCGTGCCCTCAGCGGCTGCGCGCTCGTGACTGCCGGAGAAACCGTGGGTTATTCTTACTTCGTCGTCGAAGAGCAGAAAGGTCTGATCGGCGATCTCTACGTCCGCCCCGCCTGGCGCACCGTGGAGAATGAAAGCCGGTTGCTCAACTCCGTACTCGAAGGCGTGGTCACCGGATCGCAAGCGCGGCGCGTCGAGTCCCAGCTCATGATGCTGCTGCCGGGTGTACCCCGCACGCTTCCCGGTTCGGGGTTCCTGACTACTTACGAGCGTACCTTCATGCTGCTCGATCTTGATGCCGTGGCAATTCCCGGCGACCGCCCTGCCCGCTGCCGCATTCACACCGAGACATGGTCGGATCATCATCAGGAAAGCGCGGCGCAATTGATTGCCGCCGCTTACACCGGCCACATCGACAGCCACATCAATGACCAGTACCGCTCCCTGCCCGGCGCGCGGCGGTTCCTCTACAACATCGTGCAATACCCCGGCTGCGGCACCTTCCTTCGCTCCGCGTCTTACGTGGCCTTCGATCTGGATCACGGGCATCTCGCCGGCCTTTCGCTGGCCAGCATCGTCGGCCCGGAATCGGGACACATTACCCAAATCTGCGTGGCGCCCCAGGTGCGCGGCACCGGCGTAGGCTACGAATTGCTGCGCCACTCGCTCATCACACTCAAAGAACACGGCTGCCGCCGAGTGAGCCTCACAGTAACTGCCGCGAACCGTGAAGCTGTGGACCTTTATAAACAGATCGGCTTCCGCACCTTGCGAAAATTCTCCGCGTACGTTTGGGAAGGCTTTGGCGGCGCACGTCATCCACACATCTAAAATACCGCTTGACTAATGTATTAATTCATTAGTACAATTGCTTTGGAGGTTGAGATCATGCGAGTTCACGATGAGCCCTTGAGTAGCCATCCAGGCATCCGGATCGACAAGATCCCGGTCAGCGGTGCAATGGGTTTGATTTTCACATTGGGATCGTTGGTTATCTTCCTCGCACTACCTGCGGTTCGATGGTTCGCCATTCTTAGCCTACCGGTGGGCCTGGGAGTTGCCGCTCTTCTGCACTTCACCGGTCGAAAATAGTGCTCTGGCAGGACATTCGCTACGGCTTGCGCGTGATGCGCAGGAGCCCTGGATTCACCTCGGTGGCTGTATTGTCACTGGCCCTTGGCATCGGGGCCAACACGGCGATCTTCAGCCTGCTTTACACCGTGATGCTCCACGAGTTGCCGGTCGCGCAACCCGAGCAGCTTGTGGAATTCCTGATTTCGTATCCGGGAGATCCGCCGCTGAACACGTTCAGCCGGCAGAGTTACGAGCACTATCGCGATCACAATCACGTTTTTTCCGGAATCATCGCCGACCATCCCTCGCGTTTTCGCGCCCACGGCAGCGGCATCGCGCCGGAAACTGTGTACGGAGAATCCGTAACAGGGAACTTCTTTCAGATGCTTGGAGTGAAACCCGCCATCGGCCGGTTGATTCGTCCCGAGGACGACCGCACAGGCGATAGCAACTCCGCGGTCGCGGTTGTTGGCTGGTCGTACTGGCAGAGCAAATTCAATCTCGATCCGGCCATTTTAGGAAAGCACATCGTTGTAGACGATGCTCCGGTGACGATCGTCGGCGTGACGCCGCGTGGTTTTTCGGGTTTGCAACTAGGAATGCGGTTTGACATCTGGGTGCCGCTGTCTGTGCAGTGGATGATCAATCCAGGCGTCCGCTCCGGTCTTGGGTCTCTGCGGCTGATTGGACGATTGAAGCCCGGCGTTTCGATCGCGAAGGCGCGAGCGGAAATGGCGCTCCTGTTCCGGTTCACGTTCGAGGAAAGAACCCGGGCGAGCGACGATCCGGTGATGCGCCAGCTCCAGTTTGCGGTAGAACCCGCGGGCGCCGGTCTTTCCACGGCCCTACGCGATCGGTTCGCGAAACCGCTTTTGGCGCTGATGGCGGTGGTTGCGCTGCTGTTGCTGATCGCGTGCACGAATGTGGCCGGCTTGCTGCTGGCCCGGGGAGCGGCGCGCGAGCGGGAAATGGCCGTGCGCGTTTCCCTGGGCGCCAGCCGCGTTCGCCTTTTGCGCCAGGTGCTCACTGAATCTCTGATGTTGTCTGTGACGGGCGGTGTGCTGGGTGTCTTGCTGGCCTATTTTGGCGCCGCCGCCCTGGTGAGGATCACGACGTCCGGACGCTTCGTAGGGCCGCCACCTCGCATTGATATTCACGTCCTTCCCGACGTGCATGTTCTGCTTTTCACGTGCGGGATCGCGATCTTGGCCGGGGTGCTGTTCGGGCTGGCGCCCGCGTGGAGCGCGTTCGCGTCCGCACCGGCTTCTTCGCTGCGCAATTCCGGTAGTGCGGGCGAGACGAAATTCCGCCGCATGTTCGGCAAGAGCCTGGTGGTTGCGCAGGTAGCGCTCTCGGTGGGCCTCGTGAGCGCTGCCGGCCTGTTCATTGGCAACCTGTCGAATCTCGAGCACACAGATCTGGGCTTCCGCCGCGACCATCTTCTTCTCATGACCCTCGATCCGGCACACAGCGGCTATGGCGCCGAAGAATTATTTCGCGCGTATCGGGACATGTTGACGCGCCTGGAGAGGATTCCGGGCGTGCGCTCGGCCACGATCAGCGACGGTACTCCAATCTCGGGCGGGGCGGCTGTGAGTTTCGCAGTAGCGGAAGGCTACCAGGAGAGATCGGAGGATCGCCGCTACGTGTTCATTAACTGGGTCGCCCCGAAATACTTCGAGACCCTCGGAACGCCTTTACTGGCTGGGCGCGACTTCAGCTTCCAGGATCAGGGCGGCCCGCGCGTGGCGATCATCAACCAGGCGATGGCCCGATATTATTTCGCCAACCGCAGCCCTATCGGAAGGCACGTGGCACTTGAACACGACTGGGAGGGCTTCGGCGCGGACCAGCCTTACGAGATCGTTGGAGTGGTTGGCGACGCCAAGTACTCCGAGATTCGCGAAGCGCCACCGCGCACGATCTACTTCAACGCGTTTCAATTTCCAGGATCATCATCTACGTTTACGCTAAGGACGAGCGTCAATCCGCTGACCGTCGCTCCCGCCACGCGCCGCATCGCTGGGGAATTACTGAAGGACGTGCCGGTGACGCGCGTCACCACGCTCGCCGATCAGGTGGACGCGACCATCGTCCCGGAGCGGCTGATGGCGTTTGTCTCCAGCGTGTTTGGAGGTCTGGGCGCGCTGCTCACGGCGATCGGGATCTACGGCTTGCTGGCCTACACGGTGACGCGACGCATCAACGAGATCGGCATCCGCATGGCGCTAGGCGCGACGCAAGGCGATGTCACGCGGAAGGTGCTCCGAGACGCGCTGGCGATGGTGTGCGCAGGGTTGGCGGTTGGAGTGCCCTTAGCGATTTGGGGCAAACGCTTCGCTGCGAGCCTGATCGCCGACCTGCCGGTGACGAGCGCGGTTCCGGTCGCCCTGGGAGCGGCGGCCATGATTGCGATCGCACTGCTGGCAGCATACATACCGGCGCGGCGAGCGGCTCGAGTCGAACCGATGGAAGCGTTGAGGCACGAGTAGGCAGGATGTCGCGCCGGCGATCCGCAACCGTCAGCAGCACTAAAAGCACGATGAGCGCCGCGACGCCGGTCAAATTCATACACGCAAGCGTACCACGCAAGTCCGCTTTTGACGCGGCAATCTAACTATCGGCGCTGGAGATCCGCACCGATTGAGTCAAGACCGGCAATCAGTCCCGAAGGAAGTTGCAGTGTTGCGGCGCTGAGATTCTGGCGAAGATGCGCGCCGGAAGATGTACCGGGAATCAGCAGAATGTTGGGCGAGCGCTGGAGCAGCCAGGCGAGTGCCACCTGCATTGGAGCAGCGTGCAGGGCCGCTGCTGCTGCGTCAAGCGCCGATGACTGCAACGGAGTGAAGCCGCCCAACGGAAAAAAGGGTACGTAGGCGATTCCTCGACGGGCAAGGTCATCGATAAGGCCGTCGTCCTGCCGGTTCGCCACGTTGTAGAAGTTTTGCACGCAGACAATCTCGGTAATCGCCTGGGCCTCCGCCAACTGATCGCGAGTGATGTTGCTCAAACCGAGATGGCGAATCAGCCCCTGACGCTTGAGCTCCGCAAGCGCAGTCAGGGGTTCTTCGATTGACCCCTCGGATGGCTCCATGAATCCTCCATCCCGGAGGTTGACGACGTCCAGCGCGTCGAGTCCGAGGTTGCGCAGATTGTCATGGACGGCATCGATCAGCTCTTGACGCGAAAGCGCATGAACCCACGATTTGTCCTTTGGCCGCCGAGCCCCTACTTTGGTGACGATCACCAGTCCATCCGGGTAGGGATGAAGCGCTTGTTTGATGATCTGGTTGGTCACGTGGGGACCGTAAAAATCGCTCGTATCGATGTGGTTGATCCCTGCCGCAACAGCCTCTCGCAGAACGGCGATTGCAGCGTCCAGGTCACGCGGCGGTCCCCACACCTGCGGACCGGCAAGTTGCATGGCGCCATAGCCCATTCGGCTTAAACTTATCGAAGTACCAGGAAGCGTGAAGCTGCCGCGAAGGTCCATCTGTTTCGTCATTTCGTGTCTCCTCCAGCTCGTACACTATGCTTAGATGAAGAAACCTTCAATTGAGGAGTTCGCATTTGCCTCAGCGCTCTCAAGCGGTCTTAGAACCACGTAAATCGCCTGTTCAAGCGCGTTCGGCTGCGAGCGTGGACGCGATTCTCCAAGCGACTATTCAGGTTTTGCTCCATGTGGGAAAGGAACGGCTCACTACGACAAAGGTCGCACTAAGAGCCGGCGTGTCGGTCGGAACTCTTTATCAGTACTTTCCCAACAAGAGCGCCCTGCTAAAAGCTGCCTTGAAACGTCACATGGATGAGATCACGGAAGCCATTGAACTCGTCTGTCATCAGCAGAAAGGGCATTCACTGGAGCAAATGGCTACCGCCCTCATGACGACGTTCCTCGAAGCCAAGATGAGAGACGCGAAGACGAGTGTCGCCCTCTATGCGGTGAGCTCCGACGTAGACGGAGCGAAGATCGTGCAGGAAATCAGAATCAGGTCCAACAGGGCGATTGTCGGCATGCTGAAGACCGCCAGGGAACAGCTCACGACCGATCCTGAGCTTGTCGCTTCGATGCTCCAAGGCGTGATGGTTGGGGTCAGCCGAAGACTGCTGGAATCCAGTGCTCCTGAAAAGCAATTCGACACCTTGCGACAGGAACTGATCTTCCTCGCGTGCGCTTACCTCAAGGCATGTTCTGCGCGTCTATAGGTTCGTCGGGCTGAGCGCGCTGATTAAGGCGATCGCAACTCAGTGCCCCGTCTTCTGCCTCGCCTCCGCCTGAGCCTTGCGCCACGTTGCCATCACGTCATCCAGGGCTTTCTGAATCCGGTCCGGATGGTCGTCCAGTTCCCGGAACATCACGCGCATCTCTATCGGCGCGTTTAGGAACAGGCGGCGCGCAGCCGGTGGTGGCGGCCCTCCAGGAGTGCCGGCGGGCGGGATCGGAGCCGGAAGCCGAATCGCATACATGCCGTCGCCTGCAAGCGGCTGATGCGGATACTGCATGATCCACGCGCAGTTGTGGGTGTCCAGAATCATGTTTGTGGAGACGAACACCCAATGCCCCGCGTCAGAATCCGTCGGCGCCTGGCAGTCCCACAGGCGCGACTTCGGCACGAACGCTCTTGAGTCGGAGAACCCATAGATGTCCAAAGGCACGTCCGTTAACTCATGCTGCTCTGCGAACTGCTCCACTTCGGGGAGCGCCTGGTTCCAATCGACATTGGAATCGCTCATTAGCCAGTAGAGCGGCCGCCCCATCCCGAACGGGCTGACATACGGGAAGTAGTAAGGATAGAGCCGCACGGCGGTGACGAGGCAACTGGCAACCAGCACGGTGGCCACCACCGCGGCCGTCCACTCCAGGCGGCGCGCGGACTTTTCGATGAGCCGGGGCAGTGGCGCCATCAACAGCGTCAGCAGCACCAGCGGAACGCTGAAATGACGGATGCTGATGTCCATGGGCCCGATCAGGCAGATGCCCGTGAAAACCAGCAACGAGACCCAGATCGCGCGCCAGTGCGTGGCCAGTTCAGCCGGAATGACAGCCAGGGCGCGGGACTTCCATCTGTGCCACAGCGAAAGAGCTAGTGTCAGCACCAGCAGGCCGAGGAACCCTGGCAACGATTTCAGAACCAGCAACACCGGGAAGTAGAACCAGACTCCGTGCGGATACTGATGGCCCAATATAAATGACGGGCGCACGGCGGTAAGCAGCACCCACCCCAGTCCGCGCAGGAACAGCCACGGCGGCATCAGAAGGCGGCCGGCAAGAGCAATCAGCAGCCCGTGGCCGGCAAAACCGGGAATGTCCACCGGCTGGTTCCACGAGAAGACGAAGTACACCACGTACACCACCACTGCGGCGAGCCACGTGCCTTTTCGCAGCGCGCGCCAACGGAGCTTGCGCCAAACGCGTCTTGAGGGTTTGTCGGCAGGTTGGTCCGCCAGCGCCCACCAGCGCGTGCTCAGCACGAAAGCGAGCATGGCAATGAACACGATGCCCGAGGAGAACTTGGAGAGCAGTGCTCCGGCCAGCGCCAGGGCGAACCAGCGGGTGTTTCGGCGATCCGGGTTCCGCCACAAGTCGCCGAGCGTCCACAATGTCAGGACCGCGAACAGCGCAATGGCAACGTCGGTCAGCACCAGCGGACCGAAGGCGAGGAACGCCGGCATGCTCGTGTAGGCGGCCAGACAGAGGAGCCCGCCCCAGTCTCCGCCCAATCGGCGTCCCAGTACGAACAACACCCAGCCCAGCAGCAGCGTCAGCAGGAGCATGGGCAGCCGCGCCCACATCAGCGTGTTCTGGGGGTTGTTCCAGCGGCCCAGAACCCAGTCGCCGAACACCCACTGACCCATATAGGCGGGAAAAAAACTTCGACCTATGGTCCACTGGTTGCTGGAATAGTCGGCGCGCGTGCCACGCATGGCGAGCGGCAGGCCAGCCAGCACTTTGGTCAGCGGCGGATGCTCGTCGTTGAAACGCAGATCCAGCTTCTGGACATAGCTCAAGCCAGCCCCAATGTGGGCAACCTCGTCGATGGTAACGGATTCGCGCAACGCGGCGCCGCCGGCCAGCACGAACATCAACAGCAGCAGCGCAACTGCGGCTACTACCGGCGGCCGGATGTGCATAGGTGTTCCTGCAGTGTAATACGCGCTTGTGCCGTCGATTGTGCCCCCGGCTTGAGCCAGATCGTTTAAGCTTGATCGAGGAGGGAAGAGACGGTGAAGAGGTCACTACTTGTTTTGTTACTCTTGGTCGGAGCATCATCGGCGTTCAGTCAGGTCTCGGTCGGAATAGTGATTGGAGCGCCACCGCCACCGCGAGTGGTTCGGGTCCACCCGCCAACTCCGGGTCCGGAATTCATCTGGGTGGAAGGATATTGGTATCCGGTGGGACATCACTACAAGTGGCATGGCGGATACTGGACTCGTCCACCTTATGCCGGCGCCCACTGGGTTGTGCCTCGCCATGACGGAGAGCGGTTCTTTGCCGGGTACTGGGATGGCGATCACGGCCGGCGCGAACACGACCATCACTGGGATCGCGACCGCGACCGTCGTGATCATGACCGTGACCGGGATCACGATCACCACTAGTTTTTGCAGCTGCGCAAAATAGCCAGGAACATCGCACCGCGGCCGCGCGTACTGATCGGTAGGCGCCAGACACGCAGGTTGGATCAACCTCAGGAGGTAGTGGTATGTGGGTACTTCTCCAGGACCTTCGTTATGGTTGGCGCATGCTGGCCAAGAACCGTGGTTTCACGGCAGTCGCCGTCATTGCTTTGGCGCTCGGGATTGGCGCCAACACAGCCATTTTCAGCGTGGTTAACGGCGTGCTGCTTCGGCCGCTCGCCTACCGCGATCCCGAGCGCCTGATGCGTCTCAGAGAGACGTCGCCGGACTTCAGTTCGATGGCCGTCGCCTATCCAAACTTCCTGGATTGGAAAGAGCAGAACCGCAGCTTCGCCGTCCTCGCCGCGTTCCGCTGGCAAGACTACGACGTCACCGGCGGAGGGCAGCCCGAGCATTTGAGCGGCAAGATGGTCTCGGCCGATTTCTTCCGCGTCCTGGGAATCCATCCGGTGCTGGGCCGCGACTTCGACCGGACGGACAGGCTCGGTGCCACGCCTGTAGCTCTTATCAGTGGCGGCTTGTGGAGCCGGCGGTTTGCATCCAACCCCGCCGCGCTCGGTAGCCAGGTGATGCTCAACGGGCAAAGCTATACGATCGTGGGCGTCATCCCGGCCGATTTCCAGTTTGAAGGTGCCGCCGAGGTCTACACGCCGCTGGCACAGTGGGACGATATCCTGGCCCGGTCGCGCGAAATGCATCCGGGCATGAATGTGTTGGGGCGGCTGAAACCCGGCGTGACGCAAGCGCAGGCCCAATCGGATATGAACGCCCTCGCTGCCCGCTTGGCAGAAGCTTATCCGAAATCGAATTCCAAGCACGGCGTCAACATGGCTCCGCTCGCGAGCACGATCGTGGGAGATGTCCGCCCGACGCTGTTGGTTCTGGTGGGCGCAGTGGGCTTCGTGCTGCTCATCGCCTGCGCGAATGTAGCGAACCTGCTGCTGGCTCGTGCCACCGGTCGCCAGAAAGAGATTGCGATCCGCTCGGCGATTGGTGCGGGGCGCGGCCGCGTGATCCGGCAATTGCTTACGGAGAGCGTGTTGCTGGCGCTGGCTGGCGGCATTGCCGGGCTGGCCATCGCCCGCTGGGGCACGCAGGCGGTGGTGGCAGCGATTCCTGGCGGCCTGCCGCGCATGGAGAACATCGGCGTGGACGGCTGGGTGCTGGCGTTCACGCTGGGCGTTTCGCTGGTCACCGGCATCCTTTTCGGGCTGGCTCCTGCGATGCAAGTCTCGGCGGGCGATCTGCACGAGACGTTGAAAGAAGGGACACGAGGCTCGTCGGGCGGACATCGGCGTTTGCGCAGCGTGCTGGTAGTTTCCGAAGTGGCAGCCGCGCTGGTGCTGCTGGCTGGCGCCGGCCTGATGCTGCGGACGATCTGGAGCCTCGCGCATATCAATCCCGGATTCGATCCCAGCCATGTTCTGATCTTCTCGTTGGGAATGTCCCCGGCCAATGCCACAAGCAGCAGTCGTATTCTCCAGACGTTCGAGGACACAGTGGACCGCGTCCAGAGTGTGCCGGGAGTGAAAGCCGCCGGTGTGTCTGACTTGATTCCGTTAGGAGAGGGCGACGACGAAATCCCCTTCTATGTGAACGGACGGCCTCGCCCCACCTCGCAGGGCGACATGTCGTGGGCGCTGATGTACACGACGAGCCCGGGCTATCGCAAGGCCATGAACATTCCGCTCTTGCGCGGCCGATACATAGAACCTCAGGATATGCACCGCGGGTCGCACATCGTGGTGATCGACGAAGTGATGGCTCACACCTACTTCCCGAACGAAGATCCCATAGGCAAGAGCATCGTGGTTGCCGACCTGAGTGGCGATTTGGGTCCTGAGATCACGACGCCGATGCGGATTGTGGGTATCGTCGGCCATGTCCGGCATTGGGGGTTGGATAGCGACGCCACTGCGCGTGTGCGAAGCGAAGTTTACCTGCCGATCAGTCAGATTCCGGATCAGTTCATGAAGTCCATCGCCACGTATATCCACTTCGTGGTGCGCACGGGAACCGATCCGCTTGTCGCAGCCCCCGCAGTGCGTGGCGCGGTTCTGGCGGCGAACAATGATCAGCCGGTTTACGGAGTGCGCACGATGAACGCAGTGGTCGCGGATTCCATCGCGGACCGGCGCTTCTCCATGCTGCTGCTGGGCATCTTCGCCGGGTTGGCGCTATTGCTGGCTGCGGTCGGGATCTACGGGGTGATCTCTTACACTGTGGCCCAACGTACGCGCGAGATCGGCATCCGCATGGCGCTTGGAGCCCGTCAGTCCGATGTGCTGAAGGTTGTCGTCGCCCAGGGCATGCTTCCTGTTTTGGCCGGCCTGGCTATCGGACTAGCTGCCTCCTTTGGGCTCACCCGCCTCATGGCCGGCATGCTCTACGGCGTCAGGGCAGGCGACCCGGTGACCTTCATTGGCGTGGCGGTGTTGCTAGCCGCAGTGGCGCTCATCGCCACATGGATCCCTGCCCGACGCGCCACCAGGGTCGCGCCCGTGGTGGCCTTGCGGTACGAGTGATCCAAGGGCTGTTCGCCGCCGCGGATCGCCTGGCCGGATTTCTGGGAGAGATAGTGGGCCAGTTCTGAAGTATGGGTATGATGTTTTAAAGTCGGGCGTGGCCGCCAATTTCCGGCTGGCGCGTAAACCGGACAGGATCGGTGGCGTTGGCGAGTGAGCAAGGGCCTATAACTCGTCAACTACGTTGAGCGGAATCATCGGAACGCCGTTTACGGGATTTATTATGAGGGGAGATCCCCAAGCAGGAATCAGCGGTGGGAGCGCCGCGGAAGGCGAGCGTCAACAATCCTATTGAGGGTCAGTGCGCAATCGGCGGAGCCAGCGTCCCATCGGACCACGTGCCAACCGGGACCATCATAATTGTCACCCGTTCTTCAGGATCATCTGCCGCCAGAACCGGCGAGCCCGCCAGATCGGCTCCCCAGCTTTTCGCTGCTTCGCCCGGAACGAAAAACATCAGGTGTGGATGCCAACTCATGCCCTGATCGGTTAGATACTGGCGCTTCGACATCATGTAGCACATCGCACCCGGCTCCAGCGCGGGCAATTCCTTCTTATCCAGTGCCGATGCGGTCGCCTGGACGATCTCGGCCTTCGATTTTCCCGCTAGCACAAGTTTGGTCTTCATCATGTAGATGGGCATAAAAGTTCTTGCGGACGGCGGATTAAAGCAGATGGGACCGCGAACTTTGGGATTCCAGAATTCCGGATGATCGGTGGCGGCACCCCATGATCGTTCCACTATACAGAGAAAACCATTCGCGCCATTCACTGCGGTCCTGTATCCCGTGCGGCCCAGCACCATCACTTCGGCCCCGTCCGAAATGGAGGCTGGAGCAGCACTGCGCGCCAGCGCAATTTCAGACTTCTCGTCGGGCATCAAATACTGATTGAGAGGAGCCATCGCTGGATACGGAGCCTTCTTCGCCTGCGCTCGCGCCTGAGAAGTTGTGCCGGGTATGACAACCTGAACAAGGAATGCCAAAGCGATGAGATTGCGTTTCGTCATAGGACGTTCCAGTATACGCATATTTTCTGTGGGGGCGTCGTTAGATCATGCGCCATCCAGAAATAATCCACGTGGACGTGAAACGCCCTATCTGTCCAAGTGCCTTGCCGGTTCTTGGTGGATCGTCGGCAACCCTTCCAAAGGTATTGCCTCATGGTGCTGGCTCGATTCCGATCCTATCGTTCACCGCGGATGAAATCCGCTGAGTGCATCCGAGATAGCGCTCAGTGGTCTGGATCGAGACGTGACCAAGAAGGAATTGAATCTGCTCCAGTTCGCCGCCGGCGCCGCGGCAGAGCCGAGCGCAACTCCGACGGAGATCGCGCGGTGCGAGTTTGGTAACGCCAATCTTGGCTGCGAATTCCTTGACGACGTGCCATACGGCCTTCTCGGTTACGCCTTCGCCCCAAGCTGTACCCGCGCTGCTCACACGCCTGAAAAGCCGCCCCGCTTCAATTCCGGCAGCCTGTGTCCATTCGTCCACCAGGCTATACACCCAAGCCGGGACGGGAATGGTTCGGACGTGACCGGCCTTTCCACTTAGGTCCACGATTGCCCAATGCCCTTCGCGCTGCTGCAAGTGGCTGAAAGTCAGCCCGGCGAGCTCATGGCGACGGAGTCCGCAAGACAGCAGGACGGCAAGCAGAGCCCGATCACGTTTGCCCTTCAGTCGCTCCCGGTCTGGCGCCTGCCACAGTGCTTGCCCCTGGGCGGCGGTCAACCAGTTGCCAAGTCTGACGCCCAGCTTCTTGACGCCCTTGACGTGCCGTATCCCCGCAGCCAAGTCGGCGCTTAGGAGACCGCAATCGGACGCCTCGTATGCCAGCCGGCGGACGGCCCCGAGCCGAAGGTTGATCGTCCCTTAACGGACGACAACCGTCTTGCTGAACGACAACGCGGCTCCGAGCAATACCAGTCCACGAATTCATCAATGGCATGGCGATAGCCGCGCTGAGCGTCCGGGCAGGAGAGAGTGTTGAGAATGGCGGATCTGGCGACCTCGAGATCTGGCAGTCGCAGGACCGTTTTGGGGACGCGACGCTTATCTTTGCGGGTTGGCTTTGTCTTCATCACCTGTGGCCTCCAGCGCCACAGGTTCATATTGCAGCCGTCGCATGTCGCCCTGGGTCCGGGTGCCGCATCACACGACCGCAATGGGTAGGCAAGCGCTGAGGTAACCTGAGCGTCAGGACTCGCTAAATGGCCGAACGACCCCATCCTTTGCTCAGCAAGAGATCCTCGCGCCACTGGGGCTTACGAAAGGAGAGCTTATGTATGTCGCAAAAGAAGATATCTAGCGGTGTGGTACACGAAGTGCCCGCAGATTTAAAAAAAGCACTTACATCCGACCCGCAAGCGTTAACGGCATGGGAGGATATTACACCGCTCGCACGCAACGAGTGGATATGTTGGATTGAGTCAGCTAAAAAAGCAGAAACTAGAAGCCGCCGGATCGAGTGGGGCCGTTCAAGCCTTAAGGATGGAAAACGACGCCCCTGTTGTTGGCCCGGATGCGCCCACCGCTAATTCCAAGATGGTCAAACTGGACATTGTGACTGCGGACCGGAGTCGGCCAACTTCCGGTTTCCGCGTGAAGCACTGAATTGCGTGCCGATATCGTCGGTAAACACTGCCCGACTAGTGCGGATCTACTTCCCACAATGACGATTGAGGCATAGAGGTGACACCTGACAATCATCCTTGCGACGTTGTCTTGCTCCGCTCGCTGGCTCGGCCCCGTCGGCCGAAGAGGAATCGTCGGGGCGAATCTGCGTCAGACTTGCTTCCTTGCGGATCTGATAGTGGCAACTGGAAGGGTTCGTCCAAAATTTTGGGCGGCAGATCAGGCGTAGAAAGTTCTTGATAGCGGCCGGATACTAATTGCGGCCCAGAATCCAAGCCTGGGCTTCACGAAATGGCTAAGGTCGACAGGAAGGCGAGTTTCATGAGTAGTTAATGATACGCGCCAGAGCCCGATTGGAATTGCTCGGGTGACGGAATCGGTTTTCCCGCTTACGAGATTTCTTGTCCCACAACCGGACGAGGTAGCCGCTGATTTAGACGGCCAATGCATTGAAACGAAAAAAAACCGAGTCTTGGCATGATACTTGCCACCCGGAGATGTTGGAGGATTCTTGATGTTCCGATCCATTGTTCGCGTCGTGGTTCCTGTTGGCATGGTATCTGTTTCCGTCTTGGCGTCCTTGGCCAACGCCCAAGGCATCTCGCCGAGCCTGCCCAATCCGATCATGGCGCCGAATCCGCTGACGACGACGATATCCATTTTTCGTAGCAATATGCAGGACAAGATCATGAAGGCGGCGGACGAGATGCCAGAGTCCAAGTACAGCTACCGGCCGACGAAGGACGTTCGCTCGTTTGCCGACATCCTGAATCATGTGGCGGATATATCCTACACATTGTGTTCAAACGTCAAGGGTGAAGCGACCCCCGCCACGGCTACCGCGGCGGGTTCGAAGACCAAGATTATGGCCCGCCTCAAAGGCGCATTCGATTACTGCGATGGCGTGTACTCCGGGTTCACCGATGCGCACCTCAATGACCCGGCGGATTTCTGGGGCGCCAAGACGAACAAGATGTTCGTCTTGACGCAAGTCGCAAACCATGACGCCTTGCATTACGGCAATCTCGTCACGTATCTGCGCCTCAATGGCCTCGAGCCGTCCGGGGGCTGGTTTTGATGGCCCGGCGGCGCCACCGACGACTTTGAACGCTGCATCGCCGCGCATTGCCTCACTCAGGGCAAACTTCAACAAGTGGGCAGCGACACGACCTCTCCAGTAGCGAGTTGTGTCTCAGATCGAGCAATCCCGCGACTAACGGCGCAGCGTTTACCAACAGCACCGGGTGGATGGTCGACTACCCCTCACTACCTGGCTCTGTCCGGGTGGCGCGTAACCCTGGGAACAGTCCCGGAAATCGGAGGCGCTTCTACGCGGATGAGCCCTCTGGAACGCGCTGCTCAGCGAGGTTGGATCTTTATCTTTCCCGGTACTCCGTGAATACGTACCCCTGATCTTTGCGCGCAACATGGCACTGATGACAAGCCCGGCGCATTTTGGCATCCAGCTTGTCCACCCTGCTTCCGTCGTCAAAAGTGCCGTATCCCCAGCCGTCCGTCGAGCTGTAGCGCCGGCTGTCTTTCACCATGACTCCAACGATCCGGCGCGACCCTTCTTGAGCGCCGTTGGAAGTAGAGAGCCACTCCAGCATCTCGTCGGCGAAGATCGCTCCGTCCGGATACGAACCCGAGCGCAAGCCCTCCATAGCCTTGTCGTTGGCATAGAAATGAAACAATCCCGCCATACATGGCTTTTCGCAAGGCTTCTTCCAAAACGCATCGTAGGTCGGCGGGACCATCGAACTGTGGAGGAAAGTCCACCGCCGATACCCCTCGGGGTACGGCGTGCCTGCGTCGGCCGATGCCGGAAGCGTGGTGAACACGAGATCGTGATCCTTCTGCATGGAGTGGCAGGCATAGCATTGAGCCCGATCCTTCTCGGCCAGCCTGGCGTTCTTGCTATCGAACGTTTCGAATCCCCATCCGGCAGACTCCTGGAACAGGGAATCGTCCTTCATCATCACATCCAGTGCACTGCGCTCTCCCTCGGTCAGAATGCCTTTGGAATCGCCCTCGCCCGCTTTCGTACGCAGGGTCTCGCGTACGAGTATGGAGCCATTCGGGAATTTTCCCGAGTGGTACCCTTCGACTGCCTGTGGGTTGGCATAGAAATGAAAGATCTTCCCTCCCTCGGTCGCGAACGATTTGTGCTCGGGGCCAATCACGACGGACTTGACATGCTGCCACGAGCGATAGCCGTCCGGGAACGGAACTTCGGAGTTCTTCTCCGCCGCGGCCAGCGCCAACACAATCACGAACGCGCTCCCACTCCGCCATAGTCGCTTTCTGTTGCTCTGCATTTTTCCCTCCCGGGCGCGCCACCGGGGCGCCGTAATCCGAATTCTGCGATCCCCCGCGCGACACGGCCACAGTTTTTTGACAAGCTGGCCGTTCGAAACGCCGAAGCGGCGGCCGCGCGGGATGAATGCCCAAGGCGGCTCGTCCAACGGTGCTGGTGGAGCCGCGGCCATCGCTGGTCAACGAAATCGCACGGCTCATCAATGGTTGCTTTCTCTGCCGCCTGGATCCGTAGAAGAATGGAAAGAACGGGATGTCACGACCGTCTGCTTCCGCGATGCGCCAATGGCTGAAGTATTGGCTCGCCTGGACAGCGGCGGGGCTCTTTTACATCACGCAGGATTTCATGACGCGTCTGTCTCGCAACGAGTCGATCCTCTGGCGGGATGCGGTTATCGGCTGGATGCCCGCCATGTACATTTGCGCGGTGTTCACGCCTCCGATCCTGTGGTTCGGCCGCCGCTGGGCTGTGGACGCGGGCCATCGCCGGCAGCGCATCGCAATCCACCTCGGCGCCTCGGTGGTCTTCTCGCTGGTATCGACCGCTCTGGAAGTACCGGTGCTGGCGGCGATTGGGACGCTAGCGCCACTTCAGAATCCAACCTCGTTCGCCTCGGATTTTTGGCATCTTCTGCCATACGACCTGCACGGAGGCATGGTCCGATACTGGGCCGTGATCGGGCTGCAGGCGCTCTTCCGGTCGAACCGGGAGGCTCGCCGGCGGGAGCGCGAGGCCCTGGAACTGAAGGTTCAGTCTTCACAGCTCGCCGAGCAATTGACTGCGTCGCAGTTGAGCGCCCTAAAAATGCAAATGCACCCGCACTTCCTGTTCAATACGCTCAGCGCCATTATGGTGCTGGTGCGCCAGGGGAAGGGACAAGAGGCCGAAACGATGCTCAGCCGCCTGAGCGACCTGCTGCGGCATACGCTGGATGACGTGGACGCTCAGGAGGTCCCGTTGTGGCGCGAACTCGATTTTCTGCGGCTGTATCTCTCGATCGAGCAGGTTCGCTTTGAGGATCGGCTGCGCGTCCGGATCGATGCCGGGCCGGAGGTCTCGGACGCGCTCGTTCCCCACATGGTTCTTCAGCCGATCGTGGAGAACGCGGTGCGCCACGGATTGGGACAGAGCGAGGAGCCTGTCCTGATCCACGTCAAAATATCGAGAGTCAACGGCCAACTCGCGCTGACCGTCGAAGATGACGGGCCGGGATGTCCCGATCCCGTGTTCAACGAAAAGGGCATCGGACTCACCAACACCAGGAATCGCCTGAAGCGGCTTTATGGCGCGGAGGCCACGTTCTTGGTGGAGAACCGGGTTCCCCGAGGAGTGCAGGTGACTATGACCCTGCCCTACCGCGCGGAGCGGCCGGAGGACGAGGAATGAGCCTGAAGGTTCTGATCGTGGACGACGAACGGCTCGCCCGCGAGGGCATCAAACTGATGCTCAGCGGCGATTCTCTGGTGATGGAAGCCAGAAATGGAAGAGAGGCGGTAGCCAAGATCCGCGAAGAGAAGCCGGACTTGGTCCTGCTGGATGTCCAGATGCCGCGTATGGACGGCTTCGGAGTAGTGGAAGCAGTGGGGGCGGACAAAATGCCGGCCGTCGTATTCATAACTGCACACGATCAATACGCCGTCCGCGCTTTCGAAATCAGCGCAGTCGATTACCTGCTGAAGCCGGTGACGGAAGAGCGCTTCCGAACGGCGTTCGCACGCGCCAGGAACCGTCTGCGGGTGGCGCCGGGGGATGAATCTACGCGGCAAATGCTGGCTGTCCTGGATGCGATCGCAAACCCGCGGCGGTATCTCTCGCGGCTGGCGATCCGATCGGGCGACCGGACGGTCTTCCTGACGATCGACGAAGTGGAATGGGTTGAAGCGGCGCAGAACTACGTCTGCGTGCATGCCGGTCAAACGAAACACCTGTTGCACGTGGGCATGAACACCATCGAGAACTCACTCGACCCCAAGCGTTTTGTCCGCATCCATCGCTCTTACATCGTCAATCTCCAGCACATCAAGCGATTGTGGGCCCTGCCGCATGGGCAATACATCTTAGAACTGGCTTCCGGGGAGCGGCTGCCATCCGGCCGGACTTATGGAGACAAGATCCGGACTGTGTTTGCGAATCCATTCTAAGCAGCCGTGGGATAGACACGCGCAGTATCTTTCGCTCGGCGCCAGGTGCTGCGACAGGCGCGCGGTCGCGAGCGCGCACTACCCGGCTCCGAGTGGATAGTCGGCGACTCGTACGCGGCTTGCCGGCGGTCCTCCGAGGCCCTTTGGCGCCAAGCTTTGGAAGAGTGCCGCGTTAGCCGCCCTCAACCGGAGTCTGTCAATGCCTTCTCGGTATGGCGGCCAGGGCGGTCTTCGGCCGTCTCATTCGGCGTTGTAGTTTTCGCAATTCTCTGTCCAGCCTCGCGGGTGAGCAAGGCAGGTTGTCGCGCGGGATTGACATCCCGGTCTTGACTCGCGTAATCTCGTCCGCGTAAGCTGAGAATTCTTGGTATGGGGCGCAAGGCGCAAAAGAACGATTCGTTGCCCGGTTCACTGGACATGTTAATTCTGCGGACGCTGTCGCTGCGCGGCCTCCATGGATACGGCATAGTCCAGTTCATCCAACAATCGTCCGACGATGAGCTCCTCGTCGAGGAGGGCTCGCTCTACCCCGCTCTCCAGCGGCTGGAGCTAAACGGGTGGATCAACGGTGTCTGGGGCGTGACGTCGAACAATCGGCGGGCGAGGATCTACAAGATCACGGCGGCTGGCCGCAAACAGCTGGCCGTTGAAACCCGGAAGTACGCCAAACTCACGTTGGCGATCGCGCGCGTGATGGGAGCGGAGTGACGGACGTGTTACGACGGCTGAGGTATTGGATAGAAAGCGCCAAGCGCAGCGAGGCGCTGCACGAGGAAATGGAACTCCACCTTGCGGAAAAAGCCGCGGAACTACAAGCAGACGGTATGACAGCGGAGCGCGCCCGGGCTGAAGCGCGCCGGCGATTTGGCAACGTCGGACTGAAGCACGAAGAGTCACGGGAGATTTGGATGACACGGTTTTTGTCGGAACTTGGCCAGGATGTCCGCTATAGCTGTCGTACCATGACCGCCAACAAGGCATTCAGCGCCCTGGCGGTATTGTCGCTGGCGCTCGGCATCGGCGCCAATACTACGATCTACAGCTTCATGGAGTCGATTCTGTTGCGCTCGCTGCCGGTGGCCGATCCCGAGTCGCTGGTGGTCTTGAATTGGCAGAGCCAGCCGCCCGAGGACGGCAATAAGGAATGGGTCCACGTCATGCACTCGGTATCCGGTCTTGCCTGGAAGGGCGACAACGGCGCCATGGTCAGCGGGATGTTCCCGTACGGCGCGTTCGAGACGCTTCGCGAGGAGAATCCCGTCTTTTCCACGCTCTTCGGATACTTCAACGGACTACACCATAACCTGGCCGTCCGCGGGCAGGCCCTGAGCGCCAACACGGAGTACGTCAC
>DATGZN010000010.1:0-30244 GCA_035297145.1 Bryobacteraceae bacterium
CTCTGCGTCGAGAAAGCCGAGCCTGGAATCGTCGGATGAATCGCGCCCGCACCAAGATCAACTGGACGTTCGACCGCAAAGCTGCCCGTCGGAAGTTCGGCTACAAAAGGAACTCTTTCATACGGTCATAGACCTAGTTCACTGTGGCCATTGCGGTTGCCTGCTCGTCGGTGAGTTGAAGAAGGCGCGGTACATTTATTACCACTGCACGGGCAACCGCGGAAAATGCCCCGAGGCGTACACGCGACAGGAAACTCTCTTTGGCCAGTTTGCCAACGTGCTTCAAGAGCTGGTCATCCCGCCGGCCATTATCGACTGGCTCGGCGACGCTGTGCTCAATTCCGACCGGACCGAGCAGGCGGTTCGTTCAGAAACTATCAAGAAGCTTCAGGCCCGCTACGACCAAATCGAAGCCAGGGTCATGACCATGTACATGGACAAGCTCGACGGACGGATAACCCAGGAGTCCTTCGACAATCAGGCCGCCACGTTGCGCCGGGAGCAGGATGTTCTGTTACGGAAGATCCAAGATATCCAGACAGCGACGCCGGCCCCGGTCGATCAGGCCATCGACATGCTTTGCCTGACTAGTCGGGCCAGCGAGTTGTTCCTCCAGCAACCCGGCTCCGAGCAACGTCGGCTGGTCCAGACAGTGGTCGAAAAAGCTGCGTGGAAGGACGGCGCGTTGCAAGCGACCCTGTTCGAACCGTTCGAGATCTTGCGCCACTCGAACCAGGAAAGTCATAGAAAAGAAATGGAGGAACCCGGAGCAGGACGCGATTTGGGAATTTGGCTCCCCAAAAACCATGGTTTCCAACCACCTCTCCGTTGGGCAAGCCATTGTATCTATAGGGAGAACGAATTCTGGCCGGGTCGTGCGGCAGCGGTGTGACGACTCTGTGCTTGGTTGACGGCAATAGCGCAGCAAGTTAGGGTAAAGTCATGGACGTGACCGTGCAGATTCCCGATGACCTCGCTAGCCGCTTGGGGACCAGGAGCGATCTATCACGGCGGGCGTTGGAAGCTCTGGCCGCCGAGGAGTATAAGCGCGGCCGTCTCACCAAGCCCGATCTGCGGCGACTTCTCGGATTCGAGACCAGCCACCAGATCGACGAGTTTCTAAAGGCTCACGACGTATTCGAGGATTACACGTTGGAAGACTTGGAACGAGAGCGTGAGGGCTTGCGGCGACTGGGCTTTTGATGCTCATTGTCGTCGCTGACACCAGCCCGCTTCGTTACCTGGTGCAGATCGATCAGATCCAACTCCTGCCAAGATTGTTCGAGAAGATCCTCATTCCCTCGGTTGTGTCTGACGAACTGCGGCACACTTCCGCACCCGAGGTGGTACGAAACTGGATGAGCAAGAAGCCCGACTGGCTCGAAGTATCCGTAGTGGACCCGAGCGATGATCCGTCGTTGCGTGCCTTGGATGACGGCGAGAGGTCTGCGATCTCACTCGGGCTATCTGTCTCGGCCGACCTCATTCTCATCGATGATCGCAGAGGTGCGGTGGCGGCTCGGGACAAAGGATTAGAGGTCACCGGGACGCTCGGTATTCTCGATCTCGCTGCCCGCCGCGGCATGATCGACTTTGCTAACGCACTGGCGCGGCTAAGGACCACGAATTTCCGCGGGCGCGAAGAGCTTTTCGATGCACTGCTCAAGCGACATAAGCGCGGCAGCCAGCCGTGAACGCCGCTACCACTGTCAACTGAGAACCTCGGAGTTGGAAAATGATTTTCCCGGGGGCCCACCCTGGACAGTGGCTCCCCGAGAAACTTGGTTTCCAACCACCTCTCCTCCGCGTAAGTCGTTGATTCTATGGTTTCACGACTCATTTGAACCGGCTCCCAAAGCCAAACAGGCCATTTTGCAGTTCTTGCATGCTTACTTCCTAGTAGGCGACGACTCACCCCGGACAGAACAGGCACAACAAACGATAGGCTTTCCGTCAACTTGATGGCACGGGTTTGCTAAAACCCTCAAATGGCTCCAGGTGTCAATTGCGACGAGCGCAAAGCTCGTCAGCGGACCGGCGGAAAGAGCGTCAAAGGAGGTACGCATACCGAGTAGAACTTCGATTGTGACTACAATACGTACTGGTCGGCAACGCGCACTTAGGATTCCGGCCAAGGAGGTCGAGCCATGGATCCAGCCACACTCGCGACTACGGCGCTGACAATTCTGACTCCATTCGCGAAAGGCGCCGGAAACGAGCTGATGAAAGCAGTGGGCGAGAATACTGCCCACAGAGTGAGGGATCTATTCGCGTGGTTGAAGCAACGTTTTGCTGGTGACCCGGTCGCCGCTAAGGACCTTTCACGCTTCGAAGCCGCACCGGACAAGTTCGAACCAGCCCTACTGGGCACTATCCAAGAGAAAGCGGAACAGGACCCGGAATTTGCAGCAGAATTGAAGAACCGCATCGACGAAGTGGGCCCCATGATCGCAGTATTTCAGGAATTCAAGAAGGGGAAGGATGTAACGGGAGTGGAAGCTGGCGACATCCGGTCGGGCAAAGTAAGTGTCAGGCAGAAGGCGGATGAGGCGGAGGGAATGACCGGGTTTCGCGCGAAAACAGTTGGCTGAGGAGGATTTAGTGTCATCTGCTCTGGGGATCGTCAGCGGCGAGCCGGACGATCTCTTCTTCAGCGATATTGTCGCCTCCTATCGCAACGCGCCGCGCTTTCAGCCTCGCGACTGGCTCGCGAGGAGATTGAACGCTCACCTCGACGAACCTGCGTGCCGCTTTGTCCTACTCGTTGCTGAGCCCGGCGCCGGGAAGAGCACGTTCATCGCCAACCTTGCCTCGGTCCACCGTGATTGGCCCGTTTTCTTCATTCGTCGTGACCAACGCTCCTCGATCGGGGAGGTAAGCACGCGCTCGGTCCTGCTTCGGATTGGGCTCGAACTCGCGGCGCTCCATCCTGAGCTTTTTGAGCTCGACCAGGTTCGTGTCGAAGTGGAACAGCGCATTGGCGAGACTCGCGCCGAAGTGGTCGGCGCGGAGATCGAACGTATTCGGGCATCACCCTTCCACCAAACCGTGCTGCGGATCAGGCAGGAGATCCAGCAGTCTGGCGGGTCGGTGGCAGGCTTGCGCATCAAGGAGTGGATTGCCGATCCCCGCCTCATGGGCATCGAGGACCTCCAGGAGCTTGCCCTCTTTCGCCCCGCCCGCATACTCAACCGACTCCGGCCTGAGAAAGTCATCGTGGTGCTCATAGATGCGCTCGACGAAGTCCGGCACCACGATCAGGAGCAGAACGTCATCGAGTGGCTCGCCAACTGCCCGCCTTTACCCGAGAACGTTCGTATGGTCCTGACATCGCGGCCGTCGCGGGATCTTGCGTTATTCCAGGAAAAGCGGCGAGACTCTCTTGCGCTGCTCCCCATCCTGCCGGACGATCCCGACGTCCAGGCCGATACCGAGATCTATGCGCATGCCCTGCTCAATCCCGTCGAGATTTCCACCGCCCTGCTAAACGCCGGACGCAGTCCCGACGCTTTTGTGGTCGAACTTGTCGCCAAAGCGGATGGCAACATCGGGTACCTAGCTGCACTCGGCCGCGCTTTCGATCAGGCCCTGGCAAGTACCGAACGCCAATCCCTGCTCAAAGGCCTGCTCGGCCTTGAACGTCTCCCAGACGACCTTGCCGGTTTGTTCGCCTTCTTCCTGCATTCGATTCAGAATGGTCCTGGACGCAAGGATGTTAAGGTTTCTGACAGCACTGGACGCGCCGGTCTCGTTCAGGCATGGGCTGAGACGTATCATCCGATCCTCGCAGTCCTCGCCGTGGCAGTCGAACCACTCACGTTGGACCAGATTCACGCCCTTACGGGCACGCTAGCAGACAGAACCCAAGTCGCACAAACGCTGGAATGGCTCGACCAGTTTCTCGACCGAGTCGGCAATACGTATCGCCTCTATCACAACACTCTGGGCGAGTTCCTCACGGCACAGACCACTCTTACAAATGCCCAAACCAGCGATCTTTACGTAGATGCCAGAGCCGAGAACCGGCGTTTAGCGGATCTCCTTGCGCGTGAGGCACCAGACGTTATCTGGCAGGACTCCCCGGACCTCCGCGAACAGGGCCGCCGCGACTACGCACGCCGCCACTACATCAAGCACCTGTACCTTGGCAATGACTGGGACCGAGTGTATAGCACCATCGATGAAGGGCGATACGGACAGGGCAAGCTGCGTTTTGATCGCAGCAGTTTTCTGTATTCCCAGGACTTGGATCTTGCGATTCACGCAGTCACCCGAGAGGAACCAGTAGGCAAAGGGTTGCGGCTAGGACGCCTCTCGCGGCTCTGGCGCTACAAGCTACTCCACAATACGCTATCGAGCTACGCGGACGACTTTCCTCCCTCTTCGTACCGTGCCTTGGCGCTCGCAAAGGGCCACCGAGACGCGGCTGACCTGGCTGAGCTGATCAGCGCCGCCCCGCAGCAGGCGCTCGCGTTTAGCGAAATCTCCGCGGCGCTCGCCGCCCCCGAACAGAGCGAACAGGCAGCCACTCTTCTGCGGCGAGCCTATGAAATCGGTTTGCGCATCGAGCAAGCTGACCAACGTCGCGCGATCTTGCGGAGGCTACTCGATGTCAGCGGTCGCTTCTTCGGCGTGGCTTTCCGGCCTGGAGAACGCGTGCGGAAGGCCGCTGTCGCGCTTGCCTTCAGCTTCCAGGACGCGGTTGAACGCGCCGAAGCCTTGGCATCGGTATGCCGTCTTTTGCAACAGGCAGGCCAGACCGGTCAGGCCGCGGCGTTGCGCACGGAGGTTCGGGACTTGGCATTCACTCCGACAGACAGGGAACCGGCCGCTTTGCTCCTGGGCACTCACAGTACGCTCTGCGCCGACTTGGGCGATTTCTTTGAGGCGTACTCTGCGGCGAGGAAGATAGTGTACCTCGGCAATCGTTTAGATGCGCTGGTCCACCTGATCGGCTGCCAGCATCGGACTGGAGCTCACCGCGCTGCGGAGGGCGTGCTCGCGAGAGTTGAAGAGATTGCGGTCGCGGCTCCGCCAGGCACCTTTCGAGCACGCGCCCTTATCGCACTCGCGCAGGCTCGGCTGGCTAGTGGTCGCGCAACACAAGCTCCGCCTCTACTGGCCGAAGCACTCAACGAGCCGCGTTCGAATTCCGATGTTGAAGAAATCAAAGCGCTCCTCGCGATCGCCCGAGGCTTTCGGGAAGCGGGTGCGCCCCTGGACTTCGCCAATGCCGTTCGAATCGTGTGGGAGAGCGCATTAGCGCATATCTCACACTCCGATCAGACCTATACCATGAACGTGGTCGCACAGGAAGCGGCCCTCGGTTTGGCCAGATTGCAGCAATACGACCAGGCGCTCGACATCGCTGGTAAACTGCACGACTACGAACGGGGAAGCATTCTGCAAGCGGTGGGCGATGGCTTTGCTTCACAAGGTCAATGGGACCGCGCACTAGCCGCGGCCGAGCAGATCCGCCAAGCTCGCTCCGGCCCTGTCTGGACCTCTCGCAGTCGGGACCCCATCGAGAACTACTGGGAAGATTCTCAGCTACTTATCTCCATCTCCACGGCTCTCTCTCGTGATCAGCAGGCGGATCGGGCCCTGGAAGTCGCTGAACGCATCGCGGAAGCTAAAGCACGCCTTGACGCGCTCAGCCGGATCGCCGTCCTTCAGTTTGAGACGGGCTCTCCAGATCGTGCTCGCAGTTTGGTCGCCCGTATGGAGCATGAGGTTCGCCTCGGCTACCTGGCGGCCGGCCGTGACGATGCGCTGAGCAGTGTTGTAAAGCTCCTGATCCTCGGAGAGCAGCATCCGCGGGCGCGTGAGATTGCGCGCTCGATCCAATCGCCGAGCGAGCGCGCCCGCGCCCAGTCCACTGTGATTGAGAGCCTCATAGCGGCGGGCGACATTACTGACCCGGAGCAGGTTCTGGAGGAAACAGCGTTTGCACGCGTTCGCGGCGAGTGTCTGCTGTCGTTGGCAAAGAAAATGAAGGCTACCGCCATCGACAACAGTATCGTCATCCGGACGCTAATATCGGCACGCGAACACGTCAACCAGGAAAAGAATCTGACTCAGCGCGCAGAGTCACTTCGTTCCATTGCTGTGGCGTTTGCAGAACTCTGTACCGGGGCGGTGAATCATGCTCTCGACACGGCAATGGCCGTGGTCGATGCGCTGAACGCCGCACCTCGGTTCGGCTTCGTACCCACACCGTGGTGCGATACGGCTGTGACTTTCGCCAAGCTTGGCCACTGGAATATAGCGATGCAGATCGCGAATAGCCTGATCGCACACGATGTATTCGACGGTTCAAGCGCCTTGCTTGCCTTGGCCGGGCAAGCCCGGAAGGACTGTGATCGAAGCGGGGCCGAGGCTCTGCTCGTTCAGGCAAGGCGCCATGCACCCCACATCCATGTGAGCATGCAGTCGGACGTGCTGGCGAAAGTGGCAAAGGAGTACGCGCTTCTCGGTAAGCCTAACGAGGCAACGAAGGACGAGTTCCTTATGTCCAAGGTCGGTCAGGGCCCCATCGCGGTAGGCTTAGCCGAGTCTGGGAGAATTGAGGAGGCCGCCGCACGGATCGAGGCAGCCGGTACGAACCTTTCCGATTTTGCACGGAGCTCTCTGATAGATGCGTTCGTGAATGCAGGCGACCTCACCCGAGCGCTATCTACAGCGCAGTCGATGCATGACGGATCCACGAGAGCGGAGAAGTTGGTGTCGATCGCCTCAAGGTTTGTGCGATCAGGACAGCCGGATGAGGCGCATCGTATGATCTCAGCGGCGATGGCTCCCACCAAATTCTACAGTTCATTTTCGCGAACAAGCTTTCTCAAGGGCGTGATCACGGTCTTGACGGACGCTGGCGATTCCGCAGGTGCGGCGCGCATTGTCGAACAGGAGTGGTTGATGGCTTCAAGTCGGTCCGACCTGCTTTATCTAGTTCCAGTTGTCGCCCCGCTCATTCCGCAGCAGCCTGACATCGCGGTTGAAATCGCCTCATCTTTCGACTGGGTGGAGCACAACGTTCTGGCTGTGTAGTTCGCACGGTCGCCGCGCTGCCGATAAAGGTCCACAGGTTTGGAGCCGCTCACGCGCGCTCGATTCTGCCGAGGCGCCTCCAGAAACAGTGCTTCGATCACAGGCTCAAGCCAACGCCGGTCGGCGGTGACTCCATACGAGTCCCAGGTCTGGACCGCCGCCTTGATGCGAGCGATCTCCATATCGGTGAACTCGAATTCCTCTGCCGGGATCGACAGCGCGGGATTCCACAAAACGCGCTCCTGGCCACCGATCATCTGTCGTTTCAGTTCGACGGTCTTGTCTTCTCCGGCGTCAAACGCGATGCGATCCTGAGTGGCCCACATCGCGCGAACAGACCCCAGGTCTGCCCGAGCAGATTCAAACACTGGTGGGATAGGCGCTTGGGGCACGCGCCGACCGGGCCTCAATAGATGAACGATCGGTCGTCGGTTGTGGGCAACGGCACCGGCCAACCGAATAAGCAGGAGGTGGTCGTACGCCCAGAGTTTGATGGCCGGTAGCCCCAGGCGGCTGGCGTTGACGAATTCCCGTAGCCACGGCCAAGTGCCGTAGTAGAGGCCCATCAGGTAACGACAATGCGCCTGGTCCCAGGCGAGTTCTTTCCATGGGTATTCCGCGCACCGGGTCGCCTGGTCGAGGTTGTGGTTGATGCTCGGATACTGGTAGCCCTCGATCAGGGAACGTGTCGAAGCCCGAGCCGGCGCGCGTGATCCACTGCGTCGGCAGGTTGATGTACCGCAGCAGCTCGCGGGTATCTGGGTCGTTTACGTCCATCGGCCACAGCAGTTCGAAGAGGGCCGAGGGGCACTGCGACAGAATGTAACTCTGGATCGCGGCCACGTAGTTATACAGGCGGCTCCGAAGGAAGTTCGCATCGGCGTATCCGTTGGCCACCGGATCGTCGTTCGGCGTGTGGAAGGTCGCCAGCGCGCGGCCGAGGGCCGACTGCACAGCGGCCTTCGTGTCGGCGTCATAGAACGCCATCCCAGCCGAGTTCGCCTGGAACCACCAGAGGATTTCGCCGAACTGGAGCTTGGGCACCAGCCCCGCCGCGAGCATCAGGCCCGCCATGGCAGCGTGCGCCTGCGCCATGTAGCTCTGCGGCCCCGGACTGAACGCAATTTGGGAACTGTTCAGCGTGCCGAAGCCGGTGACGGTCTCAACTGCCGTGCCATCCGGAAACCGCTGCACCCACACCGACGACGGGGGATTATCGGGAGGATTTACCAGTTCCTGCGAAAACGAGCAGACGGCGCTCATGCCGTTCGCTTTAAGCAGGTTGAAGAAATCCGCGTTCCAGTCGCGGAACGCCCTGTTGAGCACCGGCGTCTGTGTCGGATCAATCAGCCACTTCACGCCGTACGTGCCACCCTGCAAGTCGCCAGTCACAGTAGCGTTGCCACTGCCGGTGTTCGACGCTGGCAACTCGGTGTACACGTGAAATTGCCAAACGCTGGAAAACGAGTGTGAAGTGATCGTGAGGACGCTGCCGGTGACCGTTGGCCCAGACGCCGTCGAAGATTGCATTGACAAAGTTCGCGAAGTGCCGGGCGATCGTGTTGCTGTGGTCCTGCCCGCCGAACACCGTCTTGCCGATAGCGGAGCCGCCAACGTGCAGCCAGACGACGTCCTGATCGTTCCAGTTGCCTGAGAATGTGACCATGCATTGCGGGTAGGACAGATTTGACGCCACCGCTTGCTTCCACCAGAAGACGCCGCAATAGTGGTCGATCTCGCCCAGCAGGCCGAGCTTCTGAATGTTCCACACCAGCCGCTCCGGCGACAGCTTGTACGTGTTGTCCGTGTCGAAGTCGGTCGCGGCGCCGACGGTGGTGGTGGTCACGGTTGGGCTTGGAACGACGGTCGCCACCGCGCATTCGAGGAAATCGAAATAGAAATACCAGCCCAAGCTCGACGCGTTCTTATTGCCAGAGATCGTGATCACGACCTCGTGCTGTCCGGCAGCGACGCCGGAAAAGAGCAAGCGACGCGTCTGCGAAGTGGTCGCGGTGGGATAGTAGCAGTCGAGCGTCACCGGCGCGCCGCCATCGAGCGCCGCGTTTACGATGCCGCAGTTGGTGTCGAGCCGTGTGCCAACGTAAATGTTGTGGGTAGATTGGCAATGCGTCTGGATGGTGACGCTGGTGCCGGCGGCCGCCGCCCGGATCGCGCGTCCCTGGCTCCAGAAAGCGAATGCGCCGTTCACGGGATCGTTGCCGGGAGCGGCTTCCCAATATCCAGACGTGCTCACCCAGGTGCTGTCTTCTTCGATGCGAACCGAGCCGGGACCAGCAACCTTGAGCGGCCTCTTGCCCGCGGAATCGGTCACGGTCCAGTTGGTGACGACCATCTGCCACTCGGTGGGCTGGTATGCCTGGCTGTTCGGCAAGGCGGGTGCGATGGTCCACCAGACCTTGTCCACGTTGCTCCAGCCGAGTGCCGTGAAGTCGATGTGAACGTGCCACGAGATGTTGTCCGATGAGCCGCCAGACAGGTTCCAGTTGCTCGCGGTGAAGTAAACTCGGGTGCTGCTGGTGTTGTCCGTCTGGTAGAACGCGACCATGTTGCCGTCGGCTCCCGGTGCGGCCGTAATGACCAACTGGTTCGGCAACACTACGGCGGCGGTGATCACGACCGGACCGTTTTGCACCCAATTGACGGCGTTGATCTGCTGCGCAATCGACTGAAGGATCGAACCAGCCGTCGTCTGGGTCAGCGTGTCGGGTGCTGATCCGTCCGAACTCGAAACCGCCACCGGCCCGGCGACGCCGGCCTTCAACGTGACGAAGATCTCGTTGCCATAAGTGCCGCCGGTGGTGGCCGTGCAGTTGGGATCGGAAGCGTTGATCTGCGCCGCAATGTTGGCGGCGATACCCGCGCTGTTGAGCGAATTTTCGAGGCACGAGTACGTGGCCGAGCCGATGGTGACCCAGTGGTTGTAGGCCGCGTTGCCTTGCCACCACATGGCCTGATCTGTGGTGGGGTGCGAGGCCGAGATTGCCGGGCTGACGAAGGACTGGTTCTGATACCAGAGCGTGACCTTGTCGCCAGACTGCGGATTGTTCAGGTTCAGCGTGTAGGTGGCCGACGCGCCGGTGCGGCCTGTGGTGTTGCAGGTGACCGTGATGCCCGGCGTGCCGAACCAGGGCGCGCGCTGGCCGACGCCGTTGACGGAATAGTCGAGCGTGTTCCAGTCGGTCCAGGCATTCTTAATCGATTCCCAAGACTGGATGCCCTCCCAGGTAATATCGAAGTCGAGGGTCAGCCCGGTGAGGTCGCCGCCTGGAAGATAGGAGAAGCGCGGATGACCGAACGGATCGTCCTTCTGGAAAAGGACCAGCACGGCGAAATCGGCCAGGTCGCGGAAGACGCCGGAGACGGTGAATCCGGCGTCCGAAGCACCCCAGAGCGCGGCCGCCGCCCCGTAGTCGTCGAAGCCCTGGAGGTGGAGCGTGCGGTGAGGTTGGAGCTTATAGATCGGGTCCATCTAGGTGATCATCGTGGGCGACCGCGAACCACAAACCGGTGTTCCACGAATGTTCTCCGGCCTGGATTGCATGGGAATCTGCTGTCGATCCCTGAGGCCTAACGGTCCATCCGGTATCTTACCCGCAGGTCGCTGTTGCGATAATTATCTAACTGCTCTAATCGCAAGAGGTTGCTCTTATGAAGGGTTGGACTGGCGTACTGCACCAAGGCTCCATGCTGGAACTACCGAAGAGGGAACTACTCTTATTCGATCGTCTTGCAGTCATTGGCCTTGAGGATCTTCTGCATCTTCACCGCAACTTCGTGCACGGTGACCCCAACGTCGCCGACCAATTAGAGTGGCTCGAAGCGCAGGATCTACTTGAGCGCGTCGAACCACCGCCCCCGTCATTCTACGAATGCGAGGAACATCGCCGAGACTATTTCTTGCTGGGCGCTTTGTGTAGGTTTCAAGAGGAACTTTTTGACGCGGCTGGTGGACCCTGGCTAGATGCGGGAGACGGGGCCCTATTCAGGTATCCGGAGCCCGGAGGAGGTGAAAAACTTTGGCTGAGTCAAAAGATTCAGTCGCTCAGGTTGGCCCTCGTCGCTCGCTTCACGGCTGACTATTTACGGTCAACTGGAATTGCCGACGCAGTTTCGGCGGCACCGATGCCGGACGTTTGGGATGATGTGCAGCCCGTTGCCGCCAGCGTTCTTGGAGATCGAAAGCTCGCGGACGCGAAACATTCTGACGTGGCGGAGGTGGTGCTTAGGGCAATGCCTTTACCAGGGGAAACAGCGTCGATCGAGGCAATCCTCGATTTCAAGTCGGACTCCGATTGCAGACAATCGCTCATTGGGCTGCGCTTGTGGATGCGTGATGTGGCACGCCTGGATCTCCCAACACGCGAAATTGAGGAAAAACTTCAGTGGCTGTTGGGCTTGTATGAGAGACACCTGCAGCGCCACAGACTTCAATACGATCGCGGAATTATCGAGTCGGTGTGTACCACGACCCTGGAGTTTGCCGAGAACCTTGTCAAGATCAACTGGAGTAACGCCGCAAAATCCCTCTTTGCCGTGCGCCGCCGCAAGCTCGCCCTTCTTGAGAGCGAGGCGGCCGCGCCGGGTAGAGAAATAGCCTACGTCGCAAGAGCGAGCGAACGATTTCGACAGGATTCAGCTTAATGAGAGTTCATTCAAGGTGAAAGTCTCGCCTCCATCCAGCAAGGTCATTCAGCAACTCCCGCTGCAGCCCACTTTCCACAATCTTTCGCTGCCGCACGTTGAGGCATGACAAGGAAGTCAGGCCATGTAGCTTGCTGTTGGTTATAAGGACGTCTCCCGGCCAAGCGTTCCGTTCAGGGGGCCGGCACGCAGGAACCTTGGGATGTGGTGTTCCCTGGAGCCCCAACATAACGTAGATATACTGAGAAACCGCGAGATCACCGTAGATAGTCTGCGGACTCTCGTTTTTCTCGACTCCTACGCACGCCAGAAGGAAATGGCTCTCTGCCCGATAAAGCCAAGCTGTGTCCCGTCCAGTGTCGAGGAGTTCGTTGGCATAATTCCTGGCGTCTTTAAGGTCTTCCGCGCCGCCTTCATCAAGCAGAATCCCAGAGCCGATCACCTTCGCTGTGTCAAAACTGTACCCGAGGCCGTCACAAGTTTCTAGTGCACGAACTACATCCGCACGCTTGCGATCAGACTGCTGTGCCCTCCTGAGTGCATAGTACGGCTCAAGTCGTTCTGCGCGTTCGGACCTAGGCTTCGGACGCTGGGCCACCGCACGATCGTAGTATTGGCGGGAGCGCTTCCATTGGTGCCTGTTGGCTGCGTCATTGGAACGCACCAATAGAAGCTCGGGGTACCCTGGCTCTTCGGGAGACTCAGCGGTGAAGGGCAACACGTATCGAAATCCTGCCCCGGAGGCAATCTGGCGTTCCAGGGTCTGCCAGTACTCATCCATCCGAGCATCGCTCCTAAGATGCTTCTTGATTCGTTCCTTGACGATCGCAGAGTGGCCGTATAAGCCACGATCGTGAAACTGCTTTGCCAAGTGGTCATGTCGTTCAAGGTTAAACGGGCCGCGGTCCAACTGACTCAAGAAGGTAGCGCTCGCGTCGGAGATGCTCTGTAAGTCCAAGCCCTTCGGGTGGTGCTGATGGCACGGCCAGGCGTGAACCGGTATCGTCCATCGGCGGGGAAAAGAGACTCCGTGCTGTTCCAGTTCATCCAGGTAATCCATAGGAAGCTGATGATGGTTCTGAAGCGCCTGGCGCTGGTTTTGACGGCCGACGGGCCTGTGGATGTAGTCCAGGCAATTTGCGCACCACAGCCCACGGTCTTTGGCGTGATGGTCCGCTAATGTCAAGGGCCACAGCTTCTCCGGTGGGTGTGACACGGCTATTCCCCACGCGAGAGATTAGCAGATTCGATTTGGGACCGTGGCCGGGCTTCGTCGCGGATCGAATTACGCATAAATGAACACCGAAAGATCCGCGCCCGGAAACGTGCTGCCTACCGCGGTAATGCCGATGGAGACCGCTGTGTTCGCAGGGATTTGTGACAGGGCGGCAACCTGTGAAGGCGTGGCGACCACGGCTGTTTGGCCAGCCGGAATCGTGAGCGTGAGCCAGGCTGCGCCTCCGACGTAGATCGTGAACCTGATCCCCGAGCCGGTGGGAGCCGAC
This sequence comes from Bryobacteraceae bacterium, assembly GCA_035297145.1. GTDB lineage: Bacteria > Acidobacteriota > Terriglobia > Bryobacterales > Bryobacteraceae > QHXW01. The sequence continues at coordinate 13,215 of DATGZN010000010.1, forward strand.
TGCACGTAAGCCTTCACATCGCCGACTGTCACGGGACGGTTCAAATACAAAGGCTGAGCCGCGTTAGACTCGATCCCCAGCGTGCCCTGCATCTGGAAAACCAGGCCGGCGACCTTCGAAAGTCCCTCAGCGCCGAAAACCCAGTCCTCGCGGATCGGCGCATCGCCGTCGGGCGATTCGTTGCCGTTCACGTCCACGGTGAACCCCACGATCACGAGCGTCTCGTCCACGAAATTGTTCGTGGGCATGTTGATCGTCGTCACCGCCAGCGGGTTGCCGTTGTCCAGCGACGTCGTGTCGCAGGAGTAGGGCCAAGTCGGTTCCTTGATGATCCACACGTCGCCGGGATTGATGACCATGGGGAGGTCCCACGTGAGAGTGGTCGCTGTATTCGCGACGATCTTCACCGGCGTCGTCCCGCGTGAGACTCCCTGAATCACCCGGATCAGGTTGCCGACCTCTGCGCCGGGCGTCATGCCGTTGGGATAGACGTTGTTCTGGCAGCCGGAATCGGTAACGGAGGTCGGATTCGTGGTGTTTGAGGCATCGGCAGTAAACCGCAGAACGAGCAGTCGCCTTCCTGGACGATGCCGTTCGGGTCTGGAGTCACGCCGAGGGTGCCGGTGGTCTGGTCCCACGAGGTGACCTTCGCACTGAAATACGGCGTGTCGCCCTCCGGCCTGCCGATGATGGAGATGATGCGGCCCACGGGCGTCCAGGATGGATTCGTGGAGGCCGGCGCGTCCTGAAGATAGCCGGTGACGAGCGTGCCGGCGGATACGCTATCGATCGAGCCGCCGATTACGCCGCCATGGATCTCGTGTTTGGCCTTGATCCGGACCTTGCTGACATACGGAGACGGCAACGCCCATGTCGAGCGCAACACTGGCCCGCCGAACGCGATCGATCCGGGCGTGTACGTGTTGCTCGGACCGGCGGTCAGCGTTCCAGTCGCCTGCGCGCAAATCAAGTCGTCCTGCGTGGCCACGAACGACACGTAGGAAACGAGGCCCGCGACTGCCGGCCAGGTGATGTCTTCCAAGGTGAACGTGTCCGTTCCAGATGCCGAGGTCCCTATGATGGTGATATTAGACGGAGCCGAAGGAAGCCCGTTCGAGTCGGTTGCGCAGATGGCCACGCGCAATGTTACGTTGGCCGGTAACGACCCACCCGTCGTGGACTGCGAGATCGATCTGATCCCCGGCGCACCTCCCCCGTGGCGCTGAACTCGTTGACTGGCAGCTTCCCGGTAACCAGGAGGTTTGCAAGCATGCTGCCGTCGGCCAACTGCGCATAGGACTGATTGGTATCGAACGTCCACTCGCCCGGAAAGAGCGCGTCATTGGCCGCAGCTTGCACCTGGTACGGCGCCCACGCAGGACCGAGCGGCATCGGATAGAACAGCGGCGGCAGAGGCGCGGGCACCACGTCCATCGGTTTCGGCCCGACGTCCAGGTCGTACATGGAATCCGTGACCGTCTGCCCCTCGATATCTGCACGTTCAGGTTGCCATCGACCTTGAAGCCTTGTGGTGTGTAGCCATCAACCATGGGCGCCACCACGTAGCGGTAGCCGTCGGCGTTGGTAACCACGTACATCCCGGTGAATCCGCCGATGGGGCCGGCACCGAGAATGCCGAGGGAGTCGGCATAGTCGGATTCATCGCGGTACGCCACCATCAGAGCGTTGGCGACGAAAGCAAACAGCGGATTGCCGTCGCTATTGCACCAGATTTCCGGCAGAGCCAGGCCCCAGATCGTATCGGAAAGGATGGAAGTGGCGGTTACAGTGTTGCGGCCGAAGCCGAGGAAGCCGGTGGAGTTGTCCTTGATGACGACGCCTTGCGGATCGGCCTGATGCCCGCCGAAGTATGGAGCCATGCCGTGCACCTGGCATCCGTTCTTCGATTCGAGGTAGTAATCGCAACTCGTGGGATCGCCACCTGCGGCGGTTACTGCTGCGGCGCTTCTGCCTCTTGACGCCCAGGCAATTCACGCCATCGTTGTAGGTCTTCCAGCACTGGCGGCTGAGTTGCCGCTCCGGGTACTGGTTCATGATCTGGAAGAAGCCGTCGGAACACGTCACGGGGAAAATCGGCGTCCCGTCGCTCGTGAAGTTCTGAATGACGCCCTTCCAGAGCTGCAACAGAATCCCCGAGTTCACATGGAAAAGGCAGAGGTCGATCTCGGCGTACTTCAGGTCCGTGTCGTTGGCAACCTGCGTCATCACGCGGTCGCCGTTGCCGAAGGTGAAGCGAACGTTGTCCGACGTGCCTTTGATGTCCTGGGAAATCAGGACGTCAGAGCCGGGCTCGCCGATGCCGATCAAGCGCGGGAGGTAGAGTTGCCCGCCGACGGTGACGCGCCGGTCTGATAGATAGATGTCCGCGACCGCGGATTCGCGCACGCGGATGTGGACGAGCGGAATGATCTGCTGGACTTCAGAGAGCAGGGCGGTGGACAGCGCGCTCGAGGGGAACCGCAGGCAGGTGGAAGTGATCGCGTAGGTGGGCGCTTGCGTCGGATCGACTACTTCGACGAGGTTCAATCCCACCTGTGCAGCGTTGCGGAGGTACTCGAATGAGATCGGCGGCTGCTCAAAGGTCACGAGCACGCCGGTGGTCGTTCCATCCGGGTTGGGGACGTTGTAGGTGAACGCCTTCCATGGCCCCTGCATCGACTCCCAGAAGGCCTTGAGCTGGCGGCCTTCCGCCCAGTTGAGATTCGGCCGCTTGAACTGAAACTTGCGCGGGCCGATGCCGATGTAATACCGCTGCTCCTGCTTGGCGTCGAGGCTGCCGAAACGATGCACGATCACCGGGCGCTCGACGGAGAAGCCGAACGGGTACTGCGTGGCGAGCGGGAATGTCTGGCCGGAGTTGATCACCGTGGGGACGGTGATGCGGCCGATGGTATCGGACATATTGAGTATCAGCCTGGGGTGATGGGGGTTGGGGGCCATACACTACCAGACATTCAGCACGCTTTCTGATGCAGAGAACGTGCCGTTTGAAAGGCAGCCTATTCTATGATGACGATGATGAAGTAACCGAATGACTTGCAGGATTTGGAGTTGGAGCGGTCTTTGAGGCACCTGCTGGACTTTCGATCGCCGTTTCAGTTGGAGGCTCTGATGTAGTTTCAGCAGGACTCTTACTGTCACCAGTAATCTCCCTAAGTCGCCGCGATATCTGTTCCGCTAGGACCTTGAAATCCTCACATTCACGATCGGTGGAAGCCTCGACCATGCCCTCTTCAATATCTCGCACCAGGGTCAGTAGGGCAATTTTGCGCTGCGAGGCTCGATTTGCCCGAGCTTCCGGCTTGAACCTGTCGTCGGTAATTGATGCACCAATGACAAGCAAACCCAATGCCCCAACGACAGAAGGCCGTTGAAGATCCTTCTGTCCCAACGAAGCGGCCAATACGCCACCAACGACATACCTACTGAAACGCAATGATGAAGCGAGCAACGAACTCCAGCGATAGTCCCATGATGCCAGTCGCAATGCACGTTTCGCCTCGCTAAACCGCCTGTCAAAGAGCATTCTTCGTCGCTTAGCCGGGTCGTTTTCCTGGGCGATTCTTGCCTCCCAGGCGTAGCGCATTACCCAAATCGTTTTAATTTCCTCAACAACTGGGGAGAGGTCGACGCCCTGCAACTTGTCGAGTATCACGGAGATCAGTGCCATTGATGCCAACGCAATCACGCCGAGCGCAACCACCCCAATCATTACCCAATCAATCCGGCGCATCGGAGCAGCTGTTTGTGGTTGCGGCGGCGGTTGAGATGGGGCCTGCTGTTTCGGCAATTCGCGGTTCTTGTAGTCCGCGAAGAAATTGAGACCAGATATAGGCTTTCCGTCATATTCCACATATGGCCCAATAAGGAGCCCAATCGGAGGCCCTTGTTGTGGTGGAGTTAGCACCACGTTTTGCTCGGACCAAAGCTCGACAACGTTTTCATCGAGGCGACCAAAAAACTGCTCACGAGATTTCGGATCGTCGGCATGCAGCGCACTGATCAGGTCAACAGGCACCCAACCCGTATCCCTAACAAAGACGCTCGCCCAACAGTAGTGATTCAGCACTGAACCTTCTCTTCGAGTCGAAGGAAGCCTAAAACCGCTCCCAAGGTACGCTGGGATCTCCGCGGCGCGGCTTAGCATCACGAATCGCACCACCTGATCACAGTCAAATCCGTCTCGATTGTCAGCCTTAGAGTCTCGTGAATTCTTAAGCGTGTACTCGAAAATTGCGCGTGCCTTCCGAAGTTCGGTATCAATGCCCTTTGTAATCGCCGGGGTAGCATTTCTTATCGAGTCATTCGGGCTTTGGGGACTCAAAAAGAGCCTTACATAATCGTAGGGTGCGTTAGAGCCGCTCGTCGCACGTGCGGCTCTAGTTGCCTGAAAAGCCAGACTCAGCGCAACCCTGTCGCTGTTGGGATGGAATTTCAAATGCAAGAGACTTGGTTCGCGTTGACTCGACGAATACACCGAATGGTAAGGATAATCGCTCTTGACCGTAGAGTTCGAGATGGCTTGGTAGCTGTCATTATGTGCAAGTGGTATCCATACCTCCACCTGTTTCGTGCTTTTTGGGATGTCGGAAAGGATCAGTCTGAGAGTTACGTCTGTGGCCCTACGAGGTTCGACATCTGCCGCAAATGAGAGAATGAGCGGGCACAGGATCCCGGCGGTACAGGCCCAAAAGATTCGAACCGCACGCGGCATTTTAACGGTCTCCCGATGGCTGGGCGCAATAGTTTGGTCAGTATACCATGATCACATACCCGCTATGGCTTTTAGGCTATGCTGAATGCCCGCCCAGTCACGCAACTTCGACCAATTCCAGCGCTGGCAGGTTGGATCTCGCGATGTCCGTGGCTTGGGCCCAATTCCCACGGAACACCACCGTCACGCGCCCTTGCGTGTTGTTCCCGCTGGGATCGTAATTGCTGCCGATCTGCTGACCGGACGTCACTTCGAACGGATTGTAGAAGGCGAAAGGCGTCAAGCCGCCATTCTGGGAAACCCAGAAGCTGTACAGCGCGGAGAGCACGGAAGCGCTCAATCGTTTGCTGAGCCGGAACGTGCGACGCGAAGTCTGCGCGAGCTGCGACCGCTGGATCGTCCCGTCGTGATACTGGTTCTGGAGTTGAGCGTACTCGCGCAGCTCCGTGAGCGCGGTACAGAGAGAGACCGGCATCACGCCGTTGGGTGCGGATTGTACGAGATTGCCAGGCATTCTGGATCACGCCACTGTCAGTCCGGGTAGCTGCATGTTGGCCGACTGCTGCGTGCGCCCGTAGCTCGAATATTGCGCCGCCATCGCCTGGTCGGTCACGAACTGGGGTGTGACGAACTGTCCGGTCATGAAGTTCGCCGCGTCGGCGCCGCTGATGTTCAGCGAGAGGTATGTGGCCCCAGAGCCGCCAGTCGTGTTGGGGTTGCCCGGCGTCGGATAAATCCCGGCGGCGATGCCGCCGAAGCGGTGGACGATCACCGGGCGCTCGACGGAGAAGCCGAACGGGTACTGCGTGGTGAGCGGGAATGTCTGGCCCGAGTTGGTCACCGTGGCGGCGATGCGGCCGATGATGTCGGACATGACTTTTTGGACCGGACCTGACGACCGCGACCCTCAACTCCGCTCGCCGATAGAGAGATATGCTTAGTGCGAGATGTTCCCGTCAGGTGACTCACAGGGCGGGACAACAGAGGAGGACCTATGATTAGCTCGCGAATCGCTTACTGCGTCACCGTCCCCTATCGTCTGTCTGTCGTCACTGTCATGGTCCTAGCAACAGCCAGTTCAGTCGTCGGGCAAGCTCAGATGTCGCTTGACCTGGAGCGGGCCAAACGCGCGGTCGAGTTCGTGCAGGGCTTCAAAGACAGCTCCTGCTGGAGGAGCCAGGCGTGTCAGAGCTGGATGCGAGAGGCCAGAGTAGCCAAAGTGTATGCAGAAGACGTCGACGGTGCCCTCGCTGAGATCTCTAAGCTGCTCAGTGAGGGCGACCAGTTCCAGAACAATATCGATAGGCTCCAGAATGATATGAAGAGACTCGGTGATGCGAAGCTTACGGCCGAGGCTGAGGTCAACTCGCTGACAGGCCGCGCCCTCGATACGGCGGTCTCTGTGCTCCGCGATCATCATCTTGGCCTCGATGCCAACAGCGCAGCGGACATCCTGAGCAATCAGGCCGGGAAGGGGAAGGTTGCATTTGCAGTCGGCGGGCACCAGATTGTTGTGACAGTCTTCGGTGTTTTCAGCTACCCTCTCGAAGTCGATCTGACCCACGGTGAGAAACCATTCGATCTCATTTTCCACCCATACATATTTCCGGCTCTGGGAAAGGCGGTCGAGGCCGACGCCGCGAGCGAAAAGCTCTCAGTTCAGCCGCGTCTTGCGATCACTGCCGATGGCGTAGACATGCACGCGTCTGACTGCACTTCCGAGGCCATCCCAACGACAAAACCGCTCGATCTTGGTGGGGGGGACGTAGGGTGGCACTGGTGCTTGAAACAGCGATTCTGGTCATGGCTGAGAGATCCTGAGGGAGAGGCTAACGCAAAAGTTGCGCTGAAAGTCTTCTCGTCCGCCGGAAGCCGGGACGTTGAGCCCGGGCTTCCGTTTAAGGTGAAAGGCCGGCCTTGGTGGTGGCTGCTGAGTTGGTTTTGGGAGAACGTACTCCTGAAACCGCAGGTATGGTCTGCGCTTATAGTTGGTGCCGTGATCGCGCGGCAGCGAGGTCCCAAGAGTGCTCTGGATTGGGCTTGGGGCGTCATCCAGCGCATGGCTAGCGGTTCGCCAGCGAAGGGCGAATAGAGCCCCACAGTTAAGCCACCTCCACGATTTCCAGCCCCTGCACGTTCGTCCGCGCGATGTCCATGGCCTGCGCCCAGTTGCCACGAAACACCACCGTCACGCGCCCCTGAGTGTTGTTGCCAGTGGGATCGTAGTTGCTGCCGATCTGCTGGCCGGCCGCGACATCGAACGGGTTATAGAACGCGAACGGCGTCAATCCGCCGTTTTGGGAGACCCAGAAGTTGTACAGCGCTAAGAGTGTCGATGCGTTGAGGCGCTTGCTGAAGCGGAACGTGCGGCGCGAGGTTTGAGCAAGCTGCGACCGCTGGATCGTGCCGTCGTGGTACTGGTTCTGGAGTTGAGCATACTCGCGCAGCTCCGTGAAAGCGGTGCACAGCGAGGCTGGCATCACACCGTTGGGTTCGCTTTGAACGAGATTGCCCGGCATCTTGAATCACGCTACCGTCAATCCAGGTAGCTGCATGTTGGCCGACTGCTGCGTCCGCCCGTAGCTCGAATACTGCGCCGCCATCGCCTGGTCCGTCACGAACTGCGGCGTGACGAATTGTCCGGTCATGAAGTTCGCCGCATCGGAGCCGCTGATGTTCAGCGACATGTACGTCGCGCCCGTGCCACCTCCCGTGTTCGGGTTCCCCGGTGTGGGATAGGTCCCGGCCGCGATCCCGCCGAGCGTCGAGATGTTCGAAGCGTACACGTGCGCCTGGCCATCCTGGTAGCTGGCTTGTTGGTAAAGCTTACCGCCCTGCTCCACAAGACTCCCGGCGTAAGGCGTGGTGGCCGACAGTGGCATCTTCTGTCCTGTGGCTTCCGAGTACAGCATCACAAGTTGACGCACGCTCGGGGATCGCACGGCCACCGCGATATCGCCGCCGAACTGGGACTGCGCGATCTGCACCACCTGTTTGATGGTGCCACTGTTCTGCGGGATGTCCACGCCGTAGATGCTCTTGATGTCGTCGTGCGCCTTCCTCTGCGGTGATTCAATGCCGAGCAACTTCTCGACCGTTCCGGCAGTGAAGCCCGCCGCCGCTCCAATCGCGGCCCCCCATGGACCGCCGATCTGCTCGCCGATCAATGCGCCACCGGCGGTATCTTCAAGAGCGCCTGTCCACGTGCCGCGCTGTGATCCGAACAGCCCACTGGTCGCGAGCATCATGCCGGCGGCTCCGGCGGCGGGAGACTTCGCTACGCCCTGGACGCCACCCCAGAAGTTGCTATCAGAGGCGTTCCAGGCGTCCTGGTTCCAGAACGTGCCTTTCAGGTTGGAGAGCGACTTCGAGAAGCCGCCCTTACTGAACATCCCGTAGAGACCGGATGTGCCGCCCTTGGAGCCGGAGCCCAGAATCGTAGCAAGCGGCGCGAGCATCTTCTTGCGCCGATCGGCCTCTTCCTTCTCGGCGTACTTTTCAAACTCCTCCCACGCATTCTTCGATAGAACGGCAGCCTGCTCGTCCGCCGACTTGCGGATCGCGGCGATCTCCGATTCCGACGCCTTCACCTTCTCGGCCTGTTTCAGAAGCTGATCGCGCTGATAGTAGATCTTGCCGATCGCATCCAGTTCGGCTTCATCGCCCTTCTTCTCGAACTCGGTTGCCTGGCGACGGAAATCCTTGAGCTGCTCCGCGCCTTTTGCGACCGCATCCAGTGCCGCCTTGCGGCGGGCTTCGGTAGCTTCGGCAGTCCGGAGTTGTTGACCCAGATCCTGCGCTTGCGCTCTCGTCAACGGCTTGTCCGGTTCCAACAGTTGCTTCTGGAGCCGCTCAACGTCCTTCTTGGCGTCGGCGTATGCCTCTCCATACCATCGTGCGTACCGAAGAACCTGGCGCGAAGCCGATCCCTTTCATCCTTGCCCTCGCGCAGGTCCGTCCGCTTGGTGACTGCCTCGGCATCCTCCAGCATCTTCTGCAACCGCTGGATCTGGCCTTGGATATCGCTCGCGCGCTTGGAGCGATCCTCCTCGTCGCGCGTGGGAGCGATCGCTAGTCGAAGCTGTCGAGCGCGGTGTTGGCCCTGCCGACCGATTCGAGTACCGGCGTTTCCTCGGCTTCGAGGATTACGCGCTCTGCTTGGTCTGCCATTTCAAGCTGCCTTGAGCATCTCGAAGGGACGCGACTGGAATGCGGCGAGCACCGCCTGTCGGTCGCGCGGCGACAAACCCCACTGCGCCTCGCGCCGGTTGTTGAACGCCGCGATCTGCGAGGCCGTCATTCGCCGGCCAGGAAGAGCTTTATCGAGAAACCCAATCGCCGCGCGGTTCTCATTTGCGGTCAGGACCTTGAGGCAGCGCAGGGTATGGCCGCGCCACGTCCAGTCGCGAATGGGATTGAGACCTCGCGCCACCTTGTAATCCGGGTAGCCGCGACGGCACGGCAGTCCGACCTTCAGAGGCGCCGCCGCTTGGTCTTAGATGTTCTGGCCGCGCTGGATACGTGCCCGGATCGAATCCGCCAGGACTGGCGCGAAGCCCTGCATCTCAGTCGCGGTGTATGGGGAATAAACGAACCGAGCGCTTTTGATGAACGTTTGAAACTTCAGCACAGTTGTCTTCGGCAGGACAGCCTGCGGAGCACGCGGTCGGAGGATCGAATGGGCGTAGGTCTTTGTCTATCCAATACTATGAGGCTTCAGCGTAGCAATCTGCCTGAGACCCAACCCTGGTCTCTTTGCTAACGCCCTAACAACGAAAGTAGCTTCATGCTCCCAGAGCATCTTTGATTTTCGTATACGACGAATGCTGTCTGAGTGCGCTCAAGTCGGGATCGTGCAGCACAAGGTCACGCGAAACGCCATGCTCCACAGCCCGCATGCAGTATTCATATGCCTGACTTATGTCGCCGAGTTTCGAATATGCGCACGCAATGTTGAAGAACGGATTCGGGTGTGCGGAGTGCGAGGTAGAGAACTGCCATTCCGATATTGCCTGTCCATAGCGACCGAGGAAGAAGTGGCAAGTGCCAATGAAGAGACCTGAAGCGGCCAGATATTCTGGCTCGTACTCGCCAGTGAAATATCGCTTGTTCTCGGCCACGGCGAAACTCGTGAAGGTGAGAGTCGTTCCAAAATTCACGGCGAGAACGCGTTTGTGTTCGTCACTATAACTGACCACGAAGTAACCAGTGTTGCCGCACCAAGTCTCAAATGAAGGACTTGTTTGAACGGCCGTTGACAACATCGTGACGGCACCCTCAATGTCGTGGAGGGCTTCGCTGTTCAGAATCTCGTTATCAAAAATCGCGACAATCCAGTATGCGTTCCTCATTGGGCTACGAACCACAGAGGTAATCGCAAAGAACGTCCGGGAATGTTTCAATCTGTTGTGCGCAGCCGCGAGGTCTTCGTAAACGTGCCGATATAGGTTTGGCGAACCCGACAGCGGTTCAGGAGTTGGCAGCGTCAAACCGACGACCACAAAGTCAGTGCCCAACTCTGAGACCGTGCTACCGACCTGAGTCCGCGAGTCGAAAAGAACAGATACTGGATTCTCCTCCTCGGGTTTCTGGAGCGGTTGGTCCGCACCAGCATCACCGGTGCCCTGGGCTGTGGGAGGAGCGGTCGATACTTGCTCCCCCGCCCTTGCAGACAGGGACTTTTGTTCCCTTGGACTAGTGTGCAACTCGACGATCCTCAGCAGGCTGTCGAAAAAACCGTGATCGCCAGGTGCTTCCTGGCGTCGCTCCTCAATTTCAGCCGCGCTCCTGCTAACGAAATGACACTTACTGGCACCCCAATGGTGATCATGCTGGAAAATGTAAATCTTGTCTGATGGGACATGATGCACGGTTCGGACGTCCCTGGGCGCGATCTCGTAAAACACGGTAAGTCCAAATACTACGGTTGTGAAGAGTGTATCGAAAACAGATGTCTCAAGGACCAAATCGATTGGTTGGGCTCTCCCCCCGCTTAGATCCGACCCCACCGCAGCTAAGTCAGCTGTGTTGTCAGCGGCCAACTGAACCCTCGGTGCCCATGGAACGATCGCTAAGCGCTGTGAATACATCGACACATGATAGATGTGCGCCTTGATATCGCAGAGCCGAATTGCGCCTTCCGACAAATTATGAACTAAAAGCGATATCTTCAGCTCAAATTCAGCCTCGGTACCGACCAATCTCGAAGGCGGGCCCTTGCGTGGGTCTCCCAACGAGATAATCGTTCTCTCTGGAATCGGGATGGGGCGCTTCTCGTTAGGAGTTGCCGTGATGTTCAACGTCTGCAACAAGACCGTTCCCTGGGCGTTCGAAAGAGAAGTGGCGACCGACGGCGCGAATGCTGACTTCCCGAGGTTGTCGATCGGTGAATCTATCGGGGGGTCGAAGATTGACAGTTCATCGGACATAGCAAATTGCGTTCGTCACGCGACACTTAAGCCGACCGGAGGAAGCTGGGGCAAAGACAGCTTTGTGGGCAAGTCTCCCAGATCGCGATGTTCTCTACACATCGTCTCGTTCCTGCGATGTCATTGGAAGATCTCGCAGGAGATTCATGCGAGGCTTTTCCAGTTTTACCGATGATTCGAGGGGCGCATCTTGCGGTAGATGTGAATTTCCCTCATTATCGATAGCTTCCACTATGGCTGAGACGATAGAAGGAATGCCAGATGTAGAGCGGATCGCAACTTTATCAGCAAGGGAGGGAGCAAGCTTGATGAGATCCCCACGTTCTATTTGATGCCAAATAGGCAGGATGACCTTTCGGTCCAGGTCTCTCTGGACCAGCCCATCCAGCTCGTATTGGGTCCAGCTCTTGGAAAAGAAGCTTCTGCTTAACACCACAACCCCGAATCTGGAACGAGCGAGACCACGATCAATCGACCGCCGCAGGCTGTCTCCCGCTTTGAGTTCAAAATCGTCGTACCAGATTCTGAGGCCCGCCGCACGAAGAGCTTGGGCGAGCGAACCAACGAACGCTTTGTCTTCATGCGCATGACAGATGAACGCGTCCCAGTCCACAGCCCGGATACTACCAGATGTGCAGGAATGACGCAACGGAAGGTACGCCACGACAGGTAAGCCAAGGCACGCGATGTGTGTGCTGCGGTGGGTGAACTCGCTCGGACCGAGAGCCCAAGTCGAAGTTATTCGGCACTTCATAATTCGCCGCTATCGGGACCTCTGTATGCTGCTGCGCCCGGTCGTAATCTGCTCCTGGCGCTCACCTTCGATGAGTTCCAACACGCGGAACTCCTGCTCCGTGATATCCGCGAGCGTGATCGTCAGCCCGATGCTCTTTGCGTTCAGAATGCGGAAGATCGTCGAACAAGAGCGTCGTTCGGCGTGTCCATTGCTTCTTCGAGCCGATCCTTCGGACAGGCAGGCCCATGGCTGACGTCGAGGGCCTTCCAGTCCGCACGACATGCGGGGCAGCGATCCAACTCCGTCTGCGCCGAATATCCGCAACTGCGGCAGCGGAAGACGCGGTCGGGACACTCTTCTTCAGGCCCACAGAGCGTCACCTGGTGCAGTACTGACCGGCTCAGGAAGCGAACGCCCGGCTCGTCCGGCCAGTCGTCGGGCGTGGCTATTCCGGGTCTTCGTCGGCCTCGATTTCGAGTTGCGCGATCGCCTCGGACACCGTCGCTGACTTGTGCACGATCGGCACCGCGCCCGCGTAACCGTCGTGCGAGATATGGAGCTTGTCGTAAACCGCACCGCTCGGCTCCAGGAACGCGCGCGTTTCTATCGAACGACGCGCTGCGACCACGCTGGTCGAAGCCCGTTCGTGGTCCCGCATTTCCTTGGCGGTTGGCATGCGTAGGACGTGAACGACGCGGGCGCCAGGAACCTTCATCTCGATCCGGTAGTTGATCCCCTCGCGTTCGACGCTGGCCACCGCGCACCGCTCGATTCGCCCGATCACCATGCCGACCTCGGCGTCGTCGAACTCCGGGCCATCTTTGTCGGAGCGAATCTTCGCGAACAGTTCCGCGTTGATCTTCGGCAGGTCCACGTCCTCGCTCTGCGACTTGCCGCGTCCAAGAAAATGGCGGACGGTGCGCTGCGCACGCGCCCAGGCACACCACTCCTCGTCCGAAGGGAACCGCATCTCGCAGCTTTTCTGGCCGCCTGAAAGTATCGGCACCACAAACGGCTTCGACGCATCGAAGCCCGCTTTCTTTTCGGTTTCCATTCACACCTCCTATTGGCAGATACCCGTTTGCGGCGTGATGATCGTCATGGTCACCAGCCCGTTAGTGGGGTCGAAGAGTTGCACGCCGGTGATCTGGAGCGTCACGATGCCATCCGTGTTGCTGAGTTCCGCGACGTTGAAACCCATCTTCTGGATGAGCATCGTGAAGGAATTGTTGGTGTCGCGAGTCACGGTGAACGTGGCGGTCCCGGTGGTCAGATTGATCAGGTTCGAGTACTCGGCCGATCCTGCCTCGACGCGCACCACGAACTGCACTGCAAAGACGCGGTCGCCCCACTCGAAACGTCCCTGGATCTGGTAGCCATCCTGCGCCCCCGAACCAGGAAAAAATCCGGGCCGGAAGCTGTTCTCCCAGGACGCTTCCATGGACACGAAGTCCTTGGCGCTGCTGCCGGAGAGGTAGTTGATGCCGTTGAAGGTCAGCGCGCTGATCATTTCGGCATTGAACTCGTGCGGTGAATAAACGGCGGGCAGCGTGATTCCGCTGGGCGAGGTGTACTGTCCGGTAGTCACGCATTCCGCCGCGATCATCGCGCTGGCGCGGCCCGGCGAGTTCTTAATCGACAGCTTCCAACCTTTGACTGCGCAGCCCACCAGCATTTCGTCCAGCACCGCTGAACCACCAGGCCGGATCTGCTGCACGAACGAGAGTAGGGCAACTCGAGGCCGGTCGGATTCGTTGCTCCCAGAGCCGGAATGATGGTGTACGTGTACGGACCGCTGCCGCTCACGTCGACGTTGCCGAGAACGAAGGACATCGTCCATCAGGATAGTTTTCTCGGCGCCTCACTGCTTGATGGATCAGCATCGCAACGCTCGCGGCTGGCGATCGCTTCGATTCAGCTGATGTCGCCACGTGTTCGCCTCCCACGCTTAACGTTGCGCAACCCGTTCACTATTGCCTTGCCTTTCCGGCGGACAAGAGCGATGAATCGTCAGGCGCAAACGAAGCGCAGAAAAGGATACGAGAACCAACATGACCAACGCTGAAGCCAACACAGCCGCCACTGTTGCGGCACAGGGCGCGCACGTCGCGCCGGAGAAGACCCACTCGAAGAAGGGCGCGAGCCAAAAGAAGGGCGCGCCCACGGGCCAGAAAGCCGCCAAGGGTGCGAAAGCCAAGGCCGGACTGAAGAGGCAAGCCAAAGCCGCCAAACCCGCTAGGGCCAAGCAGGCCTCCGCCCCACGCCCGGAAAGCAAGGGCGCGAAGATCCTGGCCCTGATCCGGCGGCCCAAAGGTGCAACCCTCGCCGAACTCACAAAATTGACTGGCTGGCAGAATCACTCGATCCGGGGCTTCCTCTCCGGTACCGTGGGCAAGAAGATGGGGCTCACCGTCGAATCCGCCAAGCGCGAGGACGGCGAGCGCGTTTACTCGATCAAAAAGTAGCATCCCGTCCGGCCCTTCTGCCCGCCCGGCTTCGGCCGCGGCGGGCATTTCGCTTTTCAGGGGCCCATGCTATGGCCAACCTCAGACCGTCAAGATGCCCCGCGTACTGTAAATGCTCATCTGCCGCGGCTTCCTCACAATCGCGCGCGCCAGCGCGTTGACCGTTGCCGCGATTCCATCGATGCGCGAGGAACTTTTCGACCGCTCCGGCTTTGTGAACATCAGGTTATCGTTGCTCTCCTTCGTCGAGAGGCAGCTCGCGTTCCAGCGCAGCACAGGATTTCCTCCGTGGCGGAGCTTGCCAGATGCGACCAGTTCGAGCAACTTCTTGGACGGCTCGGATAGTGTGGCAACACCCTGCCGGATCTCGATGCAGTCATAGCCTTGCTCAATCATCGAGATCGAGATCTGTCGTGAGTTCCACGGGTCGAAGCAGATTTCTTGCAGGTCGAACATCTCTGACGCCCACACCAGCCGTGCCGTGATGTCACGGTAGTCGATCACGTCACCAGGTGAAAGCTCGACGAATCCCTGATCGGCCCATCGCTGGTACGGCATACCGTCGCGCCGTTCCCGCTGGCGCACGGCCTGTTCCGGCATCCAGAAGAACGCCAGCACGTCGAAGCCGGTGTCATCACAGGGGAACACGAGCGCTACAGCGGAAAGGTCTGTCGTCATCGAGAGGTCTACGCCGGCCCAGCAGCGCCGGTCCTTGAAGCGTGCCATCAAGGCGTGAGGCAAGGGTCGCACCTTGTCCTCGGTTGATTTTGCGAGCATGCCGGCAGCATGCCAGTCACCAGCGGAAGCGTCCCATTTGACCATGTCGATCGCGCGACTTTCTTTCTGATCCCACATGTTGAGGTAATAGCGCTTGAAGGATGTGAGATCGCCTTCGGCTTCATGCGAGACAAATTTCTCCCTGATCTTTTCGATATCGAGGAAGCCGCCGTTTTGCTTGAGCGAAGGGTTGGCCTTGATCCAGGTCTTCGGGTCGGCGGGGTCATCTTCTTTGGCAGCACCGTAAATGCGGCCGTAGAATTTCGCATCCGAAACAATGCCCTCTTCGATCTTGCGGGCCTTTTCGTGCAGCCGCCATGCCAGTGGGGATTCGTTCTGTACGCCGGCCGTGGTGATTGCGATCGTGAGCGTCTGCCGGCGCGTGATGCCGCCGTTTGAGAGAACGTCCCAGTTGTCGAGCTGCTTTCGTGTTTTCCAACGATGGATCTCGTCCGCGATCACGACGGCGGGATTCACTCCGTCCCCGAAATCTCCATCGGCTGCGACTGCGGCGTAGAACGATTCGGGGTCCGAGCGCTTGATAATGCGATGCGTGCCGCGAAGCACGCGGAGTCTCTTGGAAAGGACTGGCGATTGGTCGACCATTTTGCATGCCGCACGGAACACGTTCAGCGCCTGGCGCGTGGCTGCGGCAGCGCCGTAGACCTGGCACCCGGGTGTATTGGTGGTCAGAAGAACGAACAAAGCCAGGCCTGCGGCCATCTCCGACTTCCCGGCTTTCTTCGGAACTTCTAAATACGCCATCTCGATAATGCGGTTTCCGGCTTCGTCTATCTGGCCGAAGATGGCACTGAGCGCTTCCTCTTGCCACGGAACCAGCAAGAACGGCTTTCCGTACCACTCGTCCGCGGTGTGCTTGAGAATGTGCTCAAAGAAATTGCACGCGGCATCGGCTTGAGCCTGGGAGTAGGGCACATCTATTCGCCGCGCACGGCCAATTGTTCGGTGGATTCGGCGTCTTCACTCGCCGACCGCCGTTCGAGCTTCACCTGCTCAAAGGTCTTCTGGGAGCCGTGGAGTATCGCTGCGCGGCCCGTGAAATTCTGCCAGCGAGTCACGATCACGTCAACGAATCGTGGTTCGATCTCGACGCAGTAACAGTTCCTGCCGAGCGTCTCGCTAGCCATCAGGGTCGTGCCCGACCCGCCGAACGGCTCGTACACTGCGCCGTCATGATTTTTAATCGGTCGCTCCATGAGCGCGATGGGTTTTTGCGTTGGATGGTCGAACTTCTCCTCCTTCGATCCGCTCGATATCTGCTTCGGGCTGGCCGCTTCCCAGATAGTCGTCTGATCCTTCGTCCCGATCCATTTGGCCGTCTGCCCTTTGCGTACTGCGTACCAACAGGGCTCATGCTTCCAGTGGTAAGCCTGCCGAGAAATCGCGGCCACGGTTTTTTCCCAGATTATTTGCTGGCGAAGTTCGAAACCGATCGACTGCAGTCCCTGGGCCACCTCGATCATGTGCGACGTTGCGTGCCAGACGTAAGCGATCGCAAGGCTGGGGACCAGCGCAAACGCCGGAGACCAGTCCGCGATCGTATCTCCCGAGATGGACGTGGTCGTGTGGCCCTCAATCCGTTCTTTCATGTAGCTGGGCTCAGCGGGTCCGCGGCCGTTCAGCCCCGCCCGATCGCGCCATTCCATGTCGAGTTCCACACCGTAGGGCGGATCGGTGATCAGTAGCGTGGGCTTACCCCCATCGAGCACGCGGGCAACGCCGGCTTGGTCCAAGCAACTTCCACATAGCAAGCGATGCGGCCCCAACAACCACAGGTCGCCCAGCACTGACACGGGATTGTCGGGAACAAGCGGGCACTCATCAGGGTCGGTCAGGCCGTCAGTCTTCTGCATCATCGCGCGGGCAAG
>DATGZN010000011.1:0-83521 GCA_035297145.1 Bryobacteraceae bacterium
TTCTTCTTCGGTAGGTAGCGGCCCATGGCTCATGTCCATCATGAAACCGCGGTACGCCAGGGCGGGCCAGTCATGGATCTCCACTTCTGGGAGGAATTTTTCTCCAGCGGTTTCCTCCACCAGCTGCCGAATGGTCTGCACGGCATAATATAGACCGGCCGAAGAGCGTGCGCGAATTTCGACGCCGCTATCAGAAATACGCAATGTGTACGATTCCCTGGAATCGGGCCCGGGACGATCATCGGGGCCGGGCAACCCATCCGCGGCGCCCGTGCGGTAGAGCGTGATACCGTGGGCCGCGGTTCTACTGACAACCGGCACGCGCTCCGCAGTGATTTCTGCCAGCGCGGACGCCAGTTCGTCTGCCGCGACGCGGTCTTCTGGTGCAGGATTCGAACCGAGCGAAATCGCAATTCCCTTGAGCGTGAGTTTCCATTGCCGTATTGAATCTGCTGTGGCCGCGGCACTAGCGGTCTGTGAGCGGCCTGCAAAGGCATCATCAGGATAAATAAGCAAAGGAAAAGCGGCATCATCGATTTGGCTATCCTACGCCAGCAGTTAAACACGGCACAATCACGATGAACTGGCTTCACCGCGCGCCATCCAATAGGCTGAACATTCGAATAGCTTGTCTAGAGATACCTGACTTCCCCGAGATCGCGCTCGACCTATTGTTCGCCGCGCGGTTCGGCGATATACTCCAATGCGTATGCCTCCAGCGGCTCGTGTAACGGATATGCATGTTTGTCCCATGGTGACAGGCATCGTGCCACACGTCGGAGGTCCCATCCTGCCGCCTGGTTGCCCGACAGTGTTGATCGGAGAGCTGCCGGCTGCGCGTGCCACGGACATGGCAACATGCGTGGGCCCGCCGGACGTGATCGCCATGGGCTCACCAACGGTGCTCATCGGAAACCTGATGGCCGCACGTATGGGAGATCCTACCGTCCATGGCGGGGTGATCGTATTGGGCCTGCCAACGGTCATCATCGGCGAGGTGGGAATGGGTAGTCCGGTCGTGGTTACGCCGCTCGAACCTGCTCTTCCGGACAACAGCAAAATCCCGGTCCAGGTCGCGGCCATGGTTGCCGCAGCCGTCTCGGGAGCTGCCACAGTACCGATGTGATGCGGGTGACCGGAGCCCCGGTCGGGGGCTGATGGTACATGAGCTATGCGCGTAACAGTTACCGCGACATACGGTTCCAGCGTCGGACCGAAGCTGGAGGTCGGGCTGGACCAGGTAGGCAGCGTGGGACGCGATCCCCAGCGTGCCCAACTGGCGGTTCCACAGGACAATTACCTCTCCGGCCTGCATTTCTACGTCGGATGCGGTAAAGCCGAGTGCCGCATAAAAACTGTCGGACAAAACGGTACCTTGGTCAATGGCTCTCTGATCCAGGAGGGTGCGTTGGGCGATGATGCGCTTATCCAGGCCGGCCAATCCTCCTTTTCCGTTCGCGTCAATGAAGGGCCGTTGCTGAGCATCCTGGAGGGACAGGCCCTCCCCTTGTACGCCATTCTCGATGGGGCGCGGTCGCCTGACGTGGTTCCGGTATTGGCTTCTTCCGGACGGCCGTACACTTCGCTTTACGAGGGCGAGCAGGGTGCGACGCTGGCGAACGTGGCGCCTTACCTGGTCGCCGTTTCGCCCGACACCGGGTTTCTGCGTCGACTGTTGGAGGTTAGCTGGGGGAAGAGCTGGGGTGTGTATCTTACGTCCCGAATTACCATGCCTGAACTCAGGAACCACCTTCGCCGGTTCCTGCTCGTGAAGGACGAGGCGGACCGCCCTCTCTGTTTCCGTTTCTATGATCCTCGCGTCCTGCGCGTTTTCCTGCCTGTGTGCACGCCGACGGAGGTGGGAGACTTTTTCGGGCCCGCGCGCGCGTTTCTCCTTGAGGACGAAGACCCGCTCACGCTGCTGCGCTTCACCCTCACGGGCGAGGGCATTGGCCGGGACGCCGTCCAATTGACCTGATATGTTTACACTGCGCCAACAACATACCGAGGCTTTCAACCAGGACATCCGCCGCCGCTTCGAGGAGCGCATGGTAGCGCATGTGAATCAATTCTTCCCTGTTCAATGCCAGGCTCTGGGAGCGACCGCTGTGCGGGAGTGGATCTCCCATGGCATTGAGCGCGCTCAAAGCTACGGCATCGTGGCCGAGCGGGACGTCTCGAAATACATCGATATCATGTTCGTCTTCGGCCGCGATTTCGACCATGATCCGCGACACCGGTGGGCCGCGCCCATCCTGACCGGCCGTGCCGTTGACCCGACCCATAAGACCAATTACCTGTTTGAAACCGCGCGCCAGAAGGCGAGGACGCGGGAGAACTGGAATGGCTAACGACGGAGGATTGGGCGCCGCCGGAGCGGCCGGCGATGCCGGGATGGGGGCCAATCCGGTCGGTGTTTCGGATGGAGGCTGTGATGCATGCGCGGCGGCTGCGGCGTCTCCACCGGCGGCGCCTGCCGGGCTGCCCGCGGGACCTGCGCCGCCGGCTGTGGCTCCGGCGAAACCGAAAGTCAGCCCGATTATCACGGTGGCCCGCAACGAAGTTCTGGTACAAAAACCGTATCTTCCGCCAGTTACGGTGGTCCGCACAAGGGTTCAGTTGACGGATTCGGACCGAGCGGGATTCGACGGAACTGGCACTCTGACGGTGACGGTGGCCCGACCGGGAGGAGCGCAGGTAAACTTCTTCGATGCGCCTGCAAACGGCAATCTGATCGTCAGCACTGGAGGGTCCGCGAACTTCACCGCGGCCGAGCTGAACGCGGGGGTTACCTTGCACGCCGAAGGTGTTGCTCCTAGCGGGGCCCTGAACGATATAACTTTGAAGCTTGAGCTCTTTGCTGGACCGACGCGCGATGTGAATCCGCCGCAGAGCGTCACCATCACCTCCATTGAAGTGTTCCTGGAGATCCACCAGAGCCGCACGGCCCCCACGCTCGAGCCAACCCAGATTGGCGTCCCGGACAAAGTAACGGTAGGCAGGGTTGTGCACAGGCAGGCGGGGAACCACCACGGCCGGGCTCTGGTGATTCTAAAACAGGCGTTACCGACTACCTGGCCGGGAAACCTGGACCTCAACGCGTTCGATGCGAGAGTTCGATTGTTTGACGATCCGAATGAAGTTGCGCCCGCCGGGGCAGTGATTCCTCTGACTCTTACCATCGCCAATACTGCCATTCCGCCCGCCGGCAGGCGCTTCTGGGCAGAGGGCGTGAGCCACAGCGTCAACATCAATGACACGGGTTTCAAAGTTGGCATCAGCGGTCTCAGCCGCGATGGGGATTGGGTCCGGATGACGGTAGTCGAATTCAGTAACTTGCGAGCGGTAATCCCCGCCACTCCTGCGCATCCGAACCGCAACGCACCGCCGATCACGAATCATCCCGTGCCGAGTCAGCCCTATCAACGCACAGGCGCGGGTACCGCCACCCACTACAGCGAAAACGATACGGATAACCGCGCGCTGGTTCTGATCGAAAACTCCATAGCGGCGGGAAAATCGGTGGCGCTCTCCGTGCATATCACGCCGGCCGCAGTTCCGGTGCGCTGGAGCATTCAACGGGACATCCGTGGCGGTCCCGGCGCCACCGGCGACCACGCCGATGTGATCGCGGCGAACGCGAACGCGACGCCCACGCTATCGACCGACAGTGGTCTTACCACCAACATGACTCTGGATGCGGTCGGTACGTTCCATATCCGCCCGTATGTCGACTGCAACGGAAACAATACTTTCGAGCACAACCTGCCGCCGGATGCCGCTAATCCCGCGGGCCAGCGTATCGATCGCGAGCCGTTCATCATCATGAACCTGATCCTGATCCACATCGAGGGGTTCGATAATATCAGCCGCGCGACCGCCGCCAATATAGTGATTAACCCGGCAGCGCCCACGACAGCCACGGGAATTATTCGCCTCTCCACGAATAATTCGGCGAATCCTGGTGGGCCCTGGCCTGCCGGCACCGAGGCCCAGATGGCCGCATGGAACAACGCCTCGGCGACGGTGATTGGTGGCGGGCCGGTCGGCCGCAACGGGCTCAATCGCCTGTTCAGCGGATGGGTCAACAACGAGCTCACGGTCAGTACTTCGACCACAGTGCCACCCGGCGAAGATGCGGTCTCGCAGTACAATGATGCTGCCGCGGTGCCTCCCAGGGTGCATCCGCGCGTCAGCATCTGGACTACGGTGAATCCCGGCACAGTTTTTCTTCCGACCGTTCCGCCGGCGCCAGCGCCCGTCCAGCCTGTAATCCGAGGTGGACCGTTCCTGGACACTTCGCAATTTGGGGGTGAGGGAGTGGGAGGCAATACCTGCATCGGAACCGAGGGCGTTGCCTTTGGACCGGTCAAGCCGATCAATAAGACCCCCCTTCCCGTGGGACAACGATGGCGCGTGGAACAGTGGGATAGCCCGGGCGACAACGCTCCCGTCGCGCATGAGGGATTCCCGGGGACCGCCGCCAACCCGATACCCATAATTCGCTATCGCTTCAATCTCAATTTCCGCACGGATCTGGTGTTCTGGACCAACATTACATCGAATGCGGGCAACACCGGAGATCCGGCCGACCGCCTCTATGCCGTAGTTCAAACCAATACCTGGAGGATCCGGATCGCATACCGATTCGACCCTCCAATTCTTGCCGCTCCAGGACCACCTCCGGTAGCGGCCGCGGCGGGCGCCAGCCATCGGGTGAACCAGACGATTTCGATGGTCAAGGACGCCGATCCGCATCGGAAAGCCGGGCCGGCCGAGGACCCAACCGGCCCTCAGGTTCGTTCTCCGCTTACCCTGAACCTGTTGGCCATCGATTCCAGGACGTAAATAATGCGCTGCCAGGTATGCATCGCTCTGGCTGGGCTGATTTTGTATCCGGCGCTATGGGATTGCCAGTTTGGCCCCGGCCGGAAGAAGGCTGCTATGATTCCCATCAATCCCGACTCACGTTCCATCGTTCTTCGAGCGCCTGTTATTCTGCTGTTTCGAGTGGAGAAGGTGCAGGCTGGAACTCCGGCCCCGGTCCCCGAACGGGCGCTCCGCTCGCGCGAGCTTGACCTCACCATTCAGGTGCTGGAGGTCCTGAAGGGCGAGGTGGATGAGCAGCCCGGAGCCACCGTTCAGGTCAAGGTGTCGCAATATGCGTCCGCCATCAGTCGCCAGGGTAGCTTGCCCGGTGTGTGGACAGGGCAGAAACCCGAGCCCGGTGTCGAGTACATCGCCTTCTCAAAAGTCGCTACGCGCCAGTCGGCAGACGCGGTCGGGGATGCCGGATGCGAGCGGCTATTTCCCGCTGCCGAAGCGCTTGCGGACCTGCGGCTTGCCGTCGCGGAGGAGAATTCCGGTCGTCCCGTCGCCGCCGCCCTGGCTTACTCCCGCTCTGTCGCGCCGCAGATCGGATACCTGTTTGCGGAATACATTTCGGTGAAGACGATGGATGAGTCGCTACCCGACCCGCCGACGTTCGATGCGTTCGCACAACTGATCGAAACGCCCAACCTGAAAGAAACGCCACGCAGCACCCTTATCCACGATGCTTACGCTAAAGTCATCGATAGCGACAATCCGCCCAAGGAGATCGTGTACCGGTTCGCCGTCTGTCTGTTCCGGGTGCTCGCCATCCCGCAAGCTGCGGAATCGCGCCCGCGAATTCTCGACGACCTGCTTCCGGGCGTCCTGCGCATGAACTCAGACAAACCCTTGCCCGCCCGGGAAGTCTTCGCCATGCGGGATGCTCAGTTGTTCCAGGCTCGCGACGTTCTGCGTAAGCATCGAGCCGAGCCCGGAGCCTCGCGCCTGATCGAGTGGATCGAGCGGTAGAGTGGGACCGTGCCCGCACGAGAAGAGATGATCGCGCGGAAGCAGGTTAACAAGAATCGCCGTCAGAACTGACACTTGGTTTCGCCCGACGACATCAATCTTACGGAGGGAACCGTCACGCCGCAGGCGGAAGGCTCGCTTCCTTGAATTGCAGCGTCCACTGCTGCGCAACAGCGATGCCTTGAGTAGGGCGAAACTCCATAGAGAAGCCTGCGTCTTCGGTCTCCACGACAAATCGAGTGATTGCCCCAAAGAACTGCGCGGCTTCCTCCGGCGTACAGGAATCCGCGATCTATCGACCTGCCATTCACTGCGCTGCCTCCACCCCTTTCGTGGTTACGTAATACTTCACCATCATGTTCGTCTTCTCCCACTCAGGCACGGTTTGTGGTGAATTCAGGTACTCGAAAAACTGGGTCGCGACGTCAGCAAAATGCTCGCGATCGCTGCGGAGGCGCTTCGGAATCACAACGTGCGCCTCCCCGGCCGATTCCGCTAGCGCTAGACCCGGGTAAGCCCCCTGCAGCGCGTTCACTTTTCGTTTGAGCGCAGTAAGCACCTGAGCTCGCGACGCAGCGGAGGCCGGTACAACATACACCTCTGGTATATACTCCTCGCCCTTCCCTTGCCGGATCTCGACGCGAGCGTTTGTTCCACGAAACGTGGCCTCATAAGTGTCGCCCGACCCCTCCGGCGCTTGCCAATTCCATAGGATGTCGAGCTTGACATGAACTCCGCGCACCGTGTAGTGCACGGAATTGTTGCAGTAGTATTCGAGCTTGCCGTCCTTGACACGCCCAGCGAGGAACCGCGGAAACTCCGGCTCGCCGGTGACGCGCTGGAAGTCCGCTTGGGAGATGACGGTCGGCCAATGCCGGCCGCCGAGAACGTGCACATCGGTCCGGTAGTCCATCTGGTCCGGAAACGCAGTCCACTGCACCAGGTCGACAACGTGGGTACCCACGTCCGCCAAGCCCTCGCCGGTTTCGGCAACGTCGAAGAACCACGCAGGCCGGCGCAGGGGCACCCCCGCCACCACCTTCATCAAGTGATGCACGCTCTTCGCCGATATGCCCGGTTCGCTGTCGCTGCCCGCAATGAGCTTGCCGAACACGTCCGCATCGTCCACTAACTCTCGTTGCAGAATCGAAGCGATCTCATAGCGTTCGGTCATGATGTCGTACGCGACCAGGCGTTTGGCTTGAGCCTCATCCAACGCGCGTTCCACCTTCGGTAGATCGGCCGAGCTGATGATCCACGGCTTGTCCGCCAGGACGTTCAGCCCTGCTCCCACCGAAGCCGCAATGCGATCGATCTTGGGTCGGTTGCGGCCTGAGATAATGACCAAATTCCCGGGGCGCTCCCGCAGCATGCGCTGGAAGAAATCCGGACCCGTGTGCAGCTCGATTTCCCATGAAGTGGGCTTTTCCTTGCGGGTATTGAATCGTTCGATCCGCTGGAGATAATCCAGCGCTTCCGGGCCGAGCGGCGCATACACCGACACCTGCTTTGCGAGCGATGGGTACATGTCTTCCTGAATGAGGGCGGCGTGGAAATGGCCAGGATCCAACACAATGAGTTTCGCTTGGTTCGTGGCGTCGGCTCCGTGGAGGAGCAGACCGGACAAGACGGCCAGGCAGGCCAAGGAGGCTAACAAGATGCGTCGCATGAATGTACTATTTTGCCTCAGTATCGATCTATCCGCCTTACACGTCAGCGTGTAGTCTCGTGGAAGTGCCGCAGGTCAGGAATGCGGTATGAGTCCCTGCCGCAGTTTATTTGGCTATTATGGCAGGCACTGCGGCCGTCCGACTTTTTCCGCCAATAGCCATGTGTGAACATCGGAAAAGACAACCGGCGCCGCGCGTATGAAGCAACTCGCTTACATCTCCTTTGGATGGCTGTTGACAGTCCTGGTTTCGTGGTGCCTGGGCAAACTACTGTTCCGCCGGCTATCCGTCCGCCTGTATCGGCAGGAGGAAGACGTAATGGCCTTCATGCTCGGGTCGGCATGCCTAAGTATGCTGGTCTTCTTGATTTGCGCGATGCACTTGGCTTACAAGCCTGTGTTCATCGCGATTGCCATTGCGGCGATTGCAGCCGGCATTCAGCAGCGCATTTGGCAAACCAGCGGGGAGGCGCTGCCGCGTCTTTCAGGGCCCTGGCTCCTGCTGTTTTTCACCATCTGGGTCTCCTTCGGAGTGGTCTATCTGGTGAACGCGTTTGCGCCGGAGGCGAGCCCGGATGGTACCTCGTATCATCTGGGATTGGTAGCAGAGTATGCGCGCGTACGGGGATTTCCAGCGATAACGGATAACTTCTACGCCAGCCTCCCGCAAGGTATGGAGATGCTGTTTCTCTTCGCGTTCGTATGGGGGCGGCACTCGGCGGCAGCGCTAGTTCACTGCACCTATTTGCTTCTGCTGCCGTTCCTGATTTTGAATTACAGCCGGCGCCTGAGAATGCCCATGGTTGGTGCGGCGGGTGGCGTGCTGATTTTCACCGCTCCCATTGCGGGTATAACCGGCACGAGTGCGTATAGCGATGTTGCGGTTGCGGCTGTTGCTTTCGCCGTATTCGCGCTGCTCGAAGTCTGGTATGAGCAGCGCGAAGCGGCACTGCTGGTGCCTATCGGAATCCTTGCGGGATTCGATTGCGCGATTAAGTACACGGCGTTCATAGCTCCGATCTACACCGCCGGCTTCATCGCATATGCATCGTGGCGCTCTCGCAAGGCAGTCCTGCGGCCTACGCTGCTAGTAGTGGTTTCAGCGGCAGCGGTCATCGCTCCGACGCTAGTGAAGAACTGGATTGTGGTACGGAATCCTGTTTCACCGTTTTTCAACCGCGTGTTTCCCAATCCGTACGTGCACGTGGATTTCGAAGAGGAAATGAGCGGCCGGATGCGCTCCTACGACGTTCACAGCCTGCGGGAACTCGTTTACGACGTAACGACACGGGGAGATAAAACCCAAGGCATGCTGGGGCCGGTTTTTCTCCTGGCCCCACTTGCTCTGCTGGCCCTGCGGTGCGCGCCCGGACGGCGGCTGTTAGTAGCAGCGCTGGCCTTTTTGTTGCCCTACCCGGCGAATCTCGGCACACGTTTTCTTCTGCCGGCCGCTACGTTTCTCGCTCCGGGAATTGTTGCGGGAATCAGCGCAGGCTGGCCTATGCGCCCGTTTGTGGCCTTGCACGCCTCTTTTTCATGGCCGCCTCACGCGCGATGGCACGCGGCGCGATACGCCGGACGCCTCGGAATGAGCACCGCCGTGGTTGTGACGCTGCTCGTCGTTGTACACGCCGTCCTTTCGTGGCCGACACATGTTCCGTGGTACGCGGCAAGTTCTGCCTGGCGGCTGAATGAGATTCCGATTCGAGCCGCGGTTCGAATGGAGGGGGAAGATGATTATCTACTGAGGCGCATTGGCGGTGCCTATCAGATGGTGCGCTTCATCGAAAGGGCGACTCCACCCGGCAGCAGGATCTACGCACCTAGCACACGGCCGCAGGCCTATTCTTCGTGCGAGTTGGTGTGCAGCTTCTGCTCGGCGGCTGGTATACGGCTACTGGACGGCCTGATTGTCGCGCTCCATCCAGATCCCAGGACCGCCCGCACGATGACGCTCAGTTCGGGCCCGCGACGCCTGCTAGGAATCCGCCTGGTCCAAAGAGCGACAGGCGCCGCGATTGCCCCCGGGTTCTTCGAGGTAACGGTATTCGGCTCCGAAGGTGAGTTGCGCCCGCGCAGCACTTGGCACTTCGACGCTCATCCCTTTCCATGGGATGCCGGGCTAGCCTTCGACCGCAACCCGGTGACTCGATGGAAAACCTGGCAGAAAATCGTCCGCGGCGCTTGGATTTCAGTGGAATTTGATCATGAGCAGACGGTGACCGCCGTGAAATCGGTTCCGAACCCGGCATCCGTTCGGTGGACACTGGAAGGGAAAGAGGCCTCGGGTGGCTGGTTTCCGCTGGATGCGGCTTCAAAAGATGAGGTCGTGCCCGCTCCGCCCAACTTGCGGCGAGCCGCCACTCAAGAACTCAAGCGCAATCACTTTCAATATCTGTGGCTGGACGCAAACCCCGACGTGGATGACTTGCGGAATCACCCGGAGGAGTGGGGCATCCGTTTGATAACCGAATTTCAAGGGGCCTCTCTGTATAGCATCGATTGACAGGTTGCGCGGTCAACCACTCGCTCGGCGGACCACCGTTGTCATTCGTCCGCTGGGCTGCTCTGCATTCACAACCCGCACAAAGTCTGTGCATCGCACATTAAGCCTTGCAAGCGCCGGTCACGGAACCCCCACCCAGGATGGGCGACGTTCACTGGGACGTATTAGTCGACCCGCGGAAGTGCCCCACGACCGGGCCGCCGGTTCAGAGAAAGCGCTGATCCAGGCAGAGAAAAAGCGCCCGATGTGCGTCATTATCGGACTCTATTTCAGCCCCATCCCTTGTGGACGTCCAGTCGGGACTCGTGACATTTAGCGCGCGTAGCTGGTGTGATGGGGATCTCGCCAGCGATCGGCGTTTTCGCTTCCAGTTGCTGCCGACGAAGGCTTTTCGGGCTCGGTTTGAACGGCCTACTGTTGTGGCAGAAACGACCCGTCGACCCCATCAAAGCCACCAGCACCTTCATCTGAGATAAGCTTTGCAGACGAGGAGACCAAGATGCGCCGGAGAGACTTATTGCCCGCGCTGGCTGTGTCCGCAGCAGCGGCGCAGACTGCCACGGAGCGCAAGGGGCGACTGAAGCAGTGCGTTACGCGGGGAGTGTTTGGGCGAAGCATGAGCTTCGAGGACACCTGCCGCGTGGCGGCTGAGATGGGATGCAAAGGATACGATCTGATCGGCCCCGGGGAATGGCCAGCCCTCAAGAAATACGGGCTGACTCCCACCATGTACCCGCCGGGACCGGGTGGAACGATTGCCGATGCGCTCAATCGGAAGGAGAATCACGATCGGCTGGAGAAAGCCATGCACGCGGCCATTGATGAAGCAGCGGCCAACGGTGTGCCCAGCATCATCACGTTTCCGGGTACGCGGAGAGGAATGGCGGATGCTGAAGGCGCTGACAACTGTGTGGCGTCCCTCAACCGTATCAAGGCGCATGCCGAAGATAAGGGCGTGAACATCTGCATGGAATATCTCAACAGCAAGGTAAATCACAAGGACTACATGTTCGACCACTTGGCGTGGGGCGTGGACGTAATGAAGCGAGTCAACTCCCCGCGCATAAAGATCCTTTTCGACATCTATCACGCGCAGATCATGGACGGCGATATTGTGCGCAACATCCGTGACAACTTTCAATGGATCGGGCATTTCCACACGGGCGGGAATCCTGGCCGGCATGAAATCGACGAAACGCAGGAGTTGAATTATCGTTTTATTGCGCAGTCGATAGCGGATCTGGGATTCACAGGATATGTGGCGCACGAATACGGGCCGGCGCAAGGGCGAGATCCCATTGCGAGCCTGAAGCAGGCAGTGGGTATCTTCGACGTTTGAGTCATATCGCTCCCGTTGTCGAAAAATCGGTGGCTTTCCTGGCTCTTGCTCGGTCTCGAACGGTGAGAATCGCGGCCTACATTCCGCCCGTCGCATGGAACCCCGTGAAACGTTCGGTTATGTGAACTCACCAACAGTAGCAAGCGGAGGTTCAATCTTCGCTGCCAGGAGGATTTCATGGCATCCAAACGGAACCCCAGCCTCGGCCCCAAGCCCGCTCCTGCCCGACGAATTGGCTATGTTACCGGAAATCGCTGCGATTGAAAAAGTACCTGAGCACATCGCCTCAGCGCTGGCGGCCCGGCGCCTCTATATCAACGCTGCGGGTGAACCGCGGCGCTGGTCGAGCGATGGTGGAGCTAGTGATCTGGGCGCAGGCAAATTGGCCCTAACGCGCAGGCTCAAATGAGAGTGAGTGGGTGGCTTCGAGTAAAGTCGTTTGGTATTCTTATTCCAAATTTGTGGAGGTAACCGATGAATCCTCAAGAGCGGGTCCTTGCATACCTGAACGCCAATCAATCCAGTCTTCAATACGCCACCTCGGTCGATGAGGTCGTGAAGGCGATAAAGCTTTTCGTATTCTACGGCTCGAGCCCGATATCCGACGACGAGATTCGGAAGGTCATAACCCCTTGGGCCATCACGCATGCGGTGGGAATCCTGGTGCGTCCCGGAACCGTCGGTTCGGCGCCGGTCCCTCAGGCAACGCCGTCGAATTCTGATAGCGAGTTGATCGACGCCGTGAAAAAAGCGGTTACCACGATTAACAAGGGAGTCACCATTGGCAGAGATGGCGCCAACATCAATATTGGAGTCAGTGGGGCGACGGCAAATCTGAAGCAAGGGGATAACTTGGCATCGCTCGGCATTTCATGGGGAGGAACCTTGAAACTCGAAGCGGCCTCTGGCCCCATCCACTTTGAGGGCAATCTGTCCAAGGACAAGTGGGAAATCACGGTGAGTTATCCGCAGGACACTTACATCCCTAACCTGACCACTCTAGGCACGGTATTCACCAAAGCCGAGCAGGCAGTCGGGAGTATTGCCGACGCCACGAAGAGCTTCAATAACCTTAGCGACACCGTCAAGGTGGCCGCTCTGATCAAGCCGCAGGTCACCGCTGTGCAGGATGCTGTGGAGGCGGTAAAGGGGATTGCGGACGCTCCGAAAAAGGGCGGGGCGAGTTTTGGATTCAAGTTCGGCAGTCCGGACCCGGGACCAGGACAGCAGGGCATGCCAGGGGGAGTGCAGGGGCAGATCGTCTTTTCGTACACGTTTTGAACAAGGCTGCAGCACTCCCGAAAACCGGCGATCCATACCGCCATTTGCGCTTCGACGCTTCGCATTCCGGAACGGCACCCGGCGAGTTCAAGATTGGCGGCGCGCGTGGGGCAGGGCGTTTTTCCTTTTTTCTTCGTACAGCTGGCGAACTTCACGGCCGGCTACGCCAGGTGGCCGGAACTGCGCGAATCCCAGCGCCAGACGCTTGCGTTGGCGAATACCGGGATGGCGGTTTGGTCCCATCGTCACTAGCCGTATTGAAAGCCAAATGGCCAGGTAACACGGATCTGGAAGCTTAGCCGTCCTAGGATGGCGATCCGAAGAAGGAAGCGTTTATAGCGCGTCAGCAGCTTCGCACGCGCATCTTCCTCCACCCGGCAGTTGGGGTAGACGTGACCGCGGCTACTCTACATCAGCGCGCTATCATATTCGACAGCATGCCGGAGGATCTGTTCGATGCGCTTGAGGCGCTTCTCCGCTCTCGCGGCCCGCAGGCCGGCTTCGATCTGCTGATTGGGAAATTCCGCGAAGAGAAGAAGTATCCCCTGGTGTTCGAAGCGCGAGTGATGCAGAGCAGGCACGCGCTTGGGCTACCAGTCTTGCAAAACAGCCCTCTCGAAAGTCTGTCCGGGGAGAAACGCACCGCCCATGAACACGCATACATCGCCGCCGCGCGCGAGGTCGGTGCATTGTTCCTGGAAGACGGCGACATCCCCCGCGCGTGGTCCTATTTTCGCGCTGTTGGCGACAGCGCGCCGGTGGCCGCCGCCATCGAAAATGTCGCACCCGGCGAGAATCAGGAAGCCATCATTGAGATCGCTCTACACGAGCGCGTACACCCGCGCAAAGGGTTTGAGCTGATCCTGGCTGATTTCGGCATTTGCCGCGCAATCACCTTCCTTAGCCAATACCCCGATCCTCAGACGCGCCAAGATTGCATTCGGCTCCTGGTTCGCACTTTGCACCACGAACTCGTCGAGAGCCTCAGCCGTGCGATCGCAAAGGTGGAAGGCGCCGCGCCGGAAACTCGCTGCGTGCCAGAACTAATTTTCGGGCGCGGATGGCTCTTCGGCCAGTACGATTACTACATCGATACCTCGCACGTGGTTTCGATCCTCGGATTCAGCCTCGACGTGGCCGACCGCGAAACGCTGGCGCTAGCGGTTGAGTTAGCGGAGTATGGCGAGCGTTTGTCACCGATGTTTCAATATCGAGGCGATCCGCCCTTTGACTGTGGCTTCGCCGATTACGCCATGTACTTACGCGCATTGTTAGGCCATGGCACTAACGAGGCTATCGCGCATTTTCGATGCAAGGCGGTCCACGCCGATCCACGGTCAGCCGAGGTTCTTGTGGCACTGCTCGTGCGACTCCAGCGCTATGCGGAGGCCATCAGCGTTTCGCTGGACCATCTGCACGATATCGAACCGGCGCACCTCCAATGTCCGTCGGTATTTCAATTGTGCCAGATGGCCGGCGATTACGGCCGTCTCCGGGAGCTTGCGCGCGAACGTGGTGACTTGTTGCACTTCGTCGCAGGAGTGCTGCAAGGCTGACGGAACAGCCTAACCGCAGTGCCTCGGGAACGGCAATTTGCCGCCAGGCCAGCGGGTCCGCCGATCCCAGTCTGCCATGCGGCACTCGTGGTGTCTGAGCCGCACGATCGATCCAGATAGCGCGGCGTACATCCGTGACGGAAGTCTGTTTCGAGAGAATAGCGCGGGGAAGTTGGGTGTCTAGCCGGAGCCGCGGGCTCTCCTGACATTGGCCGGGCTGTCCCAGACACTTCCTACTGCGAGCTTACCCAAAGCGCGGCTGACGCCAGGAACACGAAAGCCAACATCAGGGTAAATTCGAGCAAATCTTGGCCCTGCTCGTCGGCGGCGAACTGCGTTAGCACTCGATACATGGTTCACTCCTGCTACCAGCGTATCTTTCGATTGCCGACTCGCCAATCCTGAAAATAGGTGACATGGCAAGTAGGCCAAAGTGTAATTGCTTCGGCGGTCCGCTCCCGCAAGCGCTTTCCCGTCTTTACACTCGGCCAGCGCGAAGCCCAATCCGGCTCCATACCGTCCCCCCAAACATCTTCACGCCTTTCGGAGGCGCTCCCCCCGTCTCAAGAAACAAGCAATGCAGCGTTTTCAGCGCCTGGGGAGGTGTGGCCGCGCGGCGGCTGGAATGTTATTCATCGTGCATTCATCTGTCTCGGTTCACAATGGTGAGCTCAAAGCAACTCATGGCGTCGAGGAGACACATCATGCGACGATTTTGCCTGGTATCGGCAGTGGCGACCGCGATTGCGGCAGCCATCGGAGTGGCTCAGCAGGTCCCGAACGCGGGGCCGTATAAGGTGCTCAAGACCATCAAGGTTGGCGGCGTCGGTGGTTTCGACTACGTCTATGCGGACGACGTTGGACGCCGGCTGTATATTCCGCGCACTGGTATTCCTCCCCGAATCACAGCCTACAATCTGGACACACTTGAGCCGGTTGGTGAAATCCCGAATGCAAACGCGCGTGGCGCTGCTGCCGATCCCAAGTCAAATCACGGCTTTGGGAGCAGTAAACCGGTCGTAATGTGGGATACCAAGACCTTGGCGACAATCAAGACCATTGATGTGGAGGGCGGTCCGGACGGGATTCTGTTTGATCCATTTAACGGACGAATTTGGGTGTTTAGCCATCGCGCGCCTAACGCGACGGTAATCAACGCCGCGGATGGTTCTGTTGTCGGCACGGTGGATCTGGGCGGCGCGCCCGAGCAAGCCGTCACCGACGGCAAAGGCCATTTGTATGTCGATCTTGAAGACAAGGACAACATCGCTGTTGTGGATGCCAAGACGCTGACGGCTACAGCCCATTACGACCTTGCTGGGAAGGGTGGCGGGCCCGGCGGGCTGGCTTTTGACGTAGAAAATCACATTCTGTTCGCTGCTTGCCACGATCCGGCCACGATGGT
This sequence comes from Bryobacteraceae bacterium, assembly GCA_035297145.1. Classification (GTDB taxonomy): domain Bacteria; phylum Acidobacteriota; class Terriglobia; order Bryobacterales; family Bryobacteraceae; genus QHXW01. The sequence goes on from DATGZN010000011.1 coordinate 15,598, forward strand.
CATTCTCAACGCAGACAACGGCAAAATTCTCGCTACCCTGCCAATTGGCAAGGGTGTGGATGGCGCGGTGTTCAATCCCAATACCATGGAAGCATTCAGCTCGCAGGGCGATGGCACGTTGACTGTCATTAAGGAAAACAGCCCGACCAGTTTCGCCGTAGAGCAGACCGTACAGACGATGACGAGCGCCAAGACGCTAACGCTTGACAGCAAGTCGAACCAGATTCTGCTGATTGCGGCTCAGTTCACGCCGCCTCCTACGCCCCCACCCGCAGGAAGGCGAAGTAGGGGCGACATGGTGCCGGATTCGTTTTCAATTCTCGTCGTGGGTAAGTAGACAGGTGACACCTGCTATCGCGCTGAAAATTTGTTGCGGCAACCAGCACTCAAGGCGTTCGCCAGCGCCGAATCAAGGCTGCTTCTTGTAGAAAGCGTAGAGGAAAATCGCCATACTCAAGCCGGCGAAGGCACGAATAAGCGATGCGCCCAGATGGATCGCCGGAACTCCGCCAGTGAAAAACCCCCAGCCATCTATAACCAAGTGCACGAGCAAAACGAACGTTAGGAAGCTTGTCCCCGCCAACGCTAGACACGCAGTATTTTTTAGGCTCATGGACGGGAAGTATGGCGCTCTGCCAAGCCGGACGCAAGGGGGCACGCCGGTCGAAACCTCGTCTGGACCTCAATCTGAGTGCGCCTGCCTCAGATGGTCTCTCATGGCTTGGCGCATCCGTGCCATCTGTTGGCGGATTCCCCGCGAGTAGTCGCATTGCCCGTTGTGCGACATTATCGGACACTATTTTCGCACCTCCCTCAGGCTCATCCTTCACAAGAAGACTGGTACTTGCTCCGCGTCGAGTGGTGCGAGTACACTGCCGAGAGCAGAAGTCCGCAAGCGGATTTCTGGAGGGGGACGCCGTGATTGCCCGCAGCATCTCTCATTACGAGCTGATCGAGAAGGTGGGCGAGGGCGGCATGGGCGTCGTCTATAAGGCGCGCGATACCCAACTGGACCGCCTTGTCGCCATCAAGGTTCTGCCGGCCGACAAGGTCGCCAACCTCGACCGCAAGCTGCGGTTCGTTCAGGAAGCAAAGGCTGCCTCGGCGCTGAATCACCCCAACATCATCACCATTCACGAGATCGGCTGTGAGGACGGCGCCGACTTCATCGTGATGGAGTTCCTCGCCGGCCACACGCTCGACCACCTCATCCCACGCGGCGGTCTGAAGACCGCCGACGTTCTGAAGTACGCCATCCCCGTCGCCGACGCCCTGGCCCGCGCGCACACAGCCGGCATCGTCCATCGCGATCTCAAGCCGGGCAACATCATGATCGCGGATGACGGCCAGGTCAAGCTGCTCGATTTCGGACTCGCCAAGCTATCCGGCATCCACGATGCCAGCGACGCCGAGCTTACGCACCCCGAAAGTCCCCAGACCGAGGAAGGGCGAATCCTTGGGACCGTCTGTTACATGTCGCCCGAGCAGGCCGAGGCTCGCAGAGTGGATGCGCGCTCGGACATCTTCAGCTTCGGCTCAGTACTCTACGAGATGGCAACGGGCAAGCGCGCCTTTATGGGCAACTCGAAAATCTCGACCTTGGCCGCAATCCTCCAGGGCGACCCCCAGCCAGCCGCCGAGATCCACACCGGCGTGCCGCGAGATCTCGAGAAAATCATCCAGCGGTGCCTGCGCAAGGATCCGGCAAGGCGCTACCAATCTGCCGCCGATCTGAAAATCAGCCTCTGCGACCTCCAGCGTGAGATGGAATCCGGCGTGCCCGAGGCCGCTCCGGCGCCGCCGTCGCAGCGTAGCGCCAAGCGCTGGATCGCGGCCCTCACACTCGGTCTCGCGCTCGGGACGTCGGGCGCCTGGTGGTTTGCTTCCCGCGGCGAGCGCCACAGCTCGGTCTACGGACCGATCAAGCCGCTGACCACCTATTCCGGCCTCGAGTACGAACCCGCACTTTCGCCGGACGGCCACCAGGTGGCCTTCTCCTGGAACGGCGAGGACAAGAGCAACTTCGACATCTACGTGCGCCTGGTGGAGGGCGGTGCGGCGGTGCGCCTGACCACCGATTCGGCGCCCGACCACGCGCCCGCCTGGTCGCCCGATGGCATTCGTCTGACGTTTCTCCGAAATAATGCCATCTATCTCATTCCCGCTCTCGGCGGCGTGGAGCGCAAGCTGCTGCAGTTCCCACACGGCCGCCTCACGATCAGCCCGATCTCCTGGTCCACTGACGGACGATTCCTGGCCTTCAGCGGCACGGAGGACATGACCCCGGATTCCATCTGGATCGTTTCCACCGAATCAGGGGAATATCACCGCGCGAGTACCCCGCCCAAGGGGTACTACTCCGACATCTCTCCCGCGTTCTCACCCGACGGCCGCACCCTCGCGTTTATCCGCGCCCGCGACACTTACAGCCGGGCTGTCATCTTGCAGAACATGAGTCGGGACGGGACCACCCAGGGCCCCCAGCGCGAAGCCACAGGCTACGACGGCACCTTCGAGGAACTCGCGTGGCAAGCAGACAGCCGGGGCCTGATTTTGATTGTCAGAGTGGGCCTGGAACGCTACGGCCTCTGGCGGCTGCCTCTGGGGGGCGTGCTCCAGCCGCTGGGTATCGATAGCGACGCTGTGAGATGGCCGTCGGTGTCACGTGCCGGCAACCGCCTGGCTTACGAGAAGCGCCGCACGGACTTGAACATCTACCGCATGGATGGTCCCGGGCCCGATGGCGGACCGCGGCCCTTCGACCAGTGCCACGCAACCGTCGTTATCGATTCCACGGCGATCGACCGCGAGCCGATGCTCTCTCCAGACGGCCGCCGGCTCATTTTCAACTCCGACCGGTCGGGGTTCAATGAGATTCACATAGCCGAGGCCAGCGGCGCTAATCAGGTCGCGCTCACGGCGCTGGGACCCACTTCTATGGGCAGCCCCCGATGGTCGCCCGACGGCCAGACGGTCGTCTTCGACCGCTACGAAGACGGCCACAGCATGATCTATGCCGTAAGCGCTGAGGGTGGCAAGCCACGGCGCATGACCAACGATGCCTCCAGCGATATTCGTCCCAGCTTTTCCCGGGATGGCAAATGGATCTACTTCAGCTCGAACCACACGGGCCGCGACGAAATCTGGAAGATCCCGTCGGGCGGCGGCGCGGCCCAGCAGGTCACCCGCAATTCCGGCAACGAGCCGTTCGAATCGGCCGATGGCAAGCTACTCTACTACACAAATAACCAGGGGCTGTGGAGCTTACCCGCCGGTGGAGGCGACCCCAAGTTGGTCCTGCCCGAAGCGAGCTTTCCACTCTACGCGGTAGCGGGCCACAGTGTCTATTACGGGATTCGCAATCCACCAAGCATCTGGGTGTGGCGTACTGACACCGGCCGCAAGTTCGAGTACGTGCGCTTTCCGAATAAGGTGGCCGTATTTCCCGGGGGCGGCACCGCCTTCACCGTTTCGGCCGACGAGCGCACCATCCTGTACTCGCAAACAGACCGCCAGGAAAGCGATCTCATGCTGGTGGAAAACTTCAAGTAAAGGCACAAGCTCGCTTCTTCTATACTGGGACTCATGACTCTGGGGCACAGCTACAAAGCTCAATATGATTACGTCGAGCTCACTGTGGAGCCGCATGCCGGGCACTGGCGCCTTACGCTGCGGGATAAGCGGCACGGCGAGGACATCGTGCATGAAGACGAGTTCGCAACCGCGGGCGAAGCCCAGGATGCAGCTCTCCCGCTCGCCGAGCATCACATCAAGATCCAGCACAACGATACCCTGCTCATGCCAGTGCGGCTGTCATGGAAGGATTATCAGTCTTGACTGTTCCTGCGCCGAGCGTACCCCAATCCGCCAGCCTTTACGATCCTGTCACATGCCGGGGCGCTTTGAAAAGAGACTTCTCCAAAGCGGCAGTTGTGTCCAAGCTTTGAAGCGTTTCTCATTAATTAAGCTTCTGCTCAAGGTCTGCGACTAACCATGCTGGTTGCTGGCCCCAAACAAGGCGCTCGTCAACAAGGCGATATCTTCTCTGAAGTTTCGCCACCCTTCTAGAGCGCCGGCAACCACGCCCCAACTTTCACCGTCGGCCCGACGGATACCACCCGACTGGAATCTTTTCTCACGATGGCCAGTTTCAGCAGCATCGTCGGCGAGTTCATGAACGCCCGCTATTCCGAAATGCTGCAAAACGCTGGTCAAGGCCGAGGCGTGCTGGCTTATAGTCTTCGTGTTCGATTCCAGCACGGCGACCTTTTTGAACCAAACCAAACAGCGCTTCCCATCCGGGCACCCTGACTATTCGACTGTGCGAGGGACACCACTTTGTGGTACCTTACCTGGACGTGAGTTGAGCACGGGCATTGAAGAAGGGAGTGTCGAATGGCTATCGTTATCGTCCATTTTGAAGAATTCCTTCAATTTGTGTGCTGGACAGCTATCCCACCTGGCAACGTTGGGCTTCCAGCTCCACTATGTGAGGGCTCAAACGGTTACTTTACGGCCTTGCGGATTAAGGACGTTGAGGTAGTGCAAGGCTCTTCGTTTTCTTTCGATCCGCGGAAGATATTTGCTTCGTCGGCTGGGAAGGAGGGAACTACAGATCCCCCCCTCTTTCCAAATCCAGAAAAAAACATCGCGACGGTTGACATCGATCCGACCAAAGGTCTGACATTCAAAGGGTCGGGGAAGGCACCGATGGTGCTTGTCCGGGACGTCTTCGTCAAGGGTCACACCGTGCCGGGCGTGGGTGTCGCCGGGCCGCCTGCCGGCGCAGTGACGGCGTTCAGCTATGATTCTAAGCACGACACCGTACTTTTCAATAACACAGGCCCTGTCCCCGTGCCGGCTCACAATGAGGCGTCCACCCTTTGACCTCGGGGCCCCTTCCACTTCGCCGGACGTAACCTCCTGTCCGGCTAATCCGCCGCGCCCCGGCCCGCTGGCTTTCTCTTGACAAACCGATGAACAGACACGGAAATGCCGCAGATTTTGTTGGCGTTTCCGTTTCGTTTCACAATCGGTAAGTTTTGCAACGTGCACGTGAGGTCCTGAAAACAAGGGGTTCCAGCGTTGCAAAGGTCAGTCGCAAAATGGAGCCCGAAAAGGGGCTTCCGACAGCCGGTCGTTGATGTTGGCAGTGTTGCGAAACTCTGTTGCAAAAAGTCGAGCAAGGTACTTGGCTGGCTGGTCGCCAAGCCGCGGATGTGGTTTCTCGGCCACGACCGATGCCGTGGGTAATCAGCCGATCCGGACGTCGATGACCTGATTGACCGCCGTCTAAAACTCAAGCTTTCATCCGACAGCGCGGCGGCCAAGGTCCAGTCTAAGCTATAAGGGTTTAGTTCGTTCGGGCCCGCGGGTCATGCCTTACTCCGGTATGCCCTCGCAAACGTGAACCCATGATAGAAACCCTGCTCCAGGATCTTCGTTATGCCCTTCGCACCGTTCGCTTGAATCCCGCGTTCACCATCACCGCCGTTGCCGCTCTCGCGCTGGGTATCGGCGCGAACACGGCGATCTTTTCGGTGGTGAACACGGTCCTGCTCAAGCCGCTCGCGTACCCGGACCCCGATCGCATCGTGCAATTCATGCTCATCCGATCCGGCGCAGCCTGGGTAGGCGCCTCGCCGACAAAATTCAACCTTTGGCGCGACGAGACCCGCGTGCTGCAGGATATTTCGGCGTATCGCGTCGGCGTCGTCAACCTGACCGGCGGCGCTTACCCCGAGCAGGTCGCTATGGCGCAAGTCAGCGCCGATACCTTCCGCCTCTTCGGCGCACCCATCGAGCAAGGGCGCACATTCACCGTCGAAGAAGACCGGCCGGGCGGCCCTCACGTCGCCGTCATCAGCCATGGCCTCTGGCAGCGGCGCTTTGGCGGAGATGACGGAACGATCGGGAAGAGTATCGCGCTCGGCGATGAGCCTTACGTCATCATCGGGGTCCTGGGTCCCGGTTTCGATTTCGATAGCGATCCGCCACCCGACGTCTGGACTCCCTTTCAGCTTGACCCCAATAGCACCGATCAGGCTCACTACTTCTCGGCAGCGGCGCGTCTCAAGCCGGGCGTGACTATCGCCATGGCCAATGCGCAACTGCAGCTCGCCGCGGAACAGTTCCACCTCAAATATCCAAACGGTTTGGGCACGCGGGACGGTTTCGCCATGCAACCGCTTCGCGAGCGCATGGTCGGTGAGGTGCGTCCGTCGCTCCTGATCCTTCACCGGCGCCGTAAGCCTGGTGCTCCTCATAGCCTGCGCCAACGTCGCCACCCTGCTTCTGATTCGCGCTACCGGAAGAAAACGCGAGATCGCCGTCCGCGCGGCGCTGGGCGCCAGCCGCTCACGCATCATTCGCCAACTGCTCACAGAGAGCGCGGTGCTCTCTGCCATTGCCGGCATGCTCGGCTTGGCGTTGGGCATGTGGGGCGTACACGCGCTGCTCGCCATGAATCCCGGTGACATGCCGCTCATCGGAGGCCGCGGCGCGGCCGTGACAGTGGATTGGCGCGTGGCCTTCTTTACGGTGCTGGCATCGCTCGTCACTGGGATTATCTGCGGATTGATGCCCGCACTTCAGGCCTCCCGTGGCGATCTCAACACGCCTCTCAAAGAGAGCGGACGCTCTGGAACGGGCTTGCGGCAGAATCGCGCGCGCTCCGTGCTCGTCGTCTGCGAAACCGCACTCGCCCTGATTCTCCTAATTGGGTCGGCTCTGCTGATTCGCTCCTTCATCGCGCTGCGCGCGGTCAATCGCGGCTTTGAAACGCATAACGTGCTGACGCTCCGCATGTCACTCGCCGGCACGCATTTCGACAACACCCGCGCTGTCGGCCAACTGGTTCGTGAAGCAACCCGGCGCATGGACACGTTGCCCGGCGTGATCGCTTCCGGCGCCACCTCAGCGGTGCCACTGGAAATCGGTTCCGGCCTTCCCTTCGACATCGTTGGGCGCTCGCTGGCGCAGGGCCCGGTGCGGGTCGGTTGGACGAGCGTCTCACCCGGCTATTTTGACGTGTTCCGGGTTGCCATCCGCCGCGGTCGCGGATTCACGGATCGTGACAGCCATGCCGCCCCAGGCGTGGCCATCATCAATCAGACCATGGCGCGCATGTTCTGGCCCGGGCGCGATCCCATTGGAGACCGCATCATCATCGGCAAAGGATATGGCCCTGGATTCGACGAACCGGCGCGCGAGATTGTCGGCATCTCCGCCGACATTCACGATGAAGAATTGAGCAGCGCACCAAGACCGATGACATACGTGCCCATGGCACAGGTGGCGGATGGCATTGCCGGCCTGTTTTCCCGTGTCATGCCGATCGCTTGGGTGGTGCGCACGCGGGTTGCGCCGCAATCCTTGCGTTCCGCCATCGAAACCGAATTGCGCCGGGCGAGCGGCGGGCTGCCGGTTGCGGGTGTCGAATCGATGGACGAAGTCACCGCACGGTCAACGGCGCGCTCCGATTTCAATACGCTGATGATGAACATCTTTGGCGGCGCGGCATTGCTGCTCGCCGCCATCGGAATGTACGGATTGATGGCTTATTCCGTTGAGCAGCGCACGCCGGAAATGGGAATCCGCCAAGCGCTGGGCGCCGATTCCAGTAGTGTGCGGAACATGGTGGTCTTCGAGGGAATGCGCCTGGCGCTGATCGGCATTTTCATCGGTTCGGCTGGGGCATTCATTCTGGCGCGATTGATGACCGGGTTTCTGTTCGGCGTCACACCGTGGGATCCAATGGTCTCCGCCACTGTCCCAGCTCTCGTGAGCGTGGTGGCTTTACTCGCAGTCTGGCTTCCCGCCCGGCGCGCGGCGCGTATCGATCCGGCCGCGGCGCTCCGCCACTCCTGACAGTCAAGTCAGCGCGGCGTTCCTGTAGCGCGGGGGTACCGCGCCGTTTGCGGGACACCCGCGGCTTTTCTCAAGCTACCCGCGCGAGCGCACAGCGTGCACGATGAAGCGCTCGGGCGCCGGTCCCAGGTAGTGGAAAGGGTAGCAAGTGACCAGGGTGAGGGAAGGTTCCGCGGAGTTAGCCAGGACGCGGGTATCGTGCGGAGTAACCACTTCGCACGATTTCACGCGGTACTCATAGGATCCGCTGAGCGTGGTGAGCACAATGGCGTCGCCCGGCTGGACGCCTCGCAAGCCGCGGAAGAAGGTATCGCGGTGCCCGGCGAGTCCGACATTTCCCAGGTTTCCTGGAAGCGCGGTGCCTGGAACGTGTCCTACCGCGACCGCCAGTGTCCGCTGCGAGACACCTTCCAGAATCATGGTTTTCAGCCCAATGCGCGGAATTTCGATTCGTCCGACGATTGAGCCGCCACCCGCGCCATCGAAACCGAGGCCGGGCGGCTTGACGCTCCCTAGCACGGGCGCAGAGGGCAGTTCGTCCCCCGCGGTTGAGAACGATACGGCTTGCGTCACGAATTCGCGATAGGAAACCGGACCGCCTTCCAGTTCCTGCTCGAAGGCCCAATTCTCGTATGCCTGGAAAAACCAGGCCTGCGCAAGAAGGGCCGCGCACAATCCCATCGATGCAAAACCCAGCCCGAAACACAGCCGTTCCGTGCGCCGCAGCAGCGATTTTGTAAATCGCAGGCGAACCCGCAGACTCACCTTCGCTCCAACCGCAAGGCCAGTATTCGCAGCAGCGCACCCGCGAAAATGCCCAGCATGCCCAGCGTCGCGAACAGTGCCAGGTAGCTTGCCGTCTTAGGCAAACTCGCGGCAATCATCTGCGGTTCACGCGCCCGCGCCCGGCTCTGGATCGGAGACGGCGCGTTTACCGCGGTTGGAATTGCTTTTGGCAGAGGAGCGGGTCTGGGCGGCACGACCAGTGCGCTCGGTGCAGCGGCAGCCGGCGGCGGCGCGGGCGGGGCCGGGCTCGGTGGGATTGCCGCACTTGCCAGCTTCCCGAGATCGCCTGGTAGTTCCGGCGGCAACGACAGCACCGCACGGCCCACTGACTTGGCCAGTTCCACCGCCTGCAGCTTCGGATACACAAACTCCTGGCCGTAATTCCGGCCGGGCGCAAACCAGATACGCAGCGCCTTCGGCTGCTTAGGGCCCCGTTCAAAGAACGTGAACACCGTCTTGTCGGTGGTCGGCTGATCGTAGTTCGGCATCGTCAGCAGCGTGGAGAGCAGGCGAGTTTCGTCGCCCGTCCAGAGCTGTACGGTTTCGAAAACATCCAGCACGTTGCGCTGTGGCTCCCGCTCCACCAGCTTGAAAACATAGTGGCCGGGCTCCAAAATCATGCTGGGGATTTCGAATGGATCGTTGATCGAAAACGGCGTTTGCTTCACCGGTTCCGCCCCACGCACGTCCACCAACACCGCGAGCGCTATTACTCCGCAGGTGGTCAGTTTCCGCCGATTCATACCGCCGTTACCAAAAGTTAACGCTCTCAATACTACTACAGTTAGCCACCACCGGCGAGCAACTAGCGATTCGGCGCAAGACTTTGGTACCAATAGACAGACATGCACATCCGGGAACTTCTCGGGCGGGGCCGTCCGACGTTTTCGTTCGAGTTTTTTCCGCCCAAAAGCGAGGAGGCGGCAAAACAGCTCGAACAGACCATCGCCGACTTGCAGGAACTCAAACCCAGCTTTGTTTCAGTAACTTATGGGGCGGGCGGGTCAACCCGCGAGCGCACCATCGAGGTCGTGACCCGGGTGAAGCGCGAGACCGGAATCGAGGCCATGGCGCATCTAACTTGCGTCGGCTCAACGCGCGACGACTTAGCCGCGGTTCTGGACAAAATCCGCTCGGCGGGCATCGAAAACGTCTTGGCTTTGCGTGGTGACCCGCCAAAAGGCCAGACCGAATTCAAGCCGGTTGAGGGCGGATTCCGGTATGCGGTTGAATTGGTGAACTTTATCCGCGAGCGGCACGATTCGGCCCTGTGCCTGGGCGGCGCCGCCTATCCGGAGAAGCACCCCGAGTGCGGGAACCCGGCGGTTGACCTGATGAACCTCAAGCGTAAAGTCGAGGCGGGATTGGACTTCGTGATTACTCAGCTCTTCTTCGACAACCGGCGTTATTTCGAATTTATCGAAAGAGCACGCCACGTTGGCATTCAGGCACCGATCATCCCCGGCATCATGCCCATTACGAACGCTTCACAAGCTGAGCGCTTCGGGGCCACCATTCCTTTCCCGTTGGCTGAGGAACTCGACCGAAGGCGCGACGACCCTTGCGCCGTTTTGGAGCTAGGTGTCGCCCACGCAACCGCGCAATGCATCGAGCTACTGGAGCGAGGTGTACCGGGCATCCACTTCTACACCCTGAACCGAAGCACCGCGACCCGAGAGATTTACACAGCGCTGCAAGCCGCCGGGTACGCTCCACACCACTGACAAGTTGTGTCTCAATTGGCCTCTTGAATAGCGGCAGGATTCATGACATGCTATTCGTAATCTGTTCACAGTACAGGAGGGTCTAGATGCAAAGCAGTAGCCGTTCGACGTGTGTTCTACTACTCGCGCTGTCAGCGCTGGTTGGCTCGACCGTTGTCCGGGCTGATGTCACGGGTTCTATTTTAGGCGTGGTTCGCGATAAGTCACAGGCCGTCGTGGCCGGAGTGCAGATTGTCGCGACAAATGCGGAAACCAACCTCACTCGCGACACGGTGTCCGGACCGGACGGGTCCTATCGCTTGCTGGCCCTGCCAGCGGGAACCTACAAAGTCACTGCGACCGCTTCGGGATTTCAACAGTACACGACCACCGGTATTGATGTGAAGGTCAACGACCAATTGCGCATTGACATTACGCTTGAGGTCGGCAGTGTACAACAAGAGGTCAGCGTTTCTGCCAATGCAGTTCAGGTGGAGACGGCCAGTACACAACTCGGCGACGTGATCGAGTCTAAGAAGATGCTGGCGCTGCCGCTTAACGGGCGCAGCTACATCGATCTGCTCGGCTTGCAGGCCGGTGTTGCTCCCACTACAGCGAACACGATCGGTGGCGACCGGCCCGTATCCGGCATGTTGTCTACGGGAAACGTCTCGGTCAACGGCCAGCGTGAGACCGCGAACGCCTTCCTGGTGAATGGCGGCGACGTCAGCGAAGGCCGCGATCTGGGCGCCGGGCTCATTCCGAACCTGGATTCCATCGAGGAGTTCCGCCTCATCACCAATAGTTTCGACGCTGAGTATGGAAAGTTCAGCGGGGCGGTTATGAACGCGATCACCAAGTCCGGCACAAACGCAATTCATGGTGATGTTTTCGAATTCTTGCGAAACAACGATTTCGACGCTCGCAACTTTTTCGATCCAACGCTCGCGGAACTGCGTCGCAACCAGTTCGGATATACGGCGGGCGGTCCGGCCTGGAAAAATCGGCTGTTCTGGTTCACGGATTATCAGGGTACCCGCCAAGTGCAAGGCGCCAGCACGGGCATTGTAGCGGTGCCGACCACGGCGGAGCGCGCCGGTCAGTTCAATCCCGCCTCGTTGACGGGCGTAATCGATGGTCCTTACTGGGCGCAGGTGCTCTCGCAGCGCCTGGGTTACGGAGTCTCTGTCGGTGAACCCTACAGTTCCGCAGGCTGCACTCTAACATCAGATTGCGTCTTCCCCGGAGGAGTAATCCCACAGCGTGCCTTTGACAAGGCCGCCGTAGGAACCATGCCGTATATTCCCCTGGGGAATCTCAACCCCAGCCTAGGTGTATACGCCAATGACAGCCAGAAGAACACGGTCCGCGATGACAAGATCGGCGAACGCGTGGACTTTGTCAACCAGACGACCGGCAACTGGTCGTGGTACTACCACTTTGATGATTCGACCGCTGGCAGTGCCCTATCGTCAGGCGCATCGAGCGTTGCCGGATTCCCGTCCACCACGCCCACTCGAGCTCAACAGATCGTAATGAGCAACACGAAGACATTCGGACCAACGGCGGTGAATGAAGCGCGCGTCAGTTTTTTCCGCACGTCGACGGACACCAATAAACCTGCGGGGGGCTTTGCTCAGCTCTCCAGTCTCGGTTTTGTCACTGGCGTGGGAAGTTTGGGTATCGTCCCTTCGGGACCGCCGGGATTCCCGCAGACGGTACCACCGCTATACTTCACCCAGCTTGGTCTGAACGTCGGTGTAAATACTCTCACGACCGGCCAGCCGAACAACACGTGGATGTTGACCGACGGCTTTTCGAAAATAATGGGCGATCACGCCCTCAAGTTTGGCGGCGAATTCCGTTATTTGCAGATCAATGAACGGAACGTTTGCGCACCGAACGGCGATTTCACTTTTGACGGCACCGTGACGGGCGTCGACTTCGCAGACTATTTGCTCGGGGCGCCGACCGCTAGTGGTGGTTACAACCAATGCAGCATGCAGTTCCTGGATTCTCGCACGCGCTACGGCGGCGCTTATGCTCAAGACCAGTGGAAGGTAAAGCCGAACTTTACGCTGAACCTCGGCGTGCGCTGGGAGGTCAGCATGCCCTGGTACGACACGCAAGGAAAGATCGAGACTATTGTTGCCGGCGAGCAATCCACGCAATTTCCTACCGCGCCACTGGCCTGGGTGGTGCCCGGCGATCCGGGAATACCGAGCACTCTGTCTCACACGCGGTATGACAATTTCGCTCCTCGTGTGGGCTTGGCATATTCGCCCGGGTTTACGGACGGGATTCTGCACAAAGTCTTTGGGGGTCCCGGCAAGACGAGCATTCGCGCCGCATATGGAATCTACTACACCTCGATCGAAGATCTGAACCTGTTCTATGAGGTGGGCGACGCGCCGTTCGGCCTTTATTGGACGAGCCCGGTGGCGGTAACGATGGACGAGCCATGGCGCAACCGCCAGAACGGGCAGTCAATAGGGCAGCGTTTCCCGTTCACGTTCCCCATTCCCGGCAGCCCGGCCAACCAAACACTCAACTATGCGCAGTTTGAGCCGCTATCTGGCTCGCCCGGTTACAAACCTGGTAACAAATTGCCTTACGCCGAGCACATGAACCTGTCCTTACAACGCGAGATTTCCAAGTCTACGGTGCTGACGCTCGCCTATGTGGGAACCCAAGGCCATCAGCTCATTTCGCAATACGACGCAAACCCCGGCACTCCGGCGTTGTGTATGCAGTTGAACGCCGAGGGCGCAACTCCAACCTGTGGTCCCAACGGAGAGCAAACTACGTATACTCTTCCGAACGGGAGCCATGTCCTCGGAACCAGGCTCAATCTGCTCACGCCGGCGTATGGCGGTGTGCTGGAGCCTGCTTTTGGCAGCGGCAATTCCTACACTGCCAATATTTCCAATTCGAATTACAATGCGGGCGAGATCACCGTGGAACGCAAAGCCGCTGACGTCACTTTCTTAGCGGCCTATACATTTTCCAAGGCGATCGATAATGCTTCGGGGTTTGGGGACTGGGTGAATTTCTCGAATTTTCGGCTCAGCCGGGCGCTGTCGGCGTACGACGTCACCCATAACTTCGTAGCCAGCTACACGTGGGCCGTGCCGTTTGACCGGGCATTCGGCACGCTGTCGAAGCGTTTGACCCAAGGTTGGAACTTGAACGGGATCACTCGTTTTTCGACAGGCTTTCCAATTTCGCTTAGCCAGGGCGGCGACGTTTCCCTATTCGGCAGCGGTAACACCGATGTCCCCGATGTAATCAGCGCGGTTGTGACGCAGGATCCCCGGAAGGCCGGCCCGACTGGTCCGAATACGTATTTTCTTCCGGGCTCATTCATTTCCGGCCCGGTAGGAACGTTCGGCGATGCGAACCGGCGCTTCTTCCACGGTCCCGGAATCGACAACACCGATTTCGGCGTCTCCAAGCGGATTCCGATTACTGAATCCATGGCGGTCGAGATTCGCGGAGAGTTTTTCAATATCTTCAATCACGCGAATTTCAACAACCCGCACGGCAACTTCAGCAGCGGCCTGTTCGGAATCGTAACCAGCGCCCGGGATCCCCGCATCGGGCAGGTGAGCGCGAAGTTCTACTTCTAGGTTCGGGCGCTACAAAGCCTAAGACAAGGACAGGCAGGAATGCCTGTCCTACGCTTTCATGGATCCATTTCCGCGGTTTGATTTGACGGGGCAGGTCGCGCTTGTCACCGGAGCGGCGCGGGGGTTGGGGCGTGCGATCTCGCTGGCTCTGGCGCATGCGGGGGCCGATGTCGCTTTGGGATTGCGGGATGCCACAACCGGCGGCGAGTTGGCACGGGAAATCCACGCTATGGGACGGCAAGCCCTACCCCTGCAAATGGACATGCTGCGGCAGGAAGAGATTTTCCGGGCGGTGGATGACACGGTGGATCATTTCCGGCGCCTCGACATCCTGGTGAACAATGCGGGCGGAGGGACGACGGGGCTCGCGGAGAACGTCACCGAGGCGGATTTCGATTACACCGTGACGTTGAATGTGAAGGCGGTGTTCTTCGCGAGCCAGGCAGCGGGGCGCGTGATGATGCGGCAGAAGGGTGGCGGGCGCATTATCAATCTGAGCTCGCAGGCGGGCTTCGCGGCGTTGCCGACGGAATCGGTGTACTGCGCGAGCAAGGCAGCGGTATCGCATCTGACCAAATGCCTGGCGGTCGAGTGGGGCAAATACAACATCACGGTGAATGCCGTGGCGCCGACGTTCATCAAGACACCGGGCACCGAGGAAGCATTGGCGGACGCGGCGTTCCGGGCGGACGTGATCGAGCGCATCGCGGGACTGCACCGCATCGGGGAACCAGTGGAGGTTGCAGGAGCGGTGGTCTTCCTGGCTTCGCCGGCCGCGTCGCTGATCACGGGACACACAATTCTGATTGACGGCGGGTGGACGGCGCGGTAACCGGACAGGCAGGAATGCCTGGCGCGCCCTTTAGCCATTTCCGCGATTTGATCTGACAGGACGGGTCGCTGGGGCCGGGCGCGCGATCTCACTCGCGCTCGCGCATTGAGGTGGATGTTGTTTCCTGATTGAAAATCGGACGATTTCAATGTACTGGACAGAACAATTTCGCCGATTTAGTCGGTTTAACCCTTGACACCCGCCAAATAGAGTGCCAGGATTTAGTTTCGTTGCATAACTTAAATCTAAAGAAGTAGTGGCTTAAAATGCCGGTGGCGAGAGCGTTGCGATTAGCGTGAGTATGGCTTCCCAAAGCGAATAGCCTATCCGGCATGAGACGTATTCACAGGACCCTCGGAGTCGGAAAGGAAAGCACAGAAATGAAATCAAAGATCGCGCTGTTCCTCGCTTTGTTTGCCATAGCGCTTATACTGACTGTGGCGACGCAGCCTGTGCAGGCGCTGCTAGGTCCTTGCCAAGAACTTTGCGGAACGGCGTGCGCCCCCGGCTGGACATTCAATGACACGTGCTCTTGCCAAATCAGCACGGTCTGCTGTCCGCGCTCCAACCTACTTTACGTCGCAGTATGCCGAAACGAAAGCGGCAACGTTTGCCGCGCGAATTCTTGCGGTGTATGCACTGGAAAGCATTGTTAACAAGCACTCACCACCGGACCTGAAAGTGGTTGGGGGCTAAGCGCCTCGGTTGGACGGCCCCCTTTGAATCTGGTGTGGACGCACGAAGGAGGTGCAGACCCGTTGAACATAAAGACCTTTCTGACGTATGCCGCTCTCGCGACGGTTTCTATATTCTGCGGTGTAAGTACCGCAATGCTTCTCGCGCCGCAAATCAAACAATTCTCGCTCCGACAACCGCCTCGCCCTTCCCGTGAGGAGCTGGTCAAATCGCATGGGAGCGAGTTCAAACAGCTCCAGTCAGAACTAAAGGTGGACAAGATTAACGAGTTGAACTACTCATCCCGGCGTACAATCTTGGTTTTATTCGGCAGTACTGAATGCCGCTGGTGCTCCGAGAGTCTTCCACTGTATCAGAGGCTTTCTCAGTCCCCAGCAATTCAGAATGGGCACATGCGGTTCATTGTGGTATTTCCAGAGACAGAAGACGTAATCACGAAGTATCTGAAGGAAGGAAAGGTAAGTTCTGCATCCGCCGTGAGCCGCAGGCTAGGCGACTTCGGCGTTACCGGAACACCGACGCTTGCTCTGGTGCGAGACGGGCGACTGGTTGATGGTTGGAGCGGTTACCAATCATATCCTGACCTCGCAATCGACGCTATTCTCAGAGTCGACAACTAACTCAGTCTTACTGTTTCGACTCCCGGTCTGGCGCTTTTAGCGTCAGCCGCAATGAGGGTCGGAGCGCGCTTCGCGCGCGGAGCTTCGTACCAAATAAGTGACGCACGCGCTCCTTGTCGGTGACGAAACTGAGCCGCGCGCGAAGCAAGCGGCCTCCAGCCGAACGATAAACGCCACCATTTCGTGCGACCCTACACTAGTCGTATCGTAGCGCGATCATCGGATCGATTCGCGTAGCACGGCGCGCCGGAATGTGGATTGCCGCTGCGGCGACCAGCAGTAGGATCGCCGGAACGCTCAGAAACGTGACCGGATCGCTGGCTGTGACCTGGTACAACAGACTCGCCAACCATTGGGTTGCGGCGAGGGCCGCGGGCAAACCGATGGCCACGCCCGCTACCACGGGGCCAAGCGCCTGGCGGAGCAACATGCGCTGCACGTTCGCGGCCTCGGCGCCCAAGGCCATGCGGATACCGATTTCGGCGGTCCGTTGGCTGACTGCATACGAAACCACGCCGTAGATCCCGATGGCCGAGAGCAGGAGCGCGAATGCCGCGAGGAGCGCCAATAGCAGCATCACCAGGCGGCGCTGGGCCAGCGAATTGGCAAGCAGTTGTTCCATGGTGGCGATCCGGTACACGGGCAGGTTGCGGTCGAGATCGCGGACGCGCGCATGGATTCCCGGCACGGATTGGAGCGGATCGAGCTTGGTCCGCACGGCCAGTTGCATAAAGGGCGATGGAATCTGGAGAGCTGGGAAGTAGCGGATAGGCTGCGGTGCCAACGCGAGACTTCGATTTTTCACCGCTCCCACGATGCCGACGATCTGAAAAGCGCCCTCGTCTCGAGTCCGGTATGTGATGTAGTGGCCGATGGCATCGCCTTTGGGGAAGAAGGTGCGGGCGAAAGTCTCGTCCACCAATGCGACCTTCGGAGCATTGGCGGAATCCTGCTCGTTGAACAACCGGCCCTGCTTAAGCGGAATCTGCAAGGTTTGGAAATAGGTTGGGCTCACCAGACATCTTCTAGTGTCTGGAACCGGTTCGGACGCGGGCCATGGATGGCCGACTATGCTGAATGACCCGCCACCGCCGTCAAGGCTGAAGGGCATCCCGGTGCCGAAGTCTGCGGAGAGCACGCCCGGCAGCGCGGCGATCCCAGCGCGCAGTTGCGAATAGAACGCCAGCACATCTGAAGGACGACTGTATTGCAGAACCGGCAGGCTGATCCGCGCGGTCAGCAGATGGTCTGTCTGGAAGCCGGGATTCACACTTACGATGTGCTGAAAACTCCGCAACAGCAGACCGGCGCCGGCGAGCAGCACAAGGGAGAGCGAGACTTCTGCAACCACGAGGACGCCGCGCAAACGGCTGGAGCGCCGTCCGCTACTCAAGCGCCCGGAGCCGACCTTCAGTGCCTCGTTAAGATCGACCTTCGAAGTGCTGAGGGCAGGCGCGAGACCGAAGATCACGCCGGTCAACAAGGAAAGTCCGCATGCGAAGGCGGCTACCAAACCGTTGATGGCCAGTTCCTGGCTGTGGAAGAAATCCGGTGGACCAAAGCGCACAAACAGGTCGAGCATCCAGGCGGCGAGCATGAGGCCCAGTGCCCCGGCAAGTACAGAGAGCAGCACGCTTTCCGTCAGCAATTGGGCGATAATCTGGCCGCGTCCGGCGCCGAGCGCGGCACGGATGCCGATTTCCTTCTGGCGGGATGTGGCACGCGCCAGTAGCAGATTCGCGATATTGGCGCAGGCGATCAGCAGCACGATGCCCACAGCGGCCAGCAGTATTTTCAGCGGCGTTCCCATCTCTCCCGCTACCGCCTCGGCGAGCGGATCGAGATCGATGCTCCAGCCCTTCGGGTACCAATCGGGAAGATTGTGAGTCATCTGTGCGGCGACGACCTTCATTTCGGCGCGGCCCTGCTGCAAGGAGACGCCAGGCCGGAGCCGAGCGAGGACCATGACGCGCTGATGGCCGCGAGCGCCGGGTTCGAGATCCTCAGGACCGAAACTCAACGGCACATAGAGCTGCGACTTTTCCAAAAACTCCAAGAACGGTTCGACCACTCCGATGACGGTGTAACTCTGGCCATCGAGTTGGACCTGCTTACCGGCGATGTTCGGGTCCGCGCCAAATCGAGTTTTCCAGAGATCGGTTCCCAGCACGACAACGTGGTTGTGTCCGGCTCGCTCCTCACCCGCCGTGAACAATCGGCCCAGGACAGGCTGCACGCCGAGCATCGGAAACATGCTCGCCGTAGCCTGCAGGCCGTACACGCGCACCGGCTCCTGATCGCCGGTCAGGTTCACGCTATTGATGTCGTATGTGGCCATGGCGGAGAACGACTGACTCAATCTCTGGTAATCGAGGAAATCGAGCGGTGAGGCATCCGACTTCGCCAACTCGAACATGGGCATGTTCTTGGTCACGATGACGAGCTGATCGGGGTTTTTGAAATGCAGCGGATGCAGGAGAACGGCATCGACGGCCGAAAAGATGGCCGTAGTGGCGGCAATGCCCAAGCCGAGCGTGCCGATGGCCACGAGCGCGAAAAGAGGATTGCGGGCTAACAATCTAACCGTGAAGCGCAGGTGCTGCAAGGGATTCGTCATAAAGGCTTGAGGGATTAATGGCAAATTCGTGTCCATGATGAGCGGCTCAAAGCAAAGTGCTTAGGAGCGGCCGGCTGCACGAGTCTGTTCGCTTCTGGGTAGGGGCGTCCGTAACCGGACAGGCCCCAGTTATTTCCACACCACCAGAGCGCGGTGGATTAAGGTTCTGGCGTTTCGACATAAAAAATCCATCGATAGCCATTGCTAAGCGTCACGATGGGATAAACTTACAAGTTCGCCAAGCGGATGCTGAACAACAGTGCATTTTGTTACGAAAGCGTTTCTGGACGCGTGATTCCTGCATTCGAGATTCATTATTCACAGGTTTTTCAACAGGGCCGTTGAAATCCGGGAGGGATCGAACGGGTGAAGCTCACATACGTCGATTGGATGGTAGTCGCCGCATACTTTCTGTTGAATCTGGGCATCGGCTTTTACTATAAGGCACGGGCGGGAAAGAACATCGGTGAGTTCTTTCTTTCCGGCCGCAATGTGCCGTGGTGGCTGGCGGGCACGTCGATGGTCGCTACCACGTTTGCCGCCGATACGCCATTGGTGGTCACGGGACTGGTCGCGCGCAACGGCATTGCCGGCAACTGGTTGTGGTGGAACTTTGTTGCCAGCGGCATGATGACGGTGTTTCTGTTTGCGCGGCTGTGGCGGCGATCCGGCGTGATGACCGATGTGGAGTTCGCCGAGATTCGCTATTCGGGTGGACCGGCGGCATTCCTGCGAGGGTTTCGCGCCCTCTATTTGGGGGTGCCGATCAACTGCATCATCCTCGGCTGGGTGAACCTGGCCATGGTCAAGATTCTGACGTTGACGCTGGGCGTGACCAAGGCGCAGGCGCTGTGGATCGTGCTCGGCATCATCGCGCTTACATCATTCATTTCCGCGCTGGCTGGGCTATGGGGCGTGCTGGTGACCGATCTGTTCCAGTTCGTTCTCAAGATGACCATGATCATTATTCTGGCCTTTGCCGCAGTGCGCGCCGTTGGCGGCATTGACCTGATGAAGGTGAAGCTCTCCCAGATCCATCGCGCCGGCTCGGCGCTGAGCTTTGTGCCGGACCTGAACTCCGCCTGGATGCCCATGATCACTTTTCTGGTTTACATTTCCGTGAATTGGTGGGCCGTCTGGTACCCCGGCTCGGAGCCGGGAGGCGGGGGTTTTGTCGCGCAGCGTATGTTCTGCGCGAAAGACGAGAAGAATTCGCTGCTGGCGACGCTGTGGTTCAACATCGCACATTATGGCCTGCGTCCCTGGCCGTGGATTCTGGTGGGTTTGGCCTCGATCATCTTGTACCCGGACCTTAAAGACAAAGAATCCGGATACGTATTGGTGATGGTGAACTACCTGCCGGCGGCGCTGCGGGGGCTGATGCTGGCTGGTTTTGCGGCGGCGTTCATGTCCACGATTGGGACGAATCTCAACTGGGGGGCCAGTTACCTTGTTAACGACTTCTACCGCCGGTTCTTGAATAAGGGAGCGACGGAAGGGCATTATGTGGCGATGTCGCAGGTGGCGACGGTGTTTCTCACCCTGGTTTCCGCAGTCGTCACCTATTATATGGACTCGATTGCCGGCGCTTGGAAGCTTCTGATCGTGACGGGTGCGGGAACTGGAACTGTTCTCATTTTGCGCTGGTACTGGTGGCGAATCAATGCGTGGAGCGAGGTATCGGCGATGGCGGCGGCTTTTGCGGCGTCATTGACTTTGCAACTGGGATTCGGCCTGTCGAGCGATGATCCAATCGGTTTCGCTTACATTATGCTTTACACGGTTGGGTTCACGACCGTCGTCTGGCTGGTGGTCACGTTCATGACTGCGCCCGAGCCGATGGACAAGCTGCTGTCGTTCTACCGGAAAGTCCACCCCTGGACGCTTGGCTGGGCGCCGGTGGCGAAGCTTGCGCCGGAAATTCCGCCCACCCGGGATTTCGCCCACAATCTGCTGGATTGGATCAGCGGCTGCGTGATGATTTACGGCTTGTTGTTTGGAATCGGCAAAATTGTGCTCGAGGACTACAGCAGCGGATTCATTTTCCTTACAGTGGGGTTGGCGGCGGGCGCCGTGATTTATTGGGATCTTTCGCGGCGCGGCTGGAAGTCGATCACGGACTAGCGCTACACTGGCAGTGATGGTGGGTCGTGGTGCGCTTCTGTCCATCGCGCTGGTTTTTTGCGGCATCGGTTTTGCGCAGGACGTCGAAAAGCTGGCGCCCTACTATCCGACGCCCCTGACAATCGTCGAGAAGATGCTGGATCTGGGCGAGCTGAAGGCCGGGGAGAAGATGTTCGACCTGGGCTCGGGCGACGGCCGCATTGTCATCATGGCGGCGCAGAAGTACAAGGCCGACGCCACGGGCGTCGAGATGGCGGACGATCTCTACCGCCAGAGCATGCAGAAGATCCGCACGCTGGGCCTGGAAAAGACCGCGCGCATCATTCACGGCGATATTTTCAAGCAGGACTACAGCTCAGCGGACGTGATCACCGTGTATCTGCTGCCGGTTTCCAATAACAAGTTGCGTCCACTGCTGGAGAAGCAGCTCAAAAAAGGCACGCGCATCGTTTCCCACGACTTCCCCTTCCATGATTGGACGCCCGTGAAGGAAATCAACATCGAAGACGACGGCGAGGGCCGCAGCCACACGCTGTATCTGTACCAGAGATAACCAGTACCTAAACCACTCCCTCTGGTACCGGCTCAGCTAACCGTTTTGGTGGTAGATCGTCTACTAACGTGGTAGACTACCTACCATCAAATATGGCCAAAGAACCCAACCGCGTTGAGCTGCTGCAAGGCACCCTGGACATGCTGATTCTGCGAACCCTGCTATTTGCGCCGATGCATGGGCACGGCATCGCCAAGCATATCCAGAGGACTTCGGATGAAGCGCTGCAAGTGGAGCATGGGTCGCTTTACCCCGCGCTGCACCGGCTGGAACGGCAGGGCTGGATCGCGTCCAAATGGGAGACAACCGACAGCGGCCGCGAGATGAAGTTCTACCGGCTGACCGCGGCGGGACGGAAGCAGCTCAGCATCGAGGAATCCAAATGGAAGCAACTTGCACGGGCCATCGCGCGGGTGATGCGGCCGACGTAAGAGAGGACGTATGTGGGGGCGGAAGCAGCGCGAGTAGGATTTGGAGCGGGAAATCCGCTCTCACATGGAACTGGAAGAGGAGGAGCAGCGTATTGCCGGAATGAGGCCGGACGACGCGCCGTACGCGGCTCGGCGGGCTTTCGGCCACGTGGCTCTCATAAAGGAGGCAACGAGGGAAATGTGGGGATGGGCATCGCTCGAACGCTTGAGCCAGGATTTGCGCTATGCGATTCGCATGATGAAGGGAAGCCCAGGATTCACGCTGGTGGCTGTGCTTTCGCTCGCGCTTGGGATCGGCGGCAATACGGCGATCTTCAGCCTCATGAACGCCGTCATGCTGCGATCTCTGCCCGTCCACGAGCCGGACCGGCTGATGCTGTTCGGCGAGGGGCATTGGGGCGGAATAACAGACGACTTGCCCAATCGTAGCTGGCAGCTCTTTGCTTACCCGTTTTATCGTGAGGTCCAGAAAGAGAATAAGGTTTTCTCCGGCGTGACGGCGATGATGAGCCTGCACAACGACGTGCGGGGGGCGGTGGAGGGAGCCAAAACGTCGGAGCCTATCCGCACCAGCCTGGTTTCCGGCACGTATTTCTCGGTGCTCGGTGTCAATGCCGCGACCGGACGTACGTTTAGCGACGCCGAAGACCAGACGCCGGGCGCGGATCCGGTTGCGGTGATGAGTTACTCGTGGTGGCAAAAGCGGTTTGGGCGTGACCGGTCGGTAGTTGGGAAGACGCTGACGATCGGTGCCACGGTTTACAAAATCATTGGCGTGGCGGCGCCGGAGTTCTTCGGCACCTCGGTTGGCGAATCACCGGATTTGTGGATCCCGCTGGCCATGAACGCACAATTGCCGCCCGCGTGGGGTGGCGAGAAGGCGCGCACGGACCCGTCGTTTCAGTGCCTGTACATTCTGGCGCGGCTCAAACCCGGCATAACCGTCGCGCAGGCGAACGCGCAACTGAACGTCATTTTCAAGCAGAGCCTGCATGGGCGTGTTGGATCGAATCCCAGCCAGAAGGATCTGAGCGACATTCAGCGCGCCTCCATCGAACTGACGCCGGCAGGCCGTGGCCTTTCGCGGGTTCGGGATCGATTCTCGATGTCGCTCCGATTACTCATGGGTGCGGTGGGTTTGGTGCTGCTGATCGCCTGCGCCAATATCGCCAATCTTTTGCTGGCGCGGGCCGCCAACCGCCAAAGGGAGATCGCGGTGCGGCTCTCGATCGGTGCCAGCCGTTTGCGGCTCATTCGGCAAATGCTCACCGAGAGCGTTTTGCTCAGCGTCCTGGGCGGCGTCGTAGGCGTTGCGCTCGCGGGATGGGCCAGCAAAATTCTGCTGTGGATGGTCTCAAACGGCGCTGACACGTTGCCCCTGCATATGGCGCCGGATGCGCGGGTGCTCATGTTTACCACGCTGCTCACGGTGGCAACGGGCATTCTGTTTGGCTTGGCGCCAGCCCTCCGGGCTACGCGAATCGAGTTGAGTTCTTCGTTAAAGGAAGGGCGCGGCAGCGTATCCGCCCGAACCGGAAATCTGCTAGCCAGGGCGCTAATCGTTTCGCAGGTTGCTCTCTCTGTGGTACTCCTTATCGGCGCGGGCTTGTTCGTTCGCAGCCTGGCCAACCTGCGGAACATTGATGCGGGCTTTAACGCGCAGAATGTCCTGGTACTGGGAGTGGATACGCCTTCGCTAGGCTACAAAGACGATGATCCCCGCCAGATCGGCGTTTATCGCCAGGTAGAGCAGCGCGTCAGCCAGATACCGGGCATTCGTTCGGCCAGCTTTTCCTTGATGACATTCGATCCGGGTGCGTGGACCATGCCGGCTTGCGTCCAAGGAAGCACCACCCCCCATGAGCGGGAAGTCCACGGCAACGTCATCGGACCCGATTTCTTTGCCGCCATGGGTTTGCCGGTAATTCTGGGACGCGGGTTCAGGCTCAGCGACACGGCAACGTCGCCGAAAGTCGCGATCATCAATGAGACTATGGCGCGCGAATATTTCCCCGGCGGGTCCCCCATTGGCCATCGATACGGCTTCTCACCCGACCACAGTGGCGACTTCGAAGTAGTCGGAGTCGTCAAGGACGCCAAATACGAGAGCCTGCGCGAGAAACCGACGCCTATGGCGTTTTATTCCTATACGCAGCGCGTTGGGTTTCTCGGCCAGTTTACGGTTCGCTACTCCGGGGATTTGCGCGGAATTGTCCCGGAGATTCGGCGTGCGTTTGCCGAAGTCAACAGCAATCTCCCGATCACAGAGGTGAGAACCCTGGCCGCGCACGTGGACGACACGCTGACTGGCGACAAGCTGCTCGCCCGTTTGTCGAGTTTCTTCGGACTACTGGCGCTGTTGCTGGCCTCGATCGGAATATACGGCGTATTGTCGTACGCTGTCGCGCGGCGCACCAACGAAGTAGGGCTGCGCATGGCGTTGGGCGCGCCGCGATCGAGCGTCGTCTGGATGGTTATGCGCGATGTGCTGGGGCTCATGGCCATCGGCTTGCTGATCGGAGTGCCGGCGGCGCTGGCAGGCGAGCGATGGATTTCCAGTCTGCTCTACGGCCTCGGCAAAATGGATGCCGTTTCCATCGCCGCGGCTGTTGGAGTTCTTATCGTCGTGGCGGGCATCGCGGCTTATCTGCCCGCGCGACGGGCGTCGCTGGTAGATCCGACTACGGCCTTGCGTTACGAGTAGAAGATCGTGTTTTGGAAACGGCGGCAGCAACGCGAGCAGGATCTGGAGCGCGAAATCCGCGGGCATCTGGAGCTTGAGGAGGAAGAACTGCGGAGTGGCGGCGCGAGCCGGGACGAGGCGCCGTATGCGGCGCGCAGGGCTTTCGGGAACGTGAATCTCATCAAAGAGGTGACAAGAGAAATGTGGGGGTGGATGTCGCTCGAACGATTTGCGCAGGACCTGCGCTATGCCCTGCGGATGTTGCGGAAGAGCCCTGGATTTACGGCTGTCGCAGTGCTCTCGCTCGCGCTGGGGATCGGGGCGAATACTGCCATCTTCAGCGTGATGAATGCAGTGATGTTGCGCTCGCTGCCCGTTCAGCAGCCGGGGCGTCTGGTGCTGTTCGGAGCGGGACGGAGAGTGGGGATTGACGACGGTTTGCCCGACAAAAGTTGGCAATTGTTCTCCTACCCGTTCTATCGGGAGGTGCAGCGGAAGAACCAGGTTTTTTCGGACGTGGCGGCGATGATGAGCCTGCCGAACAATGAGCGCGGAATGGTGAGTGGCAGCACGGAACCCGAGCCCGTGCGCACGCGCCTCGTTTCGGGCACATACTTTTCAGTGCTTGGCGTGAATGCAATCGCAGGACGCACATTCACCGATGACGAAGACCAGAAGCCGGGTGGCCATCCGGTAGCGGTGGCCAGCTATTCGTGGTGGCAGCGGCGGTTCGGGCGCGACCCCTCTGTGGTTGGAAAGACACTCACGCTCAACTCGACGATTTTTACGATCATCGGTGTCACTCCCCCTGAGTTCTTCGGCACATCCGTGGGTGAATCGCCCGATCTATGGATTCCGCTGGCGATGAACGCGCAAGTGCCGCCAGGCTGGGGCGGCGAGCACGCGAGGCAGGACGCGTCATTTCAGTCTCTGTATATCCTGGCGCGGCTGAAGCCGGGTGTCAGCACAGCGCAAGCCGGTTCGCAGGTGAACGTACTGTTTAAACAGAGCTTGCATGAGCGGGTCGGGTCGAATCCCCGCCAGAAGGACCTCAACGATATTCAACATGCGTTCATCGAGCTAACTCCGGGCGGCCGTGGAGTTTCGCAGATTCGCCAGCAGTTCTCGACATCGCTACAGATTCTGATGGCCGCGGTCGGTGTGGTCCTGCTGATTGCGTGCGCGAATATCGCGAATCTGTTGCTGGCGCGTGCGGCCAGCCGGCGCAGGGAGATTGCCGTGAGGCTTTCGATTGGCGCGACCCGCATGCGGCTCATCCGTCAGATGCTCACGGAGAGCGTTCTGATGGCGGTGGCTGGCGGCGCCGCGGCAGGTGTGTTCGCCTGGTGGGCCAGCGGCTTTCTTGTGTGGATGGTCTCGACCGGTGAGGAAATCCTGCCGCTTCAAGTGGCGCCGGATGCGCGTGTACTGGCGTTCACCAGCCTGATCTCGCTGGTGACGGGCATCCTCTTCGGCCTCGCGCCGGCATTTCGCGCGACGCGAGTCAACCTGAGCTCGTCGCTGAAAGAAGGCCGGGGAAGCGTCTCGGCGCGATCCAGCCAAGTTCTCGCGAAGACGCTCATCGTTTCGCAGGTGGCACTTTCAGCGGTACTGCTGATTGGCGCGGGGCTATTCGTTCGCAGCCTGATGAATTTGAGAAACGTGGAAACAGGATTCCATAAGGAAAACGTTCTTGTGATGAGCGTGGATACAGCGTCGCTAGGGTACAAGGGAACTGATCCGCGGCTGGCGGACATTTACCATCGCGTGGAGGAGGGAGTCAGCGCCCTGCCAGGAGTGCGTGCTGCCAGCTTTTCCATGTTCACTGTCCTGGACGGCCAATGGTCCTCGGATGCTTATCCGCAAGGCCGTCCTGCACCGCCTTACAGCCAGCGCGAGATTCACAATAACGTAGTCGGCCGGGCGTTTTTCGCGACGATCGGCCTGCCAGTCGTTATGGGCCGGCCCATCGGGGCGGAAGATACAGCGAAGTCCCCCAAGGTTGCGGTGATTAACGAGACGATGGCTCGTTGGTTCTTCCCGAATGAGTCGCCGATCGGCCAGCACTTTCGCTTGGGCGAGAACGAACACAACGATCAGATGCAGATTGTGGGCGTAGCGAAAAATGCGAAATATGAGAGGCTCACTGAGGAGACCAAACCGGCAGCGTATTACCCATACACGCAAAGCCCCGGATACTACGGCAATTTTCAAGTTCGTTACTCGGGTGATCCCCGCAGCCTCATCCCGGCGATTCGGCGCGCGTTTGCCGAGGTGGATCGCAACCTGCCGATTTTCGGCGTCCGGACGATGGCGGACCAGGTGGACAACACGCTGGTGCAGCAGAAGCTGACCGCCCGCTTGTCCACCTTCTTCGGTTTGCTGGCGCTATTGCTGGCGTCGATCGGCATCTACGGTGTGCTCTCCTACGCGGTGGCGCAGAGAACGAGCGAGGTCGGGCTGCGCATGGCGCTTGGGGCACGACGCGGGACGGTCGTGTGGATGGTGATGCGCGACGTGCTGACGCTGGTGGCCTGCGGACTCGTGATCGGCATACCTGCGGCTTTGGCGCTGGAACGGAAGGCGTCCAGCATGCTGTTCGGACTCGGGAATGTCGACGCTGTGTCGCTCGCGGCGGCTCTATTGATTCTCGCGGCGGTGGCAGCATTTGCGGCATACCTGCCTGCACGCCGTGCATCGCTGGTGGATCCGACGGTCGCCTTGCGGTACGAATGAGGCAGCGCGATGTTTTGGAAACGGCGCCAAAAACGCGAGCAGGACCTGGAGCGGGAGCTACGTTCGCATCTGGAATCGGAGGCCGCGGAACAGCAAGAGAGCGGCTTATCGGGCGACGAAGCCCGCTACGCCGCCCGGCGCGCCTTTGGTAACACAACCTTGACAAAGGAGGACGTGCGTGAAGTGTGGGGATGGGCATCGCTCGATCGGCTCTGGCAAGACGTCCGCTTTGCGCTGCATATTCTGAGCAGGAACTACGGGTTCACCGGGGTCGCCGTCCTCTCGCTTGCGCTTGGCATTGGGGCGAATACGGCGATCTTTTCGGTGATCGATTCCGTCCTCTTTCGTCCCCTGCTCTATAGTGACCCGGAGCGGTTGGTGGACGTGTGGAGGCAAAGTGTCAAAAAGGGAACGATAAAAGACACCATCAGCTATCCTGATTTTCTGGATCTGCGCGGCCAGAATACCGTGTTCGCTGACATGGCCGCTTATCGGGAATCGCACGGTACGGTCTTGACCGATAGCAATCCTGAACGCATCAACGCTGCCGTCGTACCCACCAATCTGTTCCGCCTTCTCGGAGCCGCACCCGAGATGGGGCGTACCTTTCGTGCCGACGAAGAGGTGGGCGGAAAAGGCCAGGTGACGGTGTTGAGCCATGCACTATGGCAAAATCATTTCCTCGGAGATCCGAGTATCACCGGCCGTTCGATTTCACTGGACGGCGGCAGTTACACGGTGATCGGCGTGATGCCGCCCGGTTTTGAATTTCCGATCCTCGCTGAACCGGTCCAATTGTGGGTGCCGATTGCGTATGACGGCGAGATGACCCGTGGAAGGGGCAACAGCGTATACAACGTGATCGCACGCTTAAAGCCCGGGGCAACGCTGGCGCAGGCCGCAGCCCAGATGAATACGATTGCCGACCGATTGGCACAGCAATACGGGGCGGATGACCAGCCCGGAAACCGAATCCGCTTAGTGATGCACATGTCCGGCCTGGTGGGCGGCGCCAGAGAAGCGCTGATCCTCCTGTTTGCGGCCGTTGGGATGGTGCTGATGATTGCGTGCATCAACGTCGCCAATCTGATTCTGGTGGGGGCGACACACCGGAGCCGCGAAATCGCGATCCGCACGGCATTGGGCGCCAGCCGCGTGCGGCTCGTGCGGCAGTTACTCACCGAGAACCTGATTCTCGCGTTGCTCGCGGCGGGCTTTGGCCTTGCCCTCGGATATTGGGCGATCCGAGTTCTGGTCGTGATTGGTCCACGGGACATTCCTCGCTTGACCGACGTCAGCTTAAACAGCACGGTCCTCCTCTTCACACTTGGTCTTTCGATCATTTGCACTCTGCTGTTCGGCCTTGTGCCGTCTTTGCGGCTTTCGAAGACGGGACTGGGTGAATCCCTCACCGCTCGCGTGCGCGGAGTGACACCCGGTGCGAGCGCGGGACGGCTGCGCGATGTTCTGGTGACATCCGAGATAGCTCTGTCGCTGGTCATGGTGTTGGCGGCGGGACTGTTGCTACAGACCCTGTGGCACCTGAAGCGGATAAACCCCGGTTTTGATCCCAGCCATGTTCTCACGTTCGATCTCAGTCTGCCGGACTATACGGGCGCCAAACGCATCCGACTCTTCGAGCAGCTCCTTTCGCAAATCCGCACCGTCCCAGGCGTGGCCTCAACCACCCTCACGTTCCCGCTACCCTTTAGCGGAGGTGACATTGGCACGTCTTTCGAGATTGAAGGACAGCAACCATCCCGCGAAGGGTTACCGTACGCCAAGTTGTGCACGGCGGATCCTGATTACTTCCGCACGATGCATATTCCTTTTCTTAAAGGGTCTGGTTTTCCTGTGGGCAATGGGATGCCAGCCAAACCCGCGGCCGTGATTAATGAGGCTTTCGCGAAGCGATATTTCCCCGGCGAGAATCCCCTAGGAAAGCGGTTGAGGCAGGGCGCAGAATCGGGCGGCATACCAGCCGAAATGAGCGAAATTGTGGGTGTGGTTGGCGACCTTAGGTTATTCAGCTTGCGAGAGGAAGTTAAGCCGATTGTTATCGTGCCAATGGCACAGTTCCCGATTAACGCGATGAGCATGGTGGTCAGAAGTCAGGCTGATCCACGCGCTCTGCTCGGGGAAATCCGTCAGGTTGTCCAGAGTATCGATCGAGGCGTTTTGATTCTTAGAGGAAAGACTCTCGACCGATACCTCGGCTCTATGCTTGGCCAGCCGCGATTTATCGCGGATCTGCTCGGCATCTTCGCCGGCCTGGCGTTGACCTTGGCCACTGTCGGTTTGTATGGAGCAGTTGCCTATGCGGTCAGCCAACGCACGCAAGAGATCGGTATTCGCATGGCCTTTGGCGCGACGCCGTCTACTGTGCTCAAACTGATTCTGGGACACGGCCTTCGCCTGATCGCCGTGGGAATAGCAAGCGGCCTGATCCTCGCGTTGTCACTAGCGCGCCTGATCAGAACTCTCCTGTTTGGCGTTTCGGCAACCGATCCGGCCACGATCATAAGCGTGTCGGCGCTCTTAAGTGCGGTTGCGGTGCTGGCATGCTACATTCCCGCGCGGAGGGCGATGCGCGTCGATCCGATGGTGGCTTTGCGAGACGAATGACGGAACGGACCCTCGGCGCGGTGCTACGCTGGCCTTGTGAAGATCGGCATCACCTGTTATCCCACCTATGGCGGCAGCGGTATTGTCGCTACGGAACTGGGCCTGGAACTGGCTAATCGCGGGCACGACGTACATTTCATCACGTACGCCAACCCGATTCGCCTCGATCCGGGGATTCCGCGCATTCACTATCACGAGGTGGAAGTCTCCAATTACCCCCTGTTCCAGTATCCGCCGTACTGCCTGGCACTGGCCTCGCGCATGGCCGAAGTCGCCGAGTGCTATTCGCTCGATCTGCTCCACGTCCATTACGCCATTCCGCATTCCATTTCGGCGCTGCTGGCACAACAGATGCTGGCGCCGTCGCGGAGACTTCCGTTCATCACGACCTTGCACGGTACCGATATCACACTCGTCGGTACGGATCGCTCGTATTTCCCCATCACTAAGTTTTCCATCGAGCAGTCGAACGGCGTCACCTCCATCAGCGAGTTCATCCGCCAGCGAACCGCGGAAGTTTTCGGTGTCGAAGGCGTACGCGTCATTCCCAATTTCGTCAACATCGAAACCTACAAGCCGGACGCGGAAAAGACAGGAGCGAGGCGGCTGGCTCCGAACGGAGAAAAGCTGCTCATTCATCTGTCAAACTTCCGTCCGGTGAAGCGCGTGCTCGATTGCATCCACATTCTGGCGCGCGTGCTGCGGTCGGCGCCGGCGCATCTGCTGATGGTTGGCGATGGGCCGGATCGCGGGCCCGCCGAGGTTTTGGCGCGCGAGTTGGGCGTCCAGGATCACGTCAGCTTCCTGGGCAAACAGGACCATGTGGAGCGGCTGATCCCACTGGCGCATGTTCTTCTGATGCCGAGCGAGGTGGAGGCGTTCGGCCTGGCGGCGCTCGAAGCCATGGCCTGCGGCGTTCCTCCGATCGGCACCAGCGCCGGCGGCGTGGGGGAGCTGATCACAAATGGTGTTGACGGGTTCCTGGAAGGAGTCGGCAACGTGGACGCACAGGCCGCCCGCGCGATTCAGTTGTTGACCGACGAGCGCCTCCACCGGCGCATCTCGACCGCCGCCCGCCAGACTGCCATCAGCCGCTTCTCCACCGATAGCATTATTCCGCTCTATGAGCGCTATTACGAACAGATTTGCGGGGTAAGCTTAACTACGAGTCCGTAAAGCTAGGCACATCCACTCACCACGGCCCCTCCGGAAACGAGATACAATAGTCCGGTTAAGAGAAGTAACGCGGAGTCGCAGACGGCGCGGGTTCAGGCCGTGAAGCACGAAAGCGAACCGCACTGGTCGAACCGTTTGGACATGGATGATGCTACCCGCTGCCATCTTGCTGGCTGCTCCCGGCCTTACCAGCCGGCTGGCCCGGAGCCTGCTCAATAATCCGTTCGCCGGCATCCATCAGTTGAGCTGGTTCGACTGGTCGCTCCTTATCCCCTATTTTGGCGTTCTCGCCATTCTCTCCGTCTATGGGCTACATCGCTACGACGTAATCCGAACCTACTTCAAATACCGCAAGAACGCGACCAAGGAGCCCACGACGCGCTTCGCCGAGCTCCCGCGGGTCACCATTCAGTTGCCAATCTACAACGAGCGGTATGTCATCGAGCGGCTCATCGACGAAACGACCAAGATCGAGTATCCGAAGGAACTGCTGCAGATTCAGGTGCTGGACGATTCGACTGACGACACCCACCCGTACGCGGAAGCGTTGTGCCAGCGCTACCGCATGCTTGGGTTTCCCATCGAATACCATCACCGCAGCGACCGGCAGGGGTTCAAGGCTGGAGCGCTGGCGGAGGGCCTCAGGACGGCAACGGGCGAATTTGTAGCCATCTTCGACGCCGACTTTATTCCGCCCGCAGATTTTCTGACTAAGACGATTCAGCATTTCGCCGATCCGGCTGTCGGGGTGGTGCAGACGCGCTGGAGCTATCTGAATCGCGACTACAACTTCCTCACGGAAGTGGAGGCCATGCTGCTCGATGGGCATTTTATCCTCGAGCATGGAGCGCGCTCGACAGCCGGCTACTTCTTCAATTTCAACGGCACGGCGGGCATTCTGCGGCGGCGGATGATCGACGATGCCGGCGGCTGGCAGTCCGATACGCTGACCGAGGATTCTGACCTCAGCTATCGCGCGCAGCTCAAAGGCTGGCGATTTGTATATTTGCCGGGCCTCGAGTGCGCGTCGGAGCTTCCCGTTGAGATGCACGGCTTTCAGGTGCAGCAATCGCGATGGGCGAAGGGTCTTACACAGGTGGCGAAGAAGATCCTGCCGCAAGTCTGCCGCGCCGATCTACCCTGGCGCGTCAAGCTGGAGGCATTTCTCCACCTCACACCTAACATTTCCTATCCGCTGATGCTGGTGATGTCGGCGCTCATGTTGCCGGTCATGATCGTGCGTTTCTACATGGGCATATTCCAGATGGTGTTTATTGACCTGCCTCTGATCATCGCGTCGTTCTGGTCGATCTCAGCGTTTTACATCATTGCTCATCGGGAGCTGTTTCCGAAACATTGGAAGCGCTCGGTATTTCTGCTGCCCATGCTGATGGCCGTAGGGGTCGGGCTGACCGTCATCAACACGCGTGCGGTGATCGAGGCGCTCGCGGGCATTCGCTCTGCGTTCGTGCGCACGCCAAAGTATGCCATTGAGGGTGCGCCTATGAACCTGGAGCACAAGAAGTACCGGCGCAAGAGCGGCTGGCTGCCGTACATCGAGATTGCAGCCGGTTCGTACTTTCTGTACATGATCTTTTTCGCCATCGATACCTACAACTACTTCGCCATTCCCTTCCTGGCGCTGTTTGTGGCCGGTTACTATTGGGCAGCCTTCGCGACGCTGTATCAGGAGCACCAGGGAAGACTCCGCTGGTTGCGAGAGCGCCGGGCGTTCGAGTTGGAAACCGCGCGGTAAGCCAGATCCGCATATGCAGCCAGAAATTTCTCCCGTCATGGTGCGCGAGGCCAGCCTGCGCATCCGGCCGCTGGCGCGGCACACGCCGGTCTTCTCCTCAACCAGCGTTAACGAGGTCGCGGGTCTGGATGTCCACTTCAAATGTGAGAACCTGCAGCGCGGCGGCTCGTTCAAGATCCGCGGCGCCAGCAATCTGATCCTTTCCCTCCCGGACCAGGACCTTCCCCGTGGCGTTGTGGCGTACTCTTCCGGAAATCACGCTCAGGCAGTAGCTATCGCCGCGCAGCACGTGGGGGCACCGGCCACCATCGTGATGCCCGCTGATGCTCCGCGCACGAAGATGGAACCGACGCGCAATCAGGGCGCGCGTATCGTGACCTACGACCGGAAGAGCGAGAGCCGCGAAGCTATCGCCGAGCAGATCCTGAAAGACACCGGCGCAACGCTCATTCCGCCGTTCGATCACCCCATGATCATGGCAGGCCAGGGAACCGCAGCGCTGGAGCTGCTGGAAGTGGTTCCGCATCTCGATGCTCTGATCGCCCCGATCGGCGGCGGCGGGCTGCTGTCAGGTTGTGCCACCATCGCCAAGGCGCTCAACCCCGACATTCGCATTTTTGGCGCTGAGCCTGAGTTATCGAATGACACCTACCTCTCGCTGAAGGCCGGCCGTCGCGTCTCCATCCAGCCTAACGAAACGATCGCCGACGGTCTCCGTTCGCCACAACCAGGCGCTCTGACGTTTCCTGTTTTGCAGCGTTATGTCGAGCAAGTCGTGCTGGTCAGCGACGATCAACTGCGCGATGCGGTGAAGTTTCTGCTGATGCGCATGAAGCTTCTGGTCGAACCGAGCGGCGTGATCGCGGCGGCCGCGGTGCTCTACCACAAGCTGCCCAAGGGGATCCGGTCCATCGGCGTGATTCTGTCCGGCGGCAACCTCGATTTCGAACATCTCGCTACATACTGAATACTCGCCGGTCCACTAGGCGCTGGTTGCCTGGATGCGTGTTGCCGCGGGAGCGGGCGCATGCGCCGAGCGCTCTCCTATCAGCTCGTACCAATTGAGGAATGGCAGGTCGGACGGCGCGCAGGCCTCGGCGTACACGTCGCGGCACAGTTCGCGAAATGCCGGATATCGTTGCCTGATCCACTCCGGCGCCAGATCTTTCAGGCGATTTTCCGCAATCGAGCCCAGCCCGAACCGCCGCGCAAATCCATATCCCAGCGGTGCCACGTTGCCGTCGGCTTCCACCACGAGGGGCGTCAGCATGTCGGCCAACTGCGCGCTTTCCGGCCCTACATCATCGGCGTAGAAGCGGGCTGGAAATCGCTTCACCAGGTCGCGGTGAAAAATATCGAGTTGCACAAACAGCCGGTCGCCGTACATCTGGCGCAGGCGTTCCGCCACCAGATACGCAAACGCCGACTCCATCTCGTCCGGGCGCGAACCGACGAGCAACTGGCTCGCCCGGCCGACCTCCTCGAGTGGATGAATCTGCAGCAAGCGCGCGCCCTGCTCCACCGCGAACCGGGCAGCCCAGTCGATCTCGTTGACGTTGAACTGCGTCAACGTAAAGATGAAACCAAACGTGATGCCACTCAGGCGTACGCGTTCCAGATTGGCCTGCATGCGCTCGAACGCCTCGTCCGACGCGCGCATGCGGTTGTGCGATTCCGGAACGCCATCGAGGCTGATCGCCAGCACGTCGGTACACCCGGTGAGCATGGCCATCCGCTTCCGGTCGAGCAGCATGCCGTTGGAAGTAACCGTGGTTCTGAAGCCGAGTTCCTTCGCGTGCATCAGGAGCTGGCCCAGATCCTCGTAAAGAACCGGCTCACCACCGGAAAAACTCGCCACTTTGTAGCCGAGTGCAGCCGCATCCTCAAGGACGTCCTCGAGGATTTGGGGGCTCAGTTGATCGCGTTCCTCCGGGGCGGAGAAGGAGTAGCAATGGAGGCAGCGCAGATTGCACCGCCTGGTGGGATGGATTTGGATAATCGGCTGTCCGCAACAGGCTGCTTCCATTGCCGTCCTTTGCCGTGCTTCAGTTTCCGCTATTCGGCGGGGCCGGAGTTGGTGATCGTTACGTTCGCAATCTCTGGAATGGGGATGCCATTAATCAAGATGCGCAGGCCGATCGTGCTGTCGTTAAGGCCCACGAAATGGTTCACCACTGTGGCTAAGTTCGCGGTGCTTACCTGTAAAGTGGTTTCCCATTCCAGATAAGCGGGCGGTGTGCCGCGAATCAGCCAGTTCAGTACTTTGTAGTCCACGGGGAGCGCGATTGCCTTCCTGATTTCTTCGATCGAAGGCGCATCCTGGTTCTTAGACAATCCCTCCAGTAACTTCTGCGATCCGCGGAGTTGACGTTGTGCGGCTTGGGAAGTTCCCATTCTGTCCTCCTTGAGCCAAAAGGCTCCAATCTGCCAGGGTTCCAGTATGGATGGTTTCGCACGGCTGTCAAGGCAATCCACTAGTCTTTTGCGTGTAATTGTGCGGATATTCACCAATAACTGCGAATTTAGCGGGCGATTAATCGCGACAGCCAGGCTCGATCTCACCCCATTCCGCTCGGCCCAGGATTGTGGCATAATTCTTCCGCTATGAAAAGCTACTGGTTCCTGCTGGCGTTCGCGTCCGCTCTATTGCAGGGCCAAGACCAGCCGGGTGTTTTGCTCCCGAAACCCGACACGGACCGGCCCCAGGCGCTCAAAGAGAAACCGTTTGACTGGTCACTGATACAATCTCAACCAAACGGCGTCTTGAATCTGGAAACCCAACCGAACTGGACCCAGGCGCTGAGGCAGAAACGGTTCGACTGGCAATTGACGAACACTCAACCACCTACCGTCCTCAATCCGGAAACACAACCCCGTGTCTCCACTTGCGTCGTTCCTCTGCTGGTGGTACCGGTCAATCCGAATACGGACCCCAAGATGCTGATCAATCCGCCTAGGTCCAAATCCGAAAGCGCTGGAATCGTCAAGCATTTGGCCCGTTGTCGGCGTTCTTCTCCTACCCAAAACCTACTCAATTAGCCCGTCTTGTCGGGAATCGAGCCCCCGACGAAAGCCCGGTTCTATGATCAAACCGCTGTTCGCAACGCAGTGATCGAGTTTGAGGAGGTACGGAAGCAGAACCGTGAGCGACATCGTTCGCGAATCGCGCACGCCGACAGGATTTCAGATCTCTGAGTTGACGACGTGCTGGTAGTGTCAGTTGCCATGCAAGAACGTGCCAGTCTCGTGAGGGTCGATTTATTGGCTCGGTGTTACCGCACAGGTGCACAGGTCCGGAACCCCGCGAAAATGTCTCGCCGGTCCTTCTGAAAATAGTTCCGCCACGTATTCCGGATCAGGCGCGAACGAGTGGCCCAACAGCCACCGCGCAGCACCTTCCGCTCGGATCCAAACCAAGGTTGAGAGTATTCCTTGTACGGATCAACTGCGAATCCGGGATAAGGAAGGAAGTCGGTCGCAGTCCACTCCCACACATTGCCGATCATCTGCCGGCAGCCGTTCGCGCTATCTCCGGATGCGCGATCCCGCACGGAGACCGTTCCCAGAGAGCACGCGTCCAGGTGCGCGCGGCGGGCTGTTGGCTGTTCTTCTCCCCAGGGATACTGCTCCTTCTCCATGCCGGACGCCGCCAATTCCCACTCGGCTTCGCTGGGAAGCCGGCGTCCAGCCCACCGGCAATAAGCCTCGGCCTCATACCAGTTGACGTGCATCACCGGCTCCGTATCGGGCAACGGCAGAACCTGGTCATAGAGGCGGTACGCCCATTTCCCGGCCTGTGGAATCCAGTACACCGGATGCTCCGCATGTTCCCGCTCACGCCACTTCCAGCCGCAGTCGCTCCACCACTCCCTACGTTGGTAGCCGCGGTCGTTCACGAAGGCAGCAAATTCCTCATTCGTAACCGCGCACCGGGCGATAGCAAATGGAGCTAGATCCACCTCGTGAGCCCATTTCTCATTGTCGAAGACGAACCGCTGTCCTGGCAGCGCTCCCAGCCGGTAGATTCCTCCGTCAATTTCGACATCGCCACCACCGGTCGTTTTCAGCGAGGCGGATGACGCTGCCAGACGCCAGCCCGGCGGTGGCGCATATCCCAGTGTCTGCCGGGTGTAAGCTAAAGCCTCGCCGTGCATATCCTCATGCATGATGGCCAACCAGTGGAAATAAGCTTCGTCCTCGCTGACACTGGCTTCCGAAAGCCGCTCCAAAACGGCGTCGAGAACCTGTTGCATGTAAGCCTGCGTGGCTGTCAGCGACGGCAGGGGTAATTCCCATCGTGCGTGATGGGAAACGGTGGCGGAATCCCAGAATTCATCGGCGTGAGGATGAATGGGACGTTCGCCACGCAGATGCCGCAGCGCCCACCTTTCCTGAAACCAGGCCACATGACCGATTTCCCAGATCGGCGGATTGATGATGTCGATCTCGGGCACGGTTAACCGCTCGTCGGAAAGATCGGATACCAGGTCGAGCGTTCGCTGCCGGGCGTCGAGCAACATGGACCGCAGTTCGGCAGCGGAGTACATTTCGCTATTGTAGATCGGCCGGGTTCCTCCGCACGGATGCTATGATGCCCCCCATGCGGATTCGAATTGTCTGCCCCGCCCCGCCCGGCACACTCTACGGCAACCGCATCAGCGCTGAGCGCTGGGCCCGGATTCTTCGGCAATTGGGCCATCTCATCGCGATCGACACGAGCTATGATGGCGCACCCTGTGATCTGTTGATCGCGTTACACGCCAGGCGGAGCGCACAAGCAGTTTTCGATTTCGCCGAGCGTTACCCGCACAGGCCAGTCATCGTGGTTCTGACTGGCACCGACGTATACCGGGACATTCATCGGCATCGGGGCG
This sequence comes from Bryobacteraceae bacterium, assembly GCA_035297145.1. Taxonomy (GTDB): domain Bacteria; phylum Acidobacteriota; class Terriglobia; order Bryobacterales; family Bryobacteraceae; genus QHXW01. Next base: position 53,308 of record DATGZN010000011.1, read on the forward strand.
CGCAGCGTGCTCTAGAGGTGGCAACTCGCCTGGTGGTGCTGCAGCCTCTTGCGGCCAAGGAACTCACTCGCCACCTCCGCCTGAAGGCGCGGGTCATCTATCAATCCGTCGAGAAAACACCCGGGCTGATCGTCCGCTCCAATCAGGTGTTCCAGGTCGCTGTTGTGGGACACTTGCGGAGCATCAAGGATCCTTTTCGCGCGCCGATGGCTGTGCGAAGCCTGCCTGCAGCGTCCCGGATTCGTGTGGTGCACGCCGGCGCTGCCATGACCGAGCAGATGGCACACCGTGCGCGGGCCGAGCAGCAACGCAATCCCCGGTATCGCTGGTTAGGCGAAATTCCGCGCTGGAGAGTGCGACGTCTGATCGCCTCCAGTCATCTGCTGGCCTTAAGCTCGAAAATGGAGGGCGGCGCCAACGTGATCTCCGAAGCTATCATGGACGGCACTCCGGTCCTGGCCTCGCGCATTTCAGGTTCCATGGGGCTCCTCGGTGCCGATTATCCGGGTCTCTACCGGTTCGGAGACACCGAAGCTTTGCAGAGGCTGCTTCTTCGCGCCGAGGCGGACTCTACCTTCTACAGTAAGCTTCTTGGTCACGGTGCGAAGCTGTCGGCGCTCTTCCGACCGGCGCGCGAACGCGCCTCCTGGCGCGATCTCATCACCGAGCTGTGAGAATCAGGCTGGGCGTCGCATAACGAACTGCGAATGCTCGCTGTATGTTGACAGACCCGGTCATCCCAGACAGATGATTGTGTTTTGATCGCGGGCGCCGCGTGACAACGGCCACCGATTCGAGGTCAAGGAGGCGACTAGTGGCGGTTGTCAGGCGCTGAATAGGCTTGCTCTTACGCAAACAAGCTACTTCGGACGAACTGCAACCATTATCCACATGTCCGCCGCGCCGATTCTATCGCCGGTTGACACTTCGGGCATCCGCTTCAGAAACGGATCTTCGCACTTCACGACTTGAAAACCGCCTCGCCCTAATTCAGCACGCGCCAGCCCAGGGTCGATTTCGTGATTCTTAATTTGGTCCGATCTGGACTCCGTTCGATGCGCTGGGAGGCTGTAATCCGCTATAACGAGACGGCCACCCGGTCTGAGTGCCCGGAAAATCTGCTGGAGCATAGGCTGATATTGCTGAAAGTGATGGTAAGTATTCACGACCAGGACGGCCGCTAACGAGTCAGCGGGGAGGGCGGGATCGTCGATCGCGCCCTTTACGACTTCCACATTGTGCAGATTGTATGCCTTCACTCTTTGATGGAGCCACTCGATAGCGTGGTCGGCTACATCTTCTGCGAACACTTTCCCGGTGGGTCCGACCAGATCGGCCATCCGTTGAACGTAGTAGCCGTTTCCCGCTCCCACATCCGCCACCCAATCTCCCTTTGAGATCTCCAACGTTTTCAGGACATCTGTTGCCTTTTGATACCGTTCTCTGTCTTGATGTTCTTCGTCGAGATCTTGGGGGATTAACGGAACCGCAGGGGGTTGTTGTTGCCAGGCCCATGAAAAGCTGACCGTTGTGACCAGTACGATCAGGCTGAAAGACCTGGACCAGAAAAACAGTCCGCTGCAGTCACCTCTAGTGGTACTCTTATCGATCATTGTGCCGTCCAATGGTGGTGCCAAAAAACAGCCACGGCAGTCGCTATTCGGACATGGAGTCATCCTAGCACCGGCTCCGGACCTGTTGTCGCCCGCATAAACAAAAATCGTCTTTTCGCCAGGCGATAGTATCAGTGCAAGCTTCAGCGCGATAGCGGATACGTCGCTGCAAAGATTGCCGACTCGCTCGGGCATGACCGCCGCCGATAAATCCGCCGCAGCGCTTGCCCTGTCATTGGCTATCGCCATCATAGCGATCATGAACCTGACTCGGCACTCCGCAGGCATGATGGGTCGCCAGTGTTTGCAGGCTAGCTTAGTTGGAAGCGCACATGAGTCTCGTACACTAAACGTATGCGAATCGAAACGCTAGCGGTTCACGCGGGTCGCTCCATCGATCCATCAAGCGGAGCAGTGACGCCGCCAATTCACCTGTCCACAACTTTCGAGCGCTCCAAAAACGGTGATTACCCGCTCGGCTTTTCCTATTCACGCGAGGATAATCCCAACCGGCGGATGCTGGAAGAGTGCCTGGGCGCGCTGGAGGGAGGAAAGGAAGCGCTGGTCCTTTCCTCTGGACTGGCTGTGCTGACGGCCGTTCTCCAGGGTCTCGAACCTGGTGACCACATCATGGTGCCCGAGGACGTGTATTACGGCCTCAGGCAGGTTCTACACACCGTCTTCGCAAAATGGCCACTAGAAGTAACCTACGTCGACATGACGGACCTCAATGCAGTGCGCTCCGCGGTACGCCCGACCACGCGGTTGATCTGGGTGGAGACTCCATCGAACCCACTGCTCAAGATCTCCGACCTTGCCGGTATCGCCGAGATCGCGCGGAAGGCAAACGCGATCAGCATCTGTGATGGAACGTTCACTACACCGGTGGTGCAACAGCCGTTCCAGTACGGCATCGACATGGTCACGCACTCGACGACGAAATACCTGGGTGGTCACAGTGACGTTGTAGGTGGGGCGCTCATAACGCGGTTTGACAATTATCTGTTTGAACGGGTTCGGAACGCTCAGCGATACGGCGGCGCTGTTCCCTCGCCCTTCGATTGCTGGCTGATACTCCGGGGAGTGTCTACCCTTTCGTGCCGGATGCGTGCGCACCTGGAAAGCGCGAGCGCGATTGCGGTCTACCTGAAAGGACACCCGGCCGTCGAACACGTGTACTACCCCGGGCTTCCCGATCATTCCGGGCATGAGCTGGCATCCCGCCAGATGGCGGGCTTCGGGGGGATGCTCTCGTTTCAGGTTCGCGGCGCGCGTGAACAGGCCATGGCAGTGGCTGCAAATCTGCGCTTGTTCACAAGGGCAACCAGTCTCGGCGGCCCGCACAGCTTCGTCGAGCACCGCGCATCGATCGAGGGTCCTGATACCAAGACGCCACAGAACCTGCTGCGCCTTTCTATCGGACTCGAAAACGCTGCTGATCTTATCGCAGACCTGGATCAAGCGCTGAGCAGGGTAACAGGTGGAACAGGGCAGCTCGTTTAGGACGCGAGTGCCGGTCGGGCGACGATGCCGGCGAAGACCAGCGGGACCCAACCTGGCACGCAATATCCGCGAGAACCGCCTCGCCGTGCTGTCGGTCGTCATGAGACGCGACTGACGCCAATCGCCGCCGGCGGGCGAAGCTGGTAGGAGTGCAATCATCGCTGCCACCAAGAAGCGTTGGGCAGCGATCAGGGCGAAAGGTGAAAATCGAAACCGTCAGCAGCAAGAAAACTGCCTGCTGAAATGGCGGCAAGTGTACCAATTGCATTTTGTCTCAACGGAAGGGTTCACCCCAACTTGATGTGCTATAAGTGTGCTAATCAATTCGTCCACCCCCATGCCGCCCCGGGACCGCCTCACTACGCCGTTGATCCGTGAGCGTCTGGGCGGATACTACGCGAGACAGTGATGGTGGAATAATGAATTCAAGATGCAGTTTAGAGCCGCTTCCCTCATGTTTGCCACTGTCGCTATGAGGGCGGCCACCGCCGCACCTCCGCTGGAGCAAGAGTTCAAGCAAACCGTGCGGCCCTTCGTGATGAAATACTGCGTCGGCTGCCATAGCGGCCAGACCCCAGCTGCACAGTTCGACCTCAAGTCATACACCTCGTTAGAAACCGTCACTGCGGATTTTCCACATTGGACGCTCTTGATGGAACGCCTCGCGGCCAAGGAGATGCCGCCGAAGCCGATGCCGTCTCCGCCAGCGGAAGCCAGCCAGAAGGTGATCGCCTGGGTACGAGAGGTGCGCGCCGAACAAATCAGAAAGTTCGCGCGCGATCCTGGACAGGTGCTGGTGCGGCGGCTCAGTAACGCCGAGTATGACTACACCATTCGCGATCTCACGGGCCATGATATGCGGGTCACACGGGAGTTTCCCGTGGATCCGGCCAATCCCGCTGGTTTTGATAACTCGGGTGAGTCGTTGACCATGTCGCCGGCTCTGCTGAATAAGTATCTGCGGGCAGCCCGCGAAGTGGCGGATCACATGGTTCTGAGGCCTGACACCATCGACTTCGCACCGGATCCGATGCTGGTCGAGACGGACCGCGAGAAGTACGCGATTCAACGCATCGTTAATTTCTATTTCCGGCAACCCACCAATTATGCGGATTACTTTTATGCCGCATGGTGCTTCCAGTATCGCAGCGCCCTCGGCAAGCCGCGCGCGACTCTCGCCTCCATTGCGGCGGATTCCAAAGTAAGCCCCAAGTATCCGCCGATGGTCTGGGAGATTCTGCATGACAAAGATGCGATCGGTCCCGTCTTGAAGCTCCAGAACATGTGGCGGGCTCTGCCCCCTCCGGCGTCCAATGAACCGGAAGCTCTTCACGCGAAACTTGTCGAAATGAGCGATTTCGTAACCAAGATTCGCGCCCACACGGCCATGCAGTTCGCCGCGCCCAAGGTGGAAGGCTTGCCGCCCGGATCACAGCCCTTGCTGAACTGGAAGCTGAAGAACTTCGCATCGCATCGCCGCGAAAGCGACCCCAAGGATCTGCGTAACGATACCGATCCGCCCGAGGTGGTGCCCAAGATCCCCGATTATCCCGATCTTCACGAAGAAGCTGCACCACGCTGGGCCGCGATTTCGGCAAAGGCGCGCGCCGGCGACCCCGACCTTGTCGTTCCGGCCGCCGAGCGCCGGCGTTATGAAGCCGCGTTCGCGCGCTTCGCCTCTGTTTTCCCGGATGCTTTCTATTTAAGCGAGCGCGGCCGCTATTTCCCGGACGATTCCGACGACAAAGGCCGCCTGCTGAGCGCTGGCTATCACAACGTGATGGGCTTCTATCGTGACGATACACCGCTGATGGATCTGATCCTCGGTGAAAAAGGCCAACTGGAAATCAACCGGCTGTGGGATGAGTTCGATTTCATCGCCAATTTCACGGCCCGCACCTGGACGCAATTTTTTCTCAACCAGAGTGGAGAGGTTGCCGGTAAAGGAGCGGAATCCGGCACACCGCGGCCTACGGATCACGAAATTACCGATGCGCCGGTCATCATGGCATTGCGCGACGCATATCTGGAAAGAGCCATGGCCGATCCTGAGAATGACCCCGTCGCTCCGCAAGCGATCCGCGATCACTTCGACCGCGTGAACCACACGCTTCGGAACTTGGAAAAGGAGCGGGCAGATGCGGAGCCGAAGCATCTTGAAGCGCTTCTGCGCTTTACTGAGCGCGCCTACCGGCGCCCGCTTACCAAGCCCGAGCGCGATGACGTGCTTGCGTATTACCATGCGCTTCGCACCAAGAACGAGCTGTCCCACGAGGACGCCATGCGCGATTCGGTGGTCGGCATCCTGATGTCGCCCGACTTCCTCTACCGGCTGGACCTTTCCGACCTTGGCATGACTCGTTCGAAATCTCCCCTTCGTCCGGCGGCGCTGACTAGCGCCGTGCCGTTCTCGAGCCAGCCCTTATCCGGCTATGCGCTCGCGAGCAGGCTGAGCTATTTCCTGTGGTCCAGTTTGCCCGACGGTGAGTTGTTGCGGCACGCGGCCACGGGTAATCTGCGTAAGCCGGATGTTCTCCTGGCGCAAGCGCGGCGTATGTTGAAAGACCCTCGCGTGCGCGGGCTGGCAACTGAATTCACTGGAAACTGGCTCGGTATTCGCCAATTCGAGACGAACAATTCCGTCGACCGTGGACGCTTTCCAGCTTTCAACGATGATTTGCGCGAGGCGATGTTTCAGGAACCCATCCGTTTCGTGGAAGACTTGGTTTCCAACAACCGCTCTGTCCTTGATCTCCTGTATGGCAACTACACATTTGTGAATCCCCCGCTGGCGAAACACTACGGCATACCTGGAATCGAACGTGACGGGAATACTTGGGTTCGCGTGGACGACGCCGCCCGTTATGGGCGCGGTGGTCTGTTGCCGATGGCAGTATTTCTGACGCAAAACTCGCCTGGACTCAGAACCAGTCCGGTGAAGAGGGGAAGCTGGGTGGTGCAACGCGTGCTCGGAATAAGAATCCCGCCGCCTCCCCCGGTAGTCCCGGAATTACCGGCAGATGAGGCGAAATCGGATTTGCCAGTGCGCGACATGCTCGCCAAACATCGGGAAAACCCGGTATGCGCCGCGTGTCATTCGCGGTTCGATGCATTCGGCCTCGCCTTTGAAGGCTATGGGCCGGTAGGAGATGCCAGAACGAGTGACCTCGCCGGGCGGCCAGTGGATACCACGGTCACCTATCCGGGCGGTTCGCAGGGCACTGGATTGGAGGGCTTACAAGCTTTCATCCGCGCCAACCGCCAAAAAGAATTCGTGGATAATCTCAGCCGCAAACTCCTCGCCTATTCTTTGAACAGATCGCTCCAACTTTCGGACGAAGCCCTTCTCGACCGCATGGAAACGCACCTTGCGGCCAACGAATACCGCTTCGACTCGCTCGTCGAAACCATTGTCACGAGCCCTCAGTTTCTGACCAGACGAGTTCCGGATGCGTCCGAATCGTCCAGGGCAGCGTTACAATCGAGAGGAGCGAACTAGCGATGTCCGGAAAATCGGCTCGAGCCATCTCGCGGCGTACCGTTCTTCGCGGCGCCGGCTGCACCGTGGCATTGCCATGGCTGGAATCCCTTCACGCATTCGCTTCGACGTCCTCCCAGGCCGCATTCCCGAAGCGATTTGGCGTCGTGTTTCTCGGTAACGGCATCAACGAGGATCATTGGAGCGCCGAAGGTCAAGGCGCTGCGATGAAACTCAGTAAGACGCTAGAGCCGTTGGAGCGGTTGAAGCAAAAGATCAATGTGATCGACGGTCTCTTCGTGAAGTCGCTCACCAATCAGGGTATTCATCCCGGGCAGACGGGAAGTCTGCTGTCGGGCGCGCACATTTCGAAGGGCGCCATCATCCACTCGGGCATCAGTGTGGATCAGATGATCGCCAGCCGCGTAGGCGAAGAGACGCCGCAATCCAGTATCGTGCTGGCGTGCGAGCAGCCCATGACTGGTTATCACGAGACAAACTTTTCCATGGCGTACAGTTCGCATATCTCGTGGCAAAGTCCGGATTCGCCCGTCCCCGTAGAAGTTTACCCGTCTCTGGCCTGGGACAACCTGTTTGATAACCGTGGCAACCTGTTGAACATCAGCATTCTCGACCGCGTGAAGGATCGCGCCCAGGACCTCACACGAAAAATCAGCTCGAGCGACAAGGGAAAGCTGGACGAATATCTCACCAGTGTGCGGGAAGTGGAGAAGCGCGTGGAAGGGATGCGCAAGAGCAAGGCGGCCGCGGAGGACGCCGCCGGCGCGAAGAATACTCCTATTGCGGCGATGGAGCGTCCGGCCAACGGATTGCCGGAGGATCTGCGCGAGCACGCGCGTCTGATGTGCGACATAATCGCGATCGCTTTTCAAACCAACAAGACCCGCGTTGCGTCGCTGATTATCTCGCGCGATTTGTCCGCGATGTACTATCCGTTCCTTGACGTCAAGGAAGGACATCATGCGGCGTCCCATAACAATAATTCGGACGGATATGAACGCATCGCCCGCTTTCATGTGAGCCAATATGCATATTTGTCTTCCAAGCTGGACGGCATGAGAGAAGGCGACGGCACGGTGCTCGACAATACCTGTCTCATGTTCCTTTCTAATCTTTGGATCGGCCGCAAGCATGATAATTTCAGATTGCCGGTGGTGCTCGCAGGCGGACTCGGCGGGACGCTCGAAACCGGGCGTACGCTGAATTACCTGAACGAAAGCGAAGACCAGCGCAAGATGTGCAGCTTATATCTATCGCTTATGGATCGCTTTGGCGTGAAACTCGAGCAATTCGGCGACGCTCAGACGCGATTGGAGCGCCTCTAGCGCTCGGGTTCAATTCTTCAGGTATCCCTGCCACACGTATTCCAAAGCCTCAGGAAGTGTCTGCTGCTTGACGGCGCGGTCGGTGTGCCCGGCGTTCCGTGCAAATACGAATTGATAATGATAGCCCTTGGCGGCCAGAACTTTCGCCATGTTTTCATTGGCAACGACCCAGTCGTGCATGTTGTCGCGCATGACATTGGGATTGAAGAGGTCTCGATCGCCTACCTCCATCCAGATGCGCAGCGGCTTCACCGGGCTATTGGGGATTAGGTGTTCATGGAATTCCCATGCGCCATGGGGCGTCTGGGGGTTCGACGGCCACTGCTGGTTCACGTAGGTGCCTGAGTAGGTGAGCACGCGATGGTAAAGCTTGGGGTGGTACCACGCCATGATCAAGGCGCATGAGCCACCGGAGCTGCCGCCCATGGTCGCCCGGCCGTCCGGATCCTTAGTCAGTTTCACGTTGTATTGCTTCTCTACGAGAGGCAGGATTTCTTTCTCGACGAATTCCGCGTAAAGCCCGGACATCGTGTCGTACTCCAAACCACGTTGACTTCCCTGCGCGTCACCGCTGCCGTTACCTATGGAGATCGCAATCATCACGGGCACACGCTGCTCGGCAATCAGGTTGTCCAGAGCCGTGAACAAGAGTGGGTCAGGTCCGTCTGCTCCGACGATGAACGGCGCGACTGTGCCAGATACGTATTGCTTGGGGACGTACACGGTTACTCGGCGGGTGTAGGGAGCAGGGTGGCTCGTGGTGACTACCAGTTTCGCGGGATCGGTCGGGTCCGCCGCGCCAAAAGTGTGAGGCTCGCGCGCTATGCCGGGATAGATTTTGCTATCGGCCGATTCCATGGTAAAGGTGAAGACCGATCCCTGCGGCACGCTTTCCTTCACCGTCATCTCTGGTGGGGGATTATGCGTGGGGCCAAGGATGAAATTTCCGTCGGCGTTTGCCGGCGCGTTGGCCCCGTCAGGTAGGTCTTTCGCCGCTACATAACCGGGAGTGTTTGGATCGCGCGTCGGAGGCGTCGGGCGCGCCGGCGAAGTTGGAGCTTGGCCCAATGACGGACTTATGCCGGTCATCACATGGATCAAAAAGCCGAGGATCAATAGACGGAACACGAGAAGACTCCCTTTTGTAATTGACGGCGTCAACTGCCGACGGAACGGAGGCGACGTCTGGATTGTCTTGGGCATTCTAGCCAATCGCTCAGAGCAGTCCGAAGTGCCGGAACGCCTGCTTAATCGTTGCAACCTTTTCCGGTGGACACGGATTCTCGTCGTGGGACGCGCCGGGTGGGGCGAGCCCGAACAGCTCTTTGCAATGTGCAATCCAGGCACTCTCGGGCACAAAGCCATGCTGGCGCGAAATCCATTTTTGGATCTCCTGATCCGTGGCGCGTTGACGGGTCGATTTCTGTTCGTCTGGAGGACGTGATGGGCGCCCACGTCGTCGATCATCGTAACGACTTCTCATTTGTCTGACGTCCGGCCTGATAAAAGCATAACGCGTCTAAAGGCGCTCTCCCAGGCAACCCGACCATCGGCGCCCGATCGGAGGCTGATAACGCCACCAGGCTGAGCAGGCGGGGGAGACAGCGATCTCCACGAACCGGACATACGGCCCGCGTGAGGTCAGTTCCCGACCAGGGCGTTTTGCGGCAAGGTGAAACATCAAGAGCGGGCCCCCTGCCCTTGGTGATGATCTCTCCAAATTTCCGCCATTTCCCCCCGCCGATTCAACCTTTCTGCTGGATCCAAAGTGCGGTCTTAGTCGCCAGCCGGTCCAGTGCGATCACGGATAACTCCAGGTGTTCCTCGAGGGTGTCTTCAATTTTGTTGTGGCTGATGCCTTTGAGCGACTGCACAAACATCATCACCGTCGGGATGCCTGACCGGGCTACCTCAGCGGCGTCATGAAGAGGTCCTGACGGCAGGCGATGGCTTCGGCCCGCAGTCTCCTCAACGGCCTGGCCGCACAGATCGATCAGCGCGGGATGGAAGGGCACGGGTTCAATGCTCCAGATGCGCGACCATTCCACGGTACAGTTCTCGTCAGCGGCGAAGCGCTCACTGGCTTGGCGCGCTTCGCGCAACATCTGGGCAACCACGGTCGCGTCGAGATCGCGCTGATCCAGCGTAGCTTCGCACCGGCCGACCACAGCGGTGACGATGCCGGGAAATGTCTTCACGCTGCCGATGGTACAGACGGCATCCGGGTGCTTCCCAGCAATGACGCGGATTTCCAGCGCCAGCTTTGCGGCCGGCGCCAGCGCATCCCGCCGCACCTTCATGGGCGTGGAGCCCGAGTGCGCTTCCTGGCCTAGAAATGTGACGGTATGACGCTCCACGCCCTTGGTGCCGAGCACAACACCCAGCGGCAGGCCCAGGCGCTCGAGCACTGGACCCTGCTCGATATGGAGCTCCAGATAGGCGGCCGCGTTTTGCCGCTCGCGCCCGGCTTCGGGAAAGCGATCGATCTCGACGCCGCAGCGACGCAGAGCGGCTTCGAGGCGAATGCCATCCTTGTCGGTGCGAACGCGGTCGGCTTCGATACTGTGGGTGCCGGCAAAGGCCGAAGATCCCAGCAGGCTTCTGCCGAAGCGTGCGCCTTCCTCATCCGCCCAGTCGACCAGGCGAACCGTTATTGGCGGACGGCCCGCGTATTCGTCCGCGAAGCGGCGCAAGACTTCGAGCGCGGCCAAGACATTCAGACTGCCGTCGAGCCAGCCGCCGTTCGGCACTGAATCGAGATGCCCGCCAAGCAGCAACGCCTGGTCCGAAGCGCCACGCAAAGTGACCCAACTGTTGCCCGCGGCGTCCAGATGATGTTCCACCGGCAGGCAGGCCAGCTTCGATTGAAACCACTGCCGCGCCTTCAGCCAGACGTCGGTCCAGGCAACGCGTTGAGCGCCGTTTTCATCGCTCGTGAGTTCGCGCAGCTCTTTCAGCTCAGCAACAGTTCGCTTCGGATTCAGGCTCATAATCGTTCCGTCTCTTCAAAAATGTGTGGGCTCGCGCCGCAACATGCGTCCGCGCTTTTTGTCGCCCACGAATCTTCCATCTTTGACTTGCACCTTGCCACGCACCGTTACCACTGACGGACGGCCCTGAATGTTCATTCCTTCGAATCCGTTGTAGTCGTTGTTCACAGCCTGTGTCTTGACTGAAGTTACGCCTCGATACGACGTGTCGTAAATCACTAGATCCGCGTCGCTTCCTACGGCGATCGTGCCTTTGCGAGGGAACAGGCCGAACAACTTCGCGGCCTTGGTACTGGCGACGTCCACAAACCGGTTCACATCGAGCCTGCCGCTGGCGACACCGCACGTGTAGAGCAGGTTGACGCGGTCCTCAATGCCGGGGATACCGTTCGGGATTTGTGTGAAGTTGGCTTGGCCTAGCAATTTCTGTTCAGTGTCGAACGGACAATGATCGGTGCCGACCGTGTCAATAGATCCGGCTGAAAGCGCGTTCCACAATAAGTGCAAATTGCGTTTGTCGCGCAGTGGCGGCGACATCACGTGCTTCATGCCCTCACTCCCCGGCCGCTCGGCGTACGTCTTGTCGAGAAGAAGGTGAGGCAGAACGGACTCGATGAAAATCCTGACCCCGCGCGCCTTGGCTGCCGTAGCCGCCTGCAACGCGGGACCGCACGAGAGGTGAACCACATAGCCTGTGGCGCCCGTATTCTCGAGAAAAGTTGCGAAGCGCCCTGTGCCCTCGGCCTCCACTGATTCAGGACGGCTGGGCTCGTGCCACTCGGGGCCGGTCTTGCCTTGGGAGATCAGGCTCGCCTGCAGGCGGCTGACCAGTTCGGCGTTCTCGCAGTGCGCGGTCACGATGACACCGAGCAGCTTGGCAAGCGTAAGGGCCTGGTACATTTCGCCGTCGTCTACGCCAAAGAAATTCTTGTAGGCGAGAAAGATCTTGAAGGACGCGATGCCGTCGCGCACGATCTCCCGAAGCTGCGACTCCGTTTTCTCGTCATACTTCGTCACCGACATGTGGAAGGTGTAGTCACAGGCGCTATGGCTGCCGGCTTTCGACTTCCACAGGTGGTACCCTTCGAGCGCATCGTCATTGCGCGACGGGCAGCACATCTCGATGAAGGTAGTGGTGCCGCCAACCAGGGCGGCGATGCTTCCGGTCTCGTGCGTGTCCTTGGCGAAGGTGGCCATGAACGGCAGGTAGATGTGGACGTGTGGATCGATGAAGCCGGGGAACACGAGCTTTCCGCCTGCGTCCAGCACCTCGGTTCCGGGCGGGGCATCGAGTGCGGCGCCGATGCGAGTGATGGTCTCGTCTTCGATATAAAGATCGCCGTGGAATCGCGAGTCGGCGGTGACGATTTCGCCGTTCTTGATCAGGAGGGACATGGTTCTCCTAGTGCACGTGTATCGCGTTCTGCTCGCGGTAGCGCCGCATCGCCTCCCAATCCTCGGAGACCTCGGGCTGGGATTGGCATAGTTCGTTCCAGGATATCGGCGCGCGCTCCGTGGGGAGTTCCGCCATCTCGATACAATGCTCCACCGGGCAGACGTTGTAGCATAAGCGGCATCCGACGCAGTCATGCTCGCGGACCCTCGGCTGCGGCCGCTCCCCGGTCGTTCCGGGAGCCAGATCGATGCACTGATGGGCCGCATCATTGCAAGCCACGTAGCAAAGATTGCACTTGATGCACTTGTGCTCATCGATGCGCGCCACCGCGCTGAAAAATAGATTAAAATTTGCGAAGTCCGAGATCCGGGGCAAGCTCTTGCCCACCACTTCGCCGACGGTTTTGAATCCCTTCGCGTCCATCCAGTTCGACAAGCCATCGCAGAGGTCTTCAATAACGCGAAAGCCATAGTGCATTACAGCGGTACAGACCTGCAGGCTGCTCGCGCCCAGGAGCAGAAACTCCGCGGCATCCTGCCAGGTGGAGATTCCGCCCATGCCCGAAATGGGAATTCGCGAGAGGGAGACAACCTCGTCGGTACCCAGCGCGGAGAGCATATGGAGCGCGATCGGCTTGACCGCTGGTCCGGCGAACCCGCCGTGGCCGCCCTTCCCGCCGATGTTGGGAGTGATCGCGAGCGTGTCGAGATCCACGCCGACGATCGAGTTCAGCGTGTTGATCAAGGATATGGCGTCGGCTTCCGCGGCAATGGCGGCGCGCGCCGGATGAATGATGTTGGTGATATTCGGTGTGAGCTTCACAATCACGGGGATGCGGCAGATTTCGGTTACCCAGCGGGTGATCTGCTCGCAATACTCCGGGACCTGGCCGACCGCGCTGCCCATGCCGCGCTCACTCATGCCGTGCGGGCAGCCGTAATTCAGTTCAATGCCGTCGGCGCCCGTATCCTCGATGCGGCGCACGATGTCGTGCCATGCTTCGGGTTTCGACTCCACCATCGCGGACGCGATGACGGCGCGGTCCGGCCATGCGCGCTTCACCTCGGCCATCTCGCGCAGATTCACATCCAGGGGCCGGTCCGAGATGAGCTCCACATTGTTGATGCCCACCATTTTTTGCCCGCCATAGTGCCACGCTCCGTAACGATTCGACACATTGAGGACGGGCGCGCCAATCGTCTTCCAGACCGCGCCGCCCCAACCCGCCTCGAAGGCCCGATGAACCTGGTTACCCGAGTTGGTGGGCGGGGCTGAGGCGAGCCAGAACGGATTGGGCGACTGGATACCCGCGAAGTCGATCCGTAAATCAGCCATGGGTGACTCCCCGGGGCATCAATCGTTCGTGAATCGCTCGGGCAGCAAGCTTTCCGTCTTGTACGCCCATCACGGTCGATGCTGCACCCTTCGATCGAATGCAGTCGCCCCCGGCATAGATACCGGGAATGCTCGTCTCAAAAGAATCGTTCACGCGAATCTTTCCTTTCTCGGTCTCGAGAGGCAGCCAAGAGGCGACGGCTGTCATTTCCTGTCCGATCGCTTTCACCACCTGGTCAACAGACAGCACGAACTCAGAGCCCTTGATGGGCTGCGGCGTCGGCCGCCCCGAAGCATCCTCCGTTCCCAAGCTCATCCGGACACACTCCAGGGCGTTCACTGCGCCATCCACAGCCACGACGCAGCGTGGCTGGGTGAGGAAGCGGATTTCCACTCCCTCTTTCTTGACGAACTCGTACTCGTGGTCGTAGGCCGTCATTTCGTGACAGCTGCGGCGGTAGATCATAACTACTCTCTCGGCGCCCAATCGTTTGGCGATGGTGGCGCAATCGATCGCCGTGTTTCCCGCGCCGATGACTGCGACGTGCCGCCCAATCTTCATATGGCGCGGATCGAGCTTGCTCTGTTCGATGTATTCGAGCCCATCAACCAAGTGCTCTTCGCCGGCGATGTGCATATCCGGAGTCGCTCCCAGGCCGACAGCTACAAAAACGGCGTCAAACCGAGCCTGAAGATCCCGGATATTCAGATTGCGGCCGAGTTCCATGCCGGTTTCGAAGCGCACTCCAAGACGGCGGATCATTTCGACTTCCGCCAACGCAGCTTCCACCGGTTCGCGGAGCGCAATAATGCCATAGGTGGAAAGGCCGCCAGCCAGATCGCGCTTTTCAAACACGGTAACGCTGTGCCCGCGGCGCGCAAGCTCGCCGGCACACGATAATCCCGCGGGTCCCGCGCCGATCACCGCGATCTTGTGGCCCGTGGGCGGTCCGGCGGAGAAGACATCGATGTTGCGAGAGTATACAAAGTCCGTGGCGTACCGCTGCAAGCGCCCGATCGCGATCGGCTTGTGCTCAGCGCCAAGCACGCATCGGCCCACACAGAGCTCCTCAACCGGGCACACTCTCGCGCACGTTGCTCCCAGTAGATTGCTTTCGAGAATCGTGCGAGCCGAGCCCAGAAGGTTGCCGGTAGCGATCTTCTTGATGAAGCGGGGAACATCGATATGCGTCGGGCAGGCCTGAGTGCATGGCGCGTCGAAGCAGAATAAACAGCGGTTCGCCTCGACGAGCGCTTCTTGTGCGCTCAAGGCAGGGAGCTGCTCGGCGAGGGCTTGCTGGGGATCGATCATTACTTTTCTGTTCCCCGCATCAATTGCACATACAAAGCCCCCGACACACCGAAGCCCACGAACCAGGCGTAGTCGTACAACCAGCGCACCCCCGGGACCACGATTCCGGCAAGTGCCACGATGATTCCCGCGGCCAGGCTGATGACGGCCCGCGGGTTCACCCCATTGCGATATTCGTAAATTCCGCCGCGACGGTAAAGATCGCTGACTCTTAGATCTGTTCCACGCACCAGGAAGTAATCCGCGATCATGATTCCCGCCACCGGCCCGAGCAATCCGGAGTAACCGATGAGCCATCCGAAGATGTAGGATCCGAAATCGTTGAGCAGCTTCCACGGCATCATCGCCACTCCGATCACGCCGGTGATCAGGCCGCCCGTGCGGAACGAGATGCGCCGGGGATTCAGATTCGAGATGTCATTTGATGGCGAAACCACGTTGGCGGCGATGTTCGTATTCAATGTCGCCACAAGGATCGCCAGCAGCGCGATCAATGCAATCACGGGCTGGTGAAAACGCCCAATGAGAGCGACGGGATCCCAGATCGCCTCTCCGAACAGAATTACCGAGGCGGAAGTGACGGCCACGCCGATGAAGGAATAGAGAGTCATCGCGGGCGGCAGCCCCAGGGCCTGCCCGATCATCTGCGCTTTCTGGCTTTTGGCGAACCGCGTGAAATCCGGTATGTTCAACGCGACAGTTGCCCAGAAGCCGACCATCGCGGTGAGCGAAGGGACGAAGAAGCGCCAGAACTCCGCCCCGGTCCGGAACTTGCTCTTGGCACTGAGTACGGGCCCCAGACCTCCAGCTTGAGAAGTGATCCACCAGAGCAACAGCAGACCCACCCCCAGCATGAACGGGGCACTGATCCCCTCGAGGACACGGATGGTTTCGATGCCACGCCACACCACCGCCATATTCAGCAGCCAGAATGCAAAGAAGCAGATCCAGACCGAGCCGGGCAGA
Organism: Bryobacteraceae bacterium; assembly: GCA_035297145.1. Classification (GTDB taxonomy): domain Bacteria; phylum Acidobacteriota; class Terriglobia; order Bryobacterales; family Bryobacteraceae; genus QHXW01. The sequence continues at coordinate 69,247 of DATGZN010000011.1, forward strand.
GAGCCGGCTTGCGGCCAAACGATGGCGAGGAGTGTGTGGATCGCCTGGCCGCCGATCCAGGTCTGAATGCCGAACCATCCGCACGCCACCAGTGCGCGTAGAATCGCGGGCAGGTTTGCGCCGCGCACACCGAATGAAGCGCGCACGAAAACCGGAAAAGGCACGCCATACTTGGTGCCGGCGTGCGCGTTCAGCAGCATGGGAATCAGCACAATTACGTTGCCCAACAGGATCGTTCCGATCGCCTGCCACCAGTTCATTCCTCCAGCGATCAGCCCGGAAGCCAGCATGTAGGTCGGAATGCAAACACTCATCGCCACCCAGAGCGAGGCATAGTTGTATACACCCCAGGTGCGCCGGTTCTCAGGTACGGGCGCCAGCCCCTCGTTGTACAATCCGGGATCGGCTGCCGGTTGGGCTTCCGCTAGTTGCTCGTCATCGCGCGCTTCTGAAAGCATAGGCGCCTCCACGCTCAGATCTTCGTGGATCGCAATCTATGCATCCTACCGTAACGAGGGAGGTTCGCGTGTCTCACACAAACTCGTAACAAGATCTTGACACTCATGAAACAACCCCGCATACTGGGTCACCGACCTCTTAACTTCAGTGGCAAACAGCGGAGAGTCCTCGTTCGACGCTCGAAGGGGTAGCGGTCAAAAGGGGGAATTGATGTTCACTCGAAGTGCGTTGATAGCGACAGGCGTTTGCGTATTTCTCGTGTGTCCATTCCTTTACGGTCAGGCGACCGGAAGCCTTTCGGGTACCGTGTCGGACACCACTGGCTCCGTCATCTCCGGTGCCAAGGTCACGGTTACCGCGGAAGCCATCGGCCTCACTCGGGCCGCCATGACCGACGGCGCCGGTCACTATCTGATTCCCCTGCTGCCCGTCGCCCATTTCGCCATCCGAGTGGAACTTTCCGGTTTTCAAACCGCTGAGGATAAGGACGTCCGTCTGCAAGTGGACGAACATCGCGAATTGGATTTCAGGCTCTCACCCGCTTCAGTAAAGGAGACCGTCGAAGTTACGGCAACCGAGGTGGCCGTGGAAACAGCCAATCCGAGTCTGGCCAGGTCATCACCGCCCAGCAAGTCGCCGAACTGCCATTGAACGGCCGTGACTTTGTCCAACTGGCAACGCTGACTCCCGGCACCACCCAGGAAACCAACACCACCAGCTTTTTCAATGGCGGTCCCAGCAGTGAGGTTTCAGCTCGCGGATCCTACTCACTTTCGGTCGGTGGGTCCCGCGCCAACAGCACCGATTGGCTGCTGGATGGCAACGACAATAACGAATTGACCGCCGGCGGCATCGCGATCCTGCCGTCTATCGACGCCATTCAGGAGTTCAAAGTTCTGACCTACAACTACTCGGCCGAATGGGGAACCCGCGCCGGTCCCACCGTGCTCGTCACCACTAAGTCGGGATCGAACCAGCTCCACGGGTCTGTCTTCGAGTTTTTCCGCAACACCGACCTGGACGCGCGCAGTTTCTTCGCCGCCACCACCGAGAAATTCAATCTGAATCAGTTCGGAGGCTCAGTGGGCGGTGCCATCAAGAAGGACAAGACTTTCTTCTTCGCGGACATTCAGAACAAAATGCAGCGCCACGGAATTCCCTTCACCGGCCTGGTCCCCACCCAGGCGATGCGCAATGGAGATTTCTCCAACGATGCATTTGGCAATCCCAGGTCCGGGTTCCTGAATAATCCTTACGTGGGTGGCGCAAAGGATACACACTTTCAATGCGACGGCTCAGGCAACCCTCTTCCCGCGGCCCCCGATGGGAGCCAGCCGCTCGGTGTCGACTGCAACAAAATCCCGCAAGGCCTGATCAACCCGATCGGCCAGAAGCTGATCAATCTCTACCCCTTGCCGAATGCCAATAACTCCGCCCTGGGCTACAACTACGGGAACGAGCCCGTCCGGAAACTCAATGATGGCGAGTTCGACGTCCGGCTCGATCATAATATCTCCGCCAACGACTCGGTTTTCGCGCGCTTCAGCTACGACCAGGCCACATCCGCCGTCCCAGGAGGCGCGCCAGGATTCGCCGAACAAGGCGCCTTTGCCAGTAACCAGGGCATCCTCAACCACGCGCGCAATGTCGCCGTCTCCGAGACGCACATATTCTCTCCAACCACGGTCAATCAATTCAACGCCGGCTACAATCGCATTTTCGACTACATCTCGTCCTACGGTACCGGCAGTTGCGAAGCGCAGACACTCGGCATTCCCGGCGCCAATCTCGGAGGCGTCAGTTGTGGTTTGACCTCCACCCAGCTCGATGGCGGCTACTGGTCGCTCGGTGATCGCGGCTTCTCTCCCTTCCAGGGCGGCACCAATGTCTTCTCCATTTCCGATTCGTTCGACATGGTTCGCGGCAAGCACGACATCAAAGTGGGAGGGGGTATTCGTGCTAACCAAATGAACGTATTGGCCGAAGGCTTCCAGGACGGGTATTGGATATACACTGGCTTTTGGGCCGGCGAGCCGCAAGCCGATCTCCTGACAGGTCTACCCAGCCTCGCCATCCATGATCAGACATTCAATGGGAACGTAACGGGCCGGCGCTGGAAGCTGTTTCGCCCGTTCGTCGAGGACGGCTGGCGCATCAGCAAGAGCTTAACCCTGAACCTTGGCTTGGCATGGGCCTTCGTGACTCCCGTTACCGAGGCCGCCAACCGGATGGCGGACTTCAACCCGGCGAACGGCCAATTTCTGATTGCCGGGCAGGGTGCCAGTTCCTCAGCCGGTATACAAATGGACAAGACCGCGCTGGAACCGCGGGTCGGGCTTGCCTGGAAGCCGTTCGGAAGCCAAACGACTGTAATCCGAGGGGGTTACGCCATTTTCCACGACTCGTCCTGGAACCAGGGCGGACAAGGCCTGTGGGAGAATCCGCCCTATTTTGCAGAATCGGATGCGTTTGCGTTTGGCGGCGCTTGCACCTTCGCGACTTCTGCCTGTGCAACAAAATACGGGCTTACGCCCTCGGCCATCAGCGCCTCGAGCGGATTTCCAATATTCACTACGCCGCCGAACCCCCTCAATTTCACCGGGACCTTGCAAGCGCAGAATCTCAATTTCAAACAGGGCCGGGTCCAGCAGTTTAATGTCAACGTGGAACACCAGCTTCCAGGCGAAGTCCTTCTTACCGTTGGGTATGCGGGGTCGCGCAGTTCCCATATTCTGGTGGATGGCAACAACATCAACGTAGGATCTCCCGCCGCCTGTGGTAAGGTTTCCGGCTACACTTTGGGCTGTGGCCCGGGCGGATCTTCGTTCGGCGTTCCCTACTCTCAGTTCCCGTTCTCTACCATCGACAATAACTTCGACATCGGCGTGGCACACTATAATTCCTTGCAAATAAAGGCCGAAACCAAGAGCGCGAAGCACGGTCTCTATGCGCTCATCGGGTACACTTACGCCCGCGCCTACGATAACGGGTTCACAGACGGCCTTGGTAGCCTTTTGGGCGCCACGTATTACCCTCTTCCGGCGTGGCAGACGTTGGACTGGGGTCTGTCGCAGATTAACCTCAACCACAGTTTCACCGCCAGCGTCATCTACCAACTGCCGTTCGGAAAGGGCAAGCAGTTCGGCAGTTCCTGGAACGGTCCGGTCAACACGATCCTCGGGGATTGGGAGGTAACTCTTATCGAGAAAGCCACTTCCGGGTTTCCGGTTTTCGTAATCGATAGTGATAACTCGTCTGGTGTCAATTTCGAGAACAACGGAAACAGCCTTAGCCGTCCGAACCAGACCTGCAATCCTCAGCTAAGCAATCCAAAACTGAGCGGCTGGTTTAATACGTCATGTTTCAGTGCGCCGACGCCCGGAGAACTGGGAAATGCGTCGCGGACTCCGGTTTCGGGTCCGGGTTTCGTGAACACCGATTTCTCGGCCATCAAGCACTTCAACCTGCCGCGCGAGGGAATGCGGCTGGATTTCCGGGCGGAGTGCTTCAATCTGTTTAATCATCCGCAATTCGCGAATCCGGGTGCGGGCGGGGCAGGCACGGACTTCAATTCCCCGGCGACTTTCGGGGTTGTGAACGCCACCGTGAACAACCCGCGCCTGTTTCAGTTTGCGCTCAAACTGGCCTTCTAAACTGGGCCCAGTGCCGCGACAACTCGAGGCAACTTTGTTGCTCATAGGCATTGACGATGGTCGCGGTTCGCGTCGCTAGCCTGTTCTGCTTTTGCGGCATACTCTGCGCCGCGGACACCTCAGAATCGCATCTGGGAAAGGGATACGATGCCCTTCGCCAGGAACAGTACGACGTGGCTGCCGCCGAATTCCGCGCCGCTCTGCAGCTCGACCCGACGCTGGTCATGCGGGCGCGATTTCCGTTAGCGGTTGCGCTCTTCGAAATGAAGGAATCGGCTGAGGCGCGTCGTGAGTTCGAATCCGTGCGCCGCGAAAAGGGAGATCATCCCAACATCTCCTATTATTTGGGCAGGCTGGATTTGGAGGATCAGAACTTCGAATCCGCGATCCGGAACCTGAATCAGGCGATAGCACGGCCTCCGTTCCCCGACACGGCTTACTACCTCGGACTTGCCTGCTTCAGGCATGGAGATTTAGCGCTCGCCGAAAAATGGTTGCAGCGTGCCGCACAGCTCAATCCACGCGACAGCCAAGCGCCATACCAGCTCGGGATGGTCTACCGCAAAGAAGGACGCGAGGAGGATGGGAAAAAGGCCCTGGCCCTTTCGGCGGAGCTTCGCCGGCGCGATGCCGACGAGAGCAAGCTCCGGATGGAATGCGCACACAAGCTTGACGAGGGCCCGCGCAGCGAAGCGCGCACCTTCTGCCAGCAGCTCTACGATCCGGGTGACGCCGACAAACTGACCAGGCTCGGCACCCTTTACGGACAGCACGGTGACCTGGAAGCAGCCTTGAAGCCCTTGCGGCGTGCCGCGGAACTGGCCCCGCAAGCGCCACAAATGCAATACAACCTGGCCTTCACTTATTACCGGCTGAATCGCTTTGAGGACGCGCGCGCCCCCCTTGCCCGTGCCGTCGAGAGATGGCCGGACATCTTTCAACTGAACTCTCTTTACGGAGCCGTGCTGCTGAAGCTGGGAGAAGAGGGTGCGGCCTGTGATGCGCTGCGCCGCGCGCACCTGCTCCAGCCGCAGGATTCCGGGGCTGCGAACCTACTCTTCGCTGCCCTACTCGGCCTTGGACGCAGAAACCAAGCTGCGCTGCGGTATCCGGATGCGCTGCGGTCTTTCGACGAGGCCGCCAAGCTCCATCCCGCCGATCCCGAGCCTCACCGAAGCCTGGCTGAAATTTACAGGCTCACTGGGCACACGTCCGAGGCGGCGGCGGAACAGGAACAAGTTGATCGGCTGAGCAAGAACCCGGAAAAAGTCGGACCGTGATTGGGCCGAGCGTGCTCGGCCCCTACAATGACTTCCGAGAACACGCGTAGTGGTCGGGCACGCCCGACCTATTTCAAGCCCCGGTACGCGCTTCGGCTTCCGCGAGCCACCCGCGTCGTAACTGCTCCGGTGGCACGTTTGAGAGATAGGGCTTGATGTCGAGAATCGGAGTCCCATCAAGCATGTCGACGCCCCGTACGTGGAGGGCCGGGCCCTCCCGGCGCATCAACTCGACCACCGTTAGCCCGATCGGATTCGGACGTCGCGGTGAGCGGGTAGCAAACACACCGTGCGGCCGGTTGTCGCTCGGCGGCGTTCCCACCAGGCTGAACCCTTCGGCGCGATCAAATGCCCAGATGACGATCAGGTGAGAAAAGCCTTCTATATCGGTCAGGGCAGGCTCCAATTCAGCCAATATCTCAAGAACCCCTTCGGCCTTGTGCTTCGCGCCTAGTCCTTTCGGAATCTCACGAGTATCCTTGTAAGGACTTTTCACGTATCCAATCGGCTTGCATTGGAAACAGTGCGGACTCATGTCCGTTTCTTCGCTCTTGTGTGCCATGCTAAAACCACCGCATCAGGCGCAAAATCACCAACAGCACAACCGTCGTCGCGGCCATTACACCACTCACGATGGCGGCGCCGTGCGGCGAATCGACCCAGGGCAGCCCTTTCAAGTTCATCCCGTAGATTCCCGAAATCACCAACGCGGGAAGCGCTATGGTGCCCAGCACCGTCAGCACTTTCATCACTTGATTCGTGCGATTGGCTACGCTCGAAAGATAGATGTCCAGCGTGCCGGTCAGCAAGTCGCGCTGCGTTTCCACCAGATCGAGATTGCGGGACACGTGATCGTAAACGTCGCGAAGAAACGGCCACATCTCGCGATGGATCAACTCCGATTCGCTGCGCTGCAAATGCCCCGCGACATCGCGTGTATTCACCAGCACACGCCGGAGCAAAATCAGGCTGCGCTTGGTGTCGAAGATGCGTTGGAGTGTGTCCGGCGTGGGCCGGTCGAGCACCTGATCTTCGAGTTCGTCGATGACATCGTTGAAGTGATCCAGCATCGGCAAATATGAGTCCACCACGCCGTCGGTGATGCGGTAGAAAGCTTGGTCGGCACGCTGACCGGCCGCTACGCCGCGCGCCTGCTCCAGTAATTGGCGCGCCGGCGGCCAATTCTTGTCTTCGACCGTAATGATGAAATCGCGCCCGAGAAAGATATCCAGGTCCGACTCGCGCAGGCCGCTGTCCGTCTGCTTGGTCACGATCTTCAGCACCGCGAAAATGTAGCCACGGCTCTCCTCGATCTTGGCGCTTTGGTGCCGATGGCGGCAATCCTCGATGTGCAGCGGGTGCAGCCGGTAGCGTTCCGCGAGCCGGTCCAGCTCGGGATCCTGCGGGTCGCGAATCTCATGCCAATCCATGATTAAAGGATCAGCATACAATCCCCGTACGAGTAAAAGCGATACATTTTCTCGACGGCGTGACGGTAAGCGGCCAGCACGAAATCCGTTCCGGCGAATGCGCAAACCAGCAGCAGCAGGCTGGTGCGTGGCAGGTGGAAGTTGGTCACCAGAGCCCCTGTGCGCCGGAATTCATATCCCGGGTAAATGAAAATATTCGTTTCGCCGGCGGGCGCCCCTGTGCATGCGGCGCTCTCCATGGTTCGCACGCTCGTGGTTCCTACCGCTACTAAACGTCGCGCGGCGTTCATGCGGGCGGCATTTTCTTCCGTGATGCTGTACGCCTCGCTGTGCAGTTGCGCCTGCTCGATCTGCTCTTCGTGAATCGGCTGAAATGTTCCCAGCCCCACGTGCAGCGTCACGTAAGCAATTTCCGCGCCCGCCGACCGGCACCGGTCGAGCACCTCCGGTGTGAAGTGAAGGCCCGCGGTCGGCGCGGCGACTGACCCTTTCTCTCGCGCGAATACGGTCTGGTAGCGCTCGCGGTCCTCCGGCGTGTCCGAGCGCTTGATATAAGGCGGCAACGGAACGTGGCCGACCTTATCGAGCAACTCGTAAACATCTGCGCTGGTAAGGAAGCGTAGCTTCCGTTCGCCGAACTCTCCGCGCGATGTGATCTCCGCCTCCAGGCCGCCATCGAAGCGAATCCTCTCGGCCGTGCGCATCTTCCGTCCCGGACGCACCAGCGCCTGCCACTCCTTCGCATCCGCAGAAACCGGCCGGAGCAGCAGCACCTCGACCTTTCCGCTGAGGTTTTCCCGCAGTTTCGAATTGCGTTTTCCTACCGGAAGCGCGTACACGCCCGCGCGGTGCCCATACAAACGGCTGGGAAAAACTCTCGAGTCATTTAGGACCAGACAATCGCCTGGACCAAGAAACTCCGGCAGCTCGCGAAACATCCGGTCTTCCCACCGCTGATCTCTGCGATAAAGCACGAGCATCCGCGAGGCCGCACGGTCCTCCAGTGGCGACTGCGCGATTAAGTTTTCCGGAAGATGATAATCGAACTCCGAGAGCCGCATCCAGCGACTACTGTAGCGCGGGGGTACCGCGCAGTTTGCGGGACACCCGCGGCCTTTCTTTAAAAGTACTTGACGGGCTGGGGGTTGTGTGTTACAGTTTGTAACGTTACAATGCGTAACAAAAACAAGCAGACTCAAAAAGCTTTGAGCGAGCTGGAACACCTGGTCATGGACTTCCTCTGGCCGCATGGCGCCACCACGGCCGAGCAGGTCCGCGAAGCTCTGGCGGCCAAGCGCCCATTGAAAGACGCGACGGTCCGTACCATCCTCCGGCGCCTCGAGGAAAAGGGTTACGTCACCCATCGCACGGAAGGTCGAACCTACATTTACGAAGGCACGGAGCGGCCGCACAATGTGGCCGCTAGTGCCGTGCGCCAGATTGTCGACCGTCTCTGCGGCGGGTCGGTCGAGCAGCTTCTGGTTGGCATGGTCGAGCACGAGGTCATAGACCGCCATGAGTTGGAAAGCCTGGCCCGGAAAATCGCCCGGCGGAAAGAGAAAGGAAGTTGAGTATGTGGAACGTTAATCTCGAAATCCTCGGTCATCTCATGGATGCATCGGTCCGTGTGTTGGGCCTCGCTTTGGTCGCTTGCATGGCGCTTGCGATTCTGCGCACGCGTCACGCCGCGGCGCGCCACGCGGTGTGGTCGGCTGTCTTGGCTGGAATGCTCGCGCTGCCCGTGCTGGCCCCGCTGCTTCCTCCGCTCGCGGTAAGGCTGTGGCAGCGCCCCACTTCGACGAGCACCCTGATTCTCCGAAACCTGCAAACTTCGCACCCGACTTCTCGTGTCGCACCATCGAGGCGCCCACCCATGCCGGTAATTCCAACTTGGCCCACGGTGCTCGTGGGTATCTATCTGGCTGGCGTCGCCGCATCGCTGACTCGGATGTTCTTGGCCTGGCGCACCTGCCGCCGCCTTGTCGGGCACTCCGAACTCATCAGCGACCCAAACGCTAAGGATCTTCTAGCCGAGCTTGCCGCCGCGCAAGGGATGTCGTGGCCCCTGCCACAGCTCCGCTTTTCTAATTCCGTGATCGTGCCCATGACCGTCGGCTTCAGCGAGCCGGCCATCCTTCTTCCCGCCAATTGGCAGAGTTGGGACGCCTGGAAGCTGCGCGCCGTCCTCGCGCACGAACTCGCCCACATCCGCCGTTCCGACTGGCTCGTAACCGTGGCCGCGTCGGTGAACCGAAGCCTGTTCTGGTTCCATCCGCTGGCCTGGTGGCTGGAACGGCGCTTGTCCGCTTTGGCTGAGCAGGCCAGCGACGATGCGGCTCTCGGTTGCGTGAGTGATGCTCCGCGGTACGCGAGTACAGTTCTTGACTTCGCCGCGACCCTCCAGTCAGGGCGCCGGTTGACGTACGGCGTCGCCATGGCGCGAACCGCGAAAGTAAGCCGCCGCATTGACCGCATTCTCGCGTTGCGCCAGCCCGGCCCTTGGGTCGTGAGGAGACCTACGTGGATCGCGATCGCCGCTTGTGCATTGCCGCTGGTGTATAGCGCCGCGGCATTACAAGTGACACAAACTCCTGACCAGCCTGGCGTCCATCCCGGTATCGCACAGTTGTTGACCGAAGGCAGCAAGCTGTCAGCGGCCGAAGCGCAACAGCTCGAAGATCAGGTTGCGCGCGACCCGGAAGACCTCACAGCACGCGGCAAGCTGATCGCGTACTACTTTTCCACCGTTCCGCAACAACGGCAACCCCGGTTGGATCATGTTTACTGGCTCATCCAACACCACCCAGAATCGGACATTACCCGATATTTCTCGATGGTCTTCAGGTTTTCGCCTTCGGATGAAGAGTACGCAAAAAACCTCTGGTCGGAGCAGGTGGCGTTACATCCCAATGACGCGCGCGTTCTGGCCAATGCCGCGGAATTTCTTGGCCGCGGGAATGGATTTGTGGAAAGGGACCTGCTGGAGCGAGCGCGCCAAGCCGATCCTTCAAACCCCGAGTGGCTGAAACGCTTGGCGGATCTTTTTTCCAGGGCAATTTCGCATTCGTTTTTGGAACAAATGCCCGTTGTTCCGCACGTAGAGCCCAGCTTCACTGAGGCGGCGAAGGCCGACATGGAGTCTTCAAGTGATGCTGGCCTTGTTGGAACGGTCGGGGAGTTCTTGGCGAGTGGAAGCGCCGGCGGGGGCCCTGCCGGTCAGGATCAGAGGGACTTCGCCAAGCGCCTGCTCGACCGCGCGCAATCGCTTGACCCCAATAACCCCGAGTGGCCCGCAGCTTCAGCGCGGCTCCAGGCAGCTCACGAACATTCGGCCGCGATACCTCCTGCCGACAATTCGAAGAAAGTTCAGCGGATTCGTGTGGGATCGCAGGTTCAGCAAAGCAATCTCATTCAGCAGGTGCATCCCGTCTATCCGCCGCTCGCCCGGCAAGCTCGCATCCAGGGCGTTGTGCGGTTCAACGTAATCATCGGGAAGGATGGCCATGTCGGCAACATCGCAGTGATCAGCGGCCACCCGCTGTTAATCACAGCCGCCCAAGACGCTGTCAAACAATGGGTCTACCGGCCCACTTTGCTGAATGGCGAACCGGTGGAAGTTGCCACCGTCGTCGAAGTTCAGTTCATGTTGCCACCGGAGAGCTAGTCGAGCGGAAATAACTCTCCCTGACGCTCGTCTTCCCACATCTCCGGGCGGTACTCGACCGGCGCTGACGCGAGGCCATACCGCTCACGGATCTTGCGGACTCGCGCGCGCAGCTCTTCCGTGTACGACCCGCGCAGGTACGGACTTTTCTTGTAGCGTTCCTCATAGCGCCGGACAAGGTGCGGGAACCGCTCGCTCAGAAACGGGAAGAATACCTTCTGCGCCGATGGCATTAGGAACAGCACGCCACCGCCGAAATACTGCGCGCCCGCGTCTTTCGCCGCTTTGGCAAGACGGTCGAGATCGCGCTCGCGATCGGTAATCAATGGCAGAATCGGATTCGGAAACACGCCCACGCAAATCCCAGCTTCCGCCAGCTTCCGGACGGTAGCAAGGCGCAGATCCGGCCGTGGCGCGCGGGGCTCGAGCATCCGTGCCAGATCCGTCTTGAGCGTTGTGATGGTGATGTTCACGTCCAGCACGTTGGCTCGCGAGATCTCTGTTAGCAAGTCGATATCGCGTTGAATCAGGTCGGACTTCGTGGTGATCGAAAGGTGCCAGCCCCGCTCCTGGCGAAAAACCTCGAGGATCGATCGCGTCCGTCCAAACCGCCGCTCAGCGGGTTGATATGGATCGGTGGCCGTCCCGATGGCGATCGCCTCGCGCTTCTTGGTCTTGCGCAGTTCGCTTTTCAGAATCTCCGCGGTTGCGGCTTTCGCATAAATGCGGTTTTCGAATTCCAGAACATCGCGCTCCATGAACTCGTGCGTATATCGCGCGTAACAGTATTTACATCCAAACTCGCAGCCGCGGTACGGATTGATGGTCCACGTGAACGGCATGCCCGGCTTACACCGGTTCAGCACGCTGCGAGCGGCGATCTCCAGATATTCAACCTGGCTCTTGGATTCCAGCCGTTCGCTCTCGCTCGCCAGCTTCGCAATACCAACCAAACGCGGAGCCGGTTCGATGTCGAACAACATAAGGTCTATTTTCGCCTTTTCTTCGCCACTGCGCAAGATAGAATCGGGTTTGCGCTTCCTCCTTTTGTGCCTCGCGGCCTTACCTGCTTTCGCTCAGGGCAATTACGAAATCCAGGTCTATGGCGCCGATACCGTAGAACCAGGCAGCACCATGGTGGAACTCCATAACAACTTCACTGTCGAGGGCAGCAAAAGCACCGCCGACGGCACCTATCCCACCGAGCACCAGTGGCACGAAACCATCGAGATTACTCATGGGTTTACCGACTGGTTCGAAACCGGCTTTTACATCTTCACCAGCGCCGCGCCCGGCCAGGGCTGGCAATGGGTCGGCGACCATATCCGCCCCCGAGTTCGCGTTCCCGAGAAGTGGAGATGGCCGGTCGGCGTGAGCCTTTCGACGGAAATTGGGTACCAGCGCCGCATCTTCTCCGCCGATACCTGGACGTGGGAAATCCGCCCTATCGTCGATCAGAAGAAAGGGCGCTGGTACTGGGCTCTCAACCCTGCGCTGGAACGCTCGTTTCATGGTCCGAGCATCAACCAGGGCGTGGCGTTTTCGCCCAACGTGAAGCTCAGCTATGACTTCACGCCCAAGATCTCGGGCGGCTTCGAATATTACGGCGCCATCGGCCCGGTCACCGGCTTTGACGCTCTGCGCCAGCAAGAGCAGCAGATCTTCCCCTCGATCGACTTGAACCTCTCACCCGACTGGGAGTTCAACTTCGGAGTGGGCGTCGGCATGACTCACAACACCGACCACCTGCTGATCAAGATGATTCTGGGGCGCAGGTTCAAACCAAGGGGATCAAATTAGAGCATTGCTTTTGAGAACCACGGTGGCGGCCAACACGCGGATCCAGCTACTAGCTGAGTTTTCCAGTCCACCATGGAGAGTCGCTATTTGGTCTTTTGAGACTCCGAGGCCGCGCAGAACTGCATTCAGAGCATCAATGCCTTCCACCACACGCCCAGCCGATGGCGCGACCGTCTGGCCCACTGGGCGAAACACGATGCGAAAGGGACCACCGGGACCCTTACCCTCGCGCGTAACGTCCAGGTCTCCGTACAGGGCTTCCTCGGTCGGGTTGTCGGATGCCACCGGAAGATTGTAACAGAGGCCCACTCATTCCGCCTCGTACTTCTTCAATATCTCCGTCCACAACCCCTGCGCCTTCAGAATCAACTCGATGACCTCACGCACCGCTCCCTGGCCGCCGGGCTGGGCGGTCACGTAGCGCGCCTGCTGTTTTACCTCTGGCCGGGCGTTGGCCGTGGCCACGGGCAAACCCACGCGGCGCATGACCACCACGTCAGTGAGATCATCGCCGATGTAAGCCACCTCGCTCGCATCGACCTTGGCATCGCTCAGGATTTCCTCGAAAATCGGAATCTTTTCGATGTGGCCCTGGTACACATAGCTGAACTTGGTTTGCTTGGCGCGCTCTACAGTGGCAGGAGAAACCCGCCCGCTGATGAGGCCGGTCTTGATGCCTTTCCAGCTCAGCCACTGCAAAGCGATGCCGTCCTGCGAATCGAAGCCTTTGGTTTCGACCATGTTGCCGTCGGGTCCCGGCACGTTGTACAGGCGGCCGTCGGTCATGACGCCATCCACGTCCATCAATAGCAGTTTGATTCTCGAAGCGAGCTGGTTCACATCGGCGGGCAATGGCAAGTCTCCTTCTTGGCGAATCTACCAGATTACCTGCACAGGATACCGCGTGACCTCTGGATCAGCGGTAATGAGCGGCAGGTTTTCAACCTGAGCCTGGGCAATCAACAGACGATCGAACGGATCTTTATGAATCGCCGGCAAGGAGCCGACGCGAAGTACATGCGCCAGTTGAATCGGAAGCGGAGAGAGGCGGTTTCGCCGGATTTCGCGCTCCAGAAACCGGTCCGGGCCGCCTCGAAGATGTAGCTTTCCTGCACCCGCCTTAAGAACGATCTCCCACATGCTGGCTGCGCTTAAGAACACCTGGTTGGCTCCATCGGCGATTGCCGCGCGCGCAGCCTCCGAGAGGCGCCGGTCATCGGTCACCATCCAAAGGAATGCGTGTGTGTCGAGAATCGCATTCACCGGTAAAACTCTTCAAAACCTGGAACGGGCGAATCGAAATCCTTGCCTATCCTGACCTTGCCCTTGGCGGTGCCAAAGCGGCGAGGCTCCACTTTCCGTTCGATGCGGGTAAGCCGCGCCACCGGCTTGCCGGCCCTGGCGATGAGGATTTCTTCCCCTTCCTGGACCTGCGAAACCAGGCGGGAGAGTTGCGTCTTCGCCTCGTGCATGTTGACGGTTAGAGGCATGCTTTAGTGTATCTAGTCCGATGGACTAAGTCTACTTAGCTAAGGATGTGACCATCGCAGGCTGTTAGCGGAACATCGATCGACAGATGTAGCGCAGGGACACGCGCCGTTTGCGGGTACCTGCGGCTCTGAGGCAGGCACGTGAGAAATGCCGCGGGTATCCCGCCAACCCCGCGGTATCCCCGCGCTACTAGGGATGGGTGTTTCCTTCGGAACAGTGTCGCCAGTGACAAGACCGCCACCGAAATCAACGCACTTTTAGCGCACTACCTTGGACTGAACCCCTAAAGTGAGACACTCGCAATTGACACACTTTGCAGGGAAAGGAGCTGCGAGTGTCCATGACGCGAAAGGGAAAGCATCCGTTAGAGTTCCGCCAGATGGCGGTGGAACGGATGAAGCGCTGCGAGAACATCGTGGCACTGGCGGAGGAGTTGGGGGTCTCTCGACGGTTGCTGTATGGCTGGCGCGATCAACTGGATCCAATCGAGGATAGACC
>DATGZN010000012.1:0-31281 GCA_035297145.1 Bryobacteraceae bacterium
TCAGCGGGAGGCGCAAGTACCAACGCACACAGACGAGGATGATTGGACCTTCGTAATGCCGCCAGAAGAAAGGATCGGTCGGCCGAATCGGCATCGCTTTACGCTACCGCAGTCCGATTCCGGTTTTTCGCAACACAACCCGTCCGGCCTGTCTCAATAACACGGCAGCTTTTTTCCGGCGTAGACCGTGACCGGCGAGCCTTCTGCGAGAATCGTGGAGTCCGGCGGCCGATTGAGTATGGTGGCAAATTGGGGACCGTAGAGCGCCTCGGCATCACCCGAAAATTCGGCGCTCGCGACGTTCCAAACTCGCCACGACGGATGCGCGACGTGATACTCCATAGTGCGCCCGTCGGGTTGTGCGCAGTAGCCCCAGTAATGCTCGGTGATGAACTGCTCGATCGAGCCTTCTACCATTGCATGCGCCGCACCTGTCGCAGACGCGGCTATCCGGCTCCAGCAATTCCCCAGCCGCCAACGGTACTCGAGGCGCGGTCCGGCGCCTTCATCAATCACGACATGCGACATGGGCAAAGCGCGGTAATTCTCGTGATAAGCCCAGCGCGCGATCGCGGCAATCGCCCAGCGCGGAACGATCTCCTGGATGAAGACCACACCGCGTTTCACCACGCCAGCGTCGCACCGGCGCACATAGAAACGCAGATTCACCTCATCGAAGTCGCGATGAAACGGAATCGGAATTCCGCGCAGGCTCGTGTTGAGGAACCGAAACCCGACCAGGCTCACAAATGCCCTGCCCTGAAATAGATCGAGCACCGTCCCAGGCGGAACGCGCGCCGCCAGCAGCGCCGGGTCGACCTCGTAATTCAACAGCGCCAGGTGGCGCCACTCCGCGGTGAGAAAGACGCGCCCCATGGCAACGATTGTTTCACAGCGCCGAAAGAGGCATACTCAATGTTTGGTCCGGGCCCAAAGCTAAATAAACAGGAGGCTTCACGATGAAGGACGATAGCAATCAACTCAGCCGGCGAGGGTTTGTGCAAACAGCGGCACTCGCGGCGGGCGCGCTGGGAGCGGCGGATCTGGCGCGTGCAGCGACGGCCGATGTGAAGATCGGACTCTACAGCATTACCTACGGCGGCGTCTGGTATCGCGGCGACGCGCTGACGGTCGAGCAGGTCATCGAGCGCGCCAAGCGATTTGGATATCAGGGCGTGGAGATCGACGGCAAGCGCCCGCACGGCAACCCGATCGACATGCCTAAGGCGCGCTGCCAGCAGCTGCGCAAAATGGCCGGCGATATGGGCCTCGAAATTTACGCCGTGGCCGGCAACAACGATTTCAGCAGCCCCATTCCGGAGCATCGCGAATCCCAATTGGTCTACCTGCGGGATTTGATGCGCATGACGTCCGATCTGGGTGCGAAAACGGTGCGGGTCTTTGTCGCCTGGCCCGGCGTCACGCTGCTGCCCGAAGGCGGAGGCCGTTACGACATCGCGCAAGCCGTATGGAAGGCCGAGCACAAGGACTTCTCGGAAGAGCAAACCTGGGCATGGTGCCGCCAGACGTTGGATGAGGCGGCGAAACTCGCGGGCGATTTCGGCGTTACGCTAGCGTTGCAAAATCATCCGCCGGTGATCAATAAAGGATACGTCGACAGCCTGCGCATGGTGAAGGAAGTGGCGTCGCCGCATCTGAAGATCTGCTTCGACGCGCGCCTTGAGCACACGCTCGATGAAGCTGCCGTCCGCAAGGCGGTGAACGAGGTCGGCGCGCTGCAAACGCTGTGGCACTACGGCGGCGAATACGACCGCGGCCCCAATGGCATCACCGTCAAGGGCGACGAGAAGGCCATGGCCGAGATGCTCGGACTTCTCGACATCGCCTACAAAGGCTATGCCGGCTTTGAACTCTGCCATCCGCTGCCGGTGGTGAACGGTCAGACGGTAGGCCTGGACTTCGTCGATAAAAACGCTCAACTGGCCTGCGAATACATGCGCGGCGTGCTGGCAGACGCGAAGAAGCAGCGCGCATAGGGCGGGCAAAGGTAAATAACCCGATTTGTGTGCTGCGCATTGTAACGCAGCGAAGGGCCAACGCGCTGTCTCTCTACGGGACAAAAAGGGGTAAGGATCGGATGGCCCGCCCCGGACCTGAGCGGCCTGTATCACGGCCTGTCTGGACTCGGCTGTGTTTCCGGTCTGAGTGCCATTAACCGTACAAACTAGTTGGTTTATACGATTCCCTCGTTGCGGGTCATCTGCTATTCACTTGGAGCGTTCTGCTGCTCCTCGCGTGCTAAGAGTACCCAATGTGCAGTCACAATCCGTCGAATACATGCAGGAGGTGAGATCGGAAGAGATCTAGAAAGGATGCCCTTTTTATGCGAACCTTCCCAGACGTCAGGAGTGCGATTGGTGTAGTACTTTCGGCTCTGCTCGTGTCTGCGCAGCAGCCGCCCGCGCCCACCCCCAGTTCCCCGCCCGACGTGGTTTTCAGCGTGACGACGTCGCTTGTCCAGTTAGACGCGGTAGTCACCGATTCCAAGGGCAACCATGTAACAGACCTCACGCGCGATGACTTCTCCGTCTTCGAAGACGGGAAGCCGCAGCAAATCACCCATTTTTCTTACGTCCAGGTGGGACAGAAGACCCCAGCCGAAAGGAAGGCCGAACCCAAGCCCGCCTCGAAATCGCCGGCTGCGTCTGCGCCCATGCCTTCCACGCCCCTACGCCGCGAGGAGGTCCGCCGCACCATCGTGCTGATGGTTGACGATCTTGGCATTTCGTTCGAAACCATGGCCTTCGTGCGTTCCTCGCTGAAGAAATTCGTTGAGCGCCAGATGCAGCCCGGGGACCTCGTGGCCGTCTGCCGGACAGGTTCGGGATCGAGCGTGCAGCAGCAGTTCACGTCCGACAAGCGGATTCTGTTGGCGGCGGTCGATGCCCTCCGCTGGAATCCGAATGGACGCGCCGGGTTGACTTTCTTCGAACCTTACGGAAAATACCCCGGTGGCCTCGACATTCCAAACGGCTCTGCCGAGTCGCTCCAACCTTCCTACGACGTTGGCCGGAACACAATCTTTACCATGGGGACCCTCGGCGCCATCAATTACGTTATCGGCGCGCTCCGCGAGATGCCCGGCCGCAAATCGATCGTGCTGTTTTCCGACGGCATCCAGCTATTCACGGCTGCACAAGGCCCAGTTACGCACACCGGCCCGGGTAGTGTGCAGACTCTGGAGGACAATGCCGAAATCACCGAAGCCCTGCATAAGCTGATGGACCACGCCAACCGTGCCGGCACCGTGATCTATACAATCCACACGGCCGGCTTGCAAACTCTGGTGCCCGACGCTCAGGATCGTGTCGACATGACCGGATACAGCGGGCAGCAGGCGCAAGCTACGTTAAACGCAATTACCCAGGTTGGGCAGCCCGGAGGCAGGGACGAAGCCTTCCATATCGGACAGCAAAGGCTTTCCTATCTTGCCGCGGAGACCGGCGGATTCCCGTACGAGAATGGGAACGATCTGAACTTTGGCCTCGATCGCGTGCTGGAAGATCAGCAGGGCTATTACTTGATCGGGTTCAGCCCTCCGAGCAGCATATTCGAGGAGAAGCGCAGATCGCTGAATTATCACCACATCACCGTCAAGCTGAACCGCCCTGGATACCGCGTGCGTTCGCGATCCGGATTCTTCGGCGAAACCGACGACGAAATGCAGCCTAAGTACGCGTCGCCGTTAGACCAGATGCGCGCGGCGATGCTTTCGCCGTTCCAATCGTCGGGCGTGCGGTTGCGTCTCACATCGCTCTACGCAGAAGTTCCAGGGCGCGGCCCGGTGGTCCGCAATCTCCTCCATATCGACACGCAGGACCTGACGTTCTCGCCCCCTCACGAGCTCAGCCTCTCCACGGGTGAAGCCGCCGGATCGTCCGCCGAGATCGAGATCGTGGCCATGGCGACCAGCCTGGGAGATCTACCCGTGGCCAGCGAGGCCCGCCTCCACAAGGTCCAGGCGCCGGCCTACGGCTTTCAGGATGCGCTCAAGGAAGGCGTATTGTACACGCTCGACGTGCCCGTCAAGAAACGCGGCGCGTACCAGATTCACGTGGCCGTGCGCGATACCGCTACAGGCAAGATGGGTTCGGCCAGCCAGTTCCTCGAGATCCCGGACTTGAAGAAGAGCCATGTGGCGCTCACCAGCATTGTGCTTCAGAACGGAGATCGCGCGGCCGTCTTGCCGGCCACGGATGCCATGTCACCCGCCACGCGCCAGTTTCGCCCTGGTGGCCAGGTCGAATATTTCTGCCTTATCGAACAAGCCGGGAAGAAATCTCCTGCCGCGGATCTCGATTCGCAAATCCGCATCGTGCGCGACGGCAAAGACGTCTACACCGGGCCCGCGAAACTCGTTCCCATCGATGGCGGCGGGCTGGCAGTTACCGGCAAGCTCAGGCTGGCCGCATCGATGACGCCTGGTGACTACTATCTCGAAGTCGTCGCCGCCGACCGCACCGTACACAAGAACAGCATGGCCGTGCAGTGGACTGATTTTGAAATCATGCCTTAAGCAGGCTTCGGTCTGTGAAGGATAACACGGGCTTGCGGATCTCGCTAAGAACTTTGTCCGCCCCGTTAGCTAGAACCGCGCCGCCAATGGCCGGGTGAATTGCAGCCCGATCCGGTAAACCAGCCCCCGCCGTCTGCACGAGCGCACGTGCGCGCTGCCTGACAGCAAAGGAACGCGTGAGCGCACCCGCACATCCGCTCCAACTGTAACGGGAAACAGGGATTCCACGGTTGCACCCGAGCCACTCAGGTCAATCGCGCGAGCTGGAAGCCTCCGTTGGTTTACAGAGATAGTTAACCAGCATCGGATGTGGTAACGTTCGTGAGCCCTGGGAGTCTGGTGTGAAGTCGCTTTGAGCATGCCAGGCTCCAGTCTACGAATTGCAGGGCACGTACAACAATCGAGCGAATTCCTTAACACTGAGGCAGGCCGCAGTTTCTGCCGTCTTCCGCCGATCTAAATAGGTGATGCGATGGCTGCTCCTCGTTACGTGGATCTGCGGTGCCGTTCATGCAAGTGCGATTCCGCGTCTGCCTCTGGCGGAGATGGCGGATGGCTCGGAATACATCGTCGAAGCTACCGTGTTGCGCTCCTGGACGGCGTGGGACGCACCGCACCGGTTCATATGGACGCACTATGAGCTTTCGGTAAACGAGTGGCTGAAAGCGCCGGTGGCGTCGGATCGGACAATCGTGGTCAGTGAACCCGGCGGCACTGCCGATGGCATCACTATGCTCGCCGACGATGCCACGCCGTATACACTGGGCGAAAAAGTGGTGGTATTGGCCTGGCGAACACCCGAAGGATTTCTGCGAGCGGCTGGCAATGGCCAGGGAAAGTTTACGGTTACCGGGTTCGCGGGATCCCGCGAGAGGCGCCTGCGGTGGAGCCCGCACGTCATCGACATCCTGCGCGATGCCCGTGAGCCGGACGAACGGCTCGACGGCATGCGACTCGACGATTTCAAAATCTACGTCCGCCGGTTCCTCAGGTTCGAAGGCGAACGTCGCACAGCGGAGTGAGTGCGCGTGCGCCCGGTTCAGCGCTCCCCTCGCGCACTGAGCATGTTGGCGAAGATGCGGTACGCACCAGGCACTCCCGCGGGCAGCTCCCGGAACCAGGAAAACGCCGTGAAGATGTACACGCCCTTGCCATAGCGCGTGTAAAGCGTCCCGCCCTGTAGCGGCTTCTCGCCCGGATCGTGCGTTTCCACAATGGGCTGATAATGCGCATCCCACTCGGAAGCGAAGTATAGGCCGCGCTCCTGAATCCAGCCCTCGAAATCGTGCTCGGTGATGTGATTGGGCCAAACCAGCAGTGGGTTGTCGGGATGGATGAACTTCACCGGAGCTTCTTCCACGCTCACACGCGGGCGGTCAATCTTGAGCGGATAAGGTCCAATGTGCTCCAGCTGGCCTGTGCGCCGCCCGCCGAACGGACCGCCTTCCGCCACGTTGTATTGGACGATCATCGTTCCACCATTTTGAACGTAATCCAGCAGCCGCTGTTGATTCGCCCGCAGATCCGCCCGCACATTGTACGCGCGCACACCTGTCACGATGGCGTCGAACCCTGCCAGGTCTCCCTCCGCCAGATCGCGCCCCGTTAGCAGCGTGACCTCGCAACCTAGCTGGCGTAGCGCATCGGGCACTTCATCGCCCGCGCCCATGACGTAACCGATCCGGTGCGCCGTCAGCTTAACATTCACGCGCTCCAGCTTCGCGGCCGCTTCGGGAAACAGCGTTTGCGGCGGAATGTGCGGGAACGCAATGATCGTATCGCCCGAGGAGATTTCTTTCCCATCCACATGCGCCACCGCACGCAGGGGGCCTTGCGCATCCTCCCGCGGCGGCGTCACAGAAAAAGCCACCGTCTGCTCGTCCCCGGCTTGCGCCAGCCGGAACGAGTGCGTAGCCGGTTCCGCGCGCCAGTTTGCCGGCAGGTCCAGGCGAACCTCACCATTCATGTCCGCGGTACTGGCCTTGACCGTTACCTCGATTCTCTTCGCCGACTCATTCGGAAACACATCGACGGGTTCCGCAAGGTCCACCGCGACCTCGGGTACGATCACTACGGCCCGCGTCAGCTCGCCCTCGGTAGGATCCACATAGCGATAGCGCACTGGCCGTTTGAGCGTCAGGGATGTACCGCCGAAATCGAACGAGAACGTTGCCGCAACATCCGGTGGCGAGTCCGGGAGACCGATCAGTTCCTGATCGCGGATATCGTAGGTGTTGCCCGCTGGGGGCCGGCGCAGCCAGAAGGGCTGCGAATAAGAAGCGTCAACCGGAACCGTCCACGTCACCTCCCGGTGAACCGGCTCGTTATACGCCATCAACGGAGCCTCGACGTGACTCGAAACCAGCGTGTTCAGGCTTTCGCCACGCCACTTCACACGGTAATGCGACCGGTTGATCGCCTCCAGCGTGATCTTGACCGACGATCCCGGCACCACCGCGTAGCGCTCCGCCGTCGCATCCACCCACAGTCCCGAACACAGCGCCAGCGTCTCATCCAGCTCTTCCAACTTGCGCTTAGCCCAGGGATCATCAATCGCCGCGATCAACGTTCGCGCTTTGAGCAGTAGAGGAATGGTCTTCTCCGGCTCCCCGGGAACGAATGTCTTCAGCGCTTCGGCCAGAATCGGCGCGACCGCTTCGCCGCCCGCCACACGGCTCCACGTTGTATCCACTCCATCAAACGGATCGTGCTCTGCGGGGTCGCCCGCGACCGTGGCCAGGAAATTCTTCGCCGGCCCGCGCCGCTCCGCCGCCCCGAAACCCTGGCTGCGATGCTGGCTGCGGCTGATGCCTGCGATCTCGGCGTATGATTTCCCCAGTATCGGATTGAACTCGCCCGCATCCACCTCCACCTTGTGCGGAATTGCCGCCGCTTCCTTCTCCTGCTCCGGGGTGAAGCTGAAAACGTTCCAGAATAACCGCTTGGCTTGCCACGGCTGCACGTAGCGCAGCTGTTCCGGGAACCGGTTTTTGTCCGCCGCGGCGGAGAACGCTTCCTTCCCCAGGATGGCCGATGCCTGGTGGTGCCCGTGCCCGTCGCGCGGCGTTCCCGAAAATCTCAAAATGATGATATCCGGCCGGAATTTTCGGATTACCCAGACGATATCCGAGAGCACCTTGTCGCGCCCCCACTTCTCCAGCGCTTCGTCGGCAGTCTTGGAGTAACCGAAGTCGATGGCGCGGGTAAAGAACTGCTCGGCGCCGTCAATGCGTCGGGCGGCCAGCAGTTCCTGTGTCCTTATGACACCTAACAGGTCGCCCTGCTGGGGTCCAATCAGGTTCTGCCCGCCTTCGCCTCGTGTTAACGAAAGGTAGCCCGTCCGCATGGATCGGCCCCGCGCCATGTAGGCCAGCACCGCCGTATTCTCGTCGTCCGGATGGGCGGCGATCATCAGCACGCTCCCTAAAACGTTCAACTTATGGAGCGCCAACTCGATTTCGGGGGTGCCGGAAAGTGCGCGCTGGCCGTAGGATGGGACGATAAGACTGATAAGGCTCATATGAAGGACGGCCAGAATTAACCGATATAAATGGAGGCGAAGAAACCTGGAAGCGAAAATGCTCATCGGAATCAATGGTAGACCATTCGGGGCGGGTTACCGGAGGAGGTGGCGCCCATGAGATCTCCCGTCGTGCATTCACTCCGCGCCGTGTGGCGGCGCTTGGCAAATTCCAAGCCCGTCGCCGCAGTCCTGCCCGATCCGCCCGTGCAGCCCAAAATCGGCCTTGCGCTCGGCGGAGGCTTTGCCCGTGGCGTCGCGCATGTCGGCATTCTCAAGGTCTTCGAGCGCGAACATATTCCCCTCCATTGCATTACTGGCGTCAGCGCCGGCTCCATTGTGGCCGCGGCTTACGCCAGTGGCACCGACGTCGATGAGATTGCCCGCATCGGATGTGCCATGCGCTTCAACGATGTCGCCCGGTGGACGTTGTGCCGCTTGGGCCTGGTTCACAGCGAGCGCATGGCCGCTTTCCTCAAGCGGCTGCTCACGAAGTTCACCTTCGAGGAAATGAAGATTTCGCTCGGCATACTGGCGACCGATCTGGGCACCGGCGAGCCCGTTTCGTTCCGCGATACCGGCGATGTCATCGTTCCCATCCGCGCCAGTTGCTCCTACCCTGGTTTATTTCAGCCAATCAGCCACCAGGGCCGCCTGCTGGTGGATGGCGCCATGTGCATGGAAGTGCCCGCGCAGCTCGCGCGGAAAATGGGCGCGACACACGTAATTTCCGCCTGCTTGCCCATGCAAGGCCCGGCCGTCGTCCCCGGCAACATGCTGCAGGTTGTGAACCGCTGCTTCCAGATCCTGCAAAGCCGCGCCGAGGAAAGCTGGCGCCGCCATTCCGACATCATCGTCACACCCGACGTAACAGGCGTGGCCTGGGATGGATTCAAAAGTGGCGTGGAAATGATCGAGGCCGGCGAGCGCGCCGCCGAAGCCATCCTCCCGCAAGTCAAGAAGTGGATTGAGCCAGCCTATATTGCCGCCACTCGCCCCTTGCCCGCAGAAGTAGCCGGGTAAAACCGACCGCATACGGGCTGGGCTGGGCTTGTGGTTTGAGCTAGACTGATTCAACCACGCCCATGGCCAGGTTGATCGGTTCCATTTCATTCTTGTGCCTACTTTCCGCTCAAGCGCAAACGCGGGCGCCGCAGTCCCCACAGCCGTCGAATCTTACAGCGCAAGATCTGACTCGCGGCAAGCAGCTTTTTGAAGCCCAGTGCGCGCCGTGCCACGGGATTCAAGGAACGGGCGGCAAAGGCGCAAACCTGGCACGTCCCACGCTGAAGCACGCTGCCGACGATGCCGGTCTCTTCGCCGTTATCCAAAACGGTATCGAGAACACCGGCATGCCGCGCGCCTGGCAAATGACCGACCGTGAGGTGTGGCTGGTGGTTGCGCACGTTCGTTCGCTGGGGCGTGTTGCCGTGGAGAACCTACCCGGTGACGCGGCGCAGGGCAAGGCGCTTTTTCGAAGCCAGGGTTGCGGTGCGTGTCATATCGTGAACGGTGTTGGCGGGAACCTCGGTCCGGAACTCACCGAAGTCGGGGCACGCCGCAGCTCCGAGCGTTTGCGCCAGTGCCTGCTCGAACCGGGCAAGGCCCTTCCTGACGGGTTCGTGATGGTTCGTGCAGTCCGAGGCGATGGCTCCGCGTTGGAAGGCATTCGCGTCAATGAAGACTCGTTCACCATTCAGCTTCGGGATTTGGCCAACAGATTTCACTCGCTTCGAAAGCAGCAGCTTCAGACACTGGAATACAAACTGGAAGCAACGCCGATGTCGAGTTATCGGGATAAGTTATCTGGCGCCGAGGTGGACCACTTAGTCGCCTATTTGGCCAGCTTGCGAGGTCAGCGATGAGATTCGCACGTGTAACGTTCCTGCTTCCCTGTCTTCTCACTGCGCAGGTGCCCTACGAACGAATCGTCAACGCAGATGGAGAGCCCGGTGTTTGGCTCACTTACTCAGGGAACTATCAGGGGCACCGTTACTCGCGGCTGGCGGAAATCACGCCCGCGAACGTGGCCGGGTTGCGTCCCCTATGGGTCTATCAAACGAATAACCCTCGGACCGAAGTCTCTCCGGTGGTAGTGGACGGTGTGATGTACGTCACTGAGGCAAACAACGTGACCGCGCTCGACGTTCACACGGGACGGTCCCTATGGAGCTGGACACGGCCGATTCCGAAGGACCTGCAAACCATCGGGTTCGGCCGCACAAACCGTGGCGTTGCTGTGATTGATGAGTTGGTCGTGGTGGGCACGCTGGACGCACATCTGGTCGCGCTCGATGCCAAGACCGGTGCGGTTCGCTGGGATGCCGAAGTGGCGGACTACAAGGTCGGCCACTGTATTACCGGGGCGCCCATCGCCATCGATGGCAAGATCCTTACTGGCATCTCGGGCGGCGAGGCAGGTATCCGTGGCTTCATCGATGCCTACGACGCGAAAAGTGGGAAACGTCTCTGGCGATTCTGGACGATTCCTGGCCCCGGAGAGCCAGGGCACGATACCTGGACAAGTGATGCATGGAAAACCGGAGGCGGCTCGACCTGGGTTTCGGGTTCCTATGATCCCGACCTGAAGCTCGTCTATTGGGGCGTAGGCAACCCCGGACCCGATTGGAATGGTGACAGCCGCATCGGTGACAATCTCTATACCTGCTCGCTGATCGCGCTAGATGCCGATACCGGCAAGCTGCGCTGGCATTTTCAGTTCACACCGCACGACGAGCACGATTGGGATGCCACCGAGATTCCTGTTCTGATCAACGGCACCGTGCGCGGACAGCCACGCAAACTCATGGCCATGGCGAACCGCAATGGCTTTTATTATCTGCTCGACCGGGCAACCGGAGAGTTCCTGCTCGGCACACCCTACGCCAAGCAGACATGGGCCAAGGGACTGGATGACAGTGGCCGTCCCATGGTGTTACCGAACAGCGCGCCGAGCGTTCAGGGCACATTGGTTTACCCGAGCCTGCAAGGAGCCACTAACTGGTTCAGTCCATCCTATAGCCCGAAGACGAATCTTTTCTACGTGGCGGTCCGTGAGATGGGTTCCTACTATTTCAAAGGCGAAGCCGAGTATAAGCCAGGCACCTTCTTTGCGGGCGGAGGCGAGCGCGCATTGGACGGTGACCAAGCCTGGGGTGCAATTCGTGCGCTCTATCCCACCACTGGCAAGATGATCTGGGAGTTTCGCCTGAAGTCCCCGCCTTGGGCTGGCGTTCTGTCAACCGCCGGAGGGTTGGTGTTCGGCGGCTCCAACGAAGGGAACTTCTACGCACTCGACGCCCGCGACGGAAAACCGCTCTGGGACTTCCAGACCGGCTCCAGCATGGAGTCCAATCCCATTAGTTTCTTTGTAGACGGCAAACAGCGCGTGGCCGTAGCCGCGGGACGTGCGGTATTCGTGTTCGGCCTCGCCGGTAACTGAGTCTGGAAGAAAACTCAAGAAGTGCAACCATTCGGGCCAAAGCCGCGTCCTCCGACGGGAGGGCTTATGAAACTGATCGTTCTACTTGCCGCGGCCACCGTTGCCGTACCGCTGGCAATCTGCCAAGAGAGGCCACAGCAACTCCACCAGATGATCGCCCACATTTCTCTTTCGGCAGACAGCATACAGCGGGACATCTCGCAGGCCGCGTATACTCCCATAATTCAATTGAAGGGAGACGTAAAGATCGTAAAGCCGCTTTGCGCTCCGGCGGGCCCAGCGGGCTCACTGGTCTGCGAAGAAGAGATGGTCTTGCACGCGGATGAGGCAGAGTACCGCGAGGATACCGGCGAGATTACACCGAAGGGAAACGTACACGTGAGCTTCCGCAAGATGAAGGAGTCAAGGTAGGGCCAGGCACCGCCTCGCCTTCCTCCCGGGAAGTGGGTTTACGAGACCAGCCGGCCTGATCGAACTAAGGGTCCCACAGCCAAGTCCTCGTCAATTAAGGGCCAATGGATCCCGTAACCGGAAGGTGAAAGCTCGGCTCGATCCCGTTCTGCCTGGGATGCGTGAGCAAGCCGCTCGGAACACCTTTCCCATGGAATCGAAACGGACCCGCTTTCCGTGGTCACAATGAGCGCCTCGCGCGTCGTCACAATTGCTTTTGCCAATATCGGGGCTGTCTTACTTGGCACGATTTCCTCCGAAATGCTCCCGACCCTCGTGTCTCAAAAGGGCCGCTCAGTCTGCGTTTTCGAATGTCCTCACCGCGCCGTCTGCTGGTTGAGAAGCGCTTCTTGCTCTTCGATGTACGCCCACAGTTCCTCGTCGGATTTGAAAGACGGTTTTTTTGGCATCTCCGCTGATCCAGCAAACTCCTTCCCATTCATTTTGCCACCGGCCCCCGCGTGTGGGTGATAGTCTGGGGTATATGTCGTGGCATCGAAAGACCGTTAGCGTGGCGACGGAGATAGACACCATTTCGGCAGAAGCGTTCCTCAACGAGGTTTCGAAAGCGATTCAAGCAACGAGTTCGACCCAGTCTCTCAACGAAGCAGAAGTTTATAGAGACGACAACACCGTTCCCGGCCATATATCTTTTTACGTTTCCCCCAAAGCATCAACCATCGCGAAGAATGTGCTGGCCGAGTTTTCTGCCGTTGCTTGCGCGGAACCCAATCTAGCCGGACTTCGAAAGGTGTTCCCGAGTTAGCGCCACGCACTGTTACACAAAAGGGTCCTTGTTGAACGTTATCCAGCGAAGGCGAATGCCACTGACGCCACAATGAACACTAGTGATGGCACACCCCTGAGGAAGTCGTGCCGCGCCCTTTCACAGGCCGGGATTGAGTTCTCGTTGAGCAATCCAAAGTTCGGGACTGAGACGTACATTCAGCTCCGTATCCGTAAATCCTCAGGAGCAAGCCGGGGCGCGCGGCAAGAATGAGCACGTGGAGGCCGTACGCCACTCCGCTAGCCCATCCGAAACAAAGGAGGACGCAGACGGGCCAACTGGACGTGTATTTCGGCCACGCTTAGATGCGGGCACAGTTACAAGCTGGGCGATGCCCGCCTGCGCCCTTCACGCCAGATTCAGAACCTGCATCATCGTTCCGCTCTGGCCCTGAATCTTCTCCTGCAGCATCATCAGTGCGTGAATGAGCTGCTCGGGACGCGGTGGGCACCCGGGAACAAACACATCCACCGGGATCACCTGGTTGACCGGAACCAGCGCGTAATTGTTGAACACGCCCGTCGAGGTGGCGCAGGCGCCCATCGAGATTACCCACTTCGGTTCGGGCATCTGCTGGTACAGGTGGCGGATCACCGGGGCCATCTTGTTCGAAACGCGGCCGGCGATGATCATGAGGTCCGACTGCCGCGGCGAGCCGCGAAATACTTCTGCCCCGAAACGCGCGATGTCGAAGCGCGATGCGCTCATGGACATCATTTCGATGGCGCAGCAGGCCAAGCCGAACGACATGGGCCAGATGGAGTTCTTGCGCGCCCAGTTGATGGCTTTATCGAGCGTCGTGAGAATGAGCCCTTCAGACGCCGCCGACCGTTCCGTGAATTCGTTGTCGATGCGCGCGAATAGCTCCGGCGGGCCGCTCGCTAATGGACTGTCTGCCATATCTCTATTTTCGCACGGAGGGAACGTGGTTTCCGTGAGAGCCACTGCTAGAATCGGAAGATCCGCGTGCCGATCACCTCCTCCACCTACGCCGAAGCTCTGGACCGGGCCGCTGAGCTTTGGGGAATACAGCCGGACTACTGGGACATTTGGGGGAAACATCACATCACGCCCGTCGAAACCAAGCGTGCCATCCTCCGCTCGCTGGGTGTCCCCACAGGTACCAAGGAAGAATTGGACGAAGCCTTGGCGGCGCGCTCTCGCCAGGAGTGGTCGCGCCTGGTTGCGCCCTGCCTCGTGATCAGCGAAAGCCAGCGACCGCGGCAGTTTGCCGCGAATTTGCCGGCGGATCTCGCCGCCCTGGATGCCCGCGTAACTCTAAAATTGGAAAACGGTGCACCCCAGATCTATCAGGTGCCCCTTCGGGAACTTCCGGTAGCCGATACCATGGAGTTCAACGGATCGAGCCATGTGCGCAAGCTCGTGCCCCTGCCGGATGAAATGCCGCTTGGGTATCACGACCTGGAAATCCTGGTGGGCGGCGCATGTGCCACCACGCGGCTCATCGTGGCGCCAGACCGCGCGTATCTGCCCGAAGGATTGCGTGCCGCCGGCATCGCCATTGCGCTTTACGGAGTGCGGTCCGATCGCAACTGGGGATGCGGTGATTTTCACGATCTTCAGGGTGTTCTCGATTGGGTGGCGGGCCAAGTGGGCGCCAGCTTCGTGGCTCTCAATCCCCTGCATGCCATCCACAATCGACGCCCGTATAACACCAGTCCCTACCTGCCCAACTCCATCTTCTACCAGAACTGGCTTTACCTGGATGTCGAAGGCATTCCCGATTTCACCGCCTGCCCGCGCGCGCAGCGTCTCTGGGCGAAACCGGAGATCCAGCAGGAAGTAGCCGCGCTGCGGTCGTCTGAGTTCGTGGAGTACGAGCGCGTCCAAGCGCTCAAAATGCGGTTCCTCAAACCGGTGTTCGCGACTTTTCTGCGAGAATACCGGGCGAACTCGGCTCGCGCCCGCGAGTTTCAGGAATACATCGGCCGCGAAGGCGAACTGCTGCGCCGCTTCGCCACCTACTGCGCACTCGACGAGTGGATTCACAGCCGAAATCCGGACGTCTGGTTGTGGACCGATTGGCCTGAGCCGCTGCGCAATCCGGATTCCACGGAAACCGAAGCTTTTCGCAAAAAACACTGGCGCCTGGTTCTGTTCTACCAGTACCTGGAATGGCAGATCAGTGTGCAACTCAGCGCCGCTCAAAAGCACGCCCGCGAGAAGGGACTGTCCATCGGGTTGTATCACGACCTCGCGCTGGCCACTGATCGCTTTGGTTCGGACCTGTGGGCACACCGGTCGTTTTTCGCTGCCGGCTGCCGCGTCGGCTCGCCTCCCGATGATTTTTCGCCGCAAGGCCAGGACTGGGCTTTTCCTCCGCCCAACGCCGCACAGCACCGTGAATCCGGCTATCAACTCTTCGTCGAATCCATTCGAAAGAACTGCCGGTACGGCGGAGCCCTACGCATCGATCACGTCATGCGGTTTTTCCGCCTGTACTGGATTCCCGATGGCGCCGACGCCGCCCACGGCGCCTACGTGCGTGACCATTGGGACGACCTCATCCGCATCGTTGCCCTCGAGAGCGTGCGCCACAAAGTCATCGTCATCGGCGAAGACCTGGGTACCGTCGAGCCGGAAGTGCGCCAGACGCTGGCTCGCTTCGGCATCCTCAGCTACCGGCTTCTGTACTTTGAGAAGGACGGCCAGGGCGCTTTTCGTAAGCCCGCCGATTACTCCCGTCAGGCGCTGGTTTCCTCGACCACCCACGATCTGCCTACGCTCGCGGGTTTTTGGACGCACCGCGACATTGAGGAGCGGCGCCGCGCCGGCGTTCTCGACGAGGCCGGGTATCGAGCCCAACGCGACGCCCGCGAGGTCGAAAAGCAGAAAATGCTGGATGCTCTGCTGGCGGCCGGCCTGCTCCCCGCCTGGTATCCCCGCTCGGCTCGTGACATTCCCGAACTGACCGGAGAGTTGCATAACGCCGTCATCGGCTTTCTCGCCTCCACACCCTCGATGCTGCTGTTAGTCAATCAGGAAGACTTGACTAAGGAGACCGCCCAACAGAATCTCCCCGGCACCACGTGGCAGTATCCCAACTGGAGCCGCAAGATGCATTTCCGCATCGATGAGCTCTACTCCGCCAAGCAGGCCACCGACTTCGTGCTGATGTTCCGCAACTGGATCGAGCGCAGCGGCCGTCCCAACCGCCGGTAGGACAGGCATTCCTGCCTCTACACACTATTTCTGCAACTGCCGCACCACTGCCGGATCGTCCATGCGCGGCGACGGTTTCGGGTCGAGTGGATCCCGCGCCTCGGCCGGATCGAACAGGCGGCTATCGATGGGCAGCACCTTATAAGGCGTGAAGTCCGGTGAATACGTGAAGCAATCCGAGAGGTCCGACGCCGATGCGTCATAAAGATTCAACGGCGGCAGTCCCAGGCTACGGAAAATAGTTTTCAGCAGTCCCGGGAAACTCGAATGCACGTGCGAAACATAGTTTCGCTTGAGGTACGGGCCTGCCGCCATCAGTACCGTGCGGTGAGAATCGATGTGGTCCCGACCGCCCTGCGCGTCATCCTCCGTCACGAACACCGCCATTTCTTTCCACCATGGCGAGTTGGACAGAAACTCGATGATCCGTCCCAGCGCGTAATCGTTGTCGGCTACGTAGGATGCTTGAAACGGGTAACCGTCCTCCGGCCGGGCCTTGGCCATGTGGTCGTTCGGCAGGTGAACGTAGATGAACTGCGGGAACGGCTCGCCACCCTTCTCGTATTTCTCCTGAATCTCGTGAATGAAAGCGTCCGCGCGAAACTGGTCGGGAATATTCATGTTAAACACCGGATACTCGCGCGACGTGTTTTCATAAAGCGGCAACGGCATGGGCACGTTTGTCAGGAAGCGCCCGCCCGTCGGCTTCTCACCCGGCTCTTCTTCGATTCCAGCCAGCTCAAATCCCTCCCCGAAGTTGCGGAACGTGATGCCGTGACGCGCCAAATGATGCCAGAGTGTCCCTCCCTCAGGTTGCTCTTCCGGATGTACCGATGAGTTGCTTTCCGCGAACAGCAGCCGCCCAGGCGCGGTCGTCGGCAACCGGTAATCTTTTCCGCCGGTATACGCTGCCATGAGCGATGTTTCTGTCCAGATATCCGGGTAAGCATCAACCAGCCAGTGATGCCCATCCACGCTGACCTCTGAATCCGCGTAGAAGTTGTCGCTGAACGCCCAGCGTTTCGCGATTTCGTGATGGTTCGGCGTAACGGCTATCTGTTTCAGGCTGAGACGTTCTTTCCGGCCATACGCGAAGCCATGCATTCCGAACCGCGCTAAGGCAGGCGCACCGGCCACTGGGCTGGCACCCGCCTGCGCCATATCTCCGAAGACTTCGTCGAAAGTGCGGTTCTCTTTGACGATCAGGACCACATGGCGAATCTCTCGGGGAACCGGCAACGGCGCGCCAGTCTGTGGCCGGAAGCCGTTTGCCTCCATAACGATAGCCGTGGATTTTTCGAAGGAGGCCGCATCCGGCACCGGAAACATAGAGATCGACCCCCGGCGCATGACATCCACGAAGCCCTTGTCGCCGGCCAACTGCGGGTAAACATTGGGCCCCGTGCCGTGTCCTTTCACATTGGTTACGTAGATGTTGTCTTCTTCAAGCAAAACCCGTGTGGGAAACCAAGCCACAGGAATGTGCCCGATCACGCGCAGATCGTGGGTATCGATCACTCCCACCGCGTTGATTCCCGCCTCCGCCACGAAAAGCCATCCCGTCTTTGGTTCGTACGCCATCCCAACCGGCATCACACCGCGGTATGCTTCGAGCCCCGGAATACGAATCGCCGCTTCCCCGATGATCGTCCGCGTTTTCGCGTCGATAACGGTCACGGTGTCATCGTGAGCGTTGGAAACAAATACCCGGTCGCTGGCGGCCAGTACGGCACAGGGGCTGCTACCGCCCTCGATTCCATTACCAAACGGCTTTCCCGTCTGGATGACAGTTTCGACGCGCGGAGCCGCAGGATCTTCTAAATTCACGACATAGAGCGAGTTCGATTCGCGAACATTCGGATCACCCAAGCCGGGCACGTCCACTGGACCATGCGCCGTCTCGCGCCGGGCTCCATTAACTGCCTCAGGCGAAGGAAAAGCGAATGCGGGAAACGGTAAACCAGTCTCCTGCGGATGTTTCCGGTCCGCCCCCGGCACCGGACTGTATTGGAGCATTCCGATGTTGGTGATGTAAGCCGTACGTTTGTCCGGCGAAAGCGCAATGGCAAAAGGCAGGCGGCCCACCGGCAGCGAAGCCAGCACTTGGCCCTTGTGTGTGTCGATGGTCACCAAGCGGAAATTCGCCTGATCGAGCACATAAAGCAGCTCGCGCCCGGCGTCGAAAGCCAGGTCGCCCGAGTAGCTATCGGAAAACCCGTTCTGGTTCAGATCGAACAGCTTGCGGCGGTCCCCTGTGGAGAGATCCATCAAACGCACCCGTCCCGAATTTCCTTCTGAAACGTAGACCGCGCGATTTCCGGAAAATGCGACTCCCATGAAGACGCTTCGCCACTGCTCCTGCTCTTCCCGGTCCGTTCCGGTGGGACGCTTTATGGACGCCACGAAGTTCCGCGTTACCACTGCTTTCTTGTCGAGTTCAATTACTGTCACGGAGAAGCGCTCTGGCCCGCTATTAACGGATACAAGCGTCGTATGGTCGGGACTGATCGCCAGGCCGTATGGGCCAGGGCCGGTGACGAACTGCCGGCCCGCAGGCACAATCACACGTCCGCCAGGAAGAATGCTGGGTAATCCGTGCCGGGCGATTGCAGGCTTCGTTCCCGCCGGTGCACTGTAGTCGGCGGCACAGGCGCACAATGCGAAGAAAGTGGAAAGCCAGAGCAGCTTCATGTGCGGTCCTGAATCTAGTCAGCTTAGCAGCGGTGTCGAAAGGC
This sequence comes from Bryobacteraceae bacterium, assembly GCA_035297145.1. Classification (GTDB taxonomy): domain Bacteria; phylum Acidobacteriota; class Terriglobia; order Bryobacterales; family Bryobacteraceae; genus QHXW01. The sequence continues at coordinate 18,655 of DATGZN010000012.1, forward strand.
CGTCTCGACAGTGTAAAAACGGGGGTGATACCTGCGCGAATCTTGCACTCAGGACTTTGCCCGTCTGAGCAAGTTTGGAAAAAAGAAACCGGCTAATCCACCAGGGATGTGGTACTTGCCTGTAATTAGGCCGAAAATCGTTGCCTTTTGCTTTAAGAAGGCGTAAGATTTGGCACATTACCTGCTTTGCTGCCGGGAGTAGGTCCCGGCTGGTGAAGCTCAGCGACACGGGCTGCGTCGATACTTTGCCGGGCGCTCGTTGGGAGGCCGCCCACCCGCGGTGGCGGCGCTAAAATGGAGAATGCGATGGTAACCAGCCCTACCGTAGCTATACCGCAAAAGCAATTGGAAGATCCGCTGGCGCACTTACCTTGCTCCAGCATCCTGGAATACAGGAAAGGCCAGGTCATTTATGGCCAGGATCAGCCGTCCAGCAACATTTACCTCGTCATCGACGGCAAAGTGAAGGTTTGCCGTCTGGCGGATGACGGGCGCCAAGTAGTGGTAGACATCTACCAAACCGATGAGTTTTTTGGGGAATCCGCCTTCCTCAGCTCGATCCCACGTGATGAGCAGGCCGTGGCGATCGAGAACACCAAAGCCATGACCTGGAGCACGAGCGAGATCGAGGACCTGGTGGCACGGCGTCCTCGCCTGGCAATCGCCCTCCTGCAAATCCTGGCCCAGCGCTCACGGGAATACGGACATCGGATCGAGAGCTTTTCGGTAGACAATATCGCGCGGCGTCTAGCGCGTACCCTGATCCGATTCTCGCAGCGACTGGGTCAGAACGCGGACGACGGATCGGTGGAGATGATGCCATTCACGCACGAACTGCTGTCGCAATACGTAGGCACTTCGCGCGAGATTGTCACGCACTACATGAACCAGTTCCGGCGCCAGGGTTACTTGCGTTACTCGCGCAAGGGGATCACGCTCTATCGCGATGCGCTCAAGGAATGGCTCCGGCAGCCAGCCGGTTCTTAATCAGCGCGGTGCACCCCGATCCATTTATACTCTAAGGCGTGGACCGGGAACTCACAGGAAAAACCGCGCTCGTGACGGGCGCTTCACGCGGTATCGGCGCCGCGACCGCTCTTGCTTTAGCCAATAATGGCGCCAGCCGCCTGATTCTGCACTACAACTCGCACCGGCCCGGCATTGACGCCGTCATAGCCGCAGTCGAGCGAGCGGGAGTTGAAGCCGCCGCGATTCAAGCGGATCTCGGCACCTCCGCGGGCGTCGAATCCTTTCTCCAAAGCCTGAAGGCCACCGGAGCAGGCGTCGACATTCTAGTGAACAATGCGGGGTCGCTGGTCCAGCGGGCGAAACTCGCCGATTTCACGCCGGAACTGTTCGACCGTGTGATCACCTTGAACGTCAAGAGCGCCTGGTTCATCGCGCAGGCTGTAGCTCCGCACATGATCGCCCGCAAAAGCGGATTCATTGTGAATGTCAGCTCAATTGCCGCCCGCAACGGCGGCGGCATCGGCGCCACCGTCTACGCCGCGGCCAAGGCGGCAGTAGCGGCCATGACCAAGGGCATGATGAAGGAGCTGGCTCCGTGCGGCATTCGGGTCAACGCGGTTTCGCCTGGAACAGTGGATAACAATTTCCACGCCCAATTCTCCACGCGCCATATTCTGGACGCGGTTGTGGCGGCCACACCAGCGGGCACGCTGGGAACCAACGAAGAAGTGGCCGACACGATCGTGTTTCTATGCTCACCGGCCGCTCGCTACATCCACGGCCAGACCATCGAGATCAACGGCGGGATGTTTACGGTTTAGTGAAGTAGAGCTGCCCGCACCGGCGAAGTTCGGTTTGCGGTTTGGCGACTTTACGCTCATGTGGCTTCCGTGGACGGCGTTTCCCGGGATGTATCCGAAGGAAAAGAACAACCGCTTCCCAGCATTCTCCGAGTGCCGCGTGATTTGGCCAAAGCCTTCAACTCCGCGAGATGGCGATAAACCGCCGAACTGACAGCGAAACACAGCGATCACTTACGAACATCGATGCCAGAGGTGATACACGGTAATATCGGTTGCCAAGCCTTTGCCATCGGGCCATGGGAAATCGCGACGGTGCTGGGTGACATGGACGGCCTCTGCTTCGGCACAGGGTGCGGCAGCAGGCCCTGGGCAGACTTCGAGTGGCCGGACAATTCCGAGTGCCGCTCTTCGGTTGGATGCGGCCATCGCAGGAGTCAGGTGCTCCGCGATGGTTCTGCCATTGCGGACATAAGCCAGCATCATGGCATCCTGCATCGCCCACGCATAATCGCCATTCACAAATCTGATCAGACCGTCGTCGCAATACGCGGTCCCGGCAGCATGGCCTGCATCAACTGGTTTGCACTCCACAAAGAGAGCATCATGGGATGAAACCACGGGACGCCGTTCCGCGCCCGCATCGCGGAGCTTGAATGACAAATCCGGCGTTTTCGCCAACTTTTGGCCGTTGTAGTTCGTGACTTGAGCATGCCGCACAACATGCTCATAAAAGGTGGAGTTGAACCCGCCGATTTCACCGGTTTGGCGGAGGTCGTTCTCAAGTACATTGAAGAGCTGTTCTGTGACGCTATCTTCCCGTTCAGTGGCTAACGGAAAACCGCGATCTCGGAGCTTAGCGAATGCCCTCAACAGGACACGTCGAAGATGGAGAATGACTGGCAATCCGATCCGCGGATGGGGGAGGTCATATTGGTCCGGTCGAACGCCGAGCGTGAAGAATCCAGCAGTCCCTTGCGCTCTCACGCATGCTCCGCAAGCCCGCACGCGCCCAGTCGTTCGCGGATAATGTGTTGTGCGCAGAGTCGAGCGCGGGTTACTGTCCACCAGCGGCGCTGATTCAAGAGACCTATCAGAATCCCGCTTTTACCCGGGGCATGGACAATTATGCGGCTGCAACCACGTTGGTTCGCCACCTCCATCGCCTTCCGTATCAGTGCGGGACTGATTGGAACCGAGGTGTTCTCGCGACCGACAGAAAGGAAGAACCACGACTCATGCCAATTGCCCGGCTGAAACTCCGCCTCGATCACTGCGGCATGCTCGCCGCACACGTCGAAATACGGTTCTAATTCGTTACGCAAAGCATTTATGAAAGGTTCGCGGGTTTGGCTTGTCGTCCTTTCCAGTGCCGCTTTTCCCGCCTTCCGATAGGAGGCTGCGGAGAAGAGGGTGTCCTCGGCGACCTGGACATCGGCTGGATCGAGACCATACAGCCGGAAAATAAACTCGTTTAAGTCCGTCCGCGGTCCAGCGGCGTCGTGTTGTAGTCGCTGCGAGAGGCGACGAATGGTTGTCTTGGTTGTAGCGGGCAGATCGGAAATGTCCGGGAACGGAAGCGCGTCGAATTCTCGCTTGTTGAACATTTGTCGATCGAATCCGCTCTGGCTGCTGGTCATCAAGCAGAAATAGTCGAAAAGAGTGGAGTGCGCCAGCAGATGGATCAGCGCAGCGAGGGTCTCCGCATCCGGGTGACCAGCGCAGGAATAGCCGTAGTAGATTTGGGAGAAGGCAACCGGGTGATCCGAAACATAGGCACGTGGTGCTCTAGGGTCATCGCCCGGAGACTTAGCGATGATGACCAGTGGGGATTGATAGAGATCCTTTCGACGGGGCATATTAGCGCTACTTTGCCCTTTGGAATTCTTACCGAACAATTCTCCATACGTCTTTGCTTTAGTGGGTTCGAGCAGAACCTCCGTAGGTGGCCCAAACACGGGAAGATCGCCAAGGAAACTCACGAATTTTTGAACTAGGCCGGGGGAACGGTTAAACCCTTGCCCGGTCTTAGCGCCTTCCTTGTCCCATTCAGCCCATCGGCTCGCCAACGTTTGGTTGTTGGTCCCCGAAAGAGTCTCCATCAACTGAACATCCAACCAGGTCCCGAATGCTAGCGTCTTAAGAATCCACGGCTGTTTCTCGATTCGCTCGACGCTGAGGGGTTGGGCTGCGTCATAATCGATCCGGAAGCGTGCGTGTCCGTTCAGTTCGGGCTCATTGACGGGTGCTGCGTAGTAGAAGCGGTGGTCGGGACCGGATTTCTTGTTGCGAGCGAAGAAGATACAGAACGGGAACTTTACGTCCTTCCAAACTGCTGACCACCGGAGATCTGCTCCATTGATCAGACCGGTCACTTCGACGCTTTTCAGGACTGCACGCCATGCTTCGAAACCTTTGCCTGAAGTCCTCCCAAAAAGTCTCGCCGGCATGGCCAAAGCGATGACTCCACCTTCCTTCGCCCATTGCATCGCCCGCCACAAGAACGGCAAGTCGGGATTTTTGTCTGGGTTTTGGTATCCTGCCGCGATATCCCCCAATCCGCGATCGACAAGTACTCGCTGCCCAAGCGCGCTGAAAACCTTATTCAACTCATCAGTCGCCGACTTTTTGCTCTTTTCTTCGCCGCCGCTATCGCGGTCATCCTTGTTGTCGCGTAATCGTGTCCATGGCGGATTGCCAATTACAATATCGAAGTTGCAGTCGAAGTCTTTAGAAACTTCCGGACCGAGACTGCCAAGCGGGAACCTGCCGCCCTCCTCGTCAGCACCGAAGCGATGAAGCACCTCGCCTCGTAGATTGCGCGGGAATTTGAGTGCCTGCGGCGGGCGCGGACTACCGTTGAGTTCGATCGCGGTTATGTAGAGTGCCAAGGCTGCGAGTCGCAACGCGGACTCGCTGATGTCAAAGCCCCGAAGTTGGTTGTAAAGAATGCTCTGGATAACCGCAGTCTTTGGCCGCTGGTCTCCAATCCAATGCTCGCGGACAAGACGACGGAACGCAAGCACCAGGAAAATGCCCGCACCGCATGAGCTGTCGAGAACTCTGGCGCTCGCTTTCTGTTTGGTGGCAGCGAATGCTTGTTCAACCATCAATCCTGCGATCGTGCGAGGGGTGTAGTGAACACTCGTATCACGCGCCGTCAGCGGGTCGGCGCGATGACTAAAACTCTCATACACCTGACTAAGCACACCGACGGGGATGTGGGCGAAGTCGAAGTCGCCCCAGTCAAGTTCAGTCTGGACGGTGTCTCCGGTTGCGCGCCAACCACGAAGAATTGCGTGGAGGTGAACGAAGACTCGCTTTCCGGCCAGCCGCTCGGTTCGCCTGAAGAAACGAAGATACTCCGCCTCACGAGCCTCCCGATCGTTGGCAGGAATCGATTCGTCAATGAGGGGAAGGAAGTCGCCGTTAAATGTCGCATCGAGCCATGCAGAGGTTTGCGCAGCCTTGTCTGCGGAGGAAAAGGCATCTTTCAGTTCGTCCGCTGCCGAACAGATTTCGTCACGCTCGTTCTCCAGTACAATACGACGGTCGATGAGAAAGCGGAAAAACAGAGCACGACCTGCCATTGACAGCACTTCCAGCGCTTCCAGCTTGCCTTTGCCTTCTGTCGGGACGAACTCGTTCGTCATGCGGGTTAGCAGGTCGAAGATTTTGTTGAATACGTAGTCGGTGCCATGCAGTCGGTGATTTTCTTCAAAAGTGCCATGGACCAGGCTCTGGAAGAACAGCGGTGCCGTCGGGCTGCGCCCTTCAATAATCTTCACTGGCTGCGAATCCAGGGGTTCCTGAAAGCTAATCGGGAATATCTCTAGGGAGCCGGATCGTAGAACGCCAAGCCAAGCGGGATCGCTGCGATTTGCGAGCTGCCTACGCGCCGCGGCCAATGAAGCGACGTCGCTCCTCACATCGCTGCTCGTCGCGTCCACGAGATAGAGCAATGCCGCCCCTTGATGCTCGGCGACCGCGCTCAGTACCGGTATGTGGTTGCTTTGCTTCGGTAGCAAGTCAAGGTAGTCAAGCTGTTCTGCTGAAGTGAGTTTTTCGTCAAGCCTAATGACAGCTGAACAGCCGTAGGCTGCCAGGCGCTGGCTCAGCGGCAGGGAGGAATTGGGAGGTGTGGACGCCATTAGCGTGGACTCTTCTGGTTCCGAATGAGGCCAACGTATTTCCCTAGAATCTGAACGGACCGCTGTCCGTCGGCGCGAATGACGATGTCGGGAAACGCAGGGTTCGCTCCGCGAAGTATGACCGTCCCATTGGGCCGATAGAGGTACTTGAGTGTCGCTTCATCGTCGAGCAGCACCGCCGCGATTTCGCCGTCCGCCACCTCGCTCTGACGATTCATGACGGCGATATCGCCTGGCAGAATCCCGGCATTCTTCATGCTTTCGCCTCTCACTCGGAGGGCGAACAATTCGGACCCTGGAAACAGCTCCGGCGATACCGGGACAATGTCGTCAGAATCTTGAAGTGCGATCTGGGAATGACCTGCAGCGATGGCTCCAAGCAGAGGGATGCCCACCGGCGGTCGATATTTCAGCTTTAGCCCCCGAGCCTTACCTGGAAGGCGGTTGAGCATTCCTTTTTTCTCCATCAGCCGAAGGTGGGACCGCACGGAATTCAGGCTGGCGAAACCGAAGCGCTCGGCGATCTCACGCTGGGTAGGCGCGCTACCACGCTTGCGCGATTCGGAATGGAGGAATGACGCGATTTCCTGCTGACGCTCTGTGGGCAGCGATCGCATAAACTCTCATAATACTGCCCAAACGAACAGTATGCTGATTCTTTCTGTCGAGCCCCAAATTGTTGAGCCGTCGGGGTTACGCGTTGTTTCTTTACTCCGCCGAATTGTCGGTATATATGCCGATCCGTAATCGATCAGATTCGGGCCTCGGCGTCAGCTTCAATTCCGCGACGGCAAGGCGTCAATCTGACGAAGGAACGACCGGCCGGCGGAAGTGGCCCGCTTGGGCAGTATTGTCAGCCACTCGGAGAGAGCAGCGCTTGCGTGCCACCGGAGGATTCCTCCCGTGAAGTCCCGTTCCCATCAAGTTGACGCAAAACGCCCATTGTGGAAATCTGCGGTTCGGGTGGCTGGTGGGGGTTGGGCGTTTCCCGCGAGGGGTCGGCCAACCGCGTAACGCTTACGGCGCCGTGAAGTAGACCTTGCTCGTGGGCGTTGTTCCCGCGGAATTGGTGATTTGGATCTCGACCGAATCCACCTGCGCCGGATTCCCAGCGGTCACAGGGAAGAAGGCATGGAGCGCGAACATCCCGCCATCGTCGGAGGTAGCGAAGAACTCCTGGAAGTCGGTAGTTGCGGCCACGGTGATGGGGCCGCCGTTCAGAGTCGCGCCATTTGCGTCTCGAAACGTGAAGGTCATTGTCGAGGCCGTCCGCGTGTTATCGAATCCGGTGATTTCGAGATCGAGCCCGCCTGAGGTGTACTGAGCCGTGGTTGTGTCGATGTTAGCCGGCGCGGCGGGGATGGTGAGCGAGGAGGTCCCCGTGAAATCTCCCAGCGTAACCGTAAAGACGATGGTGCCCGCCGTGGTGCCGGTTTGGAAAGCGACGCTGCCAGCAGAGCCAAATTGCCCGGCGGTATCGCCCTGATTGACGGTGAACGGTACACTCTCGGTACCGCTTAAGAGAAAGACCATTCCACTATCGGGATTGACGCCGGGCATGCTCGGTGTAACTGCCATCTGCACCTGGCCGGTTCCCGATTCCTGGGAGGCCGAAGGCAGACTCACCGTCAGTGTTCCCTGCTCCGAGCTGGCGGTCGAGGAGATCGCAATCAGGATGATGGGTTGCGGAAATAGCGGATTGACGCCGACACCGGTAAGAGGGATGTAAAGCTGATCGATTTCCAGCGCGCCTTGTTGCGGCCCGGTGCTCGAGGGCGTGAAATCGACCTCCAGAGTCGCCGACCCGCCCGGAGCAAGCGAGATCGGCAGCGCGAAGGGCTGCATCTGAAATGAGGAGCCCTGTAAGTTATCGACCCTAATATTTTGCACCGTGAACGCGGCCTGAGTCGGATTGGTCAGTACCACCTGGCGTGAGGTCGTGGACCCCTGCGCCAAGCTGCCGAAATCGATGCCTGCACCCGCGCCCAGAGGAACCGGTGCATTGGTTCCATCACCCACTGAAATGGCGACAGTGTCGACCGCGGTCCCGGTCCCCGTCAGCAACTGAGAGACACCATCCGCCGTTAGGGTTGCGCTGAAGGACCCGGCTCCGGTGGGAGCGAAGCTCACCGTGAAGTCTACAGTACCCCCCGGCGGGACCGTCTCCGGGAGCGAGGGTTCGTAGGGAATGGAAAAAGGAGGTGTTACCGCGAGCGTCGTCAGTTGCGTAGAACCCGTGCCTGCATTCAGCAGGCGGAACTGGACGTCACGCACGTCGCCCACGGGACATTCTCCGAAGGAAAACGATGCCGGGACATTGACGATTGGGTCCGCCTGGCCGGGCTGGAGGATGAACAGTTGCAGTTGCGCGGAAAGGCAACCCGTGCCCAGGCACGCAAGAAGAATGAGCCGCCGCATCATGGGCGCTCCTTCGCGGCGGGTAACTGATAAACCTTTTCGCCCTCAGGGGTGATCCGGATCATGCGAGCCGGCTCACCTGCGCTTTCTATTTCGACCCATTGCTCTCCCACCCGAGCCAGGTGGCTGGCGGATATCGCAATGCTTCGCTCGACCCCGGCCACGGTTTGGATCAGGATGGCGTGTGCTGTGGCCAGCAGCATACGGTCGGCCAGTAACACCAGCGATCCGCCGCCTGCCGCAAGGCACGCTTGCTCGGCGATCGCTCCGCCTGGCGTCAATTCCTGCGTGATGGCGCCGTTGGCCGTGTCGACGGCAAGCAGCCAGAATGCGTTTGCCCGGCATACGGCGAGTTGTACGGCGTGAGCCTTGGTTGGCCCCAGCGCAATCACTCTGCCCGCGATCATTGCTGCCGCAATCGGTACCTTGCTATCTCCCTGCGGCCCTGTCCGCCACAACTCGGCCGTCTCCGGAAAGAACGCGTTTTGCGGACCCAGCACAGCTTCTTGTTGGGCTACCGGACGGCGCCGAATTACCGTAACGTCTGCTCCGAGCGTCAGCAGCTCCGAGCCGGTGTTCACCAGCCCGCCATGGCCGTCAAACGCCCAATCAACAGCGTTTTTGCCAATCACATCGTGCAAGACGAAGGTGCCGGATACGCCGTGTACGATGCGGAGTTGCTGCTGAGAGTCGCGAGCGATGCCGACAAGCGGCACACTGAATTTCGGTTGTGCGATGGCGGGTGCCACGCACAGCAAGAAAACAACTGCTCGCCGGCTCATCACGGTTTCCCGATCGTGATGGTGGGCGTGCCGATGGTGACGCCGGCAGAAGACAAACCGGCGGCGGCAGCGGCTGCTCCTGGCCCACGGTGCGCCGCTGCCATACTGGTTGCCGCGAAAGCCGCCCCCACGCCTCCAGCAGCGACGAGCCCGATCCAGATCCACTTCTTGTGGGACTTATGGCCGCGATCAGCGCCAACCTCTGTAATCGATTTCGCACTTTTCTGAGTGACGATGATGGTCGGCACGCCGTGCGGAGACTCGGGGGCGGTTTTGATTGTCGCAGCGGGCGGCGCTTGCTGAGCCGCTACTTTGACCGGACCGGTGGCCGTTGTCCCTGGCACCGTGATGGTCGGCGGGGGCTGCGCCGGACGCTGCGGCTCTGCCGCCGGGGCAGGTTCCTTGCTGGGCGGTGCGGATGCCTTGCGGTCGGCACTCTCTGTCGACGTGTCTGCGTTGCCGATGGATTGCCGGGCGATAGTTCCGGCGCGCCCCTGCTCCTTCGCCGCTGTGATTCGGATGGCAAACGAGCCGGTCACGCGGTTGAGTTGCAAGCCGTGCCCGGTGGCGTGCCCATTGGAGTCGGTGATTGCAATATCCGTTCGCAATCCGTTGGCGAACACGCCGCCGGGGCCCTCCTCAGGAACCTGAAAGCTCACGCGCGCTCCGGCGACCGGACGTCCCGTCGCATCCGTCACTTCGACGGTGAGCGGTTTAGCGTGGGCGCCCGCTGCGTGCTGCGCGCTATCTCCCGCGACGACCTTAATGTGCAGAACGGAATCTTGTGCTACGGCGAGGCTGGCGACGACGAACACCATCGTCCAGGCACACTTCATGTGCGCTGATTGGAAGGTTCTGGGCACCTGTTTTTCCTGTCTTTAAAAAGACAGTGAAGCAAGGCCGGAAAAGTTCTCCGCCGAATGGCGAGGCGTACTTAAGAGACAAGGCCGCAGGTACCCGCATACGGCGCGTGTCCCTGCGCTACCGCTCGTCGTCGATCATCGTGAATTGGTTTACCCCAGTTTGGCCAGACGCTGCTCGACGTCCGCGCGCAGGCGATCGATGAAGCCCAGCGCATAGCCGGCAATCGGCAGCGAGGGATCGTCAACGAGGGGAGTGAGGTCCATGGCATAGCTCAGAGCGGTCTCCACATCGGTGGCATGCGAGGCGTAGTAAGTGGCATGCGCCAGGCGCCGGCCCTCGGTGGCGAGATCGTACCGCTTCCCGCCGGCCACTTGAGAATCGAAAAGTCCCACCAGAGACATCGCGATATTGGAGCGCGAGGAGACCGGTAGCGCTTGCTTCGATTCGTCGGGGAGCCAGTCCAGATCGCGCCAGACTTCGCAGCCGTACACTTTCTCGGGGCGAAACTCGCCGCGTAGCGCGCGCAGCGCCCGGAGGCATCGCAAAGCAACGCCGACATGGGTATCGTGTTTATCGGCTAGGTTGTGCAGATAGACAACCTTCGGCTTGGCTGCGCGGAAAATGGCCGTGAGGTCGTCCGAGACGCCGGCATTGTTGGGATCCTTGACGGCGGAACTGGGGTAGCCGAGCTGGAGCTGGCACGCATATTCGCCAACGTATGCCGCCTTGCGCTGTTCCTTCAACCGGACTCTCTGCATCTCCTCATCGGTGTATTGCCCATAAATTCCGGCACGCGGACTCCCCGCGCCGTTGGTCACTACGACGCCCGTGAACCATTTGTCCGGGCGGCCGAAGCACGCGGCGATGCCGTGGTAGGCCATGATTTCGATATCGTCCTGATGCGCCGAGATGCAGAGATGCGTCGTCCGCGCGAGAGCAGCGTCGGGATCGGCGCCATCGGGAACAAATGCATCGGCCTGCGGGTTGTGAAATTTCATCGCGTCCTCTTTCTTTGAGTTACTTTTTCAGGCTGGGCAGACTGGCTGCGGCCACGGCCTGCCCATGCCGTTTTTCCGTTTCTCCGGGGATATGCACGCGAATTACGCCGGCCAGCTCGGGAAATTCCTCTCGCAAAACCTCGCCGGCGACTGACAGTATGATGTCGCCACCCTCACCCGTCATCACGCGGCCTAACACGAGAAGGTTGCGAATTTCATAGAAATCGGCGAAGTGAGCGATACCATAGCCGAGGTAGGTTCCGATGGTCTGATAGATTCTGCGCGCGCGCCCGTCTCCAGCTGCCATCAGCTTCTGCACTTCCACGAGTTTCGCGGCCAGGGGCATGTGATTCGGCAGCGCGATGCCGGCCGCGGGAAGCAGGCGTCCCACTGCCTGCTGCGAAAAGTACAGGGCGCCGACACCCTGATCCCCCGACCACTCATCGGCCGGGGCATTTTCGCGGTAGTCTATCGGGACGAAGGCCAACTCGTTCAGCCAGCCGGTGATGTTGCCCTGCGGTGTGACATAACCGGCGGCTAAGCTGCTGCCGAACGCGATGCCCAAAACCGCGTTATCGTTCAGAGCCATGGAGCCCGCGAGCGCCGTAACCTCGCCGTCATTGACAACCTCGAACGGAACTCCGCGCCACGCCTCCTGCAATTCGAAAAACAGTCGCCGTACCCGGCTGTCGAACAGGTTCTGCGGCACTGCCCGGTACAGTGAACCGACGCGGACCTCGTTGTTCACGTAAACGCCGGCCGCACTGCCGCCGATCGCATCGACGCGCGGCAGTTTCGCCGCCGCCCGTTTCAGCGAGTCGTTAATGCCATCGAAATGGTATTGCGGATCGGCTTGGCGGCTCGGGTCCCACGGCACTTCCTCACTGAAAACCACCTCGCCGTCGACCACGGCTGCACACTTACGGTCGCTCGCTCCCAGATCGAAACCAATGCGGCAGCCTTCCAGATGGCGTCCGAGAGGCGCGACGGCTTCGTGCTCCGTGGGTAACTGATCGTAGCCGGTGTGCTGAACTGCCAGGGCGCGGCCATAAACCTGGTTGCCCATGAATTGAACATCGAATGCCCGCCGGCCGGTGGGAGAATACACGCCCTCGAGGAATCGAGCAATCCCCGGGTCGCCGCCGATCCACACCCGGTAGCCCCCCTTCTGCCAAAGCAGAAACTTCAACAGGCGTTCAACATACCGCTCATTGGAGGCGAGGTTGGAACCCTCGTGCGGCAGTACGGCGGTCCGGAAAACGGATATGGATCCGTCGGCGCGCTCGAGCGCGATTCCCAGCGGATTCGCCTTGCCGCTCTCCTCAACTGTCGCGCGGAAGCATCGATTCCACAGCGATGCCGGAAGGAAATCCGGGTCTAGAATAGGGCAGAACTTGGGCGCAACGCGTGTAAGAACTGGCATTTATTTCAAGTTTTGCATATCGGCATGTCAGCCGCTATTGGTTGCCGAACTCGCGGGGGGGCGGGGGCGGCGTTCAAGCGACGGTTGTGTTGCGAAAAACCGGAATCGGACTGCGGTAGCGTAAAGCGATGCCGATTCGGCCGACCGATCCTTTCTTCTGGCGGCATTACGAAGGTCCAATCATCCTCGTCTGTGTGCGTTGGTACTTGCGCCTCCCGCTGA
>DATGZN010000013.1:0-5559 GCA_035297145.1 Bryobacteraceae bacterium
CAGTTTCTCAGCGTGCTCGGGGTCTACGACTACGCCGGGCCGACCAACTGCTCGCGCTTCCGCCGCTGGCCGTGTTGCCTTCCCCTTCTGTCCACAGGGTCGGCGCCCCGAATTAGTTTTACGAAGCTCAATACCCGGCCCGCCGATGCCTCTGTCTACGCTTCGCCCACCGCCTCGCGACGGTGTACGCAAAGACTCAAAGCCAGGATGGTTCGCTACTCCTTTCCTCTAGGACTCTTGCATTCCCCACTACATGCCGGTTTATCCCGGCGCACCGACAGAAGACTAGGCGGGTGCGCCCCAATTACTACTGGCCTGTCGCAGAGTTCGTTACCTTGACACAACCGCTTCCTTGGTCGCGGCTCAGTCTCTGGGGGTTTACTGCGACCGGGGGGAGCGATACTCACGTCCCGGCCCGCAACAGACTACTAGCACCTAATTACTGAATTGACTCCAGGAACTCGTACCGATCCCGATGCTGCTCCGGCTGCGCGTGGCTGGCGGTCTCGATGTGCATCACCTCATGGGTCTTGCCGAAATTTGGCCATGAGGCGCGGCCCTCGCCGTTGGGGTCGCCTGTCTTAATGAAATTCGCCCAGTACGCGTTCATGGTTTCGGCGACTTTGTAATCCTCCGGCTGCCAGTCGGCTTTTTTGGAGTCGAGCATCCGGAACACATACTCGATCTCGGCGGCGTGAGCGGAGCCGAAGGTTTTTAGTCCCGTACCTTTCATGGCTTCGGGAATGGGAACGATGCGGTCGAACTGATAGCGGTACACGGGCTTGCCCGTCTTGGCCTGCGTTTCGATCCATTTCCAGGTGCCGTATACGATGAACAAATCGCTCGCCAGATCGCCGGCAGACCGGAGCGCCTCTTCATCGGTCGACGCCGGGTAAAGTTTCGCGGCGGCGTCCGCCTTGTCCTTGAATTGCTCACGCAGACGATCGGAGAAGTTCTTGGCGTCGGGCTTTTCCTTGGCCATCATGACGGACATGCGGATTTCGTCGGCGTTCCAGCCGGCCAGCAGCGGGACCTGGGCCTGCTCGTCTTTGGCGTAGATGGAGGGAACGTCGGCAGCGAGGAAGTAGCCATCCACGATCGGCCAGAAGGTCATGCCGTTGTTTTTCTTCATGGCGGCGGCGAGAAGGTCGGTTGAGGATTTAGCACGTAGCTCCGCGAGTGATTTTGCGCCCACGGATTCGGCAAATGTCACGCCTTGCTTCTCGGCTTCAGCGAGCGGCATGGGCCCGCGGCCGCCCACCGCGCCGAAGAACGCTCCGCTTTCGCCAATGGCCTGCTGGAACAGATCGCGGGAGAGCGGGGAAGCCATCAGCGCGCTTACCGATAGAGAACCGGCCGATTCACCGCCGATGGTGATCTTGTTGGGGTCGCCGCCGAATGCCGCGATATTCTTCCGGACCCAGCGCAGCGCGGCGACTTGATCGAGGAGGCCGTAGTTACCGGAAGCTTTGTGCGGCGATTCTTTCGTGAGCTCGGGGTGAGCGAGGAAGCCGAACACGCCGAGCCGGTAATTCGCATTGACCACGACGATGCCGCGTTTCGCGAAGCTCTCGCCATCGTACCGGGCCTCATCGCCGGAACCCGCGGCGAAACCGCCTCCATAGAACCACAGATAAACGGGCAGGGGTTGCAGAGCGGATTTGGCAGGAGTCCAGACGGTGACGGAGAGACAATCTTCGTTCATCGGCTTGCCGCGGGCGACGATATCGCCGAACACTTTGCCTTGCACGCAGGCAGAGCCAAAGACATCGGCCTTGAGTACACCGCTCCAGGATTCCGCGGGCTCCGGAGGCTGCCAGCGGCGGTTCCCCACGGGAGACGCGGCAAAGGGCACGCCCTTGAAGATGCGGACGGAGGCGTCGGAGTTGAGGGTGCCTTCGAGTAAGCCGGCGTCGATTTTCACGGGGGCGGCTGCGAGGAAGGGGCAGAGGGCTGCAAAGAGGAGAAGAGTTCGCATGGGAGACAGTATCTCGCAGGTGCTAGGTGCTAGGTGTTACGGTTCAGACCCGGTGGAGCCCATGCGCTTCGAGATATGAGGACCATCAGCCACAGGGCCGCCAGCAGCAACATGTCGAATTGCGCGAAGAAGATCATCAGATGGCGGGCTGGTTCCATCCCCTCAGCCAGCGATGAAACCAACATCTCGGTGAATGCCATTCCGATCAGAACCATTCCTCCGGCAACCGCCCCACGGGGCAAGCTGCGGCGAGCGAGCGCCAACAATGCGGTTACCAGAACGGCTAGTCCCAGGAAGGACAGCAGAAACCGCGGGGCATGGTCGTAAAACAACATCCGCTTCAGATCACTCCATGCGGCGAAGGACTGGCTTTGTGCGCGCGCGGGCTGGCCCGACGCAGCTTCGAAGTTGCCCAGGTACTTCGGCCTTTGCATGCCCCCTTCGTTGAGAGCCGCGCGCAAGGAGCGATAGGCATTCAATGGGTGCGTGAGGAAGAACCACGCCAACCGCCCATACGAAAGCTTCCGCTTGAAGGGCTCGTAGTTGGCCCGCTCATCCAAACCGACTCCCTCAGCATACGCAGTGCTGCCGATCCACTTCCGGTAGGAGTTATCCAGGCCGAGTTCCGCTAGTGTGCGATCCACATTCTTGGAGTTCGGCAGGATCAGCATGAAGGCCACATTGAAGCAGCTCTTGGCGGTCTGCATCGGTGGCGTCTCAAATTGAAATGCGGCCCAAGTGGCAAGAAGCATGGCTATCGATACGGCGGCGGCGACTAACTTCCGCCCGCCCCACATGACATCGGGCAACAGCAGGAACAAAAGGGTGAACCAGATTCCGAGCAGTGCATGCTGGGGTTTTGACGTAACCGCTACCAGGGTACAGACCACCAGCAGGATGGCATCCACACGCCGCCGCCATCTCAACACCCGGAGGTACAGGACGACAGCCAGCAGCAGACTCAGGTACCCAGCCACGTCCATGTAAAAGGAGTTGAAATAACTCACGTACATGACATCGCAAAACATGAAAAGCGCCGCCCCACAGAAAACCAGCCGCAGCGCCCGAGATACGCCATCGAGCAAGGGGACCAGGAGAATGACCGCCGCCAGGAACAACGCCCCATGGATGCATCCCATGACTCGCAGATCGAAGCTGCCATCCTTGGAAAGCACCTCGTTGGCCGCCATGGCTAAGGAAAACAAAAGCAACTCGGATGAATAGAAGCCTGAGCCCTGCCAGTTATAGTGACTGTCGAAAGCGTAATGCGTATCGATATAGTATTCGCGATTTGGGGCGCCCAGGCTGCAGCGCCCCGTCAATTTAAGGAAGTCGCCGTTGTCGGCTACTCCGACGGGAGGTGGGAGTACCAATTGCCAGAATAGGACGAGGGCGGCGGCGGCGCCTACGAGAATCTGATCCTTCCGTATCATGCTGTATCTGGGCGAGCCTATGATCCGGACCCGTTATGGGTGAGTCTAGCGTGTTCACGGGAGTTTCGAGCCGCAAATGCCGGGCGGAACACTACAGTCATGAATGGTAGCAGGTCTGTCTCGACTTCTCACGAATTCGTCAGATGCTTCGGATCGGGGCACTTTATAGGCTCTCGGGGATATCCTTACAGAATGTGGCGGTTCATGCTGTTGTGGGTGTTCGTAACCTCTGTAACAGCTCAGCAGTCTGCCCCCGTAGATGATCGAAAGCGGGTGCTGGCTGAGGTCCGCCAGAAGGTGATGCTGACGCTAGACCGGCTACCAAAGTATATGTGCACGGAAACCATTGACCGGACGACCTTCCAGCCCAAGAAGAAGGTGACGAA
Organism: Bryobacteraceae bacterium; assembly: GCA_035297145.1. Taxonomy (GTDB): domain Bacteria; phylum Acidobacteriota; class Terriglobia; order Bryobacterales; family Bryobacteraceae; genus QHXW01. Next base: position 3,798 of record DATGZN010000013.1, read on the forward strand.
GCGACAGTTCCGGCCGCTGGGTTTGGATCCGAAAGAGCCCACTCCCGTCCGGCTCGTTTCCTGTGACGAGATCGCAGCGCTCAGAAAGAAGGCGGACTGGCAGGTCCTGAAGGACGCGTCCGACCGGTTACGGCTGGACGTGGCTGTTGCGACCGATAGCGAGATGTTCTCCTGGGCCGGTGAAAATCGCTTCAACGATCGCGGCCTGGCCGATCTTGTGCGGCGCGGAGCTACGTCAACGGGCGCCTTTGGCTCTTTTCTTGCCTCCATCTTCGGAACCGATTTCGAAAGCAACGCGGCCAATTTTACGGGCAAGGGCGAGGTCAATGTTGAGGGGCGCGCACTGGTTGCATTCGATTTTCGAGTGCCTCTGGAGATGAGCACTTTTCGTATGGAAGACGCTGCGCATAATAGCGCCTTCGTGGCTTATGAGGGCACGTTCCTGGTGGACCCGAGGACATTTGACCTGGTGCGCCTGACCGTCCGCGCGAGCCGTATTCCGCCGGAGTTCAATGTTTGTGAAAACGTCACGACTCTCGACTACGGCAGCGTACGGCTTCACGATTCCGAGTTTCTTCTTCCGAAGGACGCCGTTTTGCACGTGACGAACGCCGATGGTACTGAATTGGAGAACAGAACCGTGTTTTCCGGCTGCCACGAGTTCCTTGCGGAATCATCGGTGAGCTTCGATACATCCTCTGAGAGCGCGGAAGGGTCTCAGAAGATAGCGTCTAAGATCTTGGTACTGCCTGCGGGACTGTCGTTCAGGATCGCCCTCACGAACGCTATTGATACAGCGACCGCAGCGGCAGGAGATCCAATCAAAGCTAAGTTAGTCAGCCCGATCAAGGGAAAGGGAAATGGGGTTTTGGTTCCGAAGGGGGCGGCCGTCACTGGGCGCATCGTCCAGATGGAGCGGCTTTACCTGCCGGGATTCGAATCGCTGACGCTGGCCTTGAAATTGGAAACCGTGGAAGCCAACGGCGTGCAACAGCCGTTCAACGCGAAACCGGAGTCGGCAGTCAAGAGGAGCACAGGCCGCGGATCGGTGTATCGCCAAGGGAGACCGGTTGGCCAAATGTCTGATCCGGAGGACCCGGGCGTTGGCTTCCTCGAATTCCAAGATGTGAGTGAGCACTTTGTTGTCAATGCGGGAGTGGAGATAGCGGGAACGACGGCGGGGGGAAACTAGGTGCCAGGTGTTAGGTGTCCGTTCGGGGAGACGGGTTTTTTGAAAATAAAGCGAGCCACGCCCCTGGCCATCGCGGTGATCTCTTGCATGTGGGGGCAAGAGCCTGCAGTGCGCACGGGTAATGCTGCAGTTGACCAGGCCGCGTTGTCGTTCCACCGTGTCGCCAAACTTCCTCCCGGCTCAATCGCCCCGACTATCTTTGTCCTGGACCCACTCCACGTCTGGGTTGCGTCCGAGACCTCGATCCTCGCCACCGTGGATGGGGGTCGGCATTGGGCGACCCTAGACCACCCTCACCCCCGGAAGGCCAATAACAGTTCCGGACGGGTCCGCTTCAGCGACTCATCACAAGGTACTTTCTTCGCCTTCGGTTACTTGATGAAGACCGTGTACGGCGGTAAGTCGTGGAAACCGGTTCCGGTTCCGGCCAGGTATCCCAACGAGACCAACGACGTGATCTTCGACGCGAACCTGAGAAACGGTTTGGCCGCGGGCGCCCTGTGCACACCCATCCATGAGGGAGTCGCGCCTCCGAATAACGCTTGGTGCGATCAAGAAGGCAAGCGTTAC
>DATGZN010000014.1:0-118263 GCA_035297145.1 Bryobacteraceae bacterium
GAAAACGGTGGCGGGGATGAGGAAGGTCAAGCTGCGCGGGCTAGAAAAAGTGAGTTGGTTATTCCAGTACGCGGTAGCGGCATACAATCTATGGCGAATCCCACGACTAAGGCCGGCGGGAGCGTAGTGCACAGCGGCGGATGGTGCCGAGTGCGCAGCTTGGAGAGCCAACCAGGCCTCGCGAGAATGTCCCATCCACGCGAAAACTCGAATCGGAATGCCTGTGGACGGGCTATTTCAACAAGTTCCTAGGGATTTGCTAGACTCATTCTAGGAGATCTCTATGCCTACACTTTACGTGGAGAATGTCCCGGACGATCTCTACCAAGCTCTCCGCGAGCGTGCGGACAAGCATCGCAAATCGATGGCCGCCGAGGTGCTATCTCTTCTCGAGGAGAACGTTCCCACAGCCGCCGAACTCAAACGCCGCAAGGCGTCCTTTCGCCGGATCCTGCAGATCAGAAAGGCGGCCAAAACGGGCGCTTTCCCTACCGCTGAGGAGATGCAGCGAGAGGACCGGGCCCGGTGACGGCCGTGGTTGCCGATGCCAGCGTGCTGTTCAAATGTTTCTTTCGGCAAGAGCCGCTCGCAGAGCACGCCATTGAGCTCCTGCAGCGCAATGCAGCCGGCGAACTCCGGGTAGTCGTTCCAGATCTCTTCTGGCCGGAATTCGGCAACATTCTCTGGAAAGCCGTGCGTCTGGGCCGCTGCTCTCACGAATCCGCAGTTGCGTCGATCTCCGAAATGCGGACGCAAGAACTGGCGACGCTTGCTTCCTACGAGCTGATCCACGACGCCTTCGCCATCGCCACGCGCTTCCAACGTTCCATGTACGACAGCGTATATGTTGCACTCGCCGTTTCTCTTCGAACACATCTCGTGACTGCCGACGAGCGCCTCGCCAACGCTCTCGCGCCACACCTGCCCGTCAAATGGCTCGGGACATCGTAGGTCCCATCAGCCTTCTTTGTGTAGAATCAAGACTCCTGCATGACCGCCTCGTCTGCCGTGCAAGTCCGTCTCACGTTCGTGCAGTGGGTCGTGCTTGGGCTGCTAGTCATTTCCATCGGCGTCAACTACATCGACCGTGGCACTCTGGCCGTAGCCTCGCCGTTCCTGATCGCGGAGCTGCATCTCACCAAGACCCAGCTCGGTACTCTCTTCTCCACTTTTTTCTGGACATATGCCGCGTTTCAGCTGGCTGCCGGATGGCTGGTAGACCGCTACGACGTGCGCTTTGTACTCGGCGCCGGATTTCTCATCTGGTCCGCGGCGACGTTGCTCACCGGACTAGCAAATTCCTTCACCGCCATTTTCGTTCTGCGCTTGCTACTCGGAATGGGTGAGTCCGTCGCCTATCCGTCCTATTCGCGTATCCTCGCACGTGGCTTTCCCGAGGGCCAGCGCGGCATCGCAAACGCGCTGATCGATGCCGGTTCCAAATGCGGCCCTGCTCTCGGCGTGTTCATCGGAGGTCTGGTAGTCGGCCACTTTGGATGGCGGGCGCTGTTTCTCGTCCTTGGATTCGGAGGCTTGCTCTGGCTGATCCCTTGGGGTATCTGGGGTCCCCATCCCGCCACGGTGGAACTACCGCGTAATGGGGATTGCCCCGGCATCCTTGAAATCCTGGCCAAACGCAGCGCATGGGGAACGTTTTTAGGACTCTTCTGCGTGAACTACGCCTGGTACTTTCTGGTATTTTGGCTGCCGCCCTACCTCGTGATGGAGCGGCACTTCACCGCGAACATGATGGCGGTGTTCGGCTCCATGCCATTCTGGGGCCTTGCACTATCGTCGGCGACGTGCGGATGGGCATCCGACCGTTGGATCGCTCGCGGTGGAAGCCCTACGCGCGTGCGGAAAACCTTCATGGCCACCGGCATGCTGCTCAGCACTATGATTCTCTCCGTGGCGATCGTTCATGATGCAACCACGTCGATGGTGCTGCTGGTCATAACCAGCCTATGCTTCGGCTTGTTCACGTCCAACCTCTGGGCCATCACCCAAACGCTCGCGGGCCCTGAAGCTGCAGGCAAATGGACCGGATGGCAGAACATGTTCGGAAATTTCGCCGGCATCTTCGGCCCTTGGTTTACCGGAAAAATAGTCGACGCTACCGGCCAGTTCCTGTTAGCGTTTGTGGCCGTCTGCGCAGCCCTGATCATCGGCGCCTTCGCCTTCACCGTGATTGTCGGCGAGCTCAAGCCGGTCGAGTGGCGCGCGCGCTGAACTCTGCGTCTCCGCGCCTCCGCAGTGAAGTCTTCGAAATACCTGCTACCATCCGTAATTGGCCCGCGCACACTGCTATGGCGAAGTTCAAACCCGTCAGACCGAAAAAGGCGAAAACTCCCCAGGTGCAAGGTGGCTTGCCTTGCGTCATTCTGCTCTTCGTGGGGATCGCGATCCTGTTCGTCGTCATGTTCCTGGTGCTCAAATATGCGAACGGATAACCGGCGGCTCGATCAGATGCGGCCGGTTGAGATCCAGACCGGTTATCTGAAAACGGCGGAAGGCTCCGCGCTCATCACCGTGGGAAACACGCGCGTCCTCTGCGCCGCCTCCATCGAAGACGGTGTGCCGCAGTTCCTGCGCGGCACCGGCAAAGGCTGGGTCACCGCTGAGTATGCCATGCTGCCCCGCGCCACGCTCAAGCGCACGCCGCGCGAAGTCTCAAAAGGCAAACCGTCCGGCCGTACACACGAAATCCAGCGTCTGATCGGCCGCTCGCTGCGTGCCGTGGTCGATCTCGACGCCCTCGGCGAGCGCTCCGTTCTCGTCGATTGCGACGTCATCCAGGCTGATGGCGGTACGCGCACGGCTTCCATCACCGGCGCATACGTTGCTCTCGCCATCGCCGTCGGTCAGCTTGTTCAGTTCGGCGCACTGAAGAAATCCCCGCTGGTCGATTTAGTTGCCGCCACAAGCGTTGGCATTGTTGGCGGCGATCCCATGATCGATCTCGACTATGAAGAGGATTCGCGCGCCGATGTCGACATGAACCTGGTCATGACCGGCGCGGGCAAATTCGTCGAAGTGCAGGCCACCGCCGAGCATCACCCATTCGACGACGCGCAGTTGAGCCGCCTGGTCGAACTGGCGCGCGCCGGAATCCGCGAACTCGTCGAAATGCAGAAGCGGGCAATCCAATCGCGGTGACGGTCTATTGCGCCACGGGTAATCCCGGCAAACTGCGCGAATTCTGCCTTGCCGCGCAGCAGTTCAGTGTCGACATTCAGGAACTGCCCGGTCTGGCGAATCTTCCACCGTGCGAAGAAACCGGCTGCACGTTCCAAGACAACGCCATCCTGAAGGCCAAATACTATGGCGAGCATGCTCCCGGCTTGTTGTTCGCGGATGACTCGGGCCTGGAAGTGGACGCGCTGGATGGTGCGCCCGGCGTGCTTTCAGCCCGCTACGCCGGCCCCGGCGCAACCGACGCGCTGAACAACACGTTGCTCATCGGAAATATGCGCGGCCGTGAGAACCGCCGGGCCCGTTTCCTTTGCGTGATTGCTCTTGCCGACCGCGGCAAATTGCTTCGCACGTTTCGCGGCACAGTTGAAGGTGAAATCTTGGAAGCGCCGCGCGGCGCTGGCGGCTTTGGGTACGATCCGCTGTTCTACTACCCGCACTACGGCCGCGCTTTCGGCGAAGTTTCCGCGGAAGAAAAAATGGCCGTGAGCCACCGCGGAAAAGCGCTCACGGCCTTATTTCGGTATCTTTCCGATTCCCCACGCAGGCGCTGATACTGGGCTGCGCCCGGAGCAAGCGGTTTCTCGGCGTCTCAGCGCCTCTGCGGTTAATGCTTGGTGGTTTTCAGCTTCTCCCGCTGCTCCCGCAACACCGCCTTGCGGCTCAGCTTGATCTTATTACCTTCCATCGCGAGGACTTTCACCAGAATCTGGTCGCCTTCCTTCAATTCATCACGCACTTCTTTGATGCGGTTCTCGGCGATCTCGCTGATGTGCAGCAGACCATCGGTGCCCGGGAAGATTTCTACAAACGCGCCGAAATCCACCAACCGTACCACCTTGCCCAGATACGTCTTGCCCACCTCAGCCACTGCCGTGATGTCGGAGATGATCTGGATGGCCTTGTTCGCGGAGGCTTCATCGGCCGACGCGATGTGTATGGTGCCATCGTCGGACACGTCGATCTTCACGCCCGTCTGCTCGATGATGCCGCGAATCACCTTGCCGCCTGGCCCGATGACGTCGCGGATTTTATCCGTCGCGATATTCATGGTGTAAATGCGCGGCGCGTATTGCGACAGCGCAGCGCGCGGCGCGGCGAGCGCCTCCTGCATTTTGTCCAGGATGAACAGCCGGCCCCGGCGCGCCTGGTCTAACGCCTCCTGCATAATCGCGGCGCTGATGTTAGGTACCTTAATGTCCATCTGTAGCGCGGTAATGCCGTCGCGTGTGCCCGCGACCTTGAAGTCCATATCTCCGTAATGGTCTTCCGCGCCGGCGATATCGGTCAGGATGGCGTACTTGTCGCCTTCCTTCACTAGACCCATTGCCACGCCACCCACCGCCGCAGCCATCGGCACGCCGGCATCCATCAGCGCGAGGCTCGCCCCGCAAACCGAAGCCATGGAGCTCGACCCGTTGGATTCCAGGATGTCGCTCACCACGCGCAGAGTGTAGGGAAACACCGTGTCATCGGGAATTAACGTCAGGATGGACTTCTCAGCCAGCGCTCCGTGTCCGATCTCACGCCGGCCTGGGCCGCGCATGAAGCCTACTTCGCCCACGCTGAACGGCGGAAAGTTGTAGTGCAACATGAAACGCTTAGACGCCTCGCCCGGTTCAAGCAGCTCGATGCGCTGCTCATCATCCTTGGTGCCGAGTGTGACGGTGACCAGCGCTTGCGTTTCGCCTCGGGTGAAGATCGCCGACCCGTGGGTGCGAGCCAACACACTGGTTTCGATGGTGATGGGCCGGATCTCGTCGAATGCGCGGCCATCAGGCCGGCGGCGATCGCCGAGCATCTGGTCGCGGAAGATCCGCTCCTTGAGCATGTCGTAGAGCTTGGCGGCTTCCTCGCGCTGTTCTTCCGGAAGACTCTCGCTCAGCCGCTTCTTGATTTCAGCAACCTTGGCGTAACTCTCGAGCTTCGGATACTTCTGCGTGTTCAGAGCGTCGGTGAGTTCCTTGCGCACCTGTTTTTCGATCTGTTTGTACAGCTGTTCGTTGATGACAGGAGGCGTAAAGATCCGCTTCGGCTTTCCGGCTACCTTGACCATATCGCAGATCACGCCGGCGATCTTGCGGCAGCACTGATGTCCGTATTCGATGGCCTTGACCGCATCCGCTTCCGAAACCTGCTGTCCGCCGGCTTCCACCATCACGATACCTTCAGCGGTACCGGCCACCATGATGTTGAGCTTTGACTCGCGGGCTTCGGTATACGAGGGGTTTGGTACGCACTCGCCGTTCACCAGGCCCACCCTGACTCCGCCCAAAATGTGGGCAAACGGAATATCGGAAATGGCTAGAGCCGCTCCCGCGCCCACCACCGCCAGCGATGCCGGATCCTGCTCGGGATCGGCCGACAGCACCATGGCGATAATCTGCGTTTCGTTCAGATACCCTTCGGGGAACAGCGGGCGCACCGGCCGGTCGATCAGCCGGCTGGTTAGGACTTCCTTCTCGGATGGACGGCCTTCGCGTTTGATGAAGCCGCCTGGAATCTTTCCGGCGGCATATGTGTATTCACGGTAATCCACCGTGAGCGGAAAAAAGCCGGCGCCGGGCTTGGCTTCCTCGTTTGAACACGCCGTTACCAGAACGGCGGAATCTCCGGAGCGGACTACAACCGCTCCGTTCGCTTGGCGGGCAATCCTGCCCGTTTCCAGCGTCAATTTACGTCCGTCTAAATCTACTTCGAATGTATGCATCTTGAGCTTCTCCCCGGCCGGGCTTTATACCTCGACCGGGTATCAATTTTGAGATTGGAGCGTGACAGGATTTGCGGCGGGCTGCGAATCGGTCCGGGAGCGAAACCATTTCACTCCCCTTAACGAGCGCTCTCTAGTGGCGGATGGCGAGCTTTTGCAGAACAGCTTTGTAGCGTTCCGGGCTGGTGTTCTTCAAATACGTCAGAAGCCGGCGGCGCTTGGCAACCATCATTAACAAACCTCTACGCGAGGCGTGGTCTTTCTTATGCGCCTTGAAATGATCTGTGAGTTGGGCGATCTGCCCGCTCAGGAGAGCAATCTGTACTTCCGGAGAACCCGTGTCCGACTTGTGGGTCTGATTCTTGGCAAGAATCTGCCGCTTTGCTTCTATCGCCAATGCCATTCTAGAGCTTACAGCTCCTTGTCTTCTCTTTATCTCGTTTTGATACGTTTAATAGAATAGCACAACCCGGTTACAGGCGTGCCTGTCAAATTCCCTCAATACACGCGGAAGCAGAAAACCGTGTTCGATCCCTGCGGCGAAATGGAATACTCGCCGTTCGGGAGATCCTGGTTCACTTCGAGCTTGTAGAGGTCGTCACCGACCTTCGTGACCGTGCTGATCACCGGCTTCGCCACCGGTTTGCCCTTGTGCGTCAAAATCACCTCACGGTTGCCATTCTTGGACTCCAACCTGAAGACCTCCAACTGGTCGGGGTTGATCTTGTCCGCCCGGATGATGAAAATGGGGCTGTTTAGGGGCGTCGCGGCGGACGAAGTCGCACCTGGGATTACGGCGATGTGATCGCCTTTGCGGTCCTGCTCCTTGGCTTCGCCGGCTTCCGTAGCGGTGAGATTATCGGCGTGAACCAGGTACGGCAGATCCGCCTTCTCCGGCTGAGGCCCCGTGTACTTCTGGCCAAACAAAATTCCCGAACAAATCAATACAACTGCAAGTCTTCGCAACATTTGTTCCTGATTTTATCTGTTTCGAAGCCACGGCTCCAGATCCTCGCTGTTAAAATCGCGAATCTCCAAATCGACGCCCGGCAATTCCCGGTGGGTGGTCGTAATGCCGACCACCGCCATCCCAGCCGCCCGTGCCGCCTCAATTCCGGGCAATGAATCCTCGAAAACCACACAATCGCGCGGCGCTACCTCCAGCAGTTCGGCTGCCCGCAAGTAGATGTCAGGATGCGGCTTAGGATTCGGAACCTGGTGTCCATCAACCAAGACCCGAAAGTACGGCCGCAACTGCGCTTCCTCGATCAAAAACTCGACGTTCTCCGGCTCCGCGTTCGTGGCCATGCCCACAGGCTCCCCGCAGTGCCGCTCGAGAAACTCCCGTACACCGGGAACGAGTGACTCATTCAATGCCGGACGGATCATCTCGCGGTAAAGCTGCTCTTTGGCTGCTCCGTGCGCGTACACCTCCTCATCCGACAAGTGAGCACCGAAGAAATCCCGCACGATGTCGTCGTTGCGCTTGCCGTACATGCGCTGCTGCATGGCTTCATCGGTTTCGATGCCGTGTCGCCGGTTGTATTCCGCCCATGCCTGCCGGTGCCACCGGTTGGAGTCGATGATCACGCCATCCATATCCAGAATCAGAGCTTGTTTACGCGCCAAGCTCGCCATCCATCCAGTTCAGATAATTTCGTGCGCCATCGACTACCGGCATCGCGATCACTTCCGGAACTTCGTAGGAATGCAGTTTCTCCAGTAACGTGCGCAGAGCGTCGAAACGCTCCCGGGATGACTTGATGATCAGCAGCACCTCCTGTGAATCCTCTATCTTCCCCTGCCAGCGGTAGATGCTTCGGATGGCTGGGACCAGGTTCACGCAGGCCGCCAACCGCTCGTTAACAAGTCCGCGCGCGATCTTTTCCGCCTCTTCGGCGCTTGATGCTGTGCTGAACACAACTATTTTGTCCGTCATATTTGAATTTGGCTAAGCAGGGGCTTCATCCGATGGTACTATTTATTTTTCTGGCCATTTTTATGCGGTCCTCGGTCGCAAAGGTCGGCTATGCGGTGGCGGTTCTGGTAGCCGCCAGTTATGCATTCGTCACGTTGCGTGGGCCCCAGGGCATCCCGGCATTAATCGAGAAGCAGCAACACATCCGGATGCTCGAACGGGAGAATGCCGATCTCGCCCGGGAAATCGAAACCCGCCGCGCGCGCATTAAACGCCTGCGAGAGGACGAATCGGCCCAGGAACTTGAAATCCGCCAGCGCTTGAAACTGGTGCGCCCAGGTGAAAAAGTTTTCATCCTACAGGATCCCGTTGCTCCGAAAAATCCCGCTGCCCAGCCGTAGCCGCTTCCTCACCCTGGTCGTTTTCGTCAGCGCAGTTGCTCGTGCGCAGCAGGCGCCGGTGCGTTCCGATTCCATCGTGGTCACGGGAACGTGGGAACCGGTGCAAGTGGGTGACCTCGATCGCTCAGTGAGCGTATTGCCGGTCGCGGGCCAAGAGCTGCTGCTGAATAGCTGGGTGGACGTGCTGCGGCTCGATCCATCGGTCGATCTGCAAGAGCGCGCCCCTAACGGCGTTCAGACCGACGTCTCGATTCGCGGCGGAAGCTTCGGCCAGACGCTGGTGCTGGTGAACGGAATCCGCGTCAACGATCCGCAGAGCGGCCATCATGACATGGATCTGCCCATTCCTCCGGACGGAACAGCGCGCGTCGAGGTTCTGCGGGGCTCGGGCTCGACACTTTATGGATCGGATGCAGTCGGCGGCGTCATCAACATCATCACGAATACGCCGGAGTCGTCCGAGTTCCATTTGCGAGCAGCCGCGGGAAACTTTGGCGTCAATCAAGAGCGCGGATCGTTGTCGCTGGTTGACGGCAGCCTCGCGCAGCAGCTAACTTTCTCACGCGATTTTTCGAGCGGCTTCATGCCGGATCGCGATTACCGCAACCTGGCTTTCGCCTCCAGCACACACTGGCTGACATCGCTGGGCGCGAGCAATGTGACGCTCGCCTGGGATGATCGCCCGTTTGGCGCCGACCAGTTCTACGGCGATTTTCCCTCCTGGGAGGACACCAAGACGTGGTTCGGCTCCTTTCAGCAAGCGCTAGGCCCGAACACGGAAGCTTCCTTCTCATATCGCCACCACAGCGATCTGTACGTTCTGTTCCGCGATGATCCGGAAATCTACACGAATCATCACGCAGACCAAAGCTACGTGGCATCCCTGCGCCACAACCAGACCCTTTCCACAAATGTCACCCTGCATTACGGCGCGGAATTCTTTCGCGACACTTTGGTAAGCAACAACCTGGGCAATCATCAACGCGATTACGGCGCCGGATACCTGTCGATCGATGTGCGCGCCCTCCAGCGGTTTTCTTTCTCGGCGGGGATCCGGGAGAACGTTCTGGGAACGGGGTCGGTTGAGAGTTCACCTTCAGTCACCGGCGGCGTCTGGCTGAACTCGAAGTTGAAGCTTCGGGCCAGCGCCAGCCACGCTTTCCGTCTGCCGAGTTACACTGATCTCTTCTATCACGACCCTGCCAATCTCGGTAACCCGAACCTGCGGCCGGAGCGCGCGTGGGATTATGAAGCGGGCCTGAACTGGACGCCGGTGGCACGTTTGCGAGCCGACGCCGCCGTGTTCCAGCTTCGCGAGCATGACGGCATCGACTACGTTCGGAGTTCGCCCACAGCTCTCTGGGCCGCGGCCAATATCGATCAATTGCAGTTCACCGGAGTGGAAGCGTCGGTGGATACGCGCTTGTCGAACGCGCATAGTCTGGCGGTGCGATTCACCGCGTTGCACGGCGCGCAGGCGGAATTCGTAGACCTATTTACGAAGTATTCGTTCAACTATCCGTCAGAATCGGCCGTGGTGGAGTGGCGCGGCAGCTTTGCACACGGATTTCTCGCGCGCACGCGCATAGGCGCGCTGAACCGCCGTGGGGAGGGCGCCTACGCGCTGTGGGATTTCTACGGCGGATGGGGCGAGCATTCGGTCAAACCTTTCCTCCAGCTCACTAACATCACGTCGACACATTACTATGAGCTTCCAGGCGTGATCATGCCAAGCCGCGCGGTGGTCGGCGGCGTGGAGTGGGCGATGCGGTGGAAATAGCGTTTCAACCCTTGTAGTACCAGTCGAGAATCCGCACGTCGATTCCGCTCCCCGCCAGAGCATTCTTGAACACATTCAAGTCGGAGCCGCGATAGTGATACGGATAGACGATTTTCGGATGAAAAGCGCGCACCGCGTCGGCAGCTTCCTCGGGTGGCATGGTGTAAGGCAGGTTCATACAGACGAAGGCAACGTCGATGTTCTGCAGCGCGCGCATTTCCGGGATGCCTTCCGTATCGCCCGAAAAGTAAAATCGTTTGCCGCCATACGTGATGACGTAGCCATTGCCGCGACCTTTGTCGTGAAACAGCTTACCCTGCTCCGGCCCGCGCTTCAGGTTGTACATCGGGACGGCTTCAATGGTGAATGGACCCTCGTGCACGGTTTGGCCGTTGCCGATCACCGTGGCGGTTTTGACGGTCTCAGCCACCGCCGCTGGCGCGAGAATGCTTGTCCCGGCTTTCGAGATCTTTGGGAGAACCTTGGGATCCAGGTGGTCACCGTGAATGTCGGTAATCAGGATCAAGTCCGCCGGAGGCAGCCCGCGGAAGTTCCCGCCGCTTACCGGGTCAAGATAAACAACCTTCCCGCCCGCTTCGATGACGAGGCTGGCGTGCTGTATGGGGGTAATCTTCAGCGCTCCGGCGGACGTATCGAATTCCTGCACGGACCGTTGGGCGAATGCCAAGCCGCTGAGGAGCAATAACGCGGTGACGAGTTTCATAGAAGCAGATTCTATCGCACAGGCGCCGCCGGAGGCACATGACGTGTGTTCACCTGAACTTCCGAGAGTTTTGTTTCGGGACGCTTGCCTGATTGCTTGTGATATGGGCTGATGGTACTCGTAGCACCACCGAAGGTACCGAGGTCGATGAGCCTATACCCGGTGTGTTCTTTTTTCTGCACCTGCTGTTCCTGCGCGGACACCCGAACTGAAATTGTTAGCGTGGCGCATAAGGTTATCGTCGTGATACACGTCAAAACTTCGGATTTCATGATACCTCCTCTTTGTTGTGGTTTTTAGCAGTTGGGCCTTCGCTCTCGCAGTCGTCATCGCCTTCCCTCCACGGGATCGGCACGACTAATACGAGAGTCAACGTTGGGAAGACGTCCCCAAACGATGCACCATGCGGGCGCGCCAGGCAGCCAGGTTTTCGCGAGGAGTCAGTGGACGTCGCGGCGCTGTGGGTGTTGCGGCGGTACTGATCGGAGGTGATGAACTGCGCGAAGTAAGGGTGGCCGGATTCAGAGGATCGTAGTCACAACCCTCTACGCCGGGATGATGATCGTCGCAAGGGATCAGCAGGACTGTGCGAAAGTCGCCGTTGACAAGCACTCCAGTGGCCAAGATCTCGCCGCTATCATTGATAAACGCACCCTGAGTTAGCGCCAGACCTGAACCTGAAGGAACGAAGGTATTTAGATCGAGCATGTTGCCGTCCTCCCACAGAAAGGCTTGCCCGCTGTCGCTGATGAAGCAGTTTTCCGCCGACACAGACGAGCCAACCACCTGAGCGTGCGAATTGACGTTTATCGCGACACTGCACGAGTCGCTGTCCACGGTCCCGAGGTTGATCATCGTTCCGTCTTCCCAGAGGAACGCGAAAAGCGCCTGGTCGCCCTGGGTTGTGGCGGCGCCTGCAACTTCCCCAGTTTCGTTGACCCAGTTTGCAAATCCGAAGGTCCCTCCAAGTGTGCCCAGATCTTTCATGCCCTCAGCCTCAGACCAGAGAAAAGGGTGAGCCGTAGTATCTCCGGGCAGGTTCGAACTGCCCACGACCTGGCCTCGGTTGTTGAGCCAATTTGCGCAGCCAACGGAACAAAAGGTTCCTCCCAAGCTACCAACGTCCAGCATTTTCCCGTCCTCCCAAAGGAAAGGATGGATAGTGGGAACTCCGCTAGCGTTGGGTGTTGAGCTAGTATAAGAAATCCCAGCTATCTGGCCGCTCTTGTTAATTAGGAGAGCGTTAGCGTCGGGCCCGCCGAGTGTGCCGATATCCCGCATCACTCCGTTCTCCCAGATGAAAGCCCGCTGCTGCGTTCCAAAACCAGGCAAAAATGCGTTAAGAGGCGAGGGGAATGAATCGGGTACTGCGTTCGCAGCAAATCCAGTAATCTGGCCGCGGTCATTGATCGCATCGGCCTGACTTTCATTTCCCCCCAACGTTCCGAGATTAACGATTTCACCCTGAGACCACAGAACAGCAACCTCTTCCGGCCAGCCTGTCAGTGGGTCGATTAAACTATTTCCGGAAGAACCCACGGCCAGCCCTCGATCGTTGATCCAACCAACGACACTGCTGTTAGTTCCGGGAAGCGCGCCCAGATCGGTGAGCGTACCGTCTTCCCATCGGAACCCGTGCTGGATAAACGGGTCCGCTCCGAGATACGGGTTGGAGTTCGGAAAGGCCGGGTCAGGAACCGATGTATCGGCTTGACCGACGACCTTTTCTCGGTTGGTTAACGATTGGGCGTCGCCGAAAAAGCTGCTGCTCGAAGGACCGCCAAATGTCCCAATCTCAACGAGCTTGTAATGATGATGCTTTTTGCCATTTTCCTGGCCGTGGGTTTGAATAGGCAGCGCCAAAGCACTGATTGCGAGAACTGTGAGTAACGTCCGAATTCTGGATTTCATGTCATCTCCTCTTTGGCCAACTTGAATTTCTCCACGCAGTGCGTGCTGACGCCGGCTCGTGTGTGGCCTCAAGAGCCAGGGCGTGTGAATACTTTCTTGAATTTCATACATTCCTTGCTAGTCTTCTGGTCGAGCGCAGTTGGTGGGGGACTAAGATGCTCGTGCGCTCGGTGGTTCGGTAGCTAACGTGCCCGAAACGATCAGTGTGATCGACATGTCTTCCCACCTCACTTTGCTTAGCGCAGCGAAGAGAGGAAACAGCTCAAAGATTCAGGATGTGGCTTGCTGGGTCCTAGCCAGTTGATCTTTCCCATCCGGTCCGGCGATCAGACGCATCACAACGTAACCAAGCACCATTCCTAACGCAAAGAATGCAGCGTCGCCAAGAACGGGCCCTGTTCCGGGTGTCGCCACCAGCATTCGCATAAAGTGTTGCCACCAGATTCGATCCCGGATGGCGAGGTCAATCGGCACCGCGAGGAGAATCGCAACCTGTCCTGCCCGGCCGAAGCGGCGGGTGACACGCCATGAAACCAGAAACAACATTCCGCCGGCCATCATCATTATCAGAAACGCAACCGGCAGGGAGAACAACATCAGGGGTTCCGGTGTTTCAAGGAACGCGCTCCGCCACCATCCCATCGCATAGTCGACCTTCCACCTGATAATCCAAATAGCCGCGAATACAACGCCGCCAGCCAAGGAGCCCATCGCGCGAAGAAACGTCGCGCGAGTCAGATAAACCGTAATGCCAAACCCCGCGACATCAACGTACAGAAACATTGCCACAAGCGGCTCCAGGATGGCGTGGCCGGACAACGTTTGTCCCTGGGCCTTGACCAGGGTCCGCATCTCCCATAGCGTGGTGAACAGGCCGGCGGCGGCGGAAAGCGCAATCAGGATTCCGGTAGCAACGCCGCTCGGATGGCGGCGGACGAAACGGTTTGCCCGGTACCAAAAACTGTCTTCCCGAGCATTCACGGGCCGGTTTTCCAGATGGCGGCCAAGATCCCCGCCAAAAGCTTCCACTGAGCTGTACCGCCGCACGGGCTCCTTACGGAGCGCGGTCAGCACAATGCAGTCAAGGTCTCCCTCGAGCCGCTTCCGGAGCCGGTTCGGGTCGCCTTCGCGCACCTCGCTAACAGCTTGCGGTGTCAGCCGCTCCTGGGTCGTGGCCACCACCAAGCTGGGGCGTGTGGGCTCCTCTTCCGCCAGCACCCGCGCTACCTCGCGCACCGCCGCCTTCAGTAAGTGGTGGGGCCGATGTCCCGTCAGCAGCTCGTAGAGGACCACTCCCAGAGAATAAACGTCCGTCAGTGTGGTGATGCTGTCACCGTTCGCTTGCTCCGGACTTGCGTATTCCGGAGTCATAACCGGCATCAGCGTTCTTGTCGCCTTGTCACCTACTGGCTCTTGGCGGAGAAGCCTTGCGATTCCGAAGTCCAGAAGCTTAACGTTGCCGTCGGCGGTCACTAGGATATTGCCCGGCTTCAGGTCGCAATGCACGATCAGCCGCTGGTGAGCGTATTGAACCGCATCGCACGCGGTGCGGAACAACACGAGACGCTGGGTCAGATTCAGCTTGCGCTCGTCACACCAGCGGTCAATCGGCTGGCCGTCGACGAACTCCATCACGAAGTACGGAAGACCCTCGTCGGTAGTGGCAGCGTCCAGCAGCCGGGCAATCCCGGGGTGATCGAGCGACGCCAGAATCTCGCGCTCCTGACGGAATCGCGCCAGAATATTCGCGTCATTCATTCCCGGCCGGACGAGCTTGATGGCCACCTGCTTGCGAAATGCGCCGTCGGAGCGCTCGGCGAGATAGACGGACCCCATGCCTCCGTGACCGATTTCGCGGACCAGCTGGTAGCCGCTGAGCTGTCGGCCTGCCATCTGTGGGAACGAGCCGCCTGGTGATTCGCCGATTGGTGCTGGCGCCAGCAGGGGCTCGTTCAGCCAAGCCGGCACCCGCTGCTGTGCGGCGAGCAGAAGATCCACCTGTCGGCGGATCGCTTCGTCGCTCTGGCACTCTTGATCGAGAAAGGCGGCTCGCTCCAAGGTGTCCTTCGCCAGAGCAGCCTCGTAGATCGCGCGAATTCGAGCGAGGTATTCGGGTGTCATCCTGTTTGGTCCTTTCGGGCGGCCGGTCGTCCGGAGGAACGTTCCCTATCGCTTCCTGACGGTAGCGGCTCTGTAACCTCCGATGAGCTGCGGTGTCATCCGTGGAGGTATCATAATCCCAGACTCTGCCTCTAAATGCTTTAGCGCGAGCAGAGCGCAAAACAGCTCACGTTCGTTGGAAGACGCGTGTCAGAGGATTCTCACACGATCACCGGCCTCCTGGTGGAATGGCGCTCTGGCAACCAGGACGCGGCCAAGCGGATTATGGAGCTGGTGTATGGCGAACTGCACCGCATTGCTTCGCGGGAGATGCGCCGCGAGCACGGTGAGCACACCCTCCAGACGACGGCTGTTGTGCACGAGGTCTATTTGCGTCTATGTGGGACTGCCCCAATCAACTGGAAAGACCGCTCGCATTTCTTTGCGGTCGCCGCCCAGCAGTTGAGACGGGTCCTCGTGGATCACGCCCGCCGCGTAGGGAGCGAAAAGCGAGGGGGCGATATGCTTAGAGTCGAACTTCTGGAAGGCGACGGCGGCCTTGTCGGGTTCGACGAGCGGTTGTTGGCCGTCGACGAAGCCCTCACACATCTGCATGCGCTCGATGAGCGCGCTGCGAACGTGATTGAACTGCGCTTCTTTGGCGGGCTGAGCGAGACGGAGGCCGCAGAAGCGCTCAGTATCTCGGTAGCAACGCTGAAACGGGATTGGGACTTTGCCCGGACGTGGCTTGCCAGCCAGTTACGGTAGTCGATTTCTTGGATTCAGCCGGAGTCGAGAGCACTATTGCGGGCTCCGTTTGCTGCGCGTACGGAAGCTATCCGCCTGATCGCAAACCGAAGAGTTGACCGTCCGCAGAATACCTGTTGCGAAATCCCCTTCGCACGTGTGGACACGTGATCCGGCTGTTGTAATCAATCGCAGCTTATGCGATTTGTTGTTGAGATTGGCGTTCTACTGTACAGCATTGTTATCTCTCAACACGAAAAGCCACCTCCAGGACTCCGGCCCCGGCCGAAGCCGACCACGCAGGGTGAAAAACGATTTTCTTCAGATGGCAATTATCCCTACGCCAGGCCAACTCGCGTCAGGAGGCTCTTAAGCCGTATATCGGAACGCACCGGATCGTAGCGCTCGTCGCAACTGATCAAACCTGCTCCCGTGCAGTGATCACTATAACCTTGTTCCAACCAGCCAAAAGCACTATCCCAATCACCCAGGCTGATGTAAATGTTCACGTAGCTTATGGCGGGAACATAGGTAGTCCGCGAAAGAGTTTCCAGGCGTTTTAGGACGTCTCTTGACTGTTGCTGTTTCCCCAAGTAGCCATATGCCTCGCCCAGTCCGGAGAGCGCGGTGTTGATGGCCAGCTCTTCCATGGACTTCTGGAATTCTTCGATGGCCTCGGAGTGCTTGCGTTGCCTTAGGTATGCCCACCCTAGGAGCACTCGCAAGCGCCAGCCTACTCCGAGTTCCAAACCTTTCTTCAGCCAATCGATTGCCTGATCGTACTCGCGCTCCAGATAGGACGCCCAGCCGAGTGTCCAATGAGTTTGCACCGACAGGGGATCCAACTGCAGCGCTGTTTGTAGTAGTCTCTTGGCTTCCGGGAAGCGCCTGCGAACGGCGTACTGCCCTCCGCAAGCACTCAGCGCGATAACCGAGCTGGGTTCGAGTTCAAGCGCCCTCTGAAACAGTTTCACCCCCTCATCCCAATTCCAGTCATACCAGCAAGTCAGGATACCTAAGGAAACCTGTGCCGCGGCCATCTGCGAATCGAGGCGCAGCGCATTTACCGCGGCTTGTCGCGCCTTCGGCACTACTTCACTTGGCCGGGCCAAGCCCAGAAGCCAAAGCCAGGTGTAGGCATTCGCAAGGTCCGCGTGCGGGGGCGCATAGTCGGGGAACAGAGAGACGGCGCGGCTAAAATCTGCGATGGCCGCTTCAAATCTGCCCGCGTTCCATTGGTGACGCCCCTTCAAATACAACTTGTACGCCTCCAGGTTCACGACTTTCTTCGCCACCGGAGACGCCAGCCGCAGGCGTAGCGCATGCGCCACGGCCGAGGCAATCTCGTCCTCAATCGCGAATACGTTCGCTACCTTACGT
Organism: Bryobacteraceae bacterium; assembly: GCA_035297145.1. GTDB lineage: Bacteria > Acidobacteriota > Terriglobia > Bryobacterales > Bryobacteraceae > QHXW01. The sequence goes on from DATGZN010000014.1 coordinate 16,864, forward strand.
TGGAACGTGCCCGACCAAAGCGATCGTCCATCCTCCGTTTTCACCGCCAGTGCTGAAACGCGCAGTTGATGGCCCACCTTTCGGAGGCTGCCTTCCAATACCGTCCCCGCGCACAGGATTTGGCCAATCTTGCGCACATCGCCTGTCTTACCCTGGAAATGGTAAACCGAGGTTCGCGCGACAACCTGGAGACCGGGAATGGTCGCCAGTTTATGGAGAATCGCTTCGGTGATGCCCTCGCAGAGGAGGTCTTTGTCGGGGCCCGGACCCAGATTTACGAACGGCAGGACCGCGATGGTGGTAATGGGGAGGGGTTCGCTTGGGGACGCAGGCGACGCGGCGGGCTTTTTGTGGAAAACCGGGGCGTAGCTCCCTTGTGGGAACTCGATCAGAATCGGCGCCGATTCGTGAGTCTCGTAATACCGGCGCAGCTTCGTGCGTAGCCGGTATGCCTCCGTCCGGACAATGGAATCGGCGCGCGGATCGTACGACGGGCCACGATCGAAAACATCTCTCCCCAGAACGTATTCTTTGAGCTTGCCGGCTCGACCAGCCAGAGCCCACCCCACTGTAAGGCGCAGAAAGCGGTGCAGCCGCTCTGACTTGATGAATTCGTCACTCGCCAGGATGTCTTCTAGTTGAGAGCGAATGGCTCCCGCGGGAAGCTCGCCCTTCCAGCGGCCATCCTTTTTCGGCACGGTCTTCTTAGCCGGCGAAGGGTTCGGCACGTGATCTGCCTGCTGCCTGGCCGCCGGTCAACGGCGGTGTAAATTATTTACCACATTTCCAGGGAAGAGGCTAGGCAGTTGGCAGGGACGTCATGGAAAGGACCCGCCGCACAGTGCTGAGCAGTTGATCCCGTCCAATCGGCTTCAACAGCGTGGCGCAGGCGCCAAGCAGCGCAGCGGCCTGCAGAAACTGGCCCTCGAACGCTCCCGATGCGGCGATGATCTTCAGTTGCGGCTGCTCACTCCGGATGGCGCGAATGGTTTCAATTCCCTCAGACTCTGGCATCACCAGATCCGTGATGACAAGATCGAGGTGCCGCGTTCTGACAATTTCCAGGGCTTCGGCGCCGTTGGTGGCGCTCAAAACTTCGTAACCTTCCCCCGTCAGAAGCTGTTCGAACAGCTGCCGGATCCCGGTCTCGTCATCCACCACGAGGACCGTGCCGCATGTGCCCGCGCGCGTGATCACCTCGCGCACCTTGCCAGCCAGGCTCAACGCTGTGAATGGCTTCGGGACATAGTCCGCGCCCGGATCGAGAAGGCCTTGATGCGTGATCGCATTTCCACTGTACCCCGACATGTACAGCACCTTGATTGCCGGCTTGATCTGCTTCAGCCGCTCGGCCAACTCCCGGCCCGTCATCCCCGGCATGATGACGTCGGTTAAGAGCAAGTGAATGGGCTCCGGGTGTAGCTTGGCGACCAGAAGAGCATCTTCGCCATGAGCTCCTTCCAGGACGCGGTACCCATAGCTTGCCAAGACCTTGGCAGCCAGGGCGCGCACTTCCGGTTGGTCTTCCACCAGCAGGATCGTCTCGGAACCTCCCGCAACGGAAGCTGCGGGCTCCGCTTCCTTCGCGGCCGTCAGTACACCTGCGATTGCCGGAAGGTGAATCCGGAACGCCGTGCCTTTTCCCGGTTCGCTGTAAACCGAGATGAATCCACCGTTCTGTTTGACGATCCCGTAGGCAGTAGACAGTCCCAGGCCGGTACCCCGGCCTTGCTCCTTGGTGGTGAAGAACGGGTCAAAGATACGCTGCAGGGTTTGCTGGTCCATCCCCGTCCCACTGTCAGAGACCGCTAGCACGACGTAGCGGCCCGGAGCCACGCCATGATGCTTTTCGACGTAGTTAGCGTCGAGGTCGGTATTAGTGGTCTCAATGATGAGCTTACCTCCGGCCGGCATGGCATCGCGCGCATTCACTGCCAGGTTCAACAGCACCTGATTGATCCGACCGGCATCGGCCACTACCTGCTGTAACGAATCGTCGCACAGCGTCAGGATCTCAATATCCTCTCCCATCACCCGCCGCAGCATGTTTTCCGAATCCGCGACGAGCACATTCAGATTGACCGGCTTGGGCTCGATGATCTGGTTGCGGCTGAACGCGAGCAGTTGCTGTGTTAACCCTGCGCCCCGCTCTCCGGCCTTCCGTATCTCGGAGGCATGGCTTCTGAGCGCCTCTCCCGGCTTGATTTCGCTAAGCAATAAATCCGCGTAGCCGTTGATGATGGTCAGCAGGTTATTGAAATCGTGAGCCACGCCACCCGCAAGTCTTCCAATGCTCTCGAGTTTCTGCGCCTGCTGCAGCTGTTGTTCTAGTTTAGAACGCTCTTTAGTCTGGCGCCGCAGGGTTAGCCAAAGCCAGGTAGTGATTAGCACGAGCGCCAGCAGACCGGTGGCGCCCATGGCCAGCCAATGCACTCTCTTTCGCGCGGTCGTTAAGCCCTCAACGGCTTCGGTTGTCAGGCTGGGGAAAAAGCCCCATCGCTCCACGATCAGCGCCATCGTGCCGTCGTCAGCCATCGCCGTCATTTCTTCACGGAGCTGGTCAGCGACATTCGCGGCGGAGAATGACGACGCCAGTCCCATCAACCCCCTGGGGGCGTGAGAAGGTATAACCTTCAGCGCCTTCCTGGCATCGCCGGCCAGCAACGCCGTCACAGCTGCGAACTGGTCCACATATGCTGCATCGGCGCGGCCTTCGCTCACCGTGGCCACGGCCTCCCGGCTGGAGTCGACGATCACGGGCTTCATTTCGGGCAACAGGCCCTTCAGAACTGTTCGATGAATGCCGTAATCCAAAAAGCTGATCCGCGCCTTCTGGAGTTGTTCGGCGTTTTGGAACGGTCCATCTGCCCTAACCAAGAAGCAGGTCTCCGTCACCAGGTACGGATCGGTGAGGTGAACCCGTTTCCGCCGCTCGGGTCGGATTGTGAGCAGCACCCAAAAGTCCAGATCGCCGCTGCGGATGGGATCAATTGCCGAGCCCGCCACTTGCTTCCATTCGAGCCGGATGCCACGACGCCGGGCCGCGGTCTGTACGAGTTCGACTGCCAGGCCCGTGGGCGCGCCGTCCTGTCCCCGAAAATGGAAGGGGGCGTCACTGGCGTACCCGATGCGATACACCCGCCGCGTGTCCACTTTGTGCCGGCCGAGTGCCAGCCATCCTGTTAAGGCCAACACAACGCTGGCGACGGCTATCATCGTGCTTTTGATCCATCCGTTCAACGCAAAGCTCCGCAAATAAGATCCTCAATTAGGAGAGAAACGACAGAAGGCCTAACTGACTGAGCGCTGCATCTTTGAGAGCAGCGCCGCCGATGAATGTCCGGCTCCCAAGTGCCCCAGGGCAGATACCCACGATCTGGGACGCGCAGTCAAGGCTGCGCAAAGTTTGGCCGACAGCCTTAGTTTGGCAAAACTTCGAACGACCCGGAAGTTATCACAATGTTAGCTAACCGTTTGGTGGCGTACCGGCGTGTTCCACCGCGCAGTTTCCCGGACCGCGTCTCAGCAGCACAATACTTCTGATGGTTCACTCGACCTGCTCACCGCACGAGGGTGCGCTACAATTTATCGGGGTAGCTGCCTGCTGATGAACAAAAATACCGGCCGGGTTCTTGCTTTCAGCGCGGTGCTTGCGCTGTTGTCCATACCCTCACTTCGCGCCGAGTGGAATCCAAAGCTGGCGGCGCAGTTCATGGATGCGCGGCAGAAAGCATGGGTGACCTGGCCGCGTGCCAACGAATCCGGCGTTCCATGTGTCTCCTGCCACACAGGCATGCCCTATTTGCTGGCAAGGCCCGCGCTGCGGCAGGCGCTTGGTGAGAAAGCGCCGACACTCTACGAAGATGTGCTGCTGGCCGGCCTGCGCGCCACCGTAATGAGAACTGACGCCAAGGATCTGTTCAAGGGCCTAAAGGGACTCATCGTCGACCAGGTGTATGGAGCGCAAGCGGTGCTCTCGGCCTTGCTCCTGGCGAATGATGACGCCAAGCATGGCCGGTTGAGCCCGGAAGCAGAAAAGGCGCTGGAACGCATGTGGACTCTGCAGGTGCAGACCGGAGATGCGAAAGGCTCCTGGTTGTGGTCGGATTTCGATCTGGATCCTTGGGAAACGAAAGACGCGACATTTTATGGCGCGGCGCTGGGGGCGCTAGCAACCGGCGTGGCTCCCGAAGGTTATCAAGCACGGCCGGAGCTTCGGGAAAATATCGCAGCGCTCACGGCCTATTTGCGTGGATCGCAACAGACGCAGCCGCTGCACAATCGCCTGTTCCTGCTTTGGGCATCCGCACAGTTACGTGATCTTCTACCCAATGCAGACCGGCAAGCCATTCTCCATGAAGTGAAAAGGAAACAGCAGGATGATGGTGGCTGGACCTTGGCATCGCTTGGTGCGTGGAAGCAACGTCCGCAAGCGCCGCCTGCCACGGGATCCAACAGCTACGCTACAGCGGTTGTAGCATTCACGTTGGAGCAAGCCGGCGTCCGGAGTTCTGACCCGATGTTGGCGCGAGGGATTGCCTGGCTGAAATCGCGCCAGGATCCGCAGACCGGCTCGTGGACCGCCGAATCGATGAATCACCACCACGAACCGGGTTCCATGCCAGCTCTATTCATGAGCGACGCTGCAACCGGGTTCGCCACAATGGCGCTGCTTGCTGGCGAACAGAACAAACCCTGATCGCCAACAAGCGCTCGCCAACGAATAGAAGCATTGGGTCCTGCGACGAGATGATGATCCATCAATACGCGCCGCTAGTAGAAACCGGCACAGTCTTCATTGAAGCTGCACTGGCCTGTTCCGCATGACCGCGTGCATTCTTGGAAACAGAGAAGCGGAACGATTGCCCGACGAGACCGGCATCAAGCTCTCGAATGACACTTACGCCGTTGATCTGTTGGAGCTGCAACTTGCTTTGACCTGAAACCGGCCCGGTGAGAACGTTGCCGGTGAGAATAGAAGCTCGGACACCCTCGCCCTTAACGCTGACTACGTGGATGGCAGAGGCTGCGTCAAGATTTGCGATGATGGAGTATTGTCCGGCCGGCAATAGCGTTGGCCCCCAGTAGGCTTCGCTATCTAAGGTAAAGCTCCCGGTGAATGCCTGCTGCGCAGCCGCGTGGGGCGCTGTGAAGCCGGCAACTAAAGCCAGAGTGAGAACAAGAAACCCGTGTTTTGCGTACTTCATAAGTGATCTCCTTTATGCGCCACAGCCGCCATGGCATTTCTTACAACCTTGCTGGCAAACTGTTCGTCTAACTAGGAGACGCAAAATCGGCTATGTCGACAGGTCAAGAAGATGTCAAGTCTGCGGCGGTGGGTGTTTCCCGAAAGGTTCGTTTCGGAACATTCGAGGTGGACCTGGACAACCAGGATCTGCGAAAAGATGGGCAACAGGTAAAGCTGGAGCGAAAACCGTTTCAGTTAATGGAACTGCTGCTGCGGATTCGCGGCCGCTTCGTGTCCCGCGCAGAACTGACACGCGCGCTTTGGCCCGATTTGCACGTGAACTTCGAGCGCAGTCTGAACACCGCTGTTAACTCTTTGCGTAAGGCGCTTGGCGATTCACCGCAGAATCCGAGTTACATAGAAACTAAGCCGGGGCTCGGGTATCGCTTTATCGCGCCAGTTCAGGAAATAGGATCGAGCCCGCCTGCGGCGGCTCATGCAAGCCCCAATGAGAACTGCGCCAAGGCGAGATATTTTCTGAACAAGCTAACGCAGGCGGACCTGCACAAGGCATCCGCGTACCTGCAAGCAGCGCTCGATGAGGATTCCCGGTGTGTGCGCGCGTACGCGGACCTCGCCGAAACGTATTGCCTGTTTGCGCGGATGAACATGGCAACTCCTGATGAGGCCGGTGAGCGCGCCCGGTCGCTGGCAGCCGTCGCGGTGGAACTCGATCCGGGCAGCGTGGCAGCGCGTGCGGCTCTGGGCTCGGTGAAGCAATACTTCGACTGGGATTGGGCTGGTGCGGCGGACGAATTTCGCAAAGCCATCGCGCTCGACCCTGGCTGTGCCTCGGTGCACAAAGCTTACGGTTCTTTTTTATCCTCTACGGGAAATATGCAGGCCGCAGTGGATGAACTTCATCTAGCGCAGCGATTGGATCCGATTTCTCCGGCCATCAACGCAGAGACAGCTTGGGTGCTCTACCTGGCGCGCGACTTCGCGGCGGCACATGAGCAATGCTGGAAGGTGCTCGCATTGGAACCGAGTTTCAGCGCGGCGCAACACGTGCTCGGCCTGGTCCACGAACAGATGGGGATGTGTGACGAGGCCGTCATCGAATTCCAGAATGCGCAATCTTCCGGTGATGAGCAACCGGCCTTCGTGGCCGCTCTCGGCCATGCGTGGGCGAAAGCTGGAAAAGTGGCGAAGGCTAAAGAAGCGCTGCGTGAACTACGCGGACTCTCGGCCAAACGCTACGTCTCGCCTTACTGGCACGCTATCGTGTGCGCCGCGCTCGGACAAGGCCTCGCCGCTGTCGAGTGGCTGGAAAAAGGGTTTGAGCAGCGGGATGTTTGGCTGGCGTGGCTTGGAGTAGATCCTCGCTTTGACGATCTCCGTTCCTCGGCCGGCTTTCAATCGGTGCTTCAGCAGATGCGTTTCGATGTGTCTGAGACCGACGGCCGGACGTGTCCGGCCCCTACATCGCAGATCGGGTAGTGGCGAGGCACGCGTCGCCTTTCTAGTGTTCCGACGATTCGTCCGAGGGCAACATACTCTTGAATTTTGGAACGATTACTTCCTGCGTGAACCTGTCGTGTCCACGCAAGGCTTCAAGAACTGTCGTGAGATCCAACGATTGAACGACGGCCGCGATCTGTGCCTCGCCCAGTTTTCCCCACTGAGCACGCTCTTCGACCGTAGCAGGCAGAGCGCCGCCGATACCGGCGCCGTGGCCTTCCGGATCGCTCCACCAATAGCCCAAACTCAGACTGCCCGCCAGGCCCATCTTGGTTAATGTGGCGAGGCCAGGGTCGTCGGCCGCCGCTCCTTCCTGGCGCCGCTCGACCTTGGGGACGTTGGACGCCAGAGGAATGTCATCGAGTCTGCCGAGCATGGCGTACTCTCCGTACATGAGCTTGCTGTGGTCGCCCTTCATGTTGCGGACGATGGTAGACATTTCAATGTTCAGGATGGGCACATGCGTTTCTTCGAAGAACGCGCGCACCATGGTACCGATGGTCAAAGATGACGGTCCGTGGCCCATGGTGACCCAGATTTGCCTTCTGTATCCCTGCCGCAGAAGCGATTTGGCCAGGATTTTTAAATAAGCTTCGCCTTCGCTGAGGCTCATGTAAACGGTCGCCGCGGAGGTGACGGTGGAACCTGGGAAGAAATACGCAAGGAACGGCAGATACACGGCATCGGCCTGCTGCGCCATTTGCATCGCCATTCCTAGCGGCGCAACGTACTCGCGATCGCTGGGCAGCACACCCTGGGCTTCGATGGCGCCGACGGGAACAAAGATGACGTCGCTGCGCTTGAGATAGTCCGCGATCTCGATTTGGCTGAGGCGTGTCACGTCACGCGTGCGCAATTTCGCGGCATTTTGGCCCCATGCGGCGACGGACGAAATCAGCGTGAACAAGCCCAGTTTGAGTAGAAGCGATGTCAGCATCTGCATGACTCTTTCCTGGCGAAACCAACGCCATCGCGTATGTTACGGCTGGCGTGGAAGGATCATAGGGCCGAGAGTCGATCGCGGGAGTCTGGCCGACACGCGCAAACTATTGAAAACAAACGCTACAAATGCCTAGCGGGCGGGTGCGTAGATTCGCAACATTCCTCTTGACAGTTGTTCGGATAAGCGTTGAAGTGTTAAAGAACGCCGCTGTGCCCTGGCCAAGGGGGAAGCCTTGTCGCGCGTTGAAAAACAAGCTTTTCGAACGTTGCCGCTGCGGGCGGCCGTAATCGCTGCCCTGCTGGCGATTCCTGCGAGCGCTCAGCGAGCGCCGCTTTTCAAAAGCGAAATTCTGCCGGTTCTCGAAAAGAACTGTGTGCAGTGCCACGGCGATCAAAAGAAGATGGCCGGGCTCGACTTGAGCACGTTCGCGGGGCTGATGGCGGGCGGCTCGAGCGGTCCCGTGATTGCGCCTGGGAAGCCGGAGCGCAGCCTGTTGTGGCAAATGATCGATTCGGGCAAGATGCCGATGGCCGGCAAATTGACCGACGCCGACAAGCAGCTCATCCGAACCTACATCGAGCAGGGGCGGTTCCCGTCGATGGAAGCTGCTCAACAAGAACGCGAAGCAGCCAAGATCACGCTGGAGGTGCGCAACTGGTGGTCTTTCCGCAAGCCGGTTGATTCTGCCGTTCCCAGTGTCAAACACAGCGAGCAGGTGAAGACGCCGATCGACGCCTTCGTTCTCGCAAAATTGGAAGCCAAGGCATGGCAACTGCAGCCCGAGGCGGACCGCGTTACGCTGATCCGCCGCGCGTATTTGGACTTGACCGGGCTGCCGCCGTCTCCGGCGGAAGTGAAGGCGTTCGCGGAGGACAAATCCGCGGATGCGTACGAGAAGCTTGTCGACCGGCTGCTCGCATCACCACATTATGGTGAGCAGTGGGGTCGTCATTGGCTGGACGTGGCGGGCTACTCGGATTCGGTGGGTGACGCATACGACACGGAACGCGTAGCGGCCTGGAAATACCGCGATTACGTCATCAACGCATTCAACAAGAACAAGCCGTACAACCGATTTTTGATGGAGCAGTTCGCTGGCGATCAATTGGTTAACTACGATCCGGGCAAGCGGCCAGCGCCCGAGCAGATCGAACCATTGATCGCGACAGGCTTTCTGCGAACCACCGCGGACATCACCGATAACCAGACGATCTACCAGGTCGATAAATATTTCGACGCGCTCGAAAAGTCCACGGAGACCAGTCTGAAGGCGGTGATGGGCCTGACGGTGCAATGCGCCCGGTGCCACGATCACAAGTTCGACCCGCTTTTGCAAAGAGACTATTACAAGCTGACGGCCGTGTTCCAGGCGGCGTTTGATCCCGAGAACTGGCTGGCGGCGAATCTGCATTACGGGGAATGGCCGAGCCGGGTGGTGCTCGACATGCAGCCGGACCAGCGCGACACCTGGATCAAGGCGGTCACGAGCAACACGTCGAAAGAGCGCCGACGGCAGGAGTTGCTGCTGGCAGCGACCTACGATCGCTACCGCAAGGAATTGAAGACTGGAAAGCAGCTCACCCCGGAGGAGCGCGAGGCGATCCGCAAGGAGATCGCCGCCGATCCCGATCTCGACGTGGATCCGAATGCGCCAAAGGATGGAATCACAGAAGCCGAATTGGAGAAGCGCTTCCCGGAACTGGCGGAGAAGAAGGCTGAAATTCAGGCCATGCGGTACAAGGGCGGCGATTCGAAAGTACAGCCGAACTACATCCTGGCCACTTGGGACGTTTCGAAGACGCCATCACCCACGTACATCTTGCAACGCGGCAATTATCTGGCTCCGGGCGCGGCCGTGGAGCCTGGTATCCCGGCGGTTCTTGACGACCCGCAACATCCGTTCCGGTTTCCAGATCCGAAGCAGCATCCCGAATGGCACCACACCGGCAGGCGGCAGGCGCTGGCCGAGTGGCTCACCCAACCCGACAATCCGCTCACTGCCCGTGTTTTCGTAAACCGGGTTTGGCAGTTTCACTTTGGCGAAGGCATCGTCAGGTCTGTGGATGATTTTGGTTCACAGGGCATGCCGCCGACGCATCCGGAATTGCTCGATTGGCTGGCGGTGCGCTTCGTCGAGCACGGCTGGGACATCAAATGGCTGACCAAAGAGATCATGATGTCGGCCGTGTATCGCCAGTCGTCGGTAGAGGATCCAGTCAAAATGGCAGCGGATCCAAGCGACAAGCTGCTCTGGCGGAAGGCGCCCATACGTCTCGAAGCCGAGGTGATTCGCGATTCCATGTTGAAAGTCAGCGGTCTGCTGAATCCGGAGATGTTCGGGCCGCAACTGCCACTGAAGCAGGCCGACGACGGGCAGTGGCTGGAAGACGAGAAGAAGATCAATCCAAACCGGCGCAGCATGTATCTTTCATTCGCTCGGACGCGGCCCGAGGGATTTCTGCACGCTTTCGATTGTCCGGATATGACGTCGGATTCGCAATCGCAGCGGTTCCGGTCGGCGCTTCCGGCGCAATCGCTGGCGCTTTTGAACAATGCGCTGGTCAGGCGCACCTCGCTGGCGTTCACAGAACAGGTATTGGAACGAAGCAAGGGAAATGCCGAGGACGCGCTGGAGCTGGCGTTCGACGCCACGTATTCACGCAAACCCTACCCGGAGGAACTGGAGCTCGCGCGGAAGGTGATGTCATCTTCCGCCGATCCCAAAGAAGGTTTGCGGCTCTTCCTTCAGGGTTTGATGGCGGCCAATGATTTTCTTTACAGCTTCTGAGCATCGAGGAGACGTGGACCAATGAAGATTTCGCGCAGGCGGGCGTTACAGGAAGCGGCGGGTGGGCTCGGCGCGGTGGCGCTGAGCTGGCTGCTGGACCAGCAGAACGTATTCGGAGCCCCAACAGTGGCAGCGCCAGGGCCGCTCTACAATCTGAAGCCGAAGCAGCCGCATTTCGCGCCCAAGGCGAAGAACGTAATCTTCATCTACATCAGCGGCGGACCCAGCACCATCGACATGTTCGATCCAAAGCCCGGGCTTTTGAAATATGACGGGAAGCCCGCGCCGTTCGAAATCAAAGGGCGCGCACTGAACGGCTCGCAGCAGATCATGGCCAGCCCATGGTCATTCCAGCAGTTCGGGCAGAGCGGGCGGCCTGTATCCGAGTTGCTGCCCTATTTTGCAAAGGCTGTAGACCAGGTAGCGTTCGTAAGGTCGATGACGACGGATCGAATCGATCACTCGACGGCGCAGTTCACGTTTGTCACCGGGCGCGGGATCACAGGATTCCCGAGCATCGGCTCATGGATCGCGTATGGGTTGGGGACCGAGAACCAGAATCTGCCGGCATTCATCGCGCTGGAGAATGGACAAGCCACGATTGCCACAAGGGCGTATTCTTCGGCTTGGCTGCCGCCGGTCTACTCGGGGACGAAGATGGAAGCGAATCCCGAAGCGCCGATGTTCGATATCAAGCGTCCCAAGGATATGAGCGGAGATCAGCAGGCGGAGCTTCTGCAAATTGTAGAGGGACTGAACCGGGTGCAGAAGAAGGCGTATCCGCTCGATCAGGATCTGGAGGCGCGCATCGCCAATTACGAATTATCGGCCCGCATGCAGATCGAAGCGATGAAGGTGGCCGACATCACCAACGAAAGCGCAGCCACGAAGCAGCTGTACGGCCTGGAAGATAAAGTCGCCGGGCCATTTTCACATAATTGCCTGATGGCGCGGCGGCTGGTAGAAAGCGGCGTTCGGTTTGTCACCATCATCAGCGGCAGCGGCGGCGGAGCGGGGTGGGATTGCCACAACAATATCCAGGGCTCCATGCCGGGCCTGTGCAAGAGCATTGACCAGGGCATGTACGCGCTGCTTACGGATTTGAAAGCGAGAGGCATGATGGAAAGCACGTTGGTGGTCTGGTCGGGCGAGTTCGGCCGGCTGCCTACCATTGAAGCCAAGAACGTGCGGCCAGGCCGCGACCACAATCCTTACGGATTCAGTATGTGGATGGCAGGGGCCGGAGTGAAGCCAGGCATAGATTACGGTGCCACGGATGATCTCGGCTACGCCGCCATCAAAGACTACAAGCTTACCCACAGCGACATCCACGCCACCATCCAGCATCTGGTCGGGCTGGACTACAAGAAAAACACCTACCTCTATGAGGGCCGCGACGAATCCCTGGTCGGCATCAACCCGGCGCGCGTGGTGAACGAAGTTCTGGTGTAGTCGGCCCGCTTGCCCGTGGTGCGAGTATTATTGATTCTGTGAACGCCGCCCGGGTCCTCGCACGATCCCTATTCATCACGGCCGTGATGGCTTTTCTGTGCCACGCGCAGACAGGCCTGCCGGTGACTTACGATCGGATCCTCCAGGCCAGCCTCGAACCCGGTAACTGGCTCACATATTCGGGCGATTACAGCAGTCATCACTTCAGCACTCTCGACCAGATCACCAGCGACAACGTCGGGCGGCTGCACGCGAAGTGGATCTATCAAATGCACCACGCCAAGGTTGAGGCGACTCCCATCGTGGTGGACGGCATCATGTACGTTACGCGTCCGCCTAGCGACGTGATCGCCCTCGATGCCGAGACCGGCCGAGCCTTGTGGACTTACGAGTATCGGTTGCCGCGGAGAGTGTACACGTGTTGCGGCGAAGTGAACCGCGGCGTGGCAATTCTGGGCAGCAAGGTGTTTCTGAGCACTCTGGATGCAAAGTTGGTGGCGCTCGACGCGCGCTCCGGACGTATGCTCTGGACCAAGCAGATCGTAGATCCGACGCTGGGTTACACCGCAACGGCCGCACCGCTAGTCGTCAAAGACAAAGTAATTGTAGGGATTTCAGGCGGCGAAGCAGGCGTGCGCGGTTTCGTGGATGCGTATTACGCCGCAACCGGCGAGCGCGCCTGGCGCTTCTACACCATTCCCGCGCCGGGCGAGCCGGGATCGGAAAGCTGGACAGGCGATTCGTGGCAACACGGCGGAGGAACCACATGGATCACGGGCTCGTATGATCCGGATCTGAACCTTGTTTACTGGGGCACCGGCAATCCGGGACCCGACTACAACGGTGATGTGCGCCAAGGGGACAACCTCTACTCATGCTCTGTGGTAGCGCTGGACCTCGATACCGGAAAATTGAAATGGCATTTTCAATTCACGCCGCATGATACGCATGATTGGGATTCCACGCAGGTTCCCGTGCTGCTCGATTCGACAGTGGGCGGGCGGCCAAGGAAGCTGCTGGTCGAGGCCAGCCGCAATGGTTTTTACTACGTACTCGATCGCCAGACCGGTGAATTCCTTTTAGCCAAGCCGTACGTGAAACAAACCTGGGCGAAGGAGATCGACGGCAAGGGACGACCCGTGATGTTACCGGGCCAGGTGCCGACCATGGAGGGAAACGACTCTATCTGGCCGGGAGTTGATGGCGGGAACAACTGGATGTCGCCGAGTTACAACCCCATCACCAAGCTGCTTTACGTTTCGGCGCGCGAGGAGAGGCGCAGATTTTTCAAATCCGACACGCTGGAGTTTCGCGCCGGCGAGATGTACGCGGGTGGCGGTGGGGGCGGAGGAAAGTTCCGGCCAGACGAGAATGCGGGCAAGCTTCTGGCCATCACGCCGGAGACAGGTGAGATTCAATGGGAGCACCGCCTGCTGTCGCCGCATTGGTCGGGCGTGCTCTCTACCGCGGGCAATCTCGTTTTCTCCAGCACGTTCGAGGGCAATATCTTCGCTCTCGATGCCCGGACCGGAAAAGAGCTCTGGCACTTTCCCGGCGGCGACAAGGTTTATGCCAGCCCAATCACGTTTTTGAGCCGGGGAAAACAGTTGATCACGCTGCCGATTGGAGACAACCTGATTGCCTTTGCGCTGGATTGAGCGAACTGCCGCAAGAATCTTCGTCGCGGGCTGGATGCTGGCGGCCGCACTGCCGGCGCAGGCGCAGAGGATGCGAGGGGACGAAGCGCGCAACGCAGCCAACCTGCCGGAGAAAAATCCGCTGGCTTCCGAAGCCGATATCGCCATTGGACGCCAGCTATTCCTGGGCCGCTGCGCGCTCTGTCACGGGCAAGACGGCGAGGGAGGGCGCGGTGCCGCTCTCAATACCGGCCAGTTCCGCCACGGGACATCGGATCGTGAAATGTTTATGACCGTCCGCAATGGCATTCCCAATACCGAAATGCCCGGCACGTTTCTGACGGATCCGGAAGTCTGGCGCCTAGTGGCCTATGTCAAGCGGCTGGGCTCGACGCGAGCACCGGAAGAAAAGGTATCGGGTGATCCGCAGGCGGGGCGCACGGTCTATGAGAGCCAGGGTTGCGCCACTTGCCACCGCATCGACGGCTCTGGTGGCGACCTGGGTCCCGATTTATCCGCGGTTGGTGCGCAGAGCTCGTTGCGGTACTTGCGCGATTCGATCGTCAACCCCAGCGCTTACATTCCGCTCAGCTATAGAAGCGTCACCGTCACCGGCGTCAGTGGCATGAAGACCAGGGGCCTTCATCTCAACGAAGACGACTACTCGATTCAATTACGCGATCTCGATGGCAATCCCCGGTCTTTTATGAAAAGCGAGTTGAACGAGATCCGGTACGAAAGAGAGTCGCTGATGCCGCCTTACCGCACACTTTCCGAAAGCGATCTGGATAACTTACTGGCCTATCTGAAATCCTTGAAGGGGAAGCGCTAGACCCCACTTAGAGACGGAGGAAGATCTTGTGCCGGTACAGCCAGTAACATAGCGACCACATCACGAGCAAGACGGCACAACTTTGCGCGACCGGCGCCAATGTTCCGAGAAAAACAAAATTGCCAGTGAAGACGGCGACTGATTTGTTCAGCCAGCCGCGCAGAATCAGGTCAAGTGAATAGATGAAGATTGCGTTCGAGCCGGCCACCAAAAGCGGAAACGTAAGCTTGCGGTACCCGGCCACCTCGATCAGCAGATAGAGGACGAGGAACATCGCCAGCACCCAGCCCGCGCTATACAAAGCGAAGGAAGCGGTCCAGATTCTCCGGATGATCGGAATGAATGGCGAAAGAACCAACCCGCCGGCGAACGCACCCACCATTGCCAGCGCGAGGATCTTCATTTGCTCGGAGCGGGGGCGGCTGCTGCGGAGCAGGTTGCCGGCCCACACACCGAATACCGCCGTTGCGGAAGTGCTAATGACGTTGAGATTGGTGGTCCAAGACTCGTAGTTGTAGCCCATGATGGCGCGATCGATGACGGCTCCGATGTTGCCTGTTTTCGTAAATGCGCCATCCGGGCTCGGAAACAGGAAGAACAAACTGGAATGAACCGTGAGGAGTGCGACCCCTGCCGCCACCTGATAAGAGAACTTCCACTGCATGATCAGGAAACACAGCAGATACGCAACCGCAATATGCGTTAGGATGTTGTGCATTTGAAAGTGCAGCCGGTTGGCCTCAATCGAGATCAGGATCTGGCTGAGCAGCATGAGACGCAAACAGCGCGCCAGCACGTGCCGGAGGTTCTGACCGAATGTAGCTCCCTTCTCGGTGCGCCGCCCGAGTGAAAAAGGCATCGACATTCCCACCATGAGTAGGAACGCGGGCGCAATCAGATCGTAAAACGTTGTCCCTACCCAGGAACTGTGATCAAACTGCACGGCGATGGCGTGATAGCGAGGATTATTGACAAGCCCTTGGAACCCCAATCCGTCCGAGACCAGCAGAATCATGATCAGGCCGCGAAAAGCATCGAGCGGAAGAAACCGGCGTGCCTCCACCGTCTCCCGCGACACTGCGGCGGGAACATGGGAGGGTGCGGCCGCCACCTCGCCGGTCAGCATGCGAGCATTCTAACACTGCTGTCGCGAAGGCACGCCAGAAGCAGGCTTACCTCACTCGGCTTCCGGCATCAATTACCGCAGGAACAGGTTTACGCGGTGAAACCCAAGTTCTTCAGCAAGGCACGGCCGAGTTCGTGTCCATCGAGCGGGGGCAGCGGCCGGCTGCGTTCCTCGTTCTGCATGCGGCGCGCTTCCTGCTTCCGACGCTCCGACTCCCTTTGCGCGTCCAACCTATCGTGGTGCGCCTTGAGGTGCGCCAATTCCTCGGCTTGCGCCAGCTTCAGCTTTTCCTTGCTGCCGGCGATGAAATCGAGCTGCTGCTTGAGCTCCGGGCGTTCCGCCACGGCCGGCAGAGTCCCGACGAACGCCCGGAATTTGTCTAGTTCGCCAAACAGGCGGTCCAGTTTCCAGGGATCGGCCTTGGCCTCCTGAGGGTTCGACGCAGGGGCGCTCGGACCATCCAGCGAGGGGGAATCGACGGAGCAGTCGTGCGGCTGCAGGCTGAAAGTCCACATGCAATCGCAGGCCGGGCAGCAGACGTAATTCCACATCCGCGCGATACAACCATCCCGCATGCAACCCAGTACGGCGCCAGGTTGCAGGCCGACGGGCTTCTTGCACTGCGGGCAACCGACTCTGGAGGGCATGGGAGTGTGGCAGAACTCGCACTCGGGTTTTGCAGGCATATGGCCGGCGATCCCGATTAGTACGTTTCCCAGAATCTCTGAGTTCGAAACCTGCGGCAGCCACAGCGCCAGCAACTCCGCGTGTGAGAGACGCCGCGACGGACCAAGCAATGGATCGTGCAGAGTGACATCCCTGTCATCCAGATCTACCAGCACCGAGTAATGTCCTGCCGGCGAGTCTTTCTGCAAGCTGTGATTCAGAATCGCGCGAATCCCCCACTCCTTGCAGAGCCGCAGAGCTTGCAGCGGGTACCGCGCCTGAATGACCACCGCGTTGAAGCCGCGGTTCACGGCGTCCTGGGCCATCAAGTGTGTCGTCGATGCGAGGCTGCCGAGTGGGCCGGACTTCGATATCGCGGGCCAGATCTCGTGCTGTGGGACGTCCTTGCCTAAGGACCGGTAAATCATGCGCAGGCTTGCCGCGCCGCACGTCCGGCTAGTCTGCGAATCGTTTTGCGTATCGTAGGGGATCGCTGCTAACGCCGCCATAGTCACAACTCCTAACCGATCAGAACCGTAGAACAGCCGAGGGCGATGAAACCGGCGTGGCACGTCCGATCGCCCACGCGCGCCGCTGGTTTGCCGCCGATCAGGACCGTCGTCGATGCAAGCGCAATGACATCGATTGGGCCAACGCACATGGCCAGGTCCCCGGTACGGGCGGCTGCCTGGCCCCCAATCAGCACCGTCGGGCAGCCGAGGAGAATCGGCCCGCCGATGTGCGGCGATGGTCCGTTCATCATCGTACAAACATGTTGATCGCCCATACGTGCAGCTGGTTGTCCCATTTCCTCAATCCTCCATCCCCTTCTATGTGTAACGGCCCTCGGCCAAGCCGATTCCCAGCTCCACGAATAATCGCCGTGTCTCGGCAATCCTGGCCGGTTCGGCTTTGATAGCCGCGAACTTAACCGCCGTTGCCACATAGGCTGCCCAGGCAAACGGCGGCGGCGCCACCGGTGGCAGATTCGACGGACCCAGGCTTCCCCCGGTCAGGCTGGTAGCCCTCGCAAGCGCCCCCGCTGGCGACGGCGCCTTGGCGGCTTCGGCCGGGCCCTTCGCAGCGGCCCGATTCTGCTCGGTTGGCCGCATCACCCATTGCACGGCGGCTGTACAGGCCACCCGATCGGCTGCCGAGAGATTGTTGCCGCAAGCGTGCTGCAGGCACAGACAACCCCACCAGACCGCTTCTCGCGCCGGAAGCGCATGCGCCATGAAATCGATTCCCGTTGCATACTGCTTATCCGCCAGCAGAGCCTCGACAAATTCCCGAGGACCTATCCCGCCGCGGAGCAGGGGCAGCGCTTTTTGTTCAAGTTCAAAGCGCGCACAGATCTCGGCGGCGGTAGTTTCCTGGATCTTGACAAGTTGGCTGGCCATGGCTTGGTCCTCTTGAGGATCGATCTAGTTGATTTGGACCAGCGGCCCTTTGATGGTTATGCCTTTTGCCGAAATCGATATGGAACTGATGGGGTCGCCGTTGTCGTCTGCACCCACGCCGAAATTAATGCTTCCGCTGGGTCCTACACTGATGTCGATGTTCCCTTCTGGGTCAAGGGTAATCCACTGGCTGTTGTCTAAGTCATCAAACGTACCCCGCATAATATTTACTTCTCGCGAATTGTCGGGATCGGTATGAATAAAGACTCCATGGTATTGTTCCTTGGTACCGTTATTCCAGTTCCATTGACCCGTGTGAACCAGAATTTGATCGTTCGAGACTATCTTGGCCTCGGCGGGTTCATCGCCGCCCGCGGCGATGACGACTCCACCGGCCTCTTTGGAGTTTCCACGAGATAACAAGCCAATTCTGCTGGCGTAACGCATGAACCTGCCACGGATGAGTCTAATGTCGTTGTCGTCTTCGTCCCTTACTGGTTTTGGTTTTGGCTTCGGCGTAGGCGTCGGGGTGGGCGTTGGACACGGAGGGGGCACCACCGGGCAACCGCCACCACCTCCCGACCCGCCTCCAGTTTTCTTCTTGTCTGATTCCATAAAGTGCCTCCTGTTCATTCGGTGCCAATTGCCTCGAGGGGAGCCAGCATTGACCCCAAAGTCGCTGCACCCGCTCCGAAGTCTAGGATTCCCCAGTCAGATGCATCATGCTGGGGACTTAGCCCCCACAGCGGCATAAGCTGGTCCACTATTTCCCACGTCGCCGCCTTCATCGCCATCTCGACTCCGAGGATCGCGATCAGCAATCCGTCCACCAGCGCCTGAAACGCGATCGCCAGTTCCGCGCGCTGCTGATCCTCCTTCAGCGCGTCATACAGGATGACCCAGGCGATGGAGGCGGCGCCCAGAACGCCGCACAGAATTACTGTGGCCGGATGATCGCTGTACGGTCCTGAGATCTCGATCTTCGGCGGTCCGAAGTTGATGTCGAATTCCTGGCCGAGCACGAAGTTCGCGCTGGTCCCAATCGTAAACTGCATGTTTCCGCCCAGACCGGCGCCTAAAGCACTCGTCAGGCCCGGTGCTGCGGGAAGACCCGGGACACCAACCGCGAGTCCCAACGGGTTGACGCAAATCTGCATGTTGTTCCCGACCGTCAGTTGATGATTGAGACCCGCGGTAGCCTGGAAGTTCTCGCCGAAAGTCATCACCGAGTTGAGACCCAAGACCCCGACCGGCGGCGGCTCCGGCATGGTGTCTCCCGCGTCGAAGCCGCCGCCACTGCCGCCTCCGGCCGGCAGCAGTTTGCCCACGGTCAGCACATTGGCTACGCCGACTCGTTCGCCTTTGTGCCGGCCCGCGTGGAACATCTTGTCCAGCTCTGTGTTCAAGCTCATGTTGTGTTCCGAGTGTATGGAAAGGTGCTCGTGGCCTTTTTCGTCGTTGAACACGATGCCGTTGTAATTCTTCTGGGCGGTGCCGCGCAGGCTGGCCGATTTGAAGCCGCCCAACTGCTTGTGCAAGGGCAGAGTGAACCACGGCATGTTTTCCGCGTTGTAGACGCTGCCGGTAATGAGGGGCTGGTCCGGATCGCCCTCCTCGAAAGTCACCACGACCTCGTGGCCGATGCGCGGCCAGAAGAAGGCGCCCCAGCCCTTGCCGGCCCACACCTGCGACACGCGCAGCCAGCATGAGCTATCGGCATCCTTCTTTCCCTCGCGGTCCCAATGGAACTGCACCTTTACGCGGCCGTACTTATCGCAGAAAATCTCCTCGCCTTGCGGGCCGACCACGGTCGCGGTCTGGACCCCTGCGATCACCGGTCTCGGGGTCACCCCCTGTGGGCGATACCGGAGCGCGGCGGGAATGCAGGTGAAGTGGTTTTCATAACGGAAATCCGGCTCTTCGCCGCTGCGGTAGCCGCTCATGTGCGCATCGTGATCGACGCGCGTCAGCAGGTATGAGCCGTTGGCATCGAAGTGCCGGTCCAGGGTGAACTTGTGCCCGGCGGTGAAGTTGCCGCAATCGCTTGCTCCCCGAATCTCGAGGCTATTGACCTCCTCCTGCTCCATTCGGACCTTAACCGTACGATCCCGATCCTCGAAGATGTGTTTCAGATCCTGCGGCCGGGGCGTGCCATCGCGATCGATTCCGTCGAAGCGCTGCGCGTAGCCGCCGGGGTAGTCGTAGATCTCGAGCTGCTGGTTGCCACCCACTTTCAGCTTGTGAATCACCTTGCCGGCGGTAAGGCCGTCCAGCGTGTTTTGTCTGGCTTCGAGACAGTTACTGGGCAGCTCGAAACAGTGGTCCCATAGCGTGTACTCACCGGAGCAGAGTTGCTGGGTCTTTTCCCAGGCGTTGACGCGCATATCGGTCGCTTGGCGGACGGACACTCTGTCGTAGTCGACGTTGTTTTTTCCGGGGACAGTGGGGTGCGTCGTGTCGCTGACGACCAACTGATGATTGCCGTCGGTGTGTTTGAAGAAGTAGTAGATGCCCTCCTCCTCCATCAGGCGGCTGACGAAAGCGAAATCCGATTCGCGGTACTGCACGCAATAGTCACGCTCATGGTAGGCGCCGAATAGCTCGTAGGTGACATCCAGACCGTTGAACACCTTCCGCAAAATGTCGGGCGTGGAGAGATGCTGAAAAATGCGGCAACGCACCTTCTTGGTGAGCAGCCAGAGCTTGGGAGCCAACTCGGCGCGAAAATGTACGAAGGAGTCATCGCCACGGTCGCCTTGGGTGAAGCGCCGGACCAGACCGTTGAAATAGCGCTTTTCGCCGTTGGCGAGACGCATTTCGATGGTGACGTTTTCACCCAGGATGCGGTCGAAGCGGATCTGGGTCTCGGCCTCAGCCAACAGATCGACTTGGAAGTGAAACAGCTCCGAGATGGCCTCGCGACCTTGAAAACCGGTCGCCAGCAGGGCATCAGTGCCCAGCGGCGTAGTTATGATGAGCGGTCTGTCAGCTTGTGTACAAGTGGGCATCGGGCACCTCCTTCCTAAACGCATCTTGGAACCGGCATCAGGCACGCCAAACACTGCCGGCCGGGGCTTCCATCGTGCTGCCCTCATCTTCAAGGGCGGAAAACGTGGGCGAAAACTATAACGGCGCGCAATAAAACTTTAGATGCCTGGCCGCCGCTGGCTTCGGTCTGTGGAAAACAGAGGGCAAAAATGATAGCCTTCTGTGAACGAGCGCCCGTGGCGTTGAAAGAATGGAGTCGCCGGCTCACCAGATCACACAGCTGCTGCAGGCCTGGAGCGGGGGTGACGAAGCTGCCCTGGATCAGCTCATGCCAGTGGTCTACGGAGAGCTGCACCGGCTGGCGCAGCGTTTTATGGCCGACGAACGGCCGGGCCACACCTTGCAAACTACCGCGCTGGTGAATGAGGCGTACCTGCGCCTGGCGGATTCCGCGCATTTGAACTGGGAGAGCCGGGCTCACTTCTTCGCTGTCTGCGCGCGCGTCATGCGACGCATCCTGGTGGATTTTGCCCGTTCCCGCCAAGCGCTGAAGCGTGGGAGTGACATGCCGCCACTTGAGCTCGATGAGGCGCTGGCCGTAGTAGGGCAGCGCGGTACCGACCTGCTGGCCATCGATGATGCCTTGACGGCTTTAGCCGCGGTCGACCCGCGAAAGAGCCAGATCGTGGAGCTGCGCTTTTTTGGTGGTCTGAGTGTGAAGGAAACCGCCGAGGTACTCAAGGTGTCGGAGGAAACCGTGATGCGGGACTGGAGGTTGTCGAAGAGCTGGCTGCGGCGCGAGTTGAGCGGGGAGCAGTAGGTGGACGCCGAGCGTTGGCAGACAATCGAACGTCTGTATCATTCCGCTCTCGAGCTGGGAGAAGGCGAGCGAGCGGCTTTCCTCGAACAGGCCTGCGGCGGAGATGAGTCGCTCAGGCGAGAAGTGACGTCGCTCGTTGCGCAATCGGAGGGGGCGGACAGTTTCCTGGAAGCGCCGGCGATGGAAGTGGCCGCCAGGGCCTTGGCCGCCGCTGCTGAAACGCTGCCCGGTCACGCGCGCCCGGCCGGCGCCAGGAGCCCACGTTCCCTTCCATCCGCCATCGGCCGGTATCGCGTTGTTCGCCAGTTGGGCCAGGGCGGTATGGGCACCGTGTATGAAGCCGAGCAGGAACAGACGCGCCGCAGCGTGGCACTCAAAGTGATCAAGCCCGGATTTTGCACGCCTGAAGGATTGCGGCGGTTTGAACATGAATCTCGAGCGCTGGGCCGTTTGCAGCACCCTGGTATCGCACAAATCTACGAAGCGGGCACGGCCGATACCGGCTTTGGGCCGCAGCCGTACTTTGCCATGGAGCTCATCCGCGGGCAGTCGCTCATGGCCCACGCAGAAGCCCATCGACTCAATACGCAGCAGAGGCTGGCGTTGATGGCCAGAATCTGCGATGCCGTGCACCATGCGCATCAGCGCGGGCTTATACATCGGGACCTGAAACCTGGAAACATTCTGGTGGACGAGACGGGACAGCCCAAGATTCTCGATTTCGGAGTAGCGCGCATTACCGGGAACGAGGCGGAAGGGACCCGCCTCACCGACGCAGGACAAATCGTGGGCACGCTAACCTACATGAGTCCGGAGCAAGTGTTAGCGGATCCCTCCGAATTGGATTTCAGGAGCGATGTCTATTCGCTGGGAGTCATTCTCTTTGAACTGCTGTCCGGCCGGCTCCCTTACAACGTCAGCCACCGGCAGCTGCCCGAGGCCGTCAGGACGATTCGGGAAGACGATCCCACGTCGCTGAGCTCGATCAGCCGCAACTACAGTGGCGACATTGAAACCATTGTTGGGAAGGCGCTGGAGAAGGATAAGGCGCGGCGCTATGCAACCGCGGCTGATCTGTCGGCGGATATTCGGCGCTACCTGGACGACCAACCGATTGCAGCCCGCCCGCCGAGTGCCGGCTACCAGATACAGAAGTTCGCCCGCAGGCACCGGGCCTTAGTGGGGGGCGTGGCAGCAGTCTTTGTGGTGTTAGCGGCGGGAATCGTGGCTAGCACATGGCAGGCCATCCGAGCTAACCGGGCCGGACAGGCAGCCTTGGTGGAGCGCGATCGGGCCCTGCAGGCCGAGGAGCGGGCTCGAGTGGACCGCGACCGGGCCACTGCCGCCGAGCAGCGGGCCACACATGAACGCGACCTCGCGCTGAGTGCCCAGCAGGCGGCCACGCGCGAGCGGAATCGAGCGCTAACCGAGAAGCAGCGGGCAGACGATGAAGCGGCTACGGCGAAAGCCGTCAACAACTTCCTCCAACAAGACCTCTTGGCACAAGCGAGCGCCAAAAAGCAGGCGCGGCCCGATTCCAAGCCCGATCCGGACCTCAAGGTGCGCACCGCATTGGAGCGGGCCGCCGCTGGTATCGAAGGCAAGTTTGAAAAACAGCCCTTAGTCGAGGCTTCGATCCGGCAGACAATCGGAATGACGTATCGTGACCTGGGCCTGTATACCGAGGCGCAACGGCAACTGGAGAAGGCGCTAACGTTGCGGCGTCGCCTGCTGGGTGAGGACCATCCTGACACGCTGGCCTCTATGGGCGATCTGGCCGTCCTGTACCGTGACCAAAGTAAGCGTGCGCAGGCCGAATTGCTGTTGGCCAAAGTCCTGAATGTCCAGCGCCGTGTTTTGGGCGCGGACCGTCCCGAAACCCTGGAAACCGCCCACGAACTTGCGCAAGTCTACGACGAGAACGGTAAGAGCGGGCAAGCCGAGCTTCTTTTGACCAAGACTCTCGATGCCCGGCGCCGCGTTTTGGGTGAGGATCATCCCGACACTCTGCTCACCATGAACACACTGGGGGCGCTTTACGAGGATCAGGGAAGATATGCGGACGCCGAACGTCTCATCACCAAGGCCCTCTCCGTGCAACGGCGCGTTCGGGGCGAGGATCATCCCGAAACGCTCGACGCCATGAACTCTCTCGCATCCCTGTACGCGACCGAAGGCAAGTATGCGCAAGCCGAACCTCTCTTTTTGGACGCGCTCGCGATCAAACGCCGCGTGCTGGGCGAAGAGCACGCCGAGACGCTGGCGACCATGAGCAACCTGGCTTCTCTCTATCGGACCGAAGGCACGTATGCGCAAGCCGAGCCTCTACAAACCAGAGCCTTCGAGATACAGCGTCGGGTGCTCGGTGAGGAGCACAGCCAAACGCTGGCGAGCATGAATAACCTCGCCGTGCTGTACCAGGAGCAAGGCAGATATGCGCTGGCGGAACCCCTCCTGGTCAAGGGCCTCGAAATCCGTCGTCGCCTGCTGGGCGAAAGCCATTCCGATACCGCGCGCGCCATGAACAACCTGGCGGGGCTCTACATGCAACAGGGTAAGTATGCACAAGCCGAGCCTCTAATGATAGACGTCGTGTCGGTCCGGCGCCGAGTGCTGGGCGAGGAGAATCCCCTCACTTTGCTCAGCGCGAACAACCTGGCCAAGGTGTACGAGGTGCAGGGCAAGTACGCCCAGGCCGAGCCTCTGTACGTCAAGTCCCTCGAGTTGCAACGTCGTCTGCTGGGCGAGGAGCATCCCGACACATTGGGAAGCGTGAACTACCTGGGCACACTCTACCGCTGTGAAGGCAAGTATGCGGAGGCCGAGCCTCTACTGACGAAAGCGGTTGACGTTCGACGCCGCGTGCTGGGTGCGGAGCATCCTTATACGCTCGTCAGCATGAAAGAACTGGCTACGCTCAAACAGCGCCAAGGAAATTATGCGGACGCCGATGCAATCTTCACTTCGGTACTGGAGGCACGGCGGCGCGTACTGGGACCCGCACATCCGGACACCCTGGAAGTGATGACGTCCCTGGGAGAGATTCGACTCCAGCAGAAGCGGTACACCGATGCCGAACCGCTGCTTCGCGAGGCTCTCACCATCTACGAGAAGACGGCTTCTGACTCCTGGCAGCGGTATCGGAGCCAGAGCTTGCTGGGCGCGGTCCTGGCTGCCCAGAGCAGGTATGCGGAGGCTGAGCCGCTATTGGCTTCCGGATATCAAGGAATGATCCAGCGGGAAACCACAGTTCGCTTCGAAGACCGGCCGGCGTTGAGCCGCGCGGGAGAGCGAATCGTTCAACTCTATGAGAAGTGGGGTAAGCCGGAGAAGGCTGCCGAATGGCAAGAAAAGGTCCATCAGCTACGAGTTGATTCCGACGCCGAACGCGCACGAGCGGCCAAGAAGTAGCTTGGTCATTTGCTAAAATCGGAAGCGGACCCGGAGGGTTCGATAATCGAATCCCCGCGCGGTTTAGATCTCGATTAGGCAGGCAAGCCACCCTAGCTCAGTTGGTAGAGCGGCTGATTCGTAATCAGCAGGTCGCCAGTTCGATCCTGGCGGGTGGCTCCATAAAATCAATAACTTATGAGCTAATTGGTGTGACCCGCTGGGCCTTTGGTAGCAACCCTGGTAGCAACCAGAGATTCTGGAACCGCGTTGCGGGCGAGCAATTCGTCCATTTTATTGGCTGCATCCCGCTTCGCTTCCCGGTAGACGTGTTGGTACACGTTCTGCGTGAGCCTGACGTCCGAGTGCCCGACGATTTCCGCGATGACCTTCAGCGGGACGCCGGGCGCCCAGTAGTGAGATGCACGCATGCCGCAAGTCGTGAAATCGTTGCTTCGGTAGTTTCGCAGCCTCCACCAGGGCATTGAATTCCTTTAGGATCTTTCGGTCATCGATAGGGGTGCCTTTCGTGCTGGTGAAGACATGACCGGTCTCGATCCAATTGGAGCCGGCGATAATCCTTTCCTGCCCTTGTCGTTCTTTGTGGGATCGCAATGCGGCGACGCACGCCGCTGGCAGTTCGATTCGTGCATTAATCGGCCTCATGGCTTACACCATCTACGACCGACGCGAGGAAGCGATTTCGCTCGATGGAGTGGAATAAATCGCGATGTGAGGATACCTTCGTATCCATCTCCTGAAGCTGCTCGGGCGATGGGAGTTCGGCCAGGGTCACCACAATCGCAGGAGGGAGTGGCGTCCACTGCTGTCCCATTTGGCCCAGCTCCATCGCCGCCCTCTCAGGCGGGCATAGCCCCACAGCTTGAAGCACTCGCGCGGCTCACATCTGATCGAGGAGACGCAACGGATTCATGTGGTGCAGGATGCTTTGGGCCACAAGAACATCGCCAGCACTTCGGCGCTCGCGGGAAGTGACCCACATCTGCTTTCCAAAACTGACCCAGGCGGTTGTAGCAGATTTTTCGAGGACAGGCGACTACATTCTGGACAGTGGTTTTCCCAGGGGCCAAGAATTCAGAGAGTGTCGGTTTGATCCGCCTGCAGACGAAAGAGATCCGTCCGCAGTATCGGCGTTGAGATGGCGATGTTAACAGGAAATCAGTGACTATACTTGAAAATAAACAACGACCGCGACCAATGTATCGGGTACGGCCCACCACTGTCGCCGAAATATAGCGAACGGCACTGTCGCGGCGCTGGAAAGACCGGTGACCAAGCTATAGTGAAACCGCGCGCGGTTCTCCGCTCGTTCGACAAAAGGAGCATAGTCAATACCTGCGCAGGTCTCGACGTGTTCGCCGTAGCTGAAGGAGATGGGTTCAGCATTGGTTCCCGGCTGATCGCTAACATCGTACTCGTTATAGAACTCCTCCGAGGGCTGGGAAGCGATACGGGAGAACTCATCAGGCGGCGTTCCGCCGGGCACCACTAGGGCGCTCGTCGTGGGCTCAGGTTCTCCTTCGGACCGGGCTCCCCTTGAACAACTCATTTCGCTTACCAGCGCAGCCGTCGGGAAATCGTAGGAGCTGCCACGAATGCATGCCCATGTATGGCCTAATATCCGAGTATGCAATGGCTCGCCATGGGCACAGGACATCTCAGCAGCCCGAGCTCCTGCTAAGCGTGTGACGCGCTGATAGACGTCAGCATATTTGGTAAACGAGCTGCCCTTCGCCACCCTTTGTTTGAAACCGGCGGTGATCCGGTATTTTTGATCGCACGGCAAGACGCTCCGTGCGCCTCGCGAAGTGTAGACGAGGCCCCGTATCGTGAGCTCGCCAAGCCCATCACGCCATTCCGGAACTCCGCTGGGCAGCGTGCCATCCTCTCCGGGCTGAGAAAAGTCCGGCATGGTTCATTATCTCCGTTTTGGCGCCTGACGTCGGCGACCCAGAAACTCACCCATTACGTCCAGGCCCAGCACCGCGGCGCGCTGGAATAGCCGCCGGAGCTGGTGGCGTTTTACAGCCTGATTACAGTCCTTCGTTTATCGATTAAGTCCTATCTGGCTCGTGTCAGGCGGCCTTCCGCTCAGAACCATTCAGAATATGCCTAACGATCCCGGCGGGTGGCTCCAAAAATCCTTTAATTCAAGCTACTTGCAGAGGCCCCTTCGGCGAGTGAACCACGCCGGATTTTGGTATGCCCAAAAGTATGCCCACCCTGAGCCTCCCGTACTCGCTCGATGGCTTCAAGGAATGCGTAGTGCAGTAGCGCGCCTTCACTGATCAGCCCGCCAGGACGCGATGCACGAGTTGTACGACGACCGAACCTTCTCCCACGGCTGACGCGACGCGTTTGACGCTGCCCGAGCGGATGTCTCCCACGGCGAACACGCCCGGGACACTGGTCTCGAACAGATACGGGCGCCGGCCAGGAGGCCAGCCTGCACTCTCCAGTTCGTCTGCGGCCAGATCGGCGCCGGTCTTTATAAACCCGCCGCTATCGAGCGCGAGGCAGCCCTCGAGCCATGCCGTATTAGGGTTTGCGCCGGTCATGGAAAAGATATGCCGGATAGCGTGCATTTCGGTTTCTCCGGTGGCGCAATTCCTCCACGTGACCGATTGGAGATTTCCGGCGCCGTCCAGACTGACCACCTCTGTCCGGAAGAGTAGTGTGATTTCGCGGCACTCTTCGATCCGGCGGATGAGGTACTGCGACATGCTGTCTGCAAGGCCTGAAGCGCGCACGAGCATGTAGACATGGTTCGCAATGGTCGAAAGAAACATCGCAGCCTGGCCTGCCGAATTGCCCCCGCCCACTACGATTACGTCTTCGCCTTTGCAGAGTTGCGCCTCCATAGACGTGGCTCCGTAGTACACGCCGGCCCCTTCGAATTGCGCAAGGTTCGCAACCTGCAGCTTGCGGTACTCGGCTCCACAGGCGATAACGGCAGCTCGTCCACGAATGGGGCTGTCGCCGTCACATTCGATCCGGAACGGCTGGCTATCGCATCTTATGGCCGTCGCCCGACGGGCAACGGCAATCTGCGCTCCGAATTTCTCGGCTTGCACGAACGCGCGGCCGGCAAGGTCCTGCCCCGAAATTCCCAATGGAAATCCGAGGTAATTTTCGATTCGCGAACTGGAGCCTGCCTGGCCTCCCGGAGCGATCGTCTCCAGCACCAACACGCTTAGCCCCTCGGAAGCACCGTATACGGCTGCCGCAAGGCCCGAAGGTCCCGCGCCAACAATAATCAGGTCATAGACCCGCTCGCCATCGATTTCAGCGTTAAGCCCGAGACGCGCGGCCAGCTCCGCATTTGTTGGATTGCGCATCGGAGATTGATCACGACCGATGAGCACCGGGATGTTTTCAGGACCAAGATTAAAGCGTTGCAGCAGTTGCCCGGCCGACGCATCCTGGCCTAGTTCGAAATATGTAAACGGATGCCCGTTGTGCACGAGGAATTCCTTGAGGCGAAGCGTGTCGGCCGAAGATCTGGAGCCGATCAGGACCACGTCTCCCATGGCGCGCGAGATCATAGCTACGCGCCGGCGAATGAATACCCGAAGCAGGAACTCGCCGAGTTCCGGATCGTTCTGAATGAGGTTTCGCAGGCTGACCGGATCGAGTTCCACAACTTCTGTCGGATCGACGGTCCGAGCACGTGTCAGGCTGGGGCGGCCCGAGAGCATATCAAGTTCGCCCGTAAAGTCACCGGGCTGATGCAGGCGCATGTGAACCTCCCCCTCAGCGGAGGGAAGCACAGCCTCGATAGCGCCCTGCAGGACGACGTAGAAATGGCGCCCGATCGTCCCCTGATCGAAAAGGATCTCTCCCGCGGGAACGCTTCGGCGCATGCCCACTCGCGAAAGCCGGGCAATCTGCTCGCTATTGAGCTTGGGATAAAGCTCGTCGGGCAGTTCGTCAGAGAATTTTGATTTGTCCATCCAGACCGCCTGGTTCCGCCAAAGAAGTATGTCTCACATCGGACGGAGCACCTCAATGATTATGCCGCCTGAACATCTCTTCGAACCATTTCACGAAGGCTCGGGCCTTTGCACTCGTAAACGGCCCAACGGGTGAATGCCCCAGAGATCTCGGAGGAGGCGTTCATTCCTCGACAAGACGCATCACTTCGCCTGATTTTAGCCCCCTGGCAAATATCCATCGAGACGCATCGCATATAGCAGCCTTCACCGCTGATCATGCGCCGCGATGATGGGATGCGCAGAAGGGAGGTGAACCCAAGCGGGGGTAACGGGCGCATGGATATCCGGATCTCTCGCCATTCGGGGCAGGTCGCCGCCGAAATCAGGGATGTTGGCGCAAAGCCAGACGGCCGGATCTTTCTCGCCCGAACAAAGGGCGATGAAATCGATGGCCGCGCAGCACAGCAAGCCCGGGTGAACGCATCGCCGGAATCGAGCAGGCGCGCGGCAGGATCAAGATAAAAGCCCTTGAGCCGGTCCTTGACGGCCTCGACGAATCCGACAGCATCGGGGGGGATCGAGATCAACGAAGCGAAAACGCGGCGAGAAATAGAGAACATCGCCGATTCTCATATTCGAGCCTCACCGTTCCCCGCAAACGAAGCGCGATACGCCTCTTCGACATTCGCCACTTCGGCATCCGTCAAACGAGAGAATTCTTGCTCGCGCGCGCGTTTCGAGAGCCGTCCCCCATTCTGATGCAGAAAGCGGAACAGCACATCGACGGTGCGGTCGGGCATGTCGACAATATCGTCGATGCGCCCACGAAAGCGGTCGTAGCGTACGAGAAGCTCGGTTTCGCGCGGGAGATCGTCTTCTATCGTCTTGCGGACGCACGCATAGAGAAACTCGGCGTGCGGCGTCGCGTCGAAGAAGCGATAAAAATCCCCGGTATCGTTCTGCACGCTGACATTGCCGTCCGCGGTCGGCAGCCAGTCGATCACGGGCAGAAGGCGCTGCGAATAGTCTTCCAGGACGGCGCGGTACTCATCGATTCGCTCCAAGATGGTGGCAGAGACCGGAAAAACGACGCCGGCCGGGCTGAACCCGCGTTGCGCCAGGACATGGTGAATGAGGTAGCGGTGGATGCGGCCGTTGCCATCGACGAAGGGATGGATATAGACGAATCCGAAGGCGAGCACGGTGGCCGCGATAACGGCGTCCATCCCCCGCGAAGCGCCGCGGTCGAACGCGACCAGTCCTTCGATAAGCGCCTGCAGGTCTTCCGGCCGCGCGCTGATGTGATCCGGGATAGGCACGCGCGACTCGCGGTCATGTTCACCGACGAAGCCGCCCTCTTCGCGCAGGCCCAGCCGGACAAACCGGGCATCGCCAATGACGAGCGCCTGCAGGCGCAGCAATTCGTCAAGCTCTATGGACCGTTTGCCGGCCTCGCCGATGGCGCGTCCCCACCGCTGGATGCGATCTTGCGGCGGGCGCTCGCCTTCGATGGCGTAGCTCGATCGCGAATCCTTCAGCAACAGGAAGGCGGCCGTGCGGGCCAGAACATCCTTAGGCACGCGGGCGACGGCTTCCTGTGCCCTGTGGGCTAGGTCCATGGTGGCGAACTCTTCAAGCGCCGGTGTCCTGAAGACCAACGGGCAGAAATCCGGCGTGCCCGGAAGGTTGTTGCGGACGCGATGCCGTGATGAATTCTCGCCGCGTATGGACCATTGCTTCTCGGGATCGACCACTGGCTCGAAATTTCCCTTTTCCGCATCCGGCAGGTCAAGCCGCCGCCCGAGAAGCCACTCGTACAGGAACCACGTCCGGCGCGCGTAGCTGCCGGTGGGCTTGGAGCGGACGATGTTTTCTATGTCACCCGGTGCGAGTGCCGCAAACAGGCGCTTCAGGACAGCTAGGTCGAGACCCTCGTACTTGAGGGCGAAGGTGAGATGGCTCTCCACATCGGGGGATGGCGCATGGCGCGGAGTAAGGATTCGCCATCCCGCATCATTCTTTATGCGGTGATGTTCCCCGGTCGCGGAGAGCGTTCGGGGCAGCGGAACGCGCAGGCAATGGGCATCGATGAGCGCGGCATACCCTGCGGGCGTGGCCCTTTCCGGGAGCGCCCGCTCGTGAAAAACCGTTACCGGCCCTGAAAAGCGACGCTGTGTCGCCATGTCTGTTGAGAACCTATGTTGCTCTGCGAATTACAGAGTTCATAGCGATCGTAGCATGAAAAACGTTTAGCATGCACGAAAAACGATCACAAATGAGTCCATAGTATGAAAAATGATTATCCCTTCGGATCGAGCGCCGCGACTTCGCCATCAATGACGGTTTCATCCGGCATCGACGCCAGCGCCTTCACAATGCCGGGATATAACACCGCTAGCCCAGCGCTAAGCGGCAGCTCACGTCGGCAGCGGCTTCCCGAAGTCCCCCGACGTCTGCTCAGAGAACCAGGCCAAGTCCCAGACCCAGCCCTGCACGACTCTTTGTCAGCCGTTTTGTCAGCCAGAGAGTCCAGTCTCATGTGTTTTCCACAGGGTGTCAGGAGTTTCGGCGCATCTCAACAAACGCCGAAAACAGGCCGAAAGTGAGAAAAATAGGTACAGTAGAGACTTGACACGTATGGTTTCGTAATCAGCAGGTCGCCGGTTCGATCCCGGCGGGTGGCTCCAATATTTTCAGGCACTTGCGGTAGGATCTTCCTCATTGAAGCAGCCGTGGTGACTTCAAATCGGAAGTTGAACGACTTACTCCAAAACATCTTGGTCGACAACTTTTTCCCGGCGATGCGAATTCCGCGTTGCGCGGCCGGGTTTTCACCGAGACGGACCGGCACGGCTCGCAACTGGTGCTCATTGTGAATCACAAGTTGGCGCAACACTTCTGGCCCGGTCAGGACCGATCGGCAAGCGGTTGCGCATCGGTACGCCAGAGATGCAGACGCCGTGGCTGACAGTGGTGGGGGAAGTGGGGCGAGAGAAAGAATCGCTGTGGAGGCGAAGCCGGGACTTCTGCGCAGGGCGCGGAGGGCGTAGCGAAGATCCTGCACAATCGCGTCGAGCATAGTAGCAGTATGTCATTGCCAGATTGGATTGCGTAGTCTGGCCGCGTGTAGTCACCCGGCGTTTACGAATGCCTCATCGCCAGCGTACTCGCAGCAACCGCGAGCTGCTCACACAAAACACAGCAATTGCACGAATTCGTTATGATGTTCGCTTCCTTGCTGCATGCGCAATTCGCCCGAGCATTTTGCCCTGAGTCTTGACGTTACGCGTCTGACCGTCGTGGCTTTGTTGTTCGCCTTTAGCTTAATCAGCTATTTCGATCGCACGATTATCTCGATTGCCGGCCCCCAACTGATGAAAGACTTTGCGATCTCCCCGACGCAGATGGGCGCCATCTATTCGGCGTTCATTCTTGGCTATGCCATTCTGATGATTCCCGGAGGCTACCTGTCGGACCGGCTTGGTGCGCGCTTCACATTGGCGCTCATGGGGATATTCTCTGCGGTCTTCACTGGCCTGATTGTGCTGGCCGGCAAACCTGGCCTTGGTGCCTTCTTGGGCATCGTGCCCGCGCTATTTGCCATCCGTCTCGGGTTGGGTGTGGTCACCGCACCACTTTATCCAGCATGCGCGAGAATGACCGCAAATTGGATTCCGGTGGTGTATCACGCGCGTATCCAAGGTTTTATTATCGCGGGCTCATCGGCCGGCGCAGCCATTTCACCAATCCTGTTTGCCTGGATGGTGATGCAGTTTGGCTGGCGCCTCTCCTTCATCTTCGCCGCCTCCGCCACTGCGGTTCTCGGCACGGGCTGGTTATGGTATGCGCGCGACTATCCCCCTGGAGTCACTCGCCCTCCTCGGAGCACAACCGGGGTTGAACGTGCCAGCTGGATGAAGCTGTTGGCCGATCGGAACCTGATGCTATTGACCTTTGCTTATGGGACGCTGGGGTATTTTCAATACATATTTTTCTATTGGATTTATTACTACTTTGGTGAAGTACTGCACCTGGGTGCACAAAGCAGTGCGAAATATACCACCCTCCTTTTTCTAACTGAAGGCACGATCATGCCCCTCGGCGGCCTGGTTTCCGATCGCCTGACGCGTGCATACGGGGCACAGTTGGGGCGCCGCGTCGTCCCCATGATTGGATTAACGCTCAGCGTGGTGTTCATTTACGCTGGCACGGTCGCTTCCGGCGTAGGCGCCGTGGTTACCTGCTTATCTCTCGCGTTCGGCCTGGCAGCGTGCTGCGAAGGACCGTTTTGGGCATGCGTCACGGAAATTGCCGGCGAGCGCGTGGGTGCCGCGTCCAGTATTCTCAACACGGGAGCGCAGGTCGGTGGATTCTTCGCGCCGATCCTTACCCCTTACATTGCCGCGCGCGCCGGGTGGTCGTGGGGTCTGTACGTGGGCAGCCTGGTAGCCATGTCAGGGGTTGTTGCGGTTTACCTGGCCGACGTCCGCCCCGGCAAGCAGACAGACTTTTCGGCGGCGGGCGCCGAACCGGCTGTAGAACCTGTGCCGTAGAGTGCCTTCAAAACGATAACGGGCCCGCGGCCCAGGCGGCGAGCCTGATATACTCTAATACGCATTAGTTTTAATGCCTTGCCGTGATGTGGACTGGGCTCTGCAGGCCGTTCACCCACGGCAGAAGTCCTACATTAATGGAGCGACACTTGTTACACAACGCGCAGACCAGGCGGTGGTTTCGTGTTCTGCGTGGAGTCGGCGCCACTGTAGCAGCCGCGCTCACCTTCGTCCTGCTGGGCGCCCAAAACGAGCCCGTCAAAAATCCTTCAGCGAAGTCACCCACATTTGAAGCCGACATCGTGCCGATTCTTACCAAGAGCACGTGTCTCGGGTGCCACGGTCCTAGTCTGAAGATGAAGGAGCTTGACCTCAGCACCTATCAGACCGCGCTAAAGGGGAGTGAATCGGGCCCCGTGATTGCCCCTGGTAAGCCGGATGACAGCCGTCTGTACCACATGGTGAAAGAGGGATTGATGCCGCCCGGCGGCAAGATCCATCTCTCCGATGCAGAGCTGGGCACCATTCGCGAATGGATCGAAAGCGGGGCCGGATCGGCAACGGCGGCCCATGCCGAGGCGGAGCTTTCCAACGTCACGCAGGACGACGTTATTCCCATCATGCTGTTGCGCTGTGTCGCGTGCCACGGTTTGCGCATGCAAGAAGGCGGCCTGGATCTGCACACCAGAGAATCCATGCTGAAGGGCGGAAAGTCGGGGCCTGCGATGGTCCTGGGCAAGCCGGATCAAAGCCTGATCGTCAAAATGATGCGCTCCGGGGAAATGCCTCCGAAGAAGCGCCTGATCGTGGTGGGCGTCAAGCCGGCTACCGATGCCGAAACCGCCAAGGTTGCCCGCTGGATCGAGTTGGGCGCGCCAGTTGTTGCCGAGCCCCCCGATGTTGCGGCAACCGAGTCCGACCCGCTGGTCTCCGATAAGGATCGGAGTTTCTGGTCGTTCCAGTCGCCCAAGCCGGTGGAACCTCCGGCAGTCAAGCATGCCGATCGCGTACGCAATCCCATCGACGCTTTCCTGCTGAGTAAGCTTGAGTCAAAGGACCTGTCATTTTCACCCGAAGCCGACAAGGTCACGTTGATGCGCCGGGTCTATTTCGATCTGATTGGCCTGCCGCCCGAACCCGCCGAGATACAGGCATACATGGCAGACAAAAGCCCCGACGCCTATGAAAAGCTGGTGGACCGCCTGCTCGCATCCCCGCATTACGGCGAGCGGTGGGGCCGCTACTGGCTGGATGCCGCCGGTTACGCCGATTCCGAGGGCGGCAAACTATCCGCCGACCATCCGCGGCCCTATGCGTGGCGATATCGCGATTACGTGATCCAGTCGTTGAATGCCGACAAGCCGTATGATCGCTTCCTGACGGAGCAAATCGCCGGCGACGAGCTGGTGGATTACGAGCACGCGCCCGTAGTGACCAAGCAGATGATGGACAATCTCATCGCTACGGGCTTTCTCCGCATGGCGCCGGACTCGACCAGCGAGCGAGAGGTGAATTTCTCCGACGATCGGCTGGATGTGGTGGCCGATGAGATTGATGTGTTCAGTTCGACCGTCTTGGGTCTCACGATGAAGTGCGCCCATTGCCATAGCCACAAGTACGATCCGATTCCGCAGCGCGATTACTACCGTTTAGACGCCGTGTTGAAGGGCGCTTACGACGAGCACGATTGGCTGCAGCCGCTCTACATTCCGAAGACAACTGTCATCACCACGCAGACGCAGGGGCGCATGCTGCCGTACGTGGAGCCGGGCAAAACGCCGTATGAGCTGGCGGAAGAGGCCCGCAACCGCGAAGATTTCAACGGTGAGGTGGACCGGCAACTCGCGGCGATGAAATCCGCGTGGGAACAGAAGATCGGCCCGCTGAAAAAGAAGGTTCTCGATGAGCGGCTGAGCAAGCTGCCCAAATCGCTGCAGGACGATCTGCGCGCCGTCGCCAAGGCCGCGCCGGAAGAACGCACCGAAGTGCAGAAGTATCTGGCTGAAAAGTTCGGCGCCACCTTGAAAGTATCTTCCGACGATCTGAAGGCAGCCGATCCTGGTTACGCGAAGGAAGAGGAGAAGCATCAGACCGAGACCCTGCTACTTCAGGCCAGGAAGATTCCCGATCCGAAAATCCAGGCGCTGTGGGACCGTGGCGAACCCTCGCCAACCTATATATTGCGGCGTGGCAGCCCGTCGAATTTTGGGCCACTGGTTCAGCCGGGTGTGCCGGCGGTGCTCGTCACGGGTCTCAAGCCTTACCAGGTCAGGGAACCATGGCCGGGCGCACACAAGACCGGGCGGCGGCTCGCGCTGGCGAATTGGCTCACCCAACCAAACCATCCGCTGACCGCGCGGGTGATGGTGAACCGCATTTGGGCGCGGCACTTCGGCGAGGGCATCGTTACGACCCTCGGCAATTTCGGCCATACGGGCGCCGCGCCATCCAACCAGGCGTTGCTCGACTGGCTGGCCGTCGAATTCGTGAAGCAGAACTGGAACATCAAGGCCATGCACCGCTTGATGATGACTACGACCGCGTACCGGCAAAGCTCCGCGGTGACGCCTGCACTCGAGAAGGCCGACCCTGATAATCGACTCGTTTCGCGTATGCCACTCAAACGCATGGACGCCGAGGTTCTGAACGACACCATCTTGCAGGTGGCTGGGCGCCTCGATACGCGCATGTTCGGGCCGGCCGATCCCGTCCTGGTTCGCGAGGACGGTTTGGTGACCCCAATCCAATTGCCGACCGGCTGGCGTCGCGGCATCTACGTGAACCAGCGACGCTCGAAAATCCCGACCATGCTGGACAATTTCGACTTCCCGCAGTTGAGCCCTGCGTGCCTCATTCGTACGCAGTCCAATGTCGCGCCGCAGGCGCTGCACTTGCTGAATAACGCCACGATCTATGGGCTGGCGGGGGACTTTGCGAACCGGATCGAGAAGGAAGCCGGCTCCGACTTGCGCCGTCAAATCGAACAGGCGTATTGGATCGCTCTATCGCGGGCACCGAGCGCGGAAGAAATGCGCGTGGCAAGCGATGATTTATTGAAGCTGAAACAGGCTGCCGTGAAGGATGTAAAGGGCACCGATGCGGAGCAGCAAGCTCTGACGGCATTTTGCCATACCATTCTGAATTCGGCGGCGTTTCTCTATATCGATTAGAGGTCACTATATGCCTTGTAAGGATCACTACGGATCGCAGAGGCAGTTATCGCGGCGTAACTTTTTCGAGAGATTTTCCGACGGAATCGGCGGCGTCGCTCTCGCGACGCTGTTGACCCGGGACCTCTATGGCAATTCGTTGGACTCGTCCAGCGGCCTTCCCGACGGGCACCGCCGCATGTACGATCTGAAGCCGCGGCCGACGCACTTTGCTCCCAAGGCCAAAGCGGTGATTCATCTGTTCATGAACGGCGGTCCGAGCCAGATGGATCTGTTCGATCCCAAACCCGTGCTCGACAAGCACAACGGCGAAGCGTACTTCGACAAAGTCGCGGCCGACCTCACCACGCCGGAGCAGGTCGGAGGGCTGATGCGCAGCCCATTTAAGTTTTCGCAATACGGCAAGTCCGGTATGTGGATCTCGGAACTGATGCCGCACCTTTCCGAGCAGGCTGACAAGATTTGCGTAATCCGCTCCATGTACACCGTGCATCCCAATCACGAGCCGGCGCTGTTCGCGATTCACAGCGGCCGGATCCTTCCCGGACGGCCATCCATGGGATCTTGGGTGATTTTTGGATTGGGTAGCGAGAACCAGAATCTTCCCGCATACGTGGTGTTGGACGATCCACTCGGGTTGCCGGTCAACGGTACGCAAAACTGGCAGGCGGGATTTCTACCACCGGTGTATCAGGGCACCCGCATCCGTTCGGTGGGCTCACCCATCCTCAACCTTCGGCCGGAATACGAGCAGCCCACCGAACTCGCGAAACTGAGCCACGATCTGCTCACTAAGCTTGATGACATCCACAAGCGCAATCACCCGGATCAGATGGAGTTGGATGCGCGCATCTCGAGCTATGAGCTGGCGGCGCGCCTGCAGCTTTCGGCCAGCGATGCGCTCGACGTAACCAAGGAGGATGAAGCCACCCGTAAGCTTTATGGTGTTGGCGAAGAGCCGACTGATTCGTACGGACGTCGCTGCCTGATGGCGCGGCGCCTGGTCGAGCGTGGTGTGCGCTTCGTGCAGCTTTATATCAACAGCCAGATCTGGGACAACCACACGAATCTCGAAGACGAAATGCGCGCCGCCAGCGCCCGCACCGATCAGCCCGTCGCCGCGCTGCTCCAGGATCTTGATCGGCGCGGCCTGCTGAAGGACACGCTGGTCATCTGGGGCGGAGAATTTGGACGCATGCCCATCGCGCAATTGGGCGGCAACCCACGCGAGTCGGGTCGCGACCACAATCCACGCGGTTTCTCGCTTTGGATGGCGGGCGGCGGCATGAAGGCCGGCATGACTTACGGCACCACCGATGATCTGGGCTACGAAGCGGTGGAGAACAAAGTCAGTGTCACCGATTGGCACGCCACGATTCTGCACCTGCTTGGCATGGACTACCAGCGGCTGGTGTTCGATCAGAACGGACTGAAGGAAAAGTTGACCTCCGTCTTTGAAGCCCGCGTGGTCAAAGAGATCCTGGCGTAAATCATCAGTCTGCACCTGGGGATCGGATCGGCGGACTGGATCCAGTCTGCCCGCGTGATAGCCTATCCACGATGAAGATCGCAGCCCTGGAATTCATTCCCGTCAGCGTACCCTACACGCATCGCGAGGTGAGCTCATTGGTGAATCGTGATGGCGTTACGGATGTCATCGTCAAGGCCACCACCGATACTGGCCTCGTTGGCTGGGGGGAAAGCTGTAGCGGCGCGGATGTCAAATCCGTGCTGGGGGCTCTCGAAGCCATGGCGCCGTTCGTGATCGGGCGTGATCCGTGGCACAGCGAGCGCGTTCGCCTGGAATTGTGGCACCGCGGGGTTTGGTCCTGGCGGCAGCACACGGCTTGCTTCGCTTATCCCGGCATCGACATGGCGCTCTGGGATATTTGTGGAAAGGCGGCCGGTCTCCCGCTCTACCAGCTCTTCGGAGGCAAGGTTCGCGAGCGGGCCAATTATTTCTTCTATTGTTCGCAGGGTAGTCCCAGTCATGTGGCCGAGCAGGCTGCGGACGGCGTCAGGAAGGGCTTTCATGTTTTTTATCTCAAGGTCGGTCTGGATATTGAGGCGGAACTCGAAATGGTGCGCGCTCTCCGCGAGACCATTGGACCGAAAGCCAAAATTCGACTCGACGCCAACGGCGCTTGGAACGTAAATGAAGCTCTAAGGAACCTCGCGCGGCTGGATGCGTTTCAAATTGATTTCATCGAGCAGCCTGTGGTCCAGGATCCCTTGGTGAACATGCAAGAGGTGCGGCAGCGTTGCAACATGGCGGTCTCGGCCAATGAAGGGCTGTGGACGCCGGAAGATGCGTTGCGGCAAATGGCGGCCCGTACGGCAGACGTCTACTGCTTCAGTCCTTATTTCACGGGTTCGCTCGCGCAGTTCCAACGGCTCTCGTGGTTCGCGCACCACCAGGGTCTGGATATTTGCCGGCACACTCACGGAGAGTTGGGCATCACGGCCCAAGCCTGCCATCACATTTTGCTAACGCTCCCCAACGTGGTCGATGGCAACCAGCAGACTGCTCATATGATGACTGATGATATCGTCGTCGACACCATTCCGATCACGAACGGTCCCGACTGGGGCGTCCCGGATAAACCCGGCATCGGCGTGGAGATTAACCTCGCCAAGCTCGCCAAGTATCACGAACTCTATCGCGAGCGGGGTCAGTTCCAGCCTTACGATCCCAACCTGCTGGGCACTGAATTGTACCGATGACTTTCGACGGTACTACTTCTTCTTGCCAGCGATCTGCCAATCCGTGAAAGGCGACCGTGCGCCACGGATCTTCACGTTAAGACAATACGGTACACCGGAAGCGAACGCGCGAGCGACCGCGGGCGCCACCTGATCGAGTGACTCGATGTTCTCACCCCGGCCGCCGAAAGCCTGCATGATCGCGTCGTATCGCGAAAAACTCAGTTCTGTGCCCACGGTTTCACGCAGATTTGCGGCGCTTTGCAACTCACGCTCTAAACCCCAGCCTGCATCGTTTCCTACGATGAGCACAATCGGCAACTTGTGCCGCACCGCAGTCTCCATTTCCGCGAGGTAGAAGCCCAGCGCTCCGTCTCCGGTAATGACAGCAACCGGTTTTCCAGGATTTGCCAACTGCAGTGCGATGCCGTGTGGGAGCGAAGCTCCAATGGTGCCCAACGGTCCCAGCCTCAGCCAGCCACCGGGAAGGAGCGCCGGAAGAGAAACGCGGCCCCAATGTGCGAAGTCGCCGCCGTCCCACGAGTAGAGGACGCCGGACGGGAGCGCGCGCTTGAGTGCGCGATAAAATGCCGCGGGGTGCAGCGGCAACGATTCATCGTCCGCGGCGTGCGCTATCGCCTGCTCCCATTGTTCCCGCAAAGTTCGCAGGTGACGGATCCAGCCGGACCAATCGGAATCGCCCGACCACCCTTCGGTAAAGGCGCGCAAGGTGGCCCCAGCATCCGCGCAGATGCCGACGTCTCGTTTGCGATTCATGCCCAGTTCTGAGGCCTGAATATCAACCTGGATCAATCGCACGCCGGCCGGAAAGACACGCTCGCCGCCCAGTCCAAGCCGATAGTCAAGCCGTTTCCCGACTACCAGAATCAGATCTGCTTCGCGATACGCCTGGAGCGCCGCGCGATTCAGCGCCGGGTCAGCGTAACCCATGCACAATGCATGCGTGTCCGGCACGATGCCGCGCGCCATCGTGATGGTGTAGAGCGGAAGAGAGGTCTTTTTGATAAACTTCCGCAGCTCGACCTCCGCGCCCGACCACCAGACTCCGCTGCCGGCAATCACTATAGGGCGTTCCGCCGAACGGAGCATCGCTAGCACCTTGTCGATCTCCGTTGCGTTCGGCGCAGGCGGCGAAGGGGCGTTTGGCGTCACAACATCCTGCGCCTCTGCCTGGCTTATAAAAAAGTCCACCGGTATGGTCAGGTGGACAGCACCCTTTCGCCCGTTATTTGCTTCGGCGTACGCGCGCATGAGATAAAAAGGAATCTGTCCAGGCCCTGGCGGCTGCGCAGCCCATTTCACCACCGGCCGGGTAATCGAGAGCTGGTCGATGTCCTGAAAACCTCCGCGATCTGCAAGCGTGGACGCCCGGCTTCCACTGACTGCGATGAGCGGGCTGCCAGCCAAGTTCGCCGTTGCGATTCCTGTCAGTGAGTTGGTGTGGCCCGGACCGCCGGTAACCAGAGAAATCGCCGGCCGCCGGTGAATCCGCGCCCATGCATCGGCCGCATGGGTCACACCGGACTCGTGCCGCATATCGATGATGTGCATTTGCTCGCGGGCGGCGACCGCCAGTACCTCGTTCAGATGATCTCCAACGAGCGTAAAGATGTGCCGGATACCGAGCTGTGCGATGGTCCTGACGAACAGCTCGGCGCCGGTTGGCATTCGCTACCGTGCCCCATCCCGACTGATGACTACATGCGTGGGCCGGCCATCCAGGAAATTCCACACGTTCTCGATGGAGAGTTGCAGGCCGGATTCAAGCGCCTCGGGAGTGACGCCTGCGGAATGCGGAGTAAGCACGACGTTTTCAAGTCGCGTGAGCGGATGGCCGGATGGTAAGGGTTCGTCTTCGAAGACGTCCAAGCCGGCACCGGCGATGCGTCCTGCAATCAGAGCCTCAATCATCGCTTGTTCGTTCACAATGGCGCCACGTGCCGTGTTGATCAGGATGGCCGAGGGCTTCATCTTTTCCAATTCCAGTATTCCGATGAAACCGCGCGTTTCCGCGGACAGGCGCAGATGAACGCTCACCACGTCGCTCGAACGCAACAAGTCGTCTAGGGAGACCAGTTCGTACCCGAGCTCCGGGTCGGGATGCATAGTCCACGCGATCACCCGCATGCCGATGCCCGCTCCTAGCCGGGCGAATTGCCGGCCAATCGCCCCCAGTCCGACGATGCCCAGCGTCTTGCCGTGCATTTGCGAAACCTGCCCACGCGGCCAGCAGCCTCGCCGAACCTCCGAATCGAGTTGAGGGATACGCCGCGCCACAGCCAATAAGAGCGCAAGTGCGTGTTCGGCAACAGGTAGTGCGGAAACGCCGGGTGTATTTGTCACCGTCACCCCGTGCTGAGCAGCCGCCGCAAGATCGACGTTGTCGGTCCCAGTACCCCACAGCGACAACAAACGCAGGTTGGGCGAATGGCCAAAGACGTTCTCGCTGAAGCGGCTCGAAGACCGAATGTTGATTACGATTTCAGCGCCGGCAATGCGTTCTATCAACGTCTCTTCGCTGCCGGGAAGGGTGTCGTGGTAGTCGACGCGAGTCCGCTCCAGCAACCTGCGGTAGGCCTGGCTCGGAGCCATCACGGGCGGTGCGTCGTCTGGAATCACGATGCGCGGCATGTTTGCGAATTTCAGGACCAGCCATCACCGGTTAAGCAGCGCTCTTGCGCGCCTCGTTCAGAACCTCTCGCAAGCGCCGGCCGACAAGAATATCTTCGCCGGGCTGCAGCGTCATCGAGATGATCCGCAATGCATCGGGGCGAGTCGGCCGGGGCGTTTTCGGATCGCCTTCGTGAACGCCGGGTACCGTGCTGGGATTGTTCGCCGTCAGCACCTCGATCCGTGGAGATCCATTACGAAGCTTCTGTGCGCACTCCTGCACATTCATTTTGAATTGGGCTTCGTCCCACTTCACCGTTAATGTCGGATAGCGGTTCCCTCCTTCGGGAATCTGAATATCCGTGGTGACTCCCGGTACTGTCTCCACCAGTTGGGCAATTTTTTTCACGCGCTTGCTCCATTCTCCGTCCAACTCAGAGAGGTCGCGTTTCTTCCAAGCTTCAATCGCAGCCAGCACGCCCATGATCTCTTCCTTGCCCACCTTCATCGGACGGCAAACTGCGCCCTCCCATGGGCAGCTCTGGGCTAGAGCAGCCTCGATGAGATCCTTGCGGCCCAGCAGCAAACCGGAGCATTGGGGCCCACATAAGCCCTTACCGCCGCTGAAAGTGTACAGGTCCGCTCCCATCTTCCAGGGAAGTGAAAGGTTTTCGATCGGAGGAATTCCTGCCGCCCAGTCCACCAGGATCGGCACGCGCGCATCTTTCGTGATTGGGATGGCCTTCTCCAGCCTCTCACCCCGGGCAGTCGTGTACACCATGGCGGTTTTGTCGTTGAAGGCCGCCTTCAGCTCGTCATGCGAATAGACAACCACGAGTTTCCCGCCAGCGGCGCGAATGCCGCTATCGAACGAGATGCGTCCACCGAACATGATCACTTCATTTTTCATTCCGGTGGTGTCGGGTAGCTGCCAAATTCTGGCGGAGTCGGTGCCGGCCGTGCAGGCTGCCGTGGCGGTTGCCATGGCGGCGGCGGCGCCCGCGGTCACCATCCCAGCTTCGGCTCCGGAAAGCTCGGCGAGCCGCTTGCCAACACCACGCTGCAGCTCCCACATGTCGACAAAGTGCATCGCAGCCTCCTGTTTGGCTTCGCGCACTTCGGGCAGTTCCAGTGAGCCGCTCATATAGGTCCACGTGCCGCGGGCATTAATGATGGGCATCACGCCGATACGTGTATAAACGTTCTCTCTTGCACTGTATTTGGACGATTTCAGTGCCTTTGCGAACATATCTTCAGCGGCGAAAGCTGCCAACGTGGGGAGCGCAGCCGCCCACTTCACAAAGACACGACGATTCGGCAGCCTGGCGTTTATTTTCATTCGATCCTCTCCTTTCCTACGTGCTACCACAATTGTCGGTTGGACGTGGTGAGGGGCAACCATACGGGATGATGAATCACGACTGGAGAAGTATATCAGGGGGTCAGCGCAGCCATCCGTTGGAGCCGGAATGCCACGCCTTTCAACTCCCAAGATACGGCGATCGAAGTTCTAAGGCAGATCCTGTCTACACCGCTTGCAGTACCAGGCCCCGCCTGGCTTTGCGTGCGGGCCCGAACGACCGGACATGCCGTCGTTGCTGGGGCGAGGATGGAAGGACGATCACGGTC
The DNA here is from genome assembly GCA_035297145.1 of Bryobacteraceae bacterium. Taxonomy (GTDB): domain Bacteria; phylum Acidobacteriota; class Terriglobia; order Bryobacterales; family Bryobacteraceae; genus QHXW01. The sequence continues at coordinate 60,257 of DATGZN010000014.1, forward strand.
GCGGTTTGCTTCTGTTCCCGCGTAACGTCGGACGATATATGGCGCCGTTCCAGCTTGGTGTCCAGGGTTCGCTCGATATGCGCAACGTCCGCGCGTTCGGAGCGCGTGGCGAAAGTCGAAGCCGTTCCGCGCGCGCCTGCGCGCCCCGTGCGGCCAACCCGGTGAATGAAGTCCTCCGGAACTTGCGGCAGATCATAATTCACCACGTGAGAGATCCCTTCCACGTGAATCCCGCGGGCCGCGATGTCGGTCGCCACCAACACCCGATAGTAGCCCTCCTGGAATCCGCGAAGCGCCTGGTTGCGCTGGTTCTGGCTGCGGTCGCCGTGGATTGCCGCGGTCTTTACACCTCCGCACGAGAGCTTCTTGGACAGCCTGTCGGCGCCACGCTTGGTGCGTGCGAATACCAGAAAGGAACCCTCCTGGTGGCGCAACATACTTTCGAGCAGACCCAGCTTTCGATCCTGCTCCACCTCGTAAAGATGCAGATCCACCTTCTCGATGGGCTTAGTCGTTGACCCAACGGCAATCCGCACCGCGTTTCGGACGTGTGTCTCTACCAGGTGCTTGACCGAGGTTTCAATCGTCGCCGAGAAGAACAGCGTCTGGCGCTCGGCGGGTATGGCCGCCATGATGTTCTTGATCGTGGGCAGGAACCCCATGTCCAGCATGCGGTCGGCTTCGTCTAAAACCAGGATGCGGACACCGCGGAGATTGACCAGTTGCCGGCTGAGGTAATCGTACAGCCTCCCAGGAGTTGCGATCAGCACATGCGCGCCCTTACGAATGGACTGCAACTGTGGTCCTTCGCTGAGCCCGCCGACTATGACGGCGGCGCGAATGCCGGTGCCCGCCGCCATTTTGGCGAAGGTCTCGTTGATTTGGATGGCGAGTTCGCGCGTCGGACACATGATAACGGCACGGACGCCTGCACGCGATGGTTCCTTCGCGATCAGGTGGATGATGGGCACGACAAACGCGAGCGTTTTGCCAGTGCCGGTTTGCGCCGTAGCGACCACATCGCGTCCGGCGAGCGCCGGTTCGATAGCCAAGGCTTGGACGGGCGTGGGCTCGGTAAAACCGTGTTTAGAGAGATTGCTCTTTAAGGGAGCAGAGATTGAGAGTTCTGAGAAATTTTTCATTTAGATTTTGCGGATGAGAACCAGCGAGCCGACTACCAACGACGGGAGAGGGGGTTGCGGATCAACTTCCTGTAGGCTTTATTGTACCGCACCACGCCGGTTTTTGCTGATACCAATGGCGTTCACCGCGCCACCTTTGATTCCAGTTCCGCCCAGCGGGCGTACAAATCCTCCACGCGCCGTTGGGCTTCCTGTACCTTTTCGTAAACTTCCGTCACCCGCTTCGCATCCGATGACGCAGCTTCCAGCTCCCGCTGCCGTGCAGCCAGATCCTGTTCGGCCTCCAGAATCTTCTCTTCCATGCCATCCCACTCGCGCTGTTCCAGGTAGGCCAGCTTCTTTCTGGGCCCTTCCGCCGGAACCAGCTGGCGCGGGATCTGCACCACCGTTTTCTCTGGAGGCTGCTCGTTTCGCGAGGTTTCCCACTGTGAGTAATCGGCGAAAACCCGTCCCTCGCCACCATCCAGACCAATCACCACAGTGGACACACGGTCCAGCAGATACCGGTCGTGGCTCACCAGCACCACGGCGCCTGAAAACTCAAGCAGGCTGTCCTCGAGCACTTCGAGGGTTGGAATATCCAGGTCGTTCGTCGGCTCGTCCAGCAACAGCACGTCCGCCGCAGCCAGCATCAGCCGTGCGATCATGACGCGTGCTCGCTCGCCGCCCGACAGCCTCGAAACCGGCATATCGAGCTGCTCATCCCGAAAGAGGAACCGCTTCGCCCATCCCGCGACGTGGATCGGACGTCCGCGGTAAATCACCGAGTCACCCTCCGGACACAATGTTCGCCGCAGGCTGGTTTCCGGATCCAAGTGCGCGCCGCGGTCCTGCGCGAAACTCACAATTTGCAGCCGGTCCGCCCGCCGCACGGTCCCTTGGTCAGGCTTTTCGGCTCCTTCGAGGATCTTGAGCAGGGTGGTCTTCCCGCTCCCATTCGCTCCAACCAGGCCGACGCGCACACCCGGCGCAAGAGTCAGGTTCAGATTCTGAAATAGCCTGCGCCCGCCGAGTGTCTTAGCGATGCCTTCGGCCTCAATCAAACGCTTGGTCTTGCGATCCGACGCGGTGAAGTCAATTTGTGCCGTTGCCGTGCGGCTGCGTGCGGTGGCCACCGAGAGTTCTTCAATGAGCCGGCCGGCGGCGTCAACGCGCGCCCGCGACTTGCCCGTCCTCGCCTTCGGTCCTCGCCTGAGCCACTCTACTTCCCGACGCACCTTCGTCGCCAGCGACTCCTGTTGCTTGGCTTGCGCCTCGAGAAACTCCTCCCGCCGCTCGAGAAATTCGCTATAGTTTCCCTTCACCTGGAACGCACTCTCCGGATAGACCGGGTTGATCTCTACCATCTGAGTGGCGACGTTCTCGAGAAAGTACCGGTCGTGCGTGACCACCAGGCAGGCGTTCGCAGCCTGGATCGCAGTCTCGAGCCACAGGATGCCTTCCAGATCCAGGTGATTGGTTGGCTCGTCCAGAAGCAGCACGTCGGGGGATCTCACCAGCGCAGCGGTGATGGCGAGCCGCTTCTTCCAACCGCCGGAGAGCGCCGTGGCCGCGGTAGCTGACGAATCGAAGCCGGCTCGGCCCAGCATCACCTCGGCGCGAACCCTCTTTTCTTCCTCCTCCAGGGGTAGCTCCTCCAATGCCGCGCGCAGAACGGAGCCGACAGTGTCATCCGGCCCGAACAGAGAATCCTGCGGCACATAGGCCAGCTTTGTCTGCTTGCGCAACGCCCGTGTCCCGGCATCGGGCGACTCCTTCCCAGCCAGAATCTCCAGTAACGTGGTTTTACCGCTGCCATTCGGCCCGATCAGACCAGTCCGGTCTCCCTCGGAAAGACTCAACGACAGATTCTCAAACAGGACTCGCGCGCCAAACGACTTGCCGAGAGCGGAGCCACTTAACAGAACGGCCATCTGTTTTCAGCATGGCATGGCTGAATGGCGGCCCGCAGGCCGGGGCACAATCACATCATAGCCAAGCGCGCCGCGGATGCCGATTGGCGGAAACCGCGTTGAATTTCGTCAAATTAGCCTTCTTTTTTGTCAGGTTTAGCGCTATAACCAATGGAAATACTTATGCCTACCATCCAACTCACGAACAACACGACGCTGAACATCGCGGCTTCAGCGGCTGACCAAGGCGCTACACTCAACCGCTATTTGAAGAATCCCCTTGTCTTCATTACCCCGGCGGGTTTCGAGTCGATCGCCGGCACGAAGATAGGGGACATCGATGCCACCGCCTTTCCGATCACTGCTAACGCGACCGGAACGGGCCAGTTTGCCGTCGAAGAGACCTCTCTGAACGTGCAGTTGGGCGCTTCGGCTTCCCTGGGCTTTCTCACCGGCGATGCTAAAACGGGTTTCTTGGGCTCCGTTGACTTGCCGGACGATCCGGCGGTGGCGGCTCTCGTATCGTTCGAACTGCAAGGGACGATCAGCGGTGATGCCACAGCCGCGACCAGTGAATTCACCTTTGGCATCAACAAGAGCGCAAGTATCGCATTGACCAGCTTCTCAAAGGCGGCCGCCACCGATACGCTGGCCGGCGCCGTGGAGCGAGCCATTGCAGCTTTGACCATACCCCACGACATTGACGATCTGAGAAGTCTACCGGCAGGCGCCATCTGCCAGATTGAGGGGTCGAGTTCTCTTCAGTTCACGGCCAGCGTGACGTACAACATTCTTAACGACCCGTTAGCCACGACAGCGGTTTCAAAATTGCCCTCCATTACGGTCAACGCCAACGCCGGAGGGACTCTTGAAGCTACGATCACGGACACGTCGGACCACACGGTCACGATCGCCAGCTTGCCGAACGGCCTTGTGCACCTGGCTGTAAGCCGGACGAGAACGGACGATTTTGAAACCAGCCTCACGGTGTCGGCGGGCGTCACAGCCAACGTGGGCAGCCTGGATGCCCTGGCGTTCCTGCTGGATAAAATCAGCCCCAACTCTACCGCGGAACTGGCCAAGATCAAGGCTGATATGACGGCCCTTCAGGCCCAGCAACTCAACGACGCTGTAAAGGGAGCCATCAACGCCGCGTTGTCGAATTCGGTGCAAATTTCGCTGAAAGCGGCCTTGGACGCCAGTGAATCCAAAAATCGCGTTTTTCTGTACGAGATTGCGCTGACCGCTCTGGATGCAAATAGCACAACCGCACTCCAATCCGCCCTCCGAGGAGACTTCACAATGATCACCCGGCCAGGAGCGGTGCTGGCGGGAATCCGCGAACTGGACTCGGCACTGTCGGTCACTTCGAAGGTTACGCACAGCCTGGCTTTGCATCTGCTGGGCATCTTCAACTGGGGCGGCACCAGCACCTTCATCGAGAAATCAAAGATCGACTACACGAAGGATACGCATGAGATCGTGTTATCGGACGAGACAATCGACGTCGCGAGCAATAGTCTCACCGCCGAAAAACTCCGCGAGATCGTGATAAAGGGGATCACGCTGACGCTGCCTGCCTCCGCTAATACACCGGAGGCCACTAATCCGCTCAACTTGGTTTTCTTTGACCGCGAGGCGGCGACCAGTCCGTCCACGATGCGCCAGTTCGGGAACGTGCTCAAGGCAATTAGCGCGCCAACCGCCACCAGCGCCAATTCGCTGCTCGACCAAACGTTGAAACAGTACGGAACGTCGGCGCTGTATCTGGGCCTGAATTTGACTCCGGGACAGTGTCGTCAGCTTTTCATCGATAGCGCTGGAAAGCCGTACGGCTGGACGACCTATGTCCAGTTTGCGTGCGGTGCGGAAGGTGTGATTCTCGACGGTGATGGGGACAATGCGGATCGGCTGCGGCTTTTTCAGGCTGGCCTGGACTTCTGGAAGGAATTGGAGAATGCCGGGGCCGCTCCGAACGTGGTCCGGTTGCTGGCTACTCAGGGCATCCGCCAAAACGCGGTCGTGGATGTCATTACCATCCTCTGGTGGTCGTCCGCCATGGGAGAATACGCAGAGGCTCTCTCGATGAACCAGCCCCTCGCCAACGCCGGGAAAGCGGTTGTCAAGGAGGGCACCATGGGCTTTAACGAACCCTGGTTGGTCCTCGCCGCCTGGGCGATGCTCGGAAAGCCGGCCATGGAAAGTCGCTTCACATCTTCGCTGCTCAAGCCTGCAGTTGGCGCGGCGACTTGACGCTGAGCGCCCCGAACCACGGCGCTAGTGACTGGCCAACTCTCGGGCCACCGCAAGCAGTTGAAGCACCAAATTAAGCGCCCTGAGCAGGTCGGCCAAACGCGCTCACAAGGGTCGAAATAGCCCGCATAAGGCGGCTCTGATCGACCGATTCGGGGTAGCGGAATCCAGAGAGCCGGGCTGTTCGTCCGTGGGTCGCGCGACAGCAGGCTCGAAAGGCCCTCGCAGCGGGTGCTCTTTGTGCCGCTGCAGCCAGCGCTTCGAGGAATCGCACCTCGGTTTCGGATCAGCCCAGTCGCAGCATGCTCGAATCCGACTGGTTGCAATGGCGGAGGCCATATCCGCTGAACTGGCTGTGCCTATGCTCTACGTCCGTTTCGACGCCGTCGTGTCATCCCTGTTGGGCGAGACGGCTGCGAACCTTCGGAACGTGTTCGATTACGCTCGCCATCCGCAATCGAATGATCGTTTGCCGCGACAGCGTTCTGCCCGACTGCTGCAAACCATTCCTGTAGCCTTTTATTGTCGCCTTGTGCCACTGCGAATCGATCGCAAAAAACGGGGGTTAATCCCACCCGGCTCTAAACGACCGGTACGGGCACGCAAAATAAACAAGCGATTTTTTCGCGGGCGTCACCACCTCTAAAAGTGACTCGGTTGTCGTTACTTCATAACGACGAATAACCAGCTCTAAAATCATGCAGTTGTGAATCGGCCTTCGGATTCCCGGAAAACGACATGACGAATGCTACTGACATTAGTCCCGACATGCCAGCCGGGGTGTTCCGCCGCGCCAGGGCCGCATTGTTGGCGAAATTCAGATTTGCGGATTGCTGGTTGCTGCGACGTTTTTCTGAGACCGGCGAGCCGCGCGCGGTTCTGTATTACGTTCCGGCCGACCGCATCGAACACGCGGCGGTCGGGCAATTCATGGACGATTTCGTCGGCCGCTCGAATACCGTGGTGTGCGTGCCGGTGTCGTGCCTGCCCCTGACGCCTCAGGGCGACGTCGATGAGGACGCGCTGACACACATCCCTTCGTTCGATAATTCGTGCCTGGCTCATTGGGAGAGGAAGATCGAGGCCGGGGGATCAACCGGGGTCGCGATCGTCCTTCGGAATGCCGAGCCGAAAACAGGGCGGCTTCACCTCACGCGTCTTTTACCCGACTACGCGCGTTCTTCGGGTCAGACAGCCAGCGCGACCAGCATTGCTCCCTCCATGCCCTCTTCCGCGGTTGCGCTCGTCGGTGTCCCGTCCTTCCGGGAGGGCGCTCCGCTGGAGGTCCGCGGAGGATTTCCAGCCACACTTCTCGATGGATTGCACCGGTCATCCGCTTCTGACGTGTCCGCAATCACCCATGTGCGAGGCGATTTGTCGTATAGGAACCAGTCGCACCGCGAACTTCTTGACAACAGCCGCCGCGTTCTGTGCGGCCTGCGAAGAGCCGGTCTCACGGCGGGTGACATCGTGCTGCTTCAGGTGGAGGAGAGCGCCGCGTTTCTGCCTGCGTATTGGGCCTGTCTGCTCGGAGGCATGCAGCCGGCCTCAGCGCCGGCGCCGGCCAGCTTCGATCCTCAAGGTCCGGCCGCGGCCCGCTTCGGGGCAACCTGGAAGATGCTGGGCGGACCGCTGGTCGTTTGCCGGAACGCCGATGCCGCCGCTCTGGAACAACTGGCGAATCGGCTCGGACTCGGGAACTTTCGCCTAGCGGTGGTGGAAACGCTTCTCGAACTGCCGCCGGACAATCGCGAACATCAGGCCGATCCGGAGGCCACCGCCATCATATTGATGACTTCCGGCAGCACCGGATCGCCGAAGGGCGTCGTCCTGTCCCACCGAAATGTGTTGTCGATGGTCGCAGGCATGGCTCAGATGCATTCGCTTTCCGGGCGCGATGTATTCCTGAACTGGTTCCCATTGAACCACGTCGGCAGCGCCGTAGTGGCGACGCTTTTGCCGATCGTCCTGTGGTGCAGCCAGGTGCACGCTCCGAAAGAGCCTATCCTGCAGGACCCGCTGCGCTGGCTGGACCTGATTCACAGATTTCGCGCGACCATTACCTGGGCTCCGAACTTCGCCTACCAGTCGGTAAACACGCGGCTGGCGCAGGGAGGCCATCGGGACTGGGATCTTTCGTCCGTGTCGCTGATGATCAATGCCGGCGAGGCCGTGCTCATGCCCACTGTCCTCGAGTTCCTCGAGCGCCTGAAGCCGTACGGGCTTCGTACGGATGCAGTCAAGCCGTGTTTCGGCATGAGCGAAACGTGCGCCCCCATCACTGTGTCGCTAACCGTGCATCGCGACATGCCGGTACCCGAGAGTTCGTTCGCGCCGCTCGGCGTGCCGATCCCCGGGGCAGCTTCCAGAATCGTAGACGATCGGGGCCGGCTGGTCGCGGAGGGCACACCGGGACGGATTCAACTACGAGGCCCCTCGATCTTCCGGGGATACCATGGCCGGCGCGACCTGACCGCGGAAGTATTCGAAGACGGATGGCTGAAAACCGGCGATCTGGGGTTCATGAAGAATGGCGAAATCGTCTTCACAGGCCGGGAAAAGGACACGATAGTTCTGAACGGCGAGAAATTCTCTTCCCAGGAGATCGAGAGGATTGTCGAAGAGGTGGAGGGAGTGGACCCGTCTCATTCGGCCGCCGTATCTGTCCGCGAAGATGGCAGGGGATCCGATCGTCTCGCGGTTTTTCTGCATACCCGCGCGACGGACGATGCCGCCCTTCGCCGTGTGTTGCGATCGGTCAATAAGGAACTCGGGGCACGGCTTGGTATTCGCGCCGAGTATCTCGTTCCGGTAGATCCGCAGGCGATTCCCCGGTCCTCGATTGGAAAGATCCTGCGGTCGCAGCTGAAGTCGGCTTTTGAATCTGGCGATTTCCGCCAGGCGGTGGAACATGCCGAGCTGGTTCTCGGCGCCGGTACGACTTTGCCCGACTGGTTTTTCCGGCAGGCATGGGTTCCGCGGCAGCCTGACATCGGCGAAACGATGGGGGCGCGATCGTGCGTGATTTTCCTCGATGCATACGGCTTGGGCCGCGATGTGTCGCTCCTGCTCGGGGATCGCGGGATCCTCTGCACCCTTGTTGAAGCCGGAAACCGGCTGGAGCAGATCTCCGATCGGGAGTGGAAGATGGATGGGGAAAACCCGCTCGATTACCGGGAAGTGCTGACGCGGGTATCGCAAATCCTGCCGATCGGCCTTGTGCTCCACCTTGGGTCATACGGCCGGCCTGTGTCGGCGCAGAGTGGCTGTCTTGCCGAAGTGATGCATACCATTCAGGCGCTGGATTCGCTCCCGCATGCCGATGTCCTGGCACTGCGCGTAGTTTCCAGTTACGCGCACGCGGTGGCTCCCGGCGACTGTGTTGGTCTCGCTGCATCGATCCCCGGGCTGCTGAGGGCTGCGGCCAACGAACAGGAATGGCTTGACGTCCGGCATATCGACATGCCGCCTGGGAATGTGACACAAGATGCACAGATCTTGCGGCAAGAACTCGCGAACATTGCGCCGGAGCCTCAGGTAGCGTGGCGCAGCGGACGCAGGTTCGTTTCCCGCTTCACTCGCAGGGATCTGTCGACGCCATGCGGCGAGAAGCCGGCCATTCGGGAAGGCGGATGCTATTTGCTGGCGGGCGGACTCGGAGGCGTCGGGGTTGCCGTCGCGCAGTATCTTCTTAGCCGCGGCGCACGTCTTCTGATCATCGGCCGCAGTCGCGGTTCCGAGTTCTCGGCTGAGCAGGCAAAGATCCTGCAAATGCTGGACCAGCTCGGAGATGTTCAATATGCTTCCGTGGATGTCGCCGATTCCGCCGCGCTTCGAGAGCGCATCAAGCAGCAGTGCGAAAGGTGGGGCGCCGGTCTGGATGGCGTTTTTCACCTGTCCGCCGTTGCGGAAGAGAAGCCGCTCGGCGAAGAAACTCCGGAGAGCCTGGCTGCATGCCTGCGCTCCAAGGTCGATGGCACACTGGCTCTCGCCGCGCTGGTAGCCGATCGGACCGAAAGCGTCCTGGTTCTGTTTGCTTCCGTGGCTGGTTTGCTGGGATCTCGAAACGCAGCGGCTTACTCCGCAGCCAACAGCTTTCAGGTGGCTTACGGCCGCTGTCTGGCGAAGTCGTCCCGGGCCCGTGTTTATACGTTCGCTTTCAGCGCATGGGAGGAAACTGGTCTCAGCCGCAACGGCGCCGGCCGTGACGTTCTCCGGGCAGGAGGGTTGCACACACTCACGCCCGACGAGGGAATCAGTTGTTTGCGCGCGGCGTTCTGGCGCGCCCCGGGAGACTACATCGTCGGGGTCGATGCGTCCCATCGCCGCATTCGTCCGTGGGTCGTACACCAACCGGTCCCCATCCAGGAGCCGCGGGCGTTCGTCGAAACGGTCGAGCGCCGGGAGGAGCGGGTCGCAATCGTGGATCCTTTCGGGACCCGATCGGAATTGCACATCAGCGCGATCCCGATGTTTCCTGCCCGTTCCGACGGTTCGATCGATCGGGAACGGCTCGCGCAATGCGACGGCGGGATTTTGGAATCGCGCGCCGAGCCCGCCACCGAAACCGAACGACAGGTGGCGGCTGTGATGCAACTCGTGCTGCGCACCTCCCCGCCAGGCGCGCACGACAACTTCTTCGATCTCGGTGGTGATTCATTGCGAGCCGCTCAGTTGATTGCGCACCTGGGTGACCGCTTTGGCGTCACTCTGTCCCTGCGCACAGTATTCGAGTCGCCCACAGTGGCAGGCATTGCCGAACATCTGCGGGAGATCGAGCCTCGCCCGGGAACCATCCAGGCGATCGCTTGCCGCCGGGCTGAGGTCGACCGCATGACGCCCGATGAAGTGGAAGCGCTGCTTCGGCGGAAGCAGGGTAAGCAGACTATGTCAGGAACAAGCTGGGTTTGACATGGGCGAGCCAAGGGACGAACTGCTGAATGTTCTGCTGGCGGAGGACGGCTTCGCGGCTGGATTTGGAAGGAGGATCGCGCGGCGGCCGGATCCGCGCATGGCGCCGCTGTCCTGGTCGCAACAACGGCTCTGGGTTCTCGACCGGATCGAACCGGAATCGGCCGCGTATAATGTGGCGCTGACGGTGCGGAGCCCGGAGTCGCTCGGCGACGTTGCGCTCGAGCGGGCTCTCCAACGTCTGGTAGATCGTCACGAAATCCTCCGAACCTGCTTTCAGCAGCACAACGGAGAAGCGTTTCAGGTTATCCACGGGCCTCCGGACAGGATCGCCCTGGAACGGATCGAGGCGCCTGCGGCCGAAGGTGAAGCCGCTGAACGGTTCTTGCGTAGTTCGGCCGAACGCCTGGCTCTGCGGCGCTTCGACCTGGCGAACGAAGCGCCCATGCGAGCCGCCCTGTTCTGCCTGGCCGGCGGCGAGCGCGTTTTGCTGCTGGTGTTTCACCACATCGCCGTTGACAAGTGGTCCCTCGATATTCTGCTGCGTGACCTGAGCGTTCTGTATGACAACGAGATCGGTCAAACTGCGTCCTTGCTGCCTCCCGTTCCGATCCAATACGGCGACTACGCAGCGTGGCAGAGGTCTCCGGAAATTGTGGAAGAGGGTAAGCCGGGCCTCGATTACTGGATCGGGCGGCTGGCGGGGGCCCCGGAGTCGATCAATTTCCTGCACGATGCTTCGCTCCGGGAGTCTTCCGGCGCAGGCGCAGTAGAGCGATTCTCAACCGGTCCTCAGATTTCCGCCGGGCTCGGGGCGTTCAGTTCCAGGCACGGCGTTACGCCGTTCATGACATTGCTGGCGGTATTCACAACCCTGCTGTCGAAAATTTCGGGCGATGTCGATCTGTGTGTTGGCACGCCCGTGGCCAATCGCCGGCTTGCCGAGACGCACGACGTCGCCGGCTTCTTCGTAAACACGATTGTCCTTCGCTCGGACCTTTCGGGGGACCCCTCATTTCTGGATTTCCTGCTCCAGTGCCGGAACAACTGGATCGAAGATTTCGAACGCGGTGACACACCCTTCGAGGCAATCGTCGAAAAGCTGCATGTTACCCGGACGCCAGGCAGAAATCCGCTGTTTCAGGTGATGTTTCAGTTTGAGAAAGAGCCCAGCCTTGATGCGGCAGAACGCCGGTTGAGGGGCGAACGATCTGACCTGCCCGTCTCGATGTTCGATTTAACGCTGGAGATCGAGCAGACCGGCCAGCAGCTTTCCGGCCGGCTGGAATACAGGAGAGATCTGTTCGGGGAGAGGTTTGCGAGGCGTCTTTGGCGGCAGTTCGAGACCTTATTGCGAGCGGCGCTGGCGAATCCGCGCACGCGTGTGTCGGCGTTGCCCTTCTCGCCCGCGGAGGACATTCTAGAGGCCCTGGCCGAGACCGATGCGACGGGACGGAACAGGCCGGTTCCGGACGGCAGTATTGCGGAAGCGTTCCAACGACGCGTGGCAGCACAGCCGGATGCGGTCGCGCTGATTGCCCCCGGGGGGACAGTGTCGTACGCCGAACTCGCGGAGCGCTCCTGCCAGCTCGCTCATCGGCTGCTCGCGCTTTCTGTGAAGGCTGAAGAGCCTGTCGCCATCTGTATCCCGCGGTCTCCGGATTTGATCGTTGCCATGCTGGCTGTGCTTGATGCCGGGGCGGTCCCGGTTCCGATGGACCCCGATCATCCGCCGCGCATGCTGGCATACATTCTGGATGACTGCGGGGCCCGCGTCGTGCTGACGCTCGCGCGTTTCTCGTCGGTTCTGCCGGTGTCCATGGCGCAGATCTGCGTCGATCGGGACTGGCCGGAAATTGCGCGGTTGCCATCGTCGGAGCCGCCCCGCCGAACGCATCCACTCTCGGCGGCGTACATCCTGTACACTTCCGGCTCCACCGGAATGCCTAAGGGTGTTGTGGGGCTTCATGCCGCCACCCTGAATCGCCTGCAATGGATGTGGCGAGCCTGGCCGTTTGAGCCGGCCGAGGTCTGCTGCCAGAAGACGACCGTGACATTCGTCGATTCCGTGTGGGAGATATTCGGGCCTTTGCTGGCCGGAGCGCCCCTGGCCATTCTGGACACCTTCACCGCATCCGACCCTCATCGTCTGGTGGCCGCCCTGGCCAGCCATAACATTTCCCGGCTCGTGCTGGTGCCCTCGCTCCTTCGCGACCTGCTGCATGCTGAGCCGCGGCTCGGAGAGCGGCTGCCCAAACTCCGCATCGTAGTCTCCAGTGGCGAAGCGTTGCCCTCCGAACTGGCCCGGGCGCTGCATGGCGCTGCTCCGGCCTGCCGCTTGCTGAATCTTTATGGCTCCACGGAGGTCGCCGGCGACGCGACGTGGTTTGAAGTTCCGCTGGATGCCAACGGCTCAGTTCCGATCGGCAGACCTCTGGACGGACTCGCCATACGCATTCTCGACAGCCACGGCATGGCTGTGCCCGCCGGGGTTCGGGGTGAAATCTACGTTGCGGGTTCAGGTCTGGCGCGCGGCTACTACAACCGGCCGGCGCAGACAGCCGAACGATTCCTCCCGGATCCTTACGGCGCGCCGGGCAGCCGTATGTATCGCACCGGCGATCTCGGATGCCTTCGTTCCGACGGCTTGATAGAGTTTCTCGGACGATCCGACCGGCAGATCAAGATCCGCGGCGTCCGCATCGAGCCACGCGAAGTAGAGGCCGCTTTAACCGCGTGCGCAGGCGTGAAGTCTGCCGCCGTCGTGTCACGACCGGGCGAACGACAGCAGGTGGATCTCGTCGCTTATATCGAAGCCGAGCCAGGAACTGTCACGAGTGCCGGGCTGCGCTCCTCCCTGCGGTCGCTACTGCCCACGCCGATGATTCCCTCGAAGTTCGTGATCGTCGATCGTTTGCCCTTGAATACCAGCGGCAAGGTGGATCTCAGCGGACTGCCGGATGCTTCGGAAGGTGGTGAATCCGAAGCCGGAACAGACGGCGCCCTGAACATGGTGGAAGAGATCGTCGCCACCGTCTGGCGGGAGCTTCTCGGAATTCGGAGACTGCACCCGGACGCGGACTTTTTCGATATGGGAGGACAATCCCTCCTCGCCATCCGGGCCGTGGCAAAGATCAACGAGGTCCTGGACTGCGGGCTTGCGCCCTCGGTTGTCTTCGAAGCTCCAACTGTCCGCGAACTTGCCCTGAAAGTCAATAACGCCCGCGCCGGAGCGTCTTTGCCACCCATCGGGAAAGCTGCCGGCCTGTCGAATATCCCCGCTTCCTTTGCGCAGCGTCGAGCCTGGTTCCTTTCGTATCTGGAGAGGGGAAGTGCTGTCGACAATCTCGCGGCGGCGTACCGGCTCAAAGGCCGCATGGATGAGACGGCGCTAACCAACAGCCTGCTGGCGGTTGCCGCCCGTCATGAGATCCTGCGCACGCGGCTGGAGGAGGCCGGCGGCGAACTGTGCCAGGTCATCGATCTGCCTGAATCTGTAACGGTCGGGATTGGCGCTGCCGAGTCCTTTAGCGAGGCCTGCAAGAAGTTCGAAGCGGAAGCCTCGCTGCCCTTCGATCTCCGAAGTACTCATCCGGTGCGGTTCAGACTGTTCCGGATCGCGGATGATGAGTGGCTGCTCGGGATCGTGTTGCACCATGCCGCATGTGATGCCTGGTCCGGAACAATCATCGTCAGAGATCTTAGCCGGATTTACGCCGCGCTTGCGAAGGGGATGCAGGTATCGCTTCCCCAGCCCTTGTTTCGCTACGCCGATTATGCCCTGTGGCAGCACGATCTGCGGAAGACCCGGCTGGGAGCGGAGCACCTCGATTGGTGGCGCGACGAGTTGGCAGGCGCTCCAATGCGGCTCCTGTTGCCGGCGGATTACCCGCGCACGGAAGCATCGGTCCGGCATTGCGGGCGCGAGCCTGTTCTTCTCAGCGCCGAAATGGTGGACAGACTGCGCGCGCTGGACACGAAGCCAGCGACAACTTTGTTCTCGATCCTGCTCACGGCGTTCGGTGTGCTCGTGGTGCGATACAGCGGCCAGCGCGACATCCTGATCGGCACTCCCGTCGCGGGACGAGATCGCATTGAGTTTCACGACATAGTCGGCGCATTTGCGAACAATCTGATCGTCCGGCTGGATGTGACCGACGACCCCGCATTCCATACTCTGCTGCGGCGGGTGCGGCAGAAGCTGCTAGCGGCGATGGACCATCAGGACGTTCCGTTCGATTTGCTGGTTGAAGCGCTCAGACCTCCGCGGAATGGCAGCGATTTCCCGGTCTTCCAGACGATGTTCGTGTTCGAAGAGCGGCACTCGCGGATCCCCGAGCTGCCTGAGATTGATACCGATCTGGTCGACATTGAAAATGCATGGACACGTTTCGATCTCAGTCTCATCCTCAGGCAGGAGAAAAACGGCATAGCCGGATTCCTCGAGTACCCGACAGACCTTTTCTCGCGGGACACGATGCGCCGCATCGCCGGGAATTTCGAGGAGTTGCTGCGATCGGTTCTGGCCAATCCGGATGCGAAGGTGTCGGAGCTGAACATCGTCAGTGTGCGGGAACGCGATCAATTGCGGTGGTGGGCACAGGCGCCGGATGCCGCCGCGGCAACGGAAGCGGCCGTCGACCGGCTGCTTGCCTCACAGGCTGCCGCCAGACCCGATTCCATTGCCATTCTGTTTGAGAACCGCGGGCTGACTTACGGCCAGCTCGAGATCGAAGCTAACCGGCTCGCGCGATTCCTGCCGACGCGGGGCGTTCATCGGAGCGAAAGAGTGGCAGTCTGCCTTGACCGGTCGCCTGACCTGATCGTCGCGATACTTGCCGTGTTCCGGGCCGGGGCGGTGTACGTCCCTCTCGATCCCTCTCACCCGGACGATCGCCTGACCAGTGCCGTCCGGGAATCCGGTGCAGGCGTCCTGATTTGCAGCGTGGAAACACGCGACCGCGCCGAGCTGAGGAAATCGGTAGCGACGGTTGTGGACCTCGATCGGGAGCGTGAAAACATCGGCCAAAGTTCAGGTGAACCTGTGCCCCCTGCAACCAGCGGATCGGCGTGGGCCGCCATCATCCATACTTCGGGATCCACTGGAAAACCGAAGGGTGCGGTGATCACCCACCGCTCGCTTTCATTGCTCGCCTCCAGCCTTTCCAAAGAACTGGGGATCGGCCCGGGAAAACGGTTGCTTCAGACAGCCGCTATTGCTTTCGATGTGGCATTGAGCGATGTCGTTATGACTCTCGCCGGTGGCGGCACGCTCTGTCTCGCGAGGCGAGAGGATCTGCTCCCCGGTCCGCCGCTGCTCCGAACCCTGCGGCAGACCAGAGCCACACATATGCAGATCCCGTCCTCTCTGCTTGCCGCCATGGATCCGGAGCCGTTGCCGGATCTCGCGGTCATCGTTGTCGGCGGCGAGGTCTGCAGGACCGATACCGCGCGAATGTGGTCTCGCGGCAGACGATTCCTAAATGCCTACGGTCCGACGGAGACCACAGTCACGGCCACCATGGGGGAGTACGACGGCAGCGCCTCCCGGCTCAGCATCGGACAGCCGATTGCGGGATCCCGGGTCTATGTGCTGGACCCGCACTGCCGGCCGGCGCCCATTGGAGTTGCGGGCGAAATCTATATCGCGGGCGCGGGCGTGTCCGACGGCTACCTTGGGCGGGCGCTTGAAACGGCCGAACGCTTTATTCCCGATCCGAATCCGGCTTTCCCGGGCCAGAGGATGTTTCGCACCGGCGACCGAGGCCGCTGGTCCCATACCGGCGAACTGGAGTTCCTCGGGCGCATCGACAGGCAGATCAAGATTCGCGGTTTTCGGGTGGAGCCCGCCGAGATTGAAACCACCCTGGCTGCCGTGCCGGGAGTCCATCGGGCGGTTGTCGCCTTGCGCCAGGGGAACGGCTCAGACGAGCATCTGGTCGCATATTTGATTCCACGTCCGGATGGCA
This sequence comes from Bryobacteraceae bacterium, assembly GCA_035297145.1. Classification (GTDB taxonomy): domain Bacteria; phylum Acidobacteriota; class Terriglobia; order Bryobacterales; family Bryobacteraceae; genus QHXW01. Next base: position 76,424 of record DATGZN010000014.1, read on the forward strand.
CTTTCAGGCTGGGGGCTGTGCGGCCTGCGCTCCGGGCGGCGCTTCCCGAGTACATGATTCCGGCCCGTTTCGTCACTCTCCCTTCTGTTCCGCTCACACCTAACGGAAAGATCGACTGGGCGGCGCTTCCCGAGCCCGCTCCGGGCGAAAATGACGCCTCCGAATGGAGCCCGGCGGCAGCGCCCGCTAGCGAGATCGAGCGGCAGATTCTGGAAGTGTGGCGCCGGGTCCTGCGGCGATCGGACATAGGAGTGGATGACAACTTCTTTGATTGCGGGGGCCAGTCGCTGCTGCTGGTCAGAGTGCATACCGATCTGACGGCGTTATTGCAACGCGAGATCACGGTCCCGGACCTGTTTCGCTACCCCACGGTCCGCGCTCTGGCTCGTTCTCTGATCGGCACGCCGCCGGCGGCCGTCCCACGGGAGCCGGACCGGCGGGCCAGTCGGGATGGAGCGTCGGAAGCGATCGCAATTATCGGCATGGCCTGCCGATTCCCGGGGGCACCGGATCTGGATTCCTTCTGGAAGCTTGTCTCCGAGGGAAGAGATGCGATCTCCCGCTTTACGGAGGAAGAGCTGGTCTTGGCCGGAGTGGACGTTCAGACGGTGAGAAGGCCGGATTTTGTTCCCGCTAACGGCGTTGTCCCGAATGCAGATCTTTTCGATGCGGCATTTTTCGGGTTCAGCCCTCATGAGGCTGAAATCCTCGATCCGCAGCATCGCATCCTGCTGGAAACCGCGTGGCACGCGCTCGAAGATGCCGGGTATGGCCCGGGAAGCATTGGCGAGCCGGTCGGGGTTTTCGCCGGCTCCGGTCTGAACACGTATTTGAGATCGAATGTGTATACGGACGGAAATCTGCCGGGGGGTGGACTGGGATACCAGGCGCTGATCGGCAATGACAAAGATTTTGTTCCCGCCTTGATTGCGTACAAGCTCGATCTTAAGGGGCCTGCCATCGCTGTGCAAACAGGGTGCTCCACGTCTCTGGTAGCGGTGGATCAGGCATGTCAAAATCTCCGGTCCGGACGCTGCTCCATGGCTTTGGCCGGCGGCGTATCCATCCAGTTCCCGGAGATATCGGGCTATGTCCACGAGCCCGGCATGATTCTTTCTCCCGATGGGCAATGCCGCGCGTTTGACGCCGAAGCCCGCGGCACTGTCCGGAGCGGCGGGGCCGCCATAGTCGTTCTGAAGCGCCTGTCAGCCGCTCTGGCCGACGGGGATCCCATTCGGGCAGTCATTCTCGGATCCGCAGTCAACAACGACGGGCGCGCCAAAGTCGGCTTTACCGCGCCCGGAGTAGACGGCCAGGCGGCGGTGATCTCGGCGGCGCTCCAGGCTGCCGGCATCAAGCCGGACAGCATCTCGTACATCGAAGCGCACGGAACCGGCACGGAACTCGGCGATCCGGTCGAGATGGCAGCGCTGTCGCAGGTGTTTCCGCCACGGAGCTCTTCCCGGATTGCCATAGGATCGGTGAAGACCAATATCGGCCATCCCGATACCGCGGCGGGAGTTGCAGGTCTCATCAAGACGGTGCTCGCGCTTGAGCACGGGCTTCTGCCGCCATCGTTGCACTTCACCGCGCCCAATCCGCGAATCGACTTTGCTCGGAGCGCATTCGAGGTCAACACAGTCCTGCGCCCGTGGGATTCCGATGGCGCCCCTCGCCGTGCCGGGGTGAGCTCCTTCGGGATCGGTGGCACGAATGCGCATGTTGTGCTGGAAGAAGCGCCCCGGCGAGTCGGAGAAGCCAATTCCGGAACATCCACTGCGCACGCGTTCGTATTATCGGCGAAGACGGAAGCGGCGCTCGCGGCGGCAGGCAGTGCGCTGGCGGATAGTCTGCGGAAGCATCCCGATCTCGATCCGGCCGATGTTGCATTCACCTTGCAGACCGGAAGAACGGCGTTTGCGTGCCGGCGCGCCGTAATCGCGTCAAGCCTGTATGATGCGGCCGACCTGCTGGAAAAGCCACCACTCGATAGCCGGATAGCCTCGGGTAATAGTGAATCCGGGGAACTCGCTGGGCTGTTCGGGATCGCGAAGCGCTGGTGCGCCGGCACCGGCGTGGACTGGGCAGCACTCCATAACGGGCGCAAACCGAGGCGGATTTCGCTTCCAGGTTATGCCTTCGAGCGGCAGCGATACTGGCGCGAACCGCGGACGGGAACCGGTGTTCTGAAGAAGCATGCCGACCCCGGCCGCTGGTTTTACCTTCCAGGATGGATACAGACTCCCTTTGCACCTACGGCATCCGCGGAGCCGGAATCATACCTGTTGCTGGGCGCGGAGACGGAACTTGGCCGGGACCTGGCCGGTTTGCTGTCGGCTCGCGGGAATTCAGTCATCGAAGTCCGGGCTGGCTCGCGCCTGACTCACAAGTCGGGCCTGACTCCCAAGAATGGTTCGGAGTTCACCATCGACATGGCAAGCGAACGTGATTATCTGGCTCTTTTGAGCCAACTGGCCCGCACCCGTGGGCTGCCTTCCAGGATCGTTCATCTTTGGAGTACGGAGGCTCCTTCGGGCAGCCGGCCCGCCGACGAACTGCAACGCGGTTTATACAGCCTGACGGCCCTCGCTGCCGCGACGGGAGTTTCCGCACACACCCAGGATCTCTCGATTACGTTTGTGAGCACGGGCGCCCAGAGCGTGACCGGCGCCGAAAAACTACGGCCAGCCGCCGCCGCGGCCCTCGGACCTGTGAAGGTCGTTCCGCTCGAACAATCGCAGGTTTCCTGCCGGGTTGTGGACGTGGAAACAACCGCTTCGGGAACCTTTGAACGGCGCAGACTTCTAGATCAGCTCCTGCACGAATTCTCGGCCGGCCATACTGACCCTGTGGTTGCGCTCAGGGGGCCGAGTCGGTGGATCCCCCATTTGTCGTCTGTCGACCTCGCACCGTCTGGCGCGGGGCAGGATCGGCTGCGCCAAAAGGGTGTCTACCTGATCACCGGAGGACTGGGAGGGATCGGTCTGACTCTGGCCCGACACCTCGCGCAAACGCTCGCCGCCAGGATGATTTTAGTCGGGCGCACCGGTCTTCCGTGCCGTGCCGACTGGGCGAATGTGCAGGATGAACGGATGCGAGATCGAATCGAGGCGATTCGCGAGATGGAATCCGCCGGCAGCGAGATTCTCGTGCGCTCCGCGAACGTGGCGGATTTCGATGCGATGTCCGCCGTCGTGGAGGAAGCCCACAGTCGCTTCGGAGCGATTCACGGCGTCATTCACGCCGCGGGCCTTGCCGACTTTGGCGGGATCCTCGCAAAACGGCGGCCGGATTCGCTCGCATCGGTGATGGAGCCGAAAGTGCACGGCACTCTGGTCCTGGAGCGCGTACTGAACATTGCTGAGCTGGATTTTTTTGCGCTCTTCTCTACGCTCGGCTCCGTTGTGCATCACACGAAATTCGGCCAGGCGGGGTACGCCGCCGCCAATGAATTCCTCGATCTGTATGCACCGGCGAGAGCGGCGAAAGGCGAGCCATGTATCGTCATCAACTGGGATGACTGGGCGGGAGACGGCATGTCGGAAGAGGCTGCCAGGCGTCATGGCGGCCACCTGGATCCGGGCAATTGTCTCACGCCGGCGGAGGGCGCTCTGGCTTTCCGCATGGCACTTTCCTCGGGCTACTCGCGGCTGGCCGTTTCGGTACGGCCCCTGAATGAGCTGATCCGTTGCGGATCGCAGTTGCAACAGGAACGGCTGCGGGCGGCAGCGCCCTGCCTGCACCCCCGGCCGTTGGCAGTGGAATCGTTTATCGAAGCAGGAACCACGACTCAGCGCGCGGTCGCCGAAATCTGGCAAAACTGCCTTGGCTTGCAGCAGGTCGGCATCTGCGACGACTTCTTCGCACTCGGCGGCGATTCCTTGCTGGCGACGCAGATTACTTCCGCGGTTCGCTGCCGATTTGGCATTGATCTGCCGCTCTCCTCGATTTTCGATTACTCCACGGTAGAGTCGATGGCCGCGCAAATCGACTTGACGAGGGACTCATCGAAAGAGGCGCCCGTTGAGGAATTCCGGCTGTGACTCCCGTCGAACGGTTGTTGGAGGATCTCCGGGCGCGGAATGTCGTCGTGACGGCGGAAGGCGATTCGCTGCGCGTCCGGGCGCCCCACGGCGCTCTTCCTGCCGATCTCCGCGCCGAGCTTACTCACCGGAAACAGGACGTTCTTCACCGCCTCCGAAGCGAGGCGGATAACCGGCGGCTTACGGCAGGTCCCCGCGACGAACCGGCCCCACTTTCCATTCACCAGAAACGGATCTGGGTCGCCCAGCAAGTGAGCGGGCCCTCGGCCGTATACAACATGGCGGCGGGATGGACCATTGACGGCGATCTTGACCGTCCTGCCCTCGAGTGGGCGGTGACCGAAATGCTTGCGAGGCACGATGTCCTGCGCAGCACGATCGCTGTCTGGAACGGAGAACCCGCGGCAGCGCCCCTTCCAGCCGCAGCGATCCGAATTTGTCACGAGCGGTACGAGTTGGCAGACCCGGACACTGCGGGCGCGATCGCGTCACGGGAAGCGGCACGGCCGTTCGATCTGACCTCCGAAGCACCTTTCCGGGTCCGCCTGGTCACGTTCAGTCCCGTTCATCACCTGCTGCTGATTACGATCCATCACATCGCAGCCGATCGATCGTCCTTCGGCATAGTGATTCGCGAGCTAAGCCAGTTGTACGCCGCCCGCGTTGCCAACGCACTCTCGCCGCTCGAGCCACCGGGTCTTCAGTACGCGGACTTCGGCCGCTGGCAGCGCGAGTTCCTGACCGGGGAACGCCTTCAGCCGCGGCTGGAGTACTGGCGCCACAAGTTGTCCGGAGCCCATCCTGAGCTGGCGTTCACCGATACCCGGAGGTCTGAAAACACTCCGCGAAGCGCCGGCTCAGTGCTGTTCACGGTGGAACGGGATGTCGCGGAATCGCTCTCGCGTCTCGCCCGCCAACAAGGTGTGACCCTGTTCATGCTGACGGTCGCGGCTTATGCGGCCGTGCTGGCCCGTTACAGCCGTCAATACGACCTGAACATCGGCTGTCCCTATGGCAACCGGGAACTGAGCGAAACAGCCAACCTGGTGGGCTTTTTCGTCGGCACCATCGTACTGCGCTTCGATCTCTCCGCCGATCCGTCTTTCACGGAGTTTCTCAGGACGGTTCGCGATACGTGTCTCGAAGCGTTCGCGAACGAAGTGCCGTTTGACATGCTGGCGGGAGTTCTTCAGGCGAAGCGCAGCGGATCCGGTTCTCAACTGTTCGAGGCGATGTTCGTGCTCCAGCCCGCCAGCCTGGAGGAACTCGATCTTCCGGGCGCCCGAGTGACCTCGCTTGCGCCCGGACCGCCGGCCGTTGAGTTCGATCTCAATATGTCTGTCGAGACGGCCGGGGCGGAGCTGAAAGGGTTTCTCGAATACGACAGGAGCGTCTTGAGCCGGGATCAGATCGACTCCTTCGTACGCAGTTACCAGGCGATTCTGCGCGGGATCGTGGCGGATCCCGCGCTCCGTATTTCCCGGCTCCCCGTGCTCCACGCGGTGGACCGCGTTCGGATTACGGCGGACTGGAACCGGACCGCGCCGGCGAAGCTTACCCACGAGTTGGTGGTAACCGCCATCCGACATCAGGCGGCGAGCGGCCAGGAAACCATTGCCCTGGAAGACGACACCGAGCGGTTCACCTATGGGGAGTTGTTGTCGCGCGTGGCTCGTAGGGCTCACTATCTGGTCCGGTTGGGAGCGGGACCGGAGGTCGTCGTGGGACTCATGCTGCCTCGATCGGCCGACCTGTTTTGTTGGATGCTTGCCGTGCTCGAGTCGGGTTCGGCCTTTGTCATTCTGAACCGGGATTTGCCCGCCTCGCGGATCGAACACATGATCCGCGAGGCTGCACCGCGCATGATTATCGGCGAAGCGGCCCCCCCGATGGTCCTCCCGGCCGGTGCAACCTGGGTCCGCATACCGGACTGCGCGGTAGCGCTGGCGGGCTGTCCGGATACCGCCCCCAACGTCCGCTTGCACGCGCGAAACCTCGCCTGCGTTTACTTCACCTCGGGATCCACAGGCGTGCCCAAAGGGGTTCTGGTGGAGCACGCCAATCTCGCGAACCATGCCGCTGCTGTCCTGCGCGACTATGAATTGCGTAAGGACGATCGCGTTCTTCAGTTTGCCGCTCCCGACTTTGACGTGGCTATCGAGGAAGTGCTGCCGGCTCTCGTTGCCGGCGCGACCGTGGTTTTGCGGCCGGGGGCCCTATCCGAATCGCTGGACGCATTTCAGGGGTTTGTCGGCGATCGCCGCATTTCCGTCCTGAATCTGCCGGCTCCGTTCTGGCACGTCTGGGTTCGATGGCTGGCGAGCGGGCGCCGGCCTCCACCCGCCGGCCTTCGGCTGGTAATTGCGGGAAGCGATCGGGTATCGGGCAGTTCTGTAGCCGAGTGGCGAGAGATAGCCGGAAGCTCGATTGACTGGCGCAACGCATACGGCGCGACGGAGACCACCATTACCGCCGCAACCTGCCACCTGGAGAATATCTGCCCAGGAAACTCCGGCTCAGTGCCCATCGGCAAGCCACTCTCGAACAACCGGCTCTATATTCTGGATCCGACTGGCGAACCCGTCCCGGTTGGCGTCACCGGAGAGATCACCGTCGGCGGCGCTTGTGTGGCGCGCGGTTATCTGAACCAGCCCGCGCTTACTGCGTCGTTCTATATCCCCGACCCGTTCTCCGAAACACCGGGGGCGCGGATGTATCGCACCGGCGACCTGGGCCGTTTTCTGCCCGATGGCTCCATCGAACTTCTCGGCAGAACCGATCGGCAACTCAAAATCCGGGGCTATCGCATTGAGCCCGGCGACATTGAAGCGGCGCTGGAAGCGTGTCCGGGAATTGTTGCGGCTGCGGTAGTTGCGAGGCAAGGGGATTCGAATCCCGTCCTTGCGGCGTTTGCCGAAGCGGCGAACCCGGCACTGACACCGGGAACTCTCGACCAGTGGCTCCGCGATCGGCTTCCCTGGTACATGGTCCCCGCTTCCATCCGGATAATGGACGAGCTGCCGCGCAGTGGCGCCGGGAAGGTAGACAGACGCGCGCTAGACCAGATCGCCTCTCTGGGTCCGGATGAAGGGCTCGCGCAGTTACCGCGCACCGCACCCGAGCGGCTGCTCGCCGGAATCTGGAGCGATGTTCTGGGCCGTCCTTTCCACAATATTCACCAGAATTTCTTCGATGCGGGCGGGGACTCGATCGTTGCGCTGCAGATCGTATCGCGGGCGCGGGATGCCGGGTTCTCGATCACCGCGAGAGACATCTTCCGGCGGCAGACGATCGCGTCCCTGGCGACCGCACTGGCCGCGCAACCGGCTGAACCGCCGGCCGTCAGTCCCCTCGGAATATTGCCGCTCGCACCGATTCAGGCGTGGTTCTTCGACCACGTCACTGAGGATCGGCATCATTTCAATCAAGCCGTGGTTCTGGGCGTCCCGCCCGGTCTTCAGCCCGAACTGCTGGGGAAATCGCTGGATGCGCTCGTGGAGCACCATGACAGCCTGCGAACCCGGTTTCGGGATGGGCGACCGGAAATCCTGCCGCCCGGCGAGCCCGCTCCGCTGAAGATTGTCCGCGAGGATGAATGGGAGGGCGCAGTCCGTGAGGCGAACGAGACCCTCGACATCGGGCAGGGACCGCTCCTTCGGGCGGTACTGTCGCGTTCGCCTTCCGGCCAGCCACGACGGCTGCTGATCGTGATTCATCATCTGGTCGTTGACGCGGTCTCGTGGACCATCCTGCTGCACGACCTCGCAGATGCGTATCGCATGGCTGCAAACCGAATCCCTGTTCAGCTGCCGCGAAAATCTGCAGGTTTCCGTGAGTGGGCGCTTCGTCTTCACGAGTCCATTCCGCAGCGGCTCCGCTCGTGGGAGGCGGAATGGTGGAATGGATTCCTGGCCGGAGAACAAGCTGGTATCGCAGGTATCGCGGGTGATCTCATCCCGGCATTCGATTCGGATGCGGCGGCTGAATCGCACACGCTTGAGGGAGAACTTGACGATGCCGCTACCGAAGCTCTGCTCCAAGCGATTCCGATGGCCTCCGATGCCCGGCCTGAGGAAACTCTACTGGCGGCGCTTTTGCACGCATGCTTCCAGGTTGCGGGGCATCGATCGATTCGCGTGGATGTGGAGCGGTTGGGGCGGACCGGTTTGCCGGCCAGTCCCGATCTTTCAAGAACTGTGGGCTGGTTTACCAGCGTCGTGCCCTTGCGCCTCAGGCTGCCCGGATCGGCCGATCTTTGGTGCACGCTGAAGAGCGTCCGTGAACAATGCCGCCGGCCTCCGGACGATGGGATTGGTTTTGAGTTGCTTCGCTGGTTTGCCGATCCGGCCGTTCGGGAGAACTTGAATCAGCTTCCTCGCGCGAGCATACTCTTCAACTATCTGGGCCGGATAGGGGCGGCCGGCGAACGGTCTGAGTTCCCGTTGCTGGAGGACTCCTGCGGACAGACGATGAGTCCCCGGATTCGCCGCAGCCACGGAATCGAACTGAACGGGGTAGTGTGGAACAAGCGGCTGCGGTTGCACTGGAGCTACTCGCCGGACCGATTTTCCGGGGAATTCGTCGGCCGCCTCCATGCCGCACTGCTGGAAGGCATCCGTGCGATCGGCGATGCCTGCCGCACGCCCGCGCGCGGCCTGGATGCGGACGCGACAGCCGCTCTGCTGCATACCCTCGCAATCGGCCCGGAACAGGTCGAAGACATTCTTCCACTCACTTCTCTGCAGGAGGGTATCCTCTTCCATTCCATCGCAAGCGGTCCGGAACTGTATCTGGATCAGCTTCGCATCACACTGCGCGGCCGGGTTGAGCCCGAGGTTCTCCGGTCTGCATGGCGCCGCCTGGTGCGGCGTCATTCCGTGTTGCGCTCCTGTGTTGCATGGAAAGGTCTGCGGAAGGGTGTACAGATCGTGCTCCGAGATGTGCGGCCTTTGTGGGCGGACGAGGACTGGCGGGCGATCCCCGGTCCTGAGCGGGAACGGCGAATGGAGCATTGGCTCCGCATAGATCGGGCCCGGGGATTCGAACCGGAGCGAGCGCCTCTTACCAGAATCGCGCTGATCAGAACTGAAGAGGAAAGCTATGAGCTTGTCTGGGACGCGCATCACCTGATTCTGGATGGCTGGTCCATTTCGGTTCTGTTGAGCGAATTCGATGCGCTGTGCCAGGATTCCATGGTCTCCCTTGCGAAGAAACCCGGACCTGCTCCCTCATACGCAACCTTCATTGCCTGGCTTCGCAAACAGGATGAGGAGTCGGCAAAAGAGTTCTGGAGCCGGGAGCTGCGAGGTCTTTCTGAGCCGACGATGCTGGGAATCGACGGCGCGGACGACGACAGTCGTTCGCTGGAAGACGGCTTTACCGAAATCGTATTCGCGGCGCCGGAAACGTCCGCTCTGCAGGCAGTCCTTCGCGAACACCGGCTTACGCCTGCGATGCTCGTCCAGGGGGCGTGGGCCGTGCTGCTCAGCCGCTATTGTCAGCGAAACGATGTTGTTTTTGGGGTGACGATGTCTGGCCGGCCGGCCGATCTGGATGGGGCGCCGGATATAGCGGGAATGCTCATCCGGACGGTTCCCGCCCGCGTCATCGTGCCCGAGGATCGGCCGGCGATCGAATGGCTGCAGACTCTTCAGGATCAACATCTGGAAAGAGAGCGCTTCTCCTACCTGCCACTTCCGGACATTCAAAAGCTTTCCGGTGTTCCGAATGGAACTCCTTTGTTTCGCACCCTGGTGTTGTTTCAAAATTATCCCCTGCCCACGGAATTCGGGGTACTTACGATCGCTAAAGTGGAGTTGCACGAGAGAACCAACTATCCGGTAACACTTGTGGCGCTGCCCGGAAAGACCCTCCGGCTTCAGCTCCACTACGACAATGCCCGGCTGAACGCATCCGCCGCGGAACAGTTGCTCGTGCAACTGCGCACCGTCGTGAGAGGAATTACCGAGCGGCCGGATCGGCCTCCCGCGGCAGTGCCGCTGTTTGCGCCGGTTGAACTTGCGAACATTGTCGCTGGTTCACAGGGAGCGAACCCACCCGCTGCTCACCCGGCGCCGTTGCAATGGCTGCGGTCGGCTTTTCGGGCGCACTCGGGGGCAACTGCGTTGATCTGCGGACGGGATTCCATAAGTTACGCCGAACTCGAGGGGCGAGTGAATCGACTCGCCAACTGGCTGAAAGCCGCCGGAGTTGGAGAGGAGATGCCGATCGGCATCTTTCTCCCCCGCTCGGCGGACCTGATTGTGGCGATGCTGGGCGTCTGGTCAGCGGGAGCAACCTGCGTACCCCTCGCACCCGAGTATCCGCTCGAACGGCTCGGCTTCGTGATTGAGGACTGCGGAGTTGTGCTCATCCTGACAACCACTTCGCTCGCCGCCGACCTTCCCGCGTCAGGCCCGATCCTTATGTACCTGGACACCGATAAGTGTTCGATCGCAGCGGAAAGTGAAACATGTCCCGCAGTTTCGTTGATGCCCGAAAATATTGCCTATGCGATCTACACATCCGGGTCCACGGGCGTTCCCAAGGGTGTCCTCAGCACACATCGTGGTCTTTCGAATCTCGCCGCGAATCTGACTGGCCTGTTCGGACTCGATCCAAAGGACCGTGTATTGCAGTTTGCCTCGTCGGGATTCGATGCGTTCGTATGGGAGCTAGCCATGGCGCTGGGAGCCGGAGCAGCCCTGGTCGTCCCTGCCCCCGACCAGTTACTGGCAGGCGAGCCTCTGGTGGATTACCTGCGACAAGAGAACATTACAACTGCGACCCTCCCGCCGGCAGTTCTTGCCGGGACAACCGTGTCACTCCTTCCCGCTCTGCACACTCTTGTGCTCGCGGGCGAAGCGTGCCCGCCGAATCTGGCCCGCGATTGGGCGGCGGGGCGGCGATTCTTCAACGCATACGGACCTGCGGAGAGTTCCGTCTGTGCCACCATCGCCCGCTGCGATGGCGGTCCCGTGGCGCCCATAGGCAGACCCCTCGATCGGGTGCAGACCTATGTGCTGGACGCCAGACTCGATCCGGTGCCTGCCGGTGTGACTGGCGATCTGTACATCGGAGGCGATGGGCTGGCTCGCGGGTATGCGGGACGCCCTGCTCTTACCGCGGCAAGTTTTATACCCGACCCCTTCGCCAACGGCCGGCGGCTGTACAAGACCGGAGATCGCGTGCGCTTCCTGCCCTCGGGCCAGCTCGACTTCCGCGGAAGAACGGACCATCAAGTCAAGGTGCGTGGTATTCGGATTGAGTTGCAGGAGATAGAGAGCGTTCTCTCGGAGCATCCGCAAGTGATCAGTTGCGCCGTTGTCGCCCGGGACTACGATCGGGGACGGCGGCTCGAGGCATTCATCACATGCGTGGAACCTCCTTCCCTGGAGGATCTTCGCGCTTTCCTTGCCCGAAGGCTCCCGGATTTCATGCTGCCGGCCACGCTCACCGTGTTGCCGTCGCTTCCCCTGACCGCGAGCGGGAAGGTCGATCGCGTCCGTCTTGCCGTTGCCGACGCCGAACCACTCAGGCAAACGGCCAGCCCGGCGCGCCCATCCAACTCCCGGGAAGAGATTCTCTGCGGAATAATCGCGGAAGCCCTGGGATTGGATGAGATTGGCGTTCACGACAACTTCTTCGTCCTCGGAGGCGATTCGATTCTGGCCATTCAGGTGGTCGGGCGGGCTAATCGGGCCGGGGTGCACATAAAGCTGCACCACATCATGAACCCAGAATCGCAAACGGCGGCATCACTGGCCGCGCTGCCTGCCGCGGCACAAACGCCGCCCACGGCTGAGCCCGCGCTGCGGAGCGGGGCCGTGCCGCTTACTCCCATTCAGCACTGGTTTTTTCAACTGAATTCGCCGGAGCCGCATCACTATAACCAGTCTTTCCTGTTCGAGGTGTCTGCGCAGACAGATACCACGCGCGCTGCTGCCGCGGCCAGGCGAACGATACAACGGCATGACGCTCTTAGTCTTCGGTTCGAGCGAACTACTTGTGGATGGGTGCAATCATACGGCGGACCTGCCGGGCACGACTGCTTTGCCGAGCTGGACCTCTCTCTCTTCGATCCGGCCCAAGCACAGGCGATCCTCGAAGAACGGTGCGCATCGGAACAAAAAAGCCTCGACCTCGCCTCAGGACGGCTGTTTCGTGTAGTCCTGTTTCGCTTGCCGGCCGAAGCCGCCCGCATGCTGTTCGTCGCTCACCACCTGGTCGTAGACGGGGTTTCCTGGCAAATTCTGCTCGAGGACTTCTTCCGGAGTATTCAATCCCCGGAGCCAGTGCTGCATCCGGAGACGAGTTCATTCCAGGAATGGGCAAGGCGACTCAGCGCTTACTCCGACTCCCCAGAGGCGCGGGCCGACGCAGAGTACTGGTTGAATGCAGTGCCCGGCAGCCCGATTCCGGCTTCCAGCGCTCTGCAAAGTTCCACGCAGGATTCCGGGCGGCGGGGCGCCGTCGGCGACAGTTTCACAAGGACGGATATCCTGACCCGTTCGGAGACGAAGACGCTGCTCCAAAGCGTGTGCCCGCAGCTTCAATGCACTGCCGAGGAATTGCTTTTGGCCGTTCTGGCAATGGCGCAGTGGAAGGTTTCCGGACTGCTGTCCTGTTGGGTGGATATCGAATCTCACGGCCGGGACACACGGTTCAACGACCTCGATCTTTCGCGGACGGTCGGCTGGTTCACTTCCATGGCTCCGATGGCGATTACGCTTCCCGAGCAGCCCGATCTGCCATCCGCCGTGGCAGCAGTCCAAACCGGACTGCGCCGTCTTCCAAGTCGGGGCTTCAGTTTCGGCGTGCTCCGTTACCTGGCCGGCGATGAGGACATAAGGAACCGCCTGGCCTCGTTGGGCACGCCCGAAATTGGCTTCAACTATCTGAGTCATTGGGACCGCGCGTTGCCTTCGCTCGATATTCGCCCGGCAGCGGAGGAGGCCGGCGAATCGTTCAGTCCGGCTACACCGCACGCTCACCTTTTGGACGTGAACGCGATTGTTGTGGAAGGCACACTGCGAGTGGACTGGACGTGTCCGCGCGAATTCGGGCACAGGGTCGCGCATATGGCGGAAACCTTTATCGCCACTCTGAAGGGGACCGCCGGCACACACCATTACCAGCCAACCAATTCGCTGGCCGGACTGGACGAATACATTGAACAGGAGATGGAGAGATGGGGAGTGCCCGGACTGGCGGTGGCCGTGGCTCATCATGGCGAGATCGTCCGATGCCAGGGCTATGGCTACAGTGACAGCACACAACAGCATGCAGTCTCGCCGGCAACGCTCTTCGGCATCGGATCCATAACCAAGCTATACGGCACGGCTTTAACGGCTACCCTTTGCAGAGATGGAAAACTGTCATGGGACCAGCCCATAGGGCGATATCTGCCGGAGCTGAATGAAGCCGCTGATACGCCTCTCGGCCGGCTGACGATCCGGGATCTCCATTCCCACAGGTCACCCATCCCGAGTCACGACTTCCTGTTGCGGTACTCCGATATGTCGCGCAGAGACATAGCGGAACGATTACACGAGTTGTGGGCGCCGGCTGAGACATTCGGATCGTTTCAATACTCCAACCTCGGCAGCGTCTTGGCCTGTCATATTTCGGAGCGGATGGCGGATCTCGACTGGCATCGTGCCGTGCAGGAGCGCGTTCTCCAGCCGCTCGGTCTCAAGGAGACGCGCACTTCACCTCCGGCGGGCGAAACGGCTCTCCATTATGCGCGCCCCCATGCCCGTGACCGGACGGGCGGCATGCTGGAGATTCCTTATCTTTCGGGAGAAGCCGGAGCGCCCGCTCATGGCATGTACAGCAGCATTTCCGACGTCGCGAAGCAGATGACCTCGATGATGGAAGCGGGCGGTCCCCCGCATTCTGTGGTGAGTCGGACAGAGTGGGCACAGATGATCACACCGCACTGTAAGGTTACCGAGAACCCCGGTGTAGACCCGATCCTCGACCCGGAGTTCGGAAGCGTAAATTATGGGCTTGGCCTACACATCACTACTTACAGGGGATGCCGTCTTGTTTTCGCGAGTGGGCGTACCGATGGGTTCGGCGCTCTGACAGCCATGCTGCCGGATCGGGATTTCGGTGTTTCCGTCCTGTGTAATCTGGACGGATCGTTGCTGCAACTGTCTTTAGCCTGGCATATTCTGGACCTGCTTCTCGGATTGGAACCCGGCGGCTGGAGCGATCGGTTCAGCGCCCGCGATGTTCCGCCGGCACGGTCTGCGGCCGCCGCGCACAAGCCGGATTCACGGGCAATGAACGGCACGCCCGATCTCCAGGAATACTCCGGGCGATACTGGAGCCCGGGCTACGGTGAAATGCGACTTGTGGACGTTGGAAAGGGGCTGCAATTCTGCTATGGCCGGCTCACGTCCGACTTGCAGATGACCGATACGAACCGGTTCATCACCGCGCCGTTAGCCTGGAACCCGCGCTGGACATTGGATCTCGAGTTCGAGCGTGATGCATCCGGAGCGGTGGCCGCTTTGCGCGTGCCGCTGGAACCCGCGCTCGGCCGGAGTTCGTTTCAGCGCGTGTCGGCTGAACCACTGCAATGCTCGCAACAGGCCGCTTTCTGAAACAGCCGCAATGGAATGTTAATGGCTTACCAAGTCGAAGCAGCCGGCAACAAATCCTATGGCTGGTCATGCGCGCTGCGGTGTCTCGCGCCGAGGGCCTCACTTTTCCATGTTAGGCGAGGATGCGCATGACCGGCGGTGAGCCTCTTTATCTCAGAACCGACGTCCAGATAGAGCCGTTGTTTGGACAGTGGTACGTGTGGCCTCATCTCATTCCCCCCGCAACGGCTGCCAGAAACATCACCGAGCGGCACCTCAAGATCATGGACTCGTATATCAGCGCCCCCATCCTCCATGCCAACGCCGTGAAGAACCCGAAGATGCTGGGCGGCCCGTTCATCGATTACGGCGCTAATAGAGTCGACGAGATCAGAGACCTGCGGCAGCAGACAAAAGATCGGATGGGGTCCCTTCTGCGATTGTCCGCTGCCATCTCCGATCTTGATGAAATGCTGCGGGCCAATGCCGCGGGATTCTCGCTCGAGCCTCTTTATCCGTGTGTTCCCGACGTTCTGCGGGGATATGTCGAGCTGGGATACGACCTGAACAACCATCCGTCATTCCGCATGTTTGAGCCGTTGCTGTATCGGAGTGAGTACTACCACAGATCCGAGCAGAGCCTGATGCTGTCGCTCACGACGGGTGACGACCGGCCATTCGTGTTAAGCACTCCCCGGCTGGAGGATAACCATTCAGTCCACCTGAACCTCGCATATGACGACGAGATCGCCGATCGCTTGTTTCGACTGAAAACCGCGCCGCGCCGCTGGGCGGACATTCAGGAGATGCTGGACGGCCAGAACAGATCGGAGGAACTGCTCCGGACGTTCTTCACCCCGCAGCCGCCTCGCCAGTACCAGTCGTACACCGGAAAGGGCGTACGGTGGCGCTATTTCGGTCATGCCTGTATTCTGATCGAAAGCGGGGGTGTTTCCATACTCCTTGATCCGGTCCTGAGCTACACGTACGAGTCGAACATTTCGCGATACACATACGAAGATCTCCCCGAGCGAATCGATTGCGTTCTCATCACCCACAACCATCAGGACCATATCCTGTTCGAGACACTTCTCCAGTTACGCCACCGGATCGGGTGTGTCGTCGTTCCGCGCAACGGCGGAGGCAACCTCCATGACCCCTCCATCAGGCTTCTGCTCGGCGCCGTTGGTTTCCGGAATGTCATTGAGCTCGACGAAATGGCGGAACTCGAGATCGCAGGAGGCCGTGTCACAGGACTTCCTTTCCTTGGTGAGCACAGCGACCTGACGGTGCGGACAAAGCTCATGTACCTGGTCGAAATTGGTAGGCACGCTTTGTTGTTTGCAGCGGATTCCTGCAACTTCGAACCCCGCGTGTATGAGCACGTGCGGAAGGCAACGGGCAATGTCGATGCGCTGTTCCTTGGCATGGAGTGTGACGGCGCGCCGCTGAGTTGGCTGTACGGGCCTCTTCTGACGAAGAAACTGCCGCGCGCGATGGACGAATCAAGAAGACTCGCGGGATCGAATTACGATCAGGGGCTCGATCTTGTCAACCGGTTTGGTTGTCAGGACGTTTACGTTTATGCCATGGGGCAGGAGCCATGGCTGAACCATGTCATGAGCATTAAATACACCGCGGTATCGAGACCGATCACGGAATCGAACAAGCTTATAGATAATTGCAGACAACACGGGGTATGCGCGGAAAGGTTATTCGGAGAGAAGGAGATTCTGATGTCATGAGCCGGCTGCCAGCGGCACACGAATCGGTTCACGCACGGAAAATATCTGGGAAATAAATGGGGGCCCAAACACAATTGATGCAGTTCATCCGATGCCGTTCCGTGTGGACGGAAAAGGCGGTCCGACGTGCCGATCATCATCAACAAATGGGCTGAGACTGCGAAACAGACGGCACTGCGGCGAATGCTGTCACTGGTCAGTGAACGTCCGGAGATTATCTCCTTTGCCGTGGGAATTCCTCCCGCCGAAGATCTCCCTTTGGGCATGTTCGCCAATGCCGCGGCCAACGTGTTCGTAAGGGAACCGGATGCATTGCAGATCGGCCCGCCACACAGAGCGCTCAAGCACGACATAGTCGACTTAATGCGAACGCGGGGCGTTGAGTGCCGCGAGGAAGAAATCATCCTGACAACGGGTGCTCAGCAGGCTCTGGATTTGCTTGCGCGATTACTTATGCGCGCAGGACAGCAGGTGCTCGTCGACGAAGTAACCTATCCCGGCGTGTTACAGGCGGTCGAGCCCTTTTCGCCGGAAATCCTGACGGTGGAGACGGACCTTCGGGAAGGGGCCAGAATGGATCGGATCGAGTGCCTGCTCAGTTCCGGTGTGCGTCCGGCGTTCATGTATGTCATTCCCGATGGCCACAACCCCCTTGGGGTCAGCATTTCGGGGGCGAGCCGGCAGTTCCTGGTGGAATTGGCGCGACACTATGGCGTGCCTCTGATTGAAGACGATGCCTACGGCCTCCTCGCACTCGACGACGAGAATCTCCCGCCTCTCCGCGCGTTAGAGCCGGCTTGGGTCATCTATGTCGGATCGTTTTCGAAAGTGATTGCTCCCGCGCTGCGCGCCGGGTGGATCGTCGCGCCGGAAGAACTGATCCGGCCGCTTGGCTTGATTCGCGATTCCGCTGAAATCGACTGCTGTACGGTAACGCAGAGGGTGATTTCGGCATATCTACGGTCCGGCTATCTCGCCGCCGACCTTCCCTCGCGCAGGCTGCGTTACCGGCAGCGCCGCGACGAGATGCATGCGGCACTAACAGATTGTTTTTCGGGCGCGGCAGTCTGGACGCGCCCGAGCAGCGGTGTATTCATGTGGCTGCAATTCAACGATGCATGCGACACCAGCGCACTCCTTGAACTGGCGCTCGAAAAGGGCGTTGCATTCACGCCCGGGTGCGCCTTCGCCGCCTCTGCGAGCCTGCCGGCGCAAGCGTCCCTGCGGCTCAGCTACATTCAGCCCCGCATCGACCAGATCAGACCTGGGATCATGCGAATCGCAGAGGCATGGACCAAACTGCGACATAGCCGCTCCAGGCAGTGTCACCGGGCAGGCTAAGCCGTCCACTTCCACCGCGTCGCCGGCGTGGAGACAGGTGGCCGTGCCGCCTGCGCACACTATGCACCGCAGTCCGAATTCACGGGCCGGGAAAACACCCATGCATCGGGTGATTGCGGCGGCCTCGACTTGGCGCCTGCCGCCACCAGATTACAGGAAGCGCCCTATAATAAGGCATGGTCAAAGCCAGTGCAAGGGAATCGGTTGCGATTGGTAACTAACCGGAGGGTGTGATGGACGAGAGCGAAGCTGCCGACATTCCGTACAAGGTTGTTATCAACCACGAGGAGCAATACTCGATCTGGCCCATCCACCGGGAAAATCCGGCGGGCTGGCGTGATGGCGGATTCAGCGGTCCGAAATCCGAATGCCTCGACTATATCGGCAAGGTCTGGACTGACATGAGACCGCTCAGCCTGCGAAGGGCGATGGATGATCTGAAGCAGGAAGCATAACGTAGATCGTAAGCCCAGCGGTCGGCGGAACATAGCGGAACGCTCCGCATCCCACGACGTCCTGCGGGAAGCCCGCGCGATGAGACTGGAATGCCACCTTCGACTGCCCTCTCGGGAAGTTTGTGCGCGTGACGCAGCACGCGATTGATCCCGAGTCCGCCTATATGAGGCGAACTAAATGCCATTGGCTTCGTTGCGCGCGAGGTCGATCAACTTGCCGTAGTCCATTTGCAGCACGCGGTCGCCGAGGTGGAAATATCGGTCGTCGTGCGACACTACCACGACCGTTTTGCCGGCGCTCTTCAGCTCCTGGAGCAGCGTTTCATAGAAATAGCGGCGAAACTGCGGGTCCTGGTCGGCCGCCACTTCGTCGAAGATATACACGGGCTTGTCTTCCAAATAGGACACTACCAAAGCAAGTCGCTTGCGTTGTCCGGTCGACAAGTGGGTGTTGGTGAACCGCCCCTCCCGGAAGGCGGTTTTTTCGGAAATCTCCATCAACTGCAGCAACTCGTCTATGCGTTTTGGCGCCGCGTCCCGCAGCCCGTGCAGTTTGTCGAAGAGGTGGAAGTCCGTGAAGATGGCCGAAAACAGGTTGCGGTAGGATTGGATATTGGCGGGCCCGATCTCCACGTCGTTGACGCGCATGGCCCCCTGCGCGGGCCAGTACAACGCGGTGAACAGCTTCAGCAAGGTTGTCTTGCCACTGCCGTTGCCGCCCACCAGGAACAGGATCTCACCCCTCCGGACTTCGCCGTCGATGGGGCCGACCTGGAAGGTGGCGTTGCCGTCACTATCCCGATAGGTGAAGCTGACTCCCTCGAACCGGATCGTGTGGAAGGAACTCATATCGATCAGGGGCGACACTTCGTGTTCCGCCGACTGCGCCAAGCCCTCGTCGAGTCTCGCTTCCAGACGTTGCAGGTTGTCCACTGTCACGTTTACCTGCGCCAGCGTGGGGAACATTACGACCACATTGCCCAGCGGCCCGAAAAAGAACAAAATAGCAGCCACGATTTTCGCAGCCGATCCTGAAAATGATGTGGCTATCACGGGAAGAATGAAGGCCACAGCCCCCAGTAGAAGGACGAAGAACATTTCAACGAATATGATGTTGTTCGAGAACAGGATATTGACGCGGGTGCGCACTTCACGGACGCGCGTGGCAGCCGATTGGAATTCCGCGAACACGTCGTCACTTTTCAATTTGTTGATGCGGAGTTCCTTAAACCCTTTCAGCAAGCCGGCGAGAGATTCGAACAGTTCGTCTTCCTGTCTCGAAGCGTCCTTCAAACCCTTGTCATAGGCTTCGCGGTCTCTGATGTACTTGCCGGCGCCGCCCGCGATCAGGATAAGGCAAAGCAGCATGGCGACAGGCGATACCAGAGCGATATAGACCATGGTGCAGAGAATCATGACGGCGCCCTGCGCGGCGGCGAACAACGGCCGCGCCGCCTGGGCGATGGCCAGCGTATCCCGGCTGATCCTTGCATGAATATCGGCCTCGCCGATAGATTCCAAGGCCAGCAGGTCGCAACGGCGGACCTTATCGGCCAGCCGCAGCCGTACGCTGCAAATGGCGGCCTCGGCGATCCTGGTGGATTCGTAGAGGATGTAGCGCAGGGAGTAGACGAACAGGCCGATGGACAGACCGAACCACACAAAATGGCGCCAGGAAGGTCCGCCGCCCCGTAAGGCGTCAACGGCGGAATTGATCACCGCAAGATTCATTGCATTGGCAATCCCGGAAGCGGTCGTCAGTACCACCAGTTTCCGGTCCAGAGCGTGGGTTTCCCGTTGCAGGAAAGCAAGAATGCCGAACCGCTTCCAGTTGTTCATTTGGGCGTACGCTCTGAGAATACAACGCCCTCCGGTGGTCCGAGCATATTAACAAGTTGCAGAAGTGAGCGTAAACGCGAAGAGCCCTGAAGCCATGATGGCTGAAGCCCGGCGCAGGATGAATCCTGCCCCACGTTTCCATGTTCAGCTATAGGTCTCACTGAGTTGCGCCATCACTGCACTGTCCCTTCAAGAAACTCCGATCGATCTGCAATCATTGAAGTTGATTGACTTTCATTTTCTCCGTTGGTCGGCTCAGCAACGCCTGTTCACTGTGCTCGGCGCCGCAGATGAAGCGGGAGGCGCTGCAAAAGCTGAACCGGCAGGCAAATGAGACCAGCCGGAATTTTGACACGGAGCGGCCCAACTGATGGGGTTTTGTCACGGTTTTGCCACGATCGGGGCTGTTTTTGGCGGTTTTGCCTCGCGGCGGTGTGCGGCGAGTCGAGAAGTGTTTTAGAATCAGAAAAGCTTCACTGTCGGGGCGTAGCGCAGCCTGGTAGCGCACCTGCCTTGGGCGCAGGGGGTCGGGCGTTCAAATCGCCCCGCCCCGACCAATCGGCCCACGAGGGCTGGGTCTCAATTTCTCCCGTCTCATTTCTGAGGGCGGGTCAAACAGCAACTGTGCGGGTACCACCTGAGTGCCGCCCGGCCCTTACGCGTTTCGCACCAGTGTCCAGCAAAGAAGGCGCTCGGAGCCGCCACCGAGGCCAACGTCCATTCTCGCCACTGACGCAGCCCGAACACTATCTATTCGGATACCTGACTATCCATTCAGATAGTATTCGCGAGCCGGGAGAAACACCCCAATCTTCCTCCGCGGCTGAGCCTTTCAGCGATATTCATTCAGAGCAAACGGGTTTAGGGTGCGCAGCCGGACTCGACCGGCAAGTGGCACCCGGTTTGCTCTGGTAGACAGCGAGGCGAATGTCATGGAAGCGAGGCTTCACGCTGATCGAAACGGTTGTCGTGATCGCGATTATGGGCGTTCTCGTCGGGTTGCCGGCGGTTCAGCTCCCATATATTCACCCGTGATTGAGATATACGTCCACTCCCAAACCCTGCCAGAACCCCACCCCACTTTCCCCGTAGGAATCCTGCCACCCGAGGCGGACGTACCGGTCGCTTGAGTACGTCCGCTGCTACACAATTGCGCAGTTGTCCGATCTGCGATGAGCGAAATTAATAAGCAGCCCCTCGTGTGTTCCAACGCGAAAAAGAAGTTGATGACGTCGTCAACTTGACTGACTGCTGACAGCTCGTGCGTATGAAATTGAAGCTTGGTCTATCCGTTTTGTCCCATCTGTATCCGATCAGATAGAGTATTCTACCTGCCCATCACTCGTCACTTATCTTACTAACTCCGGAGTAAAGCACTCACAGACAAGGTGCTATGGCGAATTAGCGAGACATAGCTTACTAGTGGCCGATGGTTTGCATGTATCTGAACGTGGCATTCAACGGCCGTACGGGCGTCTTTGACTGTACTGACTGCAAAGCGCGTGATGTTGCCAGCGACCGCTTCGAACTTTTCGCGTGTTCAGCGTCAATTGACTCGTCTAATTAATAAACCGCTATGCCGACCTACACACAGACCGACAAGCCAATGATAGTTACCACGCCCCTGGGCCAGGATACCCTGCTTCTCACGGACTTTTCTGGTCACGAAGGCATCTCGCAGCTTTTCGGTTTTCGGCTGGATCTGCTGGCCAAACTGGGAACCGAGATCCATTTTGACAAGATCCTGGGCGAGAGCGTCACCGTGGAGCTGCGGCTCCTCAACGGAGACAAGCGGTATTTCAACGGACTGGTCAAGCGGTTCAGCCAAGGCGTTCGCGATGAAACCTTTGTCAGTTTCCGTGCGGAAGTGGTTCCCAAGTTGTGGCTGCTGACCAAGAAAGTCCGGTGCCGCATTTTTCAGCACCTCTCGGTGCCGGACATTCTGCGCGAAGTGCTCACCGGCCTCGACGTCAGCTATCAAATCTCGGGAACGTATTACGCCCGCGATTATTGCGTGCAATATCGCGAATCCGATTTTGATTTCGTCAGCCGCCTCATGGAAGAGGAAGGAATTTACTACTTTTTCAAGCACGCTGACGGTAAGCACCAGATGGTAGTGACCGACATCAAGAACCCCACGGTCGAGGGCCAAAGTACCGTTGTTTACGAGGAGTTGTTCGGTGGTTTGCGAGAAGATATGCGGATCACGAACTGGGAGAAGGCCCAGGAACTGCGCGCGGGCGAGTACACACTTTGGGATCACTGCTTTGAACTTCCAGGCCAACATCTGGAAGCCAAACGAAAAACCGTCGACAGCGTGACGGTGGGCAAAGTGACCCATAAGCTGAACGTCGGCGGTAACGATCAACTAGAAATCTACGATTACCCTGGCGGTTACGCCCAACGATTCGATGGAATCGATCCCAACGCAGCCCCCCGGCCTCGAGATCTGAAGCTCATCTTCGAGGATCGCGACCGTACGGTCCGGATACGCATGGAGCAGGAAGACGTCGCCTGCCTGGAGATCCGGGGAGCGAGCAACTGCGGCAATTTCGCCGCGGGTAACAAGTTCACGCTCGACCGCCACTTCGACGCCGACGGCCAGTACGTTTTGACTTACGTCAATCACCGGGCCCATCAAGCCGGCTACCGCAGTAACGAGACGCCAGCGTTCCAATATGAAAACCAGTTCACGTGTATTCCGGCAGGCCTGCGGTACCGCCCACAGAGAGCGACTGTGAAACCGGTGATCGCAGGGGTCCAGACCGCAACCGTCGTGGGCCCACAAGGCGAGGAGATCTTCTGCGATAAGTACGGCCGCGTGAAAGTGCAGTTTCACTGGGACCGCGAGGGGAAAAAGGACACGGGCAGTTCCTGTTGGTTACGCGTGGCCCAGGTGTGGGCGGGCAAGGGCTGGGGCGCATTCTTCTGGCCGCGGATTGGCCACGAGGTGGTGGTGACTTTCGAGGAAGGTGATCCGGATCAGCCATTGATTGTCGGCAGTGTTTACAACGCGGAAAACATGCCGTGGTTTGAGCTGCCCCTTCATAGACAGTTGGCTGGCTTCAAATCGGCCAGCGTGCACGGCACGGCGCAAAAGAACTACAACGGAATCGTTTTTAACGACCACAAAGGCCACGAGCATTTGGCGATTCACTCGGAACGAAACCTGAGCCTGAACTCGGAATACGACAAGATGATCCACGCCGGCCGCCATAAGGGCGAGCATGTTTCGGTGGCCAACATGTTGACCGTCGGCAATCTGGTGCCGGGCGGCGGTAGCGGAGGCAGCATCTACGGCCTGGGCTTCGACAATGCCGACCCCATGCCCGAACCTCCACCGACCGGAGTATTGGGTCTGAAC
Organism: Bryobacteraceae bacterium; assembly: GCA_035297145.1. GTDB lineage: Bacteria > Acidobacteriota > Terriglobia > Bryobacterales > Bryobacteraceae > QHXW01. The sequence continues at coordinate 99,803 of DATGZN010000014.1, forward strand.
TCGGTGATGGTCTATGGCGAGAATGTGCAGGGCGTGATGGGGATGAGTCACCAGCTCACGGTGGGAAACAATGTGCAGATCTGTGTGAATCCGGGAGGCTTGGCCGAGGGCGTCCCAGGCGTTCCCGGAATGCAAGTCGTCGAGGGGGTACTCGGATCCGGTCTGGGCGGAAACATGCAATTTACGCTTGGCTCGAGCGTGCAGTTCACGCTCGGCCAGTCTATTGAACTGTCCGTGGGGCCCCCAAAAATTGAATTTCACGACTGGTATAGAGACCACTTTTGGGCGACCCTTTTCTCCGGGCTGCTTGGCGTGTCAACCATTGTCTGGGAGACCGTTTACGCAGCCGAAACCGCAGACCACACCCGGGCCACGCTGACCATGGTGTTCAAGGCGCTTACGGATGTGCTGCTGGGAGCGGTTATGACCGCGGCAATGTTCGAAAAGTGGACGGATGAAGACACTAAGAAGAAAGTGGAAGCGCTGCACAAACTCAATGAAGAGACGGAACACCGCGACTGGTGGGAACCGGTTGATCTAGTCGCATGCGGGTTCGTCGCCACCGCAAGCATACTCGGCCCTATCCTCGCGATAGGCCTCGAGAACAACGACGACGCCCAGCCGGTATATCAAGGCAGCCAACCGGGGCCAATCAAAAACGGGAACCAAGGTTAGAGCGCAGCGAGGAGGGTGAATCAATGGCGGAAGAAACCACAAAATGCGGAGGCGGTTCGGGTGGCAGCGGGAGTTCCGCCGACCGTCTTGAATCGGTCAAGGGAAGCTATGGCATCAAGGCCAATTCGATGGAAGTTGTGTGCATGCCGCCCCTGCCCCCGGCCATTCCGGGTCCCAGTGTCATCACACTCGCTGCAACGGGCCTGGCAATGGACGGTTTGGTCAACGTGTATGGGAGCCAGGGAGTACGGGTGACTGCGGGACCGCCCATGCTTCCCCCCGTGGCTTCGGATTCGACGAACGGGGCTGAGGTCGTCGTCGGAGAAACGCAAAACATCACTTTGCAGCGCGGACTTCTTCCGGGGATTGACCAAAAGATTGAAATGACGCCGAGCGGAATCACTGTGGATGGAGGCACCATGCCCGTTACTATTCAAAGCCTCACTCAGATCACGCTGTCGGTGGCGGGGGGGCTGAATACCATTACATTGACGCCCGAAGGCATTACGATCCAGGGAGTCATGATTACGGTTCAAGGCGCCCTGGTGCAGATCAACTAGTTTGGGGTCTGGACGTGAGTAACGTATCGCTGGTTAAGATCGAGGCAACGACGGCGGCCGAGATCTGTGCGCGCTTCCTTGTCAGACAGGAAGCCCGCGCCCTGCTACGTGATGGGATGACGCCGGGAGCGTTCATCGAAGCATTGATCAACAACAAGCAATACATTGCAGGAATCGATTTCCTTGCCCATGCGCTGCCGCCACGCGAAGCCGTGTGGTGGGGATGCTTGTGCTTCCAGCATGCTTGGGGTGACCGGATGTCCGCGGTGGACCAGGCGGCCGCCACAACTGTAGTGCAGTGGGTGCTACAGCCGAGCGACAGCACTCGCGGCGCGGCGAAGGTCCAGGCGGAGTCCGTTGGTCCGGCGTCCGTCGCGGGTGCGCTGGCGATGGCAGCATATCAGACCGGGCCAGGAATCGCTTCACCTTGTGGGCGGCCGGCAGCAGCGCCGCCCCCCTTTGGCACAGCGCAGGCAGTCGCCAACGCAGTTAAGCTCGCTTGTACGAAGAGTGACCCTGCCAGGATTGTGGAAACGCAAAGAGGCTTCGTGGGACTTGGGGTCGGAGTCGCCGCGGGGCGTTTTATGTGAATGGAATGCAGAACAAGGATGATCTGCTTCGCCGTGAAAACCGCTCCCTTTGGTTGCGGCTCGGAAAAATGACAAAGGAGTAGACGCATGGGGATGCCAGCAGCGCGGTTGGGAGACATGCACGTATGCCCGATGGTGACAGTTTTGGTGCCGCACGTCGGCGGACCGATTCTACCGCCGTGCTGTCCAACCGTGTTGATTGGCAGCATGCCGGCTGCACGGGTCGGCGACATGGCCACGTGCGTCGGCCCGCCGGACGTGATTGCCCTGGGTTCCTTTACGGTGCTGATCGGTAAGATGCCGGCGGCACGAATGATGGACCTAACAGTCCACGGCGGTTTCATCGCAATGGGGCTTCCTACGGTTCTTATTGGTCCGTAACAGTCAGGAGTCGGAAAATGAGCGCAGCACAACTGGCCATTCCATACGAGAGACAGTCCGAAGCGCCAGGCGACCGGACCTGCGGCGCCGTCTGCCTGGGCATGATTTATCGCTCGTTCGGGAAGGAAGTCTCGCAGGAAGAGATCTGGGCGGCGATTGCCAAAAGAAACCGGTTCGGCAGTCTGGCCTCGACAACCCACCTGATGGTTCAGGATGCCCTGAAGCGGGGATGCACGGCCGTTGCCATCCAGGCGCGGTATCCGCTTCAGGTGCTTCGTCTCTGCCGGGAAAACGGTATTCGAGGTATCGTGAACCACCGGTCGTCACGAGAAGCTTCGACGGGCCACTACTCGGTCTTGGTCGATATCGACGATAAGATCGTGGTCACTCACGACCCGTCTCTAGGCCCCGCCCGGCGGCTGTCCCATGCCGCGTTGATGGAGCTTTGGCAGCCGGCTTTGGTCAACTCTGAAATCATCGGTAATGTCTTGATCGCGATTGGAGCCGCGGGGGCGCCGAAAGAGATCACATGCGAATTCTGTCACATGCCAATTCCGGCGGAGGTCCCGTGTCCGCGTTGTAAAAACCCCGTGATCCTCCGACCCAGCAGCGTGCTCGGATGCCTCAGCGAAACCTGTATTGCACGGATGTGGAACTACATCTGTTGTCCCGCATGCGACTACACGTGGAATTTCCACCTACAGCCGGGGAATGCCGACGCGACCGCCAGCATCTCAGCACCTGCGGCAGCCAATCCAGACGCAGGCCCACAGAAAGATCCGTGGAATCTGGACCGGGTCTTCGGCGAGCTGGACAAGTTCTGTAAGCACATCCTCAGTCTGCCGAGCGTGGCGAATCGCGCGGACATCAAGGCGCAGCTCGATTTCCTCCAAGCCGGCAAGGAGAAGCTAAAGCTGGCGCAAGCCGAGCAGTTCGCCCATCACAAAGCGCGCGCGGAGCAATTGACGACGCTCAAAACGGCTGCGGAGGTGAGTGCCGAGGCTCACCGTAAGAAGCTGGAGGAGCTGAAGACTCCATTGCCGCCTCTCGACGGCAACGCTCTCGGCCGCGCTTTGTTAAAGAACCTCGGATTCATCGCCTGAAAGAAGCAAAGGAGCTGCAGCGGGTGGCCGGGATCGAGACCGGACGGTGGTTTTCTATCCCAAAATCGGACAGGCATAGCGATATTTAGAGGTATTAAACTCTGATACCATGGACGTTGCGAGCTTCTGGCTCGCGGCATCAGAGTTGCTCTTGCTTCCGAGGAGCGTGCCCCATGCTGCCAACCCTCACCCACGCTTTCCGGGTACTGCGCAAGGACCCCATCTTCACCGCCGTCGCCATTTGTTCGCTGGCCATAGGCATCGGTGCTACAGCGTCCATGTTCAGCTTCGCCGACGCCATGTTGTTGCGCCCGCTGCCGGTCCGGGAGCCGGATCGCGTCCTCGCCATCAATACCGCTGTATCCGCGCAGTTCGGCCAGAACCCGCCCATTTCCTATCCGGATTACCTCGACCTGCGCGATCGCAACCGCACGTTCGACGGGATGGTGGCGGCTTCGTATGCCTTCTTCGGCTTCAGTCCGAATTCCAATACTGTGCCGCGGATGAAATGGGGCCTTTACGTTTCCGGCAACCTCTTCCGTGTGCTGGGCGTCGAGCCCGCGATGGGGCGGAGCTTCCGCGATGACGAGGATGAAGTCGAGGGACGCGACGCCGTGGTCGTGCTGGGGCACGATTTCTGGGTGGCCCAGTTTGGCGCGAGTCCGTCGGCGATCGGCTCCCGCATCCGGCTGAATGGCATTGAGTTCTTGGTGATCGGCGTAGCTCCCGCACGTTTCACGGGTATCGACGCCGTTATGCGCCCGCAAGTCTTCGTTCCTCTCTCCATGTCACCGCGCATGGTGCAACAGAACTACCTCCACAACCGCGATTTCGGCTGGTTATTCGTCAAGGGCCGCCTGAAGCCCGGCGTCGGCATGGAGCAGGCGCAGGCCGATATCACCGCCCTTTCCGCCGAGCTCCAGAAAATCCACACAGCACCCAACCGTAACGAGCGCCTTGTGGTGGAGACCGAGCTCCAGTTGCGCATGGCTCAGGGACCGGAAACGGCGCAGATGTCCATCATGCTGGCCATCCTGGGAATCGCGGTGTTACTGGTGGCTTGCGCCAATGTCGCGGGTCTGCTGTTAAGTCGAGCTCGTGGGCGCACACGCGAGATCGCGATACGTCTGGCCATGGGCGCCGGCCGCATGGCTCTCGTCCGTCAGCTTCTTCTGGAGAATCTTCTGGTGGCTCTGGTCGGGGGAATCGGCGGCGTATGGATGGCCGATGCCATGGCCGACTTCTGGCACAGTATGCCCATCCCCAGCGACCTTCCCATCTATTTCGACGTGGGAGTCGACCGCCGCGTCCTGCTGGTTACCCTGATCGTGTCGGTAGTGAGCACCTTTCTGTTCGGTCTCGCTCCCGCGCTGCGCGCCACACGGCCGAACCTCGTACCTTCTTTAAAAGCCGCCGATGCCGACAGTGGTGGCCGGCGCCGCGTATGGGGCCGCAACAGCATCGTGGCGGGTCAGGTGGCTCTCTCCGTCGTGCTTTTGTCGATCTCCGCCGCCATGGTGCAGAGCTTTCAGGAGCAACTGCTGCCGGGGCCGGGTTATCGCACCGATCATCTCTTCCTCACCGCCTTCAACACGCAACTGGCTAGCTACTCGCCAGACCACACCGCGCGTTTTTATAAGGACCTGCTCGAACACACACGCTCCGCGCCTGGCGTCAAGTCGGCCGCTCTCGTCTTCGCGGTCCCCCTGCTCGCCGGCCCGGCAGCCCTGGGCGTGGCTCCCGAAGGCTGGCAGTTGCCGCGCGGCGAACAGTCGATGAACGCATTCGCCAACTACGTCAGTGAGGGGTACTTCGAGACCATGAATATCCCCATTCTGCACGGGCGCAGCTTTCTCGAGTCCGATCGCGAGAATGTGCCGCTGGTGGCGGTGGTGAATGAGCACATGGCGAGACATTACTGGAAAGGGGACGCCGCCGGCAAACGGTTCCATCTCACCAACGCCAGTGGCCCGCTGGTCCAGATCGTGGGGATCGCCAGGATGGCGAAGTATCTCTGGATCGCGGAGCCGCCCAACGATTTTATGTACCTGCCCTACCGGCAGCACCCGTACCGTCCGCGCGCAGCCGAGATGTCCATCGTCGCCGAATCCGTAGCCCCCGATGCGTCCACCCTCGCCAGCGTGCTGCGAGACGTAGTGCGCAAGCTCGATCCCGATATGCCTGCTTTCGACATGCGCACGATGCAGGATATTTACACGCAGCGGGCCATCAGGACCTCGGACATCCTGATTCAAGTCGTGGGCGGCATGGGGATGATGGGACTGATACTGGCAGCAGTCGGGCTATACGGCCTGGTAGCTTACTCGGTGAGCCGTAGGACAACCGAAATCGGCATTCGCATGGCCATTGGCGCGGACCGCCGGACTGTGGTGTGGATGGTGCTGCGGCAGGGGTTGCAGCTCGGACTGGCCGGTGTCCTGGTCGGGTCAGTGGTGGCCTTCTTCGCCTGCCGCGCCGCCACCGCCGCGCTCTCAGCATCCGGGTTCCAGCACGTGAATCCGCTGATCTACATCGCTATCCCGTTGCTGCTGCTCGTCATTACAGCACTGGCATCGTGGGCCCCGGCGCGGCGGGCGGCGCATATCGATCCTTTGCGGGCGCTGCGGGAAGAATGAGCGAGTTTGACCTTCAGTCTCTACCGTCCATACGAAGTCTGCCCGACGATCAGTCTTCTTCGTCGATGAAACTTTGGAAGTAGAGCAGGCGGTCCAAGCCACGGTCCAACTGGACGTCGCAAGTTAGTCTCAAGTACGACAGAGGAACAAACCGGAGTCGTACTACGTTTTCCCACGCTTCGGGCGCCAAATGCGCAATCGGATCGCAATCCGGCATTGGCCGCGAGCTGGGAGAGTTAGCCAACGCTGTGGCTGCACCAGAACCCATCGCGATAACCCCGCGGATAGAATACAACCGAAGTTAGCGGATGTAAACAAAAAAACGTCTTCATCAGAAGCGAAGAACATAACAGAGTCCTCTTGGATAGTGTAACTATGCTATATAAAAAGATCTGAATATGACTTATGATCGAGTCACCGCACCAGTTGACCTAGGATTCGATGGCTCTCATGCCTTCCGGGCATTTGTGCCCATAAGCGCAAGAGGAGCCTTTCGCAAGGCGGACAGGGGCCGACTCCCGGTCCTCGGAAGGGGGAAACCGCCATGAGAGAAGGAAACGGCAATGGCTTCGCGTCCTTAGAGGGACGAGTGGCGCTGGTTACCAGCGCGGCGCGGGGCATCGGGCGCGCTATCGCCCTGGAATTGGCGCATCGTGGAGCGGCGGTTGCGTTGAACTACCGCTCCAACAAAGCGCACGCCGAGAGCTTGGCGGAACAGATTCAAGCCATTGGATCTGACTGCATGCTCGTACCGGGCGATGTCGCATCCAAAGAGGAAGCGCGACTGGTCATCCAAACCGTGCTGGACGCCTGGAAACGGTTGGACATCCTGGTGAACAATGCCGGTATTACACGGGATAAATCGCTGCGCAAGACGGCAGAGGACGAATGGGCGGACGTGATCCATGTCAACCTAAACGGTACTTATTACTGCACCGGTGCCGCCCTTCCCGCGATGATGGAGCAGAACTTCGGCCGCATCATCAACATCACCTCGTATCTGGGTCAGGCCGGTAAGCTTGGCCAGGCTCACTCAGCCGCAGGCAAAGGCGGCATCACGGCGTTTACGAAATCCGTTGCGCTGGAAATGGCCAAATACAACATCACGGTGAACACCGTGGCGCCTGGCTTTACGCGCACAGAAATGCTGGCAAAGGTGCCGGAAAAGATTCTGGAGCAGATTCGCGTGAAAATCCCGCTCCAGCGCTTCGCTCAGCCCGCCGATGTAGCCAAAGCCGCCGCGTTCCTGGCGGCTGACGGCGACTATATCACCGGCCAGCAATTGAATGTGAATGGCGGGCTCTATTTGTAAGTCGATAACTTGGACTCCACACCTCGGGAATTTCCTGCCCTATCTTAAGATGCCTTACCATCGCGAAAGCCCCATTTTTCGGGCTCAGGATGCAGATTCTCATTGACAATAGTTTAAGATAATTTTATCCTTTTAATCGAAGGTAAACCCTAAAACTGAACTTCGGACATCTCGTGTGTGAGTGCTTTTCCCCGTAAACGTGTTGGGGGAGCCCGAAGACCTTCGAAAAGCACTCGCGGTATAGGCCTGAGCACCAGGCATGCTGCAGTGGCCCGGTCTAAATGGTCAGCGGCTGAATTTGTGGGCTGCGACCACCTCAGACGGCTTGGGCACACTGCTGAAGCAGAGGCGCCGTTATGCCGAGTGGTCCGAGTGACATCACGCGTAAAAAGAATGCGTTCGATGGCGGGGAGTCGAACCGCGAGGCTGTGCCTCATCAACGATTACACAGAAAAGAACGAAAGGAAGGAAACTAATCATGGCGGTAACTGTTAATGCTATCGACCAACTCAGCCGGGCTGAGGAGGTTCCGCGAACGGAAGCGCGCCGAGGCACGGAAAAGACGCTGCGGCGTGTAGCCATCCTCGGCGCCGGAACAATGGGAACGCGCATCGCCGCGCATTTTGCCAACGCGGGCGTGCCCTCATTGCTGCTGAGCCGGGCCACACCCAATGAACCGAACCGGTCGGCCACGGCCACCAAAGCCATCCAGACTGCGGTGAAGCAAAAACCCGGCGCTTTCTTCTCCGAAGACGCGATCCGGCTCATTAAACCAGGCAATTACGACGACCACCTGAATGAACTCGCCAACTGTGACTGGGTCATTGAAACGGTCGCCGAGAATTTGCAGATCAAGCGCGACCTGTGGGGCCGCGTGGCAGCGGTAGTGAAACCCGACACAATCCTTTCCACTTCTACTAGCGGAATCACATTAGCTAAGATCGCCGAAGGATTCTCGCCGCAATTCCGCCGCAACTTCCTGGGCACGCACTTTTTCAATCCTCCTCGCTACCTGCACCTGCTGGAAGTGATTCCGGGACCGGAGACTGCTCCGGAAGTGTTGGATTTCGTACAGGAATATGGGGATCGCCGGTTGGGGAAAGGAGTGGTCCTGTGCAAAGACACATCAAACTTCATCGCCAATCGCGTCGGATGCTTCTTCGGCGCCACCGTCAGCAAAATTGCTCACGAAGACGGCTACACCGTCGAGGAGGCCGACGCCTTAACGGGTCCGCTGATTGGGTTGCCCAATAGCGCCAGCTTCCGCATGCTCGATTTGGTCGGGATGGACGTGTGGGGAGAAGTTAGTCCCAACCTGGCCGAAGCCAACAAGGGCACGCAGTGGGCCGAGCGCTTCCTCCTGCCAGACTTCGAGAAGCAGATGCTGGAGCGCAAATGGCTCGGCGAGAAGACCGGCCAGGGTTTCTACAAGCGGGTCGTCACCGGAGAGGAGAAAGCCATCTGGGCGCTCGATCTGAAGACCATGGAGTATCATCCGGCGCAGAAGCCCAAGTTCCCGTCGGTTGAAGCCGTGATGGTCATCGAAAATATTCCCGAGCGGATCAACGTACTCATCAACACTAATGACCGTGCCGGGACGTTCCTGTGGAAACTGCTCAGCGACTATTTCCTCTATTCCGCCGAGATGATTCCCGAAATCTCCGATCGAATAGTAGAGATCGACCGCGGCATTCGCTGGGGCTATGGTCACAAGATGGGACCGTTTGAGCTCTGGGATGCTCTCGGTTTCCAGAGCATCGCCAAGCGGTTGCAGAAGGAAGGGCGCGTTTTGCCGCCGAGCATCCAGCAAATGCTCGATCGCGGAGTGACCTCGCTCTACCGCTGGGCTGAAGGCGATAATCCGCATCCGCAATACTTTGACGTTCTGGCGATGGAGCACAGGCCCATAGATGCTCGGCCGGGCACCATCGTGCTGTCGGACGTCAAGCGCGTGCATGGCGTCGTGAAGAAGAACGCGGGCGCATCGCTGGTTGATGTGGGCGACGGCGTGTTGTGCTGTGAGTTCCACAGCAAGATGAACTCGATCGGCGAAGACATCATCAGCATGCTGTATGCGGGCCTCGATGAAACCAACAAGAACTTCCAGGCCATGATCATCGCCAACGACGGCGAGAACTTCTGCGTCGGCGCCAACTTGGTGCCGATTTTGCTGGCTGCGCAGGAAGGCGAATGGGATGAGCTGAATGCCGCCGTTAATCGCCTCCAGCAGGTCAACATGGCCCTCAAGTACGCGCACAAGCCCGTGGTATCGGCTCCATTTGGCCGGACCCTGGGCGGCGGCTGCGAGATCGTGCTACACACGATTCCGCAGGCTTCGGCCGAACTCTACATGGGCCAGGTCGAACTGGGAGTGGGCCTCGTTCCGGCGGCCGGCGGCTGCAAGGAACTGACACTCCGGTTGAAGGACGCGCGGAAGGCCTTCGAACTCATCGGCATGGCAAAAGTATCGTTGAGCGCCGAGGAGGCCAAGAACCTGGGCCTGCTCGACCGCGGCACTCCCGTCTCGATGAATCCGGAACGGCTCATCGCGGACGCCAAGGCCCTGGCGCTGACCCTCGTGCCCAACTACGTTCCTGGCGTGCCGCGCACCGACGTCAAGGTCGCGGGCGATGCCGCGTACAGCCTGCTCAAGCTGGGCGTCTGGAGCTTCCAGCAAGGCAAGTACATCACCGAATACGACGCCGTGATCGGCGAAAAACTGGCTTATGTGCTGGCCGGAGGCCGTCTCGTAGGGGAGCAGTTGGTCTCTGAACAGTACTTATTGGATCTGGAACGCGAAGCGTTCCTCAGCCTGTGCGGCAATGTGAAAACGCAGGAACGAATGGCGCACATGTTGAAGACCGGCAAGCCTCTGCGTAACTAGGGCAGAGACGAACCGCAACAATAAAGGAGATTCTATATGGAAGCCGTTATTATCGATTGTCTTCGCACCGCCATCGGCAAAGCGCCGAAAGGAACCCTGCGCAACACCAGGCCGGATGATCTGGCCGCGTATATCGTGCAGGCGTTGATGAAAAAGTACCCACAGGTCCAGGCTGGTGAAATCGACGACTTCATCCTCGGGTGTGCGTTTCCCGAGGGCGAGGCCGGCATGAACATGGCTCGGGCCGTAGTACTGCGGGCCGGGCTGCCGAACACGGTACCCGCCATGACCATTAATCGCTTCTGCTCGTCGGGGCTGCAAGCGATCGCCCTCGCCAGTGAGCGCATCCGCGCCGGATCGGCGGATATCATTCTGGCCGGGGGCGCAGAATCCATGAGCATGATCCCGATGACCGGGAACAAACTCGCGCCCAATCCCTGGCTCGTCGACAACCTGCCGGAGACCTACATGGGCATGGGACTCACCGCCGAGTGCGTGCGCAACAAGTACGGCATCACGCGTGCAGATGCCGACCAGTTCGCCCTGCGCAGCCACCAGAAGGCCATCGCCGCGCAGGCGGCCGGCAAGTTCGACGAGGAAATCGTCCCGGTGGAAGTCGAAAGCACCGTTTTCAACGGGAAGCCGAAACGCGTGAAGGCTATCTACGGTAAAGATGAAGGGCCGCGCGCGGACACCTCGCTCGAAGCACTCGGGAAACTGAAGCCGGCATTCTCCACCGACGGTGTATCCACCGCCGGCAACTCATCGCAGACCAGCGACGGCGCGGCGGCTGCTATCGTCATGTCCGAGCGAAAAGCCAAAGAACTCGGACTCAAGCCGATGGTGCGCTTTGTCAGTTACGCCGTCGGGGCCGTTCCGCCAGAGATCATGGGGATCGGTCCAGTCGTCGCGATTCCCAAGGCGTTGAAGCTCGCGGGACTGAAACTCGACGACATCAATCTGATCGAGCTGAATGAAGCCTTCGCGGTTCAATCGCTGGCTGTCATTCGCGAGGCTGGTCTTGATCCCGAAAGGATCAACGTGAACGGCGGCGCTGTCGCTCTCGGCCACCCGCTGGGGTGCACCGGTGCGAAGTTGACCGCGACCATTCTGCGCGAAATGCAGCGCCGCAATGCGCACTACGGCATGGTCTCGATGTGTATCGGCGGCGGGCAAGGGGCCGCCGGCATTTTCGAGAACTTGCAGTAAGGTGTCAGGTGCCAGGTGTCAGGTGTTAGCGGGCAGCAGGACCGCTGACACCTGACACAAGCCTGAAACCTAGCACCTAGAACCTAACACCTAGTACCTGGGCGGAGTCCTATGAAAATCATCGTTTCCATCAAAGAAGTCCCCGTTCGAGATTCCCAGCTTCGTATCGCGGCGGATGGGCGCTGGATCGAGGATGGCGATCTCAGCTATGAAATGAACGAGCCTGACGCCTATGCGCTCGAAGAAGCGCTGCAATTGAAAGAGAAGCACGGCGGAGAGGTGATTGCGCTGTGTGCCGGGCCGGCTAGCGGGGCTCGAACAATTCGCGAAGCACTTGCCAAAGGCGCCGACCGTGCCTTGCACATTGAGGACGAGCATATCTCGTCGTGGAACACGCTCGGCTTGGCGCATCTGCTGGCGAAGGCTGTTGCTCCCGAGAAGCCTGATCTCATCCTGACCGGGCTCCAGTCCGACGATTTAGGCTATGGGCAGACCGGTGTTGTGATGGCCGAGATCCTCGGACTTCCGCACGCCACCATCGTCATGGCGGCCGAGGTGCTCGGTGGAAAGATCCGTGTGAAGCGCGAGCTCGAAAGCGGCTGGTTCCAGAACATCGAAATGCCCCTGCCGGCGGTCCTGACCATCCAATCCGGTATCAACAAGCTGCGCTACGCGACCCTGATGGGTATCAAGAAAGCCAAGACCAAAGAGCTGAAGCGGCTGGGGGCCGCTGACCTCGGCGTGGCGCCTTCTCCAACCGCGACTATCGAACACGTGTATCTGCCGCGGAAAGCAAAACAGACGCAGATGATCGAGGGCAGCGCCAGAGAAGCCGCGGCCAAGCTTATCGAGAAGCTGAGATTCGAGGTGCGAGTCATATGAGCGAGTCCGTACTGGTAATCATGGAGCAGCGCGGCGGCGAGTGGAATCGCATGTCGTTTGAAACGCTGGCGGCGGGCCAGCGGCTGGCTGCCGAGCTGGGGCACACGGTGTCGGCCGCAATTCCGGGAAGAGAAATCGCGAGGCTCGCGAGTGAATTGGCAGCGAAGAAGCTCGATCGCGTATATGCCGTCGAGCACGAGCTGCTGGGCGACTACACAGCCGACGGATATACCGCGGCGCTCGAGCAACTCGTCCGCAAGGTGCAGCCATCATTCGTCCTCTTTCCGCACACGTATCAAGTTCGCGATCTAGCTCCGAAGCTCGCGACACGCTTCAACCAGGCGCTGATCGGCGATGTCATCGGCATGCGCAACGAGAATGGGCCTGTGTTCGTGCGGCAGCTCTTTCAGGGCAAGCTAAACGCCGATGTGAAGCCCGGCGGACCGGCGCCGTATTTCGTTTCCATCCAGGCCGGCGCGTTCAACGCCGAAAATGTCGAAGCAGGCGCCGCCAGCGTGGAAACCTTCACGCCGGAAATCGCCGCATCCAACATCCGCCAGCGCCCAGAAGCTCCGTTCCGCGAATCGTCCGGTGCTGTGGATCTGACGGCGGCGGAGATTATCGTCTCCGTCGGCCGCGGAATCAAAGAGAAGGACAACATTCCGATAGTCGAGGAGCTGGCCAAAGCGCTGGGCGGCGAACTCGCGGCCACGCGGCCCGTCTGCGACAGCGGTTGGTTGCCGATCGCGCGCCAGGTGGGCAGCTCGGGGCAGACGGTGGCTCCGAAGGTTTATATCGCGGTGGGGATTTCCGGCGCGATCCAGCACTTGCTCGGCATGAAAGGTAGTAAGACCATCGTGGCCATCAACAAGGACGCCAACGCGCCGATCTTCGAAGTTGCGGATTACGGCATCGTCGGCGATCTGTTCGAGGTGGTGCCGGCGATGGTGGAGGAATTGAAGCACTCGTTAGTTCTACAGCGCTGACTGCCGAAGCCGCCTCTGTCGCCCGCGGACGGCAGCGGCGCATCAGTACTCATCGTTAGGAGGCGTTATGAACGTCCCGCTTACGCCCGTCCGTTTCCTTCGTTACGCAAAAGAGCAATACCCCGATAACACCGCCGTCGTCTGTGGCGATCAACGTTTCACTTATGCGCAGTTTGCGGACCGTGTGTCGCGGCTGGCTGGTGCACTGCGCGCGCGCGGAGTGAAGCCTGGCGATCGCGTCGCGTTCCTTAGCCCCAATTGCCACCGGCTGCTGGAAGCCTACTACGGCGTCGTGGAAGCGGGCGCAGTCCTGCTCCCGTTGAACATCCGGCTCTCGCCTGGCGAACTGGCGTACATCCTGAATGACTCCGGGGCGACGGTCCTGTTCCTCGATCAGATCTTCGTGCCTCTGGTGGACGCCTTCCGTAAAAGCGTCGCCACGATAAAAAGTTTCTTCCTGCTCAATGGAACGCCGCAATCCAGTTGGTTATCTGGTGAAACCTATGAAGATCTGCTGGCATCAGCCGAGCCGTGCTGCGACGATCTCACCGAGTTCGATGAAGACTCGTTGGCCGAACTTTTTTACACCAGCGGCACCAGCGCTACTCCGAAAGGAGTGATGCTGACGCATCGCAATATTTACTTGCACGCTCTGGACGTCGCGCTTGGTTTCAATGTCCCTCTCCAGGACAACCATCTGCACACCATCCCCCTGTTTCACGCCAACGGCTGGGGAGCCGCACATTTCATCACGCTGATGGGCGGCAAGCACGTCATGGTGCGCGCGTTCGAGCCGCCGGAGGTCTTTCGCCTGATCGCGCGCGAACGGGTGAACTCCTGTTTCGTGGTGCCGGTCATGGCGGCGGCGCTGGTGCATTCTCCGGAACGCCACGAATACGAATTGAGCAGCCTCCAGTGGATCGTCCTCGGCGGCGCAGCCTCCGCTCCCACGCTGGTGCGCGAAGTGGAGGAGAAGCTCGGGTGTCATTGCTTCACCGGCTACGGCCTGACCGAGACGTCACCGGTACTGGCGATTTCCCGCCATCGTCCCGATCGCGTGCACTTCAACGAAGCAGGAGATCCCTACGAGCGCCTGGCCATGACCGGATACGCCATCCCGGGCGTCGAGCTTCGCATCGTGGACGCTAACGATGTGGACGTGCCGCGCGATGGACGCACCATCGGCGAAATCGTCACACGTTGCAATGGCGGCATGCAAGGCTACTGGCGGCAGGAGGAACTGAGTGCGGAGACGCTGCGCGGAGGCTGGCTGCACACCGGGGACATGGCCACCATCGATGAACACGGCTACGTGCTGATCGCGGATCGCAAGAAGGACATCATCATCAGCGGCGGAGAAAACATTTCTTCGCTCGAACTGGAGAAGACGCTGGTGGCCCATCCCATGGTCTACGATGCCGCCGTTATTCCGATTCCCGACGAAAAGTGGGGCGAGGTTCCCAAAGCATTTGTTGTCTTGAAACCCGGCGAAGAGGCCACCGAGTTGGAGTTGATCGAGTTCTGCCGCGCGCGCCTGGCGCACTATAAGACGCCCCGCTCAGTGGAGTTCGTCCAAACCCTGCCGAGAAACGCGACCGGCAAGACCTTGAAAGGAGAGTTGCGCAAGAAGTATTGGGCTGCGCGCGAAAGCCCGCAAGCGGCGCTGGCAGCACAGGCCTGAACGCGGAACGAAATCGGGCTGCCACGAGCCTCAGAACCTGCTATGATGTCGCGCGGGGGGGGAAAAAAGGCTTGGGCTCCTTGGGGGATGAGTGAGCCGCAGGGAGTCGGAGGATGGAAAACGCGCTTGGTTTAGTCATGACGGGCGGGGGCGCCCGCGGAGCTTATCAGGCCGGTGTGCTGAAACGCATCGGCGAAATCAAACGGGTTCAATCACAAGGGAATCCTTTTCCGATCATCGGCGGAACTTCCGCCGGAGCCATCAACGGTTCCGCTCTGGCCACGGGCAGCGATGATTTCTCCCGCGTCACCAAAGTAGTCGCGGAACTTTGGGCGAACCTCACGCCTTCCGACATCTTTCGCTGTGATGTCCTGACACAAGCCCACAACTCTCTCACCTGGATCATCGATCTCTCCTTTGGCGGAGTTCTCGGAGGAGGTCACGCGCACTCTCTATTGGACGCGACCCCCCTTAGGCGTTTTCTCAGCAAACACCTCGATTGCAACCGGATTCAGGACAATATCAAGCGCGGACATCTGTACGCGCTCGCGATTTCCGCGACCAACTATACTTCTGGCAAGAGCTACCTCTTCATTCAGGGAGCGAAAGGCCATCCGATGTGGAACCGGAGCCGGCGCGTGACGCTCGCCACCAAGATTACGGTCGATCATATTTGTGCGTCGGCTGCGATTCCCTTGGTCTTTCCGCCCGTGAAACTCGAGACCCCTCGAGGGACGGCTTTCTTCGGCGACGGATGCGTGCGCCTGCAACAGCCTCTCAGTCCGATTATTCGTTTAGGGGCGGAACGAGTTTTCGCGATCGGCGTCCGCTGTGAAACCAGCGAGCACCAGGAAGACGAGGTGGGTGAAGGCAACCCGTCCTTGGCGCAAGTGCTGGGAACTCTCTTTAACGTGATGTTTCTCGATCACCTGGCCTCCGACATCGAGCATCTGGAGCGCTTGAACCAGCTTCTCGAGAGCGGACAAATCAGCCCACCTGATGGGAATGGGAGCGAACGGATGCGGCCCTTGGCGTCATTCGTCATTACGCCTTCGGTCGACTTATCCCAGTTAGCGGACCAACACCGCAAAGACATGCCCTATCTCATCCAGTACTTTGTTAATAGTCTGGGACGAGACGCAACGTCCTGCGCCGATCTCATGAGTTACTTACTCTTTACTTCGAAGTACACAACGGACCTTATTGAGGTTGGCTACAACGACGCTAGTGATCGAATCGATGAGATCGAGGATTTTCTCTTCTCTGATGACACGAAGCCGCGGAAGACGAAATCCAAATCGCCGCGGAGCCGCGTGACGGCCTAAGAGGGCGGCACAGTTGCGCTGAACTCTCATGATCTTGCTCTAATCAACCACGATATTACAAGGCGCTCCAGCCCTATGGAGTTTCCACGGCCGGCACCGATGTACAAATAGGAGCCTTAGGTCGCTGTGCGCTTGCCCACGAGCCTCCATGTCCCCACGTGTGTTCGCGCCATCCCAGTGATTGCGCTAGCGTGGTTCGCCATCGGAAAACCATATGCCGCTCCAGCCGTGCTCACGTATGCGGCGGAAGTTCGTGCCCTGTCCCCAGCAGAAACCGCTCAGCGAATTCCCGTACACCTTGCAAGGGGTGGTTACGTATTACGACCAGAACCGAAGTGATATGTTCATCCAGGACGCAACGGCCGGAATTTATGTTAAAGCCGAGAGACTCCTGAATATACGGCAGGGGCAAAAGCGTCAATCGTGGCGGAACCACGAATACAAGTGCTTGGGCTGGCTCTTGGCGCCTGTCTGAAAATGCGCCCCTTTATCAGCGGTCCTATCCGATTGGATAGCCCACTGAGCAAATCGGATAGATGGACGGAGTTTTCCGCGGGGAGAATGATTGCATTGCACGGCATTTTCTGATGATTCGATTCCAGATGACGTTTCCAACCAGCCTGAGCACACAGTCGACGTAGCGGCACCGCGATTGCTCTACGGAAACTCGACTTCTCAAGCGGCCTGCCGAGGCCGCCGCGTGAACAATCGGAGGTAAACAAACATGCCCTCAGAAATCGACACGGTTTTGCAGCAAGCTAAGAGCGTACTGGTGCGCCTCGACTTTGAGATGGCGCAGTTCAAAACCGACAAACTCAACTACGACAAAAACGTCCAGGACAGCACCCAACTTCTCCAGCAAATCACTGATTCCGCGCCTGCGCTGATAAACATCGCGACGTTCCGGAAAATGGTGATCAGCGTCAAAGGCGCGTATCGGGCGAACGCAATCAATCTCGAGGAATCGGCCGAGATGGCTGACGATACGGCGGGCAAGAGCCGGGCCCTCGCGGTGCTGTATGGGTGCGTGATGCTGAGCAAGATCATGGACATCATCGCGGCGATGACGGGAACGGGCAAGTGGATCACGTCGGCGAAAACCGCCGTGGTCGACGAGGTGGAGTCTTTGCAGAAGCAGGATAAGGTGCTCTATGGGGCCCAATCAACCAATCTGATGCTGCTTGGCGATATTGCACAGAAAGACCTGCTTGGCGGGACGGCAAAGAACATGATCAAGCTGGCGGGGGATCTGCAGGGGATTCTAAACGCGTTCATCGAATTGGTGAAGGCCGGCCGGAACCTGATCAACGCCCCAGAAAGCCTGAATAAGGTCAAGGCCGACCTCGATCGGTGGTCGATCCAGATCGAATCCCTGGTCAGCGACGGACTGAATGTCCTGCAACGCCTGACCAAGCTCTATGACGAATACCTCATCTTGGCCAAAAAGATGCCGAAGGTGCCGACACCGAAAGTCATCCCGGCAGCCGACTGGTGGGGCGATCCCCGGTACCAGATGAGAATGACCGACTATTTCGCGGCGGTCAAAGCGGGCATCGACGCAATCAAGAACCTGCATCTCGCCTTCGTTTCGTTCATGCAGATGCGGGCAGATGCGGCGGCAGCTGCCGAAGCGCGCGGGCTGGCTAAGAACCAGATGACGCCGCAAGGAACAGGCGGCATTCCGTTCGAGCTCGACATGCGCGCCTGGGTGGGGCTGACGGACGCCGATCTGATCAGCGCAATCCACTTCGTCAATTCCGCACCAGACGCCGCGAGGCTCAACGACGATTTGCGGATTCTGGCGCGTCAATTCACACAGAAGGCCGAGACTATGCGGATGTCGGTGGCGAACACCAAGTCACGCCTTCAGCCGGCGCTCGATCAGGTGACGGTCTCGGCGGCGCGCCTGAGGGCGACGGACACGGAGCTGGCGGCGTTGCGCGAGCGCGTGGCAAAGTTCGCCTTCCAAATTGAAGGCATCAACAAGCGGAACAGCGATTCCGAAAACATGCGCGCTGCCACCTTCGCCGGCTACATCGACATGGAACGGCGCAAGATTGCCGAAGCTCTGGCGTCGAAGAACTGAGTCAGGGCCAATGCCTTGACGCGGGCATGAACGGCTATGTCACGAAGCCGATCAGAGCCCAACAGCTGTGCAACATCATCGATCGGCTCGTGAAAGCTCCCCAGTAGCTGACCCAGTTCACGAGCACACGTTCCTCGATTCGTCGTGTATG
>DATGZN010000015.1:0-126081 GCA_035297145.1 Bryobacteraceae bacterium
AGTCAGGTGGGTAGCAAAGGAAGATCCGGCCGGCCAGGCGCGGTACGTGGGCATGCTGTTCGGAATCGCTGCCTGAAAACGGAACCGATCTTGAGGCGAACCGAAGGCCCGTCTTCTTCTTTGAATTTTCGCAACACAACCCAAGCGACAATCCTACACAGCCCCCCTTGCGTCCGGTTGCTGTTTTCGTAATAATACAGACACACGGTTGTGTTGATTTCAGCTCAACAGGAGTCCTGCTAGTGCCGGCTGCTGCAGCGAAGAAGTCTACCTTGGTCCGCGCGTTGAGTTTATGCGTGGAGCAGCTCCAAAGGCGTGAAATCAAGCGCTTCTTACATGGGCTGGCTACCGACGAACTGCAATATATCGCTGAGTTTTTAGGTTCCTGCATTTTGGAGAGTGGTTGGCGATGCTACAGCAACCGGACTCAGTTGGCGGAAGCCATCAAGCAGTTCGACCGCAGCCGTAGGGAATCCGGGTGCCGTTGCTCCGCCGGATCGCTGCGGGGCCAGGACCAGGAACACAAGATGATCCTGCTTCTGGAGTATCTCTGCCGATCAGGCACGACCCAGTTCACGCTGAGCGTGGGCGCAGGGCAAGGATAGAGTTCTCAAGCGAGTTCGCCCTCCGGCAGCCTCGCAGCCCGATGTTAAAATAAAGGCTTCTGGGAGGTCGTCTAATGGTAAGACTGCAGACTCTGGATCTGCGTATCGGGGTTCGAGTCCCTGCCTCCCAGCCAACTTAATTCAGCAACTTAGCTGATTTTTCTCCTACAGATTTTTCTGAACGAGCGTCAAGTGTGCCCAAAGTGTGGTCAACGGCGGTTGGGCGTGTTTGCTCGGACACCTAGGTTTCCAACTTACGAGCGGCCTCATGAAGCTAGCAGGACGGCCCGCGTTTCCACTTACCATGGGACGTGGACTGCGGTACCGAGATCCGGCTGTTTGACCCTCGGCGTAACCCACGGGATTGGACCGGCCTGATTGGTCCCACAGAGTGCGCAGTCTTTCTGAAGGACCGTACGACTTCCGATCCGCGGGCAACCGATGGCCAGCCATTTCCCAAGCCGGTCGAAACCACCTGCATCGTGTTCGACCAGTTCGAAGGGGCCCGGCGATTCTGTAAAGCGAAGGTCCAGGCTCTGCCGCAACTTCGCTGCGAAATCTACGATGCCCAGGGCCTGGCGCATCCACCGCTGCTGGTGATTGTCCACGCCGACCATCAGCAGAAAGAGGATTCCAGCTCGTTTTCGTCGCGCATCCGGAAGCTCATCGCCGTGGGACTGTTTCTGATCTCCGGACCATTGATCTGGATGGACATCAGCCGCGGCAGTATCCTGATGCTGCCGACTTTTCTGTCCCTCAATTGCATACTGGGCGGATTGCGTTTCCTGTATTGGGATTTTGCAGTGAAGTACCGAGAGCAAGAGCGGCGGAACCGTCTGGACGCGCATCGCAAGATGGAGCAAGGCGCTGCCTGAACTGAAACTGCTGTTTTCTCCGGATGCCCGCGATTTTGACGGCCGCCCCGCGAACCTGCAACGGATCTTGTATCGGAACCTGCGTAGCTGCTATCGAAAGAAAATATTGTGATCGATGCGAGTTGACCGCTACTGTTGAGTTGAAGCCTGGGAAGCGATGTTCCGTCCAGGCAAAGCCGCGAGGCGGTAGTTGAACATGAGAAACCCATCACATGTCCCCGCACCAGAGACGGCCGATGGCCCGCTCGACGAAGCGCGGAAAGACCAGCTGACAGCAACTTACACCTGGTTCGACGCCCTGGAGCCTTTCGCTATCGAATGGGAACTCATTTGGCCGATGTAGCGCCTCCGGCCAGACTGCGGCGGTGACAAGCCAGAAAGACAAAACATGAAGACGGCGATTTTGGTGCTACTGGCGATCGGCATCGTCGTCTATTCGCTCGACACGATCGAGCCCCGATACCCGCCAGGAATCCTCATTCCCGAAGAGCCCAATCAACAGCTGACGAATGGAACACGCGCCTGGAAAATGGGGCAGTACCAGGTCACTGCGCTGGCCGCCTACGAGATTCGGGCGCGCGTGTTGCACACGGAGTCTTACTGGCTGGATCACGGCGCCGATCTCTCACCTATTGATCTCGCGGTCGGCTGGGGGCGAATGTCCGATCAGAGCATTGTCGACCAACTGGAATTCTGGCAGGGACAGCGCTGGTACCGTTATTGGCCGCGAAAATCCAAGTTTCCGCTTTCGGCGGACGACATGAACTCGCACAGCGCCAATATGCATATGATCCCCGCGAATGACGGCGTGAAGCGTTCACTGAAGTCGGTTATGGCCGGAAATCTGGTTGAGATGGATGGTTATCTCGTGCAGGTGGACGGGCCGGATGGATTCACTTGGCGCAGTTCGCTCAGCCGCACGGACACCGGCGCGGGCGCGTGCGAGTTGTTCCGTGTGGAGAAGCTAACCATTCATTAGGTGAAAATCGAACACTCCCGGCACCGGCTTATTAGCGAGATCGCAATCCGAAGTTTCGGTTCGCGCTAGACTCAGCGACGGCTTCGTTGGTCGATCCACATTCGGATCTGTTGGGTCAGTGAGCATCTGGGATTCCGGGTATGTTCATTTCTTTTTCTCCGCGGCCGGCGCCGGAGCGACAGTTACCCAATTCGATTTGTAACCAGCGGGCACGCGATAGCGGTTCTTGTCCGTCTTGAAGAGGAACGCAGCCCCCAAGGGTGCAAGCCCAATGGGCGTGCGGGAGATGGTCGTCGATCCGTACAAATCAGAATAACTGTCGACCTTGGCGTAAAGCGGCCTCAACACGCCCCCGGTCTCCAGTCTTTCCAGCACAATGGAAATCGTGAAATGCCGCGGCTTGTTCAGCCAATGCTGCATTTGAATGATGCGGCCTTGCACGATGGCTCCCGCTGGCACCAGGACCATTTTGGATTGTGGAGCCAACACCGCCTTGCGTACCTTGGCCCTTACGATCTCTCCGGCAGCGGCCGTATCCGTGTCGATCGGCGAGGTTAGTGCCAAAGAGAGCGAAAGCCCCTCTTGAAGCGGCGTGGCGGGAACCTCGGCGCCTTTGGTCTCACCAGCTGCCGGGACTTGGTCGAAATGGATGGTCGATTCGCCAACATACTCTCGGCAAGCCGAGTAGACTACGGTGGACTGAGTCTCGGACTCGTCCTGCATCACCAGACGCATCGAGCTTTGCCGCGGCAACAGGAACTCTCCGGCGCCCACGTGTACCTTCTGGTAATCGACGGTGGTTTCGGCCTCACAGGCTTTGGTTTGAGGTGGCAGTTCGGTCGCTTGAACGATGAGCCGCTTCAAATCCTGGGTCGCCGAATCCAGCCAAAAAGTACCGGCGAACGGCGTGGCCACCCAGTTGGAACCGGACTTGACCTGATAATGGCTGGACCCAAGCGGGACCTGATAGCTAAACGTGGAGAGCTGCGTCCCTGTGCCTGTCTCTTCACCCAGATACCGGTGAGTGGCGCCGCCGTGCACGAAGATATCCGAGATCAGGGCCCCTAACATGCCGGTTTCGTATGGCCCTCCGGCGATTAAGTCAAAAATGCTGCGCGCACTGAACTGGCTATCCGGCCAGGAGCCGATCTCGAAACCCTGGGAAACCTTGATATCCAGGCGCAGGCGGTCCGTGCTTTGCAGCACCAGATCGTGCCCACCAAGAGAGCGGATCTGCTCGCAGGAGTGGATCGGCTGGTACGATCGCACTACGTCGCCGTCCAGGATCGTCACTTTCCTGGGCAGGCGCTTGAAGTAGCGGCGATCGACGGTCTGGATGCACGTGTAATCGGGCAGGTGCTTGGCTCTCTCGCCGAGGATGTCGCGCGCCCGCGCCAGCCGATCGGTGGGCGGGAGGGTCTGCTGTGCCAAGAGGGCAGTGCCCACGGCTGCAGACAAAAAGGCGCGCATAGGCCATACCAGCGCCATCAGCATTAGAATACCGGAAGCGCAACATAGCACACCGCGCTCCCCCTAAAGAGGCAAAAAGAGTGATCCATTCTTCCAGTCTGGTAGAATCAGTTTCAACACATTGGCTCGCTGCGGACGAGATGTGGATGCTAAATCCTTCTTCCTGGTCTTGGGTTGGACCCTTCTCCTTGGTTGGCTTCAATTTCTGCCCGCTCAATCGCAGGCGCCGGTTTTTGTAACCTCCGCCAATCTCCAATCGATCTCCGTTCAAGTCACCGACAAACAAGGCAACCATGTGAAAGGCTTGTCGGCTTCGGATTTTACGCTGCTGGAGGACGGCCGTCCGCAGAAAATCGCCTTCTTCGAAGCCGAAGCTCAGCCTGTCAGCCTCGCCATTCTGATCGATTCTGGCAGGAGTATGGATTTTGGCGGCAAGCTGGACCGGGCGCGAGCTCTTCTCGGTCCGCTCATTCACAGCAGCCGTCCCGAAGACGAGATCTTCCTCATGCCGTTTACCGACCGGGTCGGACCTTTCGAGGCGCTCACCCCCGAGCAGCGCGTCGAGGCGCCCATCGTCGCTTCGCCTGGCTACCGCGGGTCGGCGGTCTATGACGCACTCGCATCGGCGCTCTGCCACATGCGAACCGCCCGGAATGCCAGGCAAGCCGTCGTGGTCATCACCGATGGCCTGGATGAGCACAGCCGTCTGAAGCTCGAACAGTTGATCGAACTGGTGCGATCATCGAGCCCACAGGTATTCACCATCGGTCTCTTCAATCAGCCGGAGTATGAGGTTTACCGGCAGCGCCACAAAACCGTGACTCTTGTGGGCTTGCGCGAGATCGATAATCCCGTGATCGTATTCGATCGGCTTGCGAAGGAATCCGGGGCCGAATCGTTCTTTCCCTCTTCTGACCAGGATTTCAAGAAAGCCCTGGACCGCATCGCGGCCCTCTTGGAAGCGGAATACACGCTGGCGTATTATCCCCAAAGAATCGACAAAGTCCGCAAGATCGAGGTGAAGGTGAACCGCGGCGGAGTCAGGATTTCTGCCCGGCGGAGTGTCGGTTCCGAAAACCCTGTCGAAGGGGTTCACTTCTCAGCGACAGGCTGCGAAGTATCGGCCAAAGATCATCCCTACCCCTGGGCATCGAAGGTGGCCTCGAGCCCCTCCTCCCCGGTGGCTTACCACGAGGACTTCTTGGATCCAAAAAGTGGCTGGCCAAACCGGCCGTTCGATTCCAATACATGTTCAAGTTCGCACTACATCGCAGCAGGGTACGAACTGAACAAGAGGGACTGTGGCTCCAGGCGTCTTCGAACGGCTAACGGCGAAGTCGCCACCGCGGCGGACACCGTAATCGCCGCTAATGGTCCCTTTTGGGCGGAGAATTTTCGCGCATCGGCGTTGTTGGAGACCCATGACCCCGCTCCAGCTGCAGGAATGGTTTTTGATTTGATGGAAGATGGATACTACGCCTTCTTGTTGTCCCCGGCGAATGGCTCCTTCACGTTAATCAAGGGGCGGTGGGACGGCACGCGCTCCGCGATCATACCAGTAACATCCATTTCGATAGATCGTCCTCGA
The DNA here is from genome assembly GCA_035297145.1 of Bryobacteraceae bacterium. Lineage (GTDB taxonomy): Bacteria > Acidobacteriota > Terriglobia > Bryobacterales > Bryobacteraceae > QHXW01. The sequence continues at coordinate 5,518 of DATGZN010000015.1, forward strand.
AAGTTGCACAAGCTTACTGTGGAGCGCAATGGCGAGCAAATCACCTTACTGGTGGACGATCAGGAGGCCGGACACGTCAGGGACACTACGTTTCCATACGGCCTTGTGGGGTTCGGTGTTTTCGGCGAAGGTCGTGAAATCGTTCACGATTTGCTGGTCGAGGCTATTCCGTAGAAAGATCGATCTGTGCAGCGGCATTGGAGTTGACCTATAACGTATCGACCGCGAGCGCCTTTCTCCTCTTATATTCGGCCAAAACACTTTCGGCCTCAGCGGCACGTCCATGCCGGAGATACAGCCGGCCGAGAGAGTAAAGCGGCTCGGCAATCTTTGCGTCCAGTGCGGCCGCGGATTTGTATTCGACGATGGCTGCGTCGTCCTGGCCTTCACTCTCAAGCACGCGGCCAAGATGATAGTGGGCCAGTGCAAATTGCGGATCGTATTTCAACGCCTCTCGCAGGTTCTCTTCGGCTTCGTGGTATCGCTGGAGCCGCAACAGCAGGTAACCCAAGTTGTGCGGCGGCCAGGGAGAGGGCGCGGGAAGCTTGCGGTTAAGCACGACCGCCTTGGCAAACGCACCCTGCGCCTCGTCAGTGAGCCCCATCATGTCGAAGGAAAGTCCGAGGTTGTCGTAACCGCGCACCGAATCCGGGTCCAGGCGGATAACCTTGTTCAGCTTCTCGACCGCTTCATCGTAGAGGCGTTGACCGTAATCGAGCCTGGCGAGCCAGTAGAGGTAAATCGCCTGATCCGGGTGACTTTCGTTCAGGCGCGTGAGTTCGGCTCGGGAGCCCTTTACGTCCCCCAGGTTTACCAGGGCCATGGCCAGCGTGAACCTGTCGTGATCGTCGAGAGGTTTCAGCGATTCGGACCGCCGGAAAGCCTGGACCGCCTGATTCATGCGGCCGCCAACGAACTCGATCGCGCCAAGCAGAGCTTGCAGTTCGGCCGCGCTGGCGGACGGCATATCGGCCGAAACCGCGCCTCCCAGGATGGCCTCCACGCGGGTGAAGTCTTTTTCGGAGAACGACGCCGCCAGGGCCTGACCCTGTTCTGCCGGCAACGGCGCACTCCGGATTCGTTCCGCGAGGCCGCCCGGTCGCTGCCCGAGCAACGGAACCGCCGCCAGCAATAAAACGCCAATCTTCGCCAGCATCAGTAAGGTTTCACCTCGATACTGCGAAACATCAATTCCTGCCGTTTGCCGCGGGCCTCATCCAGCTTCCGGAGCCGCGCGCGCTGTTCTTCGGCGCGCGAATCGTGAGTCTTCTGGTAGATGGCCAAAAGCGCGGTATTTGCCTGAAAGCTTTCGGGGTCCAGAGACAGGGCGCGGCTTATCGCAGCCTTGGCATCGTCCAGGCGATCCTGGCGCAGATGGACGCGGGCCAGTTCTGTATAGGCTTCCGCGAAGGACGGCAGCAGGCCGATGCAGTGATCGAGGAGGGCCACGGCTTCGTCGAGATTCTCCTCGATTCGGGCAACTCTGCCCAGAAAGTACGCCGCGCCGGCCTCGGTTTTCGGGTCCTTGCTAATGCCCAGCATCTCGGTGCGGCAATTGTCATAGTCGCCGTCCGCGAAGTAGGCAACGCCCAGCGCGAAGTGTCCCCTCGAATCCCGCGGCCGCGCCTCCACATAGGTCCGAAAACACGCGACGGCGCCGGAGGCTTCGCGCGTCATGAGGATGATCGATCCCAGCGCGTAGTTGTAGTCAGGATTGTGCGGATCAAGCGTCACTGCCTTCTCAATCGACTTGCGGGCTTCGATCGGTAGTTCCAGCTCCTCCAAGACCATGCCGAAGAGAAAATGGACCCGCGGGTCGGAGGGGACAAGATCGCGAGCGTGCCCCAGGTAGCCGAGCGCCCCTTCCAGATCGTGCGCCTTGTAGGCGACTCGCGCCAGTTCGAACAGATGCTGAGTATCTTTTGGATCCGCGGCGGCCAGCCGTTCTAATGTCTTCCGCGCGTCACTCAGACGATCGACCTGTTCGTAAGCGAGGACGAGCGCACGAAGACTATCCGGCGAGGCAGTGCCATGGGCGTCCAGAGCCTCTACCAAAGTCACCACAAGGGGCGCGCGGCCTGGCGTGGCCAGCGACGGGAGAATCGACTGCACATCCGCCTCCGAGAACTCCGGCGCGCTCGTCAGGCGTTGGGCCGCTGCGGCTGCCTCCTTGATGCGGTCAAGACCGGCCAGATCGGCGCACCTCAGGGCTAGAGCAGGGGAACGAGCGCTCTCATCCGCGGGCAGCTTTTCAATCTCCCGGAGAGAATCAGCGTATTTTCCTTGCCGCTCGTAAATCGCGGCCAACGAAAACCGCGCTTCAGGATCGCCAGGCAGCACTTTCAGGACTCGCTGCCACGCATTGGCCGCGCAACGGGAGTCGGCAGAATCCCGCTCCATGCGGAGCTGGCACGAACGGGCCAGATTTTGCCACGCTGGAGTAAGTCCCGGGGCCAGGGTCACTGCCCGTTCGAAGTCTTTGCGCGCGTCGGCCAACTCATTTTGCTGGGCATGAATGACGCCGCGCAGATTGAACAAACCACCGTCGTTGGGATACAACGCGAGGGCGGCGGAGACCTGGCGGAGAGCTTCCGGGTACTTGCCAGCCTCAATGGAATCTTGGATAGAAGTCACCGTTTGATCCGGCGCCGAATGCTGGCCGCGCAATGGCAACGCACAAACGGCAACCAACGTCAGGACAGCTCCGGCAACAAGATGGCTGGCTGGTGCGCGAGGTTCGGACACGGCGGAATGGCTCATTGGGAGCGCGAAACGTATTCAAAACGCGCTCTTGCTGCGATTGTAGCGCGCCGCTATTCCGGACGAATCAAGAGCATCGTCACGCCGTGGCTGGGCACTGAAGCCGAAAAGCTGCCCTTTGCATGATCGAGATTCTTGTGTTCCCACAAGTCGCGAACCGCGGCCCCCAGGGGGGCTGGGTATCCGATGTCAGTCCACGCCAAGGTGATCTGCGTTTGCGCGCTGCCGCGGTTGAGTAGGGCCACGGCGCGGCTGCCATCGCTCATCTCCTTGGCCCAAACTTCGGTATCGCCGGTTCGCTTCACGCGGCGGCCCTGCCTGCCTAACGGGTCCTGATCGATCGCAATGACTTCTTTGTTGGTGAGGATGTCACGGGTTTCGCTGCTCATGCTGCGGATATCGTTGCCGGCCATGAGCGGCGCCGCCAGCAGGCACCATAAGCTGAAGTGCGACCGGTACTCCGTCGCAGTCATCCCGCCGTTGCCCACTTCCAGCATGTCGGGGTCGTTCCAGTGCCCGGGACCGGCGTAGGATTCCAAGCCATCCTGCAAATCGAGGATTTGAAGCATTCCGATGTTGTCCGATTTCTCCCCCGTGTCCCATTTGTCGGTGATGTCACCGGTGGTGCGCCACAGATTACCGACGTTCCTGGCCCACAGCCACGGCTTGGTCGCTCCCCACTCGCACAAACTGAAGACGATCGGCCGGCCTGATTTGGCCAGAGCATCGCGCATGATCGAATATGACGCCGCGGAATCCTGGGTACTGTGGTTGCACCAATCGTACTTGAGGTAGTCGACGCCCCACGCCGCGTATTGCCGGGCATCCTGGAACTCGTAGCCACGGCTGCCGGGCCGGTTCTCACATGTTCCCGTGCCGGCGTCGGAGTAAATGCCGAATTTCAGGCCTTGGGAGTGCACATAATCGGCCAGCGCTTTTATCCCGTTCGGAAAGCGCTGCGGGTCGGCGACGATATTTCCGTTGGCGTCGCGGCTCACCTGCCAGCAGTCGTCGATTACAACATATTGATAACCGGCATCCCGCATGCCCGTGCGGACTATCGCATCGGCGGTTTCTTTGATAAGGTTTTCGCTCACGTTGCATTGGAACTTGTTCCAACTGTTCCAGCCCATCGGAGGAGTACGTGCGAGGCTGTTGTCGAGAGCACGGACCGTTGGAGGCACACAAAGAGTGAGAAGCGCGAATACAAGCTGTAACGGTTTCATAAGTTGTTTGCGTTTCAAGGCCACCAAAAAGAAGAGCGGGAAATCGCCGCGAAAGCGATCCCCGCTCCGACTTCATGATCTACCCACCGACTACCGTCAGAAGGTGATACGGCCTACCAACTGAATATTCCTCGGCTGCGAAACGGTGCCGTTCCACACTCCGAAACTGGCGCTGGATGGGTCGTTGTTAAAGGGAATGCAATCGCCGAATGCCTGGCCATCACACGTGAAGTAGTGATTGTTCAGGACGTTGAAAATCTCACCGCGGAACTCTAAGTTGACGCGCTCTTTGAGGCTGAACTTCTTGGCGATCGAGAGATTCGTGTCGCGATACGGAGATCCCCGGACTCCAGTCACGCGCGGGCCGGTGCCCAGGTAATTCCCTTTTGCAAACAAAGAGCTCGGCTCGAAGGCGGCGGCGTTATACACGGGCTGGTTCACGTTAACCGAGCCCCACGACTGCGCCAGGACATTGCCGGTAAATCCGGGAATACACTGCGCCTGGAACTGCCCAGGAACGCCGCAAACCGCCGAATCCTGGAAGTACAATGGCATTCCAGAAGTGAACTTCATACTGGTCGCCAGTACCCAGCCACCAAATACGTAATTGCTAAGACCAGTCTTATTGAGCCACTTTTTGCCGCTTCCGAAGGGCAGATCGTAAGTGCCCATTAGCGCAAAGGTGTTTGGAATGTCGTCCGTGGATAGCGACTTGTTCCGGCTCCCTTGGAAGGGGTTGATAACAGCACCGACCCGGCCGTAACCGGCTGACGCCGACTGAGTTGTCGAAGCTGCATCGGTCGTCAATCTCGAGTAGGTGTAGTTCGCTTGCAGGTACACGCCATTTGAGAAGTTCTTCTGGAAGTTCACCTGCAGTGAGTCGTACAGCGAAACGCCTTCGTTCTCGTTCAGACCGGTGAGCCCGCCGCAGAACTGCGGGTACGCCACCAGGGCCTGAGCCACGGTGGGCGCGCAGCTACCGGCACTGGTCAACTGCTGAATCCAACCGGAATAGGGTGCGTTCACTCCAAATAGCGACGTCTGCCCAGGCTGGAAAACGGTGTTCAGCTCGGTGCTTCCCATGCTGGTGAGGAGCGCGGGATTCAGATAATTGAGCGGCTGCATCGCCGAGGGCAAGTGCGTGCCCTTGTTACCAACGTAAGCCACACTTACGAAGGAGCTGCTGGTAATCTTCCGTTCAACAGTCAAGTTCCACTGCTGCGTGTAGGACAGGTGGTTGCCGTAAGTGGGACGATACGTGGGGCTGTGCCCATTGTCAGCGCCTTGGCTGACGTTCTCGGCTTTACTGTACGCAGGGAACCCGTTGTCCAGGTAGAAAGACGGCTCGTAACCACTGTGGGAATCGCCAAAACTGATTGCCGGGTTGAAGCCGTCCAAATTCATGCCGCCGCTCCAGCCCGGATAAAACGCCTGCGTATAGAACACGCCGTAGCCGGCGCGAATCACGGTTTTCTCGTCCAGCTTATAAGCCGCGCCGACGCGAGGTCCAAAGCCGCCGTTGAAAACATTTTCAGGGTAGGGCTTACCATAGCTGGCAGCACCCCAGCTATTGCCCGCATATGCCAAGCTGCCGGGCAGGTTTCCGGCGTCAGGGTTCGGGGCAAAGCTCAGGAATGCCAGATGGTTGCCAGTCTCGAACGTCGGTGTGAATCTGTCCCAACGGATACCGTAGTTGACGGTCAGCCTGGAGGTCAACTTCCACACATCGCCCACATGCCATGTATAGGCTCGCTGCTCGGCGCCATATTTGTTGATGTTGTATACGTTCAGGTTGCCGTAGTCCACCGCGCCGACCAGCATGCTGGCGTAAGGGTCGCCACTGGGCGTGCCTTGCAATCCGGTGGACAGGTCGTTGAAGCCCACGGTGCCGGACTGGTTGCTGTTCACGCGGAAAACCTGCTGCAAATGCCGGAATTCACCACCAAACTTGATCTCGTGTGCGCCGTGAACCCACGTGACCATGTCATTAACAATGTGTGAGGGCCGCGTTGTCTTGTTTAAGGAACCGAGGCCCGCCGATTGGCCCCACTGGTTGAGATTGCTGATCCCGCTGGCGGAAAACTGGGCTTGAGGAGCAGCGAGATAGGCTACAGCGTTGGGAATTTGCGGGAGCGGTTTTTGGGCCGGGATCGAGCCATAGCCTTCATTGCGGTTCACGTAGCCGTAGGCCATATGGTTCAAAAGCGTCGGACTGAAGATGTGATCCCAGTTGAACCGGCTCACCCAGGCATCCTCAGGATCCGCGGGGTTCGAGCTGCAGATCTGGAGAGGCAGTTCGCATTGTGCGAGCGGTGGGTTGTGTTGCCGCCAGACGGAGGCGAAGAAACGGTCGTTATCACTCCAGTTGTAATCGATTCGATAGCTGTATAGGTTCTGGTTGGAGAGAATGCCATCCGAGACGGGCGGCGCCAGGAAATTGTTGTATGCCCCGGGACCGGTGGTTGCCGGCAAATAACTCATCCACGACAGCGCCAGGGGGCTTTGCTCGCTGGTTGGAATCTTGTTACCTGGGTAAGGGGTGCGGGAAATGACGCCATTAGTGATGGTTTCCGTCTTCGGATCGAAGATGGGAACACCCAGGTCGGAGAAGTCCCCGGTCCGTTCCTGCGCGGAAGGAATCGAGAGGACGTGGCGGCTGGCGCCTCCGAGTGAGCGTAACCAATCCAAGTTAGCGAAGAAATAGGTCTTGTGCTTCGATCCCCAGATAAACGGCACCGGCTTGATCAGCACCGGCCCGCCGATGACGAAACCGGGTTCGTTTTCATTGTCCTTGGGGCGCGCGTCGCCGGCAGGCCGGTTGTTCGTGAATTGCAGCGCGTTCAGGTCTTTGTTTCGCAGATATTCAAAGGCGGCGCCGTGAAACTGATCGCTGCCGTGCCGTGATGTGACGATGAGCTCGCCACCGGTCGTCGTGCCGTACTCCGGCAGGTAGCTCGACGTGAGCACCTTCACCTCGTCGACCATGTCCGGCGTTGAGGCAAAATCGAAGAAAGACACCATGCCGCTCTGCGACATCGTGCCCTCCTGCATGCTGACGCCATCCAAAACGGCCTCGTCGCCCATCCTGAGACCACCATTGATGCGTGCGTTAAACGCCTGCGGGCTGGTGCCGGTATTGACGCCGGGCAGGAACGTGATGAACTGGACCGCGTTTCGAGGCGTTCCGGAAGACACAAGCAGCGGCAGTTGGTTGATGACGGTCGGCGCCACACCCTCTGCTTTTGCGCCGTTGTCCACGTTCAGTTGAGCGACGTCGGCAACGACCTCAATTTTAGTCGCCGCATCGCCAACCTGTAGCTGGGCATCAATGCGATGAGACTCAGTTGCCAATAACTGGATTTTCGTGGACACGTAGCTCTTGAAGCCCGCGGCTTCCACAGTGAGATCGTAATTGCCGGGATCCAGGTTGGGGAATAGATAGCGGCCGTCGCTGTCCGTCTTTACCGTGGAAGTAAACCCACGGTCGGAGGCCTTGATCGTAACCGATGCATTGGGCACGAATGAACCCGACGCGTCTGTCACTGAGCCACCCAACGTGGCGTTTTGACTCTGCCCGAAGGCACTGGCCGCAAACAGCAGCACGGCAGCACAGGGCCGGAAAAATGAGCTACGTAGCATCGAAACCCTCCAAAATTAGGTTCTTACTGACCTTCCGACACCTCTGAAATGTAATCGATTACAGGCGAGTCTATCATCATCCTTCAGATCTGTAAAGAAAATTTAATAGGTTTGTACTAGTGCAGCCGCCGCTAAAGCTGGATTTTGGTTAAGTTATTTAAAATACGGCACTTCTATCATCTGTCATCGACTCGGTGTGTGACATTTCCAGTCGCCGCTCAACTCTTGGAAGCCGCGTCCCTCAGTCGCTGGCCTTTGCAGTCGATTCGCGTACGACCAACTCCGGTGCAATTGAGTACTCGACGCCCATGCGCGACGTGTCTCCCAAGGAGGCCAGTAGCGCCTCGAATGCTTTGCCTGCCAGTTCCCGGCGGGGCAGCCGCACGGTGGTCAGCGGCGGCTCGGTAAATTCGGCCAGGGCAATGTCGTCGAAACCAACCACGGAAATGTCGTCCGGCACTCGCAGGCCGTGCCGGCGGATGGCGCGCAACCCTCCGATTGCCGTGAGGTCGTTGGAGCACAGCACAGCGGTAGGCCGCCAACCTCCATCGAGGATCCGGTTCATAGCGTTGAATCCGCCATCGATGCGGTGGTTGCCGGTTTCAACGGAAGATTCGTCTCCACTGACGCCCCGCTCCTTCATGGCCTTCAAAAAAGCCAGGCGCCGGATGCGGGCGGACTTCAGATCGCCCGGGCCACTGATGAACGCGATGCGACGGTGTCCCAATTCCAGCAGGTGCCCCACTGCCTGCGAGATGCCGAGCGCATAATCAATCCTGATATTGCTGACGTGCTTATCGACCTTACCCACGTCAAGGAAAACCATGGGAATATCGCGATGTGCGAGTTGCTGGGTGAGCGAGCCATCCATCTCCGAGGTCATGATGGCGACGGCGTCCACTTTTCGCTCCAGCATGCGCCGGACGCCGGTTGCCATACGGATCGAATCATACTCGGTGTTACTAAGCAAGACCTCGTAACCGTGCCGGCTGGCAGCGTCCTCAAAACCTTTCACCAACTCGGGAAAGAAAGGGTTCGTGATATCCGAAACAATTAGCCCCACCATCCGGCTGCGGCCCGACACGAGCGACCGGGCCTGCGTGTTTGGAAAGTATTTCAGCTCCTCGATGGCCCTCCATACACGCCGGGCCGTGCCAGGTCTTACTTGCTGATGATTGTTGATGGTCCTTGAGACGGTAGCGGTGGAGACTCCTGCTCGTTTTGCTACTTGCCGGATATCCATAACGTGTGCATTATCGCATCCATTTTCATCCTGCGAGGTGGCCGCGACTGCTTCGGGATCAGGCGCGTCATCATCTGTGAGTCTCGCCAGCGCTTCACGAGTGAGCTTCCGATCACCGCGCAAGTAACGCGATGTGATGTTTTCGCGCTCCGGGTGCGCCGCCAGCCAGCCGTCGCCTTTGCGCAGGAGCTTGTCGACTTCATCCTCACCCACCCAGTAGTGCTTGCCGGCATCCAGGACAGGGACGAGAACGTAGATGTGGGTCAGCAGTTCCTGTAATCGCTTTCGGGCGCGAACGCGAACTGTGTAGTAGGGACCCTCGCCCCACTCGGGAAAGCGCTCGTCGAGGGGATGATGTTCAGCGTGGACGGTGTATCCGAGGGGCTCGAATAACTTTCGCAGAAATGATTCACCACCTCGGCAGGGCACGGCCGCGATCGTGGCTTCAAGATCCAAGGCTTGTTCCGCTAATTCCTGACGTTCTTTACTGCGACCGCTCATGGCCGTTCCGAACACGCGAGCGATAGCAACGCTCAGCAATGACGAAGCGGCATACGGACGATCGTTGACGTATTGGTCGAGCGATCCCTCGCCCGTTCCGCGTGAACGGCCGCGAACCAGCCCCACCAGATCGACATCGATGAGCAGAGCTGCCTGTGCCCGATCCGGCATGAGCTCGGGGTAGAACACGTGAGCTTTCCCGAACGGTAACTCAAACGTGTGCAGGTGGGACGGGTTCTTCAGCAATATATATCCGAGATCCGCGCCGGACATGGGTGCTGTAATGGTGAAAAGCACAATTCGAGTATATGGGGTGGCTCACAGCAGAGGCTAACCTGTCAGCGTCCTTGACGCCCGGCCCAGCGCAGATATCGCGCTAACTCGGAGCGGCGGCGCCAGACAAAAGTCCAGAAGGTGCGGAAATCGATCTCGTCGGCGTGCATTCCGGAGTAGGTCTCGATACGCCAGCGTAGGTAGGGGCTGCGCCAGGGCCGGAGCCGATAACCGCGCGCCAGCCGCCAGAGAACACCTAGCATTTATCGGAAACTGTTGGCTTTGGCGTTGACGGAATCGGGAGTGGCATAGTAACCGGTACGCGTCCTCGCCACCGGATGGCCGGGACCGCTGGCCACAACTTTAATCTGCCGGAATGATCCATCGAGCGACTGATTGGCCGGGGTGTAGGTGATGGTGTACTGATTGCGGATGTCGTGGGCCACCTGGTGCGCAATGCGCTCCACATCTGCCAGCTCTTTCGGATAGTAAGCTTGACCGCCGGTGGCTTCCGTGAGCAGGTCGAGCGCACGCTTGGCCCGCTTGGCTTCGCGCTTTTCCTCTTCGCTGAGCAGTCCGATGGTGTAGACGATGACTTCGCTTTGCTGCGCCTGTTTCACCAGGCTCTCCAGGCCGACCGTGCTGGCGTTGTCGTTGCCGTCAGTGACCACCAGGATCACCTTCTTGTCCTTCTTGGCCTTTTGCTTCATGTGATCGATGGACATGCGAATGGCGTCGCGCATGGCGGTGCCACCGCGGGAGTCGATCCGGCTCAGCGCTTGATCCATCTTCTCGATGCTGTTGGTGAAATCGCAGTCGAGATACGCATCGTCATTGAAGTTAACGACGAAGGCCTCATCCTCTTTGTTCGAATCCTTCACCAGAGCCACCGCCGCAGCGGCCACCTTCTGACGCTTGTCGCGCATGCTGCCGCTGTTGTCGATGATTAGGCCCATCGACACAGGCACGTCCTCGCGCTTGAACTGCTTCACTTTCTGCGGCACGCCATTTTCAAAAACCTGGAATGCACTTTCAGGCAGAGTGGTGATCAAGCGGCCGCTCTTATCGAACACGGTGACGGGCAACACCACAAGCCGCGTATCGGTGCGGAAGATCGGCGTCTCGTCAGATTTCTGAGCCGCGAGAGCGCCCACGGTGGCGAGCGCCATTAAGAAGCACTTTGTGTGAGAAATGGTCAATCCTTTGAATTTACTGCGTCGGAGCATAATAGCCAAGCCTCCAGGACGCTCTGAGAGGAGGCAGGCCGCGTGGCTGTACCAGTTTTACCTGCACTTTGCGATATTTGCCGTCCCGCTCCAGATTGCTCGGGGTGTAACCCAAAATATACTGATTGCGCAGTTCCACGCCGATCTTGGCGGCCACGTCCGGCAGTTCGTTCAAGTTGTCCACTGGAAAATGACGGCCCCCAGTCTGTTCCGCAATCTCGCTCAGCAAGCTCGGACCGGTCATTTCCTCAGGCGTACGCCCGCGGCTGGCTGCGGGTTCGAAGATGCCAATCGCGTAGATCTGCACGTCAGCTTCGCGCACCCGGCCCTTGACTTCGCTCTCCGTGTAGCGGCTGCTATTGTCGCCGCCATCGGAGATGATGAGCAACGCCTTGCGCGGGTTCCGTGCTTTCTTCATGGTGTTCAGCGCCAGGTAAACCGCATCGAGCAGCGCGGTCCGACCTCTGGATTGCGTGAAGGTGAGACGGTTCTGGATCTCCTCGAGATGCGTCGTGAAATCCACTACCAGCTCGGGACGATCGTTGAACTCCACCAAAAAGAATTCATCCTCAGGATTCGCCGTTTTGAAAAACTGGGAGACTGCCTGACGCGATCTTTCCAGCTTGCTTCCCATGCTGCCGCTGATATCGAAGACCACGCCGATCGACAACGGAGCGTCTTCGCTCGCGAAGTGGGTTACCTTCTGCTCGCTCTTGTCTTCGAACAGGCGGAAGTTTTCGCGATCGAGTCCGGTGACGAAGCGGTTGAGGGGATCCGTGACGGTAACCGGAATCAACACCAGAGTGCTTTGTATGCGAATATCGCCCCGTGGTATGTCCGGCTTGACATCGGACCGTTTCGCTCTGGGGACGATTTCTACCTTGGAATCGGTTTCTGCGGGTGGCTTGTCAGCGGCCGATACAGCCCCAGCGCAGACGCAAGCCAGAATCAGGGAAGCGGTGGCAACGAGCCTGAAGATACCGAGCCGGCGGGTCATATTTCCCGACCTCTGAAGATGAGTTTATCACAGGACTTTTGTGGTATGATCCTCTGTGCCTCGTAAAATTCTGGGTGTTATTCCAGCGCGGTACGCCTCCTCCCGTTTTCCCGGCAAAGCCCTCGTCAGAATTGGCTCCAAATCCATGCTCCAGCACGTTTACGAGCGGGTTTCGCTGGCCCGGTACCTGACCAACGTTATCATTGCCACCGACGATCAGCGCATCTACGAGGAAGCCCGCGATTTCGGCGCTCCCGTCCGCATGACCAGTCCGGATCATCTCTCGGGCACTGACCGGGTGGCCGAAGTGGCATCGGCGGACACCGCCGAGTTAGTGGTCAATGTCCAGGGCGACGAACCGCTGATCGATCCGGGCGCCATCGACGCCGCTATTCTGCCGCTTCTCGACGAGCCCTCCATTCCTATGGGCACGCTCAAGAAGCGGATTGAAGACCCGTGCGAAGTAGACGATCCGAACGTGGTGAAGGTTGTCACAGACCGTTTTGAGAACGCCATCTACTTCTCTCGGGCGACGATTCCGTACCCGAGAGACAAGGCGGAAGGCAAGGCAAAAGACAAAAGGCAAAAGGCAAAGGGCAAAAGTGGCGACGAGCCGGTGCACTACAAGCACATTGGGCTGTACGTTTACCGGCGGGATTTTTTGTTGCGATATCCGGAGCTGCCAGTGGGGCCGCTGGAGCGGGCGGAACGGCTGGAGCAGCTTCGCGCACTGGAGAATGGGCACAAAATCCGGGTGGTCGAAACGGAGTACGAATCCGTGGGTGTGGATACGCCGGAAGATCTGGAGAAGGTCACCAAATTGTTTGAAGCTTCACTTGCGGGGGTAATGCCGAATGGCTAAATATATTTTCGTCACGGGAGGCGTGGTTTCCTCGTTGGGTAAAGGAATCGCCGCGTCGTCGATTGGGTGTCTGCTGGAGAGTCGCGGGCTGCGCGTCAGCTTGCAGAAGTTCGATCCCTACCTGAATGTCGATCCCGGCACGCTCAGCCCGTTTCAACACGGCGAAGTTTTCGTGACGGATGACGGCGCGGAGACGGATCTTGACTTAGGCCACTACGAGCGCTTCACTCACTCGCGCCTCACACAATCCAACAATGTCACCTCCGGCCGCATCTACGAACAGATCATCCAGCGCGAGCGGCGCGGTGACTACCTGGGCAAAACCGTGCAGGTGATTCCGCATGTGACTAACGAGATCAAAGCGGCCATCAAGCGCATCTCGGCGGATGTGGACGTGGTGATTGTGGAGATCGGCGGGACCGTGGGCGACATCGAGTCGCTGCCGTTTCTCGAAGCCATCCGGCAGATGCGCCACGAGTTGGGCCGCGAAAACGCCATCTTCGTGCACGTTACGCTGGTGCCGTGGATCGCGGCGGCGCAGGAATTGAAGACCAAGCCGACACAACACAGCGTCAAGGAGCTGCGCGCCATCGGTATTCAGCCCGACATGCTACTGTGCCGCTCGGAGCGATTCCTGCCGAAGGACGTCAAGGAAAAAATCGCGTTGTTCTGCGATGTGGATGCCGAGGCCGTGATCACGGCGCGCGATGTGAAGTCAGTCTACGAAGTCCCGCTGGTCTTCGCCGGCGAACGCGTGGACGAAATCATCCTGCGGCGATTCGGCTTACAAGCCGGGCCGCGCGAACTGACCCAGTGGAGCGAGATGCTTGACCGGATGCAGAACCCGTTGGACGAAGTCTCCATCGGGCTGGTCGGCAAGTACGTGGAGTACGAGGATTCTTACAAAAGTCTGAAGGAAGCGCTACTGCACGGCGGGCTGGCGCACCAGTTGAAGGTGAACATCCACTGGATCGAGGCGGAAGGTGTAGCGCCGGAAAATGCCGAACGGACCCTGGAGGGCTACGACGGCATCCTGGTCCCCGGCGGGTTCGGCAAGCGTGGCATTGAAGGGATGATCCATTCCATCCGTTTTGCGCGCGAGAACGAAGTTCCGTACTTCGGCATCTGCCTGGGGATGCAGACCATGGTCATTGAGTACGCGCGCAATGTATGCGGCCTGGAACGCGCGGATTCAACCGAGTTCGATCCGGCCACACCGCACCGCGTGATTTTCAAACTGCGCGAGTTGAAGGGCGTGGATGAACTGGGTGGCACCATGCGCCTGGGGGCATGGCCGTGCGTGCTGGCCGAAGGCAGCTTTGCGCATAGCGCCTATGGAATGCGTGAGATCAGCGAGCGGCACCGCCACCGCTACGAATTCAATCGCGAATACGAAGAAACGCTGAAGGCGGGGGGTCTCAAGATCACCGGTGAAACGCCGGACCAGACCTACGTCGAGATCTGCGAGATCGCGGACCATCCCTGGTACCTTGGCTGCCAGTTCCACCCCGAGTTCAAGTCAAAACCGATGGAGCCGCATCCGTTGTTCCGAGCGTTCATCGGCGCGGCTTACGAGCACCGGCGCAAACGGCTGTCGGCGCGGCACGCGAAGGAGTTCGAGGGCGTGCGCGAGTATTCGCGGGGCGACTAGGCTTCGTGACCGCGCCCAATCCCGTTGACCTGACAACGCCCCTGGGAGAGACCATCCGCTTCGGGGGCGGAGCTCCCGTTGCCCTGATCGCCGGACCGTGCGTGATCGAGAGCGAAGAGCACGTGCACCTGATGGCCAACGCGATCCACGACATCGTGGGACCGTTCGTTTTCAAGGCATCTTTCGACAAAGCCAATCGCACAAGCCTCTCCGGTTTCCGGGGGCCGGGATTGAAAGAAGGGCTGCGGATCCTGGCCGGCGTCAAGGCGGCCGGGCATGCCATCTTGACGGACATTCACGAGCCGGCGCAGGCCGGTCCGGTGGCTGAGATCGCCGACATTCTGCAAATTCCAGCGTTTCTCTGCCGGCAGACCGATCTGCTTGTGGAAGCGGGGCGTACAGGGCGCATCGTAAACATCAAGAAAGGCCAGTTCGTTGCGCCACACGATATCCGGCATGCCGCGGAAAAGGTGGCATCGACGGGAAACGCCAAGGTCCTGCTTACCGAGCGCGGCTCATCATTCGGCTACAACAATCTGGTGGTGGACATGCGCGGGCTGAAGATCATGCGCGAGTCCGGCTGGCCGGTGATCTTCGACGCTACGCACAGCGTGCAGCTTCCGAGCGGCGCGGGCGGTGTCTCGGGCGGGCAGCCCCAGTTTATCGAGCCGCTGGCGCGTGCGGCGGTGGCTGTGGGAATAGACGGTGTCTTCGTGGAGGTGCATGATCGTCCCGATCAGGCGTTATCGGATGGACCAAACGCCTTGCGGCTGGACCTGCTCACCGGCTTTTGGGAGCGCCTGAAAGCGCTGGACGCCCTGACGAAGCGCGAATAACCTGCACGACTAGGCCCGCCGCTCCGTCATACAATTATTGGGAGGGATACTCCTGTGAAAAAGACCCGCCGCGAATTTGGGTTCTCGCTGATCGAGCTGCTGATCGTTATTGCCATCATCCTCATCATCCTGGCGGTGGCCATGCCGAAACTGCAGAAGTCGCGCATGTACGCGCAGGAAATGGCGGCCATTCAAGCGATCAGGACCATCCATACGGCTCAAACGCAGTATTATTCGACCTACGGAAAATATGCGGATTCGCTGTTGGCTCTGGGACCGCCGACCAGTGGTGCGCCGGGGCCCGCGGCTTCTGATCTGATTCAGGACGATCTGGCGACAGGTGAAAAACAAGGGTACAAATTCATTTTGACGGCAGTGCCGGGCGGTTATGTCATCAATGCGAATCCGATTGCCTTTGGATCGTCAGGCAGCCGCACATTCTACTCCGATCAGAGCATGAGCGTGCGGCAAAATTTCGGCCAGGAGCCGGCAACCGCTACTAGTCCGCCATTTAAGTAGCCGCGGCACGCTTTAGCCGATCGTTGATGCCCGTCCATTCGGCCGAATCCGGTGGAAGTTCGACAACGATCCAATCGAAACCTTCGCCATCCACTGCATGGAGAGTCTCGTAAAGCACGGCTGCGTAGTGGGCGGGATCGGCAGGCATTCGGACGCACTGAGCCGCTTCCGCTGGGCGAGTGAGCCACAGATAAGCGCCGCGGCCTGTCTGCGGCAGATCGAGCAACAGCGGGGTGCGAGGACTGTAGTGCTTCAGATGCATGCCGGGCGAAGGATGTGCACCCTCCAACGGACTGCCCGCCACGCGAACTTCCCCGACTACTTCTTCTATTTGCACTCTTGAAATCATGCCCGGCCGAAGAAGCAGGGGGACGGGCCCGGCCAATGATAACACCGTCGACTCGATTCCAACTTCGGCGGGACCGCCATCGAGAATAAGATCGACTTCCGCTCCCAGCGATTTGCGCACGTGTTCGGCCGTTGTGGGAGAGAGTTCGGTGAATCGATTGGCGCTGGGCGCGGCAATCGGCACATTGGCCTCGGCCAGCAGCGCCAGCGCGACTGGATTGGCCGGCACACGCAGACCCACCGTGGACAACCCCGCCGTCACGATGGCGGGAATGCACTCGCGCTTGGGCAGGACCAGGGTCAGCGGGCCCGGCCAGAATTTTCGCGCGAGTGTTTCAGCGGCTGCTGGCCATCCGGTCGTAAGTTCGTGCGCCGCCTCTCGCGACGCCACATGAACAATCAGCGGGCTAGTGGACGGCCGTCCCTTGACACGGAAGATCTTTTCCACCGCGACGGCGTCGAGCGCGTTGGCGCCCAGTCCGTAAACTGTTTCGGTCGGAAAGGCTACCAACTTGCCTTCCCGAATCAGCGCTGCTGCGCGGCGGATCCGTTCCGCGTCACTCGGGGAGATCATCTTTCGCGTCGCCCGCGGTCTTGCCAGTCTTGCGAAAGACCAGGTAGGCGTGGATGAGCGCATCTAAATCGCCATTCAGCACTCGATCCACATCGCCAATGGCTAGCTTGGTTCGGTGGTCCTTGATCATCCGGTAGGGAGCGAGGACGTAACTTCGAATCTGGCTGCCGAAATTGATATCGAGCTTGGTCGCTTCGGTCTTCCGCGTTTCCTCGCGCTTCTTTTCCAACTCGAACTCATACATCCGCGCGCGGAGCTGCTTCATAGCGCTATCGCGATTCTTGTGCTGCGATCGCTCGTTCTGGCATTGGACTACGATGCCTGTTGGAAAGTGCGTGATACGCACGGCTGAATCGGTCATATTGACATGCTGGCCGCCGGCGCCCGACGAGCGGAAGGTGTCGATGCGGAGATCGTCCAGTTTAATATCGATCTTGATTTCGTCGTCCACCTGCGGGTAGACGAACACTGAGGCGAACGACGTGTGGCGGCGCGCGTTGGCATCGAACGGTGAGATGCGGACAAGCCGATGCACGCCGATCTCCGACTGCAACAGGCCGTAGGCGTTTTCCCCATTGACCTCAAACGTGACTGACTTGATGCCAGCGCCCTCACCCTCGAGGCGATCGGTGACGACCGTGCCCAGTCCCTGCCGTTCTGCCCAGCGGAGATACATGCGCAGCAGCATCTCCGCCCAGTCCTGGCTTTCCGTTCCGCCCGCGCCGGGATGGATGGTCACGATGGCGCTGCGCGCGTCATTTTCACCTGAGAGCAGCATCGCGGTTTCGACTTTCTCGATCACATCCGAGAAAGATTTCAACTCGCGGTTGATGTCGCCGTCGACGTTTTCGCCTTCACGCGCCAGTTCGAACAGCGTGTCGAGGTCGGAGGTGAGGGCGGAGATGCGCTGGTCATCGCCTATGGTTTGCTCGAGCCGCTTGCGCTCCTGCATGACCTTCTGGCTCTTCTCAGGCTGTGACCAGAAGTCAGGGCGCGAGATTTCCTGCTCTAATTTGCCGAGCTGTTCTTTCTTTTTGGGGACGTCAAAGATAGCTCCGCACGGCCAAAGCCTGTTCGCGGAGCGGGGAATATGCTCTTTCGAGTTCGTCTAAGTTCATGGGTCAATCCAATTCTAGCAAATAGCCGCGCTTACCGACGTTGATGGCTTTGGTCTTTCCGATTTCGATCTGAGCGCCCTCGGCCTCATGAATATGGCCACAGAACAGGTATTCAGGCTGATGGCGATCCACAAATTCCCGGACTGACCGGCTGCCGGCATGTAATCCATCGTGCACGCGGTCGAGGACAGTGCCATGGGGCGGCGCATGGCAGATCAAAACGAGCGGATCGAGTCCCGCGAATGGCGCCAGTCGTTCGGCTAACTCAGCCTCGCTGTATTCGCCGGGTGTGTTGAACGGCGTGGGACTGGAGTAACCGAGACCGGCTACGTGATGGGTGCCAATCTGTAAAGTCTGTCCGTGAAAATCGTGGAAGCCGAATTGATCGCAGAAGCTGGTGATTTGCGCCGCGGATTCATGGTTACCCGGAAGGACGTAGACGCGGCCGGCCAGAGGTTCGAGAATCTTGCCACACTCTTCTAGGCCCCGGGCCCAATTCACCAGGTCTCCGGCTGCGAAGTAGTAGTCGGCTTCGGTGGCGACAAGCCGCTCGAGCGCTTTGTGGTTGCTGTGGATGTCGGAAAAAATGAGCAGCCTCAAAGGTCTATCATAGCCCGTGAAGCTGCTCGAGTGTTTCCTCCGGCTTAGGAAACGAGGACACCCTCTTGGCGTAAGTTGTGCGCGGGAAGGTACTGTGACAATTGAGGGGCTTGCTCGTTCTCCGCTGCGTGGGGCGCGGCATCGGCGGTGCTAAGAAGCTTGCGGTCCTGGGCACGGTAGATCATCAGCTCGAAGCGGTCGCGCACCTTGGTCTTTTTGAAGAGCCGGGAGAGATAGACCTTGACCGTCCCTTCCGCCAGATTCATTGCGGCGGCGATTTCCTTGTTCTTGAGACCCTGAGCGAGTAGCTCCACCACCTGCTTTTCGCGCTCACTGAAGCTGACGCGCTTCTCACCCGCAGGATCGAAACCGGAGTCGGTCACTTCTATGACCATTTCGCCTTTGGCGATCCGTTGGAGGGATTGGATGAGCATGTCGGGAGAAAGCTGCACCGGCAGAATCCCGCGGACGCCGTATTCAAGAGCCTGGAAAACCAGCTCGCGCGACATGGGGCCCACGCGGATCACGAGATTGCACCCGGGCATGCGCCGGTGCGCGTCGGCCAAGGTTTCAAAAGTGAATTCGCCAGTCAGGTCCAGCAGGACCAATTCCTGGTTGGCGGAGTGAGACAGATCACCGGCTGGATCGCTGGCGGAAGTGACCTCAATACCACCGGCGGACAAGACTTCCTGAAATCCCCGGGCGAGGATGGGTTGGTCTGTAAGTACTAGGATTCGAATCATATTTGTGCCTTTCGCTTTATTTTCTTGAGAGCCGTCACTTAGGACGTCACCCTCGCCAGCCTTGCAGATCTCATGCGCCGGCGTGCCGACCGCCTGGCCTGTTTCTCAAAGAAGCAAATCAAACTCTCAACGTCCGCTTTTCGCTGATAAAGCTGGTGTAAGATCCGGCGCAATGAATATCTGTAAACCATGGGTCGCTCCTTGCTGCATTTGTAATGCGTGGTACTCGCTCCGTTAGTCATCCTCGCGCCATCCGAAACTTGCGATACCAGGGCGCTTGGCGCTGGTCACTCTGGCTGTGATTCTCGATTCCGCTGATTTTGGATGTCATCGCGGAAATCTGCCGCCCTAAAGGACTATGTTCCGCAAGCAGGCTGCCGCTGGCATAAGCCTCCGCCAAGCCCGAGCAATCATTGGGCAGTGAAAAGTAAGCAGTGATTCCCAGCGTTTTCTGAGCTTCTTGCGCGACCACCTTGTCCTCGTACTCTACGCTGCGGTTCAGAATCAACCGGACGCGTTCAGCTGGAAAATTGTGCTCTTGTAACTCGCCAAGTATCTGCTTCACCTGAAAGAGCGCCAGCACGTCGGGCGAAGCCACTAGGTAAAGCTCATGCAGGCTCTCCAGTATGCTGAGGTTGTAGGGCGTCAGGGCACAGCCCAAATCCAATACCGTCCACTGATACCGCATGCGCGCGAAGTTCAGTACGCGCTCTACCTCACGCTGCCCCGGCAGCCGTGGCAGGCCATCCCCTGGAGCTGAGATCACTTCCAGGCCGGGATGGCCGTTCGAGATCATTCGATTCCATGTGGCTACATCGAGTCCCTGAGTAGTTTCCATCGCGTCCAGAATCGACATCGGAGTCTTCGAGCGCATCAGAAACCGGACGTTGCCTCCAGTCAGGTCCAGGTCCGCCAACAGCACATGATGGGTGCCTGACTGGTGCATTCGCTTGCCCAACTCCCGAGCGGTATGGCACGCGACCGTGGTTCCGCCACAGCCGCCCTTGGCTGAAAGGAAGGCAACTGTTTTGCGGTCAGAGGTCGTGAGGAACTGGCTCTTTGTATACTGGTCGATCTTACGCTCCAGTACCTCGCGCAGACTCTTCGCTAGCGGTGGATAGAAGTACTCATCCAGGCCGGCTCGCATTCCCGAGATGATCATTTGTGAATCAGCCGCGTGATGCACGGCGATAATCATCGATTCCGGCGAGGCTGCCTTAATTTGCCGGACTCGCTCCTCCACCGCGTTCTGGAGGTGTTCCACGTCCACCAAAAGCACGTGTGGCTGCGTCTCGTTGAGCCACTGTAGCAAGCCCGGCCAGTCGCCCCCGTCATGCTTCTCAACGAGGGTGTGCCTGGCCAACTCCTGGCAGCAGTGTTCGGCTTCCGCCAGCAAGTCGTCGCGTTTGATCACCAGCCCCGCAGTCAGGAGTCTCATCAGTCCAGTCCCGCCGAGCGGCGTTGCTACTCAACACCCGCTCACCAGGCGACCTTTTTGTTTAGTGGGTCACCGTCACAAGCTGCGGAACGTGCACGCCGACCTTCTGACTCATCGGGGGAGTATATTTGCGAAACTTCGTCGTGTTAATTCGGACCGCCACGAGCGGCGAGTTGTCTTCTGCTTTGGAAACGCGCACCACTGTGCCTCCGCAGAACCAGCACTTGCGGTCGAAATTGTGATTGGCCGGAAGCGCCATCTCGATGTTCAGGGTATCGCCGGGGCGTGGGACGTCCTGCGGACCGTCCGAGGGTAACCACCGGATCAGAATTCCGGTGCGGCTGATATTCTCCACTAACTTCATCGTTCCGCCGGTCCGCTTGCCGCCCGGCGTGACCTTGCATTCCAGCGCCAGGTTCACTCGCTCATGAGAGCGCTGCTCCAGACCTTGCAAAAGCTCGCGATACCGGCTCGCAATCTTACTCGTTGATGCGTACATGAATCCTCCCTATGCACCTTTCGTTTGGCCGCCGCTCATCGATCGAGTGTGCTGCCTAGATTTCACCTGGTAATAAGCACGGGCAGTTCCAAAGCTAGCATCGAGTAACTCAAGGAAAAGGCGATCTGTATGGCCCGTCGCGCCCGACTTGGGGACACTGTGTCGCAGTGGGTGTCTCGCCAATTCTGCGAACTACGTACGCAGCAACCACTTACTGTGGCACAACTTGCAGTGACAGTTTGTCACGCCTACGATTCTCCAAATCATAACATTGAGCGACAGTTTGTCCTATCCAAAGTTAACTGTCCGGTGGGCCGTCTCTCAGATCAGTCATTTCCGGCTGACAGATAGCTGGAAGTGCGCGTGCCTTTGCTAGCGGTGGGTCACTATAGATGAGCGACAAGCGACGGAAGCAACGACAGCTATTC
This sequence comes from Bryobacteraceae bacterium, assembly GCA_035297145.1. Lineage (GTDB taxonomy): Bacteria > Acidobacteriota > Terriglobia > Bryobacterales > Bryobacteraceae > QHXW01. The sequence continues at coordinate 26,999 of DATGZN010000015.1, forward strand.
GACTGCGCCCTGGAGATCTCTTGGCACGATGCACAGGCCAGCCGGACGTTGGCCGTACGTGCTATCGATCTGTCCAACTCGGGAATCCGCGTAGAGTCCAGCGAGTCGATTGAATTGCACACCGAGGTCTATGTACGCGCCGAGCGCTATGGACTGACTGGATCCACCTCTGTGCGCCACTGCGGCCGCCGCGGCGGGAAGTATGTTCTGGGCCTTGAGTTCAGTCCCGATGGCAGGGCTGCCGACGCAGAGGACACCGAAGCCTTCATAGACTATTACGAACTGTTGCAGATCAGCCCCAACGCCGAGCCTGATACGATTCACCGGGTATTTCGCATCATGGCCGCCCGCTACCATCCGGATAACAAGGAAACCGGCAACAACGATAAGTTCTTGCTGCTGACCAAAGCTTATTCCGTGTTGTCGGATCCGGCGAGGAGGGAGTCCTACAATCACCGGCATCAGGACCGGCGAGCGCAGCCGCTGCCAGTGTTCGGCCTGAAGGAGTTTGCGGAAGGCCTGGAAGGGGAAGTCAACCGCCGATTGGGCATTCTTTCCTTGCTTTATAGCCGCCGGCGGACGAATCCGGAGATACCTGGAATTTCCGTGCTGGAGCTTGAGACCGTGATGTCATTCCCCAGAGAGCACTTGGAGTTTGCTATCTGGTTTCTGCGCGAAAAGCAATATATCCGGGCTGGAGATCACTCGGACTATGTGATCTCAGCTATTGGTGTGGAGTATCTGGAATCGGAGGTTCCGTCCAACGGAATCCTGAGTAAGTTATTGCATGCGCCTCAGACTCCCGCAAGCGCTCCGACCGCTCCGGAGGATGCCGGTCACGCCCTGGCCCTGGTGCGAGCGCGTTGAACGTTAAGCGACCGACTCGCAGGGTACATTGCGATACAGCTTCAATTTGCGAATCAGCGTCCGGCGGGAGATACCGAGGATGTCGGCCGCCTTTTGTTGGTGTCCACCTGTCTGCGCCAGAACTTTGAAGATGGTGTGCTGCTCCAAGCCATCCAGGGAGTAAGTGCCAATCTGATCGGACACAACCGCGGGCATCTGCTTTCCGATGATCTCATGGGGTAGGTCGGCCGGCCCGATCTCTTCTCCCGAGCTGTAGACCGCGGCCCGAGTCACAACATTGCGCAACTCGCGCACATTGCCAGGCCATGAATACTTCGCCAGTACACCGATGGCTTCCTGGGTGAAGCGGCGGCGTGGGTCGTGCTGCTCGAGGAAAAACGCGGCAAGGGGCCCGATATCCTCTACGCGCTCCCGCAGCGGTGGAACCCGAATTTGAATGGGGCTCAACCGATGGAAAAGGTCGGCGCGAAACTTACCGTTTTGAATGGCGTCTTCCAGATTCACGTTGGTCGCGGCGACCACCCGCACATCCACGGTCACCTTCTTCGTTCCGCCCAGACGATAGTACGGCACGCCATCCAGCACACGCAGGAGCTTCACCTGTGTCTTGATGTCCAGCTCTCCAATTTCATCAAGAAACAAAGTGCCCGCGCTGGCGGCTTCAAACAAACCCGGCTTCATGCTGTCGGCGCCGCTGAAAGCGCCTTTCTCATAGCCGAAGAGCTCGCTTTCAATCAAGTGCTCCGGCAGTGCGCCGCAGTTGAGGTCCACCCACGGTTTGGTGCATCGGAGGGAGTAATGATGGACGGCGCGGGCCACCAATTCCTTGCCGCTGCCGCTTTCGCCCGAAATCAGTACGGTGGCATTGGTCTGCGCAACCTTGATCACGAGCTGCATCAGATTCTGCATGGGCTGGCTGGCGATGATAGCGGAGAGGCCCAGATAAGATTGCGGGCGCGTCGCCTGAACCTCGCACTCATCTCCGCGCGAGCAGGCTCCTCCCGAAACCTTTTTGTTCGCCTCCGAACCCCCGACAACAATCATGTAAGGTCTCCTCCGAGAGATCGGCCCATGTTCCGAGTCTGGAACCGAGCGCCCGGTAACAATCTTGCCCGTACTTAAATATTGTTATTACCTTTCATTTGAAGATGCAAGGTATTTGTTCTGAATTCGGAACACTTCCTTACTAGTTCTTATCCAAAGTTATTACAGGTTATTGGTTTTTTCCGCTAACCTTTCCCCTTTAGAAGGCCGAATTAGTAACTTGCGCTTACAATAAGACTACGGCTTTTGAATGATAACCAGAACCATTAACCATCCGCCTGAAACCAGCGTACGGTTCAATCGATTTCGCCCGGCCACACTCCATGTTTTCCGCCTGAAGGTGACACTATGTCACCTGCAATTTGTGCCATGCAGTCGCACTGCGGGCAATCAGGTGTTCACCGGGCTAATCCACAAAAACATCAACTATTGCAGGCAGACAGGCTTACAACTGATGGCGCGATTACCCACCCGTTGGTATCTCGGTTGCACTTACGGCTGCTCTGGTGGAACCGAAATATTCAGCCATCCCGGTCAATGCCAAGATCTACGTTGGCACGGTTTCTACTGTAGGGGCGATCGTTACCGTGTTTGCCCTGAGTCAGTGGAGCCCGCACAACCTGACCCGCGCTCTTTGTTTCCTCGTCGTTTCCGCCATCGCGTCGGCCCTCAAAGTAACCCTCCCCACAATCACCGGCACTATGTCGGTGAACTTCCTGTTCATTCTCATCGGCATCGTCGAGCTGGATTTCCCGTCCACCCTGATCATCGGTTGCATGGGCAGCTTGATTCAATGCCTTTGGAAATCGAAGACAAAGCCTAAACCCTTCCAAGTTATCTTCAACACCGGCGCGATGGCTGTTTCGGTGGCCGTTTCCTACTACGTCTATCACGCGAACATGGCCGGCATGCCGAGCGATGCGAACCCTCTGCGGCTCGGTGTCACTGCGTGCATGTTCTTTCTGATGAATACCATTCCGGTCGCCGCCGCGATCGGTATGACGGAACACAAATCCTTGACGCGTATTTGGTACGACTGCTACTTCTGGTGCTTTCCCTACTACCTGGGTGGCGCGTCTATAGCTTGGATTCTCAGCGTATTCAGCCGGCAAACGCACTGGCATGCCTCGTTGGTGCTGATTCCGGTCATTTATTTCATCTATCGTTCCTATCGCACTTATCTCGGCCGCCTGGAAGATGAGAAAGTCCACGTCGAGGAGATGGCCGCGCTGCACCTCCGCACCATCGAAGCCCTGGCGCTCGCCATTGAAGCCAAAGACCACACCACGCATGATCATCTCCGCCGCGTTCGCATCTATGCGATGGAGATTGCCAAGGACCTGGGCCTCTGCGCGTCAGATATGCAGGCGCTGCGCGCCGCTGCTCTCCTTCACGACATCGGTAAACTTGCCGTGCCCGAGCAGATCATTTCTAAGCCCGGCAAGCTCACGCCCGAAGAGTTTGAAAAAATCAAGATTCATCCCGTGGTGGGCGCCGAGATTTTGGAGCGCGTCCAGTTCCCCTATCCTGTCGTACCGATCGTGCGTGCACACCACGAGAAATGGGATGGCAGCGGTTATCCGCTCGGGCTCAAAGCCGAGGAGATCCCCATGGGTGCTCGCATTCTGGCGGTCGTAGACTGCCTCGACGCGCTCGCTTCCAATCGTCAGTATCGCCGTGCCATGCCGCTCGATCGCGCTATGGAGATCATCGCTGCGGACTCCGGGAAAAGCTTCGACCCCAAGGTGGTAGAGGTCCTCCAGCGCCGCTATGTTGAGCTGGAGCAGATGGCGCAGGCGCAAACCTGGGATAAGAAGCGCCTCTCAACGAACTTGAAGATCGAGAAGGGCGTGGCCCCGGCCGCCGGATTCGAGCAGCCACACCCGCAGTCGAATGGCCATGGGGATACCTTCGATCCGCTATCCTCCATCGCCGCCGCCCGCCAGGAAGTGCAGATGCTGTTCGAGCTCACGCAGGACCTCGGCAACTCGCTCAGCTTGAATGAGACGCTCTCCGTGGTGTCGGTGCGCCTGAAGAGATTGGTGCCGTATGACTCGATCGCCGTCTATGTGGTGCGCGATCAGAAGCTGATGCCCGAGTACGTGAACGGCGAGAATTTTCGCCTGTTCTCCTCACTGGAAATTCCAGTCGGTGAAGGTCTTTCCGGATGGGTAGCCCAGAATCGCAAGCCGATTCTCAATGGCAATCCGTCCGTTGAGGCCGGTTACATGGGCGACCCCGGCAAGTTCAGCACCCTGCGTTCCGCTCTCGCCGTCCCGCTTGAAGGGCTGAACGGCGCGGTCGGCGTCCTCGCGCTGTATCGCGCCGAAAAAGACGCATTCACCCGCGATAACCTGCGCATCCTGCTCGCCATCAGTTCCAAGGTCTCACTGGCCGTCGAAAACGCGTTGAAGTATCGCCTGGTGGAAAACTCCGCCACCATCGACTACCTGACCAACCTGCCCAACGCGCGGTCCCTGTTCCTGCGTCTCGATAGTGAACTGGCGCGCTGCCGCCGCATGAACATCCCCTTGGCCGTGCTTGTGTGCGATCTGGATGGTTTCAAGCAAGTCAATGATTCTTTCGGCCACTTGACCGGCAACAAAGTGTTGAGCAGCGTCGCAAACGGCTTGAAAGAGAACTGCCGCGAGTACGATTACGTGGCGCGGATGGGCGGTGATGAGTTTGTCCTTTTGTTGCCGCACATTACTCCGGACTCAGTCGACGAGCGCATCAATCATCTGGTTCGGATCGCCGCTGAGGCTGGCGAAGCCGTGCAGGGCAAGCGCTTGCTTTCCATGAGCGTCGGGGAAGCGTTCTTCCCGATGGATGGCGACAACGCCGAGGAATTGCTGGCCACCGCCGACCGACGCATGTACAAGAGCAAACAGCAGCAGAAGACGCGGCAAACCGCGGCGTTGTTGCCGCGGTCCCCCATCCCGGCGCTGAGCGTGCAATGACACTGGCCCGCCCGCGGGCGCGGCATGAGAGACATGGAAAATGTGGATCCGGCGTATCGCGCGGCACGTGGCCGCCTTCGTGCTCACCACCCTGATCGCGGGCTTGCTCGGGGCGACGCTGGTGCGCTTCGGTCCGGGTTTTGAAGCCGACGAGCAGCAGCTCGACCCTCGCCTGAATGCTCAGAGCGGCCAAGCTTTGCGTAAGTCGCACGATTCCGAGCGCCACCTGCTCACTTTCTACGTTCGTTACCTAGGCCGCATGGCTGCGGGCGATCTCGGCGTTTCCCGCTCACTAGCTAGGCCCGTCGCGCAACTGATCTCCGAGCGCGCTGCCATAACCCTACAGTTGATGGGCGCCGGAGTCGCCGGCGGATGGCTGCTCGGCTTGGCCCTTGTTCTCCCAGCCGTCTTGTTCCGCGCCCCACGTTACGACCTGGCTGCCACCGCCCTTAGCAGCCTGTTCCTGTGCGTGCCCAGTGCCGTCCTGGCTCTCGTGCTCTTCTTCGTGAATGGCCCCGTCCGCTTCGCCATCGCCCTGCTCATTTTTCCCAAGGTGTTTCGATATACGCGAAACCTGTTGGCCGACGCCTATACACAGCCGCACGTGCTGGCGGCGCGGGCACGTGGCCTGAGTTCGGGACGCATCTTCTTCCGCCATGTCATACCCTGGGCCGCACCTCAACTCTTGGCTTTGGCTGGCATCTCACTCGGCATTGCCTTCGGCGCCGCTATCCCGATTGAAGTGCTTTGCGATCTGCCCGGCCTGGGACAGCTTGCGTGGAAAGCGGCCTTGGCGCGCGATCTTCCGGTTCTGGTCAGCCTCACGATTCTGATTGCCGCGTTCACCCAGCTCGCCAACTCCGCATCTGATGTGGCCATCGCCGCATGCACACGGGGGCGTGCATGAAGCGCGCTCGCAACATCGCGGCCGGCGTCCTGGTTCTGATTTTTGCCGCGTCCCTCTTGGCCGGTTTCGTCGCCCCAGCCCCGTACGCCTCGCAGTTTCGCGATTTCGTCAGTGCTCCCGCATCCCGCCGCTTTTGGCTAGGCACCGATGAGTTGGGCCGCGATCGCTGGTCGCGCCTGTTATATGGCACGCGCATCTCTCTGCTGCTGGCGCCCGCTGCCGCGCTCCTCTCCACCTTCATGGCCGTGGTGATCGGCGGCATCGCCGGCTACGCGGGCGGCTGGTGTGACCGCATCATCGGCCGTGTCATCGATCTTTTCCTCTCGCTTCCCTGGCTGTTTCTTTTTCTGATCGTGCGCGCCCTCTTGCCTTTGAATGCCTCGCCGCTCACATCCGTGACGCTCACGTTCACCATCATGGGCCTGGTCGGTTGGGCGCCCGCGGCTCGCATTATTCGCGCTGGCGCACAGTCACTGCGGAATTCGGATCTCGTCCTGCACGCGCGCGCATGCGGCTGCCATGGTCTCCGGCTAGTGCTCATTCACCTCGCCCCCCGTCTCAAACCCGTGGTCTTCGCGCAGTTCTGGATCGCCGTCCCAACCTTCATCCTGGGAGAAGCCAGCTTGGGATTAATCGGTCTGGGCGTCGCCGAGCCGTTGCCATCCTGGGGAAACCTCCTGCGTGAGTTGGCCAACCCGCAGGCCGTAGCCAGCAACCCGTGGATCCTCGCGCCGCTCGCCATCCTCGTCATTGTCGTGAGCTGTTTCCAGCTCCTCCTTCCGGAAAGGGAGTTCGCTTCATGAAACGCCTGCTCGTAGTTTTCGCCACAACCGCCGCCAGCCTTCTTGGCCAATGGGGCGGCGATTTGCGCTTCTGCCTCCGCTCCGACCCAAAGACTTTCAACCCGCTCCTGGTAGAGGACGAAGCCTCCGAGACCGTCCGCTATCTCACCGGCGGCGTTCTCATCCGCGTCAATCGCCTCACCCAGGAACTCGAGCCCGAGCTGGCTACGTCATGGAAAATCTCGCGGCAAGGTCGCGCAATAGCCTTTCAACTCCGCCGCGGCGTTTCTTTCTCCGACGGTACACCGTTCACCGCCGATGACGTCGCTTACACCATGCACACGCTGATGGATCCGGCCTTGCACTCCCCTACCGGCGATTCCTTTCGCTCCGCGCCCGGCGATGTCGAAACCACCGTGCAGGCTCCGGACCGCGTCACCATCGTGTTCCCCGCCCCGGTTGCCGGTCTCGAACGTCTGTTCGACCAGGTTGCCATCGTCTCCTCGCGCTCGCCCAAAAAAGAGGCGGCCACTCTTGGACCATTCGCCGTGTCGCACTACACGCCGGGAACCGGGGTCGTGCTTGAACGCAATCCCCACTATTGGAAGACCGATGCGAGCGGCCACCACCTGCCGTATCTTGACGCGATTCATCTCGACATCCAGCAGAACCGCGAGATCGAGCTCGTCCGCTTCACTCGCGGCGAGCTGCACCTGATCAATACCATCGATCCCGAAATGTTCAGCCGCCTGGCCAAACAGGAACCGTCGCTCGTTCACGACGCCGGCCCCTCGCTCGAATCCGAAATGATGTGGTTAAACCAGAACCCCGCCGCTCCTCTGCCCGATTACGAGAAGGCCTGGTTCCGCTCCCAAAACTTCCGCCGCGCCATCTCCGCCGCCATCAATCGCGCCGATATTTGCCGCGTTGTCTACCACGGCCACGCGCAGCCCGCCGCCGGTCCAATCTCTCCTGCCAATCGTTTCTGGTTTGACGCCGCGTTGAAGCCTCACCCCTTCGATCCGAAAGGCGCGATGTCACGTCTCCAGCGCGATGGCTTCCGTATGGAAAACGGCGTGCTCCGCGATCGCGATGGCCACGCCGTCGAGTTCTCTCTCATCACTAACTCCGGCAACAAAGCGCGCGAGCACATGGCCGCTATGATGCAACAGGATCTCGCCGCCATCGGCATCAAGCTGAATATCGTGACTCTCGATTTCCGCTCGCTCATCGAGCGCATCAGCCAGAGCTTCCGCTACGAAGCCTGCCTGCTCGGCCTTACCAACTACGATCTCGACCCCAGTTCGCAAATGAACGTCTGGCTCAGCTCCGCCAGCAACCATCAGTGGTATCCCAATCAAAAGACGCCAGACACCGCGTGGGAAGCGGAAATCGATCGACTGATGCAGGCTCAAGCCGCCACCGTGATCCCCGAAAAACGAAAAGCCTATTTCGACAAGGTCCAGGCGATCGTTTCCGACCAGGCTCCGTTCCTCTATCTGGTGACAAAGAATTCGCTATCCGCAGTCTCGCCCAAGCTGCAAAACGTCCAGCCCGCCATGATCCGCCCGCAGACCTATTGGAACGCGGAGAATCTCACACTCGCGCCCGCGCAAGTGGCAAGGAACGCACGATGAGTGATGGCCCTCTGCTGAAGGCTCGCCTCACCGCCGGTTATCCGCCGAAGATCAATGTCTTGCGCGATGCCTCGTTCGACTTGCAACCAGGCGAAATTCTCGGTTTGGTGGGAGAAAGCGGATCCGGGAAGAGCACTCTCGCGCTCTCCATCCTCAGATTACTCAGCTATCGTGGTGGCACTGTAACGGGCGAAATTCGCTTCCAGGGCCGCGACCTCGTCTCGCTGCCCGAGCGTGAAATGCGTCACATCCGCGGCCGCGAGATCGGTTTCGTGCCGCAGAGTCCCGTCACGTCGCTCAATCCCGCGTTGCGCATCGGCACCCAGTTCAACGAAGCCTGGACGGCCCACGCCAATGGCGCCATGTCGCAGCGACGCGACCGTTTTCTGAGCCTGCTCGATAGCGTCAGCCTGCCCGCGGACGACGCGCTCCTCCGACGTCATCCCGGCGAGCTAAGCGTTGGCCAAGCCCAGCGTCTCCTGATCGCGATGTCCATTCTGCACAAACCATCGCTCGTGATCGCCGATGAACCGACCAGCGCCCTCGACGTCGTCACGCAGTCGGAAATCCTGAAATTACTCGGCCAGTTGAATCGCGATCTGGGGATGGCCGTACTCTACATCTCGCATGATTTGCTTTCGGTGAGTTCGCTTTGCCACCGCGTCGCCATTCTGCACGATGGCTCAATCGTCGAGTGCGCCGCAACCGACCAGATCTTCCGCACCCCGCAGCACCCCTACACCCGCCGCCTAATCGAAGCCATCCCGAAAAGCCCACGGTAACTGAGCCACGCCCAAAGGAAGCGTTTTCTTCGCCTGCTCCCTAATCTGCCGCCTTCGCCCGTGGTGTAGCATCGCCCTCGGTCATCCCCATGGCCCACTTCATCGCTTCCAGCCACATCTTCTGAATGTCGGGCCTGTCCCAAACCTGCTCTTCATGCCCTAGCGACGAGTAAAACACGCGCCCCTTGCCGTAATTGCGCACCCAAGTCACGGCAAAGTCCTTATCGGTGCGATGCACCCTCGGTCCCGTCAGGTCCACCGAATTCGGGTCCAGGCTCATCAGCACGCGCACGCGGTCGCGCGAGTATTCCTTGAACTGGTAGATCTCATCCGTGACCTCAAACGACGGCGGGAAGTGCTTCGTGGCCGGGAAATCCCGGTCCTCCACGTTGATCCTCACCTTCTTGTGCCACGGATGGTCGTTGAAATATCCGCCGATCAGCTCGCCGTACTCCGGCCACTTGTAGAACGTGTCCGTAGCCGAGTGCACGCCCAGAAATCCCTTGCCGTCATCTTTGGCGAACGACAACAGCGATGCCTTCTGCTCGTCATCCATCGGCAGCTCACCCGTCGTGTAAAAGATCACGGCGTCAAAATAATTCAGGTTCTTGCCGTTCGAATCCAGCTTCTTCTTGGTAAGCAGTTGCGTGTCAGTGCGGATGTACGTGTCCCACAGCCCCGATTCCTGCCCGATCTTCCAGAGCGTCGCGAGGCCATGTGAAACCGAGTCATGCTGGAATCCGGCCGACATCCCAATGGCCAGCAGCTTCTTCCGCACGGGCCGCTGCTCCTGCGGCGAAGCGCACACCGAAAAAATCAAAATCAGTAGTCCAATCAGAGCGGCTTTTTTCATAACCGAACCTCGGAGGAATCATATCTTAAACCGGAAGCGCACGAGAGCGCCGTCGCAAAGCTATTTTCAATCCAGCGTTTAGACTTAAACTGTTACGAATCGCCTCCGCCATCACTATCATAATTAGGGCGGCAACCGGGAGCTAAACATGAACACGAGATTCCCGATCCCACTTTCTTGTCGGAGTCCGCTCTGCCGGGCTCTGACGTATCTGCTCGTGGCCTGCTACACCGCGGGCGGACTGCGCGCGGACTTTCGGAAGTCCGCAGAGTTCGCCTTCCAGTCCACGCCCGATGGCACAAAGCTCGATTCCCCGCCTCCGACGACCTCCGGGCAAGCCGTTCCACCGCCAGCGGGCGGAGTGTTCAGAGTTGGCGGCGGTGTGAGTCCTCCCAGGGTCATCTACAAAAAGGACCCCGGGTACAGCGAAGAAGCCAGAAAAGCGCATCTTTGGGGCACCATCGTGCTCCAGGTCATAGTGGGCGCGGACGGCGTGGCGCGCGATATTAAAGTCGTGCGTCCGCTGGGAATGGGTTTGGATGAGATGGCTGTCGAGACAGTCGCCCAGTGGCGCTTTCAGCCCGGCACGAAACAGGGGAATCCTGTTAACGTGATGGCCACCATCGAAGTGAACTTCCGGCTGCTAGACCAAAGCCCCTGGCGAATCGGCCGCCTGGTTTTCGTGGGCGGCGGATCCTCTCGCCCCGTGCTCACAAAATGGCACTTGCCGAATGGGCCGGTGCCTGACCGCGACCTGCGCATCACCTTCAAGGTGAATGTCGACAACTCCGGCAATGTCACCGGCGCATCCGTCGATGGTGTGTCTGATCCCGTTCTCACCGCTGCGCTCCAAGAGGCTGTTCTCAAGTGGAAGTTTCGCGTTCCGGATCGGAGCAACGCCGCCAGCTACTCTGCCGCTCTTGATTTGACCCACGGTAATCCTATGCCAGTACGCATTTCGCCGGCTAGCACCGGGGAAATCCACGCTGACCCGAAAAATGCTGAAGAAGCGTACCGCGAAGGTGTGCGATTGACTCGCGCCCAAGCCCCGGAACAAGCCATCCCGCTGCTGACCAAGGCGATCCAGGAGAAGCCGGAGTGGGGAGCCGCGTATTCCGCCCGTGCGCAGGCTTACTACAATATGCAGCGCTATCACGAAGCTGTCGACGACTTAACGGTAGCCATTCGCTTGAACCCGAATCAAGCCTCTCTCTATGACCGGCGCGGTCTCAGTTACTCCTACGCTGGCCGTCACGACATTGCTATCGACGACTACAACCGCGCCATCGAACTCAGTGGCACGCCGTCATCCCAGTACTACAACAACCGTGGATGGGCTTATTGCGAGATGGGGCAACTGGACAAAGCGCTGGCGGACTTGAATCGGGCGCTCGAAATTGCTCCTGATTTTGGACGTGCCTTCGGAAACCGGGGCGACGCTTACATGAAGATGAAGGACTACAGCCATGCCGTTGCCGATTTCACCGCGGCCCTACAGCTAACGACCACGCGTTCGCTTTTCGAGCGGCGGGCCGAGGCCAAGCGCTTGAGTGGCGATGAAGCGGGCGCCGCCGAGGACCTGAAACGCGCGGGTGATTTGCCGCCAACTCCCGCCCGCTGAATGTTGCGATGGTGCGCTCGTCGCATCGTCGGCAATCGGCGAATTTGTCGCCAGCTTGCCGAGCCGCGACCAAAGGGAGCGGTCCCAGGGCTACGTTGCCCATTCGCCTCTTGCCTTTTTACTGTACTACGAGTAATAATACACACATGATTCCTTTCCGGCTCACTTTTCGGCCGGGCGTCTCGCTCTATGAGCAGGTTGTATACGCCGCTAAGCGGGCGATCATCTCCGGCGCCATGCGCCCCGGAGACAACTTTCCATCCGTCCGGGCGCTGAGTAAGGAACTCAAAATCAATCCCAACACAGCGCACAAGGTGATCGGCCAATTGGTATCGGAAGGCATGCTTGAGGTACGAGTCGGCGTCGGAACCGTCGTGGCCGCGATCGGATCGTCCAACGCCGCCGAGCGTTCCCGTTTGCTGAAAAGCGAACTGGAAGAGCTTGTAGTTGAGGCAAAGAAGCTTGGCATGGCGCTCGATGATGTTCTTCAGGCACTCACGCAACACTGGCGACGTTTGGATTGGGCGCAGAACACCAAAGGAGGTCGGGAATGAATTCGCCCTTGCGCTGTGAACGCCTGTCAAAGCGCTTTGGTCAACTGTTGGCGATTCGAGATCTGCAGTTCGACTTGCCTGACCGAAGCATCTATGCGCTAGTAGGCCCGAATGGCGCCGGCAAAACCACGCTCATCAAAATGCTCGTCAACATTCTGCGGCCTACTTCCGGCCGTTGCGTGGTGCTCGACACCGATTCGCGACGGCTCTCTCCGAACCAATTTGCACAGATAGGCTACGTATCTGAAAACCAGGAGATGCCCGAATGGATGACCGTGGATTATTTCCTCGCCTATCTGAAACCGTTCTATCCAACCTGGGATGACGCCCTCGCCGAAGCACTTCTTCGCGACTTTCAATTGCCCGGCGGCCGCCGTTTGAGTGAGCTTTCGCGCGGCATGAAGATGAAGGCCGCGCTCGCTTCCTCGCTGGCATACCACCCGCGTTTGATTTTTCTCGACGAGCCTTTTAGCGGCCTGGATGCACTGGTGCGCCAGGAACTGATCGAGGGTCTGCTGGAGCGCGCGGAGGACACGACGGTCCTGGTTTCCTCCCACGACTTAGCCGACATCGAGACCTTTGCCAGTCACATCGGCTTCCTGGATTCGGGCCAGCTGCAATTCTCGGAAGAAGCCACAACGCTCACTCAACGGTTTCGCGAGATCGAGGTTACGCTCCGCACACCTCCCACTCTCCCTTCAAATTGGCCTGAGAGCTGGTCGAACGCGCAAACATCAGACTCCATGGTTCGATTTGTGGAAAGCCGGTTTGACTCAGAGCGCACACAGTCGGCGATTGCTCACTTCTTTCCTGCCGCGCTTCACGTCTCTATGAATCCCATGCCGCTCCGGGACATCTTTGTGGCGCTCGCGCGTCAGGGGCGCAGGTCCGCCCTTCGAGGGGAACAGTCATGAAGCAAGCACTGCACATTTTTCGAAAAGACCTCCGGCACCTGTGGCCGAGGGCGTTGTTGGTGCTATCACTACTGATTGCCCACGCCATCTTGGAAGTCCTCAGTCTGCCGGTCAACGTGCCCGAGACAATGCGCATTAATGGAATGTCGGGCGTGCTCACGTGGCTTCTGCCCGTGGCAATTTGGTCCCTGATCGCATGGCTGATTTTTGAGGAGGCGCTTCCGGGGGACCGGCAGTTCTGGTTGACCCGTCCCTATCGCTGGCCCGATCTGCTCTTTTCTAAGGTGCTCTTCGTTTTCATTTTCATCAACATTCCCGTGCTCATCTCCGATTGCTGCATTCTCGCCGCCAAGGGTTTCCCGGTATTCAGCGTCGTTCCCGATCTCCTGCTCCGGCAGTTGTTTGTGACAACCCTGTTCGTCTTGCCGTTCTTCGCTATCGCTAGCGTCACTACCGGCACCTCACAGTTCTTGCTGGCTTGGTTTGCTCTGCTGCTGGCGCTTGTCTTCGAAGGATTAATAGTATCCACTTGGACCGGGAACACGTCCATTGCCATCGGTAGCGGCTCGTTCTTCGTTGCAACTTTAGCAGTGGCTACCTGCGGCATCGTTATCTGGCAATACGCCGCGCGCCGCACTACAATCGCTCGCCTTGCCTTGTTTGCCATCGCCTCCAGTTTTCCCGCCCTGGGGGTATTACCGCTGCTGTTTAGTCCCGTCACTGCCCAGCCGCGACACCTGGCGGATCAGCCGAATGTTAGTTTCGCTTACGATCCTGACCTGAACACCCGGTCTCAAAGCTATACAAGTCCCCCGCCAGGTTATAAGCTCGTGAGGATTCCCCTAATAGTCGCGGGATTGCCGCCAAAGACATTGCTGCGCGGCAGCGCGCGCATCTCAATCGATGTCGGTGGAAGACCCTGGCCGAAGCCCGGCGAGGTGATGATGGGCACGGTGGAACGAAACGCCGATGCGTACTGGCAGTCACTGAACTTGCCCGTCGCCAACGTCAAGGTCCTCAAGAACCAACCGTCAAATCTGCACGCAACCTTCGACCTGGAGATTGTCAGCGATGAGGTGAAACAAAGGGAGCCCCTGACTAAGCACTCGTTCTTTGTCCCTGGCGTTGGGCTTTGCTACGTCTTTACCGACACTCCTCAAACTCAATTTGCCTGTCGCGCAGGACTCGGTCCGTCCACCGAAACATCCGTCCGCCTGGACTCTAATGTCCCTGCCGACCAGCCCTTTATGGACCTCCCGCAGCATTCCGTCCCCTGGGGATTGAGCCCCATTACCGACCACGGGTCTTCCGCGTTCTCCGATGTGCAACAGGGTTCTCTATTGGCGTTCATTCCACGCCCAAAATTCACGGAATTTCAGCGGACGTTGGACTTGCGCAATATACAATTAGCCAACTATATGCTGCCGCGCTGAATCGGGAGCGTTTCCCGTGACTAACATAATTCCCGCGGCCGTTCCCCAGGGAACCTGTAAGATGGGATATCCCCGTAGCGGGCCACGATGCCTGTCTCCATTCGCATCGCCTTGGCACAGCAACAGTCGTTCGATCTGTTCTGCGGCCCCCAGTCCCGCCGCGTGGACTGGAAAGAAGTCGAGTTCCTCGCCGCAACCGCTGACCGCGAATACTTCGGCGACGCGCAGGCGGACGATGACCACTGGGCTCCCAGGTTTCCGCAACTGACGGCGCTGGGTCGCAGCCTCTTCGATTGGCTGGACGGCCCGGAGGGCTGGCTCCGGGCAGGCTTGGCCAACGGAGAAACGACCGTGTTGCTTGATCTCGCCGCCCCACTTGAGGCCGCAGGTCTGAATCCCGCCATTGAGCAACTAGTCCGCAAGCTCGCCCATCTGCCCTGGGAATTACTGCATGACGGCAAAATCTTTCTCGCCGAACGCGGCATCCAACCCATTCGCGTGATGCGATCGCGATCCACCAATGCCCAGCCCGCCAACCGCCCGCTGCGGCTCCTCTTCATGGCCACCTCACCCGAAGATGTGCTCCCGGTGCTCGATTACGAGCGAGAGGAAGCCACCATCCTCGAAGCCACGCGCCAGCAGCCCATCGACCTCGTCGTCGAAGAGAGCGGGTCCGTCTCGCAGTTGAAGAATCTGGTTTCCTCCTTCGTCAAGGATCATTTCGACGTATTCCACATCACCGGGCACGGCACCATCGAGGATGACACGCCGCAATTTGTGACCGAAGACGAGCACGGTGCCGCACAGTTCACCACGGCGGAACAGCTTGCCGAAGCCTTCGGGCGGCGCTGGCCCCGGCTGCTGTTCCTTTCAGGCTGTCACACGGCGCAGGCGCCGAACCGCGGCATGATCCCGTCCATGGCCCACGCGCTCGTGAACGCCGGCGCAGACACAGTTCTCGGCTGGGCGCGGCCGGTTTATGACACAACGGGCATCTTCGCCGCCACCCAACTCTATCAGGCCCTCGCCACCGGGGAGACACCGCTCGATGCCGTCGCAGCGGCGCGCCGCGAGATGGTGCGCAAGTTCCTCGAAGACACCAATCATGCATTCTGTTCGGACTGGCACCTACTGCGCATTTATCAAGGGGTGCGCGATACCACGGCCCTGGTAACGCCTCTCAAAACCCCAAGGCGCGAGCAAATCAAGCGAAAGGCGCCGGAGCTTGAGTTTCTCGACGCGCAAGGCAACGTCAAGGTCGCGGGAACTTCCGCTTTCTTCGGCCGTCGCCGCGAGATGCAGCGCTGCCTCAAAGCGCTCGCCTACCCAGGCGACTACTACGGCGTCTTCCTTCACGGTATCGGCGGCTATGGCAAAAGCACCATCGCCGCCCGCCTCTGCCGCCGCCATGAAGCGCTGAATCCCGGTTTTGAACAGGTAGTGCTGTTTGGCCCGGTGGATGAAGCCCGGTTGCGCCAGCGGCTCAGCGACAAGTTCGGCGGCATTCCGGAAGTGATCGAGATTCTGAACCAGCCCAAGATCGAGTTCAAGCAGCAACTGGCCGGGTTCTTCAACATCATCGAGAGTAAGGGCCGCCCTCTGCTGCTGGTACTGGATGATTTTGAGCAGAACATTCCCCTCGCTCACGTAGAGGATGGCTCGCTCCGGCTTGCTACCGATGCCCGGCGCACCATGGAAGCTCTCTGTTTCGCGCTGGAGGAATCGAACGCGGTCAGCCGCCTGATCATCACCTGCCGCTACTATTCGCAGAAGGGCCTGCCCCCCAACCGCCTCTTCGTCGAAGGGCTTGCCCGTATGGCCGCCAGCGACATCGGCAAAAAAACTGAAGCCTTGGTGTCGGGCGAGACGAAAAGAAATCCCGGGCGCCAGGCGAAGATTGTGAAGGTAGCCGACGGCAATCCACGGCTGCTCGAACGGCTAATGGAGCTTGAGCGACAGCAGGACGTGATCGAAGACGCGTTCCTGAATGAGTTGGACGCCACGGTTAGCGAATTCCGCGAAAACCTTCTGGCCGAGAAACTGCTCGGCGCGCTCAGCGAGCCCGAGCGCAAAGCGCTAGCTCGCATGACCCTGTTCGAATTACCCGTGCCGATGACGGTGGTCGCGGAACTGGCTCAGGGCGCGTCTCTAGAGAGTGCGATGAACCTCGGCCTCCTGGAGAAGCAAGCAGCCCACGGGGAGGATCTTTACCGCGTGACCACTGTTCTCGAACCGCTGTTGCGGCCGGCCTTGAGCGAGTTGGAATGGAGCGAAGCGCGACAGCAGGCGGCTCGGAAGCTCCACGAGGTGTGGTGGGACGTCCCGGAGAAACCGGGCGAGGCCCGCGGGCTTGAGGTAGTGCGGATGGCGGTGGCTGCAGGCGAACAGGAACTTGCTGTCATCCCTGCTGATACGATCGCCACAAGCTGGATCAACCGCAGCCGCTACCTAGAGGCTGTCGCGCTGTGCCGCTTCGTCCTGGCGGTGTTTGAAGACTACCGGATTCTGGGGACGATTGCGCGCGCCGAGGAGGTACTCGGTGATACCGAGTCAGCCAGGAATCACTACGAGGCGACGCTCTCTAGCTGTCCCTCATCTGATGAACGAAGGAAATCGGCGACCATCCACAATCTCGCGGGCCTTGAAGTGCAGCAGGGCGACATCGAGCGGGCGCTCGATCTTTTGCAGGAGTGCCTGGAGATCCTCGATCGCATCGGCGACGTGCAAGGTAAAGCGCCCGCGCTGCACCAGATGGCCGGCGTGATCGCGACGCAGGGCGACATCGAGCGAGCGCTGCAGCTCTGGCAGCAGTCCCTGGAGATCGAGGAGCGCATCGGCGATGTGAAAGGCAAAGCCGCCACCCTGCACCAGATGGCCGGGGTGATCGCGACGCAGGGCGACATCGAGCGAGCGCTGCAGCTCTGGCAGCAGTCCCTGGAGATCGAGGAGCGTATCGGCGATGTGCTAGGTAAAGCCGCCACGCTGCACCAGATGGCTTGGGCGATCGCGCGGCAGGGCGACATCGAGCGGGCGCTCCAGCTCTGGCAGCAGTCCCTGGAAATCAAGGAGCGTATAGGCGATGTGCAAGGCAAAGCCGTCACGCTGGCCCAAATAGCCTGGGCTGCCGGCGAATCCGGCGACAACGTGCGTCGCGAGCAACTCAACCGTCAGGCGGCCATCGCGTTGGGTTCCGTGCGTGCCTACCTCGACCTGATCATCGTGCTCGGCAACCTGGGAGCTACCGCGCAGGAGGAACGGGAGATCTTCGCGGCGCAGGCTGCCTGGCTAGTGTTGAGGGTGCATGCACCGTTGGGCGATTCCTTCGAGGCCCTCAGCCTGACGTTCAACCTTGTTCCTCAGGGCGATTCGCTGGAACCGTTGCTCGCCGCTGCCGCGATGATCATCGTAGCCACACGCGGTGAGAACCACCCGCAGCGTGAGAAACTGCGCGAGGATGCGGCCAAACTGCTGTCCATCGCCGCCGGCAACGCCGGAGTAGAAAG
This sequence comes from Bryobacteraceae bacterium, assembly GCA_035297145.1. GTDB lineage: Bacteria > Acidobacteriota > Terriglobia > Bryobacterales > Bryobacteraceae > QHXW01. The sequence continues at coordinate 44,856 of DATGZN010000015.1, forward strand.
TGCGGAAGCGTTCCAGCAGTGGTCCGCCGAGAATCGCCTCAACGACAGCGCCCACGTCTTCCCCCGCCTCCTTGCTCTGCTGGAACAACTCGTCCCCGCCGACCGCTGGCTCTTCGACCGCGCCCCGCTACAAGACCGCGCCGACTCCACCTCCGCCGGATGAGGGACACGTCCCGCACTAAACCTTCGACACCCGCCGCAGCGTGTAAGCCGCCGGATTCAGATTCCCATGCTCCAGCCGTTTCCAATCGTCATTCACGTGAATCAGCTTCCCGCTCACGTGATTCGACCGCTCCGACGCCAGAAATAGCGCAAGTTGTATCTGTTTGTCGGGTGAGATGCCGCCTGTGATGCGAACGTTCTCCGCTTCTTCCAGATCCTTCGCGCCCGCGTTCTGGCCCGCCTGAATAATCTCGTCGGTCATGCTGGTGTAGGTGCCGCCGGGTAATAGGGCATTCACCTGCACGTTGTGTTCGCTCACCTCTTCCGCGAGCGTTTCCACCAGCCGCACCACCGCCGCCTTCGACGCCGCAAACACCGCAAAATTCGGACGCGCCTCGCCCGCCCCCGGCCCGCTCAGCACAATGATTTTCCCCGAGCGCCGTTCGATCATCTGCGGCAGCACCGCCCGGCATGCGTGCATCACGCCCAGCACATTGGTTTCGATCACTTCCCACCACTGCTTGGGCCTCCCATCCGTAAACGGTCCGATCGGTCCCTGCAAGGCCGCGGCGGCAATCAGTACGTCGATCCCGCCGAACACCACGCGCATCCGATCCACCGCCGCGGTAAGCTGCTCGAAATCGCGCACGTCCGCGCGGAGCCGCAGCGCCAGGCCGCCGGCATGTTCGATCTCCAATTTGGTAGCGTCGAGTTCCGCCTGAGTCCGGGAAATCAGACCCACGCGCGCGCCCGCATGCGCGAAACCGAGAGCCAGACGTTTCCCAATCCCGCGGCCCCCGCCGGTGATCAGTACGCCTTTGTCCTGGAGTGGACGCAACCCACTATTCTACGCGCGCATCGAAGATGCCGGTTTCCACCTTCCCGGCACGCTTCACCTGGACAAAGATCCGGTAGTTGCCGGGCTGCGGAAAACCGTATGGAAAGGAAACTTCAGCCGGAGGAGAATCCATCGTCATGGATTGCATGTTGTGCTTGCCGCTCGAATCCCGCGTCATCATCAGCGCCGCCATGGGCGCGGAGCCCGAGGGATGCACGTGCGCGAACACCTGAAAGTCATCACGCACGAATGCGGCGTGCCCGGCCATCTCCATGTACAACTCCATGTCCTCCGCCGGTTTGCCGTTCGCGTCCTCCACGCGGAAGCGGAACAGCTCGGCGCGCTTGGTACGAAGAGGAGTAGCACCGCGCTCCCAAACCATGCGATAACCATCCGAGAGCGGAGAAACCACCCGGTTGAAATCCGCCTGTGTGATCGGCGTTGAACTTCCCGAGGCGTCATCCGGTCCCGGCGGAGTGCCCGCAATCGACGGAATCTCAATCTCGCTTGTGCCCGTCTCCCCGATCCCATTGGCGTGCACGACATCCGCATAAAGCCGGTACCGCCCCGCCCGTATCGTCGGCAGATTCATGGCAAAGGCTCCCGGATCGGTCTCATCCGGGTGTAAGTGCCACACGCGATCCATCGCCGGCGCGCTGATCACATAGAGATGCATCAGATGCCCATGATCCGGAACCAGGTCATCCAGCTTGCTGAACCGGAACCACCCCGTATCCTGTAGGTTCAATGTCAGCCCGCCACCGCTCGCAACCGTCGCCGTCATCTGAATCGGCTTGTAGATGTTGCTCGCGTAAGCGTTGGCCTCCGCATCCCACCATTTGAGGGCCAGATATACTGCCAGGCACACCAGCACGAAAGTGACGCCCATCACCACCGCCGCGCGTTTTCGATTTTTCTCCGGCGCCGCAACACCCGGTTCGAGCTGCGCCTCACGCACGCTCGCTCCCACAATGCTCACGATCCCGAGCACCAGCACCGCCATCAGGGCCAGCAAACCCGCGCCCATGCCCTTCTGCATAGTGGAAGTTCGCGTCGCCATCGCCGGCACAGGAACCGACAGCTCTCCCTTGCCTTGCGCGCCGTCCGCTTCCACGCGCACCTGCCAAGCCCCAAAGCCCATCAGCCACAGGCTTCCCGTGTAGAATTGCGGATCGTCCGTGGAGCGCCTGGCAACATCCGGTGTCGGCGCAAATTGCGCCCCCGGCCCCGTCAGACGGAGCGGCACCACGCGCACTTCCCGCACATCCGGCGACGCGCTTCGCACCTCAACTTCCGCGACTCCAGGAATCACCGCCGGCGGCCGAACGGCCACCAGCAACCGGTACGGCCCCGCGTTGCCCTCGTAAAACACATCGGGGCTGCCGACATGCCCAAGCGCGGCGGAAGAGATCGCCAGCAACAAAACAAACGTGCGCATCATCCTCTCACCGCCGGATCCGCCGCATCCAGTTGCCCCAGCCCATCCCGAGCCGCGTGGTCAAAATAGCCGCGACCACCGCGAACGCCATCTCACTCCAAAACTGGGTCGCGGTCTTCTCCAGCGGAGCAAACAGATAGCGTGCGTAGTGGCTGTTCGGATGCAAATTGTAGTCGAAGTAGATGGTCCCAAATACCCAGTTGCGGCTCGCCTCGCTCATCAGGAAACTCGCAAACGGCCACTGGACCACCGCCAGCACCACCACGAAAACGAGCCCGGAGACAGCGGCTTCGAGCCACGGACGCCAGGCTGCCGTCCGCTGCCACAGCCAGTCGAGAGCCAGAGCCGACGCAATCAGCAACAGCGGAAATTCGGGCGGCACAAAGTGTGTCACATGCTGGTACACCGGTCCGAGCTTCGGCGTCGCCGCGAACAGCGGCAGAATCCACAAGCACCCGATGATGAACAAGCTGTAAATTCCGATTACGATACTGGCCGCCCAACGGCGCCCCGACGCCCGCGCCAAGCCTGCCAACACTCCTGGAATGGTGATCGAAACTACTCGGTAGAAGAAACCGCTGTGCATGTACACGCGCACCGCGTACTCGAAGATCAGAATCATCAGGCAAACCACGATCATGGCTCCCACATAGAGAAACAGCCATTCGAGTTTCGCGCGCGCCTGGGCCGTCCCGCGGTTCATCTGCCCCAGAATCAGAACCAAAGCCCCGAACTGCACTCCTACCATGCCGGTAATCAGCAGCACATGTGGCGGGCTGAGGATCTTTACATCCAGCCCGTACGCGTTGTGCCACCAGTCGTCGAACGGCGCCGAGGTGATCATGGCGATGCCGCCCCACGCCGCGATAAACGCCCCCAGCGGTCCACGGAAACCCCAGATTTTCACCGCCGCGCTCCGCAACGGCGATGCGCCGTCAATCGTGGTCGAAAGAATCAGATACCCGCACGACAGTCCCGCCAGAACGCCGCACATGTAAATCGCGATGTGCGCCGGTGTCCAGAACGTGTCGCGGCCAATCGATCGGTGCCAGGAAATATCCCAATGCGTGCCCACCATGGCCGAAGTGACAGCTATAACGGAGCACCACACGTACCAGGGAATCGAAAAACGCACGGATCTTTCGATAATACCTTAGCGTCTGAGAGTCCCGGCGCATCGGCGGCACTCTCCTTACAAATTCATGAACTTTAAATTCTTGTGGTTGTTGTTACTGTGCGTGGGCGCCTTCGCAACCGACAATGGCGATCATGTCCAATATGTTGGAGGAACGATCTCCGCTCTTCCTACTAGGACCGATGGTTTCATTAACACCCACGGAGAAGATCTCTTCCTTTTTCAAACCAAAGGCGTCACGGTTCAGATCCCCTACGAAAAGATCAACGTTCTCGAGTACGGCCAGCGCGTGAGCCGCCGTTACTTCGAAGCCATCCTGCTCTCGCCGGTTTTTCTCCTCAGCAAGACCAGGAAGCATTACTTAACAGTGGAATTTACAGACGACAGGGGCAAACAACAGGCTATGGTGTTTCTGGTCAGCAAGAACGACGTGCGCTCATTACTCGTGATCCTGGAGGCTAAGTCAGGCCGCCGGATCGAGTATCAAGATGATGACGCGCGCCGCTCCGGAAAGGGGTCGTAAATGGTAATCCCCATTGTTTTCTTCTTGATGGCCGCCACGGACGCCCCGCCCAATCCCGCCAGCGTTGACCAGGAGGCTCTCGAGCAGCTCCTTACGGTTCGGAGGGTCTATATCGACCGGTTTTCCGGCGGCGAAACGGCCGCGCAGATGCGCGACATGATTCTCAGCGGTTTGCAGAACACTAAGCTGTTTGTTGTCACTGAGAACCAGGACCGGGCGGACGCTTTTCTACGCGGATCCGCCGAGGACCTGGTTTTTACCGACGAGCACACCGCCAGCGACAGCATCCACGCTCAGGCCAATCTATCTAAAAGCAGCAGCACCAGTTACAGCGGACGCACCAGCGGACGCGAACAGGACGGCAAAACTCAGGGCGTGGACTTTGGCGACAGCGAATCGACCCACAGCCTCGAACGCCGCCACGAAGCCGTGGCTGCCGTGCGCCTTGTCACAAAGGACGGCGACGTCATCTGGTCGACCACGCAGGAGAGTTTGGGCGGCAAATTCCACGGCGCCAGCGCCGACGTGGCCGACAAAGTCACCAAGAAACTGGTCGAAGATTACGACCGCGCCCGCAAACTTAAATAAAGTTACATCCTTCCTCTACTTTCGCCTTGTCTTCGCCTTTTGGCCGTGTTATTCTCCTTGCTGCCGCAATTGCGGCGGAGGAACAAAATGCCAATCAGCGAAATACTATTACCCGAGTTTGACGAGGAGATGAAGAACACCCGGAAGATGCTGGAGCGTGTTCCGGACGACAGGTTCGATTACAAACCACACGAGAAGTCGATGGCCATGGGGCGGCTGGCCAGTCACGTCGCCGAACTGCCCAGTTGGGCGGCACATACGCTGCAATCGGAATTGCTGGAAATCCAGCCGGGCCAGGCTCCTTATATGGCGAAGTCCAGCAAGCAGTTGCTGGAGGATTTCGACAAGAACGTCGCGGAAGGGCGGAAACTCATCGCCGGCGCGACAGACGCCGATTTCGCCAAGATCTGGACCTTCAAATACGGCGGGCAGACCATCTTCTCAATGCCTCGGGCCGCCGTGATTCGGAGCGTGGTGATGAATCACATGATTCACCATCGCGCACAATTGAGCGTCTACTTGCGGCTGAATGAAATCGAAATTCCAGGCATGTACGGGCCGTCGGCCGACGAGATGAAATTCTGGACCGCTCAAAAAAGCTAAGCTGGAAGTAAATGGCTGATGTGCGCCAGCTGCTTGCCGGCTTCGACCCTCTCACTGTCGAATGGTTCGAGAGGCGATTCTCCGGCCCTACCGAACCACAGATTCTTGGCTGGCCGGAGATCCGCTCCGGCCATGACGTTCTGATCTCGGCGCCGACGGGATCGGGCAAAACACTCTCGGCTTTTCTCATTTGCCTGGATTCGCTGGTGCGGGCGGCGCGCGAAGGCACGGTGCGGGACGAGACGATCGCGGTTTACGTTTCCCCGCTTAAAGCGCTCAGTAACGACATCCACAAGAACCTCGAAACGCCGCTGGCGGAGATCACGGCGCTTGCCGCGGAAAAAGGCATTCTGCTGCCGCCGATCCGCACCGCGGTCCGGACAGGCGACACGCCCATGTGGGAACGCCAGCAGATGGGCAAGCGGCCGCCGCATATTCTGGTCACAACACCCGAGTCGCTCTACATTCTGCTGACCGCGGAGGGTTCGCGGCGCATGCTCCGGACTACGCGGACCGTGATCGTGGATGAAATCCACGCCATGGCAGACGATAAACGCGGCTCGCATCTGGCTTTGTCACTGGCGCGGCTGGATGCGCTGGTTGAAGGTCCGCGACCGCAGCGCGTCGGGCTTTCGGCGACAGTCAAACCGATTGAGGAAGTGGCGCAGTTCCTGAGCGAGGGGGCGCGGATCATTCAAGTCGGCCATCGTCGCGCCATGGAGCTGGCGGTCGAAGTGCCGAAGGATGAGTTGGGCGCGGTCGCTACCAATGAGATGTGGGCGGAGATTTACGACCGCGTGGCTGACTTAATCCGAGCCAATCGCACGACGCTGGTATTCGTCAACACAAGGCGGCTAGCGGAGCGCGTGTCGCATGCGCTGTCCGAGCGGCTGGGCGAAAACGCGGTACTGCCGCATCACGGCAGCCTTTCGCGGGCGCTGCGTTTCGAGGCGGAAGGGCGGCTGAAGCGCGGTGAGCTGCGGGCAGTGGTGGCGACGGCTTCACTCGAGCTGGGAATCGACATCGGCACGGTGGATCTGGTTTGCCAGATCGGCTCGCCGAGATCCATTGCGGTGGCGCTGCAACGCATCGGGCGCTCGGGCCATTGGGTAGGGGCGATGCCCAAGGGCCATATTTTCGCCACCACGCGCGATGAGCTTGTCGAGTGTGCGGCGGTGGTGCGCGCGATTCGCGCGGGAGAGCTGGATCGTCTCGATATTCCGCATGGTCCGCTGGATATTCTGGCCCAACAGATCGTAGCTACGGCGGCAACCGGGGACTGGCGCGAGGATGATCTATTCGAGATGGTGCGCGGCACGTACTCGTATCGCCATCTAAATCGCGCTGACTTCGACGCAGTGATTACGATGCTTTCGGATGGCATTGCCACGCAGCGCGGGCGCAGTGGGACGTATCTGCACCGCGACCAGATCAACGGGCGCGTGCGTGGCCGGCGAGGGGCGCGGCTGGCGGCGATCACCTCCGGCGGTGCGATCCCGGAGAATGCCAACTATCTTGTAGTGGCAGAGCCGGAGGGTACGACGGTTGGAACCGTCGATGAAGACTTCGCCGTGGAGAGCATGGCGGGCGATGTGTTCCTGCTTGGTACCACATCGTGGCGGATCCGGCGCGTGGAAGCAGGACGCGTACGGGTGGAGGATGCGCACGGGGCCGCGCCATCGATTCCTTTCTGGAATGGGGAAGCGCCGGGACGCACGGATGAGCTATCCCGTGAAATATCGCGTCTGCGCGAAGATATCGCGGCACGCCCGCGGGATGCAGCGATAGACCTATTGATGCAGGATTGCGCAGTGGATCGCCGCGGCGCGGAACAGGCAGTGGACTACGTAGTCGTGGGCAAAGCTGTGCTGGGTGCGATGCCCACGCACGCAACGGTGGTGGCCGAGCGTTTCTTCGATGAGGCGGGGGGTATGCAGCTTGTCCTGCACGCGCCCTTTGGTTCGCGCGTCAATCGGGCCTGGGGCCTGGCGTTGCGCAAGCGCTTCTGCCGTTCATTCAATTTCGAGCTGCAAGCCGCGGCGACGGATAACGGGATCGTCATTTCACTCAGCGAGCAGCATTCCTTTCCGCTGGAAGTTGTATTCGACTTTCTGCGATCGGCTAGCGTTGAGCACTTGCTGACGCAGGCTCTGCTGGCGGCGCCGATGTTCACCGCACGCTGGCGCTGGAATGCGACGCGGGCCCTTGCGGTGCTGCGCTTCAACGGTGGGAACAAGGTGCCGCCGCCGATCCAGCGCATGCGCTCCGACGATTTGCTCGCTTCGGTTTTTCCCGATCAGGCCGGCTGCCCTGAAAATCTAACGTGCGAAGTCCGCATTCCCGATCATCCGCTGGTGAACGAAACCATCGCCAACTGTCTGCATGAAGCCATGGACCTGGAAGGTCTCAAGCGATTGCTGGATGGTATTGCCGAAGGATCGATCCGCACGGTTGCCATCGAGACGCCCGAAGCGTCGCCGTTTTCGCACGAGATTCTCAACTCCAATCCGTACGCCTATCTTGATGATGCTCCGCTCGAAGAGCGCCGGGCGCGGGCAGTGCAGATGCGGCGGACGCTGCCGGATCTGGCGGAAGGTATGGGGGCGCTGGATGCCTCGGCGATTGCCCAGGTGGCGGCGGAATCGTGGCCCGCGGTGCGCGACGGCGACGAGCTGCACGACGCGCTGCTCACTCTCATTACCTTGCCGCAGGCGCAGGAGTGGCAGGAGTGGTTCGATGAGCTGAGCGCTGCAAATCGCGTCATCGCTATCAAACATGACGGTGCTGAACTTTGGGCTGCGGCGGAGCGGGCGGGAATGGCGAGGGCGTCTCATTTTGGCACGGGCGATGAGCAGCAAACTGCTGTGACGGAAACGCTGCGCGGCTGGCTCGATTCGATGGGCCCAACGACGGCGGCGGCGCTGGCGGAGCGGCTGGCCCTGCGTCGGGAGTTCGTAGATGCCGGGCTCGCGCAGCTCGAACGAGAAGGGCAGATACTGCGCGGCCGCTTCACGCCCGAGAACCCGTCCGGGGAGATCGAATGGTGCAATCGCCGGGTGCTGGCGCGCATTCACCGGCTGACGATCAATCGCTTGCGCCGGGAAATCGAACCGGTCTCGACTGCTGACTTCATGCGGTTCCTGTTCCGCTGGCAGCACCTGGCCCCGGGAAGCCAGTTGCACGGTTCGGATGGCGCGCTACAAATTATCCGGCAGCTTCAGGGATATGAGATTTCGGCGGCGGCGTGGGAATCGCAGATTCTGCCGCGGCGCATCGCGCGGTATTCGCCTGACCTACTGGATCAGCTTTGTCTCTCGGGCGAAGTGGTTTGGGGGCGGCTCTCACCGCATCCGGCATTCGAGCGGCCTGACCCTGGACGTGTGCGTCCTACGCGCGTAGCTCCCATTGCGATTTTTCTGCGCGAAGATGCCGAATGGCTGCTGCCGGGCGGGCGTGAGGAGGGCGCGACTATCGAGGATTCACTTTCGCATGCGGCGCGCGAGGTGCTCGGCGCATTGCGCCAACGTGGTGCGTCATTCTTCCCGGACCTAACGCGTGCTACCGGGCGGCTTTCGAGCGAAGTCGAAGATGGTCTTTGGGAGCTGGTGGCGGCGGGATTGGTGACGGCCGACGGTTTCGAGAATCTGCGGTCTCTGGTCGATCCCAAGCGCCGGCGTGGCGAAGGAAAGGGCCGGAGCGCACGGCCACGGCACGCTGCGGGTAGGTGGGCGCTGTTGCGGACGGCTGCGCCGGCCGCATCCACTTCGCATGAGGCTTTTGCCAACCAGTTGCTGTTGCGCTGGGGTGTGGTGTTCCGGGACCTGTTGGCACGCGAAACCCTGGCGCCGGCCTGGCGCGATTTACTGATCGTGTTGCGGCGAATGGAGGCACGCGGCGAGGTGCGTGGCGGCCGGTTCGTCGCGGGCCTGGTGGGCGAGCAGTTCGCGCGAAGCGAAGCGATCGATCTGTTGCGGGGGCTGCGTCGGTCGGAGGAATCCACGGAAGCGTTGAGCGTGGCGACGGCGGATCCTTTGAATCTGGCGGGGATTATTCTGCCTGGGCCGCGGGTGAGCGCGTTGGCGGGGGGAATGGTGGACTTGGTGGGGTCGAGGGAGCTAGTGGCGGCGGGCGTGGAATAGGGATTCCTAACAGCGCTCCATGCGCGGCAGATTCGATTAGGCGGTGACAAAATACCGGGCATGGCTATTGATTGTTTGCCGATTGACTACGTCTGAGCTCGCATGAGAGCGTTTTTCGCGAAGGACGGTTTGAGGAGATTCAAACGCACAATACTGCCGTTTCTCGGCGTCTTTGCCGTCGGCACAGCGCTATTGTGGTGGCCGACCAACTGGTGTTGCCAGGAGTTCGTCAAAGCCATTCGCGACGCTCTAATGGTCGCCGGAGTGATTGGCCTTTGTATTGAGCTTTGGTCGGCTGATGTGCTTGTTGAGCATACGGCGGATCAATTATCGGAACAGTTAGTGGGCTATGGACTGCCCAAGGCTGCGCAGGCTGTCATTAAGAGTCTAGTTCACACAAGGCGAGTTTACCGGAACTACCGCGTGGTATATCGCATTGAGCGACCCGAGGGATCTGACAGAGTGGCCGTGCACGAGACAGCCTCGTACAAAGTCGTCAACAACGGTTTGGGGCCTGAGAATTACAAGCCCAAGCTCTTCGAGGAGGGTACGTACAAGCCTGAACTGAAGTCGCTGGAATACCGAGGCAAGCGGTATACTCCAAAACCCGAAATCAACAAGCGGACGGGCGTCGTGTCATGGGAGCCATCGTGTAATGAGGTTCCAATAGCGGCAAGCGGTGCGAATGAACCGATCGAAGGGTTGTCCTCCGACAAAGTTTGCGACGTTCGCTGGGAGTATAGGATGGAAATGCCGACTGACTATAGTACGGTTGTGGCTTTCGCTGGGGTCGTTGTGAATCCGGTCGTGGAGGTTTCTGGGTCGGAGACCCTTGAACTCAGCGCCAGTCAGGACGAAGAGCATGCTTGCACTCATGCGGAAAACGGAGCACTCTGGGAGTACGGACGCGCGTTTGTGGCGGGTCAGCACACACGCGTGTGGTGGCGGCCTAAGAATATCAGCTCTTAGTCTCGCGTCCGATCGCTGATTGGAGTGGCAATTCGGGGACAGGCAACGAAATTCCGAATCGGAGAGCCTGCCGTTTCGTGATTGCTTCCGCTGGAATTTCGAAGCCAGTCCCCGAATTGCGTCGTGTGCAACCCTGGGAGATCATCGCATCTCGGAAACCACTCCCTCTGGTCGTGGCTCGGTAAGCAGCTGTAAAGTGCGGAATACCAGTTTTGCTCTTGGCGCAACGGAACGTGCACCCGTGGGCGTAGAATAGGCAACTCCTATGACCTGCTGGAAAAGAAAGGCCGGGCATGCCCGGCCCCTACGACACGTTGCGTGTTTGTTGATTGCGCCGCTGTGCATGGCGGCGGATTACAAGGCGGGCGTGGGCCGCATCATCATCACGCCGGACAAGCCTATTTATATGTCCGGTTACGCCGGCCGCAATCATCCTTCGGAGGGCGTGATCCACGATTTGTGGGCCAAGGCGCTGGCGATTGAAGATGCGAAAAACGAGCGGGTGGTTATCGTCACGACCGATCTGATCGGGCTGCCGCGCAGCATCGCCGACATTGTCGCCGCACGCGTCGAGAAGCAGTACGGGATTGATCGCGCGCAACTGGTGCTCAACTCGTCGCACACGCATACAGGACCGCTCATCCGGCACAATCTGGAAAACATGTTCGAACTGGGGCCGGAAGACAACCAGGTGGTCACCGACTACGCGGCCATGCTGACGGAGAAACTCGTAGGGGTGGTCGGTTCGGCTTTGAGCGACCTCGCCCCCGCGAATTTGTGGTTCGGCAATGGCCGCTCGACCTTTGCGATTAACCGCCGCCAGAAGACACCGAAGGGAGTGATCATTGGTGAAAATCCGGAAGGCCCAACGGATCCTGACGTGCCGGTGTTGAGAGTCACCGGGGCAGACGGAAAGCTGCGCGCGGTGCTTTTCGGCTATGCCTGCCATAACACGACGCTCACGGGCCAGTTCTATCGGATCAGCGGCGACTACGCCGGGTTTGCGCAGATCGCAATCGAGGAGACGAACCCGGGTGCGACCGCCATGTTCATGATGCTCTGCGGCGCCGATCAGAACCCGCATCCACGAAGCAGTCTGGAGTTGGCACAGCAGCACGGCAAAGATCTGGCCACGGAAGTCAATCGCGTGCTTGGTGAGAAGCTCGCTCGCGTGCACGGGTCGGTGCACGGGGCGTTTCAAGTTGTGGAACTGGGATTTGCGCCTAAATCGCGGGAAGACTTCGAAGGACGACTGAAAGAGACCAACGTGCATCGCGTGCGGCATGCCAAGGGCATGCTGCGCCTGTACGATGACGGAAATCCCATCCGGCGCTATCCGTATCCGGTGCAGGCGATCCAGTTTGGCAAAGATCTGACGCTGGTGGCGCTGGGCGGCGAAGTGGTGGTGGATTACGTTCTGCGCATTAAGCGCGAATACGGATCGAAGGGAATCATCGTGGCCGGCTACTCCAACGACGTGATGTCGTATATACCGTCGCTTCGTGTGCTCAAAGAGGGCGGCTACGAGGCGGATGACAGCATGATCTACTACGGCTTGCCGGGGCCGTATGACGAGGAAGTGGAAGACCACATCATGAATACGGTTCATCAAGTGATGAAGCGGGTGGGCAGGGCGGCGGTGCAATAATAAGGTGATGGGCACGACTACGCTGGTTTCGGTCGAAGAATACCTGCGGACTAGCTTTCCCGATGCGGATCGCGAATATGTGGACGGCCGTATCGTGGAGCGCAACGTGGGAGAAGTCGATCACAGCGATGTGCAGAGTTCGTTTCTTCACTACATTCGGACGCACTACAAGAAGCGCGCGTGGGCGGGGGTGGAGGTTCGCGTTCAGGTAAAAGCAACGCGCTTCCGGATTCCGGATGTCACGGTGGTATTAGGCGAGAAGCCAGCGGAGCGGATCATTCGGACTCCGGCGGTTATTGCGATCGAGGTGCTCTCGCCCGACGATCGCGCAGGATATCTCGAGGAGAAAATAGCCGACTATCTGGCCTTTGGTATTCCTTACATCTGGGTGATCAATCCCGAAACTCATCGCGCATTCGTACACACTCCGCAGGGCAGCCGGGAAGTCAAAGACGGTGTGCTCCGGGCTGAGAGCGTGAACATCGAAGTTCCCCTCAACGAAATCTTCGGCTGAATCGCGCAGTAGACTGGAAGCATGCGGTTGCTGGCGGGTCTGTTACTTCCCTTGGTGTCCTATGCCGCGACGGGCGGCACGGCGGTGGATCGCGGTGTGCGAGGGCTCGAGCTCGACCAGGCCGAGTGCTACCGCGTGCACGATGTCCAGATTAATAAGGACGACGTTCATCTTTATTTCACTGACGGCTATCTGATCTTCGCCAAGCCTGTAGAGGGAACGCGGATGGCGGCGGTGTTCACCGCGGACGTGGAAGCCGGAGACGGCGAGGTGCTGTTGCTGCCGCCGGACCGCAGCGAGCGCCGGTCGCTCACGATGTACACGGGGAGCCCGAATCTCGACGAGCACATCACGCTGGCAGTGCTGTTGTTCGGCGATGACACGTATGCCGAGCTGATGCGGCAGATCACCGCGAACGAGTTCAACCGGCCCAAGCCGGAAATGGGCGCGATGATGGTGGAGCAGTGGACGCAGGTGGTGCGCAATCTGGCATCGAGCTTCGAAGCGCGCCTGGTGCTGGACCTGCTCACACCGCGCGAGCGCCGCCAGGGCTGTTTCGTCGCTGCCGTACGTGGGAGGCGGCTCGGCAACTTCGATTTGACTTACGAGCCGCGGTCCGATGAACAGGTGGTCGTGGGGAAAGTGACGTCGCGGGACGATATGACGTTTTTCGATGTGTGGACAAGCTTCGCGGCGACGCCTTATCGCAAGGGTGTCCGCAAACCGCCGGAAACCGAACTCACGCTTAAGGACTACAGGATTGACGCGACGGTTGAGCCGGATCTTTTGCTTCGCGTCATCACCAAGGTAAAGGTCACGATGACGCGCGGGGGCGATCGCGCGCTGCCGGTGTATGTGACGCCGGGGATGCATGTTTCGTCGGCGACGATCGATGGAGAGCCGGCGGAGGTGCTGCAGCCGGAGTCTCTGCGCTCCAATCTGCTCCGCAACGACGGCAACGATCTGTTCCTGGTGGTGGCGCCACATCCGCTGGATGCCGGGCGAGACTACGAGCTGGAGTTTCATCATGAGGGCGCGGTGGTGGAGGATGCGGGCAATCACGTCTACTTCGTGGGCGCGCGCGGAAGCTGGTATCCCAACCTCGACATGCGGTTTGCGCGATACGATCTCACCTTTCGATATCCCAAGGTGTTGGATTTGGTGACGCCGGGTGACATTGTGTCTGATACAACCGAGGGAGACCAGCGCATCACGCGGCGTGTGACGCAGGCACCGATTCGTTTCGCCGGCTTCAACCTCGGGATGTATCAGCGCGCGCACGTCGAACGCAGCGGTTTCACGGTGGAGGTGTGCGCGAATCGCGCGGTGGAAGCTGCGCTCGATCCCAAGCTGCGCACCCCGGCGGTGGCACCGCGAGGCCGGAAGCGTGCTGCTGTAGTTGATCCTCAACCACTGAATCCGACGATCCGGCTGGAGGACCTTGCATGGCAAGTTGCTTCAAGCATGGAATTCATGGCCGCGACATTTGGGCCGCCGCCGCTCAAGACGCTGGAGGTATCGCCGATTCCGGGTACGTTCGGACAGGGATTTCCGGGGCTGCTGTATCTATCGACGCTTGCGTACTTGCGGCGCGAGGACGAGCCGGTGGCGCGTCTCGACCGGCGCAGGCAGACTTTCTACATCGACTTGCTCGAGGCCCACGAGGTGGCGCACCAGTGGTGGGGCAATGTGGTGAGTCCGGCGGGTTATCGCGACAATTGGCTGATGGAAGCGCTGGCGAACTACTCGGCCTTGCTGTACCTGGAGAAGCGCGATGGCCGCGCCACGCTGGATGCGGCCTTGGACAACTATCGCCAGGACCTGCTGAAGAAGGACCAGAACGGCCAGACCGCGGAATCAGCCGGGCCCATTGTGCTGGGCGCGCGTTTGGAGAGTTCGCAATCACCGGTCGCGTGGAACAGCATTACGTATGGAAAAGGCTCGTGGATCCTCCATATGCTGCGCGGGCTCACAGGCGATGAGCGCTTCCTGGCCATGCTGGGCGAGCTGCGCCGCCGCTATGAGTGGAAAACGATTTCGACCGAGCAGTTCCAACAGCTCGCCGCCGAATTTCTGCCGCCGCACTCACCGGATCCAAAACTCGAGACGTTTTTCGAGCAGTGGGTCTACGGCACGGGAATTCCAACCCTTGCGCTGAACTACTCCGTGCACGGCAGGGCTCCCGCAGTGAAGGTGGCGGGCACGGTTACACAGAGCGACGTGGATCCCGAATTCAGCGTCGCCGTGCCGCTCGATATTGAGTCCGGCGGCACGCGCCAGGTTAAATGGGTGCGGACGTCGGGCTCACCGGAGACATTCGCCGCGAGCCTGAAACAAGCGCCCGTAAAAGTGGCCCTCGACACATCGAATGTACTGGCGGTGGCCAAGTAAGCCGCAGGACTCACGCCTTGACGTTGTAGCACGCCAGCCAACCCTGGTTCCGGACGCAGAGCTGGCCGCCGCAGACGACCGGATGCGCCCAGCTCGGCCAGCCTTGGTCGGGGATGGAGAAACGGCCCTTCTCACGGTAGCCGCCGGGCACTGCATCCGCTAAGCCGGCGACATTGTTTTCACTCAGCAGGTACAGATTGCCATCAGCTTCCATGAGGCAGCCTTTGCCGACGCTGCGATCCTTCCAAGCTACGCGGCCCGTGTTGAATTCCAGACAGGTGAGGATACTGTTGGAATATCCATAGAGAAATCCATTCGAGAAGATGACGCCGCCGTGATGATTCTGCAAGTCGCGGCTGAAATAGACTTCGTCGGCTTTCACAATTCCGTTTTGCACAGTCAGGCCGAGCAACGCGCATCCGGTATCGTAGGCTGAGGAATAAAAAACCTTGTTGTCGTGAAACACAGGTGTGGCGATGTTGGCGGTGCGATTGGCGACGCGCGTGTATCGCCACATCAGCTTGCCGTCGGCGGCGCGCACGCCTACGCCAGCCTGCGCCGTCAACGCCATAATCGTCCGCACACCCTGAACGTCGGCAACGATGCAGGAGGAGTACGCGGCGTGGTCGCTGAGCTCCTGGCTGGTCCAGATGGTTTTCCCCGACGCCTTGTCCAGGGCTACTATCGTGGCGCCTGATCCTCCTGGTGTCACAATTACTTGGTCGCCATTAATCAAGGGCGATTCGCTCAGCAGCCAATTGGGATTCTGCCCCTTGAAATCCTGCAGGATATTTCGCCGCCAGACCTTCGAACCATCCTGAGCGTGCAGACAGGCCAACTCGCCGTTTTCGGCTAGCACATATAAGCGGTCGCCATCGAGCGTGGGGGTGCCTCGCGGACCGCTGCCGCGATCCTGCTCCATGCGAGCGGCCAGCGCATTGGCCCAGACGGTCTTCCCGTCGCTGCGCCGCAGGCAGAATACGGTGCTCTGGCGCTCTTGCACTCCCTGCACGTAGATGCGATCACCGCGAATGGCGAGCGAACCGTATCCCTCGCCAAGGCCGGAAATGGACCATACCGAAGGTGGGCCGCTCGATGGCCAAGATTGCGCGAGACCGGTTTCGCTCGAAACCCCCGTGCGTTGCGGGCCGCGCCATTGGGGCCACTCGGGGACGCCCGTCCCCGCGGCCATAAGGCCTCGCACGAAAACGGGCGCAGCGGCGAGCGATAAGAAATCCCTACGATTCATGGCGACAGAGCCTCCTGAGCAAGTTGGTGTACATCGCTTATTATGTCCCGGTTTGGATCGGCTGGTGTGAAGCATCATCCGCGATGGACTTTACTAGCTTATAAGTACTAATTTATTAGTATGAAGGCGGCGATGCTAGTTGTCCTCATTCTCGTCTGCGGAGCATGCGCCGCTCGACGGCCCGCATCGTACCGCCTGGTAGTGCGAGATACGGGTGCAGTCCTCATTCCTCCTGGCGTTGCCACACCCCACGTGACGAAACGGACATTTACATTTCGCGTTGCTGCACAGCGAGTACCTTGCGCGTCTGTCACCGGCGTGATTGATGTGCGGGAACACAAGAAAGGCATCGTCGTGACCGTCACGCGCGACGCCGTGGCGAAGCAGCCGGCCGGATGGCTCAGCGCCTGGACCGCCGAGCTGGAAACGCAAGGCTGCCTGGCCCCAGGCGACGGAATGAAACTCGCAGAGCGCGTCGCCGAATTGCTGCCGCTCGAGCTGAACGCGGCGTTCCGGCTGCTGCATGGAAGCGAAATCGATATCGGTCCGCAAACCAGACTGGAGGTAGTCAGCCCGGTACTTCGCGAAGGGACGCCTCCGGGGGCTGCTGCATTGGAGCCGGTCGAGAAAACAGGGGACGGACATGCCTTGACGGTTACAGTGCGGGCCTCGGCCAATCTCATCGGTTTCGAAACCGCCTGGTACGGGATCCGGCCCCATGCCAATCACGCGGGGTTCTCCATCGTGCCGCTCCGCACCGAACGCAACATACAAGGCAAAATCGAGCCACTGCCCGGGCCGGCAACGAATGCGTTCGCGTTTCCTGCCGATGCCGCGTTCTACCGCCTGTTCTACAAAGCCGGCCCGACCGAGTTCACGGCCCTCGCGGTGGCGGCCCGTACGCAAGCGGAGTTGGAGAAGCGGACCAAAATACTGGAGGCTGGCACGGCATCATGCAAAAAGCTGCATGACGACTTGTGCATCGCCATTCCCAAGGGAGTGGGCGTGAATGCCTATGTTGCTGTGAGCGTAAATGGAAACGAAGTGGTCGTGCCCTGGCCGGCGACAGTTCGGTCGGCAATTCAGAAGGACGGCGAAGATGTGCGGGAGGTTGTGCCTCGGCTGGTGGTTCGCAAGGACTACGGCGGACGGCTGGTACCGGTTGAGTTCGATCGCAGCCGGCCCGCTATTCTCGGCATGATTTTGACGGGCGGCGAGAGTATCGCCTGGAAGTAGCGGAAAGGATCTCGGGCCCTCTTGACTTACTAAATAATTAGTATTATTAAAATAGTATGAGGCACCCGAGCACGACCTTGACCGGCGCTGAACTGGAGATCATGCACGTGGTTTGGGGCATGGAGCAGGCCACGGTTCGGGACGTCTACGAAACACTGCGCGAGCGCCGCAAAGTCGCTTACACCAGCGTCATGACGGTATTGAAGATCCTGGAGCAGAAGGGCCATCTCAAGAAGAAGCAGGAGAACCGCGCTTATGTATACCGGCCGGCGCGGCCGCGCGCGCAGGTTGTGCAGAGCATGGTGCGCGATTTTGTGGACCGCGTCTTCCAGGGCGCGGCGAAACCACTGCTGGTGCACCTGGTCGAAGACGCGCGCTTATCACCGCAGGATGTGGCCGAGATCCGGCGCCTGCTGAGGAAAGCCCAATGACCTCCGATTTGTGGTTCGCAAATCTGGTGGCCTGGTGGCTGCAAGCCGGCGTCATGGCGGCTGTGACTGCCCTGTTATTGCGCGCGATACCAGTACGCTCGCCGCGGGCCGTGATGGCCTACCTGCAGGCGCTGTTAGTTGTTTGCCTGTTGCTCCCCGTTCTCGAACCGTGGCGATCGGCTTCCGTCACGTCGCGGATTTCCGCGGGTGTGGCGTCGACCTTGCATGTGTCCACACTAGGTGCTGTTCCCGTGTCCATCTCACGCGTGATGCTGGTGCTGCTCGCCGCGGGAGTTGCTGTCCGCCTGATCTGGCTGGCCATGGGTTGCTGGAAGCTGCGCCGGTACCGGTTTGAAGCATGGTCAGTGGGCGAGGAGATCGCGCCTTTGCAAAAGAAACTCGGCGTTCGCGCAGAAGTGGGAGTCTCTTCCGAAATCTTGGTACCCGTGACATTCGGATTTCGGCGGCCCACGGTTCTGCTGCCAGCACGTTGGTGCGATCTTGATTCTGCGAGCCGTACCGCCATCGTGTGTCACGAACTTCTGCACGTCCGCGGCAACGATTGGGCATTCCATTTGGCCGAAGAAATCATCCGCGCGATGGTCTGGTTCCATCCCGCGATTTGGTGGTTGATCGTGGAGATCCGCCTGGCGCGCGAGCAGGTGGTGGATCGCCAGGTTGTCGGCCTCACAGGCGCTCCCAAATCTTATGCCGAGGTTTTGCTAGCCTTCGCCGGCATCGATTCTGCTGTCACGGCACCCGCGTTTGCGCACAAGCGACATCTGGCGCGACGCATCAAATACGTCCTTGAGGAGGTTACGATGACGAAGTCCCGCTTATTGGTTTCATTCGCGAGCATCACGCTGTGCCTGATGGCGGCCGGCGCGGTCGCGGTTTGGTCTTTTCCCCTGGAGTCGGTGCAATCCAATCTGATCGTGCAAGACGATTCGGCTCCCACCACTGGAATAGTCGGCGGCGTCATCGGTGGCGTTCCGGGCGGCGTATCAGGTGGTGTGATCGGCGGTGTTGTGGGTGGCGTTCCGGGCGTCCGCACCGTTGCCGCCAAGCCGCAGAGTCCGGGAATCTACAAAGTCGGGAACGGTGTATCCGCGCCCAAGGTAGTGCATAAGGTCGATCCGGAATATACCAAGGAAGCGCGAGACGCGAAAATTGAGGGCACCGTCGTGCTGCAAACTGAGATCCACACTGACGGCCGCGCCCACAACATAAGCGTCGTGAGGTCACTCGACCCGGGTCTGGATCACAATGCCATCGACGCGATTTCCCAGTGGGAATTCGAGCCTGGCAAGAAAGATGGGAAGTCGGTCGCCGTGGCGGCAACCATTGAGGTCAACTATAAGTTGAATTAACGCTTCACTCTTCTTTCGGTAGGGGCGGCAAAACTTCCGGCTGCTGAACGCCGCTCATCTCTTTCCGGTACACCTGAAAGCGTCCACCCATCACGCTGCCGAAGAGCATGTGCCCCACCAGCATGGCCCGGTCGGGACTATAGAGGGGAACCATCGGATTGATGTGCTTCCACATCCAATCAAACGAGAGAAAAAACCAAGCGGTGCCGTAGATGAGTCCGAGCAGGGTCACGCGCAGCAGCGAGCCGTGATCGCGAATCACCAGTCCGAACAGCGCACCTAGCAAACCATAAATGACGAACAGCAAGGCCACACCCGCACTCGTGCGCACGCCAAACCCTTGCCGGTAGGCCGACTCGCCGTAGAATGTGGACGCCAGCAGGTTGGGGACGGTCCAAATCGAGCGGCGATGCCACGCTGAATCCAACGCGAGATAGGCCAACAGGGTGAGCGCGCCGGCTACTCCCGCCTGAATGCCCGCTAGCGCCAGCACGCGATTCGGGCCGACTCCGTTCCCTGAAGCCATAAAAACAGCCTATACTGACGGAAAGGTAAAGGCAAAGCACCTCTCCAGTCGCAGAACCGGCTTGGCGTGTGGCTGAGCGCTGGGTACTGGTTCGCGCGGGTAGCGTTCGTCCTGGAAAGTTTGCATATGGCACGTCGCGTAGTGGTCACGGGTATCGGAGCGGTCAGTCCCAACGGAGTGGGCCGTGAGAATTTCTGGCGCGCCACACGAAATGGCGTGAGCGGAGTCAGGCGCATCAGCCTGTTCGATCCCTCCACGCATGCCGTGCAAGTAGCCGGCGAAGTGGTGGATTTCGATGAGCACCGCTACGTCGAGCCAAAGGATCGTCCACATGTCTCGCGCGCAGTGCCACTGGCCGTGGCTGCTGTCGAAGAGGCAGTGGAGGATGCGGGCCTCGATCCCCATTCGATGGCCCGCGATCAGCTTCGCCGTATCGGAGTGATTGTCGGCTCGGGCGGCGGTAGCCAGGCGTTCACGGAAGAGCAGTACCGTCTTTATTACACCGGCCATGAGAAGCAGTGCAGCGTCTACACCATTCCGACGGGCACCATCGGCACTCTAGCCAGCGAAATTTCCATGCGATTCGGTTTTCGGGGCATGAGCCACATCGTCTCCACGGGCTGCACGTCGTCCACCGATGCCATCGGGTACGCTTACCGTAACGTCCAGGCTGGCGTGATCTCGACCATGGTGACCGGCGGCGTGGATGCACCCATCGCGCCGCTCATCCTGCGCGGCTTCATGCTCATGCGCATCCTGACCGCAAGCTGGAACGCCGAGCCGGAACGCGCGTCACGTCCGTTTTCGCGCGATCGCGACGGCTTCGTGTTGGGAGAAGGCGCGTGGTTCTTCGTGCTGGAAGATCGCGACGCGGCTCTGGCGCGTGGCGCCCACATCTACGGGGAGATTGCCGGCTACGCTTCCACCTGCGAAGCCTTTCATCGTGTGCGCCTGGAGGAGTGCGGCGAGGAGCCGGCCCGCACCATCGGCATGGCGCTTGAAGAGGCAGAGGTGCCGCCAGGCGCGGTGCAGTATGTCAACTATCACGGCACCGCCACCGAGTTGAACGACCGCATTGAGACGCGTGCCATCAAGCTCGCGTTCAACGGCCATGCCTACCGAGTGGCCGGCTCGTCCGTGAAGAGCCTGATCGGCCATCCGCAGGGCGCCTGCGGTGCTGCGGGCATCGCCGCCACACTGCTGGCCATGCGGGATGGCGTAGCGCCCCCGACCAAGAACGTGGAAGCGCCCGACCCCGAATGCGATCTCGACTACATTTCCGAAGGCGCACGCAAAATGGATATCGAGTATGCGGTCGCCAATTGCATCGCTTTCGGCAGCAAGAACTCGGCGATTGTTCTCCGGCGCAGCTAAATAAGTCTGATTTCTCGTGAATTCTCCGATAGCTGACTCTCGTTGTCGCTAGACCATTCCGACCGAGGCGGGCGTCCGGGGTCTATCCTTTCGGCTAGAGAACGCTATCCGGAAGGATAGGACCTTCCTACCTGTCCGGGCCTAATCGCACAATAAATCACCTCATTGTTCTGAAAATGCTTGGATAATTCATGCCTATTCCAGGAGGGCATCGAGCGAATCATGCCACTCTGGCGTGGCAGCCGGATTGCTTTTGCAGTAAGGCACTCCCGGGCAGGAGAAGGAATGAGGCGAAGCGAGGTAAGTATGGCAACAGCAAATCTCATATCGCTGACCTCGGCGCTGTTGGGCGCTGGGACCGGTGAGGTGATCAAAAACGGCATTCAGGTATTGGCGGAGCGTGTGAAGTCCGCCCAGGATACCTATCAGCTCACTCTGGGCCAAAGCGATGATCCGGTCCAAAATCTGCGGCACGATGTGATCCATAAAATCAACGAACTGCGAAATCGCGCGGCGCTATGCATCTCAGACCCGGATTTCCAACAAAAGGTCTGGTGCCTGCTAATGGAACAGATGGCGGACGCCTACGAAACCAATACGGAGCGCGGGCTCAATCTGGTGCAGTACAGCGCGGGGCAGATCGAGGATGTGTTGAATAGCTACGAGCAAGCCAACAAGTATCGTCGCAAGGCCCGGTGGGTGGGCGTCTTCGTGTCGTTGATCAGTCTCGCCGGCATCGGATACTTCCTTCGCTTCGCGGACACGACGAACCTGAACGGAAATACCGCTCCACCCGTATTGGGTGTACCCTGGTGCGTTCTGTTCTGGAGTTTCGTTGGCAGCTTTGCAGCGATCCTCTACCGCTTCACAAACGCGGGAGACCAGGAACTTGAAGATCCGCTGCGGTGGTTATTTTCACGGCCGCTCACGGGCGTGGTGATGGGGTCCATCACGTACCTGGTCATTGAAGCGGGCTTTTTGACACTGGGATCTGATCCCGGCGGGGCCGCTACTCTCGGCAAGAATGACGTCATGTTGCTGGTAGCATTCCTGGCGGGTTTCAGCGATCGTTTCGCCGACAGCCTCCTCCAATCCCTGGTAGGGCGGTTTGGAGGCGAAAAGAACGGCGAGCTGGTTGCCATGCGGATGGGATTGCGACAGCCCAGCGGGAGCATACTGGACCATCTAACGGGAGTGGTGAATCGCGGAAAGAACACGCCGGTTCCAGCCCCATCACCCAATATGGACGGCGGCGGGAAAGCTGCCACGCTAGCCATGGTCGAGAAGAGCGAGCGTGGCGTGGCGGCTATTGCGCAATAGGCAGCCTTGAAAACGAGCAACGCCCGTGGTTCATTCGTCTGGGCACAAAAAAAGCCGGTGAACGCTCGGAGGAGTGCGCCCACCGGCTGGTCCCGCATAAAGCCGAATGCACGGAGCAAGCCCCGCGCGGCTGCGGCACCACTCAAACTAAACCGCTAATAATAATGACGTATATAACACGAAGGGGTTACACGGACACCGCCCCCCGTGCCGCCTCAAACCTCGATCTTCCTCGTGAAGCCGGATTGTAGCAGAAAGCTACGCCGTGTTTCGAAACGATGAAGTCAGATTTTGCCCTATTGCCTAAGACGGCATAAATTCAGTTGCTTGACGGTCAAAAGCTAAAGCCGACGAAGGAGAAGATATGGCAAAAGTCCGGTTCTTCGTGTAAAACATAATTAGTTGGTATTGTTCTAAAGGTGTGTGGCGGTTGTGGAAGTCTGTGCAAAGCGGTGGACGCGAGCGCCTGTGGCGCTCATCCGGCGTGACTTACGAATCGGTGTCGGGACGTGACCCATGGCGGCGTTTTTCCGAGATCTAAGACGCACAAAACAATGCCGCAAGATTTTGCGAATTTACTCTGCCTCCCGGAGGTAAGGTTATACAGCCCACAATGTCTTCAGCCGGTCTCGCGCTCGAAAAAGGATTGCCGTGCAATCTGGATGCGGAGCGATTCGTCCTCGGCTCCATCCTGATGGACGATTCGCTGTTCGTTCAGGTTGCTGGTTCCCTCGAAGGCGAAGACTTCAGCCTCGAGAAGCATCGGCGGATCTTCCAGCGGATGGCCGACCTCAGCGAGCGCGGCGAGCGCATCGACCGGGTCACCGTCGCCAACGAGCTCCTCCGCTACAACGAGCTGGAATCCTGCGACGGACTGAGCTACCTGGTTTCGCTGGATGACGGCCTGCCGCGGATCTTCAACCTCGACAGCTACGTTCGCATTGTTAAAGACAAATCCATCCTCCGCCGGATCATCTTCACTTCACAGCACCTCATGAACCGCTGCCTGGTGGGCGAAGAGGACCCGGAACAGATCCTGGCTGGCGCTGAAGAAAGTCTGCTGAAGCTCGGCGACTCGCGTATGAAGACCGGGCTGGCCAGCCCTGCCCAGGTGATCGAGGAGTACCAGGGCGGGCTGAACGCGTTTCTGGATCCCAGTAAGCGCATCAAGGGCATCAGCACCGGTTACACCAAGCTCGACGAGATGACCGGCGGGCTGCATGCCGGCGAGTTGATCATTCTCGCTGCCCGGCCGTCCATGGGGAAAACGGCGCTGGCTCTGAACATCGCGCAGCATGTGGCCACGCGGCTGAGCGAGACGGTTGCGGTGTTCTCGCTCGAGATGTCCAAGGAATCGCTGCTGACCCGTATGTTGTGCTCTACCGCACGGGTCGACAGCCAGCGTTTCCGCGCCGGGTACCTGAACCAGGATGAGCGCCGCAAATTACAAGCCGCCGCCGCGCAGTTGGTGGAAGCACCGCTGTTTATCGATGACACGGCCGGCGCAAGCCTCATGGAAATGCACGCCGGACTGCGCCGTTTGCAGCAGCAGCGCAAGCTGGGGCTGGTGGTGGTCGACTATTTGCAATTGATGAGCGGCCGGGGGCGCTTCGAAAACCGCAACCAGGAGATCAGCACCATCTCGCGCGGCATGAAGCTGTTGGCTAAAGAGCTGAACGTTCCCATGCTGGTGCTCTCGCAGTTGAGCCGCGCTCCGGAAACCCGCCAAGGCGATCACCGCCCCCAGTTGAGCGATCTGCGTGAATCCGGCTCCATCGAGCAGGACGCCGACCTGGTAGCCTTCATCTTCCGCGAAGAGGTCTACAGGCGCGACCGCGAAGATCTCCGCGGCCTGGCCGAACTGCTCGTAGCCAAGCAGCGCAACGGCCCGATCGGCAAAATCGATCTGGTGTTCCTGCACCATCTGACGAAGTTTGAGAACAGGGCGGAGGATTTGGGGGATTTGCCGGAGGAAGAGTGAGCCCGATCCGCGCGTTACACTGGATTTGTTGCTGCAGGTATCTGCCTCGTGAATCGTCTGCTCGGCTGCACCGGACTTCTGCTCATAGCGGGCTCACTCTTATCCCAGGCCCCGACTGTCCCCTACGCCCAGTTTTTCGGTCCCGATTTCGACAATGTTCACGTGGATCACGGTTATCCAAACACGGCGTCGTCGATTCAAAAAGTGGATTTCCGCAATATGAGGCTGATTGTGTTCGATCAGTCAGGCAAGACCGATACCGTCCTGCCATTCAAGAACGGCAGACGGAAATGGAAAGAGAAGAACGGCGAGGCAGACGAGGCGAAAATTGAAGAGGTCGACTATCTCGCGCCGGCGGACGAGTACGCGCTGGTGGTATTTCATTGGCTTTCGATCGCGGAGGCTTCCAACACCGATGGATACGCTCAGGTGTTCCGGCTCGCAAACCATGAGCTCCGCGTGATCCAGCAGCTTCGGTGGAATGAGCAATTCGAGACGAAGGAGAAGTACAGTTTCGACGCCGCAACCAAAACTCTGACCGCGCGTTCGGCGCATTACCTCACCGGCGACGCCCACTGCTGCATCTCAGCCATGGACATCTTCACACTGCAATGGAAGGACGGCGCTTTTATACAGACGGGCGTGAAGACGGAGCTGTCAGACTACGGTAAGAAAGAAGGAAAGAAGTTGCCTCAGTAAAGGTGGATGTTGGGGCAATTCAGGTACAGGCAACGAAATTTCGAATCGGGCCGGCAGGCGTTTCCACGATCATGTCCACCGGAATTTCGAAGCCAGTCCCCAAATTGCGGCGTCTTCGTCGTTACTGGCCCGGCTCGAAGTACGTTTCGGCCAGTTCGGGCTTGGCTTCGACGGCCTTGCGCCAGCAGATGCGCGCTTCCTCTTCCTGGCCCATGGACTTGCGGACGTGGCCGAGGTTGAGGAGTGCTTCGGCGAACTGGGGCTGCTGCGCCAGTGCCTGCTCGTAGTACTTGGCGGCTTCCGACATTTCGTTTTTCTTCTGCGAAATCAGGCCGGCGTTGTAGAATAGCTCAGCGCTGCGCTCGCCTAAATCGAGAAGGCGCTTGTGCAGAGAGAACGCCTGGGTGTAATCCTGCTGCGCGAGCGACAGCGCGGCGAGACCGCGGAGAGCGTCGACCGATTCCGGCCGCAGCGTCAGCACATCTTCGAACGCCTTGCGCGCGGATTTGGAATCGTCCATCTTCCAGTAGGCGATGCCGGCATTGAGGCGCGCTTCGGGCCAATCCTTGCGCTTCTTGAGGCAGCCCTCGAAGGCCTCGATGCTGGACTTATAGTCGCCGCGCTGCAACCGCAGATAGCCCATGCGGAATTGCGCGTCGTCCCACTCCGGATCCTTGTCGGGAATCTGCGAGTAGAGCTTCTCCGCCTGGTCGTAGTTCCCCTGCTGCTCCAAAACGAGCGCCAGGTTCCACAACACCGCGGGCAGGCCAGCATCCAGCTCCATGGCCTTCTCATAGGAGGAACGGGCGCGGTCGAGAGCGCCGGTTTCCTGGAATGTCACGCCGAGGTTCAGATGCGCTTGCGCGGACTCGGGCCGCAGTTCGGTAGCGCGTGAATAGGCTTGCGTGGCGTCCTGATAGTTGCCGGTTTTCTGGTGAGCGACGCCCAGGTTGAACCAGTTTTCAAAACTGTCGGGAACCAGGTCCACCAGCTTTGCGCAGAATTTCGCGGCGGCTTCGTAATCCGCGCTGGCGAATGCCGAGGTAGCAAGACCGGCTAGCGCCGCCTGTGAGTGCGGCCGCAGCGTGAGCAGCCTCTCCGAGTAGTCGCGAACGGCATCGTAATCCTTACGCGCGATCTCAAGCGCCACCATGTTGGCGAGCGATTCTTCGGACCGCGGATTGCGCTCGATCAGCTTGCCATATAAATCGGCGGCTTCTTGAAGCCGGCCGGCCTGTTGCAGAGCCACGGCTTTGCCAAACAATACCTCGGGTTGCTCGGGCTGCTGGCTGAGGTGCTGATCGAACGCTTCGAGCGCCTGTTCAGAATTCTCCAGGTGGAGCAGGCAGATGCCAAGTCCCAATTGCGCTTCCGAATTGCCCGGAGCAATCTGCAGGGCCTTGCGGAAGTTGGACGCCGCTTCATCCCAGCGGCCGAGCTTTTCGAGGCAGACCGCGAGCTTGAAATAGCCGCTGCGATGGTGCGGCTCCAGCTCGACCAGTTGCGAATACGCCTCCACGCCCTCCTGATAGCGCTGCAGCTCATAAAGGATATGGCCCATGGCCGAGAAGATGGCGGGCTTGTTTTCCCCCCGCTCCACGGCGCGGCGCAATTCCTTCAAGGCTTCTTCGGCCTTACCCTCCAGGTGCAACGACACGGCGGTGGCGAGAGAGCGGGAACGGCCTCCTTTGTCGTCAGCTTCACCCGATCCGTTCGCGATTTTCGCGGGGCTCGCCTTCGACGCCGCGGCCTTGCTGACAACAGACAAACGAGGGGAAGCCCCAATCTCCACCGGATTTCGATTCACTGAGCTCATTGACTTCTCTCTCTCTTTCTCTCCCGTTGCATCATCCTTGCATCGTCTACGATTCCTTCGGCACCAGAATCGAGCAAAGCTTGCCCAAGAAATCGCTGTTCTTGGTCACCTTCAGCCAGTACACGCGAGCCTTCTCGCTGCCTTCACTGAATAGCCCAACCCCACCAGACTTGAGG
Organism: Bryobacteraceae bacterium; assembly: GCA_035297145.1. Taxonomy (GTDB): domain Bacteria; phylum Acidobacteriota; class Terriglobia; order Bryobacterales; family Bryobacteraceae; genus QHXW01. The sequence continues at coordinate 71,982 of DATGZN010000015.1, forward strand.
CGGTCGTCGCTCCACGAATCCACCACTTGCCCTTCGATCGAGGTCAGGAACCGGTTGCCTTTCACGTCTACGGACACGCGATAGGGACGGTTATTGTGCATCATGACTTGCAGCGGCTGCTCCCCGTGGGATTCCCGCTTGCCATCGACAACCGCGTATCGGACCAGCGCCACCAGGGGACGGGGACCCGGCTCGGTTACCGCCAACTTCATGGCGTAGTAATTCTGCTCGTCCTCGGCGCGGAAAACCCAGCCCACGCTCTTGCGCTCGATCTGGGTGAGGAATTCCACCTTATAGTCCTGCATATCGTGCGAGGGTTTATATAGCGCCAGATGTCCGGGGCGAACGAAGCCTTCTTTGTCGTATGCCCAGGTCTTGGCAAAGCCCTTGCCTTCCCAACTGGCCAGACCGGCATGGAAGTTGTCGCTCATCTCGTAGACCGCGCGGCGCTGGATGGTCAGGCGGATCAGATCGCCGGGACGCATGGTAATGCCGTCGGTCTTGATGCTGGAACTGCCGAACCACAGGAACGACGCCAGCATCAACCCTGCCGCCATTCCTTTCATGTAACTCGGCACGGTGAACCTCTTAGCCGGACGGGCCTCGCTGATGGAGAGCACGTTCGACGGTTGTTGATCGTAGCTGGCCGTCTCAAACACGGTAACCGTTCTCGGTTCCGGTACCGAAACCTGCAGCGCCAGCGGGTACTCTTCGTAGTGCGATTCCGGCAGGCAGAGCGTTAACCGCGGGTCCACGCACCCGAAGTGACGCGGCGATTGATTCTCGGGATTGCGGGCCCAAACATTGATCTTTTTTGGTTCGTCGGAGCTGAATCCGGCGGGCGCCAAGTCGATTTCGGGCGCTTGAAGACTGGTGGTCTCCAAGGCGTCCGCGCCGTCCCGCATTCTTGCCTGGCCTCTGAGCGCGCCGGCGGGCAGCATGCTCTGAGTTGCCACCGGCTCGAAGAGGAGGTCGGAAGTGCTGGCCTCGATCTCGGGCATGACCAGTTTCGCGGCGAAGACTTGCGCTCGGGCGCTAATGGGCCGGGCCACGGAATCGGCAATGACCGGTTCCGCCGCGAAGAACTCGGGACCGTGCTTGAGGCGCACCGCCCGGTACGGGAGGTTGATCGACATGCCGCCGTGCAAGCTCTTGGCGCTGTTCCGCACTAGCGTCGGCGTGGTCTTGGCCACAAGGTCCGCACCGACTTTTGGCTCAGCCAGGGCGGCGCCGATTTCCTGCGAGGCCGATGGGAGCACCGACTCAGCTTCTATCGGGAACCAGCTGGTGCCTCGCGGCGACCACGTGTCGCCAATCTGGGACCCGAGAGCGTCGGACTGCTCCGGCGCAACATCCACCAGCGCGTCCGCCAGCATGTCCGGACCACCCGCCTCCACTGAGATCGCGGGAAGCAGCAGACTGAACGTGGCGGTGTCAAAGATGGCGACTTCGTCGCTCACCGGAGCGGCAGCATGATTTTGAATCTCCGGCTCGACGAATTCCGCCCGCACCGTCGTGTCTGTCAGAGCGGCGGCCAACATCTCCAGGTCGGCTGCTTCCACGTCGATTTCGGGTACCAGCAGGCTGAACGTCGAGGCGTCGAAAATGGCAACTTCATCGCTGACGGGCGCCGAGGCTCCATCGCGCGGAGCGGGAGAATCGACCACGATCGCGGGTGCAAGAGCCGGACCGGCGGCCTGCAACTGCCTGCCGTGCTCGAGGCCGTTAGCGTGGAACTCCCAGGCAACCGGCGACGGGCTCGCGGCCGACAGGGTCTGTGCGCCGCGGAACTGCTCGATAGCGAGAGCCCGGGCCATCGCGGGCAGCATGGCCATCGACGAACGCGTAGGCGCAAGGCTGACCGGAATTTGCCAGCTCATGGGGTCTTCCAGCCAGATCTGCTCGCCCGAGTGGAACGCCAATTCAGGAAGTGCATCTTCGGCTTCCGCGCTTACTGGCATGAACCCGGCGGATCGCGACTGCATGGGGAAGAACTCAACGCGGCCCGCGCCTGAAGGACCGGCGAACGCAGTGTGCAGGGTCTTGGCCGTGATGGATACGGGCTGCAGTTGCGCGGCCAGGCTGCCGCAAACCGGCAGGATCGCTTCCAGCAATGGGTCAGGCACACGCACATAGACGTGATTGAGTTCGTCGAAATGGGCAGGCGTGGAGCTGGCGCGCTGCGAAACCTTCACATTCCCAGGCCGGAGAGTGATGCCCGCCGGCTCATCCGCCATGGCGACGGTCGCGGCACTCTTCTGGTGGAAGCGCTGGCGCAGTGTGTCGATGTTCAGGACATTGGGTGCGATAGCCGTGACTGCACCAGCCGTAGCATGAGCGGCAATCTTTACCGGCGCTACGGTCACTGGCGCAAAACGCGCCGCGACGGCAGCAAAGGATGGCCGCATGCCGGCGTGAGCGAAATCGGGCATGGCAGGCGCCGCCGGTTTCTGCCAAGGCTCGCTGGAGGTGTGGCGCGTCACCACAGGCTGCTGCACGCGCGGCTTCTCAAACTGGAAGCCGGCGATACCAGTCGGGCGATTATTTTCGGTCTTGGGAAGATGCTCGAGGGCTTTGCGGACTCGTTCGTGATAGCGTTGGCGATGATCGCGGCTGCAGAAGTCTTCATCGAAGAGCCCCCGCAACGGCCAGAGATTTTTTCCGCAATATTGGCAGCGCAAAAACGTCGCCTTCCTTCCAGCGGTTTTCATTATATCGGAAAAATCCCACAATTAAAGACTTTTTCTGACCAAATTTTAGGGAGAACCATGAAAAGCATTTGATTAATTGAAGTATATTTTCGAGCGGGATACAGAGGCCGGTTGTCAAAGGTTAGAGGCGCCGCTGGAAACGATAACCGGAGGTAATATGCGGGCATTTTTCGCTCGTAATTTCACTAATTTTTGTTATCATTCACAAAGAAAACATGCGGATATAATCCAAGGATAACCGTGCTGGCTACTGGTTAGCACAAGGGGCAGGGGCGCTCTATTGCGGTTCGTCTTTGAGGGGGAATTCGAAGTAAAGAAGCTCGTGACCCGAGCCCGCTTCTTGAATGCCGGTCACGTATAGCCGCGAATTCACCTGATGACCAGTCTGAAAGTAGAAGAATCCGCCGGCTGATTCCCCGGCCGGAATGACCTTCGCGGAGAACGCGCGCCCCTCGATCTCCCAGGCGTCGAGCGGGTTTTTGTTCCGGCGAATGCGTGGTATTGGATTTGGAACGTGCTCGGGGTTGACCGGACCTCGCAGGTAGCGCACATCGGCAGCCGGTGTGGCATCGAGGTGGCCGCCGTCGGGCGCGACGTAGTCAACTCGCATGCGCTCAAGCTGGATGGTCTTGCCGCTATCATTCTGAATCACTACTAACACCGGTGTGATTCCGTACTGATAGGGATTGAGCTTGCCGAAAGCGGTCTTGGCTTTTTCGGCGCTGTCGTAAACGGAAGCGCCGATGGTCACCTTCTCGCTCGTCTGGTGTGAGGCGTAGCTCGCGGCGGGAGCAAGATCGAACTTAGGATGGTCCTTCTCGGCGGCGGGAGCCTTGTTCGGCCCTAGCGCCGCCGCTATACTCATCAGAAGAGCCAAGCGTTTGAAAACAAAAGGCATTTATTTCCTCTATCGGGTTCTTCAGGCGTTGGCCCTGCCGGTGCTATTCGCCTATTTTCTGTTCCGCAGCATGCAGAACTCCGCCTATTTTACTTCCCTAGGGCAGAGGTTGGGCTTTTTACCGGCTTCCTACAGACAGACTGCTCCCGGCGCGATCTGGTTGCATGCGGTTTCGGTGGGCGAGGTAGTAGCGGCAATCAGCCTCGCCGGTCGGCTGCGCACCGTATTTCCGCGCGCACCGCTGTTTCTGTCGGTTGGCACACTGGCCGGCTACTCCACCGCACGGGACAAGATGGCGGGCACTGTCACCGGAGTTTTTTATGCGCCGATCGATCACGTATTTGCCGTTCGCAATGTGTTGCGTGCCTTGCAACCAGCGATCGTCGTGATTCTCGAGACGGAAATCTGGCCGAACCTGTTTCGCGAAACCAAGCGTGCCGGTTGCAGCCTGGTGATCGTCAATGGGCGCATTTCAGACCGCACCAGCCTGCGTTATCGCCGTCTGCGCTGGTTCTTCCAGGAAGTGATGCGGTGGCCGGACGCCGTACTGGTGCAAAGCGAGGGGATGCGCGAGCGCTATCTGGAAATGGGGGCTCCAGAGGAACGCGTACAAGTCGCCGGCAATCTGAAATCCGACTTCGTACCGCGCGAGGCGGACGCCGGTTCACCTGTGCGGCAGCTCATCGAAAGTGATAGGCCCGCGGAAGTTTGGATCGCGGCCAGCACCATGCCACCGGCATCGGCAGAGGATATTGATGAAGATGACGCGGTCATCACCGCGTTCCAAACGCTTGCGCCGAAGCATCCTGGCTTGCTCCTGGTGTTGGCGCCGCGCAGGCCGGAGCGATTCGACGGCGCGGCGGCGAAGCTGGACACGGCCGGAATCGCGTACGCGCGACGATCCAATCTCGGTGGAGCGCCTGTGCTACCGGGAGTTCTGCTCCTCGATTCAATCGGCGAGCTGAGCGGCTTGTTTCCGCTGGCGGATGTCGTGTTCATGGGCGGTACGCTGGCTGCGCGTGGCGGGCACAATATCCTGGAGCCCGCCTTCTTTGCCAAGCCAGTGATCTGCGGACCGCACATGGAAAATTTCAGGGAAATCGCCCGTGAGTTTCGGGAACGTGGCGGCTATGTGGCAATCGCGGCGGCATCCGAGCTGGCAAGCGCAGTGGACCACCTTTTGACGGATCGAACAAGCGCCGTGGAAGTGGGGAGGCGGGCTGCCGAGTGCGCGGCATCGAACCGTGGCGCAACGGAACGGGCAGTCGCGGTGATCCGCGAGGCGGTGGCGCTGGCCTGTCCGAATGTCCGGCAGGAGCTGGCAGCGCGTATCCTTCTTTGGCCGCTGACTCTCGTGTGGCGCTCGGTAGGCGCGTGGAAACGCGGCCGCAACACGCGCCGGCGGAGAAGGCTGGACGCTGCCGTCGTGAGCGTGGGTAACATCACCATGGGTGGAACCGGCAAGACGCCCTGCGTCCTCTACCTAGCTGAACAAATGCAACGCGCCGGACGGCGGCCGGGCATCCTGACACGCGGCCATGGCCGGCACTCCCTCGACAATAACCTGATTCTAGAAGCAGGCGCGCACGCTAAAACCGCGCAGACTGGCGACGAGCCGCAGATTTTCCTGCACTCAGGAATTGCTCCGGTGGGCATCGGCGCGGACCGCTACCAGACGGGGCGGCTGGTTGAAGAGCGCTTCGCTTGCGACGTCCTGATCCTGGATGACGGGTTCCAGCATGTACGCCTGGAGCGGCAGGTGGACCTGGTGCTCATTGATGCCCTGTCGCCTTTCGGCGGAGGCGCAGTGTTTCCGCTGGGTCGTCTGCGTGAGCCGCTTGAATCCCTCGCACGGGCGGATGTGTTCGTGATCACGCGCTGCGACTTCGCGCCGGGAACGTTTGATATCGAGCGTGCTCTGCGGACGTACAACGCCACCGCCCCCGTCTTTCATGCACACGTGACACCGGAGGGCTGGGTGGATGCGGCTAGCGGGCAGAAGGTCGCCGAGTTGCCGTTCTCACGCGTGGCCGGCTTCTGCGGACTGGGAAATCACCAGGCATTCTGGAGAATGCTGAAGACGCTAGGGATTCAGCCGGTGGACCGCGTCGCATTTGACGATCACCACGCTTATCGGCCGAGCGAATTGCGCCGGCTGGCCCAGCAGTTTCTCGCCGTGAAGGCAGAGGCAGCCGTCACCACGGAAAAGGACGCCATCAACTTCTGCGAGGGATGCCCTGCGCTCATGGGATCGCTGCCGGTGTATTGGCTCAAGATCCGCATGGAGATCGAGCGGGAGGACGAGTTCCTGCGGTTTGTGGAGAGCCGGCTGGCGGCGGGCGACACTGGCGGTCGCGAACGTCATGCATTACAATCAAGTAAGGAATAGGTAGATTGGTAAGGAAATGGCTACCAGCACATTAACCAGCAAGGGCCAGATCACAATCCCGAAGGAGATCCGGGAGCATCTGAAGATCCACCCGGGAAACCGTCTCGAATTCCGAATCGCCTCCGACGGCCGAGTGGTGATGCAGTCGCGCAGCCGCGACGTTCGGGAGTTGAAGGGCATCGTGCGGTCGTCTCGCCGCAAACCGGTTTCTGTCGAGGAAATGAACAAGGCCATTGCGCGAGGTTTTGGCGGGCGGTGAGAGCCGTCGATACCAATGTTCTGGTCCGCTATATGGCAGCGGACGAACCCCAGCAAACCCGCGTGGCTGAGCATTTCATCGAATCATGCAAGAGAGAACAGGAAACCATTTTCGTCCCGATTCTCGTGCTCTGCGAACTCGTCTGGGTGCTGGAGCGAAGCTACAGGAATAGCAAAGGCGGCATTCTTGCGGCTCTCGACCAGATCCTGGAGACTGACCTCTTTGCCATAGAGAACGACAGTCTGGTTCGTCGCAGCATTGAGGAATACCGCGTTGGCAAGGGCAACTTCGCAGATTACTTGATTGGCAACGTGGCTAAGCACGCGGGGTGCTCAGATATCGTGACATTCGATCGCGCGCTGGCGGGCGCCCAGGGATTCACTTTCCTGCGTTAGTGGCTTTCTCGTCTCACTCCGTTCCCCTTAGATAATCCCACTCCGTAGCGCTGTGCTCGACGACTTGCGGGATATCGGAATCCAGCAAATACCCGTTTGCGGCGAGATTGCGGGCGGCGGCCTCAACCTTGCCGAGATAGTCTGCGCGGCCGGTGTAGCGCTCGGCGATGGATAGCCGCGGATCTTGATGCAGTTCGCGATCGGCTTTGGTCTGCGCAAAGGGGATGAACGACCCGATCATGCTATTCAACTGGTCGGGCGCCCCGATGTCAGGTGAGCGCAGGTTCCAGCCGGTATATGTGGCGAGCGGCACCTGGAGTTCGGGCATGCGGACGCCGGTGGTCTCGTTGCCGTCGCGATCCACTTGCGGCAACAAAATCGGAAATGGGTGGCCAACCTTCGGCGGTTCGATCGAAATGATGCCGGCCGTCCGAAACTCAGGCCCGTAATCCACGTGGTACGCCTGCTGCACGTGCGTCGGCAGCACAACGCCGGGAATCTTGGGGAATTGCAATGCGCCAAGAGGTACGAGGGTATCCTGCGCGATGCGCGGGTATTGTGATAGTGGAGGCTCTTTGCCGTCGCGCACCCAACGATCCATCGCCACCAGCAGCGCGCGCATGGCCCAACGGTAGTCGTTCGGATTGCTTATGTTCTGCGTGTGTGGCTTCGGCGGCGGGAAACCCGCCGGTCCATGTTGGCCGCCAGTGAGGAAGTAAATCCGCGTGGTATCGGGAATCTCGGCGTCCTTCTGGCCATCGATCGAGATGTGGATCAGCGAAGCGGCGCGGCCCCAGTATTCGTACGCCGAATAGCTGTAAAAGATTCTGGGAACCGTGTTGTCTTTGGCGGCGCGCGAGAGGATTCCGTCCGTCAGACCGGTACCAGGATCAGTCTCCGGAAGATCGGTGAACGGGAAGATATCTGTCGGATAGAACAAATTCATGAAGGGATGGCCGTCGCGCGAAGGCTGAGCAAAGCGGTAATTGAAGCTGCCGCGGCCTGCTCCGGCTACGTGCGCCAGCACGCCATCGAAGACCTGGCGATCTTTCTCGTCGCGATTGAACCCGTAATAGAGGAACGTTCGAAGGAAGCGCCCGCTTTGCGAGATACCGAATCCGTACGCGCGTTTCAGGTAATTTCGCGCATCGCCCAGAGCTGGATCGTTCGCTCCGCCGTATTTCAGAAATGAGATCAGGTCGCGCACGGCGGTAGGTCCGAGTCCCACGAGTACGGGGTCCTGCGCAGTGTAAACCAGCTCATAGATCTTGCCGGGCTGGAATCCGGTGGGCATGACGACGTGCGTGCCATTCTCGATGTGCCAGTCCCCGCGTGGCACGGGTCGACGTTCGCCTTCACGCGTGTCGCGGACCGTGAGCACCAGCGCGGAATCATCCGGGTTCACGGGCTTATATGGAATGTGCTCGCGATCGGCCAGCGAGTGGCGGGTCTCTTTGCGATCTGGCACGAATTCAGAGCGAACGAGACCGGTAATGGGCCGATCGCCATCCCGCGCCACCGGAGCATACAGACGCATGAGCCCTTCGGTGCGCGGCACATCCGGCTGCCATCCCAGCCAGACCAGCGTGTAGCCGCGCTCGATCAGGAAGTTATCTCCGAACTGCTCGGGTGTGCGCGGGTCAAGCGAGCCCGCGGCGTGGTTGTACATGCCGAGCAAGCCTTTGCCGCCGCGATTCGAAACCTCAAAGAGCGCAGCGCCGTTGCCGTGAGCAAGATCGCGCGGCTTCAATACATAAAGATCAGCCGAGAATTCCACCATGCCATTTGCGTTTTTCGGCGCCTTATCGATGTCGCAGATGATGCGGTTGGCAGGATCGCTGGGATCGACGGCGAAATAGGCCTTCCCAATCAGCCGCTCGTACGGACCGGCGGAGCCAAATGATCGCCCGCCGAGAATGTCCGAGCGCTGAGAGAGTTCGATGCGAAGCAAAGCCGCCGGCGAGACTCCAGCCAGACACACGGCAAGAATGCAGGCACGTTTGAGCATGCGACGGATTGTATCGCAGAGATCGGTCAGCCGTCCGTTGCGCGTTTGGGCGGAATCAGGGGACAATAAAGATCTGTCCTCTCCCGCTCGGACTTCCCTATGTTGAAGCAGATTACGGTGCATGGCGCGCGCCAGCATAATCTCAAGAACATCGATGTCGAGATTCCGCGCAACAGCCTCACCGTGATTACGGGACTGAGCGGGTCGGGAAAGTCGTCGCTGGCGTTCGACACCATCTATGCTGAGGGTCAACGGCGCTATGTCGAGACACTTTCCACTTATGCGCGCCAGTTCCTCGACCAGATGGAGCGGCCCGATGTGGATTCCATCGAGGGCCTGAGCCCGGCCATTTCCATCGAGCAGAAAACCACAGCCGCAGCCCGCGATCGACGGTCGGCACCATCACGGAGATCTACGACTACCTGCGCGTCCTGTATTCGTCGATCGGAATTCCGCATTGCCCGGTTTGCAACAATCCGATTTCCCGGCAAACCACCGAACAGATCTTGCAGCACGTGCTGGCCCTGCGGCCGGAAGACCGCATCATGGTGATGGCGCCCATCGTGCGCGGGCGGAAGGGCGAATACAAGAAAGATCTGGAAAAACTCGCGCGTCAGGGATTCCTGCGGGCGCGGATCGACGGTGTACTGCGGTCGCTCGACGAAGATATCCCGCCGCTCGATAAGCGCCGGAATCATACCATCGAAGTGGTTGTAGACCGGCTGCTGGTGAAGCCGGGAATCGAAAAACGTCTGGAAGCCTCCATCGACACGGCAACCAAGCTGGCCAACGGTCTGGTGCTGATCGCGGTAGTGAATGGTGAAGAGCGGCTCTACTCGCAGAAACTCGCCTGCACGGAATGCGGGACGAGTGTGCCGCAGCTCGAGCCGCGGTCGTTTTCGTTTAACAGCCCGTATGGCGCGTGCGAGACTTGCTCGGGCCTGGGCAGCCGGTGGACGTTCGATCCCGGCAAGGTGATTGTCGATTTTTCGAAACCGCTACTCGAAGGCGGCCTCGGCCCGGGCGCGAGTTCAGCGTACATGCACCACTGGCTCAACGAAGCGGTGCGCACTCTGAAAATCAAGCTCTCGACACCCTTCGACGATTTTCCAAAGAAGACGCAGACGCTGCTGCTCGATGGCGGCAACGGCTTTCCCGGCATTCTCAAAATCTTGCAGCAGAGCTTTGAAGAAGCTCCGGAGGGATATCGCGAGTGGCTCACGGACTACATGTCGCCAATCGTGTGCCCCGATTGTCACGGTAAGCGATTGCGGCCATCGAGCCTCGCAGTGCGTGTGAAAGGCCGCTCCGTCGCCGATTTCACGGCGATGCCGGTGGCGCGCGCTCTGCTCACTGTCAAAAGCTGGGAGTTCGGCGACCGTGAGATGCAGATCGCCGGCCGCGTGCTCGATGAAATCCGTCGGCGGCTCGAATTTCTTTCCGCGGTCGGGCTGGATTATCTGAGCCTCGAACGTTCCGCCGCCACGCTCTCAGGCGGCGAAGCGCAGCGCATCCGGCTGGCCACGCAGATTGGCTCGAAGCTTCGCGGAGTGCTCTACGTGCTGGATGAGCCGTCGATCGGCCTGCACCCACGCGACAACGGCCGCCTGCTAGAGACGCTGACCCATTTGCGCGACATGGGCAACACGGTGATTGTGGTCGAGCACGATGCGGAAACCATCGAGCGCGCGGATTACGTGGTCGATCTCGGCCCAGGCGCGGGACGGCTGGGCGGTGAGCTGGTGGCCACGGGAACGCCGGCAGGCATCGCGAGGAATGCGGCATCGCTCACCGGGCGCTACCTTTCAGGCGAGCTTGAGATCGCGGTTCCCGCGGTGCGGCGCCGCGCTGATGGCAAGAAGCTGACCATCCTGGGTGCGCGCGAGCACAATCTGAAAAATATCGATGTGGAGATTCCGCTTGGCGTGCTTACCGTGGTCACCGGTGTTTCCGGCAGCGGGAAATCGACGCTCATCAACGAAATCCTGTACCGCGCGCTTGCCGGGCAGATTTACCGTTCGCGCGATCCCTCAGGCGCGCACGATCGCATCACCGGCATTGAGCATATTGATAAAGTCGTTCGCATCGATCAATCGCCCATCGGCCGCACACCACGCTCGAATCCAGCAACTTACACCGGCCTGTTTGCGCCTATCCGGGATCTCTATTCGCGTCTGCCGGAGTCTCGCGAGCGCGGGTACAAGCCGGGCCGCTTCAGCTTCAACGTCAAGGGCGGACGCTGCGAAGCGTGCCAGGGCGACGGCTTGAAGCGCATCGAGATGAATTTCCTGCCCGACGTTTACGTGACCTGCGATGTTTGCCACGGCCGCCGCTACAATCGGGAAACACTGGAAGTGAAGTACAAGGGACTCTCGATCGCCGACCTGTTGGACACCACGGTGGAAGATGCTCTGCCCGTGCTGGAAAACATCCCGCAGATTCACGCCAAGTTGCAGACCCTGCACGACGTCGGGCTGGGTTACATTCACCTGGGCCAGTCCTCAACCACTCTTTCGGGCGGCGAAGCACAGCGCATCAAGCTCGCTCGTGAGTTGAGCAAGCGGCAAACCGGACGGACGTTCTACCTGCTGGATGAGCCCACTACCGGTTTGCACTTCGACGACGTTCGCAAGCTACTGGACGTGCTCCAACGCTTGGTCGAACTGGGGAATACTGTGTTGGTGATCGAGCATAATCTGGATGTGATCAAGACCGCGGACTGGATTATCGATTTGGGCCCGGACGGAGGCGAAGACGGGGGACGCGTGGTGGCGTCGGGGACGCCGGAGCAAGTGATGCGCTCCAAAAAGAGCTACACAGCGGAGGCGTTGCGCAGACTGTTGGGCGGCCCGGGAGTTTTGGCGACAGCATCATCGAACTAGTTTCGTGCGGCATGTAGAATGAGGATTATCTTTTTCATCCAGGAAACCGCTCCCTCTGGTCGCGGCTCCGAAAAGCTTCCGCAGAGTCGACAGATTGTTTCTGAGCCGCGCGTGAAGCAAGCGGTCTCGCGATTGACGGACGCACTGCCACGCAGCGGACGGTCCATTAACTAATGAGCAAGTACAAAATCCAGCCGATCGACTTCACGGGTCTCAAGACCATCCCGCTCGCCGCGCGTGGCGGCAAAGTGCGCGTGGAGGATTTCGCAAGTCCGTACAAGAAGGGCAGCGGGCTCGGCGGCTGGCTGGATTCGTTGCCGAAGATTCTCGCGGGTGAGTCGTTTCGTTCGGTACTCGATGCACTGGGACAAGCACGCGTCGCGCTCAAACCCATTATCTGGGGAATGGGCGGCCACGTCGTCAAGTGCGGCCTCGCTCCAGTTCTGATTGACCTGATGGAACGGCGGTACGCCACGGCGTTCGCCATGAATGGATCGGCCGCGATTCACGATTTCGAGATCGCGCTCGCCGGCCACACCAGCGAGGATGTAGAGGCCGTTCTTCCCGACGGCAGCTTCGGCACCGCGGAAGAAACCGGGCGCGAGATGAATCATGCCATCATCTGCGGCGCACGCGACGGAATCGGCGCCGGCGAAGCGCTCGGACGCGTGCTGGTGAAAGCGCCACACGCGCGGCACAGCCTGCTGGCTGCGGCCTACGAGCACGGGACGCCAGTTACGGTGCACGTCGCTGTAGGCACGGACACGCCGCACACTCATCCGGCGGCGGATCCGGCGGCGATTGGCAGCGCCACGCATCACGATTTCCGCCTGTTCTGCTCGCTCGTGGCCGGGCTGAACGATGGCGGCGTATATCTGAACGCCGGCTCGGCGGTGGTGATGCCCGAAGTGTTTCTCAAGGCGGTTTCGGCCGTGCGCAACCTGGGCCATCCGCTAGCGAACTTCACTACCGTGAATCTGGATTTTCTGCAGCACTATCGGCCGCGCGTGAACGTGGTGGAGCGCCCGCACGCGAAATCCGGTGGCCGCGGGTTTGCGATCACGGGTCATCACGAACTGATGCTGCCGCTCCTCGCTTCGGCGCTCATCGAGAACGAGCGGTGATCGAGCACGAACCCAACCTTCCGCCGGATGCCCCGGAGCTGGGCGGCCTCGAATCTCCACCGGAAACGCCTGGGCCGGTGGTTGCACCTCCCGAGCGCTACCCTTTCTGGAGTTATGCGGATCTAGTGGTATTCTTCGGCCTGGCGCTTCCCTGCATCTTGCTTGGGGCGTTCACAGTCAAGGCGGTCCTGTGGATCTTTCACCTTCACGTACACAGACAGGCGCTAGAACTCGTGCCGGCTCAATTCTTGGGTTATGCCTATCTTTTCTTCGCGCTGTATGCGCTGCTCAAGATGCATTACGGGCGGTCTTTTTGGCCGGCGTTAAGATGGGTTCGCACGCGGCCCGGTCCTGCCCGTGCAATTCTCTATGGCTTCGTGCTGGCGTTTGGGGTGGCGCTCACAGGGGCCGCGCTGCACACGCCCGATATTCAGACGCCCATGAAGGATCTGCTTTCCGATCGCAGTTCCCTGCTTCTCATCGCGATTTTCGCGGTTACGCTCGGACCGCTATGTGAGGAGCTGGCGTTTCGCGGCTTCCTGCAACCGGTGCTGGTGCGTTCATTTGGCGCCATTGCCGGCGTTTTACTGGCCGCGATTCCATTCGGCATGCTGCATCTTTCGCAATATGGCGGATCCTGGCGCCACGGATTGCTGATCACGATCGCAGGAGTTGGCTTTGGCTGGATGCGGCAGGCTTCCGGGTCCACCAGAGCCGCCGCCATCATGCACGCGGCTTATAACTTCATATTTTTCGCTGCGATGTTTTCGCAGAAGGGAAGCATCCCGCACGCATGGTAGAGACCATCCGATGGACTGACGGCGGCGTGGTCATGATCGATCAGACCCGTCTGCCGCGCGAGGAGCGTTACGTCACTTGCAAGACCTACGAGGAAGTAGCCGAAGCCATCCGCTCGATGGTGATTCGCGGTGCTCCCGCGATCGGCGTCGCTGCCGCGATGGGCATCGCGCTGGGCGTGGCGCGGGCCGACGCCACGAATCTTGACGCTCACTTCGAAAAGATCTGCGAAACGCTCGCGCGCACGCGGCCCACCGCCGTCAACCTGTTTTGGGCAATCGATCGCATGAACCGGGTCTTCGCTGAATCACGAACGCTGCCCCTAGCACAGTTAAGCGAGCGCTTGATTGCCGAAGCGCAGCAGATTCGCCTCGAGGACATCGCTATCAATCAAGCCATCGGCCGCAACGGTGCGCCGCTCGTTCCTGACGGCAAGACCGTGCTGACACATTGCAATGCGGGCGCTCTAGCTACCGCGGGATATGGCACCGCGCTCGGGGTGATTCGCGCCGCCGTCTCGGCCGGCAAGAAAATCGACGTCTACGCCGATGAAACCCGTCCGTTCCTGCAAGGCTCGCGGTTAACGGTTTGGGAGTTGCAGCAGGATGGCATTCCGGCAACGTTGATCACCGACAGCATGGCCGGCCATTTTCTCAAGAGCGGCCGCATCGGTTGCGTGGTCGTAGGGGCTGATCGCATTGCCGCCAACGGCGATGTCGCAAACAAAGTGGGTACCTATTCTGTGGCTGTCCTGGCCAAAGAGAACGGCATTCCGTTCTTCGTAGCGGCGCCGATATCCACGCTTGACCTCACGCTTCCTTCCGGCGACGAGATTCCCATCGAGCAGCGCGCCGCCGCCGAAGTCACTCACGTTTTCGGTGTCGCAGTGGCTCCCGAAGGAACCACAGTCCAGAATCCTGCTTTTGACATCACTCCCAACCGTTACGTGACAGCCATTATCACCGAGCGCGGCGTGGCGCGTGCCCCGTATGAAGCGTCACTACGCGCCTTGGTCAGCGCATCGGCGGCAATCTAGCTCGCCGCCATTTGCATCTGCTCTTCCACCACGCGGCCGTCGAAGATTCGCACCGTACGGTCGGCATACTGCGAGTAGCGCGGGTCGTGCGTCACCATGCAGATTGTCGCGCCGTTGCGGTGCAGGTTGCGCAGAATTCCGATTACCGCTTCGCCGTTTGCCGAATCGAGATTGCCGGTGGGCTCATCCGCCAGCAAAATGGATGGTTCGCCGACCAGCGCCCGCGCCACCGCGACACGCTGCTGCTGGCCACCGGAAAGCTGCGAAGGATAATGCTTCTGCCGGTGCGCCATCCCGACCTTCTCCAGCGCCTCGCGAGCCATCCTCCTGCGCTCGGTCCCCGGAACATGCCGGTAAGTCAACGGCAGTTCCACGTTCTCGAACACGGTCAGATCGCCAATCAGATTGAACGCCTGGAAGATGAAACCGATCTCACGATTGCGAATGCGCGCGCGTTCCGACCGGTCGAGCCGCTCCACTGGAGTTCCCTTCAGCAGATAGCGGCCATCTGAGGGAGAATCGAGCAGCCCCAAAATCGCCAGTAGTGTCGATTTCCCGCAGCCTGACGGCCCCGCGATGGAGACGAACTCACCGCGCTCGATCTGCAGGTGAACGCCGGCAAGCGCGTGCGTTTCCACTTCATCGGTCGTAAACACCTTGGAGAGATTCTGCATCTGTATCAGCGTGTCCATGGTTCACTTCGCTTTCCGGATATAGACATTCCCGTTGAAAGTCTCAAACCGTAGGTCGGGGCCACCGCCGTTGATCGTGCCGTACATGGCGTGGTCCACGCGGACTTTGTACTTTCCATGATTCGCCCGGCCATCCTCAACGATCGGCTTTGATCCCGAAGCGTCCAGCTTGATATCGAAATCCGTGTAGATTTCGCCGTTATCGGTCTTCATCTTCACCCGCGCCTTGGTATCGGCGGGCAGCGTCACATCAATGTTTCCGTTGAGCGACGTGAACGCCATCGACTTGTCGGGCGTGATCTGGTTCAGCTTCACCACCACGTCCTTGTTCAGCGCGTGCGCGATCACTGAGCCGGAAACATTCGTCAGTTTCACGCCGCCATTGGTGTTGTTGACCTCGATCTCGCCCGAGATGCGGTCGACAACGATGTCGCCGCCATTGATGCAGCTCAGCTTGAGCGAGGTATTCACCGGTACTTGCACCACCAGGTCCGACTCGCGTCCAGGAAACGCGCTGATCGTCAGGACGTTATCCTCTTCCGTGGCCGTCAGACCCATGGCTGTGTTGCCGATGCGCTTCATGCCCTCGGCGCCGCGTGGAGGCCGATGGGGCTCGTGCTCTTCTCCGTCCGACGAGCCATGCGATTCGATGATGGCGTCCTTGCCGTCATATCCCTTGACCGTGATGCCCCCGTTGATGAGGCCGATTTTGAGCGTGTGTGGGCGCGAAGGATCGCTGAAGGGCACCGTGATGCGGTCGCCTGAATTCTGCGCCCACGCCAAGCCCGCCCCCAGCAAAATTAGAATCAAACCTGACTTCTTCACTGTCTTTCTCCTGACTTATTTCTCCCGGTTACGAATCCGAATATCACCGTTGAACGCGTCGAATTTCAGCTCCGGGCCGCCTTGCCCGACGCGCACACCGTAAAACTGATTGCTTTTGTACACGTACTTGCCATCTCTTTGCTCTCGCACCGCGGGCCGGCTGGGCAGAGCCGTGACATCAAAATCGGTGTAAGCGCTGCCGTTGAACGTCTTGAGCCACATGTCCGCCGAAAGCCCTCGACGAAACGCAACCTCCACGTCACCGTTCAGCGACCCGAAATCACTGGCCCCCGTGGGATTGCGCCGGTACGATACGTGCACCGGCCGGTTGAGCGCGTATGCATGCCCCGATCCCGCAATCTCCACCAGATCCAGACCGCCGTTGATGTTCTCCGCATCAAACGCACCGTCCGTGCCTTCGACCCGAATCTCGCCTTGATTCACTGTCCGCAGCCGCACCGCAGTTTCGCGCGGAACATGCAGCGTGAAATCGAAGCTCACTTCGTACCCGTAGTATCGCGAGCCGCGGTAATTCACCGACCCGTCGCCGCACTTGCAGCGAAACGGCCCATCCACAAATAGCCGCAATTCGTCATCCCGCGGCCCCATATCCAGCCTCACCTCGCGCTTCGCCTCCTGCGCCTTCTCCGGCGATCGTGCGCGAATCGTTTTGTGAATCTCGATTTTGATCTCGTGCGTGTCCGCGCCCAGCACCGTCACGGAGCCGTCAAAGTTATCCACATCGATCTTCTTCGCCGCAGGAAGCGTTCGCTCGATGGCTTCCTGCTCCTTCACGGTGAAGTTGTCATCCCAATCCGACGCCCAAGCTGCGCCGAACGCCACCACCGCGAGACCCAAGATCCTTGTCCTCATTTCAGTTGCCCCAGCGCCCAATCGGCGCGCTCGCGGACCTCCGGATTCACGCCTGCTTCCTGCGCCAAACCCTTCAATGGATCGGCCGCGTCTTTATCCCGAATATCCACCAGCAAATCGATCAGCGCGATCTGCACCAGTGGTGACGTCTGCCGCTGAAGCGATTGCAGCAGGCCCTGCCGTACCATGTCGTTCGATGCCGAGGAGTGCAGCGCATCCAGCGCCGCCAGCCGAACGTTCACGTTCTGGTCGTAATCAACTGTTCGCAACAGCGCCCCGAGCACCTGCGAATCCGGCTGACCAACGCGGTAACTCCAGTCCACACCCTTCAGACGCTCGCTCGCCGACTGCTCCTGCAGCAACGACAGGGCTACCAACTGCCGCGTGTGGCGCACCTCTTCGCGCAACTGCGCCACTTCGCCGCCGCTTTGCGAACTCCGCGTGACCGAATAACCCAGCAGCAGCCCGATCGCGAGAAATGCCATGGCAAAGCCGAACTGAAATACCGGCTCGCGAGGCCACCAGCCTACCAGCCACCTGTCGAGCTTCTCGCGCGTGGAGGGCCCGCGTTCCGCTTGCCGCAGTCCTTGCATGTAGGCTTCGAGTGTTGCCTCGAATCGCGCGCGCAGCGCACGGCTAGGCCTCTCTTCTGGGATGGCGCCCAGCTTCTTCCAGATCGCACCTAGCGTCTCGGCTTCCGCGCGGCATGCCGGGCATGTCGCGAAATGCGCTTGCATCCCGGATTTCCCGGCCTCATCCATCGCGCCGGTCCAATAATCCGGCAATTGGTCTCTTACGTCATCGCAATTCATGATGCTTTCTCACCAGAGAGTTCAAAAAAAATCTGCCCCAGTTCGCGGACTGCCCGAAACACACGCAGCTTCACCGCGCCCACTTCGCATCCCAGCACCTCGGCAATCTCGCTGTATTTGAGGTTCTGGAACCGGCTGAGCACCAGCACCTCGCGCTTTTCGAGCGGCAGCCGGTCGAGCGCCCGACGCAGCAGTCTGATTTCCTGCGCTTGCTCCAACTGCTCCTGCGGATCGGCGTCCGAGCTGGCCACGCTCTCCCAGGCCGCCTCGTCGTCCGGCACAACCTCGAGCCGGCGCTTGCGCGCCTGATCGATGTGCGCATTGCGCGCGATCTGGTACATCCACGCGGCGAAGCTAGTATCCGCCTGAAACGTCTGCCGGTATTTCAATATGCGAAAAAACACGTCCTGCACCAGATCCTCACTCAATCCACGATTCGCGGTGAGCCGCAGGAAAAAATTGAACAGCATGCGGTGATGGCGATCGAACAAAACGCCGATGCGTTCCACGTCACCGTCGCGAACCGCGAGCATCACCGCCTGATCCGCCTGGGCTTCCACTAGAATCTTTTCCTCATTGCGGCCTGCATTCCTGTAAACTGGCCTTCCCGGAAAAGGTTACAACTGTTTGCCACAATGTGGATACCGGAGGCAGCCTGAGAATCCAGCTAAATCAGCAGGATGCGGGTAAACGGCTGGATCATGCGGTCCACCAGCGCTTTCCCCAATTCAGCCGCGCGCGGGTGCAGGATTGGATCAAACATGGCCGCGTGCTCGTCAATGGGAAGGCGGCGCGGGCGTCATATATTGTCCGCCAAGCTGATGTTGTTGACGTCGAGCCCTCCGATCCCGCCCCGCTTCGTGCCACTCCTGAGCAGATCCCCCTCACCATCCTCTACGAAGACGCGGACGTCGTTGCCATCGACAAGCCCGCCGGGATGGTGGTGCATGCCGGCGCAGGAGTGCACTCCGGAACGCTGGTAAACGCACTCCTGCATCGCTTTGGCTCGCTCTCGCGGCACGCGGGCGAGTTGCGGCCTGGCATCGTTCACCGCCTTGATCGTTACACCAGCGGCGTGCTCCTGGTGGCCAAGAACGACGCCGCGCACCAACGCCTCGCCGAACAATTCGCATCGCGCCAGGTGGAGAAGACTTACCTCGCCCTGGTTCACGGAAAAGTGAAACAGGATCGCGGCCGCATCGAAAAGCCGATTGCGCGCGATCCCCGGCAGCGCATTCGCATGACCGCCCGCCTGGCCCATGGCCGCGCCGCCTGGAGCGAATATCACGTGCTGAGCCGATTCGCCGGCTTCACGTTGCTCGAGGTCCGCATCGGCACCGGCCGCACACACCAGATCCGTGTCCATCTGGCGAGCATCGGCCACCCCGTCGTAGGCGACCGCCTCTACGGCGCGCCTGCGCAGATCGGCAACACTCCCCCTCTGGCGCGTTACTTCCTCCACGCGCACCGCATCAAGTTCCACCAGCCGTCCACAGGCGAGCAGGTAACCGTGGAATCCCCACTGCCGGAAGATCTCGAAACCTGGCTGAGTGTTCTCCGCGTCTCTGCGCCTCCGCGGTGAAAGCTATAATCGTGTCATATGAAATACCTGCTCACCGGGGTCCTGGTTGCTCTTGGTGTCGCCCTTGGTGTCTCCCTCGCCGCGCAGCAGCCGGATCAAAAACCGGCGGCCGACGCCCCCGACACCCGCATCGTCCTTGAAGTGAACCGCGTCGACATGCTGTTCACCGTCACCGACAAAAAGGGCCGGTTCATCACCGATCTGGGCAAGGACGACTTCGCCGTCTTCGAAAACAGGCGGCCGCAGACCATCCAGGAGTTCACCGCGGAAAGCGATCTGCCCCTACGCATCGCCATCCTGATCGACACCAGCAACAGCATCCGCGACCGCTTCAAATTCGAGCAGCAGGCCGCCGTCGACTTCATCAACAGCGTCATCCGCCGCGGCCAGGATAGGGCCATGCTGGTCAGTTTTGACTCCTCCGCCGAGCTGGTAGCCGACCTGATTGACGATCCCGACAAGCTTGCCGCAGCCATTCGCAGCCTGCGCCCCGGCGGCGGAACCGCCCTTTACGACGCGCTCTATTACGCCTGCCGCGATAAGCTCCAACTCGACAAGCCGCGCTACCGGTTCCGCCGCGCGGTCATCATTGTGAGCGACGGCGACGACAACCAGAGCCGCGTCTCCCGCGACCAGGCCCTGGAAATGGCTCAAAAAGCCGATGCGGTGATTTATTGCATCTCAACCAACATCACGCGCATCGAAAGCGACGGTGACAAGATCCTGAAATATCTCGCGCTCGAAACCGGCGGCCAATCGTTCTTTCCGTTCAAAGCCGAGGATTTGGCGCAGTCATTCGAGAACATCGCCAACGAGCTCCGCCACCAGTACGCCATCTTCTATCGCCCCGAACCGTTCCACACCGACGGCCTCTACCACACCGTCGATCTACGCGTGAAGAACCGGCACGACGTGGTGGTCCGCGCCCGCAAAGGCTACTACGCACCAAAAATGTAGCATCTTCGGGAACAAACTAAGCGCTCAGCACGTTTACTAAGGAACGCTGTAGAAGCGGCGCTCATGTCTGATTGCGAGCCGCGACCGGGAGGGAGCGGTGAATCAGCAGCTTCTCCGCGACCGGCTGCGGCGTACTGGAGGATTCCGTGCGAAAGCTTCTGCTCTGTGCGCTATTGTCTACCTTTGCTCTGCAAGCCGCCGAACTCACCGGCAAATGGTCCGGGAGCTTCGATATCACAAACTCTGAGGGAGAAACCAAAGCCGACTCGGCTTACATGGACTTGAAGGAGACCGGTAGCGCGGTCACCGGAACTGCCGGCCCCAACTCGGAAAAGCAATGGTCGCTCCGAAAAGGAAAATTGGAGGGCCAGAATCTGACGTTTGAAGTCGCGATGGATGACGGTGGCGTTTTGGCCTTTGAGTTGACCTTTGATGGAACGTCGATCCAGGGTACGTGCACGGGTACGGGAGGTGGCGGCGAGAAAATGTCGGCCAAAGTGAATTTGAAGCGGACATCTTGATTCTCGCTGTCGCGCAGAGCGTCCCAAAACGCGGTCGGCCTGCGTCTGCGCCCTAATTCAGCGTCTTCAGAATCTCCCGCACCTCCGCGGCCTTGGGTGAGTTCGGCCACAGAGCCAGATACTGCTCATAGTGGGCCTTAGCTTCGCTGCGTCGCCCCATTTTCAAGTAGAGCTCTGCAATGTTGCCGTGAGCTTCCTTGCGCTTCGGGTCAGCCTGCAACGTCTTCTCCAGCCACGTCGCGGCATCGTCATAGCGGCCCATTTTGTAATAGATAAAACCCAGATTGTTCAGTAGTACGGGATCACTGGGCTTCAATTGCACGGCTCTCTGGAATGCGTCCAGTGCCAGGTCGTACTTCTTCTCGCGATAGAACTGCTGGCCCTGCCGGTCGAGTTCATACGCGCGCGATGACGGCGATTTCCCTGCCGGCGGCGCGGCGTGCACCGCATCCAGCTTCGCCAGTTTCGCGGATTCAGCCTGCACGCTCTGTTGCAGTTTGAGCAGTTCCGCTTGCTTGGAGGCGATTTCCTTCTGAAGCGTCTCCAACTGCCCGGTGAGCTGCATGGCCTTGGGGTCGAACTGTTGGCTTGCCGAGCTCAGCGGCTCCGGCTGCAATTCAAAAACAAACTCACCGCCTTCACTCCCCACAAGATTACCCACCGCCGGCGTCTGTCGCGAAAATTTCGAAACGATTGGGCTGACGTAAGCGCCCAACTCCGACGCTGTGATGAAACCGTTGTTGTCGAGATCTGCCTGCCCGGAAAGACCCTGCAATACCGCCCACGTGAATACCGAGTGCCCGTCCGGCCCGTCGTCGGCAACCTGCTGCTCTGCGCCCCCGGCCGTCAGGATCTGCCGTGAGACCCGCCGCGAAATCTCCTCCAGGTAGCTGTGGTCTTGCGAGAATGCGCTTCCGCCTCGCGTCAAGGCCAGGCCGCTGTAGCAGGAGTCCATCACGAAGTAAATGTGTTTTGCCGCGATCAGATCGCAGGCGTCGCGAAGCGAATTCATGCTGATCGCGGTCGAGTAGTAGTTGGATCGGTCAGCATCCACCGGGATAATAAATCCGATATCGCGATTGTCAGAGAGCGTTCGGGTCGCGCCGTGGCCCGCAAAGAAAAAGAAGACACGGTCCTCCCGTTGCACCTGATTCGCATTCGCAAATTCGTCCCCCAGGATCCCCAGAATGCGCTGCCGCGTTGCCTCACCGTCAAGCAATTTGCGAATGTTCTCTTTCTTGAAACCGAACTTGGTGGTGAGCACTCGCTCGATGGCATTTGCATCGTTGACGCAATAGCGGAGCTTCGGCCACTGCTGGTAGTCGTTGATGCCGATGATCACCGCCCAGCTGTCTCGATAGAGAGGCTGCGAAGTCTGCGTGCCAACAGAAGGTGCCGGTGTTTCCGCTATCGCGCGTTCAGCGCCCACTGGCGGAGCCGTCTTCTCAAACCGGCCCTGGTCGAAGCTCAGGAACGTGTAGTTCTGGCGGATGAGCTCCTCGATAACCTGTGGAAGCGCAGCAACGCTTTGGCGGTGAATGTCATGGAACAGGATGATGCCGCGCTGCGTCCGGTTCAGTTCGTGCAGAACGCGCATCGCAATTGACTCGGGGATTGGATCGGCCCAGTCCAGTGAGTCGATGTTCCACATCACCGACTTCAGCCCGTCGCCGTTCACTTCGTCCAGAATCGCCTGATTGCGTGCGCCATACGGCGGACGGAAGAGCACCGGTCTCTGCCCGATGACCTTGTTCAGGATCAGGTTGGTCCGCTCGATCTCTTGAACCCGATCCGTCTCCGGCAGCTTGGGAAGCTCCGGGTGCGAGTAGCTGTGGTTGGCGATGACGTGCCCTGCATCCAGCACCTTGCGGGCGATATCGGCGGTGGGCATGAGCTGCACCTGATTCGCGCTGTCCACCCGGCCGAGGTTCTTTCCCAGCTCAAAGAAACAGGCTCTCACGCCGTACTTCTGAAGCAACGCCAGTATCTGCTCGGTGTACTTGCGGTGCGGGCCGTCGTCAAAGGTCAGGGCCACGCTCTTCGCGGGAAAGTCATTGCCGAATACCTCGTTCCGGTTGGCGCCGCGCATGCTTTCCGCTGGTTCGCTGGCTACGCTGCCGCCGATTTCCGCCAGCACTTTCTCACGGCTGGTTTGCGTTTTGAGATACCGAACGTAGCTGTCCCATTTCTCACGCGATCCACCCGCGCCGCGCGTTTCAAACTGGGAAAAGATGCGCGTGACCTCCTCGCGGTAAGCCAGCTGGATCGATTGCAGATTGTCGAACACGCTCCGGATCGAGCCGCTCAACGGATCTCGCGAGCCAGGCGGCGCCATCGCGTTCAATTCGTCGATCAAGTCGAGGAAAGCAAGCTTATCCGCATCGTGCAGTGCGGGGTCGTCTGAGAGGTAGTGAATAAGCTGGCGAATGCCGTCTGCGTTCTTCCGCGAATAATCCCCGGTGAGCTTTTCCGTGACTTCCTCAAGGGTCTCCTGTTTGCTGTAAAAAATCTTGCGTCCGGCGAGCAGACAACGGTTGCGCGTCTGGTCGTCAAGCGATTCTTGCCCGTCCATCAACACAATAATCTGGCGGTAATCCGCCAGTATTCTGTTCAATGACGCTTGTAGTGCGGGATCCGCCCGAAACTGAGTTCGGTGCCGGAACCACCCGAAGTAAACGAGCAGACCACACGCGACAATCGCCGCACCAGCGACAAGAACCCACCTGAGCCTCATACCAACCCAGGTTCATTGTAATGCGGTCTTCAACCGCACTGGCCTGGGTGTATGCGGCCTGTCAATTCGCCGCAACCGTCTCCTTTAGCCGCTGCCGGTACGCCTCCCGCGCCGCTTCGTACGTCCGTTCCGCTTCGCCGCGCTCCTCCAGGCGGATGTGCGGGCCCTTCTGCGTCCAGCATTGGTCTACAGCTTTCAGGCACCATTCGGCGCTCTTTCGCGAAGCCCGAATGGGCTTATCGCCGACCATCACGAAAATCGGGTTGGTGTGCGAAGAGGGCAAAATGCGCAGCGCCACCCAACTGCTGCGGTCAACCTTGTAGTCAAAAACGATTGGCCGCTCGACTCCATCGGCTTCCACCTCTTGTTTTGCGACGGGCTCCCCATTGACCACCAATTCCAGCGGCACCTTGCGCCTGTTGCCGATGCGCGCCCGTTCGAGATCCCAGTACGGTTTCTCGTCATACGGCAACTTGCGGATTTCTTCGTCTGGCGTTTCACCCAGCAGCGCCGCAACCTTCGCCGTCACGTGGAGTGCTCCCGGCGCCGCGAGCTTCACTTCACTTGTTCCCACCTCCACGCCGTTCACGCCGAAATCGATCAGGTGGCTCTTGCCATCCGACACATAATTGCGGCCCTCGCGCACGCCGTCCACCCAGTCCCGATAATCGTGCCCTTCGCGCTGGCGCACGTAGCTGCGCCCCAGCCCTACCCGCTCGCCATAGATGCACGGAAAATCGGTCTCGCCGCTGATGCGCGTGCGATAACCGACATTCAGCGTGTGATACCAGATGTTCAGCTCCCAGATGGACGGAGTATCCACGGTCGAGATGAAGTCCACCAGGTTCTGCGTCACACCCACAATGTATTCGTTGGCGCCGATGCCGTCGAACGGCGGAATCTCATCCGTCGGCAGTTTGTCCGTCTTCAGAGCCAGGCCCCAGCCCGAATGGGCAAACCCGGCCACCGCATTTTGCGATTTGGCCCAGCGAAAGATCGGGACTCCCCAACTCGGCCAATCCTCGATGCGCTTGGTGCCTGGGTAATCCTGCTGCGTCAAACCCAGTAGCACGATGTGCCCGGTGTGGCTCGACGGGAACCCGGAGACTTCCACGTCGTAGCGCATCAGGTTTTCCTTCGTCGAGAGCTTGTTGTCCTTGCCCTCGAAAAAAGTTTTCTGGAAATACCAGCCCGGCCCCCAGCTCAGCACGCTGCCCACCTTCAGATCCTCGCCAAGGATGTAGCGCATCATGTCGGCCGGGTACACGCCCTCCGTCGGCTTCTCATAATGCGCGCAGCCCGCGGCATGGATGTGATGGTCGCCTGAGTACCAGCCCTGCTTGGCTGGATCAATCCAACGCTCAAGCCGGAAAACCAACTCCATCGGCTCACCGCCCACGTGTACCTTCTGCGACTTCTTCCGATATTCCGGACCGCGGGTGTATTCGATGGCGTAGTCGCCCGGCGGCAACAAAAGTGAATCGCCGTTAGCCCGGTAAACCTGCGGCTGAAATGCGAGGTCGGGAGCCAGCCGCTTGGCCTGCGAGGGATAAACGCGGTCCTCGGCATCGTGCACCAGGAATGATGCGGTAGTGGGCTGGTCATCGGCGTCCAAAACCCGCAGCGTTACCTTGGTCGCGGGCTTGGCCTGAAACAGAAGATCCACCTGGCTGCGAAAACCAAGGTCCTGAGTTCCCTGTCCGACGTTGAATTCCAGGCGCGCCTCGCGCTTGCCTCCATCTCGCGAGAAAAGCTGTAGGATGCGATATTCCACCTCCAGCCCGGAGAGGCGCGGCCGCATAGGCTGCTTGTCGAACATGCGGATATCCAGCCAGCGCCGGTTCACTGCATAGGGTTCGCTACCCGCCAGCATGCCGGCATTCGGGCTCTCCACCGCCAGCACCGGCGTGATGCCCGCCTGGTTGATGACCTTCACCAGGAACGTGCGCCACCCCTGCTCGATCAGCTCCGGCTTAGCCGGGCCTTCCTGTACCTTGACGCGGCTCTCCGGGTTGATCTCGACTCCAACAAGGCAATGCCGGTCGAGGATGTTCTGAATCGCCGCCACGGCAGAAGCACGATCCGCCGGCGTGCCGGCTAGCCGTTTCAGCTCCAGCGTCTCGTCGGCAGGCAGCGGCTCGCCCAAAAACTGGAGCGCTTCCAGCAGCCGCGATACCTGCGCGGCAAGCGGCTGGTGCTCCACCGTCGCCACCACCGGCAGTTGCTGAGCCGCGGCGACGCAAACAAGCAGAATCAGGCAGACCAAGCGCATGCACCACCTCCTGGGGAATTGTACCCGTTTCGGGAAAGCCAAGTTTGTCAGTTATCCCCGAACAGTGTAAGATCGTACCGGAGCGTTTCTGCAAAGCAGGTGAGGTCCCTAATTTTTGATCCAACAGTCAAAAATAGGGAATCCGGCTCGAATGAAACTGCGCTGGTGAGCAAGCTCCGGCTGGGTTGCCCGGAACGGAGAAGCCTAAAGGCGCTCGGCGGATGCCCGCCCCGTTTACAAAAGTGGGGGTCAAAACGGGGGTCGCACGGCCCAGTGGTACGCTCCAACCTCCTCAGCCATCACCGCTCGTGCCGTAATCTTTCGTAACCGGCTATTACCTGCTTCTGACCTAGGTTATTGGCTCTTTGCCTAGGCACACAGTCAAATATTAACCATGTTTCTAACAGTTATCGCTTGCGACTGTTCCATCGGAGGCGCCAACTAAATTACCGCGCTTTTAATGTGTGTTAAAGACAACGTCGCGGACGGCAAATTAACACTCCAAAATCGGCAAAATGGTTAAGATATTTCTAGATTTCACTCAGCTATCCCACGGGGACGTTCGGTGGCGGAAACTCTCGATCTTCTTAGATACTTCGGCCATCTCCGGCGCCGGATCCTCTTTGTGCTCATGATCTGCGGTAGTGCACTGTTCCTGTCACTGGCTACGAGTTTGCTATTGCCGCGCAGATACACGGCGACTGCCAGGATCCTGATTGACCCACCTGCCGGTAGCGATCAGCGCATGCTGATCAATCCCGTTTACATGGAGTCTCTCAAAACGTATGAAGTGTTAGCTTCGAGCGACCATCTCTTTTCGAAAGCCGTCGATCACTTTCGCTTACCCCACTCCGAACCCATTGATCAATTGAAGCACTCCGTCTTAAAAGTTGCCATTCCGCGCAATACCAGGATTTTGGAAATTGCCGCCACCGTGCCTGACGCGCGAACAGCTCAGGCACTGGCGCTGTATCTTGCCCAGCAAGTGGTGGAGCTTAGCCGGCTTTCCACATGCGAAACCGAACGGGACTTGATCGCCAATGCGCAAAACGGGCTGGATGATGCTCGCGCAAAAATGCAGGATGCCGAGCGTGCGTGGGCGGAGTTGGAGAGCGCGCCGGTGAATCAAACGGCAACGCGCTCCATGCATATCGGTATGGCGCAGACGCAACGCGACGCAGCCCGCGGCAGTTTTGAAGCTGCGCAGCGGCGGCTTCAGGAAGCCCGATTAGGTGCGGGATACCGCGGTGAGCGCATGACCATCATCGATCCGGGTGTGGTGCCGGAGCGGCCGTCCTCCCCCAACATCCCACTAAATCTCGTGATAGCTTTGCTGATCAGTCTGGTCGCCGCGCTTTTCTATCTCGCGCTGGATTTCAACTACCGTGGCCACGATGGATTTTCTCTCGGCGAGTGGGAACGCTATCGCGCGCCACGCCGAGCCGGTTAGCCTTACCCGTGGCCTAGACGCATCAACCAGCCGATGCCGAATAGCGCCACGATAAAGCAACCGAAGACGTATAAGCCGTAGTTAAGCCGTTCGCGATCTGTTCGCTTGCTGACCACACCCAAAACCACCGAGGTGAACAGTGCGAATAGGAAGGAAGCCTCGAAGTGCGAAAGAGTCATTTTGGGCATCAGTTCTTCCTCCCGCCGGCGATTTCGTAGGCGTCTACCATCGCCAGAACGTTGAGTAGGCCGGCGGTCACTAGAAATTTTGTCCCATAGTCGTGAACGGCGCCTGCCACGTCCGGTTGGGCGTATCCGAGCCACGTCGTCAGCAGATACAGAATGCCAGACGCGATGTCCCCGGCGAAACCACCCCAGTTAATCAGGACGGTCAGGATATCGCCCGATTGCGGCTTGAACATCGCGCCGCGCATCAGTAGTCCCATCGCGAACATGCAGGTAATCGCGGCCGCCAAAAGCAGGCCGCGGCCCCTGCGCTTCAACAGAAAATGCCCGCCGCCGGGAACCAGCCAGCCCACCGCTACCGGCGCCAGCCAAACGTTTAGTGGCGGCATCGGCTCTTTCGCCGCTTTCTCTTTTGCAGACATGCGTAATTTACCATTGTAGAATATCGGTGAACTGAATGACGCCGCTCTTGCTACTGGCCCTGCTCGCTTCCCCCGATGTGGAACGGCTCACAAAGCAGGTGATCGACTCCGGACGGGTGGTCGAGATCGCGGTCCCACCGTCCCAGCGGCTGGCCCCGCCGCCGAAAATCGCGCCTGGCGCTCCGCCGCTGGTTAGTTTCCGGCTGTTCGACGGCAGGATGCGCCATCGGTTCAGCAACTTGGATCTGGTCTTGGATAATGCGGGCCACTAAATGCACCTGCATCGCCGCATTGCTCGTAACAACTGTTTTCGCTCAGGACCCTGTCGCAAAAGGCATTGAGGAGTTCCGCCAGGGTCACTACGCCGCGGCACAAACTACTCTGGAGCAGGCATTTAAACAAAATCCCGGCAATCTGCACGCACGCACGTTTTTGGCATTATCGCGGGCCGCAACTGGCCGCTGCGATGGCGCGGCAAACGACTTGACAGCGGTTTACGCGGGCCAAAACCCCGACCTTCGGCGGCTGGCTGGGCTTGCGCTGGCGCAGTGCCACATGGCGCACAATCGCGTGGATGCGGCCCTGCCTATAGTGATGGACTTGGAAAAGCAGTTCCCCGCAGATGCCGACGTCTTATACGAAGCCGCGAAACTGCACATGAAAGCATGGAACGACGTGGTGTTCCAGATGTTTCAGAAAACGCCGGCTTCGTATCGCGTGAATCAGATTTCGGCTGAAATCTTCGAAGTCCAGGGACGGTACGGGGACGCGGTTGCCGAGTACCGGAAAGCGATCGAGAAAAATCCGGCGGCGGTGAATCTGCATTTCCGGCTGGCCCGCGCTCTGCTGATGCAATCGCATACGCCGGAGGTGATGGACGAGGCTTTCAAGGAATTCGAAGCGGAATTGAGGCTGAACCCGAATGACGCGGTAGCGGAATATGAAATCGGCCAAATCCTACTGGCCGAGAACAAGGCGCAAGACGCCGCGCCGCGATTCGAGCGCGCACTGGCGCTGTCTCCTGATTTTGCGGAAGCGCTGCTCGCGGTGGCGCGGATGCGGTCGGACGCCAAACGCAACAACGAAGCAATTCAGTTGCTCGAGCGGGCAGTGCGCCTCCAGCCGGAAAACGAATCCGCGCACTACAACTTAATGCTCGCGTACCGGAACGCGGGCCGAAATGAGGATGCTCTGCGCGAGAAGGCGGTGATCGACAAGCTGCAGAGCCCGCCCGCCGGCGAATTCACCGAGTTTCTCAAGAAGCTCGGTGAAAAAGCGCCCAACCAGTGAAGCGAATCGCTCTCCTCGGACTTCTGGCCGCAGCCGCCAACGCTCCCGAACTGCCGGATTTCCGAAATGTTGCCGCACAGGCGGGGCTGGTCCAGAGTTTTCCAAACGGCGGCAGCGAATCCAAAAAATACATCGTCGAAACCACGGGCAGCGGAGCGGCGTTTATTGACTACAACAACGACGGGCTGCTCGACATTTTCCTGCTCTCCGGACCGGGCGGCACGAACCGTTTGTATCGCAACGACGGTAACGGCCATTTCACCGACGTCACCGAAGAGACAGGACTCAAGAGCGATGGCTGGAGCCAGGGCGTATGCGCCGGCGATTTTGATAACGACGGCTTCACTGACCTCCTGGTCACATCATGGGGCGGCCTGGCGCTCTATCACAACGTGGGCGGGCGGCGATTCGAGAACGCGACGATCAAGGCCGGACTGAAGCAGGATCGCGCTCGCTACAACACTGGGTGCGCGTTTCTCGACTACGACAACGACGGCCGCCTCGACATCTTCGTCGCGAACTACGTGAAATTCGATTTCGCCACCACCCCGAAGCCCGGCGAAAATCCGTACTGCTGGTACCGCGACCTGGCGGTGAACTGCGGGCCTCGCGGGCTGCCGTTCGATCGCAACATTCTTTACCATAACAACGGCGACGGCACGTTCACCGATGTCTCCGGCGCATCGGGCATCTCGAAACCCAATCAGAGTTACTGCCTGGGCGTTCTCACCGGCGACTTTAATCAGGACGGCCGGACCGATATCTTCGTCGCCTGCGACCAGACGCCGTCATTGCTTTACATCAACCGCGGCAACGGCACGTTCAGCGAAGAGGCCGTGTTACGTGGCGCGGCGTTCGACGAAAACGGCAAGGCCATGTCGGGCATGGGCGCTACGTCCGCGGACTATGACGGAGACGGCAAGCCCGACATCTTCCGTACAAATTTCTCCGATGAGCGCGAGACGCTCTACCACAACCGCGGCGGCGCGGATTTCGACGATGCGACGATCAGCGCCGGCCTGGCGCGCAACACACGCTGGGTAGGCTGGGGATGTGGCTTCTTCGATTTCGATAACGACGGTTGGAAAGATCTGCTGCTGGTTAACGGCCACGCGTTTCCGGAGGTGGATCGGCTGAATATCGATATCCACTACAAGGACCGAGCGATCCTCTATCACAACAACGGCAACGGCGCCTTTAGCGATATTTCGGAGCGTGCCGGACCGGGCATCCTCGAGCGCCATGCCGCGCGCGGCGCCGCATTTGGCGATTATGATAACGATGGCTCGGTCGAAGTCCTGGTCAACAATCAAAACGAGCCGCCGTCATTGCTGAAGAATGCCCGGAAGTCCGCGGGAAACTGGGTGATCTTGAAATTGGAGGGCGTTAAGTCGAACCGCAGCGCCATCGGTGCGCGCGTGCGCCTCACCGCTGGTGGCCGAACGCAGATCGATGAAGTGCGCAGCGGCGGCAGCTATCTTTCGCAAAACGATTTGCGGCTGCATTTCGGTTTAGGAACGGCGACAAAGGTCGAGGAGGTGCAAATCTTGTGGCCGAGCGGCATCCGGCAGCTCGCGCGGAATCTCGACACAGGCCGTGTGATCACACTGCGCGAGCCGGTAGAATGACAGTTATGATCCCGCGTAGGATTTACGCTGGCTTTGCATCGCTGACGTTAGGGGCCGCTCTTTGTGTGGCGAGCGACTCATCGATGGACCGCTCAACGCTGCGCGGCCTCAAGGCACTGAAGGTTGTCGTGGACTCACCGGCCCCGGAGGTCGAGCGCGAAGGCGTCTCGGGCGACGGTTTACGCATCACCATCGAGCAAAAGCTTCGCGAGGCGGGAATCACCGTCGACCACGACGCGGTCGAGTTCCTGGGCCTCAACATTTCGTCGGCACGGCCACCGCGGAAGACGCTGATGTCGAAAGGGCCCATCTCACTTGTCATCAATATGGGCTTGTATCAGATCGTACTATTGAACCGCGATAAGACGACCAAGACCGTGACCGAGACCTGGGGAGACCAGAGAGTGGCGCCCGCCGCGCCCAAAGCGATTGAGCACACAGTTTCCGACGCGGTAGACGACCTGGTCAGCGAGTTCATCACCGCCTACCGTGTGGTGAATCCAAAGCAGTAGGAAGCCGTGAAAAATTGGTCGGGCGTGCCCGACCACTACAAATGCTCTTGTAAATCGTCGTAGCGGCCGAGCATGCTCGGCCTAATCTGTCCGGACAGGCTGTTCAACCGATTTTTTCACGGCATTTAGCGCTCAGCTCGCGGTTGCGTAACTAGCAGACATCGTGTGCACTTTGCGCACCCACACTGCGAGCAGAACCGAGCCAATCAGAATCAGGGCGACGCAGAGCCCCGCCCACAGCCCGACGGCGCCCCAGCTCATTTCGAAGCAAAGGACATACCCGAGCGGTAGTCCGAGCAGCCAATAGAGCAGGAGATGACAAATCATGGGGGTACGCGTGTCGCCGGCGCCTCGCAGCGCACCGGTCGCCACGGTTTGGAGGCCATCGAAAAGCTGGAAGGCTGCGGCCACGGCCAATAGCGAAATGGCAGTGCGGATCACGGCGCGATCGGTAGTGAAGACGCGCGCGACATACGCCGGCACAGCGAGCAGAACCACTCCGGCACCGGTCATGAAGGTGGCGCCGAGCCCCATCGCCACCCAGCCCGCGCGCCCCGCGGCGTGCACGTCACCTCGACCCAAGGCCTGGCCCACGCGGACAGCCGCCGCGGAGCTGATACCGAGTGGGACCATGTAGGTGAAACTCGCCACATTGAGGGCAATCTGGTGCGCGGCCAGAGACAGCGGATCGAGAGTACCGATCAGCGCAGTGGCCGCCGCGAACACTCCCACCTCAAGAGAAAGCTGCGTGGCTGCGGGCAGTCCCAGCCGCACAAGGTCGCGGATTCGACGGAAGTCGGGCGCGAGCGGCGCGTCAAACAGCCCGGTGCGGCGGGCAGCGGCGTCGTAGAGCAAATAGATGCCGAGCACCAGAACCATGTAGAAGCGCGAAACACACGTCGCCCAACCCGAGCCTTCCGCGCCCATCGGGCGAAAACCGAAATGGCCATAAACCAGGATCCAGTTTCCGGCGACGTTGATCACGTTCGCACTAATCAGGGCAAACATGATGGGGGCGACGCGATTCATAGCTTGCAGGTAACGGCGCAGAGCGAAGTACAACAGCAGCGGAAATGTGCTCCACATGATGGCCATCAGATACGGCACGGCCTGGCGGAGCACCGATGGATTGATCCCAAACCGCTCCAATAGCGGCACCCAGCACCAAACCAGCAACATGAGCGCCGGCGCGAGCGGCAGGCACAAGTAAACGGCGTTGATGAGCGAGTGATGGCAATCCATCACGCGGCGCGCGCCGAAAGATTGCGAAACGAGCG
The DNA here is from genome assembly GCA_035297145.1 of Bryobacteraceae bacterium. Lineage (GTDB taxonomy): Bacteria > Acidobacteriota > Terriglobia > Bryobacterales > Bryobacteraceae > QHXW01. The sequence continues at coordinate 104,514 of DATGZN010000015.1, forward strand.
TGTCCAGGCCCAGCATCAGACCGCTTCCGAAAATCGCCACGGCGTAGAAGAGCACGCTGCCCAGGCTCACCGCGCCGATGGCTTCGGCGCTTACGCGGCCCACCATCATGGTGTCTACTATGCCCATGCCCATCCAGCCAAGCTCCGCCATCACCAATGGCGCTGCCAGTTGGAGCATGGGACGAAGTTCCTGGCGGAGAGTGGCGATGTAGCGAACCATGACGCGAGCCTGGGAGACAGCCGAAAGCGAGAAGGGGAACTGGCTCCATCGATCGTAGCATGCGAAACGGCGGTCAACGATCGTATACAACCATCTAATGTTTTGGGGTAATCGCCAAATCTCTGCGAATCGCGGACAATGAGTTTGATGGTCAAAGAAACTCGTCCAGGAAGTGAAAAAGCGCACGACATTCTCGGGCTGGAGCACCACAACCCTCTGGATGTCTTCTTCTCGCCTCATAACGTAGCCGTGATTGGCGCCACCGAAGCGCCTGGGAGCGCGGGCCGCACGGTTCTATGGAACCTGATCAACAGTCCGTTCGGGGGCACCGTGTTTCCGGTGAATCCGAAGCGCCCGAATGTGCTCGGCATCCGGGCGTACCCGAATATTGCCGCGGTGCCGGATCAAGTGGATCTCGCCGTGGTCGTCACACCCGCCAAAACGGTCCCGGGCGTCATCCACGATTGCGTGGACGCAGGCATCAAAGCAGCCATCGTAATCTCCGCCGGATTCAAGGAAATCGGAAAAGCCGGCGCCGATCTGGAGCAGCAGGTGCTCCAGGAAGCGCGGCGCGGACAAATGCGCATCATCGGCCCAAATTGCCTGGGCGTGATGAGTCCTCTTAGCGGCTTGAACGCCACGTTTGCCACCGCCATCGCCCGGCCCGGCAATGTCGCGCTGGTCAGCCAGAGCGGAGCGTTGTGCACGGCGATTTTGGATTGGAGTTTGCGCGAGCAAGTTGGGTTCAGCGCGTTTCTCTCCATCGGCTCCATGCTCGACGTCGGTTGGGGCGACCTGATCGAATACCTGGGCGATGATCCGCGCACGCGCAGCATCATCATTTACATGGAATCGATCGGTGATGCGCGCGCGTTTATCTCAGCCGCGCGCGAGGTAGCGCTCAGCAAGCCGATCATCGTCATCAAGGCGGGGCGCAGCGCGGCGGCGGCAAAGGCGGCAGCCTCGCATACCGGTTCGCTTGCCGGCAGCGATGAAGTGCTCGAAGCCGCGTTCCGCCGATGCGGCGTGCTCCGTGTGAATAACATTTCGGACTTGTTCTACATGTCCGAGGTTTTGGCCAGGCAGCCGCGGCCGGCCGGCCCACGCCTGACGATCCTGACAAACGCCGGCGGGCCTGGCGTGCTTGCGACCGACTCTCTGATGGCGCTGGATGGCAAGCTGGCGGAGATTTCGCCGGAGACCACCGCCGCGCTCAACGAATTCCTCCCGGCCGCGTGGAGCCATGGCAACCCGATCGACATCCTCGGCGATGCCGATCCGGAACGCTACGCCAAAGCCGTGGCAGTGGCGGCGAAAGACCCGGGGACGGATGGATTGTTGGTCATCATGACGCCGCAGGGCATGACCGACCCGACGCAAATCGCTGAAAAGCTGAGACCGTACGCCAAGCTGGACGGCAAACCGATCCTGGCGAGCTGGATGGGCGGCGTGGAAGCGGCGGGTGGCGAGGACATCCTCAACAGTGCGGGCATTCCGACGTTTCCGTACCCGGACACTGCCGTGAAGGTGTTCGAGTACATGTGGCACTACACGTACAATCTGCGCGGACTTTATGAGACACCGGCTCTTTCCCCGGAAGCCGATTCCACGGGTCGCGTGCAAGCCTGCGCTCTGATCGCGGGCGTGCGCCAGTCCGGCCGCACGATTCTGACCGAGGCGGAATCGAAGCAGCTACTGGCGCTCTACGGCATCCCTACCGTACAAACGCTGGTGGCGCGAACGCCAGAGGAAGCAGCGAAGTTCGCGGGCGAGATCGGTTATCCGGTGGTTCTGAAGCTGCACTCGGAGACCATTACTCACAAAACCGATGTGGGCGGCGTGCAATTGAATCTGGGGGATGAGGCCGCCGTACGCCGCGCCTGGACCGCGATCGAGACGGGAGTCCGCGAGAAAGCCGGGCCCGGACATTTTCAGGGTGTAACCGTTCAACCCATGGTTTCGCGGGACGGCTATGAGCTGATTGTCGGGAGCAGCATTGACGCGCAGTTCGGACCGGTGCTGCTGTTCGGCTCGGGCGGCGTGATGGTGGAGGTGTACAAAGACCGCTCGCTCGCGCTTCCGCCGCTGAACACCACGCTCGCGCGGCGCATGATGGAGCAGACGAAGATCTTCACGGCCCTGCAAGGCATTCGCGGGCGAAAGCCGATCGCACTGGAGGATCTCGATCAGCTTCTGGTGCGCTTCAGCCGCCTGGTGGTGGAGCAGCCATGGATCAAGGAGATCGACATCAATCCGCTCATGGCCTCGCCGGAACGGCTGCTGGCGCTCGATGCGCGCGTGATCGTTTTTGACCAGTCGACGCGCGAGCAGGACTTGCCGCACACGGCAATCCGGCCGTATCCGGTGCAGTACGCCGGCACGTGGACCATGAAGGACGGGACGCGCGTTAACATACGTCCGATTCGCCCCGAGGATGAACCTCTGATGGTGGAGTTCCACAATCGGCTTTCTGAGCGCAGCGTCTATTTCCGCTACTTTCACCTGTTGAATCTGAGCCAGCGCACGGCCCACGAGCGCTTGACGCGCATGTGCTTCATCGATTACGACCGCGGCATGGCCCTGGTGGCCGAGCGTGAAAATCCCGATGGCGGGCACGAGCTCCTGGGAATCGGCCGGCTAACGCGTTTACACGGCACTGGCGATGCCGAGATGGCAGTGTTAGTGAGCGATGATTTTCAGGGCCGCGGCCTCGGGTCGGAACTGATCGCGCAGCTCATCAAGATCGCTAAAGAGGAAAAGATGGAGCGCATCACCGCGGACATCTTGGCCGAGAATCGCACCATGCAGCGCGTCTGCGAACGCTTGGGCTTCCAACTCAAGTACGATCCGGACGACGCCACCGTCAAGGTGACCATGCAGCTCGCTCAGTAGCCTTCCTGCCCGGACCGCACTTTGCCCGCGAACCGGCGGTAGGTAAAGAGAAAGTATCCAATCGCGAGCGCGATGCCGGGAACAAACCACCAGAGGCCAACGCGTAGGCCGTAACTGGCTGCCGCGGCATTCGAAATGGTCAGCCCGAACTGAGGACCTAAGCTCGACGGCAGGACATACGGGTAAAGCCCGAACGCCGCGCTCACCAGCATGGCGGCAATAAATGCCGATGAAGCCAGGAAGGACGCTGCAGTGCGCCGTGGAGTCCAAAGGCGTACCAGCACAAGCGCAATCACCGCACACACCGGAAAAACATAGCCCCAGGGACGCGCCGAGAAACTGGCCCAAAGCTGCGGCTGAACGGCGAAGCTCAACGCCGTGATCAGCACCACCAAGCCGGCAACAGCCCACCAGGTACGCAAGGCCAGCCGGCGGCAACGCTCTTCCAGCGGCCCCTCGGTTTTCAAGGCGACCCAAAGCGCGCCGTGCTGCATCATTGTGGCGAACGCAGCCACACCGATAACCACCGTGTACCAGTCTAAAATGCCGAGCGCGCCCGCGACTCCGAAGTTAGTCCACAGCGGCAGAAAGAAGAAGCCAGAGGCGTCCAGCGGTACGCCGCGCACCACATTTCCCAAGGCCGCGCCGAAAAATATCGCGAGCAGCGCACTCGCGCCCCCGAACACGGCATCCCAAAGCGGACGCCAGACCGGGCTCTCCACGTGACTGCGAAATTCAATCGAGATGCCGCGCAGCATCAACAGCCAAAGGACCATCATCAGTGGAAGATAGAAGCCGCTGAAACTCGCGGCGTACAGCGCGGGAAAGGCAAAGTAAAGCGTACCGCCGCCCGCCAGCAGCCACACTTCGTTGCCATCCCAAAACGGCCCGATAGATTGGAGCACCTGCCGCCGTTCGTCGTCCGAGTGCGCCACAAAAAGGTGAATGATCCCGGCGCCCAGATCGTAGCCGTCCAGTACCACGTAGGTCGCGACCATCAAAGCCACCAGGCAGAACCATAGAGTTTCCAGCATGGTTGTCTCTCCTTACGTCTTCGCGGCCGCTTCCGGGCCGTGCTCGATCTCGCGATACACCAGGAACAGGAACAGAATCGCGAGCAGCCCGTACATCCCCATAAAACCGAGAAGGGTGAACAGGCCGTTGCCCGCTGAGACGAGCGGCGAAGGGCCGGCGGCTGTGCGCATCAGACCGTAGATGAGCCAGGGCTGGCGGCCGACTTCCGCCGTGATCCAGCCCGCCGTGGTGGCGATGTAGGGGAACGGGAAGGTCAGCATCAGCACCCACAGCAGCCAGCGCGTGTCAAAGAGCTTTGCACGTGCCAACTGCACCATGGAGAGCGTCATCACCGCGATGAAGACGGTTCCGAGGCCAACCATGATGTGATAACTGAAATACAACAGCGGGATGTTGTCGGGCCATAGATCGGACGGAAACGCATCGAGTCCCTTGACCCGCGCGCCCCAGCGGCGGTAGGTCAGAAAACTCAAGGCTCGCGGGATCACCAGCGGATTGTCGAGTCTCTTGTTCTCCACATCCGGCTGGCCGATGACCACCAGCGGTGCGCCCTCTGCCGATTCGAACAATCCCTCCATCGCGGCCAGCGTCACGGGCTGATGTTCCGCGATCATCTTGCCCTGTCCGTCGCCGGTGGGAAACATCATCAACAGAGTTGCGATAAAGCCCGCCGTCACACCCACGCGCACAAACGTGCGGCCGTAAACATCGTGCTTGTCCGCCAGCAGGTAGAACGCTCCCACCGCGGCCATCACGAAGCTCGCGGTGACCACCGCGCCGGTCATGTTATGCAGGTACTGCCAGAGCGTCCAGGGGTTAAAGATCAACTCTTGAAAACTGCGCAGCAGAATATCGCCATTAGGACCTACGCTGTAGCCGACTGGGTTTTGCATCCAGGCGTCGGTCGCAATGATGAAAAATCCGGACAGCCAGGAGCCGGCGAAAACCAGTACTGCCGCCACCCAATGCAAGAACGCGCCCAGCCGCTTTTCACCGAAGATGAGCAGGCCGAGGAAAGTCGACTCCAGAAAGAATGAGAAAACGCCCTCCATGGCCAGCGTTTGGCCCAGCACACCGCCGGCGGCCTTGGAGAATTTCGCCCAGTTGGTGCCGAACTGAAATTCCATGGGGATGCCGGTCACCACGCCCATGGCGAAGTTGATGGCGAAAATCTTGGTCCAAAATCGCGCGCAGCGGTTGTAGTGCTCGTTGCCCGTACGCAGCGCCATGGTCTTCAGCACCACCAGCAACAGTGCCAGGCCCATGGTGAGCTGTGGAAAAATGTAGTGAAACGTTACGGTGAATGCGAATTGAAAGCGATCGATGGCGAGCGCTGTGTTCATTGCCGCACCTCAGCTTACAACTGAAATTGCGCCCCCGATGGTTTAGTGTATCCTGAATCTCGACCCCATGTTGTTGCAGATCGAAACCAGGCGAATTGAACCCGACATCACGGTGCTCGAGCTGACCGGCAAGATTTCGCTGGGGCGCGAAAGCCAGAGGATCGAAACATTGGTGCAGGATCTGTTACGCCAGGAACAAAAGAAGATCATTCTGGACATTTCGCGTGTCGACCACCTGGACAGCACCGGCATCGGCATACTCGCCTACTGTTACGGAACGGTGAACCGGAGCAATGGAGAACTGCGTATCGCCGGGGCCAGCGGGAAAGTGCTGCACCTGCTGCAAATGACCCGCCTCGACGGCGTACTTCCGCTCAGCAACTCAGTGGAGGCAGCGCGGGCCAGCCTGGGTGGCAAGCCGCCGGGCTAACAAAGCAAGGCGGCCTTGCTGAACTTTTGGAATGAGCCACAATGGACCGTAGCGCGCGCTTATGCCAACTCCGGAAGAAGTAGCTTGGGCGAAGTTTCGCGTCGGCGCCATGATCGGCTGCGCCATGGGGATCCTTGCCGTGCTGATCTACCTGCTGATGGGGGGCGCGGACGCCTTTCAACCCTCTGCCAGCGTCTATGCGTACTTGAAGGATCTAGGAGGCGTCCAGAAAAATTCGGCGGTCCAATTCAACGGCATCCACGTAGGAGAGGTGTCGAAAGTTGCGCTTTCGGGATTGAAAGATCCAAACAAGGCCGTACGCATCGATCTCGCGATCGAAAATCGGTATCTGAACGCCATCCCCTTGGATTCCACGGTCGAAGTGACGGCGGAAAACGTTCTGGACGACCAGTTCGTCAATATCATCGAAGGCAAGAACCCACAGCATCTGACGTCGGGCGCTGAGCTTCGGCCCGCGCCAACTCCGGCCATCAACCCGGCTGAAATACTGCAGGGAGGCCGTCAGATTCTCGCGCAGTTGGATGCCGTGGTTCGCGATATGGAAACCGGCCATGGCAATGTGGGGCAGCTGGTCAGAGGCGACGAAATTTACAACAGCATGCTGAGCAAAGTCAGCGAATTTCAGCGCGCCATTCATGCCGCAGTAAATAAAGACACCCTCAGCGGCCGGCTGATCTTCGATGAAACTTACTACGACAAGCTAGAGGCTCCGGCGAAACGGTTGGACCATGCGCTCGCCGATTGGCAGGCAGGTCAAGGCAGCACCGGAAAGCTTCTGAAGGACCCGGCGCAGTATGAGCAGTTGCGCAAGTCCGTGGGGAATCTGAACCGCGCGCTCGCTGACCTGAACGCCGGAAAAGGTTCGGGTGGAAAGTTGCTAAAAGACGACGAACTATACCGGCGCATCAACCGCATTGTTGACGATCTGAACGCACAAATTGACGCGTTCAACTCCGGTGAAGGCGCCCTGGGGCAGTTCATGGCCAATACCAGCATGTACGAAACTCTCCAAGGCAGCACGAAGAATCTGCAAGATATGCTGCACGCACTGCGCGAGGACCCCAAAAAATTCCTCCGCCCAAAACTGTTCTAACTTACAGCAGCCACCGCAAAGCGATGTGCACCAGGCTCAGGAGAATGGCGCCCAGCAGAGCGGGTGCGAAGCCTTTCACACGGAACCCCCGCAGCAGCGCGGCAGCCACTTTCAGCATGAGGGCGTTGATCACGAAGAGAAAAGCGCCCAACGTGATCAAAGTCAGTGGGAACGTCAGGATCTTGAGAAAGAACCCGAGTGTCGCATTCACCAGACCTATGACCACCGCCGCGATCAGGGCGGTGCCGAAACCATCGATCTCAATGCCCGGCACGATTGCCGCCACGATCATCAGGCTCACCGCGCTGACCAGCCAGTTGACGAGCAGATGCCGCATGGTTTTCGATTGTACTCTATGGCGAAACTCTATACCGGCACCTCGGGATTCGCATATCCAAGCTGGAAGCCACGCTTCTATCCGGAAAAATTGCCGGAAAAGAAATTTCTCGAGCACTACGCGAGCCGCTTAAACTGCGTTGAGATCAATTACACCTTTCGCCGGCTGCCGGCCGCGACCACGCTAGAAAACTGGGTGAAATCCACTCCAACCGGATTCTGCTTTGCGTGCAAGGCCAACCAGCGGATCACACATATCCTGCGGCTAAAGAATGCGGAAGCGGCGGTTGAGCTATTCCTGCGAATGATCGACCCGTTACGTACCGCCCGAAGGCTTGGGCCGATCTTATTTCAGCTTCCGCCTACGGTGAAGTACGATATGGCGGTGCTCACTGACTTTCTCGCGCTCTTGCCTCCTGACTTGCGCTTCAGCATGGAGTTTCGCCATACTTCCTGGCTCCAGGATGACGTGTACGCCGCCCTTCGCCAACGCAATGTTTCGCTCTGTGTGGCGGAATCCGATAAATTGGAAATCCCCGAAGTAATTACCGCGGACGTTGTATATTACAGGTTGAGAAAGCCGGAGTATACCGAGGAAGAGCGGAAATCGATCGCCGAGCGCGCGAAGGAGTTACTCGCGCAGGGCAAGGACCTTTACTTATTCTTCAAACACGAAGAAACTCCCGAAGGCGCGCTCTACGCCGAGGAGTTAGCCGCCGCCTTGTGATCGGCGGCGTTTCTTTGCCACGGCCTGCTCGGGCGCTTCTGCCTCGGCGTCTTCTTCACCAGCTGCCGCGACGGCCGTATGTACCGGCTTTTTCTGCTCCGCCAGGCTCCTCTTGAGGGCTTCCATGATGTCAATGACGGGAGCGATATGCGGCGTGGGGGTCTCCACCACACTGTTGCCTTCTAACTTCGCCTCAATCATTTTTTGGAGATTGAGCCGGTAGTTATCGACATACTTTCCAGGCTCGAATTCGGCAATGAGTGACTCAATCAGCATTTTAGCCAGAGCCAGCTCTTTCTCTTTTACCTGAGTCGTGTCTGTACGGAACTCCTCAACCTGCCGAATTTCATCGGCATAATACATCGTGTGCAGCAGCACGCCTTTGTTCCCCGGACGCAAGATCACGATGTGCTCGCGATTGTGCATCGCTACTTTCGCGATGCCGTAGTACTTTGACTCGCGCAAAGCCTGGAAGAGCAGCGCATAGGGCTTCTCGCCGCCTTCGTCCGGTGCCATGTAGTAAGAACTCTCGAGGTAAATCGGATCCACCTCGTCGGCCTTCACGAATTCGAGGATCTCCATTACCTTCGCCGTCTTCGGCGCCACCTTCTTGATGTCCTCGTCGTCGATCTCGACGTAGCGGTCCTTTTCGTATTCGTAACCCTTTACCAGTTCGCTGCGGGGAACCGGCTTGTCTTCCGCCTGGCAATAGATCATCTGCTTGATGCGCGAGTGATCCGTTTTGTGAAGCATGTTAAAACTGATGGTCTCGCCGCGCGCGGCGCTGAATAACCGCACGGGAAAAGAAACGAGACCGAAAGTCAGATGTCCCTTCCAGACGCTGCTCGCCATGTATGCAACCTCACTTCCGCAGCTACAATAGGCTCGAGGGGCCCTTTAACACCGATATCATGACATAGAGAGGTTTTCAACATTTTCAGATGTCTTTGAACGAATACGTTCGCAAACGGTCGTTCCAGTCCACCCCCGAGCCCAAACCGGCGGGACCAGCCGCCCCCGCCACCGGCGACAGCTTTTGCGTGCAGCGCCACGACGCTACCCGCCTGCACTACGATTTCCGGCTTGAAGTGGACGGCACCTTGAAATCATGGGCCATTCCCAAGGGTCCGACTCTCGATCCCGCGCCCAAGCGCCTGGCCGCCATGGTGGAGGACCACCCGCTCGAATACGGTAGTTTCGAAGGAAATATACCGAAAGGCAACTACGGCGCGGGCAGCGTCATGCTCTGGGACCGTGGCACTTATGAGGTCCTGGGCGATAAAACCCCTCAGGAGCAGCTTGCGCGGGGCGACTTCAAATTCAAGTTACACGGCGAGAAGCTGAAGGGTGAGTTTGCCCTCGTTCTGATGAAAGGGCGCGGCAAAGGCAACGAGTGGCTGCTGCTCAAGAAGAGAGACGCGGAGGCGCGGCCGGGCTGGGATGCCGAGCAGTACGCCTTCAGCGTGGCCACAGGCCGCACCCAGGAGGAAATCGCCAAAGACATGCCGGCGCGCGAACAGGCCGAGCCTGCCCCTAAAAAAAAAACTCCGCGCAACACAGTAAGCTCAGCCGAAAGCTCCATCGACCCCGCGGCTCTCCCCGGAGCCGTCCGCGCCCCCATGCCGGCTTCGATCGTGCCCATGAAATCCTTTCTGGCCGACAAGCCGCCGAAGGGTGACGACTGGCTCTTCGAGATCAAATGGGACGGCGTTCGCGCCATTTGCTTCGTGGATGAAAAATCCGTCCGCATGACCTCGCGCACCGGCCACTCCTGTGAACGGCAATACCCCGAGCTCAGCGTGATTGGTCACCAAATCGCGGCCAAGCAAGCCGTGCTCGACGGTGAAATCGCGGTGCTCGATAAGAACGGCGTTTCCAGCTTCGGCCTCATTCAGCCGCGCATCGCGGTTGCCGACCCGAATGCCATTGCTCATCTCGCGCGCCGTACGCCGGTGACTTTGTTTGTCTTCGACCTGCTGTATCTGGATGGTTACGATCTTCGTAACGTTCCCTTGATCGAACGGAAGCGCGTTTTGCAATCTATTCTGAAGCCTTCGACCGTGATGCGATTCTCCGAGCACTTCGTCAACCTGGGGGATGAGATGTTACAGGCCGCACGCGCCACCGGTCTCGAGGGGATACTCGCAAAACGGGCTCAGAGTAAGTACCAGTCCAAGCGCAGCCAGGACTGGCTCAAGATCAAGATCGTCAGTCAGCAAGAGTTCATCATTTGCGGCTACACCACCGGCGAACGCGACTACTTCAGCTCGCTCGTCCTGGGACAAAATGACAACGGCAAGCTTGTTTACGTGGGAAACGTCGGCACGGGTTTCGACCAGAGCCTCCTCGAGTTGATCTACCGCCGCATCGAGCCCCTCAGCACCACACGATCTCCATTCGCCGAAACCCCGCAGATGTTGCGCGAGGCCATCTGGGTGCGTCCCGAGGTGGTCTGCGAAGTGAAGTTCGCAAGTTGGACGGAGGATGGCCGCTTGCGCGCCCCCGTCTTTCTGGGATTGCGGCCGGACATCGAACCCGAGGAATGCGTGCGCGAAACAACCGCGCCGCTGGAGGAGAAGCCCACGCCAGGCGTCCGCCCAGCGCTGCTTTCGGGCAAAGCAGAAGAAGCGATAGTGACCGTGAACGGCCAGCGCCTGAAATTCACGCACTTGAATAAAGTCTTCTACCCCGCCGAAGCGTACACCAAGCGCGACTTACTTTACTATTACGACGCCGTTGCCGATCTGCTCCTGCCCTATCTCCGCGACCGGCCACTCTCTCTCAAGCGCTATCCGGACGGCATCGCCGGCGAATTCTTCTTCCAAAAAGATACCCACGATCGTGTCCCGTCCTGGATCCGCGTGGAACCGATTTACTCCGAACACAAGAAGGCGCCCACACGCTTCGTGCTGGCTGATGATCGCGCGGCGCTGCTGTATCTGACCAATCTAGGCTGCATCGATCAGAATCCGTGGATGAGCCGCGTGGGCACGCTGGAATGCCCGGACTTCATGCTCATCGATCTCGATCCGCAAGGCTGCGAGTTCGATCGCATCATTGAAGCGGCGCAGCTCGTACGCAAGAAACTGGACCTGGTTGGCCTGGAAGGATATCCGAAAACTACAGGCGGAGACGGCATGCACATCTATGTGCCGGTTGAGCCCGTTTACTCATACGAGCAAGTACGCTCGTTCGCGGAGATCATTGCCCGCGTTGTCGCAACGGAACGGCCCGATCTTTTCACCACGCCTCGACCTGTAGCCCGCCGCGAGCAGGGCAAAGTCTATTTCGATTACTTGCAGATCGGCGAATCCAAGACCATCGCCGCGCCCTACGTCGTGCGTGCGTATCCGGGAGCGCCTGTCGCAACCCCGCTCGCCTGGCGCGAAGTAGCGCCCGGTCTGCTACCCTCCCAGTTCCATCTACGGAACGCTCTCGATCGTTTCTCTCGCGTCGGAGACCTGTTTGAGCCGGTATTGAAGAAGCCGCAGCGTTTGGAACCCGCCATCGAGAAACTGGACAAAATCGTTCGGCCTCAACCGCGCTGACTAATGATGATGGTGATGGTGCTCATGGCTCTCCCCCGCGTCCACGGGAATGACGCACCCGTTCTCTGAAACCGCGCAGCCCACGTGTTCGAATTGCACCGTAGTGTGGCAGATCTGAAAGCGCTCGGCCAGCAGGTCGTTCAAGCACTTCAGCGTGCACTCGCTCGCCGAGGGTGGCAAATCCTGAATGAGCACGTGACAGCTCAGCGCGCGCGTGTTCGAACCCAGGTTCCAGATGTGCAGATCGTGAACATCCAGCACTCCCTCCACCTCGCACATCGCCGAACTTACCGATGGCAAGTCGAGCCCGCGCGGCAAACCCTCCAGCAGAATGTTCAACGATTCCTGGATGATGTCCCATGCCGTCCATACGATCAGTGCGCCGATCAGGATCGAGAGCACGGGGTCGATCTGCTGCCACCCGGTGTACCGGATCGCGGCTGCGCCGATCACGATGCCAATCGAACCCAGCAAATCGCCCAGCATATGAACGAAGGCGCTGCGAATATTGATGTCGTGGTGGCGGGCGATGCGTAGCCCCCACATGATGCCCCCATTCAGCACCAGGCCTCCGCCCGCCACCACCATCATCACCGTCTCATGTACCGGCTGAGGTCGCAGCAATCTCTGATAGCCCTCGTAGAAGATCCAAACCGCCAGCGCCACCAGAGTCAATGCGTTGACGAATGCCGTCAACACGCCCGCGCGCTGATACCCGAAAGTTTTGGTTTCGTTCGCCGGCTTCGACTGCAGATAAAACCCGAACCACGCGAGCAGCAGAGCCAGAGCATCCGTGAAGTTGTGCCCGGCGTCGGATAGCAGCGCAAGACTGTGGGCCTGAATTCCGGCGATGAACTCAACGACGACAAATGCGCCGGTGGCGATCAATGACCACCACAGAACCCGCCCTGTCCCGCCTCCGTGATGATGCGAGTGCACTCAAATCCTCTCTTTTATTTTACTGCGAGGTTGTGGGAAACTTCTGTTTCATCGCGGCGTAATCAGCCCGCCCAGCTTGTCCTGTTCGCCCGAGCTCGATCGCGGGAAGCGAGTGGAATAGGCTTCCAGATACTTGAGGCCGGATCCGGTGTTGTAAAGGACGATCTTCTCATCTGGCTCCAGAAAGCCGCTTCTGAGCAGTTTCTCCAGCGCCGAAACACATGCCGCGCCCTCCGGTGCCACGAACAGCCCTTCTTCGGTAGCGAGCTGGATACCGGCATCCAGCAATTCCGCGTCGCTCACTGCGACCGCCGTCCCGCCGCTCTCACGTACGGCCTTTAGAATTAGAAAATCGCCCAACGGCTTGGGAACACGCAGCCCGCTGGCCACCGTGCTCGCGTTCTCCCAAAATTCGCTGCGCGCCGCACCTTTTTCGAAGGCCCGAACCACCGGCTGGCAGCCTTCCACCTGTACAGCGATCATTTTTGGCCGCTTCGCGCCGATCCACCCCAGCTCCTCCATCTCACTGAAAGCCTTCCACATGCCGATCAGGCCCACGCCGCCGCCGGTGGGATAAAAAATAGCATCGGGCAGTTCCCAGCCCAACTGCTCGGCGAGTTCGTACCCCATTGTCTTTTTGCCCTCAATGCGATACGGCTCTTTGAGCGAGGTGATGTCAAACCAGCCCTCCCGTTGCGCGCCGGCCGCGACAAGTTTGGCGCAATCGCTGATCAACCCATCCACCAGCGTGACGTGGGCTCCGTAAGCCTTGCATTCAATGAAGTTTGCCTGCGGGACATCACGCGGCATGAAGATATGGGCCTCGATTCCGGCCGCCGCTGCGTACGCGGACATCGCGCTGGCGGCATTTCCCGCCGAGGGAATGGCAAGTTTGTGAATTCCCAGCTCAACGGCCATCGAAACGGCGCAGGAAAGGCCCCGCGCTTTGAACGATCCCGTGGGATTCAGGCCTTCGTCTTTTAACCAAAGTTGATTCGCACCAACACGATGGCCCAGGCGTTTGGTGCGGACGAGGGGCGTCATGCCTTCGCCCAGTGAGATAATAGAAGTTTGTCGCGTGGGAGGCAGTACCGGGCCGTATCGCCACATGCTGTTCGGTCCGGAAGCAATTTGTTCGCGGTTCCACGTGGAGCGGAGTTTGGCGAGATCGTAACGGACCAGCAACGGTCCGCCGCACTCGCAGAGGTTGTGGACTTTGCCGGCTGCGAATTTCCGGCTGCACAGGCTGCATTCGAGAAACGTCATTTGAGTTGAATTGTTCATGATACTGCGGTTGGTCGTTTTGGCTGCGCTGTCGGGATCCTGCTTCGCGGGCGAATATGCCGTACTGGCCAGCGGTTTCCGTCTTCACGCCGACCGGCACGAAACCGACGGCTCGATTGTTCGGCTTTACGCGAATGGCGGCGTGACCGAAATACCGGCTCCGCAAATTACGGGGTTCGAAGCAGATGAGGTGGTCCCATCAGCCCCGCCGCCGGTCCTGCAAGTTCCCAACACAGAAGATCTCATCGCCGATGCGGCGAAGCGCAACGGGCTGCCGGTCGAGTTCGTGAAAAGCGTTGTGGCCGCTGAGTCTGCGTTCCGCGCCGATGCCGTATCGCCGAAGGGCGCCATTGGATTGATGCAGCTAATGCCGGCGACGGCCCGGGAGTATGGAGCTGAAGCCAGCGACCGGCGCCAAAATATTGAGGCCGGAACCCAATACCTGCGCGATCTTCTCCTCAAGTATCAGCACGATGACCACCAGGTGCTGCGGGCGCTGGCGGCGTACAATGCCGGACCGGGCGCGGTCGATCGCTACCATGGCGTGCCGCCCTACAGAGAGACCATCGAGTACATCACCCGCGTCCTGCGAAAATACACTAAGGCTTCGGGCGATTGAAGAATTCCTGATCGACCTTTGCCGCTAGAATAAAATCGCTCTCCGTCAGGCCGTCGATCTTATGGGTGTACGTTTTCACGTCCACGCGGCCCCACGCCAGCATAATGTCCGGGTGGTGCCCTTCCGTCTCCGCCACGGCACCTACGCGGTTGACGAAGTCCAGCGCCGTCTTGAAATCCGGAAAGACATAGGTCTTGGTGACGTGGTGTCCCTCAATGACCTTCCAATCCGGCAGTTGTGAAGAAAGCTTCTGCAATTCTTCGCCTTGGAGCGGCGGAACTCCGCCGCGGCACGGTACGCAATGTTTGGCCGCAAGGCCGCTTCCTACAGATCCACCCATACTTCACCATCCCTCAATTCGACCGCGTACGTCTCGAGCGGCCGCAGTTGCGCTTGTGGGCGCTTGTAGTCCTTAGGATAAACATTCCGGGGATAAGGATTCTCGCCGGTCTGAATTCAACTGAGTTTTGAGGAACAAACTTCGCACGTCCCCCGCAGGATCATCTCGTAATCCCGGATGAGGCGCGCGCCCAACTGAGCATGGCGCGAAAGGCGGGGAACATCGAACCAAGCGATGTCTTCCACGCTCCCGCACTGCTCACAAACGAAATGATGATGACGCTCGATGATGGCGTCAAACCGCACCGACTTGCCTTCCAGATGCACTTCCCGCACCAGGCCGGCCTCTGCCAGCGCGTGCAGGCTGTTGTAAACGGTGGCCCGTGAAGTGCGCGGGTCCGTTCGATTCACCGCTTGAAAAATCTCATCCGCGGTGGCGTGTACCGGATGCCGGGCCAGATAATCGAGCACAGCATACCGCCGCGGCGTGCAGCGCAGCCCGTGCTCGCGGAATGCGGCTACGACCTCCGGCTTAGATTTATACACAGTATCAAATAAGACTAGTTCTAATCTGGAGGAATGTCAACTCAATCCAACTTAAGTACCATAACTCCGTGAACGACGGTACCAATTCGATTGAGCCCACGGGCCTATTGTTCAATTCCGCGGGCACCGGCATGATGGGTACGGAGACAAATGATGCACACGCTAGACGAGCAGGCCCTAGACACCGATCGGCGCAGTACGGACCGCTTCCCCATTGAAAGCGAACTACGTTACAAGCTGGTGGATGGCAAAGCCGCCCCGGACACGGGCGTGGGCCGCACGCTTAATATGAGCAGCAGCGGCGTATTGTTCACCTCGGAGACACCCCTGCCGGTGGGTGGTCGCGTGGAGCTTTCGGTCGACTGGCCAGCCCAGCTTAACGAGAATTGCGGATTGAAACTGGTAGCTTTGGGAAGGATCATACGCTCGAGCGCCGAGGCCGCAGCCATCCGCATCGACAAATATGATTTCCGCACACGGGCGACGGCACGCGTGAAGACGGCTGGATCAGCGAACTAACGGGTCTTCCACCCAAGGCGGTGTCGCTTCGATCAGGCGCCCCAGCTCGGGATCGAGTTGCTCCAGCTTCAACTTCATTTGCCAGGCGATGTTGCGATAGCTGAAGTGGCCTTTCACGCCGCTGCGTACGCGGGCGATATACTCGGCTTCGGCGAAATCCATCTTGAACAGAAAGCGGGAACGCGCTCCGAACGGTAGGAGGTAGTGGGAGCCTGGTGCGGACAGCGCGTGCATCTCGTCGATGGCGGAGCGCATGGCGTGCTCGAATATTTCGGTCGCGCCGGCTTCGGCAACCGCGGGCGGGGTGTCGTAACCGAGGTTGCCCGAAAATGCTTGCCGGAACTGATGGCAGCGGCGGTGGCGATGGAGGTCTCGATAGGCCCCGATGTCCATAACGAGATCGAACACGTAGGGCCCTCCGCGAAATGCACGTAGAAAATCATCGCGCCGGTTGCGGGATTGGAGCGCCACATCCAGCACTTCGTTGCGGCGGGCATTGCTCCAGCCGGTGGCAGCTTCGTACAGCTCACGGAACGGGCGATCCGTCACGGTGTAAAGCAGGGTTGCGACTATATCCGCGCCCACATGCAAGGGGCGCACGATGTCCACGCTATCCACCTGAAGACCGGCGGCGGGTGGGAGATTCTGATCCGCCCAGAGTTTCAGATCAGCTTGCGAACGTCTGAGATATTCGTCGGGTTCCGCATGACGCGCTAACGTCGGCGCGAGTGGTTCGCGGCCGCGGTCATCCCAAACGCAATCGGGCTCGGCAGCGCAAGCGGCGGCGATCTCGTCACCCAGGCTTCGTAGCTCTGCGTACTCGGAAACGCGGAGGCGCTTGATCTGTTTCTCGAGAGTTCGAATGCTGGTCACCTGGCCCACGTTGGTGGGCACGCCCCAGAACAGCAGGTAGCGCGCCACATCGAAGGCCCGCGCCGCGATGTTGCGCTTGTAGGCGTCCGGTTTCATTTCTTCGGGCCGCGGCAACTTTGCAGTAAGGTACTCGGCGACGCGCGCGTTCACCTCTTTGTAAGCGAGGAGCAGCGTCTCACCGGCTTGGTGGTAGCGCGCGGCGTCGCCGCCGGTCAGTTCTGGGGGCGTGATGAATCCCGAGCGCGAGAAATCCTGGTAGCGGGAAGATTTCGCCTGGCCGTCCCAAAGCGTCTCGTCCTCGGCCTCACTCGCCGCCAGTTCCGACAAGCCTTCGAAGCACAACACCGTATGGCCGAGATCGGCAATGGATGCGTGCCCATATTGGAAATAGAAGCTTTCGAGAAACTTCTGGGAATCGTGCGTGCGCACCCATTCGAGAGATTGCCGGATGGAATCGGGCGATCGGCTGTAGCGCGCCAGCGCATACGCGCATTTCTCCGGCGGCATAGGTGAGACGGTGAAAACGCGCTTTGGTGGATCAGGCATGCTGATCCGCTATTATCGGATTCGATGACGGTGCGAATCAAACGCCTGCGAGACGACGCTTTTTTGCCGTTGTATGCTCATGGCCCTTCGGAAGATGCGGGACTGGATCTGCGCGCCGCCGATGAGGTGACGCTTCAGCCAGGAGTGCCGCAACTGGTGCCGACTGGATTAGCGATCGAGCTGCCCCCGGGTTACGAGGCACAGATCCGCCCGCGCAGCGGCCTGGCACTGAAGCACGCCATCACTCTGCCCAATAGCCCGGCCACCATCGACCCCGGCTATCGCGGGGAGATCCGCGTGATCCTGCTCAATCTGGGAAGAGAAGATTACGCGGTGCATCGCGGCGACCGCATCGCGCAAATGGTGATCGCGCGGTATGAAAGCATCGAGTGGGAGGAAGGGGAGTTGGGCGGATCAGCGAGGGGGACGGGAGGGTTTGGATCGTCGGGAAGGTAGAGGACACCGAAGGCAAAAGGCAAAGTGCAAAAGGCAAAAGGCAAAAGGCAAAAGGGAACATACCGTGGAAACTAGCAGCTTTGCCTTTCTTAACGGATTACCCGAAGCGTCACGCTGGTTGTAGTACTGTGCCCGGCGGCGTCCTCGGCGATGAGCTTGTACTCCGTGTCTTTCGCGGGCGTGACTTGCGTGCAATAGCTCAGGGCGGGATGCAGTTCATCAATTACAGGTTCCATACGCACGCGTTGCGCGCCGGTCACGCTGTAGCACAGGCTTGCATGCTCACCGGGATGGATGATACCAGGAGTAGCGTAGAAGCTCAGAATTTTTAGGCCTCCGCCGCCCAGCAGGTCCAAAGTTCTCTGAGCGGCGGCGGCTTCCTTCTCCTGCCGGGTGCGCTCAGCCTGCCGGGCATCGCTCCAGCGCGAGTAGAAGACCCAGCCGTCGTACGCTACCGCCGCCAATAGGACAACAGTGAAAAACGGAAGCATGCGGCGGAGGAGCGAGACGAACTGGGTTGGCTCGGCCACATCGCCAGCGTAGCGCGTGGCAGCACGGATCGGCAGTATGTAAACGTACATCCTTGTGCAACGGGTGCACAGACTCGAATGGCGAGTAGCATCGAAAGATAGCCGAGACAGATGAGAATTCTCGGTGTTTAGACACGTGGAGGGCAGTTTCATGACCATGTATCGATTAAAGGCGCCGGTGAGCGCCGTGGCCCACAAACCGGGGGGACAGAAAGTGCCAACCACACTTCCGGCGGGTGTTGTAGTGGACGAATCGTCCCGGCACTCATCTACGCTGGAGGGGAAAGTCGGCGTGCACTGGCAGGGCCAGCACTATTCGGTTTCGCTCAGGGATTTGCTCACGAACGCCGAGGCGACGCGGACAGTCCTGAAGGCGCGCCGTTGACGACCAGGGGCTAAGGCGTCACGTCGGCGTGGGAACACCACTCCTACCGGCGAGCCACTGCTGCTGAGTGCCCATTTTGCGGGGCACGCCCAGCGGATTCCAGCAGTGCCTGTGCTTTCGGCATTGCGTCGAGTGCGCGTTGCACCATGGCATCAGTAGCCAGCAGGAGTCGCGGGGTTTCATCCAGGCCGAACGTAGTGCGCAACACCGCCTGCCGCAGGCGTTGCCGTATCCATTCGTCGTGCCGGGCAAACTCCGCTTTCGTGAATTTTAACTGGTGCTGCCTCACGTAATCGCGAAACTCGCCGACCATGCCATCATCCGGCTGCCAGTGCTCGTCCACCTTGGTGGGATGGCGGCTCAGATACTGGTTCGTAAACTCCAGATGCGCAAAGCCACTCGTGAGCGAAGACTGAAAGCGATCATATTGGGGAGCGTAATGCTCATCGGGACCAACACCAGCGCTCGCGTAGACGGGCCGGCCACTATCCGTGATCCAGGCAACCATGTCTGGAGCAGCCTTCCGCTCGTAGCGTCCAAGGGCGGCGCTGTAGTGCTTACGCTGCAACAGGCGCCCGCTGGGTGTGTAATACCGGGACTTCACCAATCCTAATCCGGTGTCTTCCGGCAGTTCATTGACGGTCTGCACCACTCCCTTGCCATAGGTGTCGTCTCCAAGAACCCAAGCGCGGTCATGATCCTGCAAGGCGCCAGTGAGGGCTTCCGCCGCTGATGCGGTGTTGCGGTTCACCAGAATCACCATGGGGTATTCGTGGCCGCCATTACCGTGTTTGGCAACATATGTCATCGAAGGAAACGCCCGCCCGCGCTGGCACAGGATCAGTTCACCGATACGCAAGAACTGGTCCGCGACACCGACCGCCGCACGCACGAGGCCGCCGGGGTTGTCACGCAGATCGAGAATCAAACCCTGCATTCCCTCTTGTTGGCATTTCTTCAGATTAGCCACCAACTCAGTGGGCGTGGCTTCGTTGAAAACAACGATTGCCAGGTACGCGATGCCCGGACGAATCCACGCTACGTCCGCAACGCTCTTTCGGGACATGATCTCTGTCTTCATGCTGAAATCGAGGGGGCGGCCATCTCGCACGATCGAGAGTTGCGTGGTAGTCCCTTCCGGACCTGAGAGTAGGCCTATGACCTCAGAGGCTTTTAGGGCATCGGCCGCCTTCCCGTTCACCGCCGCGAGGAGATCACCGGGATGGATGCCGGCCCGCTGAGCCGCGGAATTGCTATGGCAGCCCACGACGATGAATTGGTGATTCTGGTATGTCAGTTCGACCCCGATGCCACTGTAGTTTCCGTTGGCAGCCTGGTTTTGCCTGCGGAATGCCTGCTCATCGAAGAAGGTTGAATGTGGATCGAGAGCACGAAGCATTGCGGGGATGGCGCCGTGGTAAATCGCGTTCTCAGGCGAAACCGGATCGGCAAAATTTGCCGAGACCAGGGAATAAACCCGCGCAAAATACTTGCTCTCAGGGGCAACAGCTACCCTGGCGAGATGCCGCTTATACCCCATCCAAAGAACGCTGCCGATGGATAGGATCAGTGGGCACAGGAGAAGAGCACAGCGCGTTATGTGAGCCCAACCTCGCTGCTTGAGCTTGGTCATAGAAGAGTGAAGGAATCGGTCAGGCGGCCTGAAGTGGGCACTGCTTTGGCGGTGGAGTATGCCGCACTTTCATTGGATACTTTGCCGAAGCTGGAATCAATACTGGTAAACGGATTACGTATTTCGTTGACGGAAGTCTGATTGCGAAAGTTAGTCGGCAACCGCAAATGCCGCGATCAGAAGAACGTCTCTCAAATGTTCCGCTTATTGCGAGCCGAGGACACTCTCTAAAGGCGGCAGACTGCTTCCTTCCTTGAGCCCATTGGTCGCGTACCGGAAGCGGTTTTGCAGCCTCAGCCAGTAACTATATTCGTTGTCCCAGCGGCCAACGGCAGCGGCCAAGCGGTAAGGAGTATACTCCGCGAGCCATGCAGACTGATAGGATGCGCCAATCTGCGTTGCGTCATCCATCATGTCTGCGAACCGGCCATGTGATTGATACACTACTTCAGACTCGATCTGATTCCAGTAGCGGTCGCTGTTATAAGGACCGAACGACTGCCAACGCTCCGCTATCTCCAGGCCGTTCAGAAACTTGTACCCCGCGAAATCGAGCATGCGCCCGGCAACGAGTAGAGTTTGGAGCGTGGAGGTATCTGCGCCATTTTTGATTGCCAGATAAACATGCGCTTGCGTTTCTCGGCCAGCAGGCGCACCTGACGGAAATCCTCCTGATGGTCAGCCGTCCGCTTCAAGTTGGCGGCGCTAAATGGATCGCCCCACATTTCGTGGATCGACGATTCACCGAACACCCTTTCGATGGCCACCTCTGATTTGTTGAGATCTTCCAGAGCCGCAGCCACCTCCGCTGCGCTGGCGCTCGGGTACATCAAGTATGCAGCAACGCCTGCAGTTGTGGATTGCGTGGATTGATTTCGCCGCCGTGCGGCAGGGCACTCAGATCCGCGTAACGCTCAACGCGGAAAACGTCATGCAGGTGGCCGTAGAGACTCCAGGCAAGGCACGACGTCGATGTGCCGCGCGCGGGCGTAGTCGATGATCCGGCGAATCTGTGGCTGCGAGTAGCGCGCTCCGAGATTGATGAGCGGGTAGCCGCGTAACTCGATATTCGCTTCGGAATAGAAGTAGTATTGGTTGGCTTTCCAGCGAGCGAGAAAATCGAGCTGCCGCTTTATTTCTTCTTCGGTAGGTAGCGGCCCATGGCTCATGTCCATCATGAAACCGCGGTACGCCAGGGCGGGCCAGTCATGGATCTCCACTTCTGGGAGGAATTTTTCTCCAGCGGTTTCCTCC
>DATGZN010000016.1:0-37408 GCA_035297145.1 Bryobacteraceae bacterium
GAGTTTTTCTTCGGCCATGTAGGCGCGATTGCGAAGGGTGAGCAGATCGAAGTCGACCTGGTGGGCGTCGAATTCGGGGCCATCGACGCAGGCGAAGACGGGCTTGCCTCCCACGGAGACGCGGCAGCCGCCGCACATGCCTGTGCCATCGACCATGATGGGATTCAGGCTAGCCACCGTTTTGACGCCCCACTCCCGCGTGAGTTGCGCGGCGAAGCGCATGAGCGGGATGGGGCCGATCACATGCACGAACTTCGGGACGAGATGGGATTGAGTGCGCCAGTGGCGCATGAGTTCGACCACGTTGCCATGGAATCCCTCGGAGCCATCATCGGTGGCCCAGTGCACTTCATCGGCGGCGTTTCGCAGCTCTTCGTCGAGGATCATGCGGCTGGCGGTACGCGCGCCCACCAGTGCAACCACGTGATTGCCATGTTGACGGAGCGCGCGCGCGACGGGCAACAGCTCCGCAACGCCCACGCCGCCACCGACGCACCACACGGTTCCAAAGTGCTCGGCTGTGGCGGGAGTCCCGAGGGGGCCAAGGATATCGGCAAGCGAGTCGCCCGTCCGCAGGGAGGCAAGTGCCTGCGTGGTTTTGCCGATGGCTTGGAAGATCAGGCGAATGGTTCCACCGGCCAGGTCGCCATCGACGAGCGTGAGGGGAATGCGCTCACTTTCCCGCGTGGGACGCAACACCACGAACTGTCCCGGACGCCAGTGGCGGGCAATGTCGAGGGCCTCCACTTCAATGGTGTAGGTGTCGGGTGCGATCTGCGCCCGCGAAATGATGCGAAATTTCGTGTTTTGCGGCACCGGCTGGAATACCGATGCCGGCTGGCCGTTCAGAGCGTGGTGAATGGCTTCAGCGGCGGCGCGCCCATCGCGCATGGCCTGAATAACGGTGGAACCACCGCGCGCTACGTCGCCACCGGCGAAGACATTGGGCAGACTGGTTTCGCCCGACTCCTGAATTGCGATCTTGCCGTCTTTGGTGAGCAACTGGGGTGTAGCGCGCTGCACCGTGGGATTCGGACCTTGCCCTACGGCCGCGACGATGGTGTCGACGTCCATCCAGAACTCGGAATCGGGGATCGGCACCGGAGATGGGCGGCCCGATTCATCCGCCGCTTCAAGGCGCATGCGAATGCATTGCATGCGTTTCAGCGCGCCGCGTTCGTCACCTTCCAGGCGCACGGGAGCGGCCAGGAATTCGAACTTTACGCCCTCTTCCTCGGCATGGGCGATTTCCTCGATACGCGCGCGCAGCTCTTTGCGGCCGCGGCGAAACAGGATCGTAGTATCGCTACCCATGCGACGTGCCCACCGCGCCGCGTCCATGGCCGAATTACCGCCGCCAATCACGACCGTTGCGGCGCCGACGCGCACCGGCGTATCAGATTCCGGGAAGCGATGCGCTTCCATGAGATTGAGGCGCGTGAGGAATTCGTTTGCGGTGTAAACGCCGATGAGATTCTCGCCGGGAATGCCCATCATGTGGGGCAGACCGGCGCCGGTGCCGAGAAACACCGCGGCGTAGCCTTGATCGAACAGCTCTTCGACGGAGCAGGTTTTGCCGACGAGGAAATCGGTGCGGAACTGGACGCCCATGGCGCGCAGCCGGTCGATCTCACTGTGCACGACTTCGCGCGGGAGGCGAAACTCAGGAATCCCGTACATCAGGACGCCGCCTAGCTCGTGGAGGGCTTCGAATACCGTGACGCGATAACCGCTGACGGCGAGGTCCCGTGCCGCGATCAGCGATGCAGGGCCGCTACCCACGAGCGCGACGCGCGATCCGTTCGGCAGATGCTTGGTGCATTGAGGTTGGCTGTCGCACCCATGGTCGGCCGCGAACCGTTCGAGCGAACCGATGGCCACGGGCTCGAGTTTCGTGCCCAGCAGGCACGCCTTCTCGCAGAAGCGCTCATGCTGGCACACGCGGCCGCAGATACCGGGGAACGGACTTTGCTGAAGGATGCTTTCGAGCGCGCCGGCGAAATCCGACTCGACCAGGCGGTCTATGAAACTGCGGACGTCGATGTGAAGCGGGCAGGCTCCGACGCATTTGGGGTCGACACAATGGAGGCAGCGAAGGGCCTCTTTAAGTGCCTGGTCGGGGGAGAAGCCGAGATTAACCTCGCTGGAAGTGCGTACGCGCTCTTCGGGCGTGAGCAGGTTTTCGCGCTGGCGTGGCGCTTTTGGCGTTCTCTTTGGTTTATTTACACCCGGCCGTGCGTGATTTGACCCACTTACGTCTGAATCCGTGTTCATCTGACAGTCCCCCCAGGCAATGCAGAAGGCTACTTAATGCACGTGGGATTCCAGGCTTAGAAACACAATAGAGTTACGCCGATTGCAGCATTTCCTCCCAGGTGACTTCGCGCCGCGTCTCAATGGCCATACGGCCGAGCAGTGAAGTAAAGGTACTGTCGGCGGCGTCGAAAGCCATGTTGCGCGGTTTGCCGGCGAGGATATCCGTGACGAACGCATCGATGGCGTCGATGGTAATTTCGCGCTTCGAATTCACCACGATATCGGTGCTTTCATCCTTGTGCCATTTGTAATACTTGCGCTCGGTTTCGAGTACGCCTTCGGTTCCGAAGAACTGCTCTTTGACGTCCCAATAGCGCTTGACGGCCAGTTGGGTGGCGGCGAGAAATCCGCGCAGACCGTTGGGATATTCGTAAGTGACGTTGAGATGGTCGAGGTTGTCGCCGAATGTGCGTTTCTTGCGGCCGCCCGCGCCGGTGGCTTTGAGAGGATGCGATTGCGCGAACCAGTTGAGGACGTCGAGGCCATGGCAATCCTGCTCGACGATGAAGTCGCCGGAGGTTTCACGGAACGCGCCCCAATGGCGGATGCGCCACTGCTCGCGCGGATAGGGGGATTCGAACGGACGGATGGGCGCGCCACCCAGCAGCCAGTCGCTGCGCATGAGCAGCAACTCGCCCAACTTGCCGGAACGCAGGATGTCGAGCGCGGCGAGATATTCGGGGCTGAAGCGCTGCTGGAAACCGAACTGGATGACCTTGGAGGAGTCGGCATTTTGCGCCGCGCGCAGCAGGCGCTTGACGCCCGCGACATCCGCGCCTGCGGGCTTTTCACAATAGATGTGCTTGCGCGCTTCGACGGCGGCTTCAAAGTGCTCGGGATGCAGAAATACGGGGGTCGCGATGAGCACAGCGTCGAGATCCGCGCGCGCGAGAAGATCGCGAAAGTCGGTGTAAGCGGGCACGCGCTCGGTGTTCGGGATTTCGGTTTTGGCGCGATCGATTTGATCGTGGTAGACGTCGCACAGCGCCGCGATGCGCACGCGCGGGTCATTGGCAAAGAGCTTGCCATCGTAGCGGCCGCGACCGCCGGTTCCGATGATCCCGAGCGATATTTGCGAGTTAGCCTGAGCGCCGAAAACGGCTTTGGAGCTGGCCAGGATAGCCGCTCCGCCTGTGAGCGCGGCACGACGCGTGAATTCACGCATAAAATCTCCTTTTTTGGAGACCGGTGCAATTCAAGTGCCGCGCAGTTCAGTCCAGGAATTCGATCCGGAATTCTTCGATGACAGGGTTGGTAAGGACGTCGCGAGCGATGGCGTCGATGTCTTTGTGGGCTTGTTCGCGGCTGGTGGCGGGGTCGAGCGCAATCTCGAAGTACTTGCCCTGGCGCACACCGGAGATGTCACGATAACCGAGTCCGTTGAGCGCGGCGTGGATGGTTTGGCCTTGGGGATCGAGGACGGTGGATTTGAGGGAGACGTAGACGCGGGCTTTCATGAAGTCTGTATTATAGCGGGCGGCGGCTTCTCCTTCGCGGCCAAGTTGCAATAGGTGAGGCCGTCTAGCCTCAGGCCATCGCCCTATCTGTAGTCTCTGAAAATATTGAGCGGGCTGCATTCCAAACCTGCCGCCTTGGCCGAAAACAGGCAGGCCCCATCAGCCCCTAATTTTCGCCGTTTTGAGTCTAAAGTTTTCGGAGGACACAGCCGTTAACAGTCAAAAGGAGTTCCACTTTTGAAAAAAACAATGTTACTGACGGTAGGTATCTCATGTTTGCTGGTCGGCATGGCCGCTCCGGTAAGCGCGCAAATATTAGGTGTGGCGGGGCTGAAAAGCGACGTTCCCTTTGCATTCGTTTCTGGTGGCCGCACAATCCAAGCCGGCCAGTACGTCCTGCAGATCAAGCAAGGGCTAGTACGGTTCCTCGATGAGGATGGGCATGCGGTTCACGCCATCGTTTCGAACACGCAGGATTGCAACCACAAGGAGGAGCAACCCAGACTCGTGTTCCACCGGTACGGCGAGACGTACTTTTTATGGCAGGTCTGGAGCCGCGATTACAAAGTCGAATTCGGGACGTCGCGCACTGAACACAAACTGAAAGCCGGGCTGAAGGCGGACCAAGAGACCGTAATACTAGCCATGCGCTAGGGCTGAAATCACCCCGGCTCTCGATGATCGTCCTGGAGGGTTGTGACTTCTAGTACCTGACGGAGCGTGTCTGTGAAGTGGCCACGCGTCCGTTTGGTGGATTGGCGTGAACGGCGTCCTACTGATAAATCGGTTCCAACTTGTTCACGATGTACACGCCGCAGCGCTCGTAGCTCGCGCGTGGGCCCCTCCGGGCGGTGTCGAGGTCCACGCAGAGCCACCCCTTGTAATCAACTGATTTCAAGACGCGGTGGCAGGCGGGGAAGTCGATTTCGCCGTCGCCTAGATCGTAGATGCTGGAGAAAAATTTGGCGTCTTCGGAATCTTTGAGGTGGATCTTGCCGTTATCTTCGACGAAGTCGGCCACGGGTGTGGTCCACTTGGCGTCCTTATAGTCGGCGAAGATGATGCGGCGCTTGAATTTTTCGAACGTGACGGGGACGTTGGCGCCTGCGAGGTGGAGGTGTGCGGTGTCGGGGGCGAAGAAGACCAGCTTGGGATCGCACTTGGCGAGCAGCAGCTCGATCTCATCGGGCTTTTCCATCATCTGGCCGAGATGATTGTGCAGGCCCACGCGAAACCCCAATTCCCGGGCCATCAGGCCTGTGCGCGAGTAGCAGTCGGACAGGTGGTCGAAGGCGGGGAGGATATCGGCGCCCGGCGGGAGGCGCGCGGGTGTGAAGATTACGAGCTCAGTGGCACCAAAATCGTTCAAGATCGCCATGGCGCGGCGCGCGGCAGCATAGAACTTGTCGTGCTGCGAAGGATCCTGCGCCGGGCCGTTGAAGGAAGCGGTACACACATGCAGCTTCCGCTTTTTGACTTCCTTCAACATTTGCGAGGGCGTGAGATTGTAGGCTTCGAAGCAGTGCGGGAAATCGGTGAGGCGGATGCCGATGAAACCTGTGTCACGCATGACGTCGAGGATGTCGGTGAACGCGACGGGGCGAAAGTGGCTCCACAGGCCCAGGCTGAGGGCCCACCTGATGTTGCGGTTGGCGGGCAGTGATGCGGCGGCGCGAGTAAGGGCGGCGGATAGCCAGGCAAGAAACACACGGCGATTCATGGCCACCTACGCAACTCGGAATTTACGCACGGCGTCTTCGTCCAGATCGATGCCCAGGCCCGGCTCTTGAGGGATGGCGAGATAGCCGTCCTTGGCGCGGAGTTTCTGGCGCGTGATCTGCTCGCGCAGATTGGTTTCCTCCTCGGCCACAAACTCGCAGATAAGCGCGTTCGGAATGGAGTTTAGCCAATGAAGCGCGGCGGTCACGTTCACATAGGTTGTGAAGCCGTGGTTGGCGATGGGCAGACCGCGGTCCCAGGCAAGCGCCGCGATCTTCATGGCTTCCGTGAACCCGCCGCAACGCGTGAGATCGACTTGCACTACGTCGATGCGCCCGCGGTCCATCAAATCCAGGAATGACTTACGTTCGCTCTCTTCTTCCCCGGCGGCGATGCGCACGTGCGTGGACTCGGCGAGCTTCCGGTAACCGATGTAATCGTCGGGGCGCAGGGGTTCTTCGAGCCAGTAGATGTTGTAGTCGCCGAAGGCGCGGGCGCGCTGGAGCGCGGTTTTGGAATCCCAGACCAGACCGGCGTCGATCAACAGGTCGGCGCCGTCGCCCAAGCCCTTCCGGCCTTCACGGACCAGGCCGATGTCGGTTTTCTCATCGCGGCCCATCGGATCCCAACCGAACTTGACGGCGGTGAATCCTTGATCGCGGAAGCGGCGCGCCATCTCGCCGGTTTTCTTGGGCGTCTCGCCGAATAGCGAGCTGGCGTAGCAGCGCATTTTCTGATGGAAGCCTCCCCCGAGCAGCTTCCATACCGGCATTTTGAGAGCTTTGCCTTTGATGTCCCAAAGCGCCATGTCGATACCGCTCATGGCGTGTATTCCGACGCCGCGGCGGCCGCCGTAGATATTGGCGCGATACATTTTGTGCCAGATTTTTTCGGTCTCGAAGGGATCTTCGCCGATCACGACTTGTCCGAGCCCGGCGGCGGTGGTGTGCGAGAACGGACCGTCGATCGCACCCTTGACGGCCATGGGCGCGGAATCAACTTCGCCGATGCCAGTGATGCCGGCGTCGGTTTCAACGCGCACGATGAGCGCGTCCTGGCCGCTATCGCACTGGAGCTTGACCTCGGGCTGGCGAAGATAGAGAGCTTCAACTTTTGTGATCTTCATGGGTGAATCTGGATGATATCGTTTCGTTCGGATGGTCCGCCAGTGAGGGTAAAAGCAAGAGTCACCGCGAAGACGCAGAGACGCGGAGAAAAAAGCAAGAAAAAGAAGATCAGGGGTGGCTGCTGACTGTCACGGTGCGCTGCATAGAAGTAACGAGGGCGCAGAGAAACCTATTCGTCTCCCTTTTGCGCTACGCGCGAGATGGCGTGGACTAGCTTACGGTAGGGAATGTTTTCCGGGGTGTCGAAGGGGAACCATTCGCCGTCGCGCCAGCTGGAGTAATACCAGCGCGCGAGAAGGGCGAGATATTCCTGGCGCTGGCGCATGGCCTGCGCGGCGGGCGCGAGGGTATTGACGGCTTCGCGCAGTTTCTGATCGAGCGAGACGGGCTTGCCTTCCACGATTTCGAAGGTGATGCGCCGCGATCCCTGCCAGGCGCCGCCATGAACGAACCAGAGTTCGACGGCCTGTGGTTCGGCGGAGGCAGTGACGGCAACGCCATTGAGCCGGCCGATGTCGCGGGCGAGATCGTCGCGAAGGCCGAGCACTTCCTGAATTTTCTCGATGCGCTTGTGCTGGCGCGCTCCCTGCTCGAAATCGAGATCGGCGCTGAGGCGGTCGCGGGCAGCGGTGGCGGCGTCGAGGAGCGACCGGCCATCGGTACGAAGAAAATGGGCCACGCGATCTACTTCGTGCGAATATTCTTCGACGCTGACGACCTGCTGGCACGGGCGCAGGCACATTCCCATCTCGCCGTAGATGCAGCCGGGATGCGAAGGCGAAGGGACGAGGTCCTCCTGGCAGCGGCGCACCTGGAACAAATCGAGAAACTGCGATTCGAATTTCTCGGCCGCGGCGCGCGTGCGAAAAGGCCCGTAGTATGCGGCCGGGGCGCGGCCCAGGTGTGTGGTGATCTGGCTGCGCGGGAATTCGTTGGTGAGAATCAGCTTCACATAGGGTGGCATACGCAGACGAAGCACATCCAGATACGTTTTAGGGAAATGGCGGCGTGCAAGGTCATACATCAGGACGGCGGATTCGAGTTTCGAGCCGGTGAGCCAGTACTCGACGCGATCGGCGGTGTGGCGGAGATTCAGGAGGCGCGAGGGCGTGTCGGGCTCGCGCAGAAGGCGCAGCAGACGGCGGCGCAGCACGGTGGTCTTGCCGAGATAAGGATCGCCTGCTTTGGGCCAAAGTAAGAATACGGCAGGGCGGTTCGGAACTTCTTCGAGCGATTGGTCGAGCACCGGAAGAGCAGCCGCCACCGGAATTTCAGGCATGGTTTACGCGCGTTGGAAAAGGTCCTGGTAAGCTGCCGGAGCCAGGGGCGGGACGGCCGCAATCTGAAGATTCTCCCCAACGTGCGCGGCCCGGCTCATGCCGATGAGGGCCGCTGTGACGCCGGGTGTGGAACGCGCGAATTGGATGGCGCGCTGCGCATCGGTCGAGAGGCCGGGGAATTTCTCCGCTAACGCCGCCGGCAGATCATGCGCCAGCCGGCCCTGTAACAGCGAAGAACTGGCGACGACCGCGATGCCGGCGTGCGCGGCGCGCTCCAGAACACCATTGGTGAGCGCCTCGGGCATCGCCAGGTTAACTGGGAGTTGGATGACGCGGAAGTGATGCTGACTGCCGGCCTCGCCAGCGGCGATTTCAACGAGACGCGCCAGATCGAGTGCGTTGTGTGCGCCGGGAGGCCCGCGATAGCCTTCCCATGTGGCTGTTCCGTAGCAGCGGATCTTGCCGCTATCGGCTAGTTGTTCGAGCTTCGCGAAGGCCAGGCGGATGCGGTGCTCGAATTCCTCACGGCTTACGAAACCCAACTGCGTTTCGGGATTGTGCAGATAAAAGATGTCGAGAGTGTCCAGGCCGAGATTGGCGCGGCTGCGGTCGATCTGGTCGGCGAGGAAGTCCGGCTGCATGGAATGCATGTCGCCCACGACGTCGCCGGGCTTCAGGAAACTCGGCATGGCGCCAGGCGTCAGGAATCCGGCCTTGGTTGCGACGACCAGTTCGTTGCGGCTGGCACCGCCCGTTCGGAACAGTTCGGCGAGCGCTGAGCCGATCGACCGTTCTGATCGCTGGTGACGATAGTTGATGGCGGTGTCGAGAAAATTGATGCCTCCGCGAACGGCGGCCACGACGGCCTGGTGATAGGCGCGGTCGGTTGCCTCGTCCATGTTTCCGAGATAGGTACCGAGGCCGAGGCTGGAGATCCGGAGGCCATCAAACTCTCTGTAGAAGCCGTGGTCACGGGCGGGGCCAAACCGGGCCACCAAGCGTGCCGTCGCCTCGGCGGTAGCGAAACCGGGAGTCACATTCAGATTGTAACCGAGGGATTTATGCGGCTCATCGCGTTCACGCACGTGGGATTGCCTGCGCGCCACCACTTGGCCTAGAATCCATAGAACACATGCCCACTAGCCGAGGCCCGCATTCGCCAGCGGGCGATGGAGAGATCATTCTGGTCCTCGACGACGAGCCGGATGTGCGCAAACTGGTAGCCACCATGCTCTCGAGCAATGGCTATAAAGTGCTCACCGCCGCCAACGGAGAGAGCGCCATCAAGACATTTAAGAAGAGCAAACAACCAGTGGATCTGGTTCTGCTGGACGTCGTTTCACCGGGATTGAGCGGACCCATGGTGGCGGAGCGGCTCACGGAATTGCAGCCGGGTTTGCGCGTGCTGTTCATGTCGGGTTACGACAGCACCAACGTGGT
The DNA here is from genome assembly GCA_035297145.1 of Bryobacteraceae bacterium. Classification (GTDB taxonomy): domain Bacteria; phylum Acidobacteriota; class Terriglobia; order Bryobacterales; family Bryobacteraceae; genus QHXW01. Next base: position 9,340 of record DATGZN010000016.1, read on the forward strand.
GCAGCGCTACGTGGTGGACAAGGGATTTGCGTTGTTAACGAAGCCGTTCACGGAACGTCAACTGGCGAAGAAAGTTCGCGAAGTGCTGCACGCGAAACCGGCGGCTTGAGGCCGGGCGTGTCCGGCCCACTACTCTTCCACTGCCTTCGAATCGATCAGCTTTTTGATGCTCGCGAGGAACTCGTCGAGCGGTTTCGCGCCGAGGTCGCCATGTTTGCGGTTGCGTACGGCCACCTGGCCGGCCTGCGCCTCACGGTCGCCCACCACCAGCATATATGGCACCTTTTGTAATTGCGCTTCGCGGATTTTAAGGTTTACTTTTTCGTTGCGGTCATCGACGGTGACGCGGATGCCGGCGGCTTCGAGGCGCTCTTTCACCTGGCGGGCGTAGTCGAGCTGGCGGTCGGTGATGGGCAGCACGGCGGCCTGCACGGGAGCGAGCCACACGGGGAAGGCTCCGGCATAATGCTCGATTAGAATTCCGAAAAAGCGCTCAATCGATCCGTAAAGCGCGCGATGAACCATCAGCGGCTGGTGCGCTTTACCGTCCTCGGCGATGTATTCCAGGCCGAACCGGCGCGGCAGCGTGAAATCGAACTGGACGGTAGAGAGTTGCCAGAGCCGGCCGATCGCGTCGACAAGCTTGACATCGATCTTGGGGCCATAGAAGGCGGCCTCGTCGGCCATTACCTTAATTTTCAGACTTACCCGCTCAGCCGCGCTCTTCAAGGCCTTTTCCGCGAGCTGCCACTGGTCGGATGTGCCGTCGTACTTACCACTCGCGCCATTGTCCCAAGTGGAGAGCTCGGCCTCGCAATCGAGAAAGCCGAATGTTTTGAGCGTATCGAAGGCGAATTCCAGGCAGGCGACCACTTCCGCTTCGATCTGTTCCGGCGTGCAGAAGATATGAGCATCGTCTTGCGTAAATCCGCGCACGCGCAGCAACCCGTGCATCACGCCTGAGCGCTCATAGCGGTAAACCGTGCCCAGCTCACCCAGCCGCACGGGCAACTCCCGGTAGCTGCGTTGTTTGTCGGCGTAGATCAGGATATGGCCGGGACAGTTCATTGGCTTAGGCTGGTATTCGGCATCGTCGAGCTTCATCGGCGCAAACATGTTGTCGCCGTAGAAATTTGCGTGTCCGGACACCTCGAAGAGCTTACGCCGCATAATGTGGGGTGTGTAAACCAGTGAATAGCCGCGTTTCAGGTACTGGTCGCGCATCCAGTCTTCGATCAGCTTGCGGACGATGCCGCCCTTGGGATGGAAGAAGATCAGGCCGGGACCGGCGAGTTCCTGAATGCTGAACAAGTCTAACTCCTGTCCCAGCTTGCGATGGTCGCGCTTCTTGGCTTCTTCGAGCTTGGCGAGATGTTGGTCCAACTCCTTCTTGGTGAAAAACGCGGTGCCGTAGATGCGCTGCAGCTGCTTGTTGTGCTCATTGCCTTTCCAGTAGGCTCCGGCGATGGAGAGCAGCTTGAACGCTTTGATCTTTGACGTGGACGGCAGATGCGGTCCGCGACAGAAGTCGATGAAACGCGGGCCGAGTGTATATTCGGAGAAAATGTCGCCCGCGCGCTCGGTGATCAGCTCGCACTTCATCCAAGCGTCGGAGTACTTGCGCAGCCCCTCTTCTTTAGGGGTCATGACGCGCTCGTAGGGTAGATCGCGCGCCTGGATCTCCCACATTTTCTTCTCGATCTTTTCGAGATCCTCCTGTGAAAATGCCTCCGGCCGGTCGAAGTCGTAGTAGAAGCCGTTCTCGATGGGCGGGCCGATGCCCAGTTTGGTTTCGGGGAACAGCTCGAGGACCGCAGCGGCCAGCAGGTGGGCGGTAGAGTGGCGATAGACTTCGAGCGACTCGGGGTCCTTCGTGGTGAGTATCTGGAGGTCGGCATCCTGTTCGAGCGGCCGTGTGAGATCGTACAACTGGCCGTTAATACGCGCGACGATGGCCGCATCGGCGAGCCGCGGGCTGATGGAGCGGGCGACGTCGATAGGTCTGGTGCCGGGCTCGACCGACTGCGTTCTGCCGTCGGGCAGCCGAACGTTTATGCTGCTCATATCCGGGAAGTTTCAGCGTAGCATAGGGCATTTCCGCGCGGGGCTTTGGTGATCGCCCGTCCCGCGCTATCATAGAGGAATCCCTGGGTTATTTGCGATGTCCGCTATGAGCAGCAGCCCTATCGAAATCGACGAGGAAGCGGCGATAATCGCGCAAGCGCGTCTTGGCAATACCGGCGCGTTTAATGAGCTGCTGCGGCGGTACGAGCGCAAGATTTTCCGTCTGGCGCTGCACATCACGCAGAATCGCGAGGACGCCGAGGACGTGCTGCAGGAAGCCTTCCTGAAGGCTTACGAACACCTCGACCAATTCCAGGGTCAGTCGAAGTTCTACACCTGGATTGTGCGCATTGCGGTAAACCAGGCCCTCATGAAGCTGCGCAAGCGCAAAGCCGACCGGTCGGTTTCTCTCGATGAAACCATCGATACGGGCGAGGACAACATCGCCCGCGAAATTGCGGCTTGGGACGAGAATCCGGAGCAAAAGTATTCCCGCGAAGAGCTGCAGCGGATTCTGACGAGTGCGATCGACGGCCTGGCGCCGATCTATCGCGCTGTTTTTGTGCTGCGGGATATTGACGGACTTTCGACAGAAGAAGCGGCCGAAGCGCTGGATCTTTCCGTGCCAGCCGTAAAGAGCCGCCTGCTGCGTGCACGGCTACAGCTTCGCGAGAAGCTGACCCGCTTTTTCAAGCGCAAGGGAGATGACGCCTTTGCTTACATGTAAACAATTTCTCGAGGAACTCAGCGACTATCTGGACGAGAAGACCGATCCGCAGCTCCGGCAGAAGCTGGAGCAACATATCAGCGATTGCCCGAACTGTTGGGTGATTTGCGATACGACCAAGAAAACCATCCAGATTTACAAGGGCATGGACCCGGTGGCCATTGCGCCGGATATCCATGACCGGCTGATGGCCGCCCTCGAACAGAAGATGGCGCGCAAGACCTGAGGGTCTGAGACGCGTTCGCCCGCACCCACGCGGACGTAGCCCGCTTCTGTGCTAAAAATTTAGCATAAAGAGCTTGACTGCCCGGGCGCTCAGTGCTAAATTTTTAGCATGTCAGCCACACGATCTCCCGCGCAACTCAGCCGGCGGGAGCGGCAGATCCTCGATATCCTCTATCAGCGCGGCTCCTCGACGGCCGCCGAAATTCAGACTGGGCTTCCGGAAAGTCCCAGCTACTCCGCCGTGCGCGCTTTGCTGCGCATTCTGGAAGACAAGGGACATATCAAGCACCAGGAGCGCGGCGCGTGCTATGTCTATGCGCCGAAGGTTTCGCGCGAAAAAGCCCGGCGCTCGGCGCTGGCGCATATGATTCAGACGTTTTTCGACGGCTCGGCGGAGCAGGCCATGACGGCGCTGCTGGATGCTTCGGCGGGCGATTTGTCCCAAGAGGAACTCGATCGTCTGGCTGAGTTGATCGCGAAAGCAAGAAAGGAAGGCCGGTAATGTTCACAGCGTGGTGGGCGGTGGCAATTGCGTGGAAGGGCACGGTGGTGCTGATGGCGGCGATCGCTGCAAACGCGGCGCTATGGCGTCGATCGGCGGCCTTACGGCATATGGTTTGGGCCATGGCCCTCGGGAGTTTGTTGGTCTTGCCGATGCTTGAGACGGTCCTGCCAAACTGGGGCCCAACCAAGATGGTCTACGTCCCGGCGGCACGGGAAGTGCGCGTTGCCATCGCGAGCGTTGGTGTGGCCGCGCACCGGGCGGCCTCTCCGCGTAACGGCGTCCCCGTGGCCTTCGGCATCTGGTTGGCCGGCGCACTGGTCTGTGGCTGGCGATGGAGGCGAGGCATTGCCAAGGTGGCACGCATGCGGAGGGACGCGGTCATCCTGAACGATCATGAGGCAGTAGCTCAGGAAGTCGCGGCCGAGATTGGTTTGGATGGCCGTGTCCAACTGCTACGGAGCAGCCGGGAAATCGTGCCTTTGGCGGCGGGCATTTGGCGTCCTGTTGTCGTGCTTCCCGCGAGCGAATCCGAGTGGTCGCACGAGCGCTTGCGCGTCGTGCTGCTTCACGAACTGGCGCATATAAAAAGAGGAGACTCTCTCATGCAGGCGCTGGCGGAACTGGCTCTCTGTCTGTACTGGTTTCACCCACTGGTCTGGCCGGCGCTCCGCGGCTTGCGTGTGGAGCGGGAGCGGGCCTGTGACGACCTGGTTCTGCGGGCTGGAACAGGCGCCTCCGATTATGCCTCCCATCTGCTGGGCCTCGCGCGATCGCTGAAGCCGGCAGAGCTTTCGCCCGTCGCCATGAGTATGGCGGGAACGCATCTCGAGACACGGATACGCGCGATCCTCAATCCACGGACGAACCGGAGGTGCCTGGGCCGCGCATCCGGCTTGATGGCGTGTGTTGCCGCCGCTTGTTTGGTGGTGCCGCTGGCCGCGATGCGCCCACAGGCGGGAAATGGAGGAGTGGTTTCCGGCACTGTATACGACCCCGCAGGTGCTCGCGTGCCGGGGGCGAGCGTGATCGCGATCCAAACAGACAACGGTCAGAAACTGACAACCACAACGGATCAAGAGGGCAAGTTTTCCGTCGGACCGCTGCCGGGAGGCCCCTGGCAGATTACGGTCGAGGTACGGGGATTCGCTCCACGGACCATTGAAGGGGTTGATAAAAACCACTACGACATTACCCTGGATGTCGGGCAAATGCAGGAGACCCTCGTCGTGCGTGCCAAAGGTACTGCGGCCGTGGAAGTCGCGGAACGGCATCGCGTCCGCGTTGGCGGCAATGTGGTTCCGGCAAAGCTGGTCTCCAAAATCGACCCAGAGTATCCGGAAGACGCCCGCGCGCGCGGCATCCACGGCGAAGTAGTTCTTCGGGCCGTAATTTCGGTTCAAGGGGCCGTGCTGTCGCCGACCGCCATCTCCACGCCCGATCCTCAACTCGCCGAAGCGGCCATGAAAGCCGTGCGCGAATGGCGCTACCAGCCCTCTTTGCTGAATGGCGAGCCCGTGGAGACGGTCACCACGATAACTGTTAACTTCGAATTAGAGCCCTGATGGCGATCCGGCCGAACTTGTAGTCCCGCCGCTGCGTATACTCTGTTGGATGGGCGGGACGATGACCGAGACCTCACAAGCGGCGGAACGGGATCTGCTGGATACCATTTTCGGTCCGGCGACTGACGGGCAGACGTACCTGAACCTTCTGTACCTGCTCCTGAGCTTCCCGCTGGGCATCGTCTATTTTATTTTCCTGGTTACTGGTTTGAGCATGGGTACTGGCCTGCTGATCGTCTTCGTCGGGATACCGATACTGATTGCCGTTCTCCTGGGCTGCCGGGGGCTAGGTGCCTTTGAGCGATTGCTGTCGCGAACCATGCTTCACCTGAGCATACCGTCGCCACCACCCGCTCCGCCTTCGGAGCCTGGAGTTGTAGGTACGCTCAAAGCGCTGTTCAAGGACACCGCCACGTGGAAGAGCCTGGGCTATCTGGTGCTGAAGTTCCCGTTTGGGATTGCAGCCTTTGTGGTGCTGGTAACTTCCTTCTCCATATCCGTGGCCCTGGTTTTGGCGCCGTTGACGTATCGCACCATGCCGCTGGACTTCTGCCTGTGGCAGGTCGATACCAAGGACGAAGCCGCTGTTTGCTGCATGATCGGCGCAATTCTGCTACTGCTCTGCTTCCACCTGGTGAACGGTTTGGCGTATCTTTGGGGCCGCTTTGCACAGATGATGCTCGGCCCCGATCCACCGACCGGCCGCTAAATCGCTACTCGGCCCTCACTGGGTTGCGCAGTTCGCCGAGCCCGGAAATCTTCACCACGCATTCGTCTCCCGGCCGCAGCCAGCGCGGCGGCGTTCTCGAAAAGCCAACGCCGGACGGGGTTCCCGTGGAGACGATATCGCCGGCCTCCAACGTGAACACGCTCGAAAGGTATTCAATCAACTCTGGGATGCGGAAGATCAACTGCGACGTGTTGGAGCTTTGCAGGACCTCGCCGTTGATGATCATCTGAATGTCGAGGGCGTGGGGGTCGGCGATTTCGTCGGCGGTCACGATAGCCGGGCCGAAGGGCGCGAAGGTGTCGAAGGTCTTGCCCATCATCCATTGCGTGGTCGCCATCTGGTAATCGCGCGCGCTGACGTCATTGAGATTGGTGTAGCCGAAGACGTGATCCTGCCAGCGGTCCTTGGAAATGTAGCGGCCGCCCTTGCCAATTACGAAGGCAAGTTCGGCTTCGTAATCGGGCTTGGCCGAGAGCTTGGGCAGCACGATAGGATCCCCTGGGCCGATCACCGCGGTGGCGAACTTGGCGAAAATCGTGGGCACCTTGGGGATTTCCATTTTGGACTCAATGGCATGATCACGATAGTTCAGGCCCACGCAGATGATTTTCGGCGGGCTGGGGATGGGCGCGAGTAAGCGTGCGTCCTTAAGCGGAACAACTGCATCAGCCGGCGGCTTGGCGAGCCAGGTCTCGACTTGGCGCCGTGCCGGCAGCCCTCCTTCGATGATCGCCACCAGCGTGGGAAAACCCGCGCCCTTCAAGCCAATGACGTTGCCGCCGAGGATCACGCCCGGCTCGGCAGACCCGTTGCGCTCGAACGTTACGAATTGCATTTGAGAAGTCTCCTGAGAAGAGTGGAAAGCGGACATTGTAGCATCGCCCTCCACGCCTCTCCCCTTGACATTCTACAAAGGCCGGCATAGCCTTGTAGATTATCTAGGAGAGCTCATGAATCCCAAGGCCGATCTGTTGCAGGGCACGCTTGATCTGCTCATCTTGAAAACACTGGCGCTCGAGCCCATGCATGGCTGGGGCATCTCGCAGCGCATCCAGCAGATGTCGCAGGATGTGCTGCAAGTCCAGCAGGGATCGCTCTACCCCGCGCTGCATCGCCTCGAACAACGCGGTTGGATTGACGCGGAATGGGGCGATTCGGATAACAATCGCAAAGCCAAGTTCTACCGGCTAACCAGGGCCGGCCGCAAGCAGTTGGACGTCGAGACCTCAAACTGGGTGCGGTTGTCGGCCGCGGTCCGGCAGATCGTGGAGACGGCATGATCTGGCGGAAATTGCGTTCACTGTTTCGTAAGGATCGCGCCGACCGCGAGCTGGATGCCGAGCTGCGATTCCACCTGGAGAAGCAGATCGAGACCAATATTGCCGCCGGCATGCCCCCGGCCGAGGCACGCACCGCAGCCTTGCGCATCTTCGGCGGAGTGGAACACGTGAAGGAAGAATGCCGCGAAGCACGTGGCGTGGCTCTGGTCGAAACGCTAATGCAAGACGTCCGCTACGGATTGCGGATGATGCGGCGCAGCCCGGGGTTCACGGCGGTGGCCGTGGTGTCGCTGGCGCTGGGTATCGGGGCCAACACAGCGATCTTCAGTTTGATCAATGCCGTGATGCTCAAGATGTTGCCCGTGAAGAACCCGGAGCAGCTTGTCGTCATGAACTGGACGGCGAGGCAGTGGCCCGACATCGGTCATGATGGCAGCACTTGGGGGAAGCCTCCCGGTCCGGTTTCCGGTTCGTCGCTTTCCTACCCGGCATTTCAGCAATTGCGGACACAAAACCGGGTCCTCTCGGATTTGTTCGGGTTCGCCGATCTCGAACAGACTAACGTCAACGTCGGCGGTCACGCTGAGATTGCTAACGGCCAGCTCGTCTCCGACAACTACTTTTCGGGATTGGGTGTGCAGGCGATTGCGGGCCGCACTTTCACGGAAACCGACGATCTGCCGGGCGCCGAGCCAGTCGCCGTAATCAGTTTCCGGTACTGGGACCGCCGATTTGGTATGGATCCGGCGGCAGTGGGGAAAGCCATCGCCGTTAATGGTATGCCGTTCGTCATTGCCGGCGTAACACCGCGCGAGTTTTTCGGCCTATCGCCGGGCGACTATCCCGACATTTGGGTACCGATTTCGATGCAACCGCGAGTCGCGCCGCAGTGGGGAGGAAAAGAGAAATCCTTGCTCCTGAATCCGGGGGAATGGTGGGTCGAACCCTGGTGCCGCTTGAAGCCCGGCGTCAGCCGGCAGCAGGCCAGTGCCGCGCTCAGTGTCATTTTGCGACAGACTATGATGGCAGGTCTCTCGTCTCCACCGCCGCCTGAAAAGATCGCTTGGGTTGAGTTGCGCCTCGGCGGCAAAGGACTGGATTCCTTGCGGTCCGATTTCTCGCAGCCCTTACTCATCCTTATGTGGGTAGTTGGACTCGTGTTGCTGATTGCGTGTGCCAATGTTGCGAATCTGCAATTGGCGCGATCCACGGCGCGACGAAAGGAGACTGCCGTGCGCATGGCGCTGGGGGCTGGACGCCTTCGACTCATCCGCCAGTTGCTCACCGAGAGCATTCTGCTCGCAACGTTGGGTGGCGCGCTGGGGCTGGCGCTGGCATTTCGCGGTGGGGAACTTTTGCTATTGCTGGTGTCCTCATCGGAAAGGCCGGTAGCGCTGGATGTCCGGCCCGATGCTCACATTCTGGTTTTCTGCACTGCGCTCTCGCTAGTGACTGGCATCCTGTTTGGCTTGGCGCCGGCAGTGCGCGCCACGAGGCTGGATGTCAGCCCGGTATTGAAAGCGGGAACCGGAGGCGGATCGGACCGGCCGCGCTGGCTGCTGGGCAAAGCGCTGGTGGCGGCGCAGGTTGGTATGTCACTGCTGCTCCTGATCGGCGCAAGCATGTTCGTACGTAGCTTGCAGAAGCTGAATTCGATCGATGTCGGATTCAACCGCGAAAACCTGCTGCTGTTCGGCGTTGATGGATCGCTCAGCGGTTACAAAGATGAGCGGGCGGGCAATCTCTATCAACGCATTCAAGAGGGCATTCAAGCCCTTCCGGGGATCCGGTCGGTTAGCTTGTCGCGCCATGGCCTGATCGGAGACGGCTCATCGCAAAGCGGGATTGACATTCCCGGCTATGAAAAGCGCCCGGGTGAAGTACTGCTGGCCTGGAGCAACAGCGTCGGGCCTGGATTCTTCGAGACCATGGGAATTCCCATAGTGCTTGGCCGCGGCTTGACCATTCGCGATAACGAGACTGCGCCAAAAGTGGCGGTGATCAACGAGGTTCTGGCGCGGCGCTACTTTCCAAACCAATCGCCGATCGGAAAGCGGTTCATCTGGCACGAAAAGGACGTCGAGGTCGTGGGAGTAGCCGCTAATGCCAAATATTACGATCTGCGGCAGGAGAATCCGCCGACCATTTATGAGCCATATCTGCAATACGTTGAGGGACTTGGACGGATGGTTTTCGCGGTGCGCACGGCGAGCGATCCCTCGTTGGCCATTCGCGATGTTCGAGCCGCCATCGCCGCGGTGGATCGCAACCTGCCACTCTACAATGTGAGGACCGAGGTACAGCAGATCGACTCAGCGCTCATCCAGGAACACCTTTTCGCCGAGTTGACCAGTTGCTTCGGCGCCCTGGCTCTGCTGTTGGCCTCGATTGGCCTTTACGGCGTCATGTCCTACACCGTGGCGCGGCGGACCGGCGAAATCGGCATTCGTATGGCCCTGGGTGCAGCCAAAGGCGACATCGCGCGGATGGTGCTGCGGGAAGTGCTAGCGCTGGTAGCGATTGGCCTGGGCGTTGGACTGCCCGCCGCTCTAATGTGTACACGCCTGATCCGCAACCAGCTCTACGGCCTCAGCCTGTCTGATCCAGTCAGCATCGCGGCCGCGATTGGAGCGCTGGCGGCGGTCGCGGGTCTGGCTGGATATCTGCCCGCGCGCCGGGCCTCCCGCATCGATCCCATGGCCGCCCTGCGGCAGGAGTAACCATCGTTAACCCGCTTTTCACCGGTAACGCAACTCCCCGGCCGACGGTCTATACTAAATAGAATTCTTTGGACTAGGAGTTTGCCTGTGGGAGACGCAACCTATCAACCCCCACCGCCGCCCAGCGGTTCCGGTGGAATGAAGACCGCTATTTTGGCCGGCGCAATCGTTGCCGTGCTGGCCGCCAACGTCTATCTTTACATCCAACTGGACCGGCTTCGGACCGATATGGCCAAGTTTCGCGAGCTGGTCTTGACGGACATCACCAACCTTCGAGAGACCTCCTCGGTCACCAACCAGACAGCACGCCGGCACATCGATTCCCTGAAAGAAGAGCTCGAGACCACGCGGCGGCAAGCCAGCACTATGGCTAGCCAGGCTAAGGCTGAGGCCCTGAAGAAGGCCGACCAGATCCAGCAGCAGCTTGAAGCCGAACAGCGGAAGCAACAGCAGGCTGTAGCGGCCGAGCTCAGCCAGGTGAAGCAGAACGCCGACAGCCAGTTTGCGGCCGTCAACACGGATGTGAGCGGCGTCAAGACGCAACTGGGCTCGACCCAATCGGAGCTGCAGAAAACCATTGCCGATCTGAAGAAAGTCACCGGCGATCTGGGAGTGCAGAGCGGCTATATCGCCACCAACGGCTCGGAAATCGCCGTGCTCAAGAGATTGGGTGAGCGCAATATCTTCGAATTCAATCTGGGGAGGAGCAAGGCGCCGCAGCGCGTGGGCGACATCAGCATCACGCTGAAGAAAACCGATCCCAAGCGCAACAAGTACACCATCGAAGTGCTGGCGGATGACAAGACCACAGAGAAGAAGGACCGCACCATCAACGAGCCGGTGCAGTTCTACACGCTCAAGGCCAAGCAGCCGTACGAGATCGTGGTGAACCAGGTGGGGAAGGACAAGATCACCGGTTATCTGTCAACGCCGAAGGACCAGGTGGCGCGGAATTAATCGAGCAACTCGCCGCGCAGCACAGTAACGGCCTGCCCGCCCAGGATGACACGATCGCCATTCAGCCGGACACGGACCACGCCGCCGCGCGCCGACGCCTGGTAGGCAAGGAATTCCGTCTTGCCCAGGCGCTTGGCCCAGTACGGGGCGAGGCAGCAGTGCGCGGAGCCGGTCACCGGGTCTTCATTGATACCTGAGCCCGGCGCAAAGAAGCGTGAAACAAAATCGAAATCGCGCGTCTCAGAGCGCGCGGTCACGATAACGCCTCGCACACCGAGTTCCGACAACAGCGAGTGATTCGGCTTGAGTCCTCGCAGCACTGCCTCGGACTCCACCTCTGCGATGTAATCGAAATTGTTCTTGCCAACGTACTTCAGTTCCGCCCCCAGTGCCTCGCTCAGGTGCGGCGGCGCATCGGCTGGTTCATCGGCCTTCAACGGAAAGTCCATCTCAATCCACTCGCCGCGTTGATCCGCCGTCAGCATGCCACTGAGCGTGCGAAAGCGAGCCTGCTCACCCGGCTTCAGATGCCCGCATTCCCACAAGGCGTGCGCACTGGCAAGCGTGGCATGGCCGCACAGAGCCACCTCCAGCGCGGGAGTGAACCAGCGCAAATGGAATCGATCGCCCTCGCGCACCAGAAATGCCGTTTCAGATAGATTCATCTCCAAGGCGACCTTCTGCATCCAGGCGTCATCGCGCGGTGCAGGCAGAACGCAGACCGCGGCCGGATTGCCGGCAAATGGTCTGTTCGTGAAAGCATCAACCTGGATGATCGAGAGGGACATAGAGGTTATTCTCGCATCCGTCTCCGCGCTCGCCCCGGCCTTACAGTCACCAGGCCGGACATGTCCGGCCCCCACATCGCACACGTAGGGGCGAGGCATGCCTCGCCTGTCGGTTGGCTAATGATCGCGCTCAGTCACGAGTTCCGTGATGCCGTAGAGCGCCCGCTGGTAGGGTGATTCCGGAAACTCGGCAATCACCTGCCGCGCCTTGTCGGTGAATGCCTGCGCGCGCTCGCGAACGCGCTCAATGCCCTGGTATCTTTCGACCAACGCCAGGATCTGCCGGAAAGGCACGTTGTCATAGTGCCGGTCGGCAAGCACACGCTCCACCGCGCGCCGCTCTTCGGGCGACGTGCATTCCAGCGCATAAACCAGCGGCAGCGTGACTTTGCCCTCGCGCAGGTCGCCGCCCACAGGTTTGCCCAGCGTCTTCTCGCGCGCCGTGAAATCCAGAACGTCGTCCACAAGCTGAAACGCCATGCCCAGGTTCCAGGCGTACTCGCCCAGGCGCTCCTCGGTGGCCGAATCCGCGCCCGCCACCAGCGCGCCCAGCTTGGCGCACACCGAAAACAGGCACGCCGTTTTGCGATCCACCAGCTCCATGCAATCGGCTTCGGTGACGTCGATGCGCCCGATGCGCTCAAGCTGAATCAGCTCACCCTCCACCATCATCTGGGTCAGCCCGATCAACAGGTCGAGAATGTGAAAATTGCGCTCGCGCAGCGCCATGTGGAAGGCCTGCATGTAAAGCCAGTCGCCACCCAGCACGCACGTATGATTGCCCCACTGCACATTGGCCGACGGCCGCCCGCGCCGCGTCTCAGCGCCGTCAATCACGTCGTCGTGCACCAGCGTGGCCGCATGAAGCATCTCGACGACCGCGCCCAACCGGATCGCGCTCTCGCCGCCATCGCCGATGAGTTTGGAGGAAAGCAGCAGCAGGGAAGGCCGCAGCCGCTTCCCGCCCGCTTCCTGGAGATATTGGCCGATGGCCGTGATGGCATCCACCGACGCCACCGATTCCCGGCTGATCTCTTTTTCCACGCGCTCCAGGTCGTCGCGAACCAGCTCGAACACCTCGCGCGCGGTAACAGCCTGGCCCAGCTTGCCGAATCCCATCAGAATGACACCAGTGTACTGGTTAGATGGTTCGGGGGGCAAACGAGTCGCGGGGTGTTCTACCACTACGTTGGCGACTCCATACCTTTTGCCCACATTTTTCCAAGCACACCATTTTCCGATTCGAAATCCTCAGCACACCCAAAACAACCGATCTAAAATTTTCACGATCAAATTTTCTCCTGCCTCCGCTCGCTTCGCGCGCCCACGGCAGCAAAAGTTTTGTGCATCGAAAAACGCGCGGCAATTTTTTCGACTGGGGGTTCCGGGTTGGCTCGAAGTCGTGAACTTTCCGATATGCCCGTCTATCGTCCACAAATCGTTTTTGGGCGAGGCAGTAGCGTCGGTAAACACTGCGCGACTTCTGGCGGACACATCTCCTTGCTAACGGCTGAAGCAGATGTGGATCGTGACCAATTTGCGGTCAACGAGAAACCATTCACGTCGTGTCGCTCGGAACGGCGAGCTAACTTCTCCGAAGCGCTCCAGCATCCGATGGTACGAGTTCGCAAATGCCTCAGCGCGCTCCAAACAGGGTTTGAAGTCGAATGGATCGTTTTCTGGAATCCTCGGAATACTCTCGGCGTAGCTAACCGTGATGAGATCGGAGCCGGGGACCGAGGCGTCGGTGAAATCGAACTCGCTGTAGAGTTCTTCAGGGCGCTGCTGCGCTAAGTGAGCCAAGTCCTCAAGACTCGTTCCACCGGGAGTGCGGAGTTCCTCGACCGACGGTGGCCGCTCACCGTCAAGGCCGTTATCTGCTTCTTCGGGTGACAGAAGGGCCAGGGTGATGAAGGCGGTGGCGACGTTCCCAGCTTCTCCCAGGAGTCTCCACCCTTGGCACAAAATTGACACCGCTGGGCTCGGATCGGACGAGACCAACTTGGACATCCGCTGGGTCGCCACGGACGCTACCCTTTCGTAGAATGCGTGAAAGTCGGCCGGGGGACCTGCGGCCGATATGCCTCGTTTGAATCCGACCGAAACGCGATAGCCTGGTTTCACGGCTGGCCGCAACATGTCTGCCCAAGTGGTGAAGACGATGCCCTTCAACCAGATGTTGATAGAGGGGTCGAGTTCGCCATCACATCCTGGCAGCATGAACTTTTGTTCCATTGGGCTTTAGAGTAACCTAGCGGTGTTGCGGCTTGCAGCAAGCCGGTCGGGATCGCCGTCGCCCCGGAACATGCCAGATCGCGAGTAACGCTGCAAGTGTTTACAGATCCTGTCCCACTGGACAAAAAGTGCGCTTCCCTTCCATCTCGAAGGGCTGGAGCCGTCCTCGGGCCGTCGAAGTTGGTGGTAAGCCCGTTTACCGCTCAGAAGGTGTGAACCTGAGCGGTCCGCGTGGAGGCACGGTAGGATTGTGGTGCATATGAGAGCATTTGAAATTCACCTGAATGGTAAGAAGCTCTGTGTTGCGGGCATGGAGCATGGGTCACTGCTTTTTAGCATTGTGTGTTCGGAGAACAAGAAGGACCGTGGTGCAGTTGGGTTGGGCATGACCGGCCTCAAACTTAATCAGGAAACGGTTCGCTGGCGGCAGCGCACGTTGCAGTTGAATGACGAGGTAGGGATTAGGATTGTAGAGGCCGACGCTGTGGACAAGCCCAAGGTATTGCAGCCAGCCTCACGCGACACGAGAAAATACGAAAAGGCCGCGGTCCGTAGGTTGGCGAAGGAGTTCGGGTGGACAGTCCAGACTGGGAAAGGTGGGAAGAAGGCCAGATGACGCATCGAAACAGCGACGAGTTGTTCAAACTGGCCGTCGCAAGCACTTTCCGGTATGCCCGTTTTTCGGAGGGGAAAGGGGACAGACGCAATTGCGCAATCCCATCAGAATGACACCAGTGGCCTCGTTAGATAGCTCCAGTACCAGAACACTCCCGTCACATTACCTCAGATTCACCTGCATCCGTTCATACCCTTGCTTCGCCCCCTGAAATTCCAGTTGTAACTTTAACGCCTCGTTGTATTCATCCGCTGCTTGCTTGGCATCGCCGGGCTGCGAGCCACTCGCCACTCAGGTTAAATCGGGACTTGCTTGTGATGAAGGTCACACTTTACAATTGTGTCGGTTCGTCAGGGGGCCCTATCCAATCCACATTTTGCATTTCCTCGATTCACAGATACTTCACGCCGGGCCGGAATCTTGCGCTGGCTTGCTTCCTCCTGACACACCAGTTGCCGGGAGCCAGCCATGCAACGCCGAACAGCTCACCCATACGTGTAGCCTCTGATTTTCCAGGCGCCGACGTTGGCGAGCAGATCAATGCGGCTTACGCCGACCTGCCCGAACAAGGTGGGCAAATCACCCTCACCGCGGGTGGCTCCTTCTCGAAGCCCATCGTCTTCGGCACAAATAACAAGCCCGTGTTGTTAATCGGTGTGCCCGGGGATGTCGTCAACTTGATCTACACCGGGACCATCGGGACTGCCATTACCTTCGACTATGGGACCGGGCATCGGATGGGCCACGGCTTGCGTGATGTCACTCTTACCGGCCCTGGCGATGCCACGGACACCGTCGGAGTGAGATTCGGCGGAAGCAATGGGGCGGAGGGAATCACTTTTCGGGATTTCAAGATTCAGAGCTTTGGAAGAAACCTGGAAATGGGATCACACACGTGGCTGGCCTACTTCGAACATGGCTTGATTCGCAACGGCGGCGTTAACGTGTTGCTCCCGGCCGGCTTGGCCCAAGCTGGTGAGCAGATCGTCTTCAATCACGTGACTTTCGCGGATGCTCCACCTCCCCATCTGAACAGTGTTTGGATACAGGGCGGTGGGCAGGAGGTGATCTTTCGCGATTGCTCGTTCGATCAGGCGCAATTGAGAATCGGGGACGGCGGTCAAGCCGCAGCGCAAGTGGTAGTGAGCGGATCCCATTTCGAGAACTCGAACTACATGCTGGCAGGCTCGGTCAACTATGACTACGTCACCGTGGACAATCACTCCGGAAATCTGCTGCGCATCACCGACAGCTACTTTCTTCAGGACGCGCCGTCAAATGGCCCCTCACGGTTCCTGATGGTCAACGGTGGAACGGTTTTCCTCTGCGGCGTGGGCATGTATACCCCCGCCGGTTCTCCCATGCAACATTTTGCCACCTTGGCCAAGACGGCAACCATCGATGCCTACGGATTCAGCGACCTGAGCGGATACATCACCGGCTCACCGTTCGGATATTGACGCGCCACCTGATTCCCGTCACCCCATCCATTCCGGGTTATGCGCCGTGCCGTCGAATTGCGAGGTCGTCTTGAACGGCTCGAACTGGCCGGTCTCGGCCGGCTTCGCGGTCTTCGCCAGCAGCTTGGAAATCTCCGCCTCGCTCATCGGCTGGAATTTCTCAACCGCCTCGAAGGCCTGCTCCAGGCGGTCCATCGATTCGCACCCGTTGATCACCACCGACGTCGGCAGGCTCAGCGCATAGTGCAGGCACTCCATCGGGGTCACCACGCCGCTCTTCAACACGTTGCCGTCACCCATCGGTTTCATTCCCAGCACCGCGATCCCTTCCTTCACCAGGCGCGGCATCACCTGATGCCCGAAGCTGCGGAAATGCGCGTCCATCACATTGAGCGGCATCTGGCAGGCGTCGAAATGAAACTTATGTTGGGCCGCCAGATCCAGCATCCGCAGATGCACCACCGGATCTTTGTGTCCGGTGAATCCGATGTAGCGAACCTTGCCCGCCTTCTTAGCCGCGAGAACAGCCTCTAGGGCCCCGCCCTCCGCGAAGAACCGATCGGGATCTTCCAGGCGGATGTTCTCGTGATACTGAATCAGATCGATACGGTCCGTCTGCAACCGCCGGAGCGATTCGTCGATCTGCTTCGCCGTCGCTTCTTTCGTGCGCCCGTCAAATTTCGTCATGAGGAACGCCTTCTGGCGATATCCATCACGGAGAGCCTTGCCCATGCGAACTTCGCTCTCGCCATCGTGATAGTCCCAGCAGTTATCCAGAAAGTTCATACCGCGGTCCAGCGCGCTGCGCACAATTCGCACGCCCTCCTCCGCGTCTTTTGGCATTCCGATGTGATAGCCGCCGAGTCCGATGGCGGAAACTTTCTCGCCCGTCGCGCCCAGCTTTCGATAGATCATCCAGCTCTGCTCCTTTCCGTTTGCCCTATTCTCATCCCATGGCCGCCAGCAGTTTGATGGCCTGCGAGTGCGCCATGACGACGTTTGGATCGCGCTGTAACGCTTCCAGGTAATGCCGCCGGAATTCGCCGCCATTTTCCGCCGGCGCCACCAGCTCACGCGCCTTTGCCAAAAAGCGTTCGGCGTCCACGGACGTGACGGCGAGCTCCTTGGCGTCCAGCGCCTCATCGATCAGCACCACCAGCTCCGAGAGTTCATGCAGCCACGCAAACCACGGATCGTGCAGCACCAGTTCCAGCAACTGGCCCCGTGAGCGGATGCGTGCGATGTCGCGATCGTACGACGCCGATTCCGAATCCAGCAGCGTCTTATGCAGCCGCAGCAGCTCGTTGCGCAAATCGGTCAGGCGCTGGCGAATGCCATCCGGCGATGAATCGGGCGCGAGCATCGTATTTTCCACCAGCGTAGCGTGTTTCGCGCCCACTGGGCGTTGCCCCGCACCTCGTGCCCGTGCGTAATCTCCCTATTCGGCGGCGGCCCGCGCCCGGTTGTCTTCCATTTGGCGCACGCGGTAATAACCGCCCGCCAGCCCTGCCGGGATCGAAAGAAACATCAGCGCGATCGAATACCACAGCGGCTGTGTCGCCGGGTAGTATTGGACTTCGAGAATGCTGGCGGCCACCGAAAGCGCCGACAGGCCGAGCGCATGCTTCATTTCCGACCGGCCCGCCAGCAGCGCGGTCGTGTACCCGCCCAGGGCGATGAAGAAGAATCCAGTGCCCAGCCGGTATCCGAAGTACGCCGGATCCGGCGGCTCGCCCGGCTGCGGCATGAGATCCGGCGCGACCGCCGTCAGAATCGTGTCACCGCCCAATTGCGACACGAGCATGACCACATACCCCAGCATGAGCGCCAGCAGGCTGCGCAGCATCAGCGATTATGATACCTGAGCCCACCGCCGATGCTTTCTTCTGGTTGGCGGGTATGCGCGCCAACGAAGGCAGTGTTTCCCGCAACCGCGTCACTCTATTCGTCGCGCAAAGCAACGGCGGGATCGATGCGGCTTGCACGGGACGCGGGCAGAAGGCATGCAATCACTGCCACGGTCCCGAGAACTCCGGCTGCGGCGGCGAACGTCAGGGGATCCGTGGCGCTGACATCATAAACGAGCGTTGCCATCATCTGTGTGAGCGCCAGTGCGGCAGCGGTTCCCAGCAGCATCCCAAAAATAACCAGCAACATTCCGCTTCGCACCACCATGCGAACCACTTCGCTTCGTCCGGCTCCCAGCGCCATGCGGAGACCAATTTCCCGCCTGCGCGTGGAAACGCTGTACGACATGACGCCATAAATTCCGATCATGGCAAGAGCCATCGCGATTCCGGCGAAGATCGTCATCAACCATCCCGTGAAACGTGGCCGCGCCGTCTCCTGGCCGATCAAATCCTCCAGCGTGCCTGCGTCGTAAATCACTATCGAGGGTTCCGTTTGATTCAGCGTTGTTCGAATGGCCGCAAGCATGGCCGCCGGCTCGAGGAAAGTTCGGACCAATACGCTGAAGTCGCGCGAGCGCTCGTTGAACACCTGAAAAAGGTCCGGGTCGGCCGTCGGATTCTGGGGTAATCCGCGATACTTCAATTCCCGCACCACGCCGACAATCGTCAGCCATGGCCTGGGGGAATTCAAGCCGCCCACCTTAATTCGCTTTCCGATAGGATCTTGTCCGGGCCAAAAGCGCTTGACCATGTTCTCAGTCACAATGGCAACGTTCGCATTGCCGTGGATCTTGTCTTCCGAGAATGTGCGCCCCGCAAGAATGGGCGTGCGGAGCGTGTGGAAGAACGCCGGCGACACACGATGAAAATACACGCGGGGCATGGCCTGCGCGTTCATCGGCGCCTGGCCTTCCGCTGTATAGAAAATCGCGCTGCTTGGGCTCAGCGGCGCATCCGACGCAATGCTCGTGGATTCCACCGAAGGCAGTGCGGAGAGGCGCTGCAAAATGTCGTTTGCCGCCACGATCACTTTTGCGTCGGATTTACCGTCCGCATCGGGACCACCAGAAGGTGCGAGTTCCGGCAGGCTCACCCTCAACTGGACCACATGGCTTGGATCGTATCCGGGGTTGATCGCTGCCAGATGATGCAGACTGCGGATCATGAGACCCGCCCCAATGAGCAGCACCAGGGAAATCGAGATTTCAGCCACCACGAGTGCATCCCGGAAACGGGCGCTCCGTCGCCCTCCGGTTGACCGCACGGATCCCCGCCTGAGAGCTTCATCAAATCCCGCGGTGCGTACCTGAGCGGCGGGTGCAAGCCCGAGCGCTACGGCCACTACGCAGCAAATCAGGATGGTGAACAATCCGACTCCCGCATCCATCGACGGCTGAACGTAGCTGGGAAACTGGAGAGGCGTAAAGGCCATCAACGCGCGGATACCGTAATGCGCCAGCACGAGTCCGGCCAGACAACCGCACGCCACCAGCACTGCGCTTTCCGCCAGAAGTTGCCGTAGCAATCGGCCGCGGCTGCCGCCCAAGGCCATACGCATCGCCATCTCGTGCTGGCGGCTTTCCGAGCGCGCGAGCAACAGGTTCGCGACATTCGTGGCGGCGATGAGCAGGACAAAGCCGACCGCGGCGAGCAGAACCACGAGCGGCCTCCGTAGCTCGCCGAAAGTTTCCCGATCGAGCGGGCTGAGCTCCACGGCGCGAGCCTCGTTGGTAGCCGGATAGGCCCGGGCCAGAGTCGTCGAAATGACATCCATCTCAGCTTGTGCCTGCACAAGCGACACTGCGGGCTTCAGCCGCGCCAGTACTCGAAACCCGCGGCTTCCACGCTCGTTGAAGTCCGCCGCGCTGCCTGCCATGAGAAACGGCGCCCACACCTCCGCCTCGTCTGTCAGACCACGGAAACCGGGCGGCGCTACTCCGACGATCCTGTAAAGCCGGCCATCCACCTGAATCGACCGCCCGACGATTCCAGGATCGCCACCGAAGCGGCGCTTCCAGGCGCCATCGCTCAGAACGGCCACCGCATCACGCTGCGGCGCCTGGTCTTCCTCGGGACGGAATGTCCGGCCGAGCGTTGCTTTGATTCCGAGCAGAGAAAAATACGGCTGCGAAACATATTCGCCGGGAATCCGCTCGGGCGTACCGGCGCCCGTGAGCGTAAACTGCGCTTCGTCAAAAGCTGCCATGCCTGCGAACGAGTGATTGCGGTCCCGCCAATCCCGGTAATCCGGATAGGAAGCTCCGCGCCGCTCCACACGGACACGTTTCACATTGCCCCAAAGGATCACCAGGCGCCCGGAATCCAGGTATGGCAGAGGTCGCAGAATGGCTGCGTTCACGACACTGAAAATCGCGGTGTTGGCGCCGATGCCCAGTGCGAGAGTGAGAACAGCCACGGCGGCGAAGCCTTTGTTCTTGCCCAGCACACGGACGCCATAGCGCAGATCGTGCCAAAGCGTTTCCAGCCATATGAACGTCTGCATTTCGTTTCGAGTCTCCTTCAGCACAGTGGGATTTCCGAACTGGCGGCGGGCTGCGTAGAGGGCTTCGTCGGGCATCATCCCGCGCGCGACGAAGCGCTCTGCCAGCATGCGTACGTGCGCGTCTATTTCCTCGTTAAATTCTGACTGCCAGCGATCGCGGGCCCAAAGATAGCGCAGCTTGGAGAAGAGGCGCCAACGCCGTGCCACGGGTCACCTCTGAGTAGAAAGGCGCAGGAGCCGGCCGATAGCCCCTGCAATACGATGCCAGTCCTCAGCCTCGCGCGCCAGCTGTTTGCGCCCGCTCTTGGTGATGGAATAGAATTTCGCGCGACGATTGTTTTCGGACGCACCCCATTCCGCGGTGATCCAGTGCTGCTGCTGCAAGCGCAAGAGCGCTGTGTAGACGGTGCCCTCGTTCAATTCCAGCGCCGATTCGCTCACCTGCTCGATGCGGCGGGCGATGCCGTATCCATGCAGCGGCCCCAAAGCATCCAGCGCCTGAAGAATCATGAGATCGAGGGTGCCCTGGAGGATGTCGGTCTTCTTAGGGCTATTCTTGCCTTCTATTGACATTCCAAGGGAACGTTATCACATGCCCCTATGGAATGTCCAGAGAAGAAACGCGTTACTCGCTGCGGATCACTGTGATCGGATCCACGCGAACCGCACGCGCGGCGGGCAATAGACTGCCCACGAGTGTCATCAGCGCGCACAGCCCGATGGCCGTCAGGAAGGTGAACGCGTCACCCGGCTTCACGCCCGCCAGCAGTGCTTCCATCTCACGGCCCGCCGCGTAGGCCACGATCGCGCCAAGCGCGACGCCCGCGGCCGCCAGAGCTACACCTTGCCTGAGCACCATGCGGAGAACATCGCTCGAACTGGCCCCCAGCGCGATCCGCACCCCGATCTCATGCAGCCGTTGCGACACCGCAAACGAGAGCAAACCGTGGATGCCGATTCCCGCCAGCAGAATCGCCACCGCGGCGAACGCCCCTAATATCCGCAGTTGCAGCGACCGTGACGCCGTCTCGTCCTCCACAATTTCGCTCATCATGCGTACATCTGAAATGGGCTGCTCGCGATCGGCGCTTTGCACGATCCGGCGGATGGCCGGCAATAACGACCCGGCAGTCATAGATGACCGCACCACCAGATCCTTCGGAGTGTAAGGGAAGAAATAGCCGTCCGGGACCTGTTGATAAGGGAGATAAACCTGCGGCTCACTGGGTCTCTCGAGCCCGCGCACCCGGACGTCACCCACCACTCCCACCACCATGCGATCGTGAAACCCAAACTTGAAGTGCTTGCCGAGCGGATTCTCGCTGGGCCAGTACCGCCGCACAAACGACTGGCTCACCACCGCCACAAACGGCATGTCCGAGGTATCCGCCTCGTCCACGTCCCGGCCGAGGTGGAGAGGAATCCCCAACGTCACGAAAAACCCAGGCGTCACAAATCGCATGCTGGCGGAGTTTGATTCGGCGCGATCCAGAATCTCCTGGTCGATGGAGACGGGCCAAATGCCGCCGCGCCAAACCATCGGGAGAACGCTGATATAGGCTGCGTTCGCAACCCCCGGCAACTGCCTGACGCCCGTCAACACCTGCTTGTAAAACTCCTCGCGAGCCGCGGTTTTCAAATACTTCGGCCACGGCAGCGCCGTGCGCATCGTCAGAACGCCGTCCGTCCGGAAACCCGGATCAGTCGATTGCAGCCTCCAAAGCGCCCGCATCAGCAATCCGGACGACACCAGCAGGACCACCGAAGCCATCACCTCGGCGATCACCAGTGCGGATCGCACTCGCTCCCTGCGCCCGCCACCCGCGCGAACGCCATCCCGCAGCCCGCCAAGATCGACGCTGCCGCCGGTCCGGAGCGCAGGAATCACGCCGAATGCAATTCCGGTCAGGAAAGTGAGCAGCACGGCGAACGTCAACACGCGCCAGTCAACCGATGGTGTTTGCGCAATGGGCAGCGACATGGGCACTAGCTTCCCCAGCAACGGAATCGAGCCAAGCGCGCCCAGCACCCCCATGACGCCGCCAAAAACAGCCAGCACCAGGCTCTCCGTCACCAATTGACGGACCAGCCTCTCGCGGCCCGCCCCCAGCGCGGTCCTCACGGCCAGTTCCTTCTTTCGGGCGAGACCTCGCGCCAGCAGAAGACTGGCGAGATTCGCGCAGACGATCAGCAAAACGCAGATGGCGGCGCCACTGAGCGCCACCAGCAGCAGACGCGAACTTTCCGACAACTCCTCATGCAGGGGGTTGACTGTCGCGCCATGCTGCGCCATCTCCTTCGGATACTGGTGCTGCAATTGCGCCGTGATGACGGCCATTTCGGACCGCGCCTGCGCCACGGTCACTCCTCGCCGGAGCTTGGCGATAACCCCGAAGTAATTGTTGTTCCGGTCTTCAAAACTTGCGTCGTCCCGGACCTGCAGCGGGGTCCAAAGCTCTGCACTGCGATCCGGGAAGTGGAAATCGCGCGGCATGATCCCGATGACGGTCAACGGCGCGCCATCCAAGACCACCTTCCGCCCGATCACGCCTGGATCTGCTCCGAACACCGTCTGCCACAGACCGTAGCTCAAGAGCACCGTTCCGGGTGAGTCGATACGATCATCGGTACTGTTGAAGGGCCGCCCTGCCAGCGGCTGGATGCCTAGGAGCGGAAATACGTCGGAACTTACGCTCGCAGCTTCCAGGCGTTCCGGATCGCCTTGGCCCACCAAATTCACAGAAGTTGACACATAAGCGCCCATCGCTTCGAACGAATGGCTCATGCGCTTCCAATCGCGATACGTGACCGGAGACAGTTCCATCCGCGAATAGCCCGGCAGCCGCTCATACAGTTTGACCAAGCGGTCGGGGTCCGAGAACGGCAGCGGCCGGATAAGCACGAAGTCCGTCACGGTGAATACTGCCGTGTTCGCCCCCACACCGAGCGCTACTACCAGAATCGCCGTGAGCGTGAAGCCGGGTGTGCTCGCCAGCGTGCGCGCCGTGTATCGCAGATCCTGCCGCAGAATGTCCCAGTGAACCGCGAGCGCGTTGCCCACGACCTCGAAAACTGTGGAGGTCCACAGCGTCAATGCCGCGAGGGGTCCTCGTGCTTCCTGCTCCCTCCGGGCGAAGATCGCGCGCATCTCTGGGCCATACTCGTTGCGAAAGGCCGCCGGATAGAGATGAAGTAGAAGATTATAGAGCCGCATCACGCCCTCCCCGGAACGAAGCCGCTGACTCGAGCGAGTTTGACCAGCCGCGTGAGCCGCCTGGCCTCCGCACGTGCCACCTCCGATCCGAAAGCAGTGATGCGGTAATATCGCCGGCGTTCGTCGTCCAATTCCGGCGCCGGCCGCTCCCGCGTCTCCACGATCAGCCCCTGCTCCAGCATGCGCTGGATGGAGCGGTACAATGTGCCCGCGCTCAGCTTCAGCGCGCCATCCGTGCGCGCCGCCACCCCCTGGATGATGGCGTACCCATGCCGGTCCTCCTCCGCCAGCGCCAGGAGAATGTGAAACGTCGCCTCAGGGAGAGGAAGAAATGAATCCGCTCGAAGCCGTTCGTCCGCCATGCCCAATTATACCCACAGTGGATATATTGTCAATGGGTATAGTAGGGACTGGCGCCTACTTCCGTTCTTGCGCGTCCACAACCGCAATCGCCGCGACATTAACGATGTCGTTGACTTCCGCACCGCGTTGCAGCACGTGCACGGGATGGCTCATGCCCATCAGGATCGGCCCGATAGCCTCGGCTCCGCCGATACGCGCCAGCAGCTTGTACGCCACGTTGCCCGCTTCCAGGTTCGGAAAGATCAGGACATTCGCGCCGCCCTTGAGCGAGCTGAACGGATAATCGCGCTCGATAATCTCGGGTGTGACCGCGGTATCGGCCTGCATCTCGCCATCCACCATCAGGTTTGGTTCGCGGTTGTGTAGCAGCTTCACGGCGCGCGCCACCTTTTCCGCCAAGGGATGCCGCGTGCTGCCGAAGTTCGAAAACGAGAGCAGGGCCACACGCGGCTCGAGACCAAACCGGCGCGCGATTTCGGCCGCGCATATGGCGATCTCCGCGAGGTCTTCCGACGAAGGCTCGATATTGACCGTGGCATCCGCCAGGAAATAAATGTCCCCGCGCGGCGTAATCAACATGTAAACGCCCGAAACCCTGCGCAGGCCGGGCCGCACCGCAATTACTTGGAGCGCCGGCCGAATGGTGTCCGGATAGTGTTGCGTCAACCCCGCAACCAGCGCGTCCGCCTCGCCCGCCCGCACCATCAGCGATCCGAAGACGGTGTGCTGTAGCGCCGCCTGCTCCGCCTCGTGGCGTGTCAGCCCCTTCCTCTGGCGCAGTTGGTAGAACTCTTCCACGTAACGATCCCGGTCGGGTGAATGCGCGGGGTCGATGATCCGCATCGAGCTCTTATGCAGATGCAGGTTCGCCATTTTTTCGCGGATCACCGCCTCACGTCCCAACAAAATCGGCGCCGCGATCTTCTCCTCCACCAAAATCTGGCTGGCCCGCAGAATCTTGTCCTCTTCCCCCTCCGGAAACACGATGCGCTTGGGCTCCCGTTGCGCTTTGTGGATCATGATGCGCATCACTTCGCGCGACTTGCCGAGACGCCGCTCGAGCTGCTCGCGGTACTCGTCCATGTCGAGCACCTGCTGCGCCACGCCGGTTTTGATCGCGGCCTCCGCCACCGCCGAGGCCTCCCACACCAGCACCCGCGAATCAAACGGTTTCGGAATCAGATACTCGCGTCCGAACTCCATTTGCTCCAGTCCATAGGCGCGGCGCACCGAATCCGGCACGTCTTCTTTGGCCAATGCCGCCAAGGCGCGCGTCGCCGCCAGCTTCATCTCGTCGTTGATCGTCGTAGCCCGCACATCCAGCGCCCCGCGAAAGATGAACGGGAACCCAAGAACATTGTTCACTTGGTTGGGATAATCGGAGCGTCCGGTCGCCACAATCGCATCCGGCCGCGCGGCCATGGCAACGTCGTAAGCGATCTCCGGGTCAGGATTGGCCAGCGCGAAAACAATCGGCTTTTCCGCCATCGTTTTCGCCATCTCCGCCGTCACGCAATTCGCGGAAGACAAACCGAAGAACACGTCGGCACCGCGCAGCGCCTCGGCCAGTGTGCGTGCCCGCGTCTCCACGGCGAACATCTCCTTATACGGGTTCATCCCCTCTTCACGGCCGGAATAGATGACGCCGTGGGTATCGCACATCAGAATGTTCTCCCGGCGGACCCCCAGCCGCACGTAGTGCTTGGCGCAAGCGATGGCGGCGGCTCCGGCGCCGTTGAATACCACACGAACCTGGCCGATGTCCTTCCCGGCAATCTCCAGGGCATTCAGCAGCGCCGCGGCCGATATGATGGCCGTGCCATGCTGATCGTCGTGGAACACCGGGATTTTCATGGTGCGCCGCAATTCCTCTTCGATCAGGAAGCATTCCGGCGCCTTGATGTCCTCGAGATTAATGCCACCGAAAGTCGGCTCGAGCAGTTGGCAAGTGCGGATGACCTCACGCGGATCGTGCGTCGCCAGCTCGATATCGAAAACATCGATATCCGCGAAGCGTTTGAACAGCACGCCCTTGCCTTCCATGACCGGCTTGCCGGCGAGCGGCCCGATATTGCCCAATCCGAGCACAGCCGTGCCGTTGGTCACCACCCCCACCAGGTTTCCTTTGGACGTGTACTTGTAAGCGAGGCTGGGGTCGCGTTCGATGGCCAGGCAGGGCACCGCGACCCCGGGAGTATACGCCAGGCTTAGGTCACGTTGCGTGAGGCAGGGTTTGGTCGGACGGATCGCCACTTTGCCCGCAGGCGCCGCGGCGTGGTATTCCAGGGCATCTTCGTCACGCAGCTTCATTCGTTCTCCTCAACGCGACGTGGCGCGAGAGAGACGCGCTTTAGCCGCTATTGGACGTCGTCGATGTTCACACCTTTGGTATCGCCGTATGACGCCCACTTGATGAAGGCGATGACGTCGGCCAATTGCTGAGCCGTGTATCCAGCCGACTCCGGCGGGTGTTTCCAAACACTATTGTCGCCGACCGTAGCGATTTCGCTACGTTCCAGTTTCCGCAGAGCCGGCGGCGTGACACTGAGGTCATAATACTGCGCCGTCGATGCATCCTGCGCAACGGGCATTCCCGGGAACTCCGTGCCATTCTTCAATTTCACGTTCTGCACATATTCGGTGCGACTGGCGCGAACGGCCATCAGAATGGCGCGCGGGCCCAGGCGAGCGAGCTTGGAAAGATCGGGGCCTACGGCCGTACCCTGCTTTGCCAGCGAATGGCAGGTGCCGCAGTGTTTGGCGTTGGTTTCATCGAAAAAGAAGGCCTGACCGCGGGCCGCCTGCGCGGGTGGTTTCGTGTCAGCCGCCAGCGCGCACCCCGCAATGAACAGGACCGGCCAGATTCGAGTCATATTTTGCCTCCAAGTAAGGCGTCAGCACCACAGGTGCCAGCACGCATCTGCAACAAAATGTGCGATTTCCTCGATATGTCTCTCACGGAAATTGGGGCATATCACCCAACTCGGTTGCTGTCGCACCTCTATAATGGTCCCTATGTGTGGAATCGTCGGCTATGTGGGTACCCGCAAAGCCGTTCCCATCATTCTGGAAGGGCTGAAGCGCCTCGAGTACCGGGGCTACGACTCGGCCGGCATCGCCGTCTACTGCGATGACGAAACTCTGGGAATTCGGCGCGCTTCGGGCAAGCTCCACAACTTGGAGGAGGTCATCCGCCAGGATCCTTTGGAGGGCCGATACGGGATTGGGCACACACGCTGGGCGACGCATGGCCGTCCCACCGAGGAAAATGCGCACCCGCACAGGGACTGCAAGGGCGACATCGTTGTCGTCCACAACGGCATCGTCGAGAATTACCTTGCGCTCAAGCACCAACTGGCGTCCGAGGGCCACGTTTTCAAGACCGAGACCGATACCGAGGTCATCGCCCACCTTATAGAAAAGCACTTCAAGGGAAACCTGGAAGAAGCTGTTCGCGCGGCGGTGAAGCAGCTGACCGGTGTGTTCGCGCTGGCGGTGCTGGCACGGACCGATCCAAATAAGATCGTCGCGGCGCGCTCCGGGCCGCCGGTAGTCATAGGCCTCGGCGATGGCGAATATTTCGTGGCATCCGACGTCCCGGCCATCCTGCATCATACGCGCGACATGTTCTTCCTGGCCGACGGCGACATGGCGATGCTGACGCCGGAGGGCGTGCATCTGAGCGATTTCGACGGACGGAGAGTCAACCGCCAGGTCTCGCACATTCTGTGGGACCCCATCATGGCGGAAAAAGGCGGCTACAAGCACTTCATGCTCAAGGAAATCTATGAGCAGCCGCGCGCCGTGCGCGACACCACGCTGGGCCGCGTGGGCCAGGAGACCGGGCGCATCTTCCTGGACGAGATGGATATCTCCGCGCGCGAGTTCAAGGAATTCAAGCAGGTGCGCATCGTAGCGTGCGGCACCAGTTGGCACGCCGCGCTAGCCGGCAAATTCATGATCGAACGATTGGCCCGCGTGCCGGTCGAAGTCGACTACGGCAGCGAGTTCCGCTACCGCGATCCATTGGTAGATCGCAGCACTCTTACGGTAGTGATTTCGCAATCCGGCGAAACCGCCGACACGCTAGCGGCCCAGCGCGAGGCCAAGCAGAAGGGCGCCAAAACTCTGGCCATCTGCAACGTAGTGGGCTCGATGATCACGCGCGAAGCAGCCGGAACGCTGATCACGCACGCCGGCCCTGAAATCG
>DATGZN010000017.1:0-16919 GCA_035297145.1 Bryobacteraceae bacterium
CGTGCGGTCCGGAAAATAGAGCGGCGTGCCCTTCGGGCAAAAGCCTCCGCAAGCAAGCGTCACGACAGCAATGCGGTCACGCACCTCATGCAAGACAGTGTAGTACTCGTATCGCAATCCCAGATTGAGGGTGAGGTTGGATCGCACCTTGAACGTATCCTGTACATAGGGCATATAATAGGTGCGGCGATTGCCGCCGAGGGTCAACTGCCCGACGAAGCTATAGTCAGCAAGAACGTTGTTCACGAAATCCTGCGGGCTACTGTATGTGAGTGCCCCGTCAGCGATCCCCTCGGACGAATTGTTTAGGCGATGGCGCTCAACGCCTATCCCCATCTTAATGGTGTGCCGCCCTTTAACTATGCTCAGATCGTCGTAACCGTCAATCGTGGTGCCGACCTCCGTGTCGAGTGAGTTTGTACTAGGGGTATCGAAGCCGGACACGCTCACCCCGACATAGCCGGGCTCACCGTTGGCTGTCGAGAGAGGAGACGTTCCATCAAAGTAGTGGTGCAAGGCGGAGCGGTTGAATCCCCCTCTGACCTCGTTAACAATCGTCGGCGAGAAGACGTTCGTCAACTGGATAACCAGATTGGACGGGCGTATGAGAGGGTTATCGCGGCCACCCAAGGTGTCCAGCGGTGAGCTGACGTTGGCGTCGTCGATGGAGACGCGGCCGAAGATGGAGGTTCTATCGGTGAAGTTGTGATCCAAACGGAATATCCCGCCATCCTCGCGCCGGGCGTCCAGCCCTATCGAAGTCCATTCGTCGGTCAGGGAATCGAGGTGCGTCTGGCCAATGGGCCAGGAATCGAGAAAGGGTTTGAGAACGGGCGAGGTCGCCGCCACGAGGTCCCGATACGCGACGTTGGGCACAAACCCAATTATGGTTGAGTGCAGGCGCTGCCGGAGTGCTTCGTAGTCGAGAAAGAAGAAAGTGCGGTTCTTCTTGATTGGGCCGCCCAGGCTGCCGCCGAACTGGTTCAGACGGAACGGCGGGACGCTCGGGCCATCGAACGGCGAGCGTGCGTCGACTACATCGTTGCGGAAGAACTCGAAAACGCCGCCGTGAAATGCGTTCGTCCCCGCCTTCGATACGATGCTGACTTGGGCCCCGGCCGACCCGCCCTTATCCGCGGTATAGACCGAGGAACTCACGCGGAACTCCGCGATCGATTCCAGCGAAATGGCCAGGCGCACACCCACCTTCTGGCTCTGCTCCTGGACGCCGGTGGCATCGAGTCCATCGAAGGTGTAGTTGCTGTCGTCTATGGCTCGCCCAACGAATCGCAGGTCCCTCTGGCCGCCGCCCCAAGTTGATGGCGCCCGGGGCGAGCGCCATGAGAACGGCCCAGTCCCGCCCGTTTATGGGGATGCCTTCCACTTGTTGTGATTGGACGACGCTTCCGAGCTCGGCGTTGGAGTTTTCGAGCGCCTGCACTGTAGCTTGCACCTCGACTCTCTGTATGGCCGCGCCCACCTCGAGCTGCGCGTTTACGGTGCGGGTCTGGCCGACTAACAGCGCGATCCCCTTCTGCTCGAAGGTCTTGAATCCATCGTGAGAGATCGTGAGGTCGTAGGTCCCGATTGGCAGGCCGGTAATGCTGTAAACTCCGGCATCCCCGGTTTCGACCTGCCTTTTGAAACCGGTGGTGGACGAGACGACCTCGACTTGCGAATTCGGAACACTCGCTCCACTAGTGTCCGTTACCGTACCGTTGAGGTTGGCCTGGGTGGCTTGGCCGTAAACCAGGCAAGTCGACAAGGCGACAAAAGTCATGAAGAACAAGACCATGCGGGAATGTGCAAGTGAGGTTTTCATCTCGTATTAGTCCTCCAAGCCCGAAGAATGGCGGAGCAGGCGCCAACCGGCATTACCGCTGGAAAAAACGTTCGGCAACCCATACTCCCGTCTGGACGCAAGAGTACCTCTTGATTAGCGATGATGCTATGGCAACCGAGGCGCATTGTCAATCAAATTCGAGCACGGCTCGACAATCTGTCCAATAGGCCGAACCGCCAGTGTGGTGACCGTTTTCTGGCATCTGTCACCGCTCAAAAATGCAGGCTTCGTTCTGGGCGGCGGGGCTCGCGACGGGCTGCTGTTGGATTGCTTCAATCCAATCGTGCACGGGACAGCGCGGCCCAAGGCAGCATCGAGACCCTTGCCGAACATAAGCCCGGAATTAGTGAACGCATGCCGGGCAGGGAACGACTCGGCCTACGTTGCGGCGCCAAAGAGCGCGCCGTTGGTGCCTGCCGCCGACGGTCAGACCGTCTATGATCTGAATCTCAACGTCACCTGGCTCGCCGACGGCAATCTGGCCGGCAAGGAAACATTCGGAGTTTCCAACATCAACAAGGATGGGTCGATGGACTAAGCAACGGCGGTCCGATGGGTCGCTGCGATGAACGCCCTCGACAACGGCGCCGGCTACCTCGGTCACAATAATTGGCAGCTTCCGACCGCTCCGGTCCAAGACCGCAGTTGCGCACGTACCGGACGGAACGGCGAGTCGTTCGGGTTCCATTGTTCGGGCAGTGCGCTGGGATCTCTGTACTATAGTTCGCTGGGTCTTCGCGAACCGAACACGGCTGTTCGCATCCCCACCAATGAGGTTGGCCCGTTCCACGATTTCCAACCCTATTTGTATTGGTCCGCTTCCCGCGGCCGGCGATCCGACGCAAGGATTTGTGAGCTTTTCGTTCAACACCGGATTTCAAGGGGCCAACGTACCGCTGAATTATCTCTACGTTCTGCCGCTGATCAAGGGCAAGCTGCCCGGCACGCCCCCCGCCACCGGCAAAGGACTCGAAGTCAACCCCGGCGGAAAAACCATCTATGACCCGGTCGCCCAAGTCACCTGGCTCGCGGACGCCAATCTGGCTGCCAAACGAACATTCGGTGTTGCAGGCATCAACTCGGATGGTTCGATGGAGCACTCGATGGCGGTTCAATGGATTGCCGCCATGAACAAAGCCGGGCAAGGTCGCGGGTACCTCGGTCAAACGAACTGGCAATTGCCTGAGACCGTGTCGCCCGATCCATCCTGTAGCATTGGGAGCAAAGGGACGACCGGATATGACTGTACGGGTAGCCCAATGGGTGATTTGTTCTATAACCAATTGGGGCTTCGCCGGGGAGAGTCCGTGGTCGCGGCTCCGGACGTCAAGGTCGGGTCCTTCTACAATATTCAGCCCTATCTCTACTGGGCGTGCGAAGGGGTAAGCGCCACGTCCGCTTGCCTGCCCAATGGACCCGCCGATGGGTTCGAGTGGAATTTCTCCTTCGGAAACGGCTTCGAGGGCACGAATCTCTTGGCGAACGATTTGTACGTGATTGTGTATTACCCGGGTTCGTCCACCAAGATACCCACGCAGTAACCACAGTTAATACGTCTTAACGCCGTCTCGGTTCGCGATCGCTTCCGGGATGGCCGACCACCCATTCCCAATCAGTCGCCGGAGTCTACAGCTCTGCCGATGAAAAGGACCTCTACTGAACCGAGTGATAGCTATCGCAACTTAGCCGTCCGACGCTGTCTAACGACAGCCTTGTCAGTCCACTGGTGATGCCGCAATGATGGTGTAGGAGGAGTGCGCCTCGCCTGGCTCGCTATCACGGTGGAAGCAAGTCATGCCCCGGAACGTCTGCGTTCTGCCCGGGGAAAACACTCAGGGGTCAAGCTGGTCGTGGGTTACCAAGTGCTTCTGGGTAATGTAGATTTCGATACAAACTGCAAGTATTTCGTGCGTTGCTTTGCTGGCATCGTCACACGATTGCGCGATTTGACAGGATTTTGGAGTCTTCGAAAAGGTCGAGCTTTGGCCTCGGTTTCCTGCTGCCTGTTCGGTGCCTCGATTTGCTCTAGCCAGACAAGTCTTCCAGCCCCTAGCGGAAGGCTGCCAACTCTCACTGAAGTCGGTCAGGTACAGAGGCTAACACGCGGTCAGGCAGTCCAGGGCTACCCCGTTCATGTGAAAGTGGTGGTTACCTATTTCGAAAGTACCACTAACCCTGAGATGTTCATCCAAGATGGCACAGGAAGCGCTTGGGTGCGATGGTCACCAGGTTCTCCAAAGCCGACACCTGGGCAGCTTGTCGATTTATGGGGAGTCACAACCCAGACCGATTTTTCTCCGGACATCGACAAAGCGCACTGGACGGTAATTGGCCAGGTTCCCATGCCCGCGGCGAAGCGCGTGACGTTCGAGGAAATGGCCTCGACTTCTGTGGATGCCCGGTGGGTAGAAATCGAAGGTCTCGTGCGGTCGGCCGAAATCCCTCCAAACGATTGTTGCCTCCAGTTTATCGTCGAGGTACCCGAAGGCCGCATTGTCGTTCGTGTCAGCGGCCAACCGACAGTTCCTGACCGACTGGTGGATTCCTATGTCAGGATTCACGGAGCCTGTGGTGCCATATATACGGCCAAGAACCAAATTGTTGGCGTAATACTCTACGTGCCTTCATTGGAGCAGATCAAAACGATTGATCCTGGCCCTGTTGACCCGTTCACTGCCGCTGCTCGCCCCATCGAGGCCCTTCAACGATTTACATTTGTAGGACGTCCGGAGCATAGAGTGAAAGCGTCGGGGATCGTCACCGCCCGCTTTCAGAGGGATCTATACATTGCGGATGAGACCGGCAGTGTCCACGTCGAAACCAACCAGACCGCTCCACTTTCCCCCGGTGATCGTGTTGAAGTGGTTGGTTTCGCCGGCTTCGTGGATTACCGGCCGGTTGTGAAGGATGCCATTTACCGCCGGACGGGGACCGCCTCAGTTCCGTCCGCCATGCCGGTTCAGGCCAATAAAGTGCTGGAGGACGATACCTATGATTCCGCTCTGGTCACTATTGAAGGCCAACTCACCGCGCGTGCAGTACTACCCAGCGAGGAAGTGCTTGTTGTGAAGCAGGCCGGCACTTCGTTTAGCGCGATCGGTCAGTGGAAGTCGGCAGCCGCGAAAAAGACAGTGAGCGAGGGTAGCCAGATTCGACTGACCGGTATCCTGACGATGGAGAAGGACGGCTTTGGGCAGCCGCAGCTGTTCAAGATTCGTCTGCGCTCACCTGAAGACGAACTGCTGCTGAGTAATCCACCCTGGTGGACCCTAGGCAGAGCATTGTCAATTCTGGGCCTGGTGGCGCTGATCGCGCTCACGACTTCGGCCTGGGTCCTTGTGTTACGGCGCCGCGTACGTTCTCAAACCGTCGAATTGCAGCGCAAGAATGACGAACTTGGAGCGGCGTTGAAGCGTGCCCAAGAGGCGACCCAACTCAAGAGCGAGTTTCTCGCCAACATGAGCCACGAGATTCGCACACCGATGAACGGCATTCTTGGTATGACTGCGTTGGCGAGGAAGGCCGACTCGCGGGAAGAGCAGGAGGAATATCTCGCGGATCTGAACACTTCCGCGGAATCCTTGCTTACTCTGCTGAACGACATTCTGGACCTTTCGAAAATCGAAGCAGGCCGCATGGACCTGAATCCAGCGTCGGTTGCTATTGTCGATGTCGTTAAGGACGCGATCCAGCTGCTTCGCCACACGGCCACGCAAAAAGGCATCGAACTCCGGTACACTATCACACCCGGATTGTTCCGCACAGTTGCTGCGGACCCGGTGAGACTCCGCCAAGTGCTTCTGAATCTGCTGGGCAATGCGGTCAAATTTACGGAACGGGGCTCGGTGACAGTCTCGGCCGAGGTCGATCGGGAAGATGAAGCCACGATCTACGCAAAATTTGCCGTCTGCGATACGGGACCGGGGATTGCTCCAGAAAAATGCAAGATTATTTTCGAAGCGTTTCGTCAGGCTGACGGCTCTACAACGAGAAGATACGGTGGCACCGGTCTAGGTTTAGCCATTTCTGTGCGCCTGGTGGAACTCATGGGCGGAAGAATCTGGGTGGAGAGTACGGTGGACGAGGGAAGCACCTTCTGGTTCACGGCGAGGTTCGGCAAACTGGACGGCAAATTGAAAACAGATTCAGAGCCCTGGGCAGCTAATGCGATTGCCTAGTTTCGTGTCCCTGATTCCTATTCGGTCGTCGAGACAATGCCACGAAAAGTGCGGTTATCGGGAAGAGGGTTTTTCAGTCGGATCGGTCGGCGACTCGGAAACTAGCCACTAGCGGCCCGGCTTAAGAATCCGGCGTTATCGCACATTGTCGGCAGCTATTTCTTGCCGCGTCCCGAAGACTCATGCGCCCGAACCCGACAACCGACTCGCGTCGACTGGCGCAGGTGATTCAGCTCGTGGTACGCTAGGCGGCGCTCATCCCAATCATTTCCCAGGAGCTGAACGGTGCGAGTACGGAGCCTGCTCAGGCTGTTTCCCGCGATCCTGTTGGGCGAGCCGCTCGCTGACGGGGCAAGTGCAGCCGACGGACCGCGTGGAGCGGTTACTCGAGGAGCTCTCGAATGCTTCGGGACCGTCCGGATTTGAAGGGCCGGTGCGCGAGATCGTGGCGCGCGAACTCCGCGGGCAAGGCCTTGAGGTCTCGACCGACGGACTCGGCTCGGTGATCGGAGTGCTGCGCGGTTCCTCTGGCGGCCCGCGTATTATGCTAGCCGCTCATATGGACGAAGTCGGCGCGATGGTCCGCTTCGTCACGCCGGAGGGCATGGTCAAGTTCCAACTCCTGGGTGGGTGGCTCGACCAGGCGCTGGTCGACCAGCGCTGGACCATTCTGACCCGCAAAGGCCCCTTGACCGCTATCAGCGGACTACGCAGCGTTCACATCACGCCGGCGGACGATCGCAACCGCGTGACGTTGCGCGACGATGTCTTTCTGGATGTGGGTGCCCGGTCGAAAGACGAGGCCGAAGCGCTCGGCGTCCATGCGGGTGACCCGATCGTTCCTGCGGTCGCGTTCACGGAAATAGCGGATCGCCGCTATACAGGAAAGGCCATGGACGACCGCGTGGGTTGCGTGATGCTCCTCGAAACGCTCCGCCGGCTGAAGGAACAGGGCTCCAAGACTCCGAACACCATCTACTTCGTGGGCACGGTTCAGGAAGAAGTAGGCCTACGCGGAGCGCATACCGCCGCCCAAGCCATCAAGCCCGACCTCGGCATCTCGTTGGAGGCCGGAATCGCCGCCGACCACCCGGGCGGTCGGCCCGACTGGGCCCAGGAGCGGCTGGGTGCCGGTCCGGTAGTATATCTTGCGGACGCCGCAATGCTCGTGAATCTGAGACTGCGCGACTCCCACTACGCCGGCTCCAACTACGATGACTTCTTTCGGAAGACCACCCAAGTCGCCAAGGTGATCTGTATCCACAATGCGATGGTTGTCAAAGGGGATATCAGGGCTGTGCGCCGGCCGGGTACCGCAGGCAACCAGGATCTTATTCCCTTTAACTCTAATCCCTTCGCCTTGAACCTCCACTGTGTGAGAATCCAGAAACAGCGCGCTACCTTGATAGATGGCAATCTCGTTACGTTTTAGCTGCGCTCGAATTACCTCAGTCTCTCGCGCAATAATGGCCTTGACACGGGAGGAGACATTTTCAATAGAAATGTCGACATGACTTCGCGATCCGTTGCCGTACAGGGCGCTTACAGCAAGGCCGCTCAGCTGAAATATAGCCTCACGCACCGTTTTGCTGGGAATAGTGCCGGTATGTACGCTCACACCTCCGATCATGCCGGTTCGGTCAATTACGGCGACGCGCTTGCGCGCCTTTGCCGCAGCGATGGCGCATTTCTGCCCGGCTGGGCCACTCCCGATTACAATAAGGTCGTATTCGGGCGCACTCACCTTGCCGGTCTCAATTCCGGAAATTTCGGCAGTAGCAATAGGCAATGATGAGTGGTTGACCGGTGTAGCATCTGCTCCCACGCCCTCGAATTCATTAATGATTGTCACCGCCATCCTGTCTTACCCTTCATCTTTCGTTTCATCACCTGGGCGTGAAACCCGTCGCGACGTCCAACGCGGATGTCGCAAGAAGATAATTCAGGTCTGCGCGTAACAGGTTGGCTTGGGCCGAAACTTCGCCCGCTTTCACCTTCCAATCTTCAGACAACAGACTTACACCCACAAAGTAGCGGTCGCCGCCGACCCGGCTTGTTTCTTGAGCTTGGGTTAGGGCGGCGCGAGCGGTCGTCATCATCTCCTTGGCAAGCTCTACGTTGCGATAGCTCAGGAGTGATGGAGTTACTTGGACACACCAGTCCTGAGATGACTTTATTCACCCTGCCGTGGAGCTTCATCCGCATAGCGACGAACGGCGGTGCGGGCTTGCGCAACAAGTTCCGGGCTGCGGCTCTCGATGAGGTCGCCGGCTTCGGCGATGATATTCTCGAGCACTTCGACGAGCTCCCGGACGCCCGTCTCGCGATCGATGATTTCAGCGGTTGATGGGATAAAGGATGGATTGCTCTCGATTTGCTTGGCAGCGCGTATGGCGCCGTCGGTGGCCTTGGCTTTGCTCGG
This sequence comes from Bryobacteraceae bacterium, assembly GCA_035297145.1. Lineage (GTDB taxonomy): Bacteria > Acidobacteriota > Terriglobia > Bryobacterales > Bryobacteraceae > QHXW01. The sequence continues at coordinate 8,444 of DATGZN010000017.1, forward strand.
GGCGGGAGTCATAGGAAACAATACTGCCTCTGCTGGATTGCAAAAGCAAGCGGTTGCGGATTGGCCTGTCTTTGGCGAGGAACGGATTCGCGGGGAAAAGAAAGGGCTTGAAGTCGTCTGCGTTCATCAGCGACTTCAAGCCGAAGATCTTATTGCTTGTCGTAGACGGCGACGGCGGCCACGGGTTTGCCTTGCAGGTCGGTTCCCTTCACGTTGACGGTCAGGGTCTTTCCGTCAGCGGAAGTCTTGCTGTGGGTGGTCAGGACGACTTTGCCACCTTTGCTGTAGCGCACCTCTCGTTCGTTAGCACCCATCCGCTTACTGAAAACAGCTTCATAGGGTGATTGGATGATCTTGCCCTCTCCGCCCTGCGCCGGCACCGTATAGTCCGACATGATCGCGCTACCATCCGCGGCGGTTCCGCTGATCGTCACATCGAGGTCGCTGCCGGCCTCGGCGATCGTCGCCGTTTGCTCCTTGGGCGGTGTGCCGGTCTCGTATTTCGATTTGGCAGTGTTGAGTGCTTTGTGGCACCGCGCCGCAACCGCACAGACACAGAAATAAAGACTACCCGAGCGTAAGACGGCATCATTTCTTTTTCGAGCCACTGGATTCCCGGCAGGCAGTTGACTGTTTCCGGCGCCTGCTGGCACTGCCCTGTGCGCGAACCTTGCCCTTTCCACCCGGCACTGCCGGGACCATCTTGCCAGCCCGCGTTTTCGCACGCTTCGGCTCCGCTGGTGTGGTACCAGACAAACCCGTATCGGGGCCAGTGCCTTGAGCTATGTCCAATCCAAAAAGAACTGAAAGGTCTTCGCCGCCGAGGACCTTGGTTGCAGCCGGCGCCTTCTTGACAAGCGGAAACACCTTTCCGGCCCCGGCGATGAGTTCCTTTTCGTCCACTTCATGCAACCGGAAGAGGAGGTCGGGCTGTTGGTCGATCCGGGCGCCGATGCCGTAGAGCACCGCCGCAACATGCTTGCACATCTCGGCCCAGTCCGGACAACTGCACGAGAGCTTGATCTCATCCGGCGACGGGAAAAGGCCGGTCTTCTGTCGGCAAACACGTTCCATGACACCCTTGGAGAACCGTCCCTGCAGAAGCTCGATGAGCGAATCAATCGCGCCGGCGCAGTCTTTGCAGATGGATTGCCAGCGCGCCTTCGTGACCGGGGCAACTTTCACCGCGACTTTGTAAATCTCCGAGCCACTGACCAGAGCTTTGATCTCGCCGGGCGCAATCTGAAGATCGATCACCGAACCGTTGCGCACATAGGTCCGGCCGCGCGGCAACCGGTTGGCAAAGTCGCTATAGCGTTCGAGGTTCTCGCACCACGCCTTGCCCCAGAAGGTCTTGACGATGGTGCGGCCTTCGACGATCACCGGCGAGACGGGTTGCCCCTTCTTTCTAAGCTTCGCCATCTCGCTTAACGCTTGCCGCCGCCGCTCCGCCACGGAGACATAGGGTCTCCATCCCCAGTAGTCCATTGATCACGTCTCCTTCAGCGCTTTGTTGATGTCGAGCGCAACCAGCTTGAGCAACTCCTCGTCTTTCAACTCCGTCAGGAGCAGGTCGGCGCCACCCTCCAGTAACTCCTTCGAGAGTTTCTGCTTCGATTCAATGATCTGGTCAATCTTTTCTTCTACGGTACCGTGGCACACGAACTTGTGCACCAGCACGTTCTTGGTCTGGCCGATGCGGAAAGCACGGTCCGTGGCTTGGTTCTCGACGGCCGGGTTCCACCACCGGTCGAAGTGCACTACATGGGAGGCGGCAGTAAGGTTGAGTCCCGCGCCCCCAGCCTTTAGCGAAAGAACGAAGAACCCCGCAGCTTCGTCTTCCTGAAAGCGGCGTACCACTTCCTTGCGCTTCTTTACCTCGGTCTCTCCGTGAAGAACCAGACCGGGGCGCCCGAAAACCGATCCGAGGAAACTCGCCAGCGGAGCGATTACCTCCCGGAACTGGGTGAAGACCAGCACTTTTTCCTGCTTCGCGGCAATGACCTCGGCGATCTCGCGCAAGCGCGCCCATTTGCCGCTGTCGTCTTCGCTCCAACTGCCGTCTCCCAGCCACTGGGAAGGGTGGTTACAAATCTGCTTGAACCGCATCAGGAACGACAATACCAGGCCCTTGCGCCGTATCCCCTCGGTATCCGCGAGTTGTTCAGCCAGTTCCTTCACCGCCTGTTCGTAGAGGGCGGCCTGCTTGCGGCTGAGTTGGCAAAACGCCTTGACCTCGGTTTTGTCCGGCAGGTCTGCGATTACCGTTTTGTCGGTCTTCAATCGCCGCAGAATGTACGGTCGCACGAGTTCACGCAGGGGGCCATATGAATTGTGAGGTCTGTCCGCAAGGCGTTTGACGAAGTTCGTGAACTCCTTCGACGATCCCAGCAGCCCTGGGTTGACGAAGTCGAAAATGGACCACAGGTCACCCAGCCGGTTCTCGATGGGCGTGCCGGTCAGCGCAAATCTCGCACGTGCGTTGAGCCCCTTGGCGGTCCGGGTCTGCTTGGTGTCCGGGTTCTTGATGGCCTGCGCTTCGTCGAGGACGACCAAACGCCAAGCGACTTCGGCGATCCACGGAACGCGGAGTAGCGAACCGTAGCTGGTAATCACTAGGTCCACATCCTGCAGTCGATCTGGCCCAAGAGTCTTGAGATCGGCTGCCGGAAGCGCAGACGGATGCGCGATGAGCGCCTTCAAACCAGGCGCAAAGCGTTCGAGTTCCGACGCCCAGTTAGCAAGAAGTGAAGCCGGAGCTACCAGCAGGCTTGGTTGCTGCTTGCCATTCGTTTGGCGCTTCAGCACGAGCAGCAACGAAAGCACCTGAATGGTCTTGCCCATGCCCATGTCATCGGCAAGGCAAGCCCCAAGACCGAGCTTCGCGAGGAGATAAAGCCAGCGGACTCCTACCTGCTGGTAGGGCCGCAGCGTACCGTTCAGCGCAGCGCCGGGGTCGATTCGGGCCAATCCTTCCGGGCTGCGGAGTCCTTTCAGGGTCTCCGCGAGCCAAGGGCCGGCGACCACTTGAGACCACTCGGCGTAGGCAGCGGCAGGGGTATCACCGGCGGCCACATCGGCGCCGGCGAGCAACCGCATCGCCTCCCTAAAGCCGAGCCCATTCTCCGCGGCCGTGCGCTCGACCTCGCGGAAGTGCTCCATCATGCGGCTCAACTGTTCCCGATCAACCTCGACCCACCGCCCTCGGACTAGCGCCAGCCCATCGGATTTGGCCAATAACTCCCCGATCTCAGCGGCGGTCAACCGTTCGCCGTCGAGCGTGACTTCCATGCGGAAATCGAGAAGCGCGTCCTGGCCCAGTCCCGATGGTGCCTTGCCACCGATTTGGGCCGTCACCTGCGGGCGCGGAGGACGGTTGGCCCGCCATGCCGCCGGCATTCGGATCACCACCCCCGCTGTTTCCAGTTGCGGTACGTCTCTTAAAAGCTGCATGGCCTCCTTGGGCGTCCACCGTAGCGGGTGAAAGATCTCACCTGCGTCGACAATGGCCTTCAGCCATGGGCAAGTCTCTGATGCTCGCTGCACGGGAAGGAGCAGCGACAATAGACGGTCCTTGTTTGCTGCGCCCGCATACTCGCGCAGAGCCTGCCCCAGCGGAAGATGTTGGGCCTTGGCCTGCGCCGACAACCGCGTTGTATAGGTTGCGAGAAAGGCAAATGGTGCTTCCTGGTCCTTCCGGTTTTCGGCAAGATTGAAGTGCACGCGGCCAACAAGGTTCCACGCTGGGTTCCGCTGCTTCAGGAAATCCTGTACCCCGCATTTCGACTCCACCAGCTCAATCCCGAATGCCGCGTCCAGTTCCTGCCAGAAAGTCTGAAGGACCTCTGCCGTCAGATACTCCGCGCCAGTCATGGGAGGCACAGCCCGGACTATCCGGTCTAACTCTGTGTTGGGTGGGGTTGGGACGCGCACTTTCTGTTGCTGCGCCTTGGTATCCGACTGGGTGCAGAGTGCGGTCACGTACCATGCACCGAATTCTCTCCAGTAGGAAAAAACAGGAGGAAGTGCGGTTCCAACTTCATCCGCACCGAGTTGGAGAAGTCCATGGCCCGATCCACGGTCGAAGGCATCCCGCAGGCGTTGAGTAAGCTCGGGATCAAGGTACGGCGCGTCAGCCACCTGGACTAAGGCGAGACGGCCGTGTGGAGTCAGGGTCGGGGCAAGAGAGACTGAACCCATGCAGGGAGTCTACCAGCTTGAGCGGCAAGGCCACGGCCGGCGAAGAACTCCACGGCGATGAAGTCGATGCCGTTATCGCTGGCGATGTCGTAAATGGTGATGATGTTGGGATGATTCAGCGCCGAGGCCAATTTTGCCTCTTGCACAAAGCACCGCTTGCGGTCAGCGTCCGCGACTTTCTCCGGCGGCAGGACTTTGATGGCGACGAGGCGATCATAAGCCGCTTCCGATCTGGGTCCATGGCGGGCCGGATCGCCGAAACTTTAATCGCCGAGCTGTCGTAAGCCGTCCACCTAACTAACCGTTAGTGAATTACAAGGGGATTTCCCGCCAGTTATCGTCGCAGTCGGGCGCACGCAGGCGACCCAGATGCAGCAGCGGCTCGGTAAAGCACCAAGTAATACCACTCGCCGCGGCCATCGCGGAAGGAATGAACGCGCTTGATCGGTACTACACGCGGGCAATCCGAATGACTGCTTGGTTTATCGCGGGAGCGCGGGAATGGTGGTTAAGGTTCCATCGGCCGTCGCGCGGAGACCGATCACACTGAGCTGTCCCCCCGCTGGCACGACAAATTCCACCATGCCTCGGAGGTTCGCCGCGCCGGGAAATGTAGTCGGCAACAGGAAGGAAGTGTGCCCGCGCGCCGGCAGGTTGATGGAGGAAGTTTGGAACAGAGACCCAGTGTCGTCGCGCAGGTTCACAGTAATGTCCGCTGGCGAATCTGCTACATTTTCCACCGCGACACCGGTGCTCAAACCGTGGGTATCGTCAAACACCAGGATGAAGCTGTTCGGCGTCCGGGTTTCCATAGGCACGGAGGCTTCCTGACCGAATGTGGTCCACCGAAAGATTTCGAAGCCGTTGATTTTTCCAGTGGTGGTCAGTTGGGCCGATCCCACCACTGCCGGCAGTGCCCCCTGGGCCTCGGTTTGGATCACCAGCGTTGCACCGGCCGCTAAAGTGCTCGTCAGCGACGATGTGGTCGTGTTCGTAGCAGTCTGTGGGAGCGACAGCGGAACGCGTAGCGGATTACCACTATCATCGAAAAACTTGAGCGTGAACTGCGCTGATGTTGCGCCTGTGTTCACGAGATAGAAAGTGCTCGTGAACCCGCCATTGTAGGTGACGTGCGCGACAGATCCTCCACCGGGGCCGACGTTTGCCATCACTGGGAGGGTTGTCAAAGCTGGACCATTCGCACGCAAACCAAGCACACTGATCTGGCCGCCCGCCGGCGCGTCGAACTCCACTGTGCCCCGCTTGCCAGCAGTCGCCGGATATTGCTGAGCGAGCAAAAAGGATGCGTGTCCGTGTGCGGTAACTGTGAGGATCGCGCTGTCGATCTGAGCGCCCGTGTCATCGCGAATCGAAACGGGTATGTTGGCGTCTTGCATTGCGATGTTTGCGATGGCCAGTCCAGTTGCCAATGTTCCCGTGTTGTCGAATGCGAGAATGTAGGAACTCGCATTACGCGTTTCAAGCGGTACCACTGCATTCCAGCCATGCGTAGGGTTGCTGAAAGTGCCAAACCCGCTTATGGAACCGTCGGTCTGCAACTGCCCCCACCCCTCAAGAGTTGTAGCGTTGGCGGGTCCAGTGCTTTCCACAACCATTTGTGCATTGGGATTGAGGATCTGATCGAGGGTTGAGGTCAAAAGAGGGCCAGCATTCGAACTCGTCTGCGGGAAACTAAACGGCAGCACCACGGGATCACCACTATCAGCGGAGAAGTTCAAATGTACGTCGGCTGCGGAGGTGCCGAGATTGATTGCAGTGACGGTGAAATTCCACCCTCCCTCCGATGTGACCTGTCCCAGTGATCCGGCATCTGCCAAGGCAGAGGCTTGCACGTTCACAGTAAACGCGGCTGAATCCTGTAACCCCGCACTCACGACTACAGTAGCCGGACCCGGCGGGGTTCCAGCAGGAATCAAGAAATTGATTTGGTTCCCGCTCACGTACTGAAGTGTGGCTGGCTGGCCATCGACGGTAACTGACACGTCAGCAAGCACCGGCAAATATGCTGGCTCCTGAGCTGTCAGAGTGAACCCGGCCAGATTTGCTCCATAGGCAGTTGCATACTCCCCGGGAGCGAGTGGACCCGGCTGGGAGTTCGCGAGATTCACGACCCCATCAATCTGCGGAGTCTTAAAAGTGTTTAAGAATTGATTGAATTCGAGCATGCCCGGCTGTACCGTTGTGGCGTTTTGGAACAAGCTGAACGCTTCGATATCGACAGGTGGTGGATCTAGCCCAGGAACGCCCGGATAGGCCTCCGGGAAGGTGTAGTTAAAGCCCAGAACATTCGGGTTATTCGATGCGAAGCGCAGAACAGAACTAGTCCACGCAGCCTGGCCCTGTGGCGTAATCGGGAAATCCGCCATAGGCGCGTTAGCCGAGATGTTTACCGTCGTATTCTGGTACGCGCCTTCCGAGATGATCCCTTTCTTTCCTAGTGCAGCGATATCCCGGAAGACCGCGTCCAACTTTTGGTACCAACAGGCCGTGGTGTATTGAGGTAAGGTCCAGCCCGGCTCCATATACGGCAGGGATACGCCTGCGACGTCAAACGGTACGCCAAGGTTGACCATTGTACTGAAAAACGCCTTCACCCAGAGGTCAGCGGGCGACAAAGTAAGTCCAGCGATGTGGAGCACTATCTTCGCATCGGGATCGGCTTGACGAATTCCTGCAATAGCCGCCTTAAGGAGTTGAGCCTCAATCGGCCAAACATTCTGCTCCATGAACTCGATAGCGTCGTACGGGGACGCGTTTTGTGGCACGGGCAACCGCTCTCCAGGGCGGAAATTCAGAATTCCGGTACCTATCTCGGTCCCCGGTGACCAAATGTCAATCTTAATGCCTTTGCTCAGAAGGTACGAGGCTGTCGCATAGGTGTAGGCCTGAAGTGCCGCAGCCGTGTCGTCGACGGAAAGACCCTTCCATGCTGCCGGCGCGTTTTGCGTACCTGCATCTGCTGCCATATCACTCAGGAATAATTCCATATATGTCTGCATCCCGAGGGATTCCGCTTCAAGCAACTCCTGTGTCGCCACCTGAAGGGAAGCCCAGTACGAGGGATTCCAAGGCAACGTTCCCCACTCGCTAAACGGCGTGTTCTCGAGGATGGGAACGCTTATAGTAGTCGCGCGGATACGGGCCCGCCCGATGCCGTTAGCGGCCATTATCGAAAAAGGATCATAGCCAGTCGCGCCGCCCCAGACGATCCAGACGATCGAATCAGCCGAGACAAACCCAGGTACGAAGTCCGGACGGGCCAGCGGGCTGGCAGGGAGTTGGTATGGCTGAAAGTTGGTGTTACCGTTGTTAATCTGGAAATTCCGAAATGTAGTAGTGACAGAGTTCATCGCATTCACATTCGCCGACATCAGACCGAATACAACTGGGCGTACGGGCCCCATCCAGGACCCGACGGTGACCCATGAAGTTCCTGCCAGGCTCATGAATTCAATAAGTGTTCCAATGCGCCGGATACGCAATGTCCCGGTTTGGTCGGCAGACGGAACACTCGCAGCAAATGTCTCACCCGCGACAGTGCCGGCAACCAAGAGTTGATCTGCTCCCGCCGTCCGTATTCGATCCAGCGTCAGAGAGCTTTGACCATCGAAGTAAACCTGGAAAGCAGCCCCCTCCAGGAAGGGGTTCGATCCAGCAGGAACAATGCGCTGGCTCCAGGAAACGTCCAATGCGTAGTCCACCTGAACATCGAAATCCCCTGGCGCGTAATACTGAGAGTAAACTGAGGTCACCGAAATCGGCAACGAACCGTCAGAAGTCAGAACCAAGCCATTTTTCATCTGATATGTGCCGCTGATCGAACTGGTGGACGGCGTGCCCAAAGACCAACGACAACTGTCGAGCGCACTCTCTTGAAAGCTATCGCTCGGAAGCTGGGCAAACGCGGTTAGGCATAGACTTAAGCCGAATGAAACCAGTCTGATCCAATGCATCGGCTAGCAGATCGAGGTTCTCAAGGCGCATGCTCCAACAGATAAATGCCAACAGTCTACGCCGAGAAGTGGAGGAACGCAAGAGCACGCAGAGCACGCTGTCGTTAGTATGTGATTTGTCCGGTCCAATTCACACATGATCTGTCCGCTTGTACCGGGGCGGGTGATGCTGGGTGGTGGACGAAACCCAGCAGTACTCAGCCGCCGAGATGGAGCGGATGATGAAAGTCCAAGACGTGCTATTGAAGGCCATGGCCAAGAAGATCACCTGGTGGGCGGCGGCTGAAATCCTTGGGGTAACG
>DATGZN010000018.1:0-23853 GCA_035297145.1 Bryobacteraceae bacterium
CAAGCAGTATGAAGTGGGTCATGGCTAGATGTTGACTGGTTCCTTGTTCTGCGCCCAGGTGCAGGTCTGCAGTATCGCTTTTCTCCGGCACGCGACTCCAATACATTACATCAAGCTATCCCGATTTCCTCCGCGGCACAAGTTTCTGCTTAACTGGCGCGGGATGAAGGGGCCGCTCGGGCCCTCGCTCACGAGCAGAGAAAAGACGCGCGGGAAAGCAGCGATTTCCCGATCGGCCGGACCGTTTCCCATTACCGCATTATCGATAAGCTGGGCAGCGGCGGAATGGGCGTGGTTTACAAGGCTGAGGACACACGCCTGCGCCGCTTCGTGGCCCTCAAGTTTTTGTCTGACGAATTCGCTCGCGACCCGGAGGCCTTGAACCGTTTCCGACGCGAGGCCCGAGCCGCGTCCGCCTTGAATCACCCGAATATCTGCACGATTCATGACAACGATGCACCCGCACCCTGGTGCCGAAGGGAAGCGTGCGGTGCGCGGCCCATCTGATTGACGTCGGCTTCCATGCTGCCCAAGTGCGCGCCAACCACGCGCTCCCTGCTGGAGCCGCGCGACCGCCTGGCCAAACGCGGCGCGGCGAGCCTCCCGGTACGCAGCGTCGAACTGAACCTGGAAGCAGCCGGTCGGGTGACTCGCCTTTCGCGCTATCAAGCCGCAGATAGCTACCGATATTAGCCGTTAACACTGCTCAATTCCGGCTTGAACGCGGGCCCGATGGAATGGCGATGGTCTGCAGATTTCCGCAGGTGACCTCAGATGACCGGCCACGGCACAAAATTCGGGCGCAAGAAAGAAGAGGCTGTTGCGGCGTTGCTCGTTCAACGAAATCTCGAAGACGCCGCCCGCGCCGTAGGCATCTCTGCGAAAACCCTCCTGCGTTGGATGTTCGGGCAAGCTGTCGCGCGGCTGCAGCAGGGAGCTTCCGCGGCCGCCACGACTCTGCTAAAGACGATGATTGAACCCAATACCCCCGCGTCGGTCCGGGTACGGGCGGCCGAATGCGTAATGAATCACGCCATGAAGGCCATTGAGATCGAAGACATTGAGGCGCGCGTGTCGGAGTTGGAACGTGCGGCCCCCTCCAAGGAAGGACGGCGCTAGCCTGCATGCACGGAAAGCTGAAGCGGAGAGTTGAGCAATTGGAAGAGCACTCGGGTGGCCAGAGCCGTGAGCCACGAAAGAGACTCCGCCTGGTGGTAACCCGGGCCGACCGCAAGCCGAGCTTAGAGAACGCAGAGTGCCGCAGGACGCTCTGTCCAGACGGAACCCTAATGGAGCTGGTACACCTTGAGAACAGCCGTGAGGGCCATGAGGAGCTGAGTGAAGAAGCCCTGGACCGGTTTGTCGAGAGCTTCCCGGTACAGAACTTGGGAAACGAGAAGGCGCAATGAGGACTATCAGCCGACGGCTGCGCAAGCTGGAGGATCGCTTTGGGCTTGCACCCGAGACGGAATTCGACCGGCAATTACGCGCACAAATTGAGGCAGGCCGACGGCGCGTTGCCCAAGCCCGCGAGCGCGGCGAGTTGTCGAGTCCAATTTATGATGACGAGGATCAAGAAGACCTCACGGGCCTAAGTGTGGCTGAGATCCTTGATCGTGGGCGCGCGAGAGTAGCGAGAGCCAAGGCTGAGAGAGAGGAAGCGGACAGCGCGCCCGGCCTGGCGACCGCATGGATGGTTTCAGGGAGTCTGACTAAGCTGGCAGACCATAACGACGAAGAAGACTCGGCCTTTGTCCCAGCCGCCGAGCCAGCACACCTGCCAATTATCGACACGATCGCCGAGCGACACCGGCTTGCGAAGCCGAAGGAACTTGGTCTGAATGTGCATGGCAATTCGCGTCCAAACACATCCATGGCTCGGTTGGAGAGGACAGTCAACCGGCTTTGTGGAAATGGAGCAGGCTCGCGCTACCATCAAAAATGACAAGACTGATCGAGCGAACCTAATGGCGGAGTGCCCGAGCAGCAGGAGGCCCATGAGCGAGCGTATGGATTTCGAAATTGTTTGTCCGAACGATCACGACCAGACAGTTACATTCAGTCAGGAAGAATTCGAAAGAGCATTGAAATCCGATGACCTGGTGTTCCACTGCAATACATGCGATGCGAACTGGCCTCCATCCAGTGCAGACATTGCCAAATTCCGGAAGCAGTTCGCGAAGAATTCAAGCTAGCGCTTAGACAGGGGAGGCACTTTTAAGTAACTCGGCGCGCGAACATCGCTCCAGCTACTTTTTCGGAGGGTTGATCATGACGTGCGCACCTGCAGTTCCCGGGTACATCAGCCACGGTGCACTATCGCTGGCTTTGGTCGACAGCCCCGTGGATTCCGGTGTAGCGAACGGCATATAGATGACCCATCGTAGGTAGGCGTCTGTTACTTTCCCACTGCTGGCGTCGAAACCTGTACCGGTGAGCACGTAGAGCGTCCGAGGCTCACGCGGCATGGAGAGTTTCCCTTCCGCAACTTCCTTCCAACGGACTTCGTGATTTTTCTCCCCAACGACCTTCTGAGCCACGAGTTCGCGGCCACGAGCCATGTACGCTTCGAGGTCCCGATGATAACAAGCGACGCTGAATCGACTCTTGTTCGGGTCGTTCGCGAGGCAGATGATTTCATTCTTGCCCTCGCGAAGCCTGACCAGTTCGCCCTTTGGGCTGTAACCGATGACTGTCGCGCCGTCACGAAGCTCCGGCGGCGCGGCGAGGACCGCGGCGGAGATCTGAATCTCCGGTGACGGTAGATCGGCGGCAGCCATCCTCGATGCCAGAAGAACTGAACAAAACATCATGGTCGATTTCATATCGAATCCTTTTCGCTCCGGTGGGCCTCATTCGCTCGATGCAACCTCGATCTGAGCTATGGTACGCGCCTCGCACCTACGTTATCACTCCACCTCCGCGTTTGCAGTGTGGCCTGCCTCGCAAGAGGCGAAGGAGCGGGGTGAGTTGTCCGACTCAGTTGAAGACGATGGAGGCGGAAAACCTCGCGGATCTAAGTGTGGCCGAGATCCTTCACTGCGGGCGGGCGAGGGCACAGTTCGCGACAGAATAGAGGCCGTTAATACCTCATAACGCTCCTCGTTTTCGATCCCATGTGCTTGCGGGCATGCACGACATGGCGCTCCGATCTGGGAACCGACTTGGACCTGAACGACTCATTCAGGATTGATTCTAACGGCCCCACGGAACGCCTCCACATAATGCCCATCTTTTTGCCGGATCCGGCTACGGTATCTCCTTTTCATCTTTGCAAGGTCAGCCGGGTCCCAATCCGGTCGGTAATGGTGGATCGAGGGCTCGAACTGGCTGACGTGGGCCGCCTCGGCATCGAGCTTTTTCTCTACTACGCTGTCAATGTTCACCCAATAGTTCGCATCCTTCTCTGTCACGTAGAAATAGAACTTCTGCGGGACATGCCACGGATCGAGGCCCTCGTGCAGCCGCTGGTTCGGGAAGTAAAGGTGCCATTCGGCCGCGCGAATCGCGTCGAGGGTATTGTTTGCCGCCATACGATGGTCGGTCTTGTGCCACCGGACGTACTCCGAACCGGGGTCTATCGAGAGCACCACTTCCGGGCGCACCTGCCGGATGATTCGGGTGACCTCTTCGACCAGGTCGCGCGTGTTGGCGTATTCGAGCATGCCGTCGTGGTACTCCAGCCATTGGATATGGTCTTTCGGTATCCCGAGTACCTTGCAAGCGTCCTCCTCCTCGTGCATGCGGATACTGGCGAGATGCTCGCTAGTCATTTCGGGATCGTAGGAGCCCTTGTCATCGTTGGTATAGATCACAATCCGGATGTTGTTCCGATTCAGAGCCAACAGCGCGAGTGTACCGGCGCAGCAGAAGGTATCGTCGTCCGGGTGTGGCGTAAACAACAGGACAGTCTTGCCATGGAGGTCTTCGAGCCGTGTTTGCGACTCAGACGAAAGTGGCGCGGCCAAAACAGCCGCAGCCAGGAAGAGCATTCTCATCATGAAGAGTACCTCGCTCAGGATTTCAAATCGTTGTTCAAAATACCACAGGGCAGCAGACACGAAGCGGGTGTCGTGTTCGGGGACATGAGCGCTCCGGAAGTCTTCGGAATGCGGCAAGAAACAGCTACCGATAATGATGCTATGAAAGCGCTGCAGCGGGGTTTTGCGTACACTGCGAGCAAAACCCCTGGAATGGAGGTGCTGCAGCAATATGGAACAGTTTATCGGATGCGATGCGCACAAGAAGTTTTCCGTGTTCGTCGCAGTTAACGAAAAAGGTCACGCCGGCGAGGCGCTGCGCGTGCCGCACGAGCGACAGCTCTATCGCGAGTTTCTGACACGGCTCCCTGCGGATTCGGCGATCGCGGTGGAAGCCAGCGGTAGCTACAGTTGGCTGGTGGACGAGATGGAGCAGGCGGGCCATCACCCCAAGTTGTGCAATCCGCTGGAGGCCAAGCGGCGCATGGGGCTGACCCACAAAACAGACAAGCTTGACGCGAAGGGGCTGGCGATCCTGTTGCGTAACGGTACTCTGCCGGAAGTCTGGATTCCGCCCAGTGATTTGCGCGATCAACGTGAGTTACTGCGCCTGCGTATCTTTCTGGTCCATCTGCGCACGCGAGTGAAGAATCGCATTCATGGCACGCTCGCGCGTTACAACCTGCAGGTGCCGGGAGCGGATCTTTTTGGTGCCAGAGCTCGTTTGCAGCTCGGCGTGCGGTTGCCGGAATTGCCGACGCATAGTCGCGAAGCCGTGGAACAAGAGCTGGCGGCGCTGGATTTCCTGGAAACCCAGATCGAATCCACCGAGCAGCGGCTGGAAACGATTATGCAGGTGAGCGTGGAGGCGGATCTACTGAAAACGCTGCCCTGCGTGGGTAAAATTCTCAGCATGGTTCTGATGCTGGAAATCGGCAGAGTGGATCGCTTTCCGACGGCTGCTCACTTGGCCAGTTACGCCGGCCTGGTGCCGCGCGTGTATTCCAGCGGTGGTCATACGCGCATGGGCCAGGTCTGCGGAAACGTGAACCGCAATCTAAAGTGGGCGTTTGTAGAGACGGGCAGCCTGGTGGTGATCAATCAGCGCGGGCTAGCAGGAACGCATGTGGTGCGGCTGTATCAGCGGATCAAACGCGCCAAGAATCATCAGAAGGCGGTGGTCGCCGTAGCGCGCCACCTAGCCGAAGCAGCTTGGTGGGTACTCACCAAGCAGGAGGTTTATCGCGAGCCGCAGGGCCCGCGACAGCAGGCTCTTTCGTCGACGCACGGGTAAGCGCGTTTATCGCACTAGCCCTTTGAGGCTGAATAATGATTGCGACACCCGGTTAGCGGAATGGGCTCTTGCAGAAGTTGAGGGCGGAGACATGTGTCCGACGAAAGAACGGAATCTACGAGTGAGCGGAACCGACGAAGCAAGTCGAAAGCAAAGGAGGGACGCTTCTCTGGGGACTCCGTCCCCAGGCCCCTGGGATTTACCGCTTTGATGCCATCCAGTTGATGATTTTGTTGCTGGGGCTCAGTTCAACACCTCGCCCCAGCCTGGTCTGGCCCCGGAGTCGGCGCTCCGCTTGCTTCCCAGCAGAGGCTTATCCTCCGCTCCGGCCGCTCGTAGTGTATCCGCGTTGGCGGTATTTTGCAATGGTCGAACCAAAAAACTGGTTGACGTTCGCAGCGCTTTCAGACATGTGCGATAACGCCGGATTCTTGAGTGGGCGGGCACCACTGGAAAGCAAAATGTGAGACGGACTAACTCTCGCTTTGGGCAAGATGCCACGTAACTATAATGGGCGTGATCATGCGACGCCTCACTGTTTCTTTCCTTCTCTGTGGTGCTCTCCTACCGGCGCAGCGCGACATTCCTCCAGGATCGTTGAATAGGCCTGAGCGGATGGAGTGGTTTCGCGACCAGGGATTCGGTCTGTTCATCCACTGGTCGGTTGACAGCCAAACTGGCGTCGTGATTTCGCATTCGCTCGCCGGCGCTGACGAAGCCTACACGAAGCGGTTCTTTGAAGAGCTGCCGAAGACTTTCAATCCGCGCAAGTTCGCGCCGAAAGATTGGGCCGCGCTGGCGAGGCTGGCCGGCATCAAGTACGTCGTCTTCACCACCAAGCACCATTCCGGTTTTGCCATGTGGGACACGAAGACCACCGACTTCGGCGTCATGCACACGCCCTACCAGCACGACCTAACGCGCGAAATCCTCGACGCGTTCCGCGCGCTGGGCATCGCACCAGGTATCTACTTTTCGCCGGACGATTTTCGGTGGCTATGGAAGAACAAGATCGACATACAGCGTGGTGTACCGGGCGTGCAGCCGCGCAATAATCCAGGGTTGATGAAGCTCGACCTGGCGCAGGTGCAAGAGTTGATGACAAAATACGGGCCGATCGACGTGGTGTTCTTCGACGGCGAGCCGCAGGGACTGCGCGATCTGGCGTGGAAGCTGCAGCCAAACACGATCGTGACTCGCGGGGCGATTCAGACTCCGGAACTCTATGTGCCTGGTGTCCCACTGGAAGGGGCCTGGGAGGCTAACTTCACCATGGGCACCGCATGGCAATACCAGCCCCAAAACGAGCTGTACAAGACCGGAGGCCAGGTGATCGATATCCTAGTGGAGACGCGCGCCAAGGGCGGCAATCTGCTGTTGAACATCGGCCCGAAGCCCGACGGCGAACTGCCCATCGAGCAGGAAGAACGCCTGCGCGAAGTGGCGTTGTGGATGCAGGTGAACCAGGAATGCATCTACAACGTGCGCCCCTGGGTGATCACCAACGAACAGAACATCTGGTTCACGCGGGCAAAGGGCGAAGACACGGTCTACGCCATTGTGAAGCAGCAGCCGCAGTGGGTGCGCGGCCAATGGCGCGAATTTGTTTTGAAGAGTGTGCAGGCTACGCCGCAGTCAGGCGTGAGCGTGTTGGGGCAGAATGGTCGCGTGCTGGAATACAGGCCTGAAGTGAATCCCCAACCCACGCTGAAACAGGAAGCGGACGGGCTGCACATTCGAGCTATGTTCACTCAGCGGCTGCAGGACAATAGCAAGTGGCCCAGCCCCATCGTCTTGAAGATCACGAATGTAGAACCCGCTTTCGCACCGCCCAAGGTGGAGACGGAAGGTGCGACGTTTGACACCGGGACAAAGACCGCATCGCTGACCGGAGCACTCCAGGATCTGGGGAAAGCGCCCTCCCTGGAAGTGGGGTTCGAGTACCGCAGCATCGTCGGATTGGACGCCAGCGACCGCTCCATTCCCTGGCAGCAAGGCCCATCCACGACTCTGAGCGCACCGGGCAATTTTACGTTGAAGGTCTCCTCTCTGAACCCGGAAGGCGTCTACGAATACCACGCTTATGTGAAGCATTCCCTCTTGACCATCTACGGTGCGGATAAGCGTCTACCAATGAAGTAGGAATCGCATAGCGTCCGAAAAAGACAGCCATTGGCTTTGAACAGACATGGGTGAATTACACCGCGGAATTCCAGCCGTCCTCGATCTCGCGTCGATTTCGAGACGGAATTTCGGGACCCGACCGGCACGAACTCCGGCCGCGCGATGACCACCATCGGGACTCGGTTCTGGGACTGACTTTCGAGACGCTGAAGACCCTGATTTCAGGACTCGCCGGTTTTGTCCCGAAACCTACCGGTTGTGAGACATCGGAGCCGTGGGCCGATATCGAAGGAGGCTCAAAAAACTTATTCGTGGCCGCCGTACTGGCGCAGCAGTTTCACGAGATCGTCGCGGCCCTTAAGCGCCACGTGCAAAGGCGTCTCGCCCCTGTCGTTGACCGCATTGATGTCAGCTTTGTTGGCGATTAGCAGTTCCGCCTTGTCTGCAAAGCCTTCCGCAACCGCAAAGTGGAGAGGCGTAAAACCACCGTGGGATTTGGCGTCGACATCGGCATTGTAAGCCAGTAGCAATTCCTCAACGTCCCTATCGCCCAAATCGGCTGCGAAGTGTAGAGGCGTCCAGCCGTCCTTGTCCGCGGCATTCACGTCGGCCCTGTTGGCCAGCAGCAATGCCGCGACGTCCTTGTGGCCGGGCCTCATGGACCTCACCGCAAGGTGCAAAGGGGTTTCACCATCGTTACTTCTGGCATTCACGTCGCCGCTGTCGGCCAACAACAATGCAACCAGGTCCTTGTAGCCTCTGTCGGCAGCCCAGTGCAACGGCGTCCAGCCGTCCTTGTCCGCGGCATTCACGTCGGCCCTGTTGGCCAGCAGCAATGCCGCCACGTTCTTGTGGCCAGTCATCGCTGCCACGTGCAAAGGCGTACCATGGCTATCTTTCGTGAAGACCAAGGCAGGATTGCCTTTCAGCAGCGCGTCGACCGCCACCAAGTCACCTTTCCCTACGGCCTCTCGGATTTCTTGACCGAGAGCCGGGCTGCTCGAAATCAGCACCGCCATTGCAAAAGCAGCGAAGCGCGCAATTGGAGAATGGTAGCGCCAGCCAAACAGAGACATGATATTCATGTTTTGCCTCTCGGCTTCCTCTCATAGAAAGTTTATCTGAACCGGGGAGGTTTCGAAACTGGCGCGGTGGCAGGGGTCGCCGTTCCGCCTGGTCCCGGAGCAAATCCCTCACGGCGGGCGGATGAGGGCACAGCTCATGGCAACATAGACGCCGATACTTCACAACGCAGACGAAGGGTGTATGCTTCAGTGTTGCTTATGAGCGTTGAAGGACCGAAGCACAAACTGGTCGTTTGGTTATCGGCGATCACGTTGTTTCTCCTCGTAGGATCTGGCCTCGGCCGACGCGGGGCTTGAGCTTGTTGCCGGCCCCAGTTCCGGCGATAACGCACGGGCTTTACGCCACCACTTTTTCCCGCGCTGAAGATCCGATTTCGGAAGGCGGCCAATGGCTGAATGGACAGACCGACGGCATTGATTGGACCGGGATTACGCCCCCGGATAGGATTGGATCGATTGGATTCTCCGAACCATGCTTCCAGGCCCGTTTAGTCCGCCAGCGTCCAATTCGTCACTGCCGTTGCGGTGCCATCGGACCAGGTAATGGTTCCTGTGCCCGATTGATCGAGCGACCCCGTTGCCAAGGTGCTCCCGGTGCTTACCTGGGTGATGGTGACGCTCAGGTTGCGCGTCGTATTGTCGACAACCGAGATCTGGAACTTTTGATCATGGGCCGAATCGGTGAGGGTCCATGCGGTCGGCGTCGGGGGAAACAGCGAAAACGTGGCGGCACCTCCGCTGGCGGCGATGGTGCCATAGTTCTCGCCGCCCTGGACTACGAGCGAAGCCGGTGACGGATTCGTCAACATCAGTGAGCCGATGGGCCCGGTGACCACGTCGCCGCTACCGGTAAAGGTGACGGCTGCGTTGAGGCCGGTAACGGTAAGCGTCAGCGGAGTCACGCTGCCGATGGCGACTCCAAGCTGCGGAAAATCCTGCGCGATTCCACCGGCGCACGCCGTCGTGGTGTTCCCCAATGAGCAAGACAATCCCAGTTGTACCGGCGTTGCGGCGGCCGCCGCCGGAGTGAAGGTACCTAATCCGTACACTGTCCAGGAAGTCTGGCCGACCAGAGCCGTCTCGTTGAGGGTCAAGTTCCCGATAGCTGCGCCGTTGAGCCCGTAGTAGGTAGCGGTCTCGGCAAGGTTGAGCCCGTTCGCGACGCTTGTCTCCCTCGTGCTTGGGCCGGTCGCGATGTAGGGCTTCTTGCACTGGGAGTCGTAGTACACCGTGACCCCGGATCCAACCATCTGGACGCTTCCGCCGCCATCGAGGGGATCGCAATACGTGATCCTCTCGAAGATCGAAAAGGCGATATTGAGTTGGCTCTGCAAGACAATGGATGCCATGCCGATCGCGAGGCCGGTCTGGGCCAGAGCGCGTTCCGTGACAAAGCTGGCACCCGACTGGGGAGGGCTGGTGGGGATCGAGGTAAGAGCCAAGCCATCGGCGCGCAGCCCGAGCACAGCCACGCTGCCGGCGGTGACCGAGAACTGCGCCGATCCCCGCTTACCCGTCATGCCACTCAGGCCCGGCAAGCTGCGCAACAGCACCGCTGTCTTGTTGCCTGCCGGCAGGGCAACCGACGATGTCCCTATGGTATTGCCGTTCTCATCCCACAGCGTCACGGAAACCGTGTTCGCCGTGGTACTCGGGTTAACGATGCCTAGGCCGGTGATCAGGTTGGTCTCGTCCCAGGTGAGCAGGGTGGATACCGCCTGGGCGTTAGACAACGGCACCACGGCTTCCTGGTCAGGCTGCCCCGGCACACTGTGCCGAAACACGCCATAGCCTGTGACTCCGGCGGGAAGGCTGAAGGACGCGTAGCCCTCCAACAGATTGCCGCTGTTGGGCGCCTCTATGATGGCCGTGCCATGGGCTACCAGGTTCACATTCACGCTGCTGCCATTGAGTGACGGCACCACCAGGGCAGTGCCTGTGTCGCTCACAAAATTCACCGGGAACGCAGCAGGTGATCCATTGGTGTTTGTGAAATAGAGTGCCGTATACCAGCCGCCGCCGAAGACGAACTGCGGAAGGACGCTGGGGCCTGCCGTTGCGTTTGCGGTACCGGTAACCGTCGGGATCGAGGTGAGCGCCGGACCGTCGGCGCGCAGGCCCAGAACGGCTACGCTGCCGGCCGTGACCGAGAATTGCGCCGATCCACGTTTCCCCCCAATGCCGCCGAGACCGGGCAATGTCCCCAGCAGCGCCGCTGTCTTGTTCCCTGCCGGCAGCGGAACCGACGCACTCCCCGCGGGACTGCCATTCTCGTCCCAAAGCGTCACCGAAACCGTGTTGGCCATGGTACTCGGATTGACGATGGCAATACCGGTGATCAGATTCGTGTCGTCCCAAATGAGTGTGGTCGACATCGCTTGTGCGCTAGACAATGGCACCACCGCTTCCTGATCAGGTTGGCCAGAGACACTGTGGCGAAAGACCCCATAGCCGGTTACCCCGGCTGGCAGGCTAAACGACGCGTAGCCCTCGACCAGATTGCCGCTATTGGGCGCCTCGATGATGGTCGAGCCGTGGGCTACCAGATTGACATTTGCCGAGCTGCCATTGAGAGACGGCACTACCAGCGGAGTGCCCGTGTCGCTCACGAAGTTCACCGTGAACGCAACCGGCGATCCATTGTTATTCGTGAAGTAAAGAGCTGTATACCATCCGCCGCCAAATGCAAACTGCGGAAGCACAGTAGCCTGTCCATTGGCGTTTACCGTGACCAGAGCCAGCAAAAGCAACAGCAATGAGATGTGAGAATGACGTTTCATTTGGATTTTGATGAACCCCAGAAGTCTGCGGAAGAGTTCAGGCCCGTACTGCACTATTGCCTACCCTAGCACGACGTAACGTGCGTGGCACAATTAATAACGGTTTGTAGCGGTCACATGGACGAAAAACGCGCGTTGCTGACTTGTGGCGTGTCATTCGACAGTCCCGAGCACGGTGTCATGCCGCAGCCGGATCGCTTCCCGTGATCTGATTTACGGTTCGCAGGCAAGTTAACGAGAACCCCGTTTCCGACCCATGATAAATTAGAATCTAGCGCGAAGGGCGCTTCCAGTCCGCGCGGGAAAGGGCCGAGCCCACCGAGCAATCCAAGGTTCAAATTTGATCTTCTTTCAGCCCGGTATGCGGACGCGGGCAATTGAAAGGAGATCGTTATGTCCGATTCCGCATCACGTCTTCCAGCGCGTCCTTCGCTGGAACAACTTCAGAAACGAGCGAAGGAGCTGCTGCGTCAACATCGCGCCGGCGAGAGCGCAGCTCTCCAAAGATTTCGGGTAGCCAGTCCGCGCCCTGGCGATTCTGGCGTGCCGCAAGAAGCAACCCTGGCTGGCGCGCAATTCGTCATCGCGCGAGAGCATGGCTTCGAGAGTTGGGCGAAGCTTAAGCACTACATCGAAGCCCTTCCGGAGCTTCGAATAGAGGAATACGAGCAGCTCGCGCAGGACTTGGCTGTGGCGCACATGAGCACTGATGCCAACGCCGTCCGCGAAGTCAACAGGAAATACAGTACCGGATTTATTGAGGACTTTCATGACCTATTGACGATGCAGCAGCGCCTGACCACATGGTTCGCTTCGGAGTCCCGAACGCCAGACCTCGCTCTGGGCGATGCACGGCGGATGATCGCTCACGCCTACGGATTCCAGAGTTGGGCGATGTTCGTAGAAAGTGTCACGCAACCGTCCGGCGATCCGCGTTCCGCCCGGCGTTTCATGAGCTCGACACCGCCCTTCTACCAGATCGACTGGAAGGTAAATAGGCTAACCGCGCAGGGGCCGCAGTCGGAGAAGAATTGGGAAACGATCTTCGCAGTGATGGCGGACCACAACATCGCCAAGCTGGAATCACGCGGCATCACCGACAACGCCATGAAGCGCTTGGCGCAGATCGATCACGTTACGCACCTCAGCGCAAGCTCCAATGCTTTAACGGATGATGGCATGAAACACGTCGCGAGCATGCCACAGCTTCTCGAGTTGGAAATCGGCGGCCCGCAGATCACGGATCGCGGGTTGGAGGCACTGCGCCACCTCACCGAATTGCGGCGTTTTCAATCGTGCTGGACGCGAGGCATCTCCGACTCCGGCGCGACGAACTTGGCTTTTTGCGACCACTTGGAGAGCGTCGATCTGATGGGTACAGCGGCGGGCGATGGACTCATTCAAGCGCTGGCAGGAAAATCCAACTTGCGACGGCTCAAGACGCAATGTGACCGATGCCGGAATCAAGCTCCTGCATGAGATACCGGTCTTCAAGACCTGGCACGGTGAAGAGATTCGATATGGGCTGATGGGCGCTGAAGCACAACCTAACCAGTTGCTGATCGACGGCCCGTTCACAGATTCCGGCCTTGCGGACCTCGTGGGGCTCGATGGGCTTTTCGGGCTTTCATTCTTCTGGCACAGCCCGGCGTTTACCTCCATCGGCCTAGAGGCGCTGCGGCACCTTCCGAATCTCGGCTTTCTTGGCTGTCAGGGAGTGCATTGCGACGACGACGCAATGCGCCAGATCGCCGCAATCCCACGCCTGCGGATGTTGATGGGGCAGGGCGCCGTGGCCGGCGACACGGGCTGGGGGGCGCTGAGCCGGTCACAGACGATCGAATACATCTGGGGCCGCGATTGCCCCAATTTCACAAGGCGAGGATTCGTCGCGTTGGCTTTAATGCCGGCGTTGCGCGGCATTGGGATTAGTTGCAGAAATGTGGACGATGCGTCGCTCTCGGCGTTGCCAAGGTTCCCCGCGTTGCGGCAGATCATACCCATTGACGTGCCCGACGCAGGCTTCCGTCACGTGGGCCGCTGCGAGAATCTGGAAGACCTGTGGTGTATGTATTGCCGCGACACGAGTGATACGGCCACGGAGCATATCTCACGGCTGTCGCAACTGAAGACGTATTACGCCGGCATGACCCAGATTACGGATAGCAGCCTGGAGATTCTGGGCGGCATGGATTCGTTCGAGCACCTTGAGTTTTGGGCCTGCCAGGGGATCACGGATGCCGGCGTCGCGCACTTGGCGGCTCTTCCGCGACTTCGCGAGATTACGATTCATGGTTCGCCCGGCGTCTCACGGGATGCCGTGACGCTGTTTCCCCCGAACGTGCACGTGGAATACTCAGGATGATTCGTGCCTCGGGGGGCGAGCAAAGTTTCAGGCTCCCCTCATGTTTCGAGTCCAAATCCGCAAGAATGCTCTGGCGGTAATGCGGATGAATTGCTTTCATAAGTCGCGTTCTAGTACATCATCACGCCGCTAGAAGTCATCAGGATGCGCCAGAAAATAGCTAGCGATAATGTCGCATAACACCGTCGTGATGCTATGCAGCGCGATCCTGTCATTCGACGGTTTGGCGACTTACACGTTCAAGTGGATTCTGTGGTGCCGTTTCAGGAAAGCGATACACCGTCCCTGGGGGCTGGGGCGGTACCGACCGGCTCGGAGCATTGTACGAGTGGCCGGTTATACGGACAAGCGGATCGAAGTGTCGATCGTTTTCCGCCATACCATACCCTCGTCCGGGAACCGACTTCGTTCGGAATCCCGGATTCTTAGCGGTTCGGGCGGCGTAGAAGCGCGAACTCTCAGCGGCCAACGGAGAGCGGCTCTGTGCCGGACGAACGTCACAGCGCTTCAGGAAATGGTGTAGGGGCGAGTCCATTAAGTCCACCAAGCTCAGCGACCTCACAGTATTTCCTAAAGCGCTCTAGAGACCCGGCAGCCGCTGGCGCAACGGCCGGGCCTGCCGTTCGCTCACGGCGATCTCAGTGGACGCAGCGTCGGACATAACAAGCAGAAAGCTGCTCTTGAAGTAAGGCTTGATCTCTTTGATCCGCGACATATTGACCAGCACCTCGCGGCGCGCGCGGAAGAACTCCTCCGGCGGCAAGGCGGCTTCAAGTTCGGCCAGCTGGTAGTTCACCCAGAACGAGTCTTTCGCTGTCGTCGCATGCACGATGCCATCTTGCACCTGGAACCAGAGGATTTGTTCCGAAGGCACAAGTAGGGCGCGTCCGTCTTTCCGGCAGACGATTTTGCGGAGCGTCTTCGGCGCCTCGCCTGTCGCGAGCAGAATGCTCTCGCGCTGCTTTTCTTTTTCCACGGAAAGAGAGCAAAGCTTGCTCGAGCGTTCTATCGCAACCGACAACCGCTCCGGTTCGATGGGCTTGAGGAGATAGGCAAGCGCGTTGGCCTCGAAGGCCGCGAGGGCGTGCTGGTCGTACCCCGTGGTGAAGATGACGAGCGGGATCTCGACGGCGGACGGAATCGACCGCAGTACCTCGAAGCCCTTGAGCCCGGGCATTTCTATGTCGAGAAACAAAAGGTCAGGCCGGAGCTCTTCGATCTTCTCAATCGCCTCGAGGCCATCCTGAGCCTCGCCGATCACAGCGACTTCGGGATGAGCGCCGAGCAACCGGATCAGCCGCGCGCGAGCATCCGCCTCATCGTCAATGACCAAGCTCCGCATCACGCCGCGGCTCCGCTCTCGCGTGGCAAGAGAATTGTGACGCGCGTTCCACCCGCCTGCCGCACTTCTACTGTTATCCGGCCCTGGTCCTGATAGAGCGCATTGAGGCGCTGCGCAACATTCTCGAGCCCGACTCCGTTCGATCGTCCATTGCTGCCGTTGAGTTTCAAGACACCGATTGCGGGTCCGACGCCGTCATCTTCCACTCGCAGACGCACCTGATTTCCGTCGGCCTCCGCAGTGACCCACAAGTGGCCTGGACCGGGCTTCGGTCCCAGGCCGTGCTTCAGCGCATTTTCCACAATGGGCTGAAGCATCAGCGAGGGAATCTGCTCCATGGCGACCGCCGGGTCGACGGCGATCTTGACTTGAAGCCGGCTGCCGAACCGAGCTTCTTCAATCTGCAGATACGTCTCTAGGAACTCGACCTCTTCGTGCAGCGGAATGAGGGGGCGCGCGGAGTTGGCCAGTAAATGGCGGAAGACTCTGGCGAGCCGCAGCGTCATGGTCTCGGCTTGCTCGGGATTGGTCACCACGAGGTTTGCGATGCTGTTGAGCGAATTGAAAAGGAAATGCGGGTTGACCTGAGCGCGCAGGGCGCGCAGCTCAGCCTCGGTCACCTGCTGCTGCAGCACCGCTTCACGGCTCTGCACCACGATCAGCCGCTCTTCCATGTGCAGTGCGTCGAGCCGATGACCGAACTGCGCTGCCACGCTGCGCAAATAATTCACTTCGTGCGTCACCAAGCCGCGCCGCGCAGGACCGGGCGAGATGGCGAGCATGTGGGTGACCCGGCCCTCCGATCGAACCGGAACGAGCAGTTCGACTTCGTCCTGGGTGTGTCCCGCGTGGTACGGGTGCTGGCAATCGAGTTCTACGAGTTCGCCGTCGTTCACCGCGTTCAACCAATCCGGCTCGGGCCCATGCGAGTGCGGCCAATTCAATGTGGGCAGGCTCGTCTTGGACAAGTTCTCGAGCGTAACCAGCTGGGCAGCTCTCAGCTCCAGCGATTGACGGGCAGTTGTCTCCACGGCGTCGGCGATCTCTGTCTCGGACCGAAGGCGCGCCAGCTTTTCCGACAACTCCCGCAGCAGAGTGCGGTAGTCCGGCGCACGGAAGATCCAACGGTTCACGCAGTCGCCGATACGACGGTCAACGAACGTGAATAGGACCAGCATGGGAACCGCCGTCAGGATCTCGACGCATGCCCGGGCAGCCCCCGGATATGCCACGCGGCCCTCGAATCGAAAGAACGAGAGGGTGTAGTAGGACAACGTGTAGGCCACGGCCGTGAGCGCCGCCAACACGACCTTGAGGCTATGACGGATAAACAAATCGGAAAACCGGAAACGGGCGAACAAGAAGAACGCGCCTAGAACGACGAGGAGTGTGATCTGTTCGCTGACGACGCGGAGCAGGTCGCAAACAACACGGTCGAACGGCAACAATTGCGTGATGAGAACTGCCGTCATGGCGCCGAAGGTGCCCACCAGCAATCCCAGAACAGGAAGCCTCATCGCCCGCGATGCGAGCCGTTCCCGGAACAGGGCGATTCCCAGCGTGAGCAGAATGGCTCCGTTGTATGGGGTCGATTCCTTGAGGAAAAGCAGTGACGAGTTCACACCGGTTAAGACGCCGTGCCAGAGTGGTATGACGATCAGTGTGCAGGTGATCACCGCCAGTGCCTGCAGCGACCGGCAGCCGATCCTTTGCCAATGCAGGGTAGCGAGCGGGCTCCACAGGCTTAGCACGGTGATGGGCCATGCCGCGGCTGCAGTGTACTGACAGGCCAGGATGATGAGCGCCGCTCGTCCCTGTTCGGGCGCGCCGCATGTGAGAGCGACGGAATGCGCGAGACCGCCCAGATTCCATATTAGGCAGCAAGTCACGAACAGGATATTGGCTGCGCTGGCGCCCGGCAGTTTGGCCGCACGCACGGTGAGAATCAGAAGAAGAATGCTGATCGCCGTCCCAGTCGCGAAGCCGATGAGGCTGCCGGCGAGATAAAGGCCATTCGTGATCGCGCTCGGAAACATTGAGACAGAAAACATGGATCGCGCGGCCCCCTGAACTCGAGAAAAGCGGCGCCCCGTGAAAACCGGGACCGTGGCGAGACGCGGCGCTCGCGTGCATCAATAATACCGCCAAAATACCGCTAACTGTCTATTTTAACCGCAAAACCAGGCAGACGCGGAGATCCGCCGCCGGGCGAGGATTCCTGCGCTGCGGTTGCGGCTTAAGACACAAACAGCCAGCCGAACCGGCCCGCGAAGGTCTGTCGAAGGCGAGGAACGAGTTTCGTCACCACGACACTCGCTCGATCCCCGTGCTTCGCGTTCGATGCCGCTTCTGCGCACCGGCGCGATTCCGGTGGCAAAATTTCGGTGATCAGCAGGACAATCAGTCTCGGAATCGCTCAGACGAAAGGAAGATGCATGAGACACGGACTCGCACTCGGAATGCTGGCTCTTTGGATGTCGCCGGGCCGTTTTAGCCAGGACGTTCCGACGCAAAGTTCCCCGCTAATGACTTTGCCACAGGAAGTCATGACCTCGGGAAGGACAGTGGAGATAGCCAATGGCCAATGACAAGAATGGCTGGACCCGCCGACAATTCGCCCTCTCCCTCGGAGCGGCTGCGATCGCTGCCGGATGCGAATCCAAAAGGCGTGCATCTGAGGCACGGCAGTTTCCGAGCACGTTTCGCTGGGGATGCGGATCGTCTGCATTTCAAGTCGAAGGAGCCTTGGATGTCGATGGAAGAGGTGAGAGTATCTGGGACGTTTTTGCCAAGCAGAATGGGCGCATTAAGGATGGCTCAACCCCCAGCATAACGTGTAACTCATACTACCGGTACAAGGAAGATGCGGCGTTGATCAGCGGCGCTAACCTGAATTCGTACAAGTTTTCGATCTCATGGCCGAGACTGTTTCCCACAGGTTCAGGATCCCTGAATGAACGCGGCATGGATTATTATGATCGGCTAACCGACGCGCTCCTCCAGAGACACATCACTCCTAACGCAACGCTGTTTCACTGGGACCTTCCTCAGCGCTTGTATGAGTTGGGAGGCTGGACGTCGCGAGATACGGGAGAGCGATTCGCCGACTACGCCGTGGCGGTCACTCGCCGCTTGGGTGATCGAGTTAAGAACTTTATTACTCTCAATGAGCCGAACGTTCACCTACTCCTGGGCCATGTCACTGGCAGTCATGCACCGGGGTTGCACGACGCCAAGCTGATCGGCCCCGTCACCCACCATCTGAACTTGGCCCAAGGCCGAGCCATTCAAGCAATGCGTGCGCAGCGAAATGATATGACGATCGGGATCGGATTGGCACTCGCGCCAGTCCGGCCGGAGGGCGGGAGAATCCATTTACTTAACGATTTCGCCGCGCTGGCGTTCGATGAAATATGGTGGGGCGCGTTTCTGGACCCGCTGCTGAAGGGCAAGTACCCTCTGGCGGTGCATCAGATGTTGGCCGACGTGGTAAAGACCGGGGACATGACCACGATTCATCAGGGTTACGATTTCATTGGCGTCAACTATTACTCACCGTTCTATCTCAAAGCGGATTTTAGTGGCCCAAGTTTTTTGAACCCGGGCAGAACACCCGCCGGCGTCACTCAAGATGCGTCTGGCCGCGAAATAGACCCTTCCGGCCTCCAAGAAGTTCTCAATCGACTGACCAAAGATTACGGTAACCCGCGTCTTATTGTGACGGAGAATGGTTGTTCCGACCCCTTGGGTGACCACGCCGCAATCATCAATGATGAGTTCCGAATTCACTATCTGAGCACTCACTTACGTGCTGTCATGCAGGCTATGGACAACGGCAGCCGGGTGGAAGGCTTCTTTGTGTGGTCGTTGCTAGATAACTGGGAGTGGGATTCGGGTTTTACCTCGAAATTTGGGCTGGTTGCTCATAATGTCAACACGGGCGAACGAACCCCGAAGAAATCCTATGCTTGGTTTGCCAATATCGCAGAGACCGGACTGTTACCCGCCTAACGAGGTTGTCCACATCAAAGAGTTCATCGTGCCAACAGCTCTCATCACAGGCGGTCACGCCGGAATCGGCTTTGAATGCGCCAAACAGCTTGCGTCTCGCTCGCGTTACAACTTGGTTCTCGCCGGACGGGCCATGGAACAGGTCAATGCCGCCGCGCAACAGCTCCGGACGGACTACGGCATAAGGGTCAGCACACTTGAGCTCGACACCTCCTCGCTGAGCTGTGTCAGAGATGCAGCAACAAAGTTTCGTGCGATGCTCGACAGTGGCGAAGTGGACTCATTTCAGGCGCTTCTGTGTAACGCAGGCGGATATTTCCGCGGGCCGCTTTCCTATAGCAAGGACGGCTATGAGACAACGTTCGCGACCAATTGCCTTGGACATTTCCTACTGATCGAGCTGCTCACTGAGCGGATGGGAGACAACGGACGCATCGTGTTCACCGCGAGCGGAACGCATGATCCCGACACGGCGGATGGAAAGATGGTCGGCATTGTGGCTGAACCGGACGCGATTGCTCTTGCCAACGATGGAAAAGACGGCAAGAAGCCCATCTCCGCGGGCAAGCGCTACTCGACGTCAAAGCTCTGCACCATCCTTTATGCCTATGAACTGCACCGTCGGTTACGGCGGGCCGGGAGCTCAATCGCATCGATTGCCTTCGACCCCGGGGCCGTGCCCCAGACCGGGCTGCTCCGGACGATGCCGAAGCCAGTGCAGTGGCTCGCGAAAACTCGCTTCATGAAGTGGATCACGAAACGAGTTGGTGTAACTCAGGGCTCCATCAGCTTCTCCGGTGCATCCCTTGCTAAGGTTGCTACTGATCCGGCCTACAGGAAAGCGTCTGGCAAGTATTTTCAGTCGAATAACGGCGCACTCAGTGATACGCGATCCTCTAAACTTTCCTATGACGAACAGCGGGCACTGAAATTATGGAACGACTCAAAGACGCTCGTACGATTGCAGCCAAACGAAGAGTCCGTTCAGTTGCGATCACAGAGGACAGAAGATTGATTATCGCCGCGACAGCGTTGCTCGACTCCGGTGGCGAGGGCGCCGTCACCCTCCGGACGGTCGACCATGCTTCCGGAATCCCTCACAATGCTCGCTACAAGCATTTTGAGAGCCGGATGAGTGACCGACAGTCACAACACGAAATTTACTTTGAGGTCCCACAATGAAGAGGAAATCCAAGATCCTAATCGGCTCGGCGATTGTCTTTGTCGCCTTACTCGTCGCACTGTTCCTCGCAAGAAAACAGTTTGTCGGTGGTCCCGGCAGCCCCACCGTAGAAGGCTCCCGTGCGGTAACAGATGGTGGTATTAAAATTCCTGGTTGGAACGGAAGAGTCGATGCTGCTGAAGAGAGGGCGGGCATGACCCTCGATGCGGCTCGGCTTGTTGGAGAGGGACAGGCCCTTCATGTCACAACCGGCCCCGCCACCAGTTACTGGAAGACCGACGCGATGGCGTCAGGGGACTTCACAGTCAAAGCGACATTCACAGAGCCAAAATACATGAATCTCAACTCTCACCCGCATCCCTACGGAGTGTTTATCGGAGGGAACGACATGGGTACTCCTAGCCAGACCGAGCTCTACTGCGCTGCATCTGGAAACGGAAAGTTTATCGTGCGCGGATTTGGACCAGAGCCGTTCAGGATGACCGGACTGCTGGGTGAGAGCAACGCCGCGATTCATAAAGCAGCCGGGCGCGGCCAACCAGTTACTCAGGACGTCTCGCTCTCGGTAAGAGGGGATAAGGTGGTGTGCTCCATCAACGGCTCGAGTGTTGCAAGCTACGACAAATCTACCCTCGTAGGCTCCGGCAAGCTGACATCGACAAATGGCTATTATGGCCTCCGCTTCGCGCATAACACGGACGTGTTCGTCCAATCTTTTGGCCACGTCAATGAAGTGAACGCCGCAGGAAAGTAAGGGAAGGTGCAGTGCGACCGCTAGGCACACAAAATAAGGAGAGCATCTTGGCCGCAAGAATTCTCATGGTTTTTAGTGCGAGCATTACCCTTACGCTTGGAGTCCTTCACCTTGTTTCTACGTTCTGGGGCCCAAGCCTCACGCCCCGTGACCCCGCACTGCAAATCAGCATGAGCCAAAGTTCACCTATTATGACGAACGAAACAACCATGTGGCGGTGTTGGGTGGGCGTCAATGCCAGCCACAGCCTTGGACTTATTTTGTTCGGCTTGGTTTTCGGTTATCTCGCATTAGCTCACGGTCAACTCCTCTTTCGGTCACCGTTTCTGCTCGTTGTCGGGCTGGCAATGCTTGGTGGTTTTGTTGTGCTCTGCAAGGTTTATTTTTTTAGTTGGCCTCTCACAGGCATCAGCATTTCTTTGGCCTGCTATGTGGCTAGCATTGCGCTATCGCGGGCCTAACAATGCGCTCTTGATGCAAACAGGAATATGGAGATGCGGGACAGACGAAATAACCACTAAATGCGTTCTCGTCACCTGGCCGAATGAATGAAGAATTTTCGCAGTGTTTCTGGCCTCGCGTTCTGCACTTTCTGCAAGGTCGGCCAACGTTCCAGGAAGTCGCCAGCAATCGGCGAAGTGACTTCACTGAACCACCCTAGGACCTGCGGGAAATACATTTTTAGATAAGCCGTCATACGATTCGAGCAGCGCGCTTTGTCACTGACGAATTTCCTCCTTGCTTCCACCAGAAACTGCAGAGTGCGCGTCTGCTCCGTATCCGGATCGAGGCGACGCAATCTTTCACGATGGCGCACCAGGAGGTCGACCAACAGACCCGCATCCGAAGGATCGCTCTTGGCGCCGGACGGTCGGAAGCCCTTGCGGTAGTTGACCAGCGTGTTGGGGTGCACGGGAAATAGCACCAGCTGCGCATATTTGGTGAGCATGAACAGCAACGATCCACGCGATTGCTCGAGTGCCACCGCGATTGGGCGGCCACCGAATCGGCGCGCCAGTTCTGCCGCCCAGGCCTCGACCGCTTCCGGTGTGTGATCGAGATGGCCGGACTCCACGTCGGGATGAGTGGGGCTCTGCAGTGCCCAGGCATGCTTTTGATCTGCCCAGTCGATCCCCACAAATGCAGCGAATTCGGCTTCCTGCTTCTGTAGCCGTGATCGGCGGACACAAGCCGACTTCCGGGGGACTAATCTGCACGGGTCAGGCGAACTTGCGATTTGGCGACGTTCTATTCTCAAGGCTGGCCGCGGATAACGTGGCAGTAAGAGCCCCACTTCTATGAAGCGATGACAGTCCTCGGTGCAGGAGTTGCGGCTATCGGCATCCGCCGAGCGCGTCCGCAATTGTCTCAAGATCTGCCGTGAACGCGGCCACGCTGGTTTGATCCACATTTAGTGAATCCGGATCAATTCCGCCAGTGAGTGTCGGGGCACTTGGAACAGGCATCCCCGCTAGCTGAAAAAGTCCGCTTGCAAGGCTAAGGATGCCAACGATTGGTAAGTAGGAGTCGAGCACACTCCGCACTTCTGACGCCGCGACCGCACTCTGGTCAGCACCCGCAAGAGTAGTGATCGCCTGGAGGTTGCGCAGGAAGCACTTCAAACTCCTGATTTCAAGACAAAGCAAACCTTGCAGAAAGGGCAGAACACTTGAGGGCGTGGGAGCCAGAAGGCACGGGGCTAGTTCGTCTGCGGCGTCCTGCGCCACGTCTCCGGAAACAACCCCGCCATCGTAGTGTCGAGGGCACGGGCGATTCTGAATTCAGCTTGGCGGTGATGGCTTCGTCGGCTAGAAAGAGCGGATGATGGTCAGGGTAGAATTGAAATTAAAGGGGTCACCCATGCGAGTATTCACCGTGTGTCCGAGCAGCTCGAAGTTGAGATCGAGCGAAATCGTTGTCGTGTGAACAAGGTTATGCGTCACAAAACAAAAACACGCGGCAACTGGATTCAATTGCCCGTTGACGCATCGCAACTGAGCTTAAGCAACTCGCCTGCAAGTGATCTAGCGATTGCCGTTGCAGCCTACGAAATGAGCGGTGGAGGCTCTGATCTGAGAGACTTGCTCATCATTAAACCAAAGTAGCCCACTGCCAACTCCCCGGCAGCTATCCCAACGCCGCGATACCCTTCCCCCCGCTCCGTTCAAGATCTATAACTCATCGCTAACGGAGAGCAACATGAACACTCCACTCGAAGTCGCCACGAACGCCAGCACCAAATCCGTCCTGCCCGTGTGCGACTGTGCGACTGGCAGGGCCTGCTCAGATTTCGTTTCACAGGCGGACTCGCGCCGTAAGCGCACCTTTCTGCCCGATGCTATCCTACAGGTGGAGTGCTCCCACCCACACTGAAGCCATCAGACACACAAACGCCAGCGCCAACGTGCATTCGATTAGTTCCGGATGCTCATTCATAAAACGGAGCATAGCGTCCCCCTTTAGCTCGCCGCCGTATTCGCGTTAGCCAGATCGGTGTTCGTCGAAGTCCAAATGCCAGAAACACTGGTTCCGGCACTGATAAACAACGCCGCCGACGCTAGACACACGAATGCCAGCAACAGCGTGTATTCGATCAAATCCTGACCCTGTTCGTCCTGCAAGAAGTTCGTGAGTGTGTTCATTGTTATCCAGCCTCCGATCTCCAAAGTAATCGAATTCGGTGTTCTTTTGCTAGTCCACAAAGGTTCGTAGCGGAAGTAAGGCGAAAGTTAGGCGCTCAGGTTAAAACCTTGTATTTCAGTGAATTACGAGCCAACCTATGGAGTGCGCCCTTGGACTGAGACAGAGAAATCAGGGACAGTTCTACACTGAATGGAGAACTGAACCTGATGAAGAAGAGCCGAGTTTTTAGCCCGAAGTTCAAGGCGGCGGCCGTCCGGCGGATGCAAGCCGGGGAGAGTCCGTCGGCCCTGTC